>JAFYYR010000006.1 GCA_017557435.1 Pseudobutyrivibrio sp. | reverse complement strand
CGTCTTAGAAACTAAATGAATTTCAAGGATACATGTTTTAAAAACTTGTATTAATTCAAGGTTTGTTTCACTGTTCAGTTATCAATCTTCGCTTTGTTGTTGCCCTCAGCAGCAACTCGTTTATACTATCATGTCGCTAGCCGTTTGTCAACAACTTTTTTATTTATTTTTGAAACTTTTTAAGAAATTAAAATTGTATGAACAATTTTCTCAATTTCCTGTTTCGCTTCAGCACTTCGTTTCCCTCAGTGCTCGATTATAATAGCACCTAGAATCACTAGTGTCAACAGATTTTCTGTGATTTTTTAAAGTAAATCTATTTGCCCGTATCTGGTAAAATTGTGTGAATTGTACTAATTATTTTTACAATTAAAAATGAGACCCCAAGATATTGCCTTGAGGTCTCATATTATTAACGAGATATAGCATCTACTGCTTCTTTTACATTTGCCACTCCAACCACTTCTATTCCTTTTATATTAGAAACAGATGCCATATTGGAATATGGAATAATAGCTTTTTCAAAGCCAAGCTTTTTGGCCTCACTTACACGCTGCTCTGCCATACTTACAGAACGCACCTCGCCAGATAATCCTATCTCTCCGAATATAATGGTCTTAGCATCTACAGCAATCTCCTTCTCGCTACTGTAGATAGCCATAGCTATCGCAAGGTCTACTGCCGGCTCATTTATACGGATACCACCTGCTATATTTACATATATATCAGAACGGCCTAGAAAAATACCACAGGACCTATTAGCTTTTGCATCACGCATTCTCTCCAAAACCGCCACAAGCAGATTCACTCTATTATAATCACAGCCAGTAGCCATACGTCTAGGTATCTCAAAAGCAGTCTTGCTAACTAGAGACTGTATTTCAACAAGAATAGGACGAGTTCCTTCCATAGAACATGTAACAATAGAACCAGTTGCATTCTCTGGTCTACCATCCAACATAACAGCTGACGGGTTCTTAACCTCCATAAGTCCCACATCTCGCATTTCAAAGACGCCTATCTCATTTGTAGAACCAAATCGATTTTTTACGCCACGAAGTATTCTATAGGAAGCATGTCTATCACCTTCAAAATATAAAACTGTATCTACCATGTGTTCTAAAACTCTAGGGCCCGCCACAGTACCTTCCTTAGTAACATGACCAACTATAAATACAGCTATCCCCTGTACCTTGGCAATCTCCATAAGAACACTTGTGGACTCTCTAACCTGAGATACAGAACCAGGAGCCGATGTAACAGATTCATTGTACATAGTCTGGATAGAATCGATTATAAGTACTGTAGGCTTCTCTCGCTCTACCACTGCCTTAATAGTATCTAGATTGGTCTCGCATAAAAGATCCAACTTGTCATTAAACTTGCCTATTCTATCTGCGCGAATCTTAATCTGTTGAAGAGACTCCTCACCAGATACATACATAACATCTACACCAGCTAGACAGAGTTCTCTACAGGTCTGTAAAAGCAAGGTAGACTTACCAATTCCTGGGTCGCCGCCGACTAATACCATGGAGCCCGGAACTATACCACCGCCAAGTACTCTATCAAACTCTTCTATATTAGTAGAGATTCTATTTTCATTTGAGGCTGTAACATCAATTATCTTTGTAGGCTTAACATCTGAAACCTTAGCACGGGTCTTGATAGTGGACTTATCAACCACCTCTTCTACAAGAGTGTTCCATGCACCGCAAGCAGGACACTGTCCAGACCACTTAGATGTCTCATTCCCACATTCCTGACAAAAGAATACAGATACATTCTTTTTTGCCATATTATTCTCCTCTCATTTTTATCTATATTATATAGAAAAATCTCCCCATATTTCTATGGGAAGATTATAAATCGTCTGCAGTATTAAACTCTCTTAACAGTTACATTAACAGCTACGCCTGGATCAAGCTCAACTGAAATATTAAGCTTACCGCCTACATTGGTCTTCATCTGACCTGCGTTAGCACCATCAACAGTAATCTCGTAATCTGTCTCTGGCTCAAGTTCTAATGTAACCATGGCATCTTCCTTACCCTCAACGGTAAATGATACCTGCTCTGAAGTACAATTAAAATTAGCAACTGCTGTACCAGGTACTGACTCATATACAAACATGCCATTGCGCTCAAGCTTTGTAATGTCTGCAAAAGTCTTAACCTTGTATAAATCCCCTTCATGCTTGTAATTATCAAGCTTTTTCTTATCAGAAAGTGTGTAGTCACCAAAACTGATAGTTCCGTCTGCTTCGCTGCGAATCAATTCGCTAATTACAGCCATCTCAAATCCTCCTGTATTGCTGCCATGAACGGCTTGTCTTAGTCCGATTATAACAAAGGAACTTGTTTTTAACAATAATCATAGACCATAAAAATTAGCATTTTTCAAAAACAACTTCATCCTTTTTAACCTTAGCCTTAACTGAGTCATAGGACTTGATTTTGCCTGCTAAAATATCTTCTGCCATAACATCTTCAAGGGCAGTCTGAATCTTTCTGCGGATAGGTCTAGCACCGTATTTAGGGTCAAAAGCCTTCTCCACAATCCATGTCTTAACTGCTGCTGGGATAGATACTGTAATATCCATCTGCTCCTTGCAGCGAGAAATAAACTGATTAACCTGAAGAGCTGCGATCTTCTTCATGTCGTCCTTAGTGAGAGCTCTAAATACAATAGTCTCATCAATACGATTCAAGAACTCTGGCTTGAAAATACGCTTAACCTCTTCCATAACGCCATTTTTCATGAACTCGTAATCCTTGCTTGCATCTTCTTTTGAAGCAAAACCAAGTTTCTTAGGCTCAACAATAGCCTGAGCTCCGGCATTACTTGTCATAATAATGATGGTATTCTTGAAGTCTACCTTGCGTCCCTGAGAATCTGTAACATGACCGTCATCAAGAATCTGTAACAACACATTAAACACATCTGGATGTGCCTTTTCAATCTCATCGAATAGGATAACCGAATAAGGATTGCGACGAACCTTCTCTGAAAGCTGACCTCCCTCTTCGTATCCAACATATCCTGGAGGCGAACCAATCATCTTAGATACTGAGTGCTTCTCCATGTACTCACTCATATCGACACGAATCATAGATGATTCATTACCAAAGACTGCCTCTGCAAGAGCCTTGGAAATCTCTGTCTTACCAACACCAGTAGGACCTAAGAATAGGAATGAACCAATAGGTCTTCCCTTTTCCTTGAGGCCAACTCTACCACGTCTGACAGCACGAGCGACAGCAGAAACTGCCTCCTCCTGTCCAATAACTCTCTTATGTAAAATGCTTTCGATTTTTCTAAGTCTAACTGACTCCTGCTCTGTAAGCTTAGCAACAGGTATCTTAGTCCAAAGGGCAACAACTGCAGCCACATCATTCTCTGTAAGGACTGCCTTTTTAGTCTGTTTCTTACGAGAAGCTTTTTTCTCAGCTGCAAGCTTCTGCTCAAGAAGATTGTCCTTCTCCTGCTTAAGCTGGCTGGCAAGAGCAATATCTCCTGCAATAATAGCCTCTTCCATCTCCTCAGCCAAAACTGCTATACGATCGTCAAGACCATCATCCTTATTATCAGTCTTCTTAACATATGATAGTTTCAATGAAGCAGCTGCCTCATCCATTAAATCTATAGCCTTGTCAGGGAGAAATCTATCTGCAATATATCTCTCTGAAAGATTAACGCAAGCCTCAACAGCCTCATCTGGAATAACTATTCCATGATGCTCCTCGTACAGGTATCTAACGCCCTTAAGAATAGCGATAGTCTCCTCTGTAGATGGCTCCTCCACAACAACTGGCTGGAAACGACGCTCTAAAGCTGCATCTTTTTCTACGTATTTACGATACTCAGTAATAGTTGTAGCACCGAGAATCTGAATCTCGCCTCTTGCCATAGCAGGCTTTAAAATATTGGAAGCATCAATAGCTCCCTCTGCTCCGCCGGCACCAATAAGCGTATGAATCTCATCTATAAATAGAAGGATATTACCCTCTTCGATTACTTCTGCAATAACTCGCTTGATTCTCTCCTCGAACTCACCACGATATTTAGAACCTGCAACCATGCCAGATAGATCAAGTGAAAGTACTCTAATGTCCTTAACAGAATCAGGAACACTTCCCTCCACAATTCTCTCAGCAAGGCCCTCTACTATAGCTGTCTTACCAACTCCAGGTTCACCAATAAGACATGGATTATTTTTACCACGTCTAGAAAGAATCTGTATAACTCGCTGAATCTCTGAGTCTCTGCCTACAATAGGATCAAGTTCTCCGTCCTCTGCCATCTGAGTCAAATCTCTAGAAAACTGGTCCAAATATGAGACATCATTTTTCTTGCGGCCATTGTTAATAGCCTGCATCTCTTCCTTATATACAGCACCCTCGGCACCCATACCTGCTACAAGCTCTGAAAATAGCTTGTGCGGATTAACATCAAGAGAGTTAAGGAGTCTAGCTCCCGAACAATCCTGCATGCGAATCATAGCAAGAAGTAAGTGCTCTGTGCCTATTGTCTTTGAATTACATTTGTCTGCTTCATCTGCAGCGTGATCTAAGAGCTGTTCCATCTTTGGAGTGTAACCATCGCGCTCCTGAACAGCCACTTCTCCACCTGGAGAAATAAGTTCTTCTACTAATTTAAGTAGATTATCTCTATTAACACCATTTGAATTCAAAACCTTTGCAGCAAGAGAATTTTCCTGGTCAATAATAGAAATAAGCAAATGCTCTGTGCCAACATAACTGTGCTGTAAAGACTTAGATAGCTTTGAAGCACCAGTAATGGCTCTTTTAGCCTGTTTTGAATATTCCATATTTAGCTCCTTTGCCAAATCAGATTAAAGATCATTAAGATCCATCATATTAAGACTAGCATCACGACGCTCCTCAAAAGAGCCCTCGCTAGTGCTGAAGTCGTCGTAATCGTCGTATTCCTCTTCCTCGTCCTCGAAGATATCCTCATCTTCTTCCTCTTCTTCATCCTCATCAGGATTATTGAAAACGATTGAACGAGGTAATTTTCTAGAAGCCTTAACTGGAGACTTAGCAAAAACATCTCCATCGAAATCATCGTCATCTCCACGAGACTTAAGAATCTTATTAATTGTAATGAATAGAAGGATAACACAAAGAACAATAAGTCCCATTATTATCTTTCTGTATAAGCCAAGCTTTTCCTTGTATACGCTATTGTCAGTAGGCTCACTTGCTGTAGCCTCTGCAGCATCATCTGAAGAATCTGAACCTGATGCAAGTGCTGATGTATCAACACGTGATACAGTGCCATAAGTCTGATCATAAACAAACCATCCCTCTACCTGATCCTGATTCTGACCATATACATAGAAGAATTCTGCGCCATCAATGGTAAATGCTGGAACATCAACTCCATTAACATTAACTACTGTCTGTGAGAAACCGCTACCAGGTGCATCTGTTGCCTCCTTAACGAGGACGTATTTGTCAGCATCACCTAATAATACGAAATTGGAAACTGTACCTGCAGCCTCATCATAAATATAGAAAACACCTGAACCCTGTGTATTATCAGCAGGCTTCAAATATAAAAGTGTTATAGCGCCATTAGTAAGCTCACTGTATGTACCAGAACCGATTTTGATTGTAGTCTTATCAAAACCAGCTGGGATTTCATTGTCCTTGTAACGCTCTGAAACTACGTAAGGAACTCCACCTATATCAAATCCACCGTCTGCATTAAGAGTACCAACTGCTGAACCTGATGGTGCCGCTGGAGCTGCTGGCTGCTCTGTAGGCTCTTCTGCCGCTGGCTCTTCAGCTGCAGGTTCCTCTGCTGCTGGCTCTGGCTCAGCTGGAGCCTCAGCTGCCGCTGCTGACCCGCCACCTATAGTAAGAGTAGTACTACTACCTGAACAGCTAGATGATGAAACTATAATAGAAGCTGTACCCTCTGCCGCTGCTGAAAATACTAAATCTCCTGTCTTGCCATCAAAAGTAACTGAATTACCCTGAGAACTATATCCTGAAGCTGAACAACTACTGAGAGTCAACATACTAGATGTGTACTTAACAGTAACTGTACCGCTCTCTGTGGCAGTTACGGAAACTGTAATAGAATCTCCCACCGCAGCAGAGCTTTTGGAAACAGAAATCGTGGTTGTGCCCTGAGCAAAAGCAACGATGTTCATCGCAAAAACCATAATCCCAATAGCAACAATATTTATAGTCCTTTTAAACAATTTATTCATAATCAATTACCTTCCACTTTCTGTGGCATCAATACTAGAATTAGCATTTTGGAACAAAAGCCACACTACATATAGATAATTTAATTATAGAAAAAGCACTATACATAGTCAACAATTTCTCAGAAGTAATATAAGCCAAATCCCTCCAGAAAGTCCTGAATATGAGCCAACTACGCTAGTCAAATTCTCTGTTATATCGATATCAAAAATAAATAGAACAAAAAACAATATCCCAACTGCAAACAACAATGCAAGTGTGCCAAATGAAACAATCAATCCCTTATCTAAGCCTCTCTTTTTCATGTTATAACCTCCGTCTCTCTCATTTATCAACTGTGTAAATAATAAAAGACAGAGGTGTCCCTAAATAATCCCATCAAAAATAAAAATCCATATACCTTAAACGAACTACTAGGCGGAGCATAAGCCCCGCCTAGTAATGATGCCATTATTTCACCAAACTGAAATTATATTATTCCCTTCCCCCAAAAGCATGCTACTAAAATTATGCAGATAACAGAGGGAATGAAGATAAGCAGTCTGTTTTTCTTATTTCCAAATTGAATATATCCATAACCTAAGAAGTTTGCTATTATCAGTGGAATCATTCCAATAGTAAGTAGCCAACCTCCTCTTTCCCATCTTTCCATTGGCAGCATTGCATCCGGTACATCAACTATAGTGCTTCCGGAAAGAAACAAGTAGCTGCTATAAGCAAGACATAGGCAGCCAATCACATTTAACAAAATTAACAGCCAAGATAATCTATTTTTCATATTTATCATCCTCCACAAATCCCGATTTTTTAATAAAACAATTCTAATTGTTCCCTCTGCAAAAATAAAGCCCACATTGCTGTGAGCATTATTTTCTATCCATATTTAACTGTGAATAGTAAAAAGAGCGCACTGCAAATTGCAATGCGCTCTCAAATTAACTAATTATATAAGTCTTAAACTGCTAAGAAGAACTTAATAAGGAAAAGAAGTGAAATCACATATGTAAGTGCTGAAACTTCCTTAGCCTTACCAGTAAATATCTTGATTATTGTGTATGAAATCATAGCAAGACCAATACCATGTCCGATAGAACCAGAGATTGGCATTGCAATAAGCATGATTGTAACTGGTACACAAACTGAAAGATCATCAAAGTTAACCTTCTTAAGACCTGTCATCATAAGAACACCTACATAGATAAGTGCTGCTGATGTAGCTGCTGCTGGAATGATAGCTGCGATTGGAGCAAGGAAAATACATGCTGCAAAAGCGATACCACATGTAAGCGCTGTAAGACCTGTACGTCCACCTGCCTCAACACCTGATGCAGACTCGATGAATGTAGTAACTGTCGATGTACCTGTGCAAGAACCTACGATTGTACCAATTGAATCTGAAAGAAGTGCCTCTTTCATGTTAGGCATGTTACCCTCGCGGTCTACCATACCTGCACGTGAAGCTGTACCAACAAGTGTTCCAATTGTATCAAACATATCGATGATACAGAATGTGATAACAAGAGTAATAGCTGTGAACCACCCCATCTGAGCAAGTCCAGCAAAGTTAAACTTAAATAATGTAGTAGCAGCCATATCTCCAAATGCTGGAACAAATGAAGCTGTCTCAAGTGAAGCAAATGGATTGTTGCCAAGTACTGCAAAATCACAAATCCAGTAAAGGATAGATGCAGCAAACATTCCAAGAATAACTGCTGATTTAACGCCCTTAGATGCAAGTACAACAATTACAAAAAGTCCTACGAACATTGTAATTGCAGAAAGAACCATAATTGGATAAGCATCTGTCATTGTATCTCTAGCATAACCAGCTGTAAGAGCTCCAAAGAAATCCTTCATAACAAAGAACTGATTGAAGTTTGAATCTGCAATGTATACATTTGAGCCAAAACCAATGTTAAGAAGCATAAGACCAATAGCTGGTGAAATACCAAGTCTAATGCCAAGTGGAATAGCGTCAACAATTTTCTCTCTGACATTGAGAAGTGAAAGGATCAAGAATACAACACCTTCGATAAGGATAATGCAAAGCATTGACTGGAATGACTCAACATATCCCATACCTGTCATAGCAACTAAGTTGCCGATAACAATTGCCATGAATGAGTTAAGACCCATACCTGGAGCAAGACAGAATGGCTTGTTTGCAAGAAATGCCATTACAAACATAGCAACTGCTGATGAAAGACATGTAGCAAGGAATATACCATTCCAAAGCTCATCTCCACCTGCACGGTAGCCTGTAAGAATGTTTGGATTCAATGCAATGATGTATGCCATTGTCATGAATGTTGTGAGTCCAGCGATAATCTCTGTTTTAACAGTAGTATTGTTTTCGCTGAGTTTGAATCTTTTTTCTAACATATTTTCCTCCCATCAAATAAGATTTGTTAGATTTCAAGGTAAATATACCTCATACGACTCTATTTTAATCGGAAACAGTTACTTTTGTACAGTACTATTTTAAACTTGCTTTAATAAATGCCGCAAATAAAGGATGTGGCTTATTAGGACGGCTCTTAAACTCTGGGTGGAACTGAACTCCCACATGGAATTTATTTGTTGATACCTCAATAGCCTCAACTACCTCATCATTAGGTGATGTACCAGAAATAGTAAGTCCCTTTTCTGTCATTACATCTCTATATGAATTGTTAAACTCAAATCTATGTCTATGACGCTCGGAAATATTATCTGAACCATAAGCCTCATAAAGCTTAGTGTCCTTTCGAACAGCACATGGGTATGCACCAAGTCTCATTGTGCCACCCTTTCTAAGAACTGCCATCTGCTCTTCCATAAGGTCAATTACGCAATTCTTACCTGTGTTATTAAACTCACGAGAGTTGGCATCCTCGATACCACATACATTTCTGGCAAATTCAATTGCAGCCACCTGCATTCCAAGGCAAATGCCAAGATATGGAATATCATTTTCTCTTGCATATCTGCAGGCTTCGATTTTGCCTTCAACGCCTCTATCTCCAAATCCGCCTGGAACTAAAATACCATCGCAATCTCCAAGGTATTCTTCTACATTTTCTTTTGTGATTTCCTCAGAATCAACCCATTTAATATCCACATGGGCGCTATCTGCATAGCCGCCATGGTAAAGGGCCTCTCTAACTGAAAGATATGCATCATGTAAAGCTACATACTTTCCAACGATTGCAATCTTAGTTGTCTTCTTAAGGCCCTTGATGTTCTCAACCATCTTCTCCCACTCATCAATTTTAGGAGGGTTGTTCTCGAGACCAAGCTCACGGCAAACCACATCATCAAGTCCGTACTTGTGCATCATAAGAGGTGCTTCGTAAAGACAATCAAGAGTATCATTTTCAATTACGCAATCCTTTTTTACATTACAGAAAAGTGAAATCTTGTCCTTGATAGACTGCTCAAGTGGGTGGTCAACACGGCAAACAATAATATTTGGTGAAATACCAAGAGACTGAAGCTCCTTAACAGAATGCTGTGTTGGCTTTGACTTGTGCTCCTCAGAACCTGAAAGCCATGGTACAAGTGTTACATGGATAAATAGGCAATTTTCTCTGCCCTGCTCCAAAGACACCTGTCTGATTGCCTCCAAAAATGGCTGGGACTCAATGTCACCTGTTGTACCACCGATTTCTGTGATAAGCACATCACAGTCAGAAGTCTTGGCACCCATATAGATGAATCGCTTAATTTCCTCTGTGATATGTGGGATCACCTGAACTGTCTGTCCCAAATATTCTCCCTTTCTCTCACGGTTAAGTACGTTCCAATATACTTTTCCAGATGTGAGATTAGAATATTTGTTAAGGCTCTCATCGATAAATCTCTCATAGTGACCTAAATCCAAATCAGTCTCTGCACCATCATCAGTAACAAAAACCTCGCCATGCTGGTATGGGCTCATAGTTCCTGGATCAACATTCATATATGGATCCAATTTCTGTGAAGCCACCTTATATCCTCTCATTTTAAGTAATCGTCCAAGTGAGGCTGCTGTAATACCCTTACCTAATCCTGATACTACGCCACCTGTAACAAATACATGCTTTGTCATTTTACTCTCCTTCATATTCTCTTATTATTTCTTTAGCCACATCAGCCCTGGATAACCGGGAATCCATTGCCTGTCTTTCGATAATCTTATGTGCTTCTTCTTCTGAAACATCTCTATTGATAATCAGAAGCAATTTTGCTCTGGAAATAATTTTTAAATCACTAAGCTTTTTCTCCAGCTTTGCACTTTCTTTGTGAGCCATATTGATACGACTCTGGGCCACACGGGCAAGCTTAAGCGCCTGCCAGAAAAGCTGCTTATTGATAGGCTTGGGAACGGTAATTACACCGAAATCCTCTACCTTTGATGCTATTTCCTCAGCATACTCTGCCTTAATAAATAAAATAACCTGGCAGATATTTTTCTCTGCTATATCAATGGAAAGCTCCTCTCCACTGGAACCACCAATAGGACCATTTATAAGACATATATCAAAATCATAGTCCGAAATGATTCGCTTTGCTTCTGGAGCATTCTCAGCAACAATCATATCTACAAACCCGTTTTCTTTTAGAAAGGATTTATAAAAAGAAGTGCCTTTTTCATTGTCGCAGACAATCAAAGCCCTTTCCATATTTAACTCCTTCTAGGAAACTAATTAGTAGATTTGATCTTTTCTATATAATGAGTAGCAATATCTGCAAAGTCTGAGTTCTTAATGAACTGACTATTCTCGGCACATTCTATAGCCTCATCCAGTGATAATGGCAGCATCTCTAAGTTTGCTGAAATATCATCTGTAAGCTGACGAGAATTAACCTCAAGTGCTGGTGGAAGCTTTTCCTTATTATTAACTCCCGCAAGACCAGCCTGAATAATAATCGCACTTGCTAAATATGGATTAATACAAGAATCCGGTGAACGAAGAATAAAATGCTCTCTCTTTCCCTTAAATTCTGGAACTCTAAAAAGACGGGAATTATTCTGTTCTGACCAAGTAATATACTTTGGAGCCTCATTCATTCCAAATCTGTCATAGGAATCCTTGCGGCAATTTAAGAACAATGTAATGTCCCTCATTCTATTAATAATTCCAGCCATGAAACCTTCTGAGAATTCCTTGTCCTCATTCTGAAGATTTACACCGCCACGGTAATTTGCCATTTTAATATGAAGACCATTACCTGGAGCATTTGGAAGTGGAAGTGGATCAAATGAAGCCCACACACCATTTCTGGCTGCAATATTTTCAACTACATTTTTATATGTAACAAGATTGTCTGCTGTAGTAAGCACGTCGCCAGATATGAAATCAATTTCATTTTGACCTGGACCACGCTCATGATGAGATGACTGAGGGTTGATACCCATCTCCTCCAAAGTAAGACAGATTTCTCTTCTGATATTCTCGCCCTTATCATTTGGAGCTACATCAAAATATCCGCCATTATCAAATGGCTCATTTGTAGGATTTCCATCCTCATCAGTTTTAAATAAGTAAAACTCTGACTTAAGCCCCATTCTTGTAGAAACACCTAGCTGGCCACATTTTGCCAGTGTCTCCTTAAGGAAGTTACGATAGTCGTATTTGTATGGACTACCGTCTGAAAGTACCACGTCGCAGTAAAAACGAATAACTCGACCAGACTGTGGTCGCCATGGCAAAACGTGCATGGTATCTGGATCAGGCTTAAGAAATAAGTCCTCTCCCTGTTCATCGTCATACCCTAAAATAAGAAAAGAGTCGAAATTAACACCTTCTTCAAAGGCGTGTTTCAACTCTTGTGGCATTATTGAAATATTCTTTTGTTTACCGTAGAGGTCACAAAATGCAAGACGTATGAATTTTACGTCATTTTCCTCTACAAAATCGATGATATCACTGACTGATAGCTGAGACATAATTCCTCCTATAAAAACAAAAAAAAGGCGTTTTTTTTTACAAGAGTCACCTCTCGCAAAAAAAGTACGCCTTTGTACTCAAAAAGTGTACAATAAGCGTACTTATTTGTAAAGAGAAAATTTAATTATTATTCAACATCCTGTAAAGCTGCAAAATCTTCTTCGCCTGTACGAATCTTAACAACCTGCTCTACATCGTAAACAAAGATCTTGCCATCGCCGATGTGGCCTGTGTAAAGAACCTTCTTAGCTGTGTCAATTACCTGCTGTACTGGTACCTTACATACGACTACGTCTACACGAATCTTAGGAAGAAGTGCTGGCTCTAAAGCTACACCTCTGTAGTACTCTGGCGCACCCTTCTGAATGCCACAACCCATTACGTGAGAAACAGTCATACCTGTAATACCAAGCTTCAATAAAGCATTCTTAAGCTTCTCAAGGTTGCGTTCCTTGCAAAGGATTTCAACCTTTGTCATACGAGGCTTGCCTGCTGATGTAATCTGTGAAGGAGCGTACTCAACTTCAATTGCCTCATCAGGAGTAGCGAGGCCTGCTGCCTCCAGAGTTTCTGTAATAAGGCTTGCTGTCTCCTCATCATAATCATCTGTATCGAAATCATCTTCAAGCATGTTAAATCCTGAATATGCTGATGGAAGACCATGCTCTGTTCTATCAAGACCAACGATTTCCTCTTCTGCTGAAGCACGAAGACCGATGACTGCCTTAATAACTGAGAATGTAATTGTGATTGTTACTGCTGCCCAAGCGCCTACTGTTACTACACCGAGTGCCTGTAATCCTAAAAGTTTAAAACCGCCCCCATAGAAAAGACCTGTAAGCTCGCTGTCAGGAGCTGAAGTTGTAGCAAAAAGACCTACAGCAAGTGTTCCCCAGATACCGTTCATCATGTGAACTGCAACGGCACCTACTGGATCATCAACGTGAAGCTTATAATCAAGAAGCCATACACCAAATACTACAAGGAAACCAGAAACAATACCGATGATTGCTGCACCAAGTGCATCTGTTACGTCGCATGGAGCTGTAATAGCTACAAGACCTGCAAGTGATGCGTTTAAAGACATTGAAACATCTGGCTTACCATACTTAACCCATGTGAAAGCCATTGTTGTACAAGTTGCAACTGCTGGTGCAATTGTTGTTGTTACAAAGATTGAAGCGAGCTGATCAAGTGATGTTGCAGCTGCACCGTTGAATCCGTACCAGCCGAGCCAAAGAATAAATACACCAAGTGCACCAAGTGCGATGTTATGACCAGGGAAAGCATTTACCTTTGCAATCTTGCCATTCTTATCATGTGAGAACTTACCAATACGTGGTCCTAAGATTTTTGCACCAATAAGGGCACAGATACCACCAACCATGTGAATTGCACATGAACCTGCGAAATCGTGGAAACCAAGCTGTGCTAACCAGCCGCCGCCCCAAATCCAGTGAGCCTCGATTGGGTAAATTACAAGTGAAATAACACCTGAATAAACACAGTAGCTGATGAACTTTGTACGCTCTGCCATAGCACCGGAAACAATTGTAGCTGTTGTAGCACAGAATACTAAGTTAAATACAAAGTTGCTCCAATCAAAGCTGGCATAGTCTGTAAAAATCTGAAGTGAAGGCTTTCCTATAAGACCGAAAAATGTGTCTTCACCAAACATAAGACCAAAGCCTAACAAAACAAACATTACTGTACCAATACAAAAATCCATAAGATTTTTCATAATAATATTGCCGGTGTTTTTGGCTCTGGTAAAACCAGCCTCCACCATAGCAAATCCTGCCTGCATCCAGAATACTAATGCAGCGCCAATTAGGAACCACACTCCAAATAGTAGACTTGTGTACTCTTCCATAATATTTTCCTCCTAATTATTACTTTATTAAAAAAGCGCACATGCTCAGGTAATTATCCTGAGTCATGTACGCCTTTGTACAAAGAAAATTATTTTTAAACTTGTTTTAAAAATGATTTTCCACAACACACCCCCTTTGCCGAAGGCAATCATAATGGGTGTGTTTTCCCGTCTTATGTGAAAAATCTTATTTTACACTGTAAAGAATCTCTCCATATGTAGGATATGGCCAGATGTCACTTGGGATAACTGTCTCAAGCTCATCTACAACCTCGCGAAGCTCATTCATATCAGCAAAGATTACATCATGATGGAACTTAGCAAGCTCATATGTCTCTGAAAGCTCTTTTGCCTTTTCAATATCTGCCTCAAGCTTCTCAAGTCTTTCATCCATTTCGAATGCAAGCTTAGAAGCCTTTTCAAGATGCTTCTTTTCAACAGTTGAATCAACTGAAAGTCCTGTAGCCGCCTTAGCATTAAGTGTCTCAGCAAGTGTAAACTGATAATCACTAGCTGCAGCAACGATATCTTTCTTAACCATTGAATCAAATGTAAGTGCCTCGATATCGATTACCTTATAGTAATTCTCAAGAAGAATATCGTAACGGCTGTAAAGCTCATCCTTAGTAAATACATTATGCTTTGTAAATACATCAATAGACTTATCTGCGATGAATGCAGGAAGTGCATCTACTGTAGACTTAAGATTAGCAAGTCCTCTTCTTTCAGCTTCCTTAACCCACTCTTCTGAGTAACCATTTCCATTGAAGATGATTCTCTTATGAGCTGTAAGCTCTCTCTTTAAAAGTTCTCCAAGTGCCTTATCAAAATCAGCCTTGCCCTCAAGCTCATCTGCGAACTTATCAAGCTCTTCTGCAACAATTGTGTTAAGTACAATGTTTGGACCAGAAATTGAAGCAGTTGAACCAAGAGAACGGAACTCAAATTTATTTCCTGTAAATGCAAATGGCGATGTTCTATTTCTGTCTGTTGTATCCTTTGAAATGCTTGGAATTACCTCAGAACCAACTGACATCTTTTGTTTCTTAATGTCTTTGTAATCTGTTCCATCGATGATTGACTCTACAATAGCCTCAAGCTCATCCCCAAGGAACATAGAAATGATTGCTGGTGGTGCCTCGTTTGCGCCTAGTCTGTGATCATTTCCTGCAGAAGCAACAGATACTCGGAGTAACTCCTGATATTCATCAACAGCCTTGATAACAGCTGTGAGGAATAATAAGAACTGAGCATTCTGGGAAGGAGTAGCGCCAGGTTCTAACAGGTTTACTCCAGTATCAGTTGATATAGACCAGTTGTTGTGTTTACCTGAGCCGTTTACACCAGCGAATGGTTTCTCATGGAGGAGGCAAGTCATGCCATGTCTGCCTGCCACCACCTTCATCATCTCCATGGTGAGCTGGTTATGATCGGTTGCTATATTAGTGGTCGAGAAAACTGGTGCCAACTCATGCTGTGCTGGAGCAACTTCATTGTGCTTAGTCTTAGCAAGTACTCCCAGCTTCCACAACTCCTCGTCTAACTCTTTCATATAAGCAGAAACTCTTGGCTTGATTGTTCCAAAATAGTGATCCTCAAGTTCCTGTCCCTTTGGAGGCTTTGCTCCAAAAAGTGTACGTCCGCAGTAGATTAAATCTGGACGCTTGTTGTACATCTCTGAATCAATAAGGAAATATTCCTGCTCTGGTCCAACTGTAGTAATAACTCTCTTAACATCGTCATGACCAAAAAGCTTTAAAACTCTAACAGCTGACTTATCAAGTGTCTCCATAGAACGAAGAAGTGGAGTCTTCTTATCAAGAGCCTCACCTGAGTAAGAGCAAAATGCTGTTGGAATGCAAAGTGTATCATCCTTAATAAATGCATATGATGTTGGGTCCCATGCTGTATAACCTCTTGCCTCAAATGTAGCTCTAAGTCCACCAGAAGGGAATGAAGATGCATCAGGCTCGCCCTTAATAAGCTCCTTGCCTGAGAAAGTCATAATAACTTTTCCACCTTCCTCTGGCTGAATAAATGAATCATGTTTCTCAGCTGTAACACCTGTCATTGGCTGGAACCAATGTGTAAAATGTGTTGCTCCAAGTTCGATTGCCCATTCCTTCATGGCATGAGCGATGACATTTGCAAGCTCTCTATCTAGAGGTCTTCCTTCTTCTACTGTATTCTTAAGGGCCTTGTAGGCATCCTTAGGAAGACGCTCTTTCATGGTTTCATCATTAAAAACCTTGCTTCCAAATATCTCTGTAACTTTACTCATAATATATCCTCCTTGTAATCCGGCTGTTACGCTAACAATCCTACAATACTCTTCCCATCACTAATGTGATTGTCCAGAGTATGTAGAGATTGTTATCTACAGCCTCATAGAAAACTGTTTATTTGTTCGCGGGCCACATGGGTTAGATTCCGCTTGCGCCGTAGTTTGAAAGGACGCGGGCTGATGGGTCATTTACATCACAGCCTTTCCAATTTTTATTTGGCATCCAAAAGTCTGCTATCATGTGAGCCTGACCCTTGTAATATTTTTCAAACAAATCTCTGTATAACAGCGATTCCTTTGTAAATGGTGTTCTATATTCGTATTTACGTTTTGCATTTTCCAGATCCTCATCTGTGTAAATGCTGTTTGCATATTCCTTAAGGTAATAAACCATTGAATGACCTACCGCATCTGAAAATGCTGCCTTCTCTCTGAAGAGAATGTCGTATGGTAAGTAGTCATCACCTTCGAATGCATGTCTTAACAAGTATTTTCCTTTGTTGTACTTGTTCATCTTTATTTCAGGATTAATGCTCATTACATAATCCACAAAAGCTAAATCACCAAATGGAACTCTTGCTTCCATGGAGTGAACTGAGATACATCTGTCAGCTCTGAGTACATCGTACATATAAAGCTCTCTCAGTCGCTTTTCTGCTTCCTTTTGGAACTCCTCAGCATTTGGTGCAAAATCAGTGTATTTATAACCGAAAATCTCATCTGAAATCTCACCAGTAAGAAGAACTCTAATATCTGGAAATTCTTTTTTGATTCCTTTGCAAATCAAATACATTCCCATGCTGGCTCTTATGGTTGTAATATCATAAGTTCCAAGAGCTGCCACAACTTCTTCTAAGCTTTCAAGAACTATGTCCTTGTTGATGATTATTTCGTGATGCTCACTGCCGATGTAATCTGCAACCTCTTTTGCATATTTCAAATCGATGGCATCTTCGTTCATTCCTATGGCGAATGTCTTTATCGGCTTATCCATCATCTTCTGTGCTATTGCACAAACAAGTGATGAATCAAGTCCACCTGAAAGAAGGAATCCAACTGGTGCATCAGCATCTAGTCTTTTCTCAACCCCCTTAACAAGAAGCTCTTTAATCTTTGGTGCTGTTTCCTCTACGCCGTCCTTGCTGTAAGGCTTGCGCTTTGACAAATCTCTGTAGCAAATGAACTGACCTGCCTTGTAATAATGTCCTGGTGGAAATGGTTTTACTTCATCAGTTAAACCAACAAGATTCTTTGCTTCTGAAGCAAACATGATAGAGCCTTCACTGTCATAACCATAAAACAAAGGTCTGATTCCTATTGGATCTCTTGCTGCTACCAAATCATCTGCATCCTTGTCGTAAATAACCAATGCATATTCTGCATCAAGCATATTAAACATTTCTGTTCCGTATTTACGATACATTGGTAAAATGATTTCGCAATCGCTATCGCTGAAGAATTTATAGCCATCTGCTTTCAACTCTTCTCTCACCTTTTTGAATCCATACAACTCACCATTGCATATGACATAATTGCCATCCAATTCAAAAGGCTGCATTCCAGCTTCAGTCAATCCCATAATTGACAATCTTTGAAATCCAAGAACCGAATCACTCACCTGAATGACCTTTTGCATATCCGGCCCTCTAGAAACTGTCTTAGAAAATGCCTCTTCAAATTCCTTCATGGAAACGTGGCATTTGCTTAACGCCATTATTGAACACATATTTCTTTTCCCTTCCCAGATTTTTTATAAAACAAAAAGGCGTCGAAAACGATACTTAGTAGTATCATTTCCGACGCCTTTGTCGTTCCATTGATTAATATTTGTCTAGAATAATATTCCTTTGACAATTCCTTGTCAACTACTTTTTTTAAAATTTTTAATTTCACCCTTTTTGTTACGATAACAATCCTATCGAGATGCTATCCAAGTCTTTCATGCTCCCGCAGGCCACCTTCCATATTCCCCATGGGCCCTCCTCCGGATATGTAAGCTTCGCTTACTAGAGCAATAGTTTCCGACGCAGAGCTTGGAAACTATTACTCCTTTCCCGCCGGCGTGGGCCCCACCCATGGAGATATGGAGCCTTCCTGCTCGCGCTTACCAAGACTATGTAAGCATCTCTCTAAAAATATTTACGCCAAATACACCACAATGAGGGTTTATAGATTGGTGTAGCCCATCAAATATTCATCCACCTCTCGGGCGCAATCGCGGCCCTGACGAATAGCCTTTACAACGAGAGACTGACCTGTATGCATATCTCCTGCAGTAAATACCTTTTTCACGTTTGTAGCAAAGGAATCCCCGCTCACGGATGCCACATTTGTACGGCCATCAAGACCTACCTTGAAGGCATCTGTAACATATTTTTGTGAGCCTAAAAATCCTGCTGCAATTAGACAAAGCTGGCATGGCACTTCCTTCTCTGTACCCTCTACCGGCACCATCATTCTACGGCCACTCTTCTTGTCTACCTTTGACTCAAGAGATACAAGTACAGCTGATTTTAAGTTGCCATTTTTATCTGTCTTAAATTCCTTGACTGTAGTTGTGTAGACACGTGGGTCGTGACCAAATTTAGCAATAGCCTCCTCCTGACCATAGTCTGTTTTGCAGACAAGTGGCCACTGAGGCCATGGATTAGTCTCAGCTCTTACATCTGGAGCCTTTGGCATCATCTCAAGCTGTGTGACAGACTTGCAGCCATGACGGATAGATGTACCAACACAGTCATTACCTGTGTCACCACCACCAATGATAATTACATCCTTGCCCTTGGCAGAAATATACTGACCATCTACAAGGTGCATATCATTAGCCCAGAGGCATTTTGTTGTAGAGGTAAGGAAATCCACAGCAAAGTAAATATCCTTGGCTTCCTTTCTTCCTACAGCGTCAATATCTCGAGGATTTGAGGAACCACAGCACAATACTACTGCATCGTACTTCTTTACCAAATCAGATGCTTTCACCTCTGCTCCAACATCCGCATTTACAATAAAGCTAACGCCTTCCTCCTCCATGATTTTGATCTTACGGTCTATAATCTGCTTTTCAAGCTTCATGTTTGGAATGCCATAGCGAAGCAATCCGCCTACCTTGTCATTTCTCTCATAGACAGTAACCTGGTGTCCACGGCGGTTAAGCTGGTCAGCTACAGCAAGACCAGAAGGACCAGAACCTATAACTGCAACAGTTTTTCCTGTTCTTACCTTTGGTGGCTTTGCATTTGCCAAACCATTTGCATAAGCATACTCAATTATCGCCTTTTCATTTTCCTTTGTGGATACAGCATCACCATTAAGTCCACATGTACAAGCCTTCTCACAAAGAGCTGGACATACTCTACATGTGAATTCAGGGAAGTTGCTAGTCTTATGAAGACGCTTATAAGCCAAGTCATAATTTCCCTGATATACAAGCTCATTCCACTCAGGAATAAGGTTGTTAAGTGGGCAGCCTGATGTCATGCCCTTTATTGTCATACCCGACTGACAGAATGGTACGCCACAGTCCATGCAGCGGGCACCCTGTCTTTTTTGCTCCTCCTCACTGAGAGGAAGATGAAATTCATTAAAGTTTTTAATTCTCTCAAGAGGGCTGAATGCCTCAGCCTCTACACGGTCATATTCTAAAAATCCAGTTGCTTTTCCCATGACTATCTCCTTCCCATCAAAAGATTAAACGCTTCAATCTGTGCCTGCTCTGATGACAATCCCTTTTCCTCCATTTGGACAATGGTCTGCATCATTAACTTGTAATCAAATGGCACTATTCGCTTAAACTTAGGCAGATAATCACTGAAATTATCATAGATTTCCTTGCCCTTTACAGAGCCAGTTGCTGCCACATGCTCTGCAATAATGCTCTTAAGCTCAAGAACATCATATTTGTCTGTAACAGTTTCAAGGCTAACCATAGACTTATTGAGTCTCTTGTATAAAGTGGCGTCCTCATCAAGTACATAGGCGATACCACCTGACATACCTGCAGCAAAGTTCTTGCCAGTTGTACCAAGGACAACAACTCTACCACCTGTCATATACTCGCAACCATGGTCACCACAGCCTTCTACTACTGCTGTTGCTCCGGAATTACGAACTGCAAAACGTTCGCCTGCCACACCATTTATAAATGCCTTTCCTGATGTAGCTCCATAGAGAGCGACGTTACCGATGATGATATTCTCATCCTGCTTGTATGTAGCATCCTTAGAAGGGTAAACCACAAGCTTTCCACCTGAAAGTCCCTTACCAAAGTAGTCGTTAGAATCACCCTCAAGCTTAAGTGTAAGTCCCTTAGGTACAAAGGCACCAAATGACTGACCACCTGCCCCATGGCAATTTACAACATAGCTATCCTCCTCAAGAGTCTCACCATACTGACGGGTAAGCTGCGCACCTAAAAGTGTACCAAGAGATCTGTCCACATTTGAAACCTGGACATCAACCTCACCCTTAGCACCTGATGAAATAGCCTTTTTAAGCTCTTTTAAAAGAACCTTTTCATCTACTGTCTTCTCTAATTCAAAGTTGAATACATTTTTCTTGTCGTATTCAATCTTCTCATATGGATGTTGATTAGATACAACTGCAGACAAATCAACCTTGCCCATGCGCTTGCTTTCATCTACATCCTTAAGCTTCAGAAGGTCATATCTACCACAAAGCTCATCTACAGTCTTGCAGCCAAGCTCTGCCATGTATTCTCTAAGCTCCTGAGCGATAAATCTCATAAAGTTAACTACATACTCAGGCTTACCAGCAAAACGCTTTCTAAGCTCTGGATTCTGAGTAGCTACACCTACAGGACATGTATCAAGATTACATACACGCATCATTACACAGCCCATAGTTACAAGTGGAGCTGTAGCAAAACCAAATTCCTCTGCACCAAGTGCGCAGGCAATAGCCACATCACGTCCACTCATAAGCTTACCATCTGTTTCGATAACAACCTTATTTCTAAGTCCATTCATGGCAAGTGTCTGATGAGCCTCAGCAAGTCCTAACTCCCATGGAAGACCTGCATTGTGGATAGATGATTTAGGAGCTGCACCAGTTCCTCCATCGTAGCCAGAAATAAGAATTACCTGAGCACCTGCTTTTGCAACACCAGAGGCAATAGTTCCAACACCTGCTTCTGATACAAGCTTTACAGAAATACGTGCATCCTTATTTGCATTTTTAAGGTCGTAAATAAGCTCTGCCAAATCCTCAATTGAGTAGATATCGTGATGAGGTGGTGGAGAAATTAAAGCTACACCTGGAGTTGAAAGTCTAGTCTTTGCAATCCATGGATATACCTTCTTTCCTGGAAGATGACCACCCTCACCTGGCTTAGCACCCTGAGCCATCTTAATCTGGATTTCCTTTGCGCTAACCAAGTATCTACTAGTAACACCAAATCGACCTGACGCCACCTGCTTGATTGCAGAACAACGATTAAGTCCGTCCGGGCCAACTGTATAGCGACTTTCTTCCTCGCCACCTTCACCAGAGTTGGATTTACCCTGAAGAATATTCATGGCAATTGCCATAGTCTCATGTGCCTCTTTTGAGATAGAACCATAACTCATGGCGCCTGTCTTAAAGCGCTTTACAATTGAATCTACAGACTCAACTTCATCAATACTTATACCCTTCTTTGGATATTTAAAGTCGATTAATCCACGAAGATTTCTCACAGCATCCTCTTTATTCACAAGGGCTGTGTATTCCTTAAATGTATTGTAGTCACCTGTTCTAGTAGAAAGTTGAAGCAGGTGAATTGTAGCTGGGTTGTATAAATGCTCCTCTGCACCTGAGCGCATCTTATGCTGGCCTCTTGAATCAAGAGTCTCGTCAACTGAAAGTCCAAGTGGATCGAATGCCTTTGAATGCTGCATCTCCACATCAGCCTGAATATCCTCTATTGTGATTCCACCGATACGGCTGATTGTGCCAGTAAAATATTTATCAATAACATCTGAGCTGATACCGATAGCCTCAAAAATCTTGGCACCCTGATAAGACTGTACTGTTGAAATACCCATCTTAGATGCAATCTTGATGATGCCGGAAATAACAGCCTCATTGTACGCATCGATTGCTGCGTGAATATCCTTTTTAAGCTGTCCCTTTTCAATGAGCTCAGCAATTGTCTCCTGAGCTAAATATGGGTTGATGGCAGATGCACCATAGCCTAAAAGAGTTGCAAAGTGATGAACTTCACGTGGCTCACCTGACTCCAAAATCACTGAAAGGCTAGTTCTCTTTTTAGTCTGTACCAAATGATGCTGAACTGCTGCAACAGCAAGTAATGAAGGAATTGCAACGTGATTTTCATCCACACCTCTATCGGAAAGTATGATGATGTTGGCACCCTCACGATTAACTCTATCCACCTCTACAAAAAGGTGATCAATAGCCTTCTCAAGAGAAGTGTTTTTGTAGTATGTGATAGGCACAGTCTCTGCATGGATACCTGGCACATTCATTGACTTGATTTTCATCAAATCAGTTACTGTAAGGATCGGATTATTGATCTGTAACATATTACAGTTCTCTTCCTTTTCCTCAAGCACATTTCCAGCAGTACCTAAATATATAGTTGTAGCTGTAACAATCTCCTCACGAATAGAATCGATAGGTGGATTTGTTACCTGTGCAAAAAGCTGCTTAAAGTAATTAAATAGTGGCTGGTGATTCTCTGAAAGAACAGCAAGAGGAACATCTATACCCATTGCGCCTGTATTTTCACCACCATTTAATGCCATTGGAAGGATTGAATCCTTGATTTCCTCATAAGAATATCCAAAGGCCTTTTGAAGTCTGTCTCTCTCCTCTGGAGAATATTTAGGAACAGACTCATTAGGAATCTTAATATCTGCCAAATGTGCAAGATTAGCATCAAGCCACTGACCGTATGGCTGTCTAGCTGCATATGTAGCCTTAAGCTCATTGTCATCAATAAGTCTTCCTTCAACTGTATCAACAAGAAGCATCTTGCCTGGCTTTAATCTATCCTTTAATTTAATTCTGCTCTCAGGAATTGGAAGTACACCAACCTCTGATGAAAGGATAAGATAGTCGTCATTTGTAATGTAATATCTAGATGGACGAAGTCCGTTTCTATCAAGGACTGCACCCATAATATCGCCGTCAGAGAAAAGAATAGATGCTGGTCCATCCCATGGCTCCATCATTGTTGAGTAGTACTGATAGAAGTCACGTCTAGCCTGATCCATTGCCTTATTTTTTACCCATGGCTCAGGAATAGTAATCATAACTGCAAGAGGAAGTGGCATACCATTCATTACTAAGAACTCCAGGGCATTATCAAGCATGGCTGAATCGGAACCAGCCTGATTACATACTGGTGTAATTTTTGACATCTCTGGCTCAAGAACCTGAGAAACCATTGTCTCCTCACGAGAAAGCATCTTATCAGCATTACCCTTAATTGTATTAATCTCACCGTTATGTACAATAAAGCGGTTTGGATGTGCTCTCTCCCATGATGGATTTGTATTAGTAGAAAAACGAGAATGTACTGTAGCAATAGCTGACTCGTAATCCTCATCATGTAAGTCCGCAAAGAAAAGTCTAAGCTGATTTACAAGGAACATTCCTTTATATACGATAGTTCTGCTTGAAAGAGAAGCTACATAGGTATCCTCTGCTGTTTGCTCAAATACACGACGAGCCACATAAAGCTTTCTATCGAAATCAAGTCCCTTACTACAATTTGCAGGTCTTTTAATGAAAGCCTGGTATATTGTAGGCATGCAATCAACAGCCGCCTTACCTAAAATCTCTGGCTTTGTAGGAACCTGTCTCCATCCTAAGAACTGAAGATTCTCCTTTTCCACGATGATTTCAAACATCTTCATGGCCTGTTTTCTCTTCAACTCCTCACCAGGGAAGAAAAACATACCAACGCCATAATCCCTCTCACCGCCAATGGAAATTCCAATTTCCTTAGTTACCTTAGAAAAGAATTTATGAGAAATCTGAAGTAAAATACCTACTCCATCTCCAGTCTCACCAAGAGCATCTTTACCAGCTCTATGCTCAAGGTTCTCTACAATTTTCAGAGCATCTGACACTGTCTGGTGAGTCTTGATTCCTTTGATGGAAACCACAGCTCCGATACCACAGTTGTCGTGCTCAAACTCGGGACTATACAATCCCATCTGTTGATTATCCATTTTTGCTACTCCTTCCAACTCTTCCTATCATAAATGGGAAGGCACACATTTAAAAATCGCTGTGCGATGGTGTGCCGTGGCAAACAGGTTCTCCCACTTCGTGGGCCCTCCTATTTGCATTAAAAAAGGCGCCTAAAGAAACTCCCACTTTGGGAATTTCTTTAGACGCCTTTGTCTTGTGCAAAACTATACAACTATTTAAATAATTATGCAAGCCCATTCTTAACAAATTTAATATTTTGTTTATTGTTATTTTGTTACAGTACATTTATAATACGTAAAGTTGGAAAAATGTATTTAATAAGGAAAGAATAATCACAATTATGAAAAACAATTTATTCAAACTCGGAATCGACATCGGCTCAACAACTGTTAAAATAGCTGTTTTAGATGATGACAACAAAATTTTATTCTCAGATTATCAGAGACACTTTGCCAACATCCAGCAGACTCTTACAGACTTGTTGACACAGGCAAAATCAACGCTGGGCACCATAGATGTTAAGCCTATGATTACAGGCTCAGGTGGTCTTACACTTGCAAAGCATCTTGGAGTTGAGTTTGTACAGGAAGTTATAGCAGTTTCCACATCACTTACTTTCTATGCACCACAGACTGATGTAGCCATTGAGCTTGGTGGTGAGGACGCAAAGATTATATATTTTGAAAACGGTAATGTAGAACAGAGAATGAATGGTATCTGCGCAGGTGGTACTGGTTCATTTATCGATCAGATGGCATCTCTACTTCAGACAGATGCTCCTGGTCTTAATACATACGCTAAGGACTACAAGGCTATCTATCCTATCGCAGCCCGCTGCGGCGTTTTTGCAAAGACAGATATCCAGCCTCTTATTAATGAAGGAGCTTCAAAGGAAGACCTTTCCGCTTCTATTTTCCAGGCTGTTGTTAACCAGACTATTTCTGGTCTTGCATGTGGTAAGCCAATCAGAGGTCACGTAGCTTTCTTAGGTGGTCCACTTCATTTCTTAGACCAGCTTAGAGAGGCATTTATCCGTACTCTTAAGTTGGATGATGAGCACGCTATCTTACTTGATAACTCTCATCTTTTTGCTGCCATTGGTTCAGCACTTAATTCAAAGGAAGAATCATCTATGCCTATGGATCAGCTTATCGACAAGCTTTCTGAGGGTATTAAGATGGACTTTGAGGTTGCCAGACTTGAGCCATTATTTGAGTCTGAGGAAGACTTCAGAGAGTTTAAGGACAGACATGCTAAGGCTCAGGTAGAAAAGGGC
Organism: Pseudobutyrivibrio sp.; assembly: GCA_017557435.1. Lineage (GTDB taxonomy): Bacteria > Bacillota > Clostridia > Lachnospirales > Lachnospiraceae > Pseudobutyrivibrio. Next base: position 76,349 of record JAFYYR010000006.1, on the reverse strand, counting down.
GACTTAGCTAACTATCACGGCAATGTATATCTTGGTATCGATGCTGGTTCTACAACTACAAAGCTTGCAGTTGTAGGCGACGATGGCAAGTTATTATATTCATTCTACTCTAGCAATAATGGTAGTCCTCTTGCCACATCACTTAAGGCACTGAAGGAAATCTACTCTATTATGCCAGAGGATACTCACATCGTTCACTCATGCTCTACAGGTTATGGTGAAGCACTTCTTAAGGCTGCACTTCAGCTTGATGACGGTGAGGTTGAGACTATTGCTCACTACTATGCAGCTGCATTTTTCAATCCAGATGTAGACTGTATTCTCGATATCGGTGGTCAGGATATGAAATGTATCCGCATCAAAAATGGCGTAGTTGACAGTGTACAGCTTAATGAAGCATGTTCTTCAGGTTGTGGTTCCTTCATCGAGACTTTCGCTAAGTCTCTTGATTTTAGCGTTCAGGATTTCGCTGAGGAAGCACTTTTTGCACTTAACCCAATCGACCTTGGTACACGCTGTACAGTATTTATGAATTCAAAGGTTAAGCAGGCTCAAAAGGAAGGTGCTTCAGTTGCTGATATCTCATCTGGTCTTGCTTACTCTGTTATTAAGAATGCTTTATTTAAGGTAATCAAGCTTTCTGATGCTTCAGAGCTTGGAAAGAATATCGTTGTACAGGGTGGTACATTCTACAATGACGCTGTACTTCGCTCCCTTGAAAAAGTAGCAGGTGTAGATGTAGTCCGTCCTGATATTGCAGGTATCATGGGTGCCTTCGGTTGTGCTCTTATTGCTAAGGAGCGCTATGAGGAGAATCCTACAACTACAACACTTGGAATCGATGAGATTAATAATCTTACATTTGATACAAAGCTTACTCGTTGTCAGGGATGTGTTAACCACTGTCTCCTTACAATCAACAGATTCTCTGGTGGACGTTCATTCATCACTGGAAACCGTTGTGAGAAGGGTGCCGGCGGAGTTAAGAATAAAGAGAATATTCCTAATCTTTACGAGTATAAATACAATAGATTATTTGAGTATGAGCCACTTTCAGAGGAGGAATGCACACGTGGTACAGTAGGTATTCCTAGAGTATTGAACCTCTATGAGAATTATCCATACTGGGCTACATTCTTTAAGAAGCTTGGATTCAGAGTTGTTCTCTCTCCTCGTTCTAACCGCAAGGTTTACGAGCTTGGAATCGAGTCAATTCCATCTGAGTCAGAATGTTACCCTGCTAAGATGGCCCATGGTCATGTTCAGTGGCTTATCAACGAAGGCAATGTAGATTTCATTTTTTACCCATGTGTACCTTATGAGAGAAATGAGTTCCCTGATTCAAACAATCACTACAACTGCCCTATCGTTACTTCATACGCAGAGAATATTAAAAACAACGTGGATGAGATTACATCAGGAAAGGTTCGTTTCCTTAATCCATTCATGGCATTTTCAAGCGAAGATATTCTTACAAATCAGCTTATAAAGGTATTTGCTGATGAGTTTAATATCGGTGCTATAGAAGTTAGAAATGCTGCTCACGCCGCTTGGTTAGAGCAGGAGAATTTCAGAAATGATATGTATGCTAAGGGTCAGGAAGTCCTTAAGTATCTTGAGGAGACTGGAAAGCACGGTATTGTTCTTGCAGGCCGTCCATACCACGTTGACCCAGAGATTAATCACGGTATTCCTGAGCTTATCAATAGCTACGGCATCGCTGTATTAACTGAGGATTCTATCTCTAATCTTGGAGAAGTAGAAAGACCTCTTATTGTAATGGATCAGTGGATGTTCCACTCTCGTATGTATGCTGCAGCTAACTATGTTAAAAAGCATGACAACCTTGATTTGATTCAGCTTAACTCATTCGGTTGCGGTCTTGATGCTGTTACAACAGATCAGGTTGCTGATATTCTTACAAACTCAGGCAAGATTTACACATGCCTTAAGATTGACGAGGTTAACAACCTTGGTGCTGCACGTATCCGTATTCGTTCTCTTCTTGCTGCACTTCGCGTCAAGAAAAAGAAAAAGGATACTCGCGAAATCGTACCAGCTAGCTACGACCGTGTAATATTTACAGAGGAGATGAAGGAGAAATACACAATTCTCTGTCCACAGATGTCTCCTATCCACTTTGATTTGATTGAGCCAGCTTTTAATGCTGCCGGATACAATCTTGTGGTACCAGATATCCCTACACGTACATGTGTAGATGAGGGACTTAAGTACGTTAACAACGACGCTTGCTATCCTTCACTTATGGTAATTGGACAGCTTATGGCTGCTATTAATACAGGCAAGTTCGATATGAATCACACTGCTCTTATGATTTCTCAGACAGGTGGTGGATGTCGTGCTTCTAACTACATCGGATTCATCCGTCGTGCTCTTGCTAAGGCCGGATATCCAGATGTACCTGTTATCTCACTTAACCTTAGCGGTTTAGAGAAGAACCCTGGATTTAAGCTTTCATTTAGCTTATTACAGCACGGTTTCTACGCTCTTATTTTTGGAGATATTCTCCTTAGATGTGTATACAGAATCCGTCCATACGAAGCAGTTCCTGGTTCTACTAATGAGCTTCATGATAAATGGAGAAAGAAAGCAATCGCATTTGTTTCTAATAAAAAGGTACTTTCTCATAGAAAGTTTAAGAAGCTTTGCCGCGAGATGATTAGAGATTTCGATAATCTTCCTATTATTGAGGGCCTTGTTAAGCCTAGAGTTGGTATCGTTGGTGAGATTCTTGTTAAGTTCCTTCCAGCTGCCAACAATAACTTAGCTGAGCTTCTTGAGCAGGAAGGTGCAGAGGCTGTTGTTCCTGATTTAACAGACTTCCTACTCTACAGCTTCTACAATGCTAACTTCAAGGAAGAGAATCTTGGAACAAGCAAGAAGACAAAGTTCTTATGCAACATGGGAATCAAATTCTTCGAGTGGCTTAGAAGTGCTGCAAGAGATGAATTTAACAAGTCAAAGAGATTTACTGCTCCAGCTTATATTACTGATACTGCTGATTCTGCCAAGGAAATCGTGTCTATTGGTAACCAGACTGGTGAGGGTTGGTTCCTTACAGGCGAAATGCTTGAGCTTATTGAAAATGGCGCTAGCAACATCGTATGTATTCAGCCATTCGGCTGCTTACCTAACCACGTTGTTGGCAAGGGTGTAATCAAGCGTATCCGTCACGAGCATCCAGATGCTAATATCGTAGCTATCGACTATGATCCAGGTGCATCAGAGGTTAACCAGCTTAACCGTATTAAGCTTATGCTTTCAACAGCTAATAAAAATCTCAAAGAGGCATAAATAAGTCGAATAAATAAAATAAGCTCTGTTAGGCACATGCTTAACAGAGCTTTTATTTTGTTTAAATATTGGATGCTATTATACGAAACTCATAAGGCTTTAAAAAGAATGGTTCAAGACTTTCAATATCGTAGGTGCTAAACACAATTCTATCTCCATAAAATTCCACCTGTCTATTTGATGGAGTCAGATTGCAATAGATATATAATCTCTCTTCTTTTGCCTCTCGAGTAAAAATCAGAACATCGTATGGTGCCGCTACTCTGTGGTATACTCCCTCAGATAAAGCTTTTGAATTCTTTCTGAACTCAATCATCTTAGATGTAAAAGAATATAAACTAGTAGGATCATCCTCTACCTTAGGGTCTCTACAGTACTCTCCATCATTAATAAATGGAACTCCCATTAGAGAAAGATGCATTCCTGTATATACCTTTGAGAAATTTAAGCAGTTAATTTTATCATTTCCAAAGAATTTAACATAATTAGCATTATCACCTGTCTCAACATAATTGATAGGGTTCTCTACTGTCTTTTGACCCTTATCTACTAACTTGATAAGCTTTTTATTGTTGTGGCGATTTTGAAGTCTCTGAATGAATTTGCTTTCCGAATCAATTCTTCCGATGAAAAATACCGCATCAACGCCACCATCACACATGTGCTTTGAATCCTCAGGCATTATATATACGCCCTCACCTACAATAAAACACTTATGTTTAGACCAAACATCGTGATTTAATCTCCTTAAAATATCAAGACATCCCTTTGTATTTAGGTAATGCTCTCCGCCTTTGACAAACATGTTAAATCCGCCGTCAGCCAAGGAATTTTTATATATAATATTGACACTATCAAGTCTAAATCCAGCTACACCCTTATCAAGCCAAAATTTCATTGCATCAGCCATCTCTTCATAAACATCTGGATTATTCCAATTTAGATCTGGTTGATTCTTGCCCAAAACACTTAAGAACCACTCACCATTTTCGGCTTTATTCCATGCGCTACGACTTCTTATACCACGCCAATTGTTTCTCTTATATGCACTTAAATAGTAATAATTTCGGTATTTTTCATCTCCGGCCAAAGCCTTTTTGAACCACTGATGCTCGTCAGAAGTAGATGCGATGCAAATATCCATCATTACTTTTATTCCGACTCTTTTAGCTCGGCTAATAAGTCGGTCAAAATCTTCCATTGTGCCTAAATCTGGATCAATAGCCCTGAAATCTGATGTATCGTACCCCTTGTCATGGTATGGGCTAGGAAAGATAGGACCTAACGCAATAACATCAACTCCTAATTCTTTTAGATAATGTAATTTTGATATGATACCTGGAATATCTCCAATATTATCACCATTGCTATCGCAGAAGGTTCTAGGATAGATTTGGTAAATTATAGCGTTTTTCCACCATTTTTTTGCACTAGATGCAGCCATAAATTTCCCCACTTTCGTCTCCCCGTATTAGTGGTATTTTCACACCCCAAAACTACCACTACTTCTAATATATAGCATTAAACATAGTTTTACAATAATTTTTTCACAATTTATACACATATCCAGGAAATAGTCTTTACAATATCAAGTTATCCACAAAATAATAAAACAACGGCAGATATATGCGTCTGCCGTTGTAATTATATGCAAGTTAGCCTTCACTGAATTATTTAGCCAAAAGCATCATTATTTTGTTTGAACGAGCAACAAATTCTGTCATTGCCTCAGGAGAAAGTGGTGCATTTGCAATCTTAGCCAAATCGTAAAGCTGTGCAGCAAATACATCTACATTCTCGCCATCCTTATTGTTAAGAATGTACTGAACTAAATCATTGTTAGCATTTAATACAAGTGTCTCTGAAGCTGAACCAAACATGCTCATATCCATGCCACCCATAGCATACATCTTCATCATATCCTGCATACGGCGACTCTCTTCAGAAACAGTAATCATAGATGAAAGGTCCTTATTTTTGAACTTTTCAACCTTGACCTCAAGACCTTCGTTATTAAGAGCCTTTCTAAATACCTCTGTAAGGGTCTCTGTCTCAGTCTTAAGCTCATCCTCAGATGTCTCTTCAACCATAGACTCTGTTACATCAGCATCGATACGGCTGAACTTGTAGTTCTCATTGCGCTGCTCAAGCTGAGTAATAAATGATGTATCAATTGCATGATCAAGGATAACTGCATTCATGCCCTGTTCCTTGAACATGTTAATGTACTGGCCCTGCTGAGCTACATCAGTTACATAGTAAACTGTCTTTCGCTTGTCCTCTGGAGCCTCATTAGCAGCATCTGCTTCCTTGTTCTCATCAACAACTTCTGCCTCAACTGCATCACCATTTTCATCAGTAGCCTTCTCCTCTTCCTTAATAAGAAGCTCTGGAAGAGTAATATAAGCATCATTAATGTCCTTGAATAAGATGTAGTCATTCATCTTATCGCAGAACTTGTTATCCTTTAAGCAACCAAACTTGATGAATGGAGCAATGTCGTCCCAGTATTTCTCGTATGATTCCTTATCAGTCTTGCACATACCAGTAAGCTTGTCAGCTACCTTCTTGGTGATGTACTCAGAAATCTTTGTAACGAATCCATCATTCTGAAGCGCAGAACGTGATACGTTAAGAGGAAGGTCTGGACAATCGATAACGCCCTTAAGAAGCATCAAGAACTCAGGGATAACTTCCTTAATATTGTCAGCGATGAATACCTGATTGTTGTAGAGCTTGATTGTGCCTTCGATTGAATCATACTCTGTATTAATCTTAGGGAAGTATAAAATACCCTTAAGATTAAATGGATAATCCATGTTAAGGTGAATCCAGAAAAGTGGCTCCTTATAGTCATGGAATACGTCTCTATAGAATACCTTGTAATCCTCATCTGTACACTCAGATGGATTCTTAGTCCAAAGTGGATGTGTCTCATTGAGAGGAACTGGACGCTTTACAATCTTAAGCTTGTCCTTAGCAGGAGAAACTTCTACCTTCTCCTTCTCACCATTTTCATTTTCCTTCTCCTCGAACTTAGCTTCCTCGTGAATCTCCTCGATTACCTTGTCAGTGTCTCTCTTGTCAGCTGCGTCGATTGTCTCGTACTCTTCTGGAGCATCCTTCTTAGAAAGGAAAATCTCAGTAGGCATAAATGAACAGTACTTTGTGATAACCTCACGAGCTCTGTATTCGTTAGCAAACTCAAGGCAATCCTCATTTAAGAATAATGTAATCTTAGTACCTACCTGGTCCCAATCGCCATCGCTCATCTCGAACTCTGTACCACCATCACACTCCCAGTGAACTGCTGTCGCTCCATCCTTGTATGAAAGTGTATCGATGTGAACCTCGTCAGCTACCATAAATGCTGAGTAGAATCCAAGACCAAAGTGACCGATAATCTGGTCGCTGTCTGCCTTGTCCTTGTACTTCTCAAGGAAGTCTGTTGCACCAGAGAATGCAATCTGGTTAATGTACTCATCAACCTCATCAGCTGTCATACCAAGACCATTATCAATGAATGTAAGTGTCTTGTCCTCAGGGCTAACAACTACCTGAATCTTAGCTTTATAATCAAGTGGAAGTGAATACTCTCCCATCATATCAAGCTTTTTAAGCTTTGTAATAGCATCGCAACCATTGGAGATAAGCTCTCTATAAAAAATGTCGTGATCAGAGTATAACCACTTCTTAATCACTGGAAAAATATTTTCGCTTGTAATAGATAAACTACCTTTTTTGTTTCCCATTATATATCACTCCTTTAGTACTAGCTGTTACAATAACAAGCCTAATATTTCTTCGCTCATCTAAAACGATTCGCTTAAAAATTATTAGAGCTTGTTATCTACAGCTATTTTTCTCACTGAAATATATGATAATACTGCAAAAATAAGAAGTCAATAAAAAATTAGCACTCTTTTAATAAGAGTGCTAACAATAACTTTTTCACTATATATTTGCCGCCTCAATGGCGTCCTGATTGTCTGCAAGAGGAGTGTAATCAAACATTACATTTTTCTCTTCCAATTTTTCTGCTGCTTCTATCTCTTCATCTGTCGCAGCCTCATACTCTTCACCATCGTATGTTTTAAACCATGGGGCATCCTCATTTTCATAGGTATCACATTTATATCCCCATTGATAAACCATTTCAGTTGAATTGGACTCTAGATTATATATGCCTATACCATATACCCCTGCTCCACCTGACCATACGTTACTAATAAAGTGGTTATCGAAATTGTAATATCTATTTCTAGCTGTGCCGCTAACTACAAGAGCTGGTCTATTGTCTACGATTGTATAGATATCATAGATTGCTCCCGGCAATTCATCATCATCATAGATTATGCCTACAAAAAGCTCATCCACACCATCTATATTAATGTCTTTATACGCATATCCGATATGCTCAAGTGGATTGTCCATTTCATGTATCGCATATGCGAATTCAGGACTCATGTTTTTTTCTTCAAGCTTTGTAGCATCCCATTTTTCATTAACTGCTTTTACATACTGAGATAATACTGTGTTGTATAAGTCCTCACCTTTTGTACCAGCTTCATAGGTATATGTATATCCATTAATTCCTTCTAAGGATTCTACTACTGAATCTGCAGCATCGTAGAGCTTAGCAAAGCCCTCTGGCATATCAGGCTCATTATAATCCCACTGAACCTCTGTGGCATAGCCCTTTACAACATTGTATATATCACCATTTTCGCTAGATAGTTCGCCCACTTTTTCATATGGCCCACCTGCATAATCGCTAGGACTATCAGCCGCCCATACGATAAATGCTAATCCATTAAATCCAGCGTCCTTTGCTTCTTTGTAATAGACGTACATCTTATCCGATTCAGTATCTACCTCAGCTATTTCATCTAGTTCAGCTGGCAATTTGATTTTAAATAAATCATTTGAATACTCTACTACATCATCTTTTGAATCATCAGTCTGTGATCCATCAGCCTTAGAATCTGATTGTGACTGGTTAGACTGTGAAGAATCACCAGTTACATTTGTCTTGCCACATCCTGCAAAAACCAAAGCACTGGCTAAAAGCATACATAAAATTTTTCTACTCATCTTATTCTCCTTTTCTAAAACTATTTATTCAGACACGCAGTAATAATTAAATGTACCACGGCTAACTAGCTCCCCATTATCATCTGTCACATCCACATCTACCACACAGAACTTTCTAGTTCTTTTTATGACATTTCCCTTTGCTGTAATTCGACCTGACTTTGCTCCTTTTAAAAAATAAAAGTTAGACTGCTGAGTAACATACTCTCTTCCATCTGCTCTAGATGAATATCCAGCACAGGTATCAGCAAGAGAAAAATGTGCACCACCGTGAGCCACTCCCAAAACATTTAATGTCTCAGGAACAATATCAATATGTGCGGTAGCTCCCGACACTTCTATGTCATCAATTACTATGTGATTGTATTTAACAAATTCATTTGCTTCATAAGAACGACGAAGCTTTTCTAATAATTCCTTGCTCATAAAATAAACCCTTCCACTTAAAATCTCATTATATTATAAACGATTCTCCATAGAAGTTGAATTGATTTCCAATTTGGTAAAAAAAGAGCTATACCGTATATACGATATAGCTCTGCGCTACGACATTAAATTAAACCCTAAAAAATAATTTTAAAGATCAGCAGAACCAACGCAATCTTTGTTAGCTACATAATAAATCTTGCGCTCCTCTGGCTTGATGTAGATGTTAAGCTCTTCAAGAGTCTTTCCCTTATAATCCTTCTTGAAGGCTGCCTGTGCTTTCTTTAAGCACTCTGCCTCAGAGAACTCAAGTCCCTGATACTGAACAACTGCTGTTGTAGCTACTTTCTTTTTAGCTGTAGTCTTCTTAGCTGTAGCTTTCTTAACAGTCTTCTTTGCTGCTGTAGCTTTTTTAGTAGCTGTAGCCTTAGCTTTTGCTGCTGTCTTAGTAGCAGCCTTTTTAGCTGTTGCAGCTTCCTTCTTAACCTCTGCTGCTGCAGACTTAACTGCTGTTGCGGCAGAAGCAGCTGACTTCTTTACGTCGTCAACTGTAATCTTTGCACTAGTAACCATTTCTAATACCCTCCTATTTTATGAAACAAAATAAATAATTTTATTTAAAACTTATTATAGTCATTTAGTTCGACTATTTCTAGTCTATTGTGGTAATTTTCTACCAATTAACTAATATTTGTAGGATATATTAATGGTTTATTGTAAAAATAACATTAAATTAAATTAATTTTTCAGATATTTGTTAAGTGTCTCAAAGAAGGTTCCACTAATTAATTCTGATGCATCCTCTGGGAATGTAATGCTTTCCCAAAGTTTTGTATTCATATCAGAAAAATATTTTTCTTCCAAATCTGAAACAATATCTTCCAAAACTTTTTGTCTTCTTTTTTCGATGATTACAGTCTTATTTTCCTCTGATAATTCTTCATTATATTTATCCAAACACTGGAAGAAATAATAGCCATCATCAGCTGCAATAGCCCCTGAAACTTCTTCTGTATCAAGGTTAAAAACAACCTCATCTACTTCCTCAGGATACTCGCCTCTTGCAAATGTTACCTGGTATGTATCAAGCTCAGTATATGTAGATGCAAGGCGCTCAAAAGTATAACCGTAATCAATCATACCCTGAATCTCTTTTGCCTTTGCCTCGTCAGAAACAAAGAGAACAAAAGCCTCCATTACACGAGCCTCATCTTCTGATACTTCCTCATCAACTGAATCCATCAGCTCGTTGTAAACTTTTGTTGCAAGAGCATATCGTATATACATATTTTTGATGTCTTTTTTCTTGGCACCGGTAAATGATTTCTCTGCAGAAGAAAGTGAATCATAATACTCTTCTGCTGCATCTTCACAAGCCTTTGACTCAGCATCGGTAAGCTCTATCTCATGCTCCTGTGCATAGAGATTAAGAACATATACCTTAGTAAGATGCTCTAATGTCAGATCCTTGATAGAGTCTGTCATTGTCTCCGTATCAAAATCCTCAGTCCAAAGATTAACTCCATCAACTGAACCATAGATATTTTTCTCATTTAAAAGATAAACAAGGGCCTCTCTTTTAGAGCATTTCATATCTCCAATTTTAAAAACTGTGCTGCGACCACTTGATGTATCAAAATATATTGTCTTATCCTTGAATGTGCATCCAGATAAGCTAAAAGTAAGACATATCGTAAATACGAATGCAGTAATTCTTTTTATAAACTTCATAATTAACCCTCTACGATGAGATATCTGCCATCACCAATTGCAAAAACTTCTTCAGATGAAAGAATCTCATCCTCAGACATGCCTGTAACGTCCATCTCATCTTCAAGATACTCAATAACTTCTTTTTTATTTTTGCAGACAACTGCACATACATCCTCTAAAAACTCTGCTGCCTCCTCTGGTGTATCCACTACTGTCTCAGGGAAAAGCTGAAGCTGATTTTTAAGGAATGCTTCTACTGTCTTCTTATCGTACATAACTAAACTCCTATCGTTTTCTCCAGTGCGAAGGAATATAATAACACTTCCTTCACTGGTATATTGTAAGCTTTTTCAATTGCCTCCTTGTAGAGCTGCAATTGCTTTTCATATCTTAGCACTAATTGACTGTCTTCGTCCACTCTATCAGTCTTATAATCAAGAAGTACTATTCCATCATCTTCTTCAAAGAAAACATCTATGATGCCTTGCACTAAAAGCATTTCTTCTGTTGAGGATTCATCGCCAAAAAGCTCTTTACCATTGCTTCCGTATACAAACGGCTTCTCCTTGTAGAGCTTGCCCTTTAAGGCAGCTTTACTCATTCTAGCAGCAATGTCATCATTTAAAAATCCCTGTAGCTTTTTATAATTAATTCTCTTTTGCTCATCATCAGATAGACTATGAACTGTTGTCATGTATGATAATTGTTCCTTAAATGATGAAGCAAAATCCTCTCTGGCAAAATCAAAGCACTCCATGAATCTATGCATAGCTGTACCATAAAGTGCACCTGCAGGAACACCATCTCCTAAGTCAGTATCTGCGTCAGTATTTCCCTTTAGCATAAACTTAGGAATGTAAGCTTCTTCTTCAGTATGTATAAATGCAGGAGCAGCATCTGCATTGAACTCAAACGCCATCTCCATTGCCTGATGCTTAATTTCTGAAACAGAGTATTTATTTTTATATTTGCTATCAGCGTCGCCTTCGTACTCAAATGAAATCGTATTTACGATAGGATTGTCTTCCTCTGAATCATTAGCTTTTAATTCTTCAATTAATCTGCGGGCCTGCTCTTTCACAATAGACTTTTCCACCTCCTGCACCAAAAGCTGGCTGCAGTCTACAATAGTCCTGCTATAGTCTGCCGCTGATGCATTAAGAGCTCTAATGATAAGCTCAATGGAAGACTGTGCCTTTTCCTTTGTATAGTAATCAAGGACTGTATCATTTGCTGTATATTCATCCAAAATATCTGGCACACTCTTTTTTGATGTAGGCTTAATTGCAGCTGTAAGAATAAGCTTATCAACTGGACGGGTGAGCGCAACATATAAGATTCTAAGTAACTCTCCCTTGCTACTTGCATTGGCTTTTTTCTTTATCAGATTATAAAAGCTGGTTTTAAATGTAATACGCTCCTTAGGATTCCTGTAATTAAGAGCCAGTCCCAGAGAATTATCGTAGGCAAATGTACCTGCTTCGTCTTTGAAACCTCTGCCTAGTCCTGAAACAAAACATACAGGAAACTCAAGTCCCTTACTCTTATGAATGGTCATAATACGAACTGCATTATCATTTTCACCAACCGTCTTGGCAACACCTAAATCCTCGTCATAGCTTTTAAGTCCCTCTATATAATTAACGAATCTAGACAGTCCCTTAAAGCTGGTGCTCTCAAATGCAACAGCCTCATCAATAAGCTTATCTAGATTAGCTCTAGCCATCTTGCCAAGAGGTAGCGCACTTACATACAGTCCATAACCTGTATCCTCAAGAACCTTTTCTATCATCTTGTGAATAGGTGTATCTACCGCTGCATTTCTATGATTCTCAAGTGAATCAAGGAAGTATTTTACATCATCTGCTGAGTGTTTTTCACTATATTCTCTTAGACATGTATATAAAGGTGACTTACCATCTGTGGCTCTTATCTGGGCCAATCTATTGGATGTGAATCCAAACATAGGAGAATGCAAAACTGCTGCAAGTGGAATATCATCAAATGGATTATCGATGATTTTCAGCATAGATAAAACAGTCTCGATTTCTTCTCGCTCAAAAAATCCCTTTTCCTCTGCCACATAGGCTGGAATACCACTGTCTTTTAAAACACTAATATATTTATCTGCATGACCTGTTGTGGCACGCATTAAAATAACCACATCTGATAATTTCATATGACGAAGTATGCGACCATCTTCTCCCTTAGCACTAACCTGAAATCCATCAGCTAAAAGCTTTTTGATTTTAGATGCAACCACGTGGGCCTCTAGTTCATCAGCATCATCAATATCCATTGTAGCCATGTCCTCAGGATTCTGAGCGGCTATAATCATCTCTGGCTTATAATCACTAGGATCTCCAGGGAAAGTGTCGTCACCTACTTTAAGGGCTGCTTTGTCATCATAAGTAACTCCACCCATATCTGGTTGCATAAGAGGTCTAAAGACCTGATTACAAAAATGTAAAACCTCTCCTCTACTTCTGAAATTACAATCTAAATCAACTCGAATTGAATCAGATGAATCATCCTGAGGATAGGTGCCTAGCTTATCTATAAAAAGCTGTGGGCTAGCCTGTCTAAAGGCATAGATAGACTGCTTTACATCACCTACAGTAAAGTAATTATTGTCAGAGCTAACTGCAGTAAGAATCTGTTCCTGCAATTCATTGGAATCCTGATACTCATCTACCATTACTTCCTTAAAGTGATTGCATAGCTCTATTGCTACTGGACGCTTTTCATGTTCCTTTGATTCTTTGTTTCTAAGAATCTCAAGAGCCATATGCTCCACATCATTAAAATCAAATATATTCTTTTTTCTTTTTTCCGCCATCAACGCATCTGAGTAATCTCTGGCAAAATCAATAAGAGCCACAGCCTGTCTTTTTACATATAAAAGACTGTCAAAAAGCTCATCAAGGGACTGATTAAAAAAGTCTGCTTTCAAACCTTCAATCAGCTTTTTATATGAATCTCGAAAATCTTTTGCCTGAGCTAGCTCATAATCATTTAAAGATGTGTTTTTACTAGACCATCTTTCAGGCACAAATCCATCAAATAAAGTCCTCTTTTCATCATAGGTGGCAGCATCATAAATAGCTGTAAAATATGATAGTTCATTTGAAAGAATAGTCTTGTCCTTTGAATCACAATCCACTGTATATAAGCTAATAATTCTTTTAATTCTTCCTATAATAGAGTCTAAGCTCATATTAGTGTAATCAAGTAATGCCTTCATAAAATCAGATGACTGAAGGGCTTCTATTGAATCTATATCGTATATACGAAGTGCGTCCTCGTACCATTCGTCAACCCATGCAAAACTGGTAGCCTTTTTATGAAGCTCAAAGACCATATTTTTAAGAGTGTCTATATTACGGCCCACTATATATGAATCAGCTAATAGTCTAAAGTCCCCTTCATTCTCCTGAAGTCTATTTGAAAGCAAATCAGAGAATACCTCATCTGAAAGCATCTTAAGCTCGCCAGTAGTTCCAACTCTGAAGGATGGATCCATATTTATCTCGTAGAAATAATTCTTAACCACCCAATTACAGAAACTATCTATAGTACGAATCTGGGCATTGTGAATAAGGGTAGCCTGAGAGCGAATTCTGCCATTGTCCGCTTTTTCTGCAACAGCCTTGTCAATGGCTACGCGAATTCTGTCCTTCATCTCAGCAGCGGCAGCAGTTGTAAATGTCACCACAAGAATTCTGTCTACATCGATGCCATTTTTCTCATCAAGTATCTGAGATATAATGCGCTCTACCAACACAAATGTCTTTCCACTTCCGGCAGCAGCGCTTACTAACATATTCTTTTTTCTTGTATCACGAACTTTAATCTGTTCTTTAGTTAACGCCACTTTTTATTCTCCTTCTTCCATCTTCTCTTTCATAAGCCTGATTACTTCATCTCTATCCTCAAGCTTAGAAAAGTTTCTGGCTTCAAATCCCTGTTCATTTTCATTGAAATGACAAACGCTTTTATATCTACAGAATCGACATGCATCGATTGTACCAAGTCTTGCTGGTTTGCAATCAAATTTGCCGGCGATAATGTCTTTGGCTGCCTGGCTTGCTGTAAAAGCTCCATACTTAATTACAGTATCCATATCCTCTCTGCTTACAGCATTGGTAGTCTTAGCAAGCTCTCCGTCCTTTTTGATTGCATAAGGAACTATAGATGACTTATCTGTCTGCCCCTCTTCTGTACCTACTGTAGAATCGTTGGCAAATAAATCATCCTTGTCAGATGACAACAGTCCATCCATCTTGCTAAGCTTTAGTCTCTCCTCCTCACTAGAGGAAGCACTCTTTGTAGTCTCTAAATATTTGTTAGCCATCTCATAATAAAGCATAGCTGATGAGTGTAGCTTAGAATCTGGATAACGCTCCTTTAACTTTTCAAGAACAACTCCCATATAAATAGGCAGCTGCATAGAAAGGCCATAGTAGCACTCACTTAAATCTAACTTATGTCCGCTAGACTTATAATCGATAATTCTAACTGCTTTGTCATCATCCCCTGCAATATCTATTCTATCTACCTTGCCCTTAAGGTTGGCAATAGTCTCTCCATTTGAAGTATCCGTAATAGATGTTTGAATTGGCTCCTCAAAAAATGCAGGTTCAAATTCGCCTCTTTTTATCTGAGTGGTGATGACCTCCACAGTGTATCTTAAGGTATCCTTCATGGATTCTACTATGTATCGCTGGGTAGAGTCCTCTAAAGTATTTACCTTTGCCATAGCCTCAAATGTCTGATTAATAGCCATATCAATATAGGCTTCTCGCTCTTCTTTTGAAACAGATTTGAAGCTTTTGCCATCGGCCTTTAGGCTATCAGAATAGCGCTCAATTGCCTCATGGTAAAAGTTACCCATGTCGATACTTGATAGCTCAAATTCTTCTCGCTCCTTGAGGTTTAAAACATAGGTCAGGAAATATTTGTATCCGCACTCATTGTATTCCTCAAACTTAGACACAGAACCTGAAACAGTCTCATCCTCGTTAAATGCCTCATTGACAGCAAGCATTATATCTTCATCAACTCGCTCCGGTGAATGCTCATAAAATGCAGCCTTTAAGCAGGTATCAAAATCCACTGACTCTTCATTTTTTGCCCAATCAACCAGGTGGACAAATACATCTTTTTCCACATCATCTAAAGTATCAATTCCGTATGTGCTAATGCGATTGATAAGCTCTATCAAGAGCTTTAAGCTGCTTTTTTTTGCAAGAGTCCTATCTGCTATTTCAAAATCCTCTATCTCCCTAAGGCTTACTGCTGGGAAAAGTTTTGTAATCACATCCACAAGATAAGATGGATTAACTCCCTTACCTGCACCATCTACTCGAGGCATAGTAAGGAAAAGTTTTTCATTTGGCTTTGTCAGCATCAAATAGAGATAGAATCGCTGTCTAAACGATTTTTGTCTATCAGAAGGCGCAAGTTCAAATCCTAAATCTAGCAACTGCTCTCTTTCTAATTGAGAAAGGATACCGCCATTTTCTACCTTTTTAGGAATAGAATCATCAGATGCTCCCAGACAAAATAGTACCTTGATATTTGATAATCTGGTTCTTTCTATATCACCTAGAATAACACTGTCGGCTGCTGGTGGGATGACACCTATAGAAGCAGCAGAAAGACCTGCCTCGTAAATGTCATGGAACTCCTCTATATCCATTACATCCTCACCTAATATAGAAACCATTTTGTCTAAAATATCTATGATTACAGGATAAATCTGGCTGTACTCTTTTGATTTAACTGCATCAGTTTCTTCATATAGCTTGCCTCTGGCATTAATCTTTTTTTCTACATCATAGGCTAAGAAAAATCCATATAATGCTCGTGCTATATTTTCAACTGTAGCTTCCTTTTCTATAGCCTTATCAAACTCAACAAATGGCTTTATAAATTTTTCTCTTATCTCATTTACTTTTAGTAAATCATCATCTTCTCTATATGAGTTGGACCTGATTGCAAATGGATGAAAATATTTATTTTTTCCACGTATTCCAGTTGCAATAATATAGTTTTCCAGATAATCAATTTCTTCAAAGGATAAATCTGTTAATCCTGTTCGTAAAAACCTAAAGACATCTTCGCTTCTAAAATTTCTAGTGAAAATATCAAAAATAGAATCTACCATCTCAGACATTGGATGGAATAGGATCTCAGTTTTGGCGTCAACAAAGTAAGGGATGTTGTAATCTGACCAAATCCCTGATACAAGGTATCTATACTGCTCCAAGTCAGGAGCAACAACAGCTATATCCTTGTAATGCATCCCAGCTCTTACAAGGCGGCTGATATTAATGGCAACAAATTCTAATTCTTCTCTGGCATTTTTAAGGCTCACAAGATTGATAGAATCCCCTACCTGACCCTGGTATGCTTTGGTCTTGTTTCTAAAAATGTTTTTCTCCAGATGGGTAAGAACTGGATTGGCACTGAGCCAACCATTTTCCTCATTTATATAATAAGGCTCATTAATCTGAACCTTAGCATTTTTCGAAATAGTAGTTAGCTTGCGGACAAACTCTGATGACATAGAAAAAAGTTCATCATCTGCCAAATTTTCAAAAAGAGGGGTATCCTCGTCTGCTGTGATTGTTACCGCAACTTCTGAGCAAATCTTAAGCATATGCTCTACAAGCTGGTACTGGATTGGAGTAAATCCAGTAAATCCATCAAGTACTACCGTCGAACCGCAAACTATATCAGAATCATCTATCATAGAATTTAAAGTAGATAAAATAGATTCTGTTGTGACAAATTTGCCATCTATAAAATCAAGAAACGCTGTATACAAAACTGATAAATCAGTAGCTTTTCTTTTGAAGCTCTCAGACATAGTAGGAGAATCTATCATGGACTTTAGCTTCTCTGGAGTAATATTGTACTGAGTCATCTCAGAAATCAGCGACTTAACCTGAGTGATATAACTTACTCTAGTAATATTATTTCTTAATACACTTAGGTCATTTAAATGATTTTCTACAAGCTTTCTTATGACAAGTGACTTTCCTGTATCATCCAAAACAGCGTGAACAGCCGCTCCAAGCTCCTCGAAGACACGATATGCCAGTCTGTTAAATGAGAGCACATCGATATTCATTATGCATTTGTTAGGGTGCATGGAAACTAAAAGTCTCTGGGTGGACATAGTGTATTGCTCTGGTACAATCACTAAGAAATTTTTGTCCTTGTGTTCCATAGACTCTTTGATGATTCGAGTATAGATGCTTGTTGATTTTCCGCTGCCTGAATTTCCAATAATAAGGGAAAGTGACATATTATTCTCCTATAAAATAGAGTTTTGCTCTGCAAAACTCCAGATATTTCCTATTAAGCAATAAAGGCGCTCCTTCAATATAAGGGGCGCCTCATAAATACAAATCATATTATTGTGGGAACATACCTCTTAACATAGTGGCCATAGAGCCCATTCTTGAACGCTGATATGGCTTGCCCTTAAGATACATATCTACCACGTTGATATTCTTAATCTCATCCACAGGTACCTCAAATGGATTGGCATCAAGAATAGTTAAATCACAGCTCTTGCCCATTTCAAGGGAGCCTCTCTCCTTTTCATCAAAAACAGAATATGCTCCGTTGAAGGTAGCCATCCTGAGAGCCTCGTATACTGAAACAGACTGTGATTTGTTTCTGTTATTGCATGCATCATGAATCCAAAGAATTGGGTCTGGATTTGACGCTGGTGCATCTGAATTGAAGCACACTTTTATACCTAAATCCTGAATAGTTCTAAGAGGATTGATTCTGTCTAGACGGTCCTTGCCTATCATACTTTCAAGGAACTCCTCTGCTCCGTCAGTATGGGATAGCATGGAAGGCTTCATAGATATCATTATCTTGTATTTGGCACAAGTCTTTAGTCCCTGCTCAGTTGGTAAACTACCGTGAAGTATCACATGACGATGATCATATCTAGGATAATCCTCTAAAGCCATGGCGATAGCATTGACCGCCTGCTCAAAGGCCGCGTCTCCAACAGCATGAAGAGCTATCTGATAGCCTGCTCTATTGGCATTAATACAAAACTTCTGAACATCTACATCTTCAAAATAAGACAATCCCTTGTTATTAATAGTCTCATAATTATCGATTAGCGCCGCATCCATATTGGAGAAGGTGCCATCCAAATTGGCAAACACTACTCGAGTCATGTCCTTTTTGGCTATCTTATCCATATTGGCCGTCTGGTATGCTGCACGAATCTGCATGCCATTATCAAGTCCCTTGGCAACAGAGCGCTCCATATCAAAATCGTAGTCTCTGATAAAACCAAGTCCACTGGCTGAACAGATAAGTCCTATACCCTTGCTGGCAAGAAAGTCAGCTGTCTCTACCATAGAGTCGATAACCTTTTTGGTAGAAAGGCCGTGAGTGATAAACTCGCAGGCTGCCATAAAGGCCTCCTGTCTCAATTCACCAGTATCTGGATTATAGCCTCTTAAATTAGCGATTTTAGATTGAATAGCATTTAAAAACAAAGTGTTGGCAACACCTGAGTGGGCATCATGCTTGATAATAAATGCTGGCTTGTCATTGCAGGCCAAATCAAGCTGCTCCCTAAGGATAAGATGTCCCTCGCTAACTGCATACTCAGTAGCGCCAAATCCAACTATTATGTTTTCTCGGGTATTAACAGAGTAATCCTTTAACTGCTCCAAAATATTTGCATTGGAATCTGTATCGCTAATTGGAAACATCCTGTGTAAAACAGAAAAACCTGAGTAATGTAAATGGGTATCAACAAAAGCTGGTATCATAACATTATTTCCCAATTCAATAGGTGGTACAACCTCATACTGAGTCGGTAGCGTCTCTCCGATATAGGCAATTCTGCCTTCTCTTTCTACCAGATAGTTCGCTACAGTATTATTCTCGTCGCATGTGAGAATTGTTCCATGAAATACCTGCATTTATACCCCCTCCCAAAATAAAACTATTAATTAGATTTCTTAGTTGGTCTATATATATGTCTTGGTATACCATCAACCATGATTGGAGATACATCACCTTGAATCAATGGTCTTACGTATGTGATGAAAGCCTCTGTAACATAGGTACCATCATGAGTAATCCAGTTACGAGGAACTAGCTTCTCGTCATTAGCTATCTTGTGTACATCCTTAACCTCTGTACCGCACTGATATGGGTCATCAGAATGACGTGTAAGTGTAACCATCTTGCCTGTATCGCCCTCATCTGCAGCAAGAACAGCTGCACCACCTACCTGATATGCCTCTAGGATATCAACACGAGATGCAAGATGTGAACCAGCTCTCTGTAATGTAGAAAGCTCGATAGCTCTGGTCTTGCAGCCAAGCTCTGCACCAATATAATTGCAGAGATATGCTGCTGTACCTGTAAGCTGCTTATGGTTAAATGCATCGACGAACTCTACATTATTGCCAAGCTCGCAGACATATTTGCCGTCCTTAGTATGAATACCCTCTGAAATACAGATAACTACAGAAGACTGAGTCTTAAGTAATTTTTCAACTCTCTGCTTAAACTTCTCAATATCAAAGGCAACCTCTGGTAAATAAATCAAATCAGGACCCTCGCAGTCCTCTCCCTTAGCAAGGATAGAAGCACCAGTAAGCCAGCCTGCATTACGTCCCATTATCTCCACAATGGTAACAAGGCCCTTGCCGTACTCAAGGCAATAGCTATCTCTGATGATTTCCTTTACAGAAGTACCGATGTATTTAGCTGCACTACCATATCCCGGTGTGTGATCAGTAAGAGCCAGATCGTTATCGATTGTCTTAGGACAGCCGACGAATCTGATATCTGAACCTGTAAGAATAGCATAATCAGAAAGCTTTTTAATGGTGTCCATGGAATCATTTCCACCAATATATATAAGCGCTTCGATCTCTAGCTTATTGAGGATTTCGAAAATCTTCTCGTAAGTCTTCATATCCTCGTGAATCTCTGGTAACTTGAAACGGCATGACCCCAAATATGCCGCTGGTGTACGCTTTAAAAGCTCAACATCCAAATCATTTTTGATGTAATCGGAAAGATCAATGTACTGTTCATCCATTAATCCTTTGATACCATGGAGCATACCGAATACTTTTTTAGCACCACGGTCTTTAGCTGTTCTGATAACTCCCGCTAATGAAGAGTTAATTGCGGCGGTCGGTCCGCCTGATTGTCCCACAATTACGTTCCCTGTCATTACATCTTACCTCCCAATAAATACTTTTGTTTATTAATTCTCTATCTAGTCATCGGTAGGCAAGTCCCTAAAGTAGCTTGCTATAATGTCGCAAATAATCCATATTGCTCCTCCAACTGTGGATGCGACAAAAATCTTGATGACATTGATAAGTAGAATCCCCGCTGTAAGAGTACCGCCAGTAAAACTGGTAACCAGCCAGTATACCGGACGAACAAATAACCAGTATCCACCAATGTATATGCCAAGTACTGTACCAAGAACGCTGAAGAATACAGCTAGCGCCCTTTTTACGTTCTTTTTCATTAGTAATTCTCCTGTTCCCTCTTATTTAGAAGAACTATCTCCAATATTTACTTATATTTAATTAAAATGGTAGCATAAGAAGTCCAAAAACGCCACCAAAAATACCATAACAAATGATGGAAATAATAATTGCGATACTTGCACCTGCCACAACGTCCTTAATGAAATGAACGCCGCCAACTACCCTGATGATAGCAAGGCAGATTCCAAGCACAGAAATAACAACAGCCATAAGAACTGATGACTGCAGATATGTCATAGAAATCATGAATATAGAAAACACATGTCGGCTAGGAAAACTCTTGCCCACAGTGTCCTTGTCTAAAACTGGAGTAAACCCAAAAACCTGGTAAGGTCTAGGTGCACTGAGAATCTTTCTAAAAATAGAAACTGCTACAAAAGAAACTCCCGGCACTAAAATGCTCCTATAGAGAAGTACTCCACCATCCCCAGGAATCCACTTATAGCAGAAATAAAGGAAATAAAGATAAAATATAATCGTAATATAAGTAATGGTCTTGTCCACCACTTTTAAAGCTGTAACAAGACCATTATTATTTTTTATGTTATTAGTAATTCTAGTATAAGGAAAAACCATTAATTATGCCCCTATCAAAACTGAATCAGCTGCATGTGCCTTAAGAGTACTCTCAAACAAATCCTGAGCATAAGTAATATCCTTGCCCATAGAAAAAGCCATTTCCTCGTAAAGCTTTCTTCCTGCAACATTAAGAGTCTTCTCATCTAATGCCATAACTTTCTTACCTGACTGTATACGCTGCCATTTTCTAAGAAGAACTGTCTTAACTACAGATGCCATAGCCTCTGGTGTAAACTCCGCCATAACCTCTTTGAAGCGCTCCTGAAGAGCTCTGTCATTAGGCTCCTCCAGACACTGAATGTCGTCGATGTTCTCAAGAATTCTAGTAAAAGTCTCAGCCTCTGCTACTGGACGAAGTCTAACAGTAGACCCAACTGTAGGTGTGAATACCTTTGCTCCTGCCTTAAATACAGGGGCCATACAATAATAAGTTTTGCGAGAACCTTTGCCCATAAGCTCCATGTCATCAATATCCTCGATCTGACATACTCCACTACCCTCATGAACTAAATAATCGCCTACGTGATATTCCATTATTACACCATCCTTTTAAACCACAACAACAAAGTACCTCCACAACTACATTCTCCCGCATAAACTACAATAATTATAGCACGATTCAAGGATTTAGGACACAAAAATTTCACATTTGTAAATAATTGCCACTGTCGCGCCAATTTTTCGTCATCCTTTAGTAAAAATCACAATATAGTCAGAAAATACTCGCCTCCCAGCCCCTCTATTCAGCCACCCATACTGTTGTATCTATTCAGTCACCCATTCGCAAAATTGCGCTAACGCGCTTTACTTTTGCTCATGTGTGTATCTCGCTAAATAAAAAATACACTAAACTAGCTTGCAAGCAGACTAGGTTAGTGTATTTTTTACTTAGCTCTGAATAGATACAAAAAGGCCCGACTGTGAGCCGGGTTATGTCTTTTAAAGTAGTCATCTATCTAGGGCCACTGTCGCCAGTGGTCTCAAGCGTTCAACCTAGCGCTGGCGGGCCACGTACGCGCTTTTTAGAACTTGCTTCGGATGGGGTTTACATGGCTACCGCTGTTACCAGCGGCACGGTGGTCTCTTACACCGCCTTTCCACCCTTACCTATATTGCTATAGGCGGTATATCTCTGTTGCACTATCCTTGGAGTCACCTCCACCAGCCGTTAGCTGGCATCCTTGCCCTGTGAAGCCCGGACTTTCCTCTCCTCTACCATTACAGTAAAGCAGCGACTACTCATCGGACCTTTATTAACTTTTTAAGTGAGGCCACTATAGGATACAGCTGCCTCCGATGAACTCTCTAACAAGAGAATTATTAGGAATCACATCCGGTGACATAGGTAAGAAGTAATCCAAAAGCTTGATAAGTCTCTTGGCCTCTGCATACATCGGATGATCTGGTTCAATAGCATAAAGCTGTGGGTCGACGTACAATTTTAGCACAGCCATCTCATAAATTAAAGCTGTATTAAATAAATAATCTGCATGTTCCTGGAATGGGAAAATGTATTTTTCCTCACCACGTCTAACTGAATCCCACATTGCTATTGTCTCTGCAGCTGATGTGGCACGTGTACGAGAATCTCTTACGATTCTTCTAATAAGACGCCCATCTGCTGTAGAAAGTGGGTTGTGCTCGTCTATTGAAAGCTGTGTTAAAGCTGACAAGTAAATTTTGTATTTGCTCTCTGCTGGAAGAGATGCACTCATTCTGTCATTGAGTCCGTGGATACCCTCGATAACAAGAATATCATTAGGACCAAGCTGCATGTAATGGTCATTGTACTCTCTCTTACCAGTTTTGAAGTTGAAGTTTGGAAGTAAAACTTTCTCACCATTAAGAAGCTTAACCATGCATTCGTTGAAATATGGAATATCAAGTCCCTCTATAGACTCAAAATCCTTTTCTCCATACTCATCGATTGGCATCTGATCTCTATTAAGATAAAAATCATCCAGTGGCAATGGATGAGGCACACAGCCTAATGCTCTTAAATGAGCCGAAAGCTTGTGTGAGAATGTGGTCTTTCCTGATGACGAAGGTCCTGCCATCATAACAAACTTCACATCATGATTGGATGCAATTGTGCGAGCCAAATCGCCGATATTGCGCTCCATTATCGCCTCTTGAGAAAGGACAATGTCCTTGATTCTACCAGTGGCGATAGCTTCATTTAAAGCACCTACTGTTGCCACACCCATTGTGCGACCGAACTCAGAAGATGCCTGCTGAACACTAAATAGCTTGATTGGGTTATTAAACTCTGCAACCTTTTTAGTGTCACCAACTAGCTTGTCCCCATTAGGGAACATTAGCATAAACCCATTTTCAAATTTAAGCAAGTCAAAATATCTGAGATACTTGGTAGATGGCACCATATAGCCATAGAAATAGTCTATGCAACCGTCCAAATCATATACATTGATATTAGAACTCGTTCTATATTTCAGAAGCTGCTCCTTGTCCTTCATGTTGAAGCTGTGGAACATCTCCTTAGCCTGAGTGGTTTTGATGGAATATTTCTTAAGGGGAATATCCTGCTCAACCAAATCAAGCATAACAGTTTTTAATTCCTGTAATTTGTCTTCTGTTATATCTCCAACACCCTCGATTGTGCAGAAATCTCCCTGTCCGAGAGAATGCTCAACTCTAAGGTATGGATTTGCTGGCAAAGGGTAAACATCCATAAGAGCACGCTGAAGCAAGAAAACCACACTTCGCCTGTAGGCTCTACGTCCATCCTTGTCTGCAGTAGTAAGAAACTCAAGAGTCCCTACTCCATTAATCACCTTGTGTAGCTCTGTAAGACTTCCTTTGTACTTAGCAAGCACAATATCGTCTTTGTACTCATCCTGATGAATGGCTGCAATATCAACTAAACGAATGCCATCCTCGTAAGTCTCTTCCTGATCGTTAATGATTACTTTTGCCATAGCCCCACTCCTCCTAGATTGTATTTCGCACCTGTGCAATCAAATCAAGCTCATGTCTAAGCTGCTCCATTCTAGATAAAATAGCATCACTTTTATCGCCATCCTTAGATTCTAATGACCGTAAAATAGATGAATATTCCTGCTGATTTTTATCTAATAGCTTAATCAAAAGCTCAGGTACCTTTTTTATAATTACAGGGCCGTACTCAAGCTGGGCTTCATTTAATAAAACTCGCTTACTCTCATCCGGCTCGTAATATAACTTTATTATAGGATAAATCTTATTTTCCTCGCAGGTTAAATCCTCGTCAGTAATTACAAACCCCATTTCCATAAGAGCCTTTCTTAAGGAAAAGTAATCTGACTGAGGTTCTATGATAAGGGTGGAAGCTGACTTGGCCACCCTTTCCTCTGCTACTATTATTTTACCAATAAGTGTGCCACCCATGCCACAAATACATATAACATCTGCTTCATTTTCTTCAAGCTTTTGTAATCCATTAGAGATTCTAAGAGACACTTTAGAAGAAAGCCCGGCAGCTCTAATATTCTCCTCCGCCTTTTTAAGTGGGCCTGCATTGATATCCATAGCTATGGCAGAATCTGCTACACCATTTTCCAAAAGAGAAATGGTTAAATAGCCATGGTCGCAGCCCACATCGGCAACAACACCGCAACAAGGAACCATATCGTATACAATTTGTAATCTAGGTGATAATTTTAGCATTATAATATTTACTCTGTTGTAATAATATTCAAGGAAGAACTGCATTTAAGATTGCCTTCGGCAATGGGCAGTTCTTGAGCATAACATAATCCTTCACTAATGTTCGGATTATATTATGCCTTTACTGGTCTAAATAATCCTTTAATTTTCTACTGCGGCTAGGGTGACGAAGCTTTCTAAGTGCCTTAGCCTCAATCTGACGAATACGCTCACGAGTAACGTTGAATTCCTTACCTACTTCCTCAAGTGTGCGAGCCTTGCCATCCTCAAGACCAAATCTAAGGATAAGTACTCTCTGCTCACGCTCTGTAAGTGTATCAAGCACCTCATGGAGCTGCTCCTTAAGGAGTGTAAATGTAGCTGCCTCAGCTGGTACAGGAACATTCTCATCTGGAAGGAAATCTCCAAGGTGGCTATCTTCCTCCTCACCGATAGGAGTCTCAAGTGAAACTGGCTCCTGAGAAATCTTGAGAATCTCGTGTACACGGTCAACTGTGATACCCATAGCTGATGCAATCTCTTCTGGAGATGGCTCACGGCCGTACTCCTGAAGTAACTGTCTAGAAACTCTGATGAGCTTATTGATAGTCTCAACCATATGTACAGGAATACGAATTGTACGGGCCTGGTCAGCGATAGCACGTGTGATAGCCTGACGAATCCACCATGTAGCATATGTAGAGAACTTGTAACCCTTGTGGTAATCGAACTTCTCAACTGCCTTCATAAGACCAAGGTTACCTTCCTGAATAAGATCAAGGAAAAGCATACCACGTCCTACGTAACGCTTAGCAATTGAAACAACAAGACGAAGGTTAGCTTCAGCAAGCTTGTTCTTAGCCTCCTGATCTCCATCTTCCATTCTCTGAGCAAGCTCAACCTCTTCCTCAGCTGAAAGAAGTGGTACCTTACCGATTTCCTTAAGGTACATACGAACTGGATCCTCAATGCTGACTGAGTCAGGCACTGACATATCGATATCTTCAAGATCCTCATCGTCGCTTGCAAGTAAAAGTGCATCAGATGGGCCTGATGAGAAGTTAACATCGATACCCTTCTTGTCTAAGTATGAAAGGATGCGCTCCATCTGCTTTGCATCGATTTTGTAATCCTTTAAGAACTCTGAAATCTCATAATCCTCGATGATGCTCTTCTGAGCCTTAGCAATCTTAATAAGCTCTGCTACCTTTGAATCAAGCTCATCACTACCAAATGAATCCCCGTCATCATCGTCATCATCATCGTCATCCATAAGCATTGAAGTCTTTGCTCCAACTGAAGCTAAGAATTCATCAACATCATCGTCATCTTCCTTCTCATCGATGTTGTCGAAGTCATGCTCATTAAACTCTAAGTCTTCTGCCGAAATCTCCTCGATATCGCCAAAATCTACATCTTTGTCATCTGTGTCCTCATCTACTTCATCAACCTCATCTGCCTCTGCCTGAGCTAAAAACTCATCAGCAGCAGCCTTTAAATCTCCGTTTTCGATTAACTCATCAACTTTCTTCTTTGCCATTGTTATTCCTTTCTTAAAGTGAAATATTGGTACGCTCAAGTTTCTTTAAGCTGTCATTAGTCTGTTTAAATCTAGCAAAATCGGCATTATTTGCCTTTAACAGCGCGAGCGAATTTTTCTTTATTCTAAGCAAAGTCTCCTTAAGAGCCTTGCTCAAATCAGCATTGTCTGTCAGTTCTCCAACAGTGGTGTTAAAAAGTGCAGCAACAGTCTTGCGCTCCTCCTCATCCATAAACATATCAACCACTCTGGCAGTGTCTACGGATTTGTTGTCCTCGCAGTTTTTGAAAACCTCTTCGGCAACTTTTTTATATACACCATCCTCAAAATCATCAGGTCCCACAAAAGGCTGAACCTTTGGGAAAATGGATGGGTCTTCAACCAGCCATGTAATAAGCAGTCGCTGGGAGAACTTCATTCCGTCGTCCTTGGCCTTTTGGACCTTGGTGCGACTTTCAAATCCCTGATTCTCTGACTTAGCAGTAATTCCTGAGGCACCTAGCTCAATAATGTATTTAGCCAGAGCATCCTTTGGAATATTGAACTTAGCAGCCACAGCCTCGGTGTAATTTTCCCTCTCAAGCTGAGTAGGAAACTCTAGCACTATCATCTCTGCTGCCTTTTTCTGGAAGTCTGATTTCTTCTCAGGGTCAGTCATATCGTAATTGTTCTGAAGCATGCGTATCTGATACATAAAACTATTCTCTGCATTTAAAATACGCTTCTCATATTCCTCGGCTCCCAGTGCCTTGATAAACTCATCAGGGTCCTTGTAAGGAGTCATATTTATAATGCGGCAGGAAATCCCCGCTCGCTTCAGAATCGGAATAGCTCTAAGAGCCGCCTTTTGACCAGCTCCATCCGAGTCATAGCTAAGGTATACGTCCTTAACATAGCGCTTAAGCATACCAGCATGCCCCTCTGTAAGGGCTGTACCAAGTGATGCTACTGCATTGTCAAATCCAGCCTGATGTAAGGATATAACATCCATATATCCCTCGCACAAAATGAACTGCTCTCTGCGAGTCTTCCTAGCAAAATATAGTCCAAACAATGTGCGGGATTTGTTGAAAATCTCAGTCTCTGGAGAGTTAAGGTATTTAGGCTCGCCATCTCCCATTACTCGACCACCAAAGGCAACTACCTTGCCATTGGCATCAAATATAGGAAACATAGCTCTATTCCAGAACTTGTCATGACCACCACGCTTCTCATCGATAGTGATAAGACCGCAATCCTTAAGGATGTTGTCATCGTATCCCTTTTCCCTCAAATATTTATAAAGGGAATCAGAATACTTGCTGGTGCATCCAAGTCCAAATTTGTGAAGAGTCTCCTGAGACAATCCACGCTTGGTGAAATAGGCCATAGCCTGCTCACCTGCTGGGGAACGAAGTAACTTGTAGTAATAAGCTGCTGCCTCTTTGTTAATCTCAAAGAGACGACTGCGCTTATCAGCATGCTGCCTCTCCTGATAGGTCATCTCTCTCTGAGGCAAGGTAACTCCGCATTGACCAGCAAGCTCCTCAACTGCCTCCTTAAAGGTCATGTTCTCATAGTTCATAAGAAAGCTGAAAACATTGCCCCCAGCGCCGCAACCAAAGCAGTAATACATCTGCTTCTGTGGGCTTACGGAAAAAGAACCCGTCTTCTCATTATGAAAGGGACATAGTCCAAAATACTGGCTGCCCTTTTTTTGTAAGTTAACATACTTTGAAATGACGTCTACAATGTCAGTCCTGGAACGGACCTCCTCAACAACGTCCTCTGAATAATAAGGCATTTATTCTCCCGTATATTTATTAAAATCCATCTACTACCCATGCCTTTGGCATAAAGTATTCGTTAAATTTAGTAATGCAATACTGGTCTGTCATACCAGAAATATAATCGCAAATGATGCGCTCCTCACTCTCGCCCTCGTCCTCCATGGCGCGATAGCGGTCTGGAAGCTCATCAAAATGAACTGTGTAGTACTCGTATAATTCGCGAATCATACGCTTAGCCTTGACCTCTTCTACTTTTGCCACTGAATCCTTATAGACATTGGCAAACATGAAGCGGCGAAGCTCTGCCATAGCCTCCTCAATTTCAGGTGACATCTTAATAACAGGGCTATCCTGGCTGCTGATGATTACATCGTGAATAAGTGTATCAAGTCTAACAGCAGAAGACATTCCTAGAGTCTTTCTAATCTCAAGAGGAATATCCTCCTCTGTAAGAATCTGCGCTCTGATGGCATCATCTATATCACTGTTAACATAGGCTATCTTGTCAGAAAGTCTAACAATCTGTCCCTCTGGTGTGGCTGGATGTCCACTGGTCTGATGATTTCTGATACCATCAATAACCTCCCATGTAAGGTTAAGACCCTGACCGCCCTTTTCCAATTTCTCAACTATACGCACACTCTGCTCTGAGTGGATAAATCCCGTAGAGCACATAGCATTAAGCTGTGCCTCACCTGCATGACCAAAAGGAGTGTGTCCCAAGTCATGACCAAGGGCAATTGCCTCAACCAAATCCTCATTAAGTCTGAGGGCCTTGGCAATAGTCCTAGCATTCTGTGAAACTTCTAATGTGTGAGATAATCTCGTTCTATAGTGATCACCCTGAGGAGTAAGAAATACTTGCGTTTTATTTTTTAATCTACGAAACGCCTTGCTATGTAAGATTCTATCTCTATCCCTCTGAAAAAGAGGTCTGATATCACATTGTGGCTCGTCTTTTGCGCGCCCTTTTGAATTTTCATTGAGCGTTGCATAACAACTAAGAGTCTCCCTCTCCATCTGCTCAATCATTTCTCTTATTGTGCCCATTTTAGCCTCCCAAATATGTGAAACAATAATAAGTCCTATAATACGACGGGAAAGCACAGCCATAATAATTGCCTTCGGCAATGGGACTGTGCTGTAGCACTAAGGCATCTTCCCTAAAAGGGCCCCTCCTTAGTGCGCTCGACACCTCTATAATACAAATTACGCAGAAAAAAAGGATATCCTTTTTTCTGCGCAATTTTTTTTAAATTTATTTAATTATCAGGAATATACATCAATACCTCTGTGGTATTTTCCCATATTTTCATAATAATATCACCACCCAATGCCTTGGCAATTGACTTTGCCTCATATAATCCAATGCCGCTGCCCTCATGATTATATGAATTAGAACCTCTATAATAACAGTTGAAAACGTATGGAATCTCCCTACTATCAATAGTTACTCCGTTGTTAATCACACTGTAAAACATCATATCATCTTGTCTAAAGCATTTTAATTTTATGCCTGTTCCATCCCCATACTTAATGGCATTTTCAATAAACTGAGTCAGGCACTTTATGACTAAATTAATGTCACTATTTACAAGAGGATTCCCACTTAGCTCTATTGCAAATGGAATGTTGTTCACATTGCACCTATTTTGAAAATCTTCTACAACACGGCTTCTTATTTCATCTAAATAAAAATTCTCAATTTCAGGAGAATACTTACTCTGAAGAGAACCTGGGTCATCTAATATTTTCCCTGCAAGTTCTGCTATATCATCAGCATTCTTTTTAATTTTAGCAGCTATCTCGCTGTCTTTTGGATCCGGATTACCATCCCGATACAAGCCTGTTTCTATTGCCTCAGAATATAGTTTTATATTAGATACAGGAGTCTTTATTCCATGGGCCAAAGTTGAAATGAACTGTTTTCTATCGAAGAGGAGCCTATCAATCTCCCGTTTGTCCTCATCGATTTTGTTGCCAAGCATATTCATACCCCAAACATATCTGCCAAACAATCGGCTTTTTGTCTCAGGTAAGCCATCGGACACTAGCCCCTTTGAAAGCTTTTCTGGATAATCAGAAAACTCTTGAAATGGCCTCAAAATCTTTTTATTAATTATAAACGCCGCTATAAATACAGGAATAAAAAATACAAAAGCTGATATCTCTGCCAAAAACAGCATCTGCTTTGTTACCGTAGATTTGTATCCATAAACTACAAAGCCTATGACCTCACCCTCCTTACCCTCAAGTGGGAATAAATAGGTATTATCAGCTCCTCCAATGATTTTCATATTGCCATCTTTTTCATAAAAGACTTCTATTTTTTCAGGTATGTCCTTGTCAGAAAAATCACGCAGCAAAGGGGTTACACCCGCGTTAGATGTTATACTAATCTGGTTCGTCATCCTATTCATAAATGCCATGCGATTTCGAGTCTCACTGACAGATAACTTTTTCCATAAGGAAAAAATAATCAGTCCCCAGCAGATATAATATAAAATTAGAAAAATCCAATATTTATAATATCTTCTCATAAATTATTCTCCAAACTTATATCCCTTTCCCCAGACTGTTTTTATAAAAATGGGTTCTTTAGGGTCATCTTCAATTTTCTCCCTAAGCCATCTGATATATACATTTAACGAACTCATTTCAGTATCGCTATAATATCCCCACACTTCATCAAAAAGTTCATTTTTATCCACAATCTGTCCTGGCTTTTTCATGAGGCACACAAGAATGTCAAATTCTTTTCCTGAAACATCTACACTCTGGCCGCTTTTCATAACAGTGCGTGCCCCAATATCAACTTTGATATTTTTATAAATCATTATATTCGATTCCTGATTAGGGTATGACCGTCTAAGGAGAGCCCTAATTTTAGATAAAAGAACAGGAATGGAAAAGGGCTTTTCGATGTAATCATCGGCCCCTGTTTCCATTCCAAGAATTTTGCTTTCATCATCAGTCCTGGCGCTCATCATTAGCACCGGCATATTATAATTTTTCCGAATACAGGCAAGAGCGCTAAAACCATCCCGGCCTGGAAGCATTACATCTAATAAAAGCAGTCTGTAATTAGTATTTTCAATCTCCTGTAAAGCCTCCTCTGCCGATTGTACCCATGAGACTGTGTATTCGGTAGTCCTAATAAAATCGAATATTAGCTGTCCCAGCTCTTTATTATCCTCTATAAGCAAAATATCCATAGCGCCTCACCATTATTTAAACTTCTCCACCTGATAAAAAACAGGCTTATCCTCCACACCGTCAAGCCCAGTAAATACAACCTGCACGCTACCTTGATGATAGTCTATGAGAATCATCTGTGTCAAATCGTCCTTGTGGACATTATAGATAACTGGAGAACCATAAAGATCCGTCTCTACCTGCTCCTGAGTCATTGTATTCTTAAGTTCTACCACATTAAACTTATCGGTGTTTTTTACCCACTCATTGTATTTTACAAATCTAGCCACATTAGGTAAAAAGCCCGACATGATGTCATAGTTATTCTCAGTCACAAAGGAATTAATAATGCAGAAGCTATCAGGGCTTTCCCATTTTACATCCTTCATCATAGGGGTTTTGTTGTCTCTTAAAACAGAATATCCCTTTCCCTTTTCTTTTATTTTTAAAACTGCATCTTCTGCACAGTAGGATTCATTTCCATCTGTAATCATAATGTTGTGGCTATAGGTGAATCTATCGCTGTTAGATACCATGTATTCCCCAACATCCTTGGCAGTATTGTATTCCTCCAATGCCTTTCTTAACGAATAGGTATAACAGGTCTTTCCTTCAAAATCATATTCTTGACCAGTATCTACATCTAAAATAGCTCCAAATACACCATCATTATTTATACCTGAAATCATCTCAAGCAATCCTAAAAACCCTATTGAAGCGATACTTTTTTCTCCATTTTTCAAGTGAAGGACAGAGTGAATTTTACACATAGTATTATCACTTCCCAATTGCCACTCTAAGCATCTAACAGCTAGCATATCACCTGTGATAGTCTTCTCTCCCCACAATGACAATCCTGAGCAGGCTGTCTGCCTCAATGCATCTGGAAGGAGCTGGCCTGCCAAAAACTCTTCAACACTTAAAACTCCATCCTTTTTGATACCACGTTTTTTAAGGCCAAGACCATCAGAAAGTCCCTTTATCTCCTGCTGATAATCTCCATTTATAGAGTGATAAAGACTACCCAGTCGCGTGGTTACAGGAGAAAAATCATCCTTAACATTCGGAAAAGCATACCTAATATTTTCATGAATATAGGGTTCCAAATCAGTGCAGTAATTGGGATACACCTCTGATATAGCCTTTCCGTATGCCAGCCCCGCCTGATAGGATGTAGCGTTTTCCTCATCCAAAGTAACGTCATAATAGGCCTCTGTCACTTTTATGGTGCATATCCCATCTGGAGTAGTGTATTCAAATAATACATCTGCTTCTATGCCGTCTTCAGTGTATACCGCAGTTTCTTTTGTATCGTAATTTGCCACCGGCTTCACAGGCTCACTTTGCCCTTCCACCTCTTCACATTTAGCTGTTTTTGAGCCTAGTAAAAGCAGGGCTCCTACTATGACTATAGCTATTATCCTTTTCATAAATATTACCATCCCATCTCATCAAGCCAGATTTTGAGTTTTCTTTCTCGCACCAAGCCATCACTATCATCCTCTTGTTTTCCAAGATATAGCTCCCCTTTTATATTTCCATCTACCAAAAAAACCACTCTTTCTGAACTAGCTGCCACCTTTTCACTGTGAGTTACCATTAGAATGGTCATACCTTCACTGTTAGCTTTTCTCAGCTCTTTCATAACCTCTGTAGACGCTTTTGAATTTAACGCTCCAGTTGGCTCGTCTGCAAACAGAATTTTCGGGGAGTTAATTAGAGCTCTGCACAGACAAGCCCGTTGAAGCTGGCCACCTGACACTTCAAATATTTCATTCTGAGCAATGCTTTCTATACCCAAATTGTGCATAAGCTTTCTTGCCCTGTCGTTAACCTCAGTTTTACTTGCTTTAGATGTCTGATATCCCGGCAAAATGATATTATCCAAAATGCATAGCTTTTTAAGCATATACATCTGCTGAAAAACAAATCCCATTTCATTCAGTCGCAGGTTGCTAAGCTGCTTATGATTCATTATAGAAATGTCTTTTCCATCAAACAAAACACTTCCTGAGGTAACTTCATCCATACCGCTTAAAGTGTACAAAAGTGTTGATTTACCTGAACCAGAAGGCCCCATAATAGCTGTAAACTCGCCTTCATTAAGCTTGAAATCAACATTTCTCAGGACATTATTACTGTATTTATCAACAATATATGTCTTGCACAATTCCTTTGCTTCTAAAACTGTTTTACCCATCTTTTCCTCCAACTATATTTCATTAAATGTCACGAATTTTTGATATCTCCATATCATCAACTCTCTTTAGGGTTAGATATGTGATAAAGTCGATAATGACTGTAATCAAAATAGGAAGTACTATATAAAACCTAAAGACATCTTGATTTGAATGGTAGTTCAATAAATATCCCAAATTAAAGAACAATTTTTTTAATCCAGAAGCAATCACTGTGTTTACCAATAAGATGGCTAGTATGGATGAACCAATAGATATCATAGTACTTCTAATCAGCTGCCAAGCTTTGACGTTACCATTTGTAAAACCACCACATTTTAATAGAGCAATATCTGGCGTCTCATCTACCATATTCACTGATTGATACAACACTGTGACCATAATCATCAAAATCAATATCATTGGTATAAACAACATAAGAATCGATGAGTACACAGCACCATATCCACTGAGAGAATAGTCAATTTCTTCAATCTTATTTCTGATACTACTTTGACCATACAGTTCTCTCATTTGTTCTATATATTCATCTTTCATACTCTCAGGGGCGTCTATTTTAGATCCAACAATCATTCGTTCTGCCTCGGCAGCTCCTTCAAACATATCACTGGCGTAAATACTTATCTGTCCCTCCGCAACATCTAGTAGACCTACAACTATAAACTCTTCCTCCACCTCTTTGTATGTAAGCCCATCATCATTGTATTTTTTGTACTTTACACTTATGGAATCGCCAACTTCTATGCCACTTTTTTTTGCATCAATAGCGTCCATTAAAACCTCATTCCTTAACTTTGGATGCACTCCCTCATACAGCTCAAAGTCAGATATATAATCGCAGTCGAAATACATGCCCGCCATATGGATTTCATTATTATGTGTAAGCTCTATATCAGGAACATAACTGCAATAACCTACTGTTGCTGGAATAATGGCCTCTCTTAGTTCTTCATTTACAATATCTATGGCACCACCTAGGCTTCCACCCCTTTGAATATATGCATCAGACATCCCTTTTGGCATATCTAACACAAAATCAAACTCTGGTCGGCCCCACACTCTTTCAATCCAATATGAAGAATAGACTGTATTATAAATTTCGAGAAGAGTGATAATTATTGCTATTCCAAAGGTATATGCAAATATAAGGAATTTATATCGCTTTATTCGATTTGTTAAATCAGTAAGCGCCAAATAAAAAGGAACATTAATTTTCTTCATCTTATGGAGAAATAATCCTGGATGCTTACCAAATCGCTCTCCTCTGTTTTCACCTGAAATTACATCAATTATGCTGATACGTTTCATTCGCCTTAAGGCAATAGCAACAAATAGCACTATAATGATAAAGGACATCAATGATGTTATTACTGCTACAGGTATGGTATTTACAAGCTCAGGTTCTAGATATCCAAAGGTAAGATACTTTATTTCAAGTCTTGAAAAATATATTCCACCAAGGAAACCTACTATGCTGGAAAACAATGAAATAGCTATGTATTTCGCTGCAAAAAGCCAGTTAAAGGACATCGATTCTATTCCCAGTGCTTTTAGCATTCCCAACTCTTTTTCTTCATTTTTTATTGCAGATTTTATAGTGAAACTAATGGTCATAAAAACCATAAGAATCAATAACACGGAAAATACAATCATCAAAGCTGTAAGCGTTGATGAAACTTCCTGATCCGTATATGAATCATCTAGTTTGTATCCTCTAATATATTCAGCCTCTGATTCCTTCATCCCAGAAAAATCGTTAACCAAACTACTTTGGTCTAGATATGTATTCCCTTCGAAAAGCTTCACCATATATACATCTTCTATTATTGGGCTATCTTTCTTTAGTACTTCATAATCCTCTTCATTAAAAAAAAGTCTAAGATGTCCATTCATGCCCGGATCTTTAGTTATAACTGTGACCTTAAACTCATATATATTTCCTAACTGAGTTGTAATTCTCACCGTATCACCAATATTTACGCCAGCATATTTGTGAATAATCTGAGGCACCGCAATTGTGCCGTGATCTAAATCAAAGAATTGGCTGTTCATGTCAGTTACTCGATTGTGTTTCATGTTCAGGTCATATGCAAAATACTTAGCATCTTTCAAAAAAGCCTGTGAGTCTTCTTCAAATCCCTCAAAATCTACTGCGTTTTGTCTAAATGAAATTGTTTCGCCTAACTCTAACTCAGTTACACCATCTCTATTTAAAAACCACTCAGATAGCTTTTTTTGCTTTTCCTCAATACCGCCTAAATCTCTACTGTTGATTATTACTACATCTGCAGCATTGACTTTTTCTCTATCAGATTTTATTCCAAATATATTGGTGTATAGCATTATTGCGCTACATACAGTTAAAACGGATGTCATACACATAAATATTAAAAGGATAATATTCAACCGCTTTTTATCCGCCAAATCTTTTTTCAACATTCTGAAAAACATCTGAAATAATCCTCCAAATTCTCGTTGTGATGACATGTTAACAAATCAATTCTTAAAAAATCTTTAAAGAAAAATCTTTTTTAATAATAAAAAAAGCCCAGACACAAATGTGTCTAGGCTAAATGCAGGAAATGGGACTTGAACCCACACGATATTGCTACCACAGGCACCTGAAGCCTGCGCGTCTGCCAATTCCGCCATTCCTGCAAACATTTAGTATTCTAAGGAATTTAGGGCCTTTAGTCAAGGTGTTTTCCCTCATATTTTCTCCAATAAAAACACAATAAACGGGCGACACCAACTCGAAATCACTTGATTCCTAGCTGATGCCGCCCCTGAAAATCGATCCCAATGGACTAATACCTCACATTCTGTTTTATTTTTTCATGTCACTGTCCATTTGAAAGCTTTTTTATCAGTGATGGACCTCATCATGAAATTGTCGCGTGTTTTTAATGTTAATTCTCTGGTGGACCATACCTCCATTCCCTAGATTTTAACATTGTAACTTGGTTTTAAAATTTAATCCTCTGGTGGACCGTACCTCCATTCTCTGAATTTTAATACCAACTTAAAATAAAAAATAATAATCTACTCTCTCTTGAACAATACCTCCCTTTCTGAAACCATTTTTTCTGCTGTTAAGTATATTATAGCTTGGTTTTATTAAATTGCAAGATAAATTCACAATTTGTATCATATTTGTCAGATAGTTCAATGTTCGATTGTTTGTTTTGTAAAAATTTACAATTGTAAAATTGGGAAGGCCGAAGCCATAAGGATCTGTCAGAAAATGCCCCCCTATTTGCTGCTTATACACTCTATTGTATTGTCTGATTTTACCTGCAGTACAAGGTCAGCTTCTTTGCTACAGTTCAGGCAGGTCTTCACATTGACCATGTCGCTATAGTCTACAAAGGCTGTGGCTTTTTCAATTGAATTGCCACTGAGTGCCTTTCTTTCAATCAAACGCTGTCTCAGCTGATTTTCATCTGCCACAATAGAAATGGTGTAATCAGCATATTTTGAAATATCATCCCAGCCCGGCTGATTTAATAAAAGATAGTTGCCCTCTAATAGAACAATGTCTGATTCTACCTGAATAGCATTGTCCACTGGATTATGGAGAGTCCTATCGTATATAGGCCAGCCCAAAGAATCTTTCCTTGTAATTGATTGAATACGGCTTTTCATTAAATCTAAATCAAAGGTCTCTGGCGCTCCCTTTATCTCAACCATCTTAATCTCTTTGCCATCTCTAATGGTAGTGTGACTAGTCAGATACTCCTGTCTGCGGTGAAAGCCATCCATGCCAATAGCCTGAAGTGGAGTGACTCCATTAGTCTCCTTAGAAAGCTTCTCTAAAAATGAACAGAGAGTGCTTTTGCCTGCCCCTGGAGGCGCCGCAAACATCACAAGTATTCTTCTATTTTTAAGTCTCTGTAAATCTGTCAGTCTCTTAAGCAGTGGAATGAAAATCTCATTAACACATTCCTCAGAATAAACAGCATCCACAGCTAAGCCATTTATCATTACTTTGTAATCTATCATTATCTTTCCTCGAATCTATCTATATTCCAAAAATGGACCACTAACCCCGTCCCCTAGGTCCATTTTGAATAGTCCAATAATCCTTGTAGGCATAGTGATCATTTGTGCCCACCATCAACCCATCTGATTTTTCAAAGCCATACTCAGAAAAAGCCTGTGCACGGTCTATGGCATACAGTGGAACTTTGGAGATTATTTCATTACATTCAAATAAATCAAAAGCCGGTGGAATAATTATAGATAGTATTTCTTTGATAGCCTTCTCATTCTCATAGTCACTTCTTAAATCTAGACGAATAACACCCACATGATTAAAATCATCATCTGCCTCTCTGTGAAACAGTTCAATGGTGCCAATCGCCTTAGACAGCTTCTTATCAATTATCGCCCAACGAACAAAAAACTTCTGTTCATAGGAATAGAGCCAAAAATCTATAGCCTTTTCCATTGCTTCTTTAGTTGGATAATAGAAATTATCCCCGTGGCAATTGTCACTGTTAAAGAATGGTAAAGCATGCTTATCGCTATAGACCTGAAGTAAGTCAAAAGCATCCTCCTTCACTGCAAACCTCAGGATATAATTATCATTCTCAAATGTCGGACAAACCTCATATACATTTTCCATAAAATAATCCCCCTTGATTATATTTATAGACTATATTATATCCCATTAGCCCAACAAGAACAAATGTTTTTATCCAAGAAGATTATCCTATTTATTTCTTGTGAAATCTGTTTCACCACCATTATGTATCTGGTAGATATCATAGTTATCATCTGCCCAATATGAACCGTTTTCTAGAGTTAAACTTTCTTCAAAATCATCAGGCAGATATTCCTCTGGAATCTTTTTTATGCTTC
Source organism: Pseudobutyrivibrio sp. (assembly GCA_017557435.1). Taxonomy (GTDB): domain Bacteria; phylum Bacillota; class Clostridia; order Lachnospirales; family Lachnospiraceae; genus Pseudobutyrivibrio. The sequence goes on along the minus strand of JAFYYR010000006.1, from coordinate 37,441 downwards.
GTAATGTATTTTTAAATGCAGTATATATATAGACGATACTATTATCACCGACATCCATGGCATATTCATAAGAAAAAGAATGATGATCTATAGCTATATAAGTCGGATAATTAAATCTATCGGAATTATCAAAAATAACCTTCTTATCATTCTTATACTCGTTCTTAATTCTGTCTAATTCAGCTTTATAATCATCATCCGAATAAGTGCATTTTAAGTATACTTCGCAGGTAGGATCATCAAAGGTATCCTGATAGGAATAATAGAACTCAGGCTTTTCCTTTTGCTCAAATGCGCTTTCAGGAATAGTTTCTGGGAAAATAAAAAATCCTGTTCTTACCGGATTTTTACTACCAGCTTCGGCAGTGTATTTGTACATAGTTTCCTCATATTTATTGATGTTTTTAGTGACTTTAGGAGGTCCACCAAAGAAAAATAACATCACTAAAATAAACACCACTGCCAATACAGTGATTGTACCTATTAACAAACCACCCACTATTCCAATTGTAATTTTCGCCCCTTTTTTCTGTAACATAGCACTCATCTCCTCAGTTGTTTATAATCATTAGTCCGACTACCCACAGTACAAATATCAAAAACAATCCTATTGGTATTGCTGCTCCTATTACTAGTCCTATCAGATAATGCTTATATCTTCGTATGCCACTTATAAATGCAGCATCCCTTTTTGCTGAATTGTTCTCAGCATCATCCATCACAGTTTCCAATTCATGTAGTTTTATTCTGCAGTATTCACAATTATTCAAATGGAGTTCTACAGCATCATTAACACTATCCGTCAAAATTCCATCTTTATATGACGGAAGCAGATCTTCAATGATTTTGCAAGAAATCTTATTTTTTTCCATCAAATCACCCCGTTTAATAAAATGTATGAGAAAAGGAATAATGCGATAAGTACTACCACAAGATATCCAAGAACTATCAATGCCATCTTCATTATTCCATTTAATCTAAAACGCTTTTTGATTGGTGGCTGTTCAACGTCAACAACAACATCGGCTACCATGGCCTCGTAGAGTTCTTTACAGTCCTGACAGTCTCTTATATGTTCTTCGATAAATCGATTAGATTCCTCCGATGTCTTTTTATCGATATACCTAGGAAGAAGATCTGCCACCAAATCGCATTCAAATTTAGTCATAATCATGTATCTCCTTTCCTAATTTTGCCTTTCCTCTATAAAAAGTTACTCTAGCCCAGTTTTCAGTCTTAGTTAGCAGCTCTCCAATTTCTTTGAATGACAATTCACCAGTCAGCCTTAACAACATTACTTCTTTTGTAGCGCTATCCAGATTTTCGATATTCTTGTATAGAGTTCTGTTGGTTTCTTCTCTTATATAGACTTCCTCAATAAGTTCATCTGTAGAAATATTCATTATTTCATCAAGAGGGACCTGTTTGAATTTATTAGCCTTTTCAAGGTATTGCCAAAAAGTATATTTAGCAATCTGACAAAGCCAAGTAGAAACCTTCGATTCCCCCTTAAATTTGCTACTATTTTTGATAGCTCTAAGAAATGTTTCCTGTGTAAGATCTTCTGCTAAATCCCTGTTCCCATTAGTCAAAGTAAGTAGATACCCCAGTACTAGCGGGTAAAAATCTTCGCATATCTTTTTCAAGTTCAACCTAGGGTATCCTCCTTTCTTTTGTTCTAATAGATTAGTCCGTTTTTCTTATAATTCGTTACAACTATTTTAAAAATTTTTGGTTAAAAAATAATATATCCAAAAGAGAGTAACCAAATTACTTGGTTACCCTCTTTTAATGGACACTAATCCCGCCCTATTAGCCATTAGATTTTCTTCTCCCAAGTTTATTTACAAATAGTCCAATAATCCTTATAAGCATAATGATCCATTGTGCCCACCATCAACTTATCTGATTTCTTAAAACCATACTCAGAAAAAGCCTGAGCGCGGTCTATAGCATACAATGGGACCTTAGAGATTATTTCATCACATTCAAATAACTCAAAAGCCGGCGGAATAATTATAGATAGTATTTCCTTGATAGTGTTCTTGTCCTCATAGTCACTTCTTAAATCTAGACGAATAACACCCACATGATTAAAATCATCATCTGCTTCTCTGTGAAACAGTTCAATGGTACCAATAGCTTCAGAAAGCTTCTTGTCTATAATCGTCCAGCGAACAAAAAATTTCTCGTTATAGGAATAAATCCAGAAATCTATAGCCTTTTCCATTGCCTCTTTATTTGGATAATAGAAATTATCACCGTGACAATTATCGCTGTTAAAAAATGGCAAAGCATGCTTATCGCTATAAACTTCCAGCAAGTCTTTTGCATCCTCTTCTGTCACGAACCTCAGAAAATATGAAGCATCTTCAAATGTCGGACAAACCGAATAAACATTTTCCATAAATAAATCCCCCTTTTTTATTATCTTTTGGACCACTAACCCCGTCCCCTAGGGCCATTAGGGGTTACTTTGTTTATTTCTAGTCTCTCCGTTATCATGTCATCACCTCTATAAAATCCGATTCTTTATCTCTGATTAAAACTTGCAAACACAGTCATGCACTCATCACAATATTGACCTTCCGCTTGCAATGAAAGTGTTACTGGTTCCCTCTTAATAAATTTGCCTTTATATTCCTCAGGATACCAGGTAACCTGTGTAAAAGCTTGCGTAAGACTTCCTGCACTCTTTGCCTCGACAAATCCTGTTCTCATTTCTTTTCCGCACTTAGGACAATTCATAACTATTCTTCCTCCAAAAAACACTCATAATCAAACATCACTAGTTTTTTCCATGGATTCATTACTTATTAACCCTTCTAATCCGAAGTTGTCGATATCTTTTAACACTACAAATTCATTCCAACTAAAAGTAAACCTGATATTACCAAAAGAACTATAACAATCTTTTTTACAATTCTTTCATCCAAGACTTTTGAACTCTCCATTCCAGCAAACAATCCAATAATCATGAACGGAATAAGGGTTGCTGCTTGTTTCAATGAATCAAGCGTAAATACTCCAAGCAAATAATATGTAAAAAATCTTACTGTATTTTCAACAATAAAAACCGCGCTTATATTGGCTTTAAATTCATCCGTTGTAGTAGTCACTCGCCCAACATAGGCAGCAAGCAACGCTCCTATCCCAAACAATCCACATAAGATGCCAGATAGTACGCCAATGATGCACAATATAATATTTGAATCCTTTTCATTTGTACATTGATATTCTCTAAAAAATATTTCAACAGCAATAAGAATAACAACGATTCCAAAGAACACTTTTAAATATTTAACATCAACACTCTTTAAAAGTATTGCCCCAGGGATACTACCACCTAGAACCAACAATGCTAAAGGAATATAGACTTTTTTATCAAGTTTTTTACGATTATTCCAAGTCAATATTAGATTTGTCGGGTATCCAAGTAATAATTCCACTGGAGATATATTAACGTTTACCACTCCAAATCCTAAAATAGATGTAAAGACTAGTGTATTTGCAAAACCACATAGTCCCTTTATAAAAAAAGCACATAGCGTGGCAATTATCCAAAAAGTCAAACAATAATCCCCCTTATAAACCGCGATTTGTCATCGTCTATAAAACTGGAAGTTATGAATTCATCTCATCAACAACGTCCGCCGGCTTTACTGTCATTTCTACCCATGCTGGAATAAAGCCGCTTTTTGCCGCATTTCTGGCGGATCTGATGTTTGACCATGCAGAGCAATAAAACGGAACCTTTCCCCGATTTAGAATCTCTTTTGCCAGTTTGCTAGTCAGTGCTGATGCAATCCCTTTTTGCCTGTATTCCGGCAGAACGTCTATGCCTATCTGCCACATTTCATCGCAATCTGCTGAACAGGCTGCAACCCCAATCAATCTGCCATTATCGTATGCTCCAATACCCAGCATATCCAGATGGCTGCGATCCTTACATAGTGCATTACTCCATTCAGGCAGATACAAATTCTTGAAATCCTCTTGAACCAGTATGTGCGTTTCATATAAGCACTCCGCATCAGGAATTTTGTTTACATCAGGAAGATAATATTCAGCCATGAAACATACCTTATGCCCCCGTTCTAACAGTCTTTCATTGAGCCAGTGCATATTTGGCGTTTCAAAGCAATGATAAAACTCAAACTTGCCTATATACTCCGTTACCAGATCCGATACATCTTTTGTTGTAGCCACAACGATATTACTTCCATAGGAAACAAAATTACATATGATTGGTTCCTTATAATACTTTCGCGCATTCTTGCCTAAACAAAATGGCACAATAATATTCTTATCTGAAAGGAAATCATGCGCCTGGCAGCCTATATCCTCTGCAGACTGCTTCAACGCGATTTCCTTTATCTCACCATTATTCATTACTTAAAACCTCATTGTTCATAGATCGTTTTACTGAAAGATATTATCTCTTAACGGCAAAATTCATAATCCCGTTGATGGTATGAATCACAAAAAATGGAACCGCCGTTCCTGCCAACAGGTAATTTCTCTGCCAAAGTCCTAAAAACAAATAGTACAACGGAACAACGGCAAACTGAGTGATTATGATCATCCATCCATACTGGTAACCCATATAGTACAGTATCCATCCAATAAAGTTGATTAGGATCATCAGAATCATAAGAAAAAGGAATATCTTTTCTTTTGTTGTTTCTTTCGGAATAAGTTTAACATCATCCCTTACAATCAACATCAGCAGAATCATAGACAAAATACCAAATATTCCCTGTACTGTCCCAATCCATTTGATCTCATTCGACATATTCATGATTGGATTTGATGCAGATTTTATCAATGGCATAACGATATATGGAATCTCTTGTATCACAAATGCTGCTATACCTATAAACGATATTCCCAAGTAATAGTTCTTGAACAAATGTAAAAACTTTATCATATTCCCCGTCCTTATTAAAACTGAAATACAATTTACCTCTATAAATGCCGATTTTTATGATTCAATTTCAATATTAAATACTACAGTCTCACCGCAATCAGTACATTGATAAGGTCCATTTTTTAAATTGCCTCCTCTTCTAAAAGCATAAATGAACGGATATATTGCCTGCATTGCAACCATGCAAACATTATCACTATTATCTTTATCAAGGTCACTACCTATAAAACGAATAACATCTCCAACTTTGTACTTTGGACAATGACTTTCTACTACTGTAACCCTTACCTTGTTGTCTGTATAACCCACTTCAAACCTCCTCCAAATCCCGCTTTGTATAATGAACCACTAACCCCGTCCCCCTGGTCCATTTAAGCATACATCATTATACCCAAAAATCCAATTGTGGCTTTAATTTATTTATACAATGGGAAAATCCCGCGGATGGCGGGGTGAGGTGGACTCTTCGACACATAAAAAAATAACCAGAGCTTTACGCTCTGGTTACTTTTATATGATGCGGAAGGCGGGACTTGAACCCGCACGCTCGCAATGAGCACAAGATCCTTAGTCTTGCTCGTCTGCCAGTTCCGACACTTCCGCTCAGAACTTATTGTTCTATGTCTTAACGACAAGAAGTATAATAGCAAAGGAACCGCCAATAGTCAACGATTTTTGGCAAATTAAAGTGTCTTTCTTTAGCGCACTAAATCAGAAAATTCAGACTATTGCATGACTAAGTAAATATAGATGCCAAGGCTCGTAATACGCCCCCTTCAAATGCACTCCATCAGATGTCCATTCAGAGTTCAAATTACCCTCTTCGTCATCCACTGCCTCATTAATATTAATATAGAAAATCTTCTTCTCATCAGCCAGCTGCTTGATGGCTTCATTTCTAGCTTCTATATTTGTATTGTTGTAAAGCTCGTCATTGTCATTTTTTTCCTTATTAACATGCATGATGCTGTTAATGTATATAATGGCATTAGGCTGGCTGGCCATAATAGCATCAACCACTTCCTTGTAAGCATCTCTAAAGGTCTCTGGCTCACCGATACCAATTTCATTGATGCCTACCATTATGTATATTTTAGTAAACTGCTGACCCTCAAGGGCTTCCCACAGGGTGATTTTCTTGCCATTTTCAGTCTGAATCCATTCCTTGTCACGGATATCATAGATGGTGAGGGACTTCTTAGCATAGAAAGTAGCTCTGGTATCAAGTGCCTCACAATACTCAGAGAGCCCCACCATACGAGAATCTCCAATAAACAGCGCATCCTCAAAATAACTGTCATCTACAGTAGTAAACTTCTTCCTGTCATCCTTTGGCACATTAGGTATGTCAGAGGTGTTCTCAGGCTTTGATGTATTGTTGTTAATATTGTTTTCCTTTTCAACCTGTGCATCAGTCTGTGTCTTACTAACAGGCGCATCAGGGCTCCATGGATACACACCATCTGCAGCGGCAGTAAGTACAGTTGATAAAATAGGTCTGTCCAAAACATTGCTCCAGTATGGCAAGTACAAGCCATCCTTTGAGTAGAACGCCGTTACAGATAATCCTATGGCGCTTATAAATATTAAGCTTATTAGAAAAAATCCTTTTATTTTCATATATTTCCCCAAACTAGAATCTAAGATACATAAATGGATTGCCAGATGAATTTGCAAGACTAAAAATAGCAATCCAGAACAATCCAAACAATCCCAGCACTATCAGAAAATTATCCTTATGTTTCTTATAAATATTAGTAACAAATGGCAAACTAAAGAATAGACCAAGTGCTAAAAATGGCCAATAGCTCTTTAGACATTTGATGTAATCATTTCCATTTACAGCAATGCTGATGTCCCAAATTGGGAACAGTCTAAGCAGGTAAAATTTCAAATCCTTGAATGAGTGAATAGCAAATATCACCCAGGTCACAGGAATGATAATCAAAACATTAATGCGACCAATTATCATGTGAAGCCACTTCACGTGGGATAGGACAAATTTCTCTATCATGATAATAAGGCAAATCACACCTGCCCAGATTAGGAAATTAAGTGTAATTCCATGCCACACACCAGTAAATAGCCATACTACAAAAAGGTTAAATGCTGTGCGTAACCATCCCTTGCGATTACCGCCGAGTGGGAAATACACGTAGTCTCTAAACCATGTTCCAAGTGTACTATGCCATCTTCTGTAAAAATCAGAAATAGATGAAGCATAATATGGCTGGTCAAAGTTCCTAATAAATGGGAATCCAAGCATGATACCCACGCCTGCTGCCATAAGAGAATATCCCCAGAAATCAAAATATAAATCAAGGGAATATGTATACGCGCCAAGCCATGCCAATGGTGTAGAAATACTCTCGTATCCAATAGTCTTGATATCATTCCAAAGGATAGCTAAGTGATCTGCAATAATAACCTTGAAAAATAGGCCAATAACAAAATACTTAAGGCCATCCTCTATTCTACTGATTACCTTATATAATCTGGCGCTAAATTTATCCTCGCTCTTACGCCAGAAATCATTCTCTATTATGTAATTGAATCTAGAAATTGGGCCTGAAATAATCTGAGGAAACATCAAAAAATAATTGGCTAAGCCTAAGAAACTAGTGCCACTTATCATACCTCTGAATGAATCTACCTGGTAAGAAATCAGCTTGAATACAAAATAGCTAAGGCCGATTGGAATAATAATGCCAAGCTTAAGCACTCCACAAGCCTTGAAAAAGCCAAGCAATGACACATCAAGAATAATACCAAGAGCCAAAAGCCACTTCCATCTTCTGTAGATGTTGATTTTGGCGAAACACCAAGTCACAACAGTGCCTGCTAACAACACAACAATGAGCTTAGGTTCATTGATGTAATAGAAAACAAGGCTCTCTGCAAGCAGAGTCCATGGTCTAAATTTGGCTGGTGTAAGATAATATATTATTAAAAAGATTGGTAACAATCTAAAAATAAAATTCAAATCCGAAAAGGTCATTTTCATTCTCCCATACAATAACTCACATTTAGTATACCTTAAATCTCAAATATTTTACATATTTGAGCGACAATCCATTTAATCTTGGCAATTATCGCTAGTTTTCCACCATGGTTAAGAGGCTTTTCAATAATCTTGCAAAAAAATAAAAAAATTACCATTTTTCCCTTGACGCAGCATAGATGGTTTGTTATTATAATCAAGTCGCGCGGAAGTGTCGGAACTGGCAGACGAGCAAGACTAAGGATCTTGTGCTCATTGCGAGCGTGCGGGTTCAAGTCCCGCCTTCCGCATTTTAATTAAGAACTAGGATGCTTCCTAGTTCTTTTTTTGTTTTCTGTTTAATTTAATCAAAAAGCATCCTAGCTCTTAATTAACAGGCCGATGAGATCCTTGGACCCGAGGTCCAAGGTCTCCTCGCCCTGACGGGCTTCGTCGGTCGGTTCGGTGGGAAAAAGATCCACTGGATCTTTTTCTATTTCCACCTCACCCCGTCTTCCGCACGAAGGGCCCATAATATATGCGTCTTCCTTGTGTGCCTTCGTCGGTCATACTTTTTTCACATTAGCTTACATTTTACTTCACTATTTCTACACAGGGTTTGATGTATAGTTTTAATTACACACCACATATTTTACTAGTTTCATTTAGGGGGATTAATGTTTTCACCGTTTCATAGTCTTTAAAGAGGAGGTAACTGCTATGAATGAAGAAAACATTAAGCGAATGGAATCACGACTTGCGAGAGCTTACAAAGAGGGGCACTATAAGGAAGATTTGGAAAAGATGCTTGAAGAAAAGCATGGATTATTACACAATATTGCAGAGGCAATAACATCGATTTTTAGCTAAATAAAAGCGCTAACCCTTATTGGGCTAGCGCTATTTTTATGATGTACTAATAGGAAGTTCAAACCAAAATGTAGCTCCCTTTCCTTTTACTGAGGAAACTCCGTATTTAGCTCCATGAAGCTCCAAAACATTTTTAACAATAGAAAGTCCAAGACCCGTGCCTTGAAGTGCTCTCCTATGAGCAGTCTTATCCTTGTAATATCTATCCCAAACATAAGGGATATCTTCTTGATTTAATCCATTTCCTGTATCAATTACTTCGATTCGAAGAATGCTATCAATTACCTTTTGAACAACAGTTACCTTCTTATCATCGCCAGTATAGTTGATGGCATTGTTCACCAGATTATAAATAACCTGATACATCTTTTGCTCGTCAGCTTCCACATACACCTCATCCTCATAAATGAAATCAATTGTATAGCCATCAACTTCCCTAAGCTTATTATATCGCTCCAGCACATGCTTAATGCTTTCTGTAATATTATAAATAGTTGGCTTAATTGTGATTGTGCCCGCCTTTAGTTTTGAAATATCAAGCATATCATTTACCAGGCCTGTAAGGCGCTCGGTTTCTTCTATAATAGCCTGAACATTTTCAGGGGTATTTTCTCCTGGAATGTCGCGCATAACCTCTGCATAGCCCTTAATCATTGTAAGAGGAGTTCTAAGATCGTGGGACACGTTTGCAATTAACTCTTTTTGAAGGGCGTCAGCCTTTCCCAGTTCATTAGCAGCGTAGTTAAGGGTATCTGATAACTCAGCCACCTCCATATAGTCTCCTGAATCAAACTTAACAGAGTAATCTCCTTGGGCCAGTTTCTTAGCTCCATCATTAAGACTGATGATAGACCTGGACACGCTCTTGGAATTAACAACTGCGAGAACAAATGCAAAGACCACCATAATAATAGAAATCATCTTAAGCTGAGCTTCAAGTGTGGTAACTGTGGCATCGATCGGTGTTAGAACTGAATTAATCATAATAACAGTCTGCTTGTGATCATTTTCCACTATGCTGACGTATATAACAGACTCGGCTCTATCATCTCCAACATTTTGCCTGAACTCAGATATTGTAGTGGTCTGTCGTCCAGAAATGGTGTAACCTACTCGGCCCTCTCCCTGGTTGATAGTATCTTCCTCTGGCTCAGATGTAGCTCCAGATACCACTTCTACAGTCTCCTGATTATTAATCAGTTGCTGTATAATGAAGCCTTCCTGACTGTCTTTTTGCATCTCGCTTCCCTTGTATTCAACTACTGCCTTGCCTCCATTGGCCACGGCAGTATCGTAGAAAAGCCCAAATATATATCGAGGCATTCCTGCAATGTGGGAATTTGGAATATAATCCGCATCATACAAAGTGTTACCAAATCTATCAGTAATAAAGATACCTAGATTGTGACTGGCAGCAATCTCCTCTATTGTATCGTCGTCATCTTCTTTGTTGCGAACCAGCTCCTCTATCTGGCTAAGAACAGTCTCTGTCTCACGTCTTTTAATTATTTTGTAGAAATCATTAAGATAGACAATCTGAAAAAACCATAGTACTCCTAAAAGTACTATGGCAAAAATCAAGAATATACAAAATGTCTTCCATCTAATACTAATACGACTATTATTCAATGGAATCCTCCAAAACTATGCTTCAAAGCGATATCCGACACCCCTAAGTGTCACAAGCAATTTCCTATATTCCCCCAAACTATTTCTCAACAGCTTAATATGAGTATCTAGAGTCCTATCATCTCCATAGTAATCATAGCCCCATACCTCTGTAATAAGACGCTCTCTTTCAAGGGCGATATTTCTATTCTTAGCAAGATAAAATAGTAATTCATATTCCTTAGGGGACATGTCAATTCTCTTGCCATCAATAGAAACTGTTCTGGCTGTAAAATTGATTTCTAATCCCTCATATACGTAAATATCTGCCTTCTCCTCAGAGGACTTGCTACGACTGGTAACTACATTTACTCGCATCATAAGCTCCTTTGGAGAAAATGGCTTAACAACATAGTCATCCACTCCTGCCTCGAAGCCATGAATCCTGTCGTACTCCTCGCCTCTAGCAGAAAGCATAATAACAGGAATATCTTTTATCTTTTTAATCTCTGTACAGGCAGAAAATCCATCCAACTCAGGCATCATAACGTCCATTATTATCACGTCATAATCGCCCTTATCTCTAACCTTTTGGATGGCATCCATACCGTCAGTTGCTTCATCTATAAGATAGCCTTCAAACTCACCGTATTTACGAATAATTGAACGAATTTTTTCCTCATCGTCAACTACTAATATTTTTTTCATGTACGCCTCCTAAATGCTATCACACTGAGCATTATCGCCCTGCAATGTGAATTCTAGGTGATGTAAAATAAATATTTTAGTGAATATATGTCTTCTTCGCCTTGCGAATCACATAAGAAAAAATAATCCAAACAACAACGAATGCTAGTAAGAAAGCGGCATTAACTGCCTTAGGGAAAATCACCTTCTGTGAATCACTTAAAATGCCCTGAATTCCAAAGATAACACAGAATGCACCGAAGATTGCTGACTTTGGCATAAGATATTTTGACAAGCCCTGAATATCGGATACTCTAGCTCTCTCCTCTGCTGTAATAAGCATGTTATCAACATCGCCCTTCTTATAATATCTGATTCCAGAAAAAACAAGATACCCGCCAAGCGCCAAAACCACGATGTCAATAATCAACATAAAATTCATACCCATAACACATAAAACCTCTCTGTCATTTTTAGTTAATTATAGCTTTTTTCATATTCTAATTCTATAAAAAACAGCCATCTAAATTGCTTTTGCGAATTTCCATTCAATTCATCAAATATTCACAAGTTATCTGCAAATTCGTTTGAATTAAACTTATTGTTATTGTATTATTAATTTATACTTTGTAGGAGGGTAGGCTTATGGACATCACCAATAAGAAAATTTTAATTTGCGACGATTCAGTTCTTGCTAGAAAACAGCTTATGGATGCCGTAAAGGAAATTGCAGACGGCGCTATTTTCCTGGAAGGCAGGAATGGTACAGAAGCCATCGAACTTTACAAAAAAGAGAAACCCGACATTGTTTTTATGGATATTGTTATGCCGGAGAAAGATGGTAACGAAGCACTTTCGGAAATCAAGGCATTTGATCAAGATGCGGTAATCATAATCGTATCTTCTGTAGGTACTCAAGATCAGCTAAAAAAAGCTATTCAATTAGGCGCAAAGGATTTTATCCAGAAACCATTTGAGAAAAACCAGATTAGCGAAATTATTGAACTGCGTCTTGGAGGAAAATAGTTTATGTTTACACAATTCTTAGGGAATTATTTGCTGCAAAAGGGCATAGTCACACAAGACCAGCTCTTTAATGCAATGGCTCGTCTTTCTCAGACCCACATTAAGTTGGGTACAATTGCAATACATGAAGGTTTGATGACTGCAAATGAAGTAGACGAGTGTCTCTATATCCAAACTCGTGAAGATAAACGTTTTGGAGAGATTGCTGTATCCCGTGGATATTTATCAGATGATCAGGTATCTGAATTATTATCTAAGCAAACTCCAGACTATATTCTATTGGGCCAAAATCTAGTAGACGATGGAATTATAAGCTACGAGGATTTGGAAAGAATAATATTTGAATATAAATCTGACACCGAAATATATGATTTGGAGTTGGATGTCGAAAATAGCGAGCTAATTAAATCCATAATAGAAAAATTCTTCCTAGTTGCAGAAATGCCTGCTAACGATTTAAACGTAATGTACTTGGAGCTTATGTTTAACAGTCTGATTCGCTTTATTGGTGAGGATTTTTCTCCTCTCACACCAATGATTGTAGATGAGTATCCTATTACATTTGGAGTATCACAGGCTGTGATTAGTGATCATGATTATATCACTCATATCGACTGTGATAGAGAGACAGCCATTGCTTTTGCTTCAAGATATGCAAAAGAAGAATTTAGTGAATTCAATGAATATGTGGTTGCAGCCCTTGAGGATTTTTTAAATCTCCACAATGGTCTTTATATAGTAAATGCATCAAACCAGCAATCGAAAGATATAGAGCTGGCGCCACCAGAGATAACTGAGGAAGGTGTACTTATGGGAATTAACAATTGCGTAGACTTCCCTGTTGCCTATCCATTTGGAATCGTTCATTTAATTGTTTCGTATTAAAAAAAGAGCCCTAAGGGCTCTTTTTTATATTATTAAATTCCGAGGAATCTCTTAACCTCTGAGCACATATCAGCAACTTCTACTACTGTATCGTGAAGTACTGCAGCGCTTCTAATCTCTTCGATTGCATTAGGAACATCTACCTTAGCAAGCTCAGAAAGCTTGTCAACAAGTACGAAGTCTTCTTCCTTCTCGTATGCAGAATCGATGGCACCCATTACCGCACGTGTGAACTTGAATGGGCTAGCTGTTGAAGCGATAACTGTTGTCTTGCCATCTGAAGCTTCGCTCTCGTACTTATTATAAACACATGAAGCAACTGCTGTATGTGTATCGATAACATATCCTGTCTTCTCGTAAAGATTCTTGATAGTCTTGCCTGTCTCCTGCTCTGATGCATAGTTGCCATAGAATGAAGCGAGCTTAGCCTTCATATCAGCTGTAATCTCATACTTACCTGTAGTCTTAAGGCTCTCCATAAGCTGTGCGTTCTTGGCAGCATCATCACCTGCAATGTGATAGATAAGTCTCTCTAAATTGCTTGAGATGAGAATATCCATTGATGGAGAATTAGTAAGGATAAAGTCACGGTTCTTATCGTACTCACCTGTAGTGAAGAAATCGTAAAGTACCTTGTTCTCGTTAGAAGCACAGATAAGCTTTGCAATTGGAAGCCCCATATTCTTAGCATAGTATGCTGCAAGAATATTACCAAAGTTACCTGTAGGAACAACTACATTGATCTGCTCGCCGTCCTTAATCTTCTCCTCGCCGAGAAGCTTAGCATAAGCATATACGTAGTAAGCAATCTGTGGAACAAGACGACCAATATTGATTGAGTTAGCAGATGAGAACTGGAATCCAGCTCCATCAAGCTCCTTAGCAAGTTCCTTATCATTGAACATCTGCTTAACACCAGTCTGAGCCTGATCGAAGTTACCCTTGATACCAACTACATGTGTGTTAGCACCCTTCTGTGTAACCATCTGACGCTCCTGGATAGCAGAAACACCATTCTTAGGATAGAAAACTACAATACGTGTACCCTCAACATCTGCAAAACCTGCAAGTGCAGCCTTACCTGTATCACCAGATGTAGCTGTAAGGATAACGATATCATTTTTAATATTATTTTTACGAGCGGAAGTAATCATAAGATGTGGCAAAATTGAAAGTGCCATATCTTTGAATGCAATAGTTGCACCGTGGAAAAGCTCAAGATAGTATGCGCCATCAGCATATACAAGTGGAGCAATCTCCTCTGTGTCAAACTTGCTGTCGTATGCGCTATTGATACAGTGCTTTAACTCATCCTCTGTGAAATCGCTTAAGAAAAGCTTTAATACTTCGTAAGCCACCTGCTGATATGACATCTCAGCAAGCTTATCTAAAGAAACATCCAGCTTAGGGATAGATGTAGGAACAAATAAACCGCCATCATCTGCAAGTCCCTTTAAAATAGCCTGTGATGCTGTAATCTCCTGCTTATTTACATCTCTTGTACTAACATATTTAACTGCCATGATTCTTCCTCTCCATGATTATTAATTTTCTCACAATACTTTAACATACTAAAGAATTAAAATCTACATTTATTCTTTGCACCCCTTTATTTTCGTCCTATTCAGCATTTTTAGGATTGGAATGCAAGTTTTTTTGTAACATTTATTGAAAAACTAGTTGTGATAAAGCTTGTTTCCTTCGTAGCGAGGCTCACATGTAAGCTGTACACCAAGCTGCTTAAACACGCCTACGTCTACTGAAGAGAGAATAACTGAAGAATGCACCTCAGCTCCGTCTAATGCTGGAAGGCAATCATAAGCCTTTTTAGCATTCTCGCTGCTGATAGCTTCCATTGAAAGAGCAATAAGGAGCTCATTCAAATGAAGGTGTGGATTGTTATCTCCTAAATAATTAGTCTTAAGATTCATAATAGGTGTAAGAACCTCTGGCGAGATAAGCTTAACTTCATCTGGAATCTCTGCTACATATTTTAGTGCATTTAAAATCATAGCAGATGAAGCACCAAGCATCTCTGAAGTCTTACCAGTGATAATCTTACCATCTGAAAGTTCCATAGCTGCACATGGTACACCTGTCTGGTCCGCCTTGATATTAGCTGCTGCAACTACAGGTCTATCTGATACTGAAATACCTGCCTTTTCCATAAGAAGCTCAAGCTTCTGGATTGCAGAATCGCTGCCATCGCCCTTTCTTCTGGCAACAGTAGCCTCATAGTAACGACGAATAATCTCCTGATTAGAAGCATTGCGACAAGCATCATCATCGATGATAGCATTGCCTGCCATGTTAACACCCATATCTGTAGGTGACTTGTATGGTGACTCACCAGAAATCTTCTCAAACATTGCCTTGAGAACTGGGAACACCTCTACATCACGGTTATAGTTAACAACAGTTTCGCCGTAAGCTTCCAAGTGGAATGGGTCAATCATATTTACATCATTTAAATCTGCTGTGGCAGCCTCGTAAGCCAAGTTTACTGGATGGTTAAGTGGTAAATTCCAAATAGGGAATGTCTCGAACTTAGCGTATCCAGCCTTAACGCCACGCTTAGATTCATGATAAAGCTGAGAAAGGCATGTAGCCATCTTTCCTGAACCAGGACCTGGAGCTGTAACTACAACAAGTGGTCTGGTTGTTTCAATATAATCATTCTTACCGAAGCCCTCATCAGATACGATAAATGGAATATTTGATGGGTAGCCTGGGATAATATAATGTCTGAATACCTTAAGACCTAAAGCCTTAAGCTTCTTCTCGTATGCTACTGCTGATGGCTGTTCAGCAAATTGAGTAAGAACTACAGAACCCACATAGAGTCCATAGCTTGTAAATGCGTCAATAAGTCTAAGAAGATCCATATCGTATGTGATACCGATATCTCCACGGACCTTATTTTTCTCGATATCTCCTGCCTTGATAGCAATTACAATCTCAGTCTTGTCAGCAAGTTCCTTGAGCATTGTAATCTTAGCATCAGGCTTAAATCCTGGAAGAACTCGAGAAGCGTGATAATCATCAAAAAGCTTTCCTCCAAATTCAAGATAAAGCTTTCCTCCAAATTGATCGATGCGCTCTCTGATTCTTTTTGACTGCATCTCAGTATACTTTTCGTTACTAAATCCTATGTTTCTCATACACTCTTCTTTCTCAACTATTATTTTCGTTATAGTTTCAAAATGCTCAAACTTACCATTAAGCATTTGACTTTATAATCTTACCATATAACTTTCTCGAATCAACTGCCAATTCATGAAATTTCACACCCTAAGCCTCATCTTTTATCTTACACTTTTACTAGAAAAAGATGTAAATGAATCCCTCACAAAAAATGAGCCTCCAAATTAATATTGGAGACTCGTTTTTCTTTTGCAATATTTAATTTTGATTCTATGCCCTCATCCATTTTTTCTCAAATGCCTCCCAGCCTTCTGATTCTCTTACAAATTTATAATTATCATCCTCGCTGAAATGCTTAAGGGTATTAACACGTAATGTCTGGAATAAAGCAGGATTTACTTCCTGGAATGTCATGTGCTCAAACAGCTTTGACTTTGTATAATCCATCACAGTATTAGTGTTTGACAAAAGGCTATCCAGTATTCTTAATGTCTCTTTCGAATCTTTAAGAGCAACGGCTAACTCTAATTTTCCTGCATTTTTGTGATACTCACCCATTTCAAAAAGTTCTGCAAAAGCACTTTCCTTCTCGATAATTGCTTTGGCTTTTTCAAAATTTTCAGTTTTCACTGCTACCATGAATATCTCAAGAAGCATAACGGATATAGTCTGATAGTTAGATAAAATCTCAGCTTCAAGGGTTTTATATGCCTCTTCATATTGACCCTTCCCATAGTAAATAGTCGCTAACTTTCTCTTTCTATCAGGGTCCTTAGCGGAAAAATAGCTCAAGCATCTCTCCGCATCCTCATACATTTCCTTACGGATATACAATGCATAAAGTCCACCAGCTGCTCCTACTCTTACCTCCTCATCATGGCTGAATAATAGATTCTGATAGCTTCCCTGAATCCATTTATTGTATTCTTCATTGCTATCCTCACCAAGAATAACGCATCTACTATCAAAAATACCAACTAGAGAAAGCAGCAGGGACTCAGCATTAGGATATTCCTTGGTAACTTCTAGAATTCTATGATAAACTGCCTCGATAGGCTCAGTATCAAACATCTCATATATCTCTTTTATAATACTTGACACCTCAATTTCCGACAGTTCCTCTTTAAATGAAAGAAGCTCATCCAAAGATACATTAAGCAATCTGGCAATAGGGGCTAATAGAGAAATATCTGGCATCGAAGCACCACTCTCCCACTTATTTACTGCTGGAGCAGTAACACCAAGTCTATTTGCCATCTCTTCCTGAGTCATATTCTTTTCTTTCCTGTGTTTTCGAATAACTTCATTTATTTTCATAAATACCTCCATTTGACTCCTCGGTATTAACAGTTACATACACATTATAGCCATATCTGTTGCTAAACTGTAGTGAATAGCTTTTAGCTTTTGTTTTATTTTTTTAACCGCCAGTTATATTTTGTTTCATTATAACAAATAACAAAAAAGGCAGCAGACCAAAGTCCACTGCCTTCTTGCTATTTTCTTATTTCACTGCACTGGCTATCAGTGATGCGATTCCCACGATAATTAGTATCGGAAATGCGATGTAAAGGAGTCCTCCAAATACCATAGCCACCAGTATCAATGGAAGGAATACGATAAAAAGACCTATCTTTAAAATTCCCCATGTGGCTCTGAATGCAAATCCAATCATCTTACCAAATATCATGAAAAACAGGATAAAAAATAGAATACTCATATCAATACCTCCTTAATTAACTACGTCTACTGGACTGTCATCCATAATAAGTGCTGCGATTATGTAAATTAAAATGCCGCTTCCTCCAGCTAGTGTAAATGCTGCCCAAATCAGTCTAACAAGTGTTGGATCAATATCTAAATACTCTGCTACGCCTGCACATACACCACAGATTTTTTTGTTATTGCTTTTATATAATTTCTTACCATTCATAATGCTTACCTCACCTTTCTTTATAAACGGTTGTTTTCGTTTTTCTTAAATAAATAATACAATCCTGTCCACCTTTAAAAAATCACTATTTAGGTAAATAAATATAGTCTATTTTTCTTTTTTGGCAAAATAGATATAATGGTAATAAATTAGGAGGGTTTTACTATGGGAAGAAAATCGATTAAAGAGGATAAAAGTGAATATTTCAAGGCTCGTGAGGAGGCTGGACTTACAAGAGCACAAGCCAGTGAATTGATTGGCTCCATGACTGAAAGTCGACTGGAAAAAATCGAAACTGGTAAGGTGTCAATTTATCCAGAGGATGTGGTGGACCTTGCCAACGCGTACAAGCGTCAGGACCTGTGCAACTATTACTGCACCCACGAATGTCGCATTGGCCAGGAGACTGTCCCAGAGGTAAAGACTTCCTCTCTTCCCGAGATTGTGCTTGGGATGCTTTCTGCCCTTAACTCTCTAAACAATCAAAAGGATAGGCTCATCGATATCACTGCCGATGGCATCATTTCCGATGATGAAATCGAAGATTTTGTGGCAATACAAAAACAGCTTGAGCAAATCGACCGTACAGTCGAGTCACTCAAGCTTTGGGTTTCTAATATGATTTCAGAGGGCAAAATTGATAAGAATAAATTATTGTCCACTTGAATGTAATTTTTTACGAATAGCGAAGATATACACAATCTGAATCACTAATACTACGATAAGTGCGATTACGAAAATAATAAGAAGATTAATCTCGTTCTTCTCTGACTTCTCTATCTCTGCTGCAGCTTCACTATCATACATTACAACATAGATAGAGAACTTGCCTGTAGAAATAGTGATTGTATCAGGATCGTCATCGTTGTCACTAAATAGACTAGTCTGTCCATCGTGTAATCTAAGAATATAGTAATTCTTAGACAATCCCTTCATACTATCTGGAACATTAATAACCAGCTCAACTGGCTTATTAGTGTTGCTCACATAACTCCAGTCCTCATCATCCATCTGCAGGTAAATGCTTATATCTAAATAACCTGCTATAGCAAGTCCTGGAACATCTTTTTTATATTCTTCTACACCTTTTTGAATGTTATCAGCGTCCTCTGCTGTAAGGTCAGATTCTTTAACAATATTTGCAGAAATCTTTAAATTAACAGTAGCACCTTCTGCCACTCTCTTTAACTGCTCATCTGTGAGAATGTTTTTCAAAAGAGTCTCATCATCAGTGATAGTTGCATTGACTTCTGATGAATTATCATTTTGAATATTAATAACAGCCTTACCCTTACCTACAGACATCTCTGATTTTGTCTCTGTTTTGTTAGTTACAGAAACAGGGATATCATTAGGAGTCTCCTTAGGCTCTTCGATAGGTGTCTCCTCTACCACAATCGATGCCTCAGTAACCTGCTCCTCTACTTTAGGTGCGGGAGAATCGCTATGTCTGCTGCCGCTGTTGCTATGACTAGTGTTTGTGCTAGCTGCCTGCTGAGTAGGTGTCTGAGCTTCTGGTGTAGCATCTGTAGGAGTGGCAGCAACTGGTGTCTCAGTAGCTGGTGCTACAGTATTTGAACTGCTAGACGAACCACTGCTACTATTGCCTGAACTATTACCAGATGAACTGCTTCCACCATTGCCCGCGTTATTCTCAGATGAATTGCTTTCACCATTACCCGCGTTATTCTCAGATGAATTGCTTCCACCATTACCTGAATTATTATCAGATGAACCTCCAGCTGGCTGTTCCTCTGAAGGGGTAGGTGCTGGTGTAGGCTTAACCTGCTGCTCAGGTGTATTATTAACTGGTTCATTCTCAGGAGTCTCAGATGGCACTTCTTCCTCAGGCTCCTCTATAGGTACCTCTTTTTCTACTGGTACATCTATTGTAGCTTGCAACAAAATACGTATATCAGGATAACGAACACCACTCTCAAATCTATATGCAGAGTCTGTACATCTTGCTGTAAAAGTGTATTCTCCTGGCACACCAGCATCAAAATCCTGACACTCCCAGGTCACAGGAACACTTACAGTTTGATCTACTTCATAACTAGATGCAGGACCTGTTCCTGATGAAGGATTACCCTCAGATTCTGTAATTACATCAGCTATAGCTACCAAAGTACTAGGTAATCGATCAGCAATATCTCCTTCTGTTACACCCATATCAAATATGGTATCTCCAGGTTTAAATGATTGAAAAGACTTTATATTGTAGGTAATAGTCGATGCCGCTACTGGTAAATCCAGTGCTAGGAATATCAAAACTCCTGCTAATAATGCCGAAAATAAACGACAAACTTTGTTATTAGATTTCATTTATACGCCCTCAATAATCTGTGAATTATTATCTGATTCTCAAATCGATTGATATTAGCATATATTTTCAGATTATGCAACCTTAAGTTGGAATAATCATTCATAAGCGATATAATATACTTATGACAAAATCGACTATTCAAAAAATTTTAATAACAACATTTATCGTAGTTGTAGGTTTAATCCTAGCGCAGTCTATTTATTATGCCAAAAATTTCTTTGATAAACGGACTAATCATGAAAAGGTATTGGAGGTACTTTCTGAAAACAACCGTCTCTCTGGTGTGTCCCTAGAAGATGAAGTTAAAAATATCGATGCCTTGATTAGCAAGGGCGTATATAATGACACAGATTTAGGTCTCCTATATGAACAAGCTGGACTAATCTACAATCAGCTAGGTGAAGAGATGACCTATTATCGTTATTTAGGTTATGCCCTCTACTATCTGGAGCAATCAGACGAAAAGGACTACACGGTGAACATTTACCTGGATTTGGCATGTCTTCATATTAATAATCATGCCTATCCAGCTGCTGAGGAAATGCTCAGTCGTGCCCGTGACATTGAGCCTTTTGAGGAGGTTTCAAATGCTTCCATCAAAAGCTATGCATACCGAGTACTAGCTCTTTTAGATACTGATAAAAAGAACTACACTCAGGCCATAGAATACCTTAACAAATCTCAGGGATATATAGACAGCATCGCAGACTCGGATCCAAATGCTGCTGACTACACTAGAAATAATCAGATTACATTAGCATATATATATTTACGTCAAGGTCTGCTTAATGATTGTTCTGATATTTTAAACCAGTTCAGCGAATCAGATGTAGTGGAGACTAAAAAGGAACCTATTCATCTTCGCAATTTTGTAATTCCATACTATCAGACCAAATGTCTATTAGCTATTGCAAAAGACCCACGTTCCACTTCTCCAGAGTTACAATCACTTGTGGATGATTTTGTAAAGCTATGTATAAACAGTGACTGCGATAAGATAGCTTTAGATACACTTTTGGCCATGCAGGAATACTGCCAGGATAATAATGATGAGATGCAAAAGATCCTGTCTATACACATACATAACCTTAGCAAGGAAATAATTGAACAGCAGAGCCAGACTTACTCAGGTATACTTAATAGTCAAGTTAATGATTCTCGACTTTCCATTGCAAAGGCCACAGAAATTGCTGAAAAGACAAAGAGCAGGACAGCACTTACAGTTCTTTCAATTATCATAACCTGCCTGATTATTTTGTTCTTTATTATTATCATTTTAAATAGTAGACGTGATGGACTGACATTCCTCTATAACAGGAGGTCATTCAACTATGACATTGAGCGAATCAAGCGTTCTATGTTACCGTACTCTGTAATCATGCTTGATATTGATAACTTCAAAGCCATCAATGATACATACGGTCATCCAGAGGGTGATAAAGTATTACAGAAGCTTGGTCAATTTATTAATAGCGAGGTTAAAGCTAATTCTGATGTCCGTGGTTACCGATACGGAGGTGAGGAGTTTGCTATTATAATTAGTAAGAACTCTTACCCTCACACCATGGAGATTGCTGAGACTCTTCGCCGCAGCATGGCTGCTACAACCTGGTCTTTTGATCCAGATTTGGTGATTACCATTAGTTTGGGTGTGGCCTCTGGTAGTTTCTCAGAGGATGTGGTCAAAAAAGCCGACGACAATCTCTACTTCTCTAAGCAGCACGGCAAGAATCAAATTTACACAGATTAAAAGAGAGCTCCGAGTTTATCCCGGAGCTCTCTTTCTGTTACCTTACATATTACTTTTATTTACATCTCCCTTATTTAGCATCAGTTACTATGTTGTAGTAAACATTTGATGTCACCTTGTAAACTATAGTGTAGAATACTGCAAATGCAAGGAAACAAATTACTGTTGTGGTTACAAAAAATCCTGTGTTAAAAAGTCCAAATAGATTCATTATCTTTGATATCATAGGGAATGCAAATGTTAGATGAAGTCCCGCAAAAATCAATGGAATAAAGAATACCACAAGTAACTGCGAATTAATGCTTCTCTTAATCTCTTTTTTACTCATTCCCACCTTTTTCATAACCTCAAAGCGACTGGCGTCCTCGTAGCCTTCGGAAATCTGCTTGTAATAGATGATAAGTACAGCAGCTAAAATAAATACTATACTTAAAACTATTCCAATAAAGAACACACTTCCATTTAATGCTATATATTCCAATGCCTCAAACTCTCGCTCTTCATAATAATACCAGCAATTTTCACTAAGGTCAGAGTTTTCCTCTAAAGCTTTTGAAACTGATTCCTTAAGACCTTTGGCATACTCCGCTGGAGTCATAGAACAATCATTTAAATCAAAGCTGTACTTCCATGTGAACATATTGTACCAATCGTCTCCCTCAGATGCCTCAAAAAACTTCATGGTATCACTGAAGTCATTTACTATAACACTAATCATAGGAACAATGTTTCCCATATAATAATCTGCAAACATCTCCTCTGTCTCTGCGTATAAACACTTATAGCTCTTAGTTCTTCCATCTAGAGACAGATTAATTGTATCGTAATCCTTTGCTCCATTTGTGGAAAAAACAAGTGCTTCACCATCATCTAAAGTAATATTCTGATTAGTCTTTTCATTATATATAGAGAGGGGAATAAAACAAACCTCTCGCAAAGCGCCTACATTGAGACCATCTACATCGGACTTATCAAAATTAATTGTATTATCATCCTCTTCTGTTCCCGACATTTCCAAATAAGGAAGGTCTATAACAGTTGTAGTTGTTGCTTTGTTCTCAGCGCGATAGTCTTCAAAAATCTGTCTGAAATAGGCTATATTTTCCTCAGACATTAAATCGCTTTTATCGAATCTGACAGTAAAATTGATTTCTGCTGGATATCTCTCATCAATCATATCCTGACTACCGAACCACATGCATGATGCGGTAGAAATCATAACTAGCACCATAGTAGCAATGATTGCTATAGATGCCAGACCTGCACCATTTCTCTTCATTCTATATACAAGTGAAGAAACAGATACAAAATGCTTTGGATTGTAATAGTATTTTTTATTTTTCTGAAGTATACGACAAAGCAACACACTTCCTGCAATCATTATAAGATATGTAGCTACAATAACCATGATAACAGCTACAAAAAATACCATGATAGCATCAAGAGGACTGACAATTGTCACCGCCTTATAGTATGCTATTGCAAGAATGATTGCTCCACCTAGGCCTAAAAGCCAGTTAGCTTTAGGGGCTTTCTCGCCTGCTTTTTCACTCTTTAAAAGTGATACCGCACTGCTGACACCAACTCTAATAATAGATGTAAACCATATTACTGCAAAAATCACTAGATAAAACATCACTGTGATTCTCACACATGGCCATTCAATACGAATATTATAGCTTACTTGACCGCCAAGCATTTTCGATAGACCAAGTTCTGCAAGCTTTGAAATAACTATACCTACCAAAAGACCTACAACTATAGAAATTCCAGATGTAATCAAAGTCTCAAAGGTAATTATCTTAGCAAGGTTTCTCTTGCCCATTCCAAGTACATTATATAATCCAAATTCTCCCGCTCTTCTTCGAATCAAAAAAGAGTTAGTATAATAAAGAAAGATTACAGAGAAAACAGCAATTACAATACTTCCAAGAAGCATAATCGTCATGGCTGTGGTGCCTCCTCGTGGCAACAACTCTCCTGTTGCAGGAGATCCAAGGAACAGGAGTATATAAAACATCGATACCATGCAAATGCATGTCAGCATATAAGGAAATACCATTCTCCTATTTTTCCTTATACCATCCCATGCAAGCTTAGGATAAAATAAGGTTTTCATTATTGGTTACCTCCTTGTGTGAGCAGTGTAAGGGTCTCTGTGATTTTCTGGTAGAAGCGCTGATTATCGCTGTCGCCTCTATAAATCTGGTGGAAGACCTCACCATCCTTTATAAAAAGAACTCGTCCTGCACAGCTAGCTGCTTTTGCTGAATGGGTAACCATAAGAATTGTCTGTCCTAATTCATTTACCTCTCCAAAAAGTCTAAGTAACTCATCTGAAGCCTTTGAATCAAGAGCACCTGTTGGCTCATCTGCAAGGATAATCTTTGGATCAGTAATAAGAGCTCTGGCTACTGCTGCTCTTTGCTTCTGACCGCCTGATACTTCGTATGGATATTTCTTTAAAAGATCAGAAATACCAAGCCTTGCAGCTATAGGTTTAATCTTTTCACTCATTTCCTTGTAATTTTTCCCCGAAAGAACTAATGGAAGGAAAATGTTGTCTTCAATGGAAAATGTATCAAGAAGATTGAACTCCTGGAATACAAATCCTAAATTGTCACGGCGGAAGTTAGCAACTTTCTTTTCTGCTAATGAAGAAAGTTCCATACCCTGTAATACAACACGGCCTGCTGTAGCCTTATCAAGGGCTGCAAGAATATTAAGAAGTGTAGTCTTACCCGAACCGGATTCACCCATGATGGCAACATACTCGCCTTCTTCTACTTCGAAATTAACATTACGAAGAGCTTCTACCTCCTGACCGCCAAAACGTGTTTTATAAACTTTTTTCAAATTATTAACTTCAAGTAAACTCATAATTTTCAAACCTCCATTTCGTTTTCGGTTTGATTATAAATAAAAAAAGCCGATCCTCTCCATTGAATCGGCTTACAATACGGCCCGAAAACTTACAAAACTGTCACAATCGGATTTATTCTATAAATGTCCGCTTAGTTTCTAGGTTGATTTTAATTTTGGTGCCTTGTCCCACCTGGGACTCAGCGCTTATTTCATGATTCAAATTCTTGCAAATTCTGTTGCAGAGATATAGACCAAGACCACTTGCCCTCTTATCTGCACGACCTCTTACTCCCGTATAGTTTCTCTCGAATATACGTGGAAGATCCTCAGGTGAAATACCAATTCCAGTATCGGCTATACAAAGGGTAAGGGGCTCCTCTAGGTATATGGAAATCTCTCCCTGCTTTGTATATTTAAGTGCATTGGAAAGAACCTGGTCTATTACAAATGAAAGCCACTTCTCATCGGTTAGTACCTTTTTTTCAACAGGTCTATAGTTGAGTTTCAGCTTGCGCAAAATGAAATCACCGGCAAACTTTTTAACCACATCACCAATGATAGAATCCAAATCATATTCCTTGAAAATGTAATCGCTGCCTGAGCCCTCTAGTCTCAGATATGTAATAACCATTTCCACGTAACGTTCGATACGACCTAGGTCTGAAAGAAGACTTCTAGACAACTCGCTATCCTCACGCTGAAGTCGAAGTCTCATGGAAGCGATAGGGGTCTTAATCTGGTGCACCCACAAAGTGTAATAATCCAGCAATTTGCCAGTCTCTTCCCTTACAGCCTCTATATCTTTGCGCTTATCAGCTACCAAATTCTCTATGACCTGACAATAATCATCGTCCAACCCTCCGTAAGAATTAGGCATAAACTCTATAAGCTCAGTGGCTGTATTTTTTAATTCTTCGATTTCCTTATGGCGCTTATAAAAAACATAATATCTGTAAATCACATACAGCAATCCTATAAAGCTGCAAAGCAGGATTGGATAAATCACTGCCCTCAGGGGAAGTTCGTAAAGGAAAAATGATAAGGCAAGCAATGCAAATAAAAATATAAAAATAAGAACTCCTCCGATTATGCTTTTAATGTATGTCCCAAACAGCTTCATTACCTACCCCACTTTATATCCAACGCCTGACTTGGTGGCGATGAAATTCTTAAGACCTGCATTTTCCAACTTTTTCCTGAGTCGTCCCACATTTACTGTGAGGGTGTTCTCATCAATAAAATCTCCGCTCTCCCAAAGGGCTTCCATAAGCTTCTCGCGGCTCACGATTTTGCCCTTGTTCTGCATCAATGTAAGTAGCAAGCGGTATTCATTTTTCGTCAAATCTATTTTGGCATCCTGATAGGAAAGTGTATTGTCCCCAGTATTTAACAAAGCACCATCATGCTCTATGATTGGAGATGCCACGCCAAAATCATAGGTGCGTCTTAAAAGAGCCTGCACCTTAGCTGTAAGCACATTATGATCAAATGGCTTAGCGATAAAATCATCTGCCCCCATATTTACCGCCATTACGATATTCATATTGTCAGAAGCAGAAGAAACAAAAATGACAGGGACTGATGAGACCTTCCTGATCTCGCTGCACCAGTGATATCCGCTCATAAATGGGAGGGAAATGTCCATCAAAACAAGATGGGGCTGATACTCCGCAAATTCTCCCATCACATTGTGAAAATCTATAACGGCTTTTGCCTCTAGACCCCACTGCTCCATCTGTTCGGTAATGCCCTCGGCTATACCTCTGTCATCCTCTACTATAAATATTCTATAATCCATACCAATTTACCAATTATGTCCATAAATTACCGTTTCATTATAGCATTACGCTAATTCCATATAAAGGATTATCTACACTGGAAAATAATAAATTGACGAATGTCTGGGTGCTTGTTAAGATATCACTTATGAAATACAGAGCAATAGCATTAGATTTAGATGGAACTCTCTTAAATAGCCAAAAAGAGATTAGTAAGAAAAACAAAGAAGTTATAATGAAAGCCGCTAAGGCTGGCGTAAAAATAATACTTGCATCGGGAAGACCCGTTCCTGGAATTAAAAAAATTGCAAGGCAGCTTCACTTGGAGGAAGTTGGCGGATACATTCTCGCATACAATGGAGGTATGATTATCGACTGCAAAACTGGAGAAATCATTCGCAGAGAAGTCATTCCAACCGATTATTATGCAGATATTGTCCACTGCGCTAACAAGCAGAGCATTGCCACTTTAACCTATAACGCAGATGGTATAATCACCAATGATGAAACTGATGAATACGTGCAACTAGAATCTCGTATTAACAATATACCTATACAGCAGGTATTTCATTTAGAAGAAGAGGCCCAGCTTGACCCTCCTGTTAAGTTTATGTGTGTTGGCGACCACAAGGCCCTTCAGTTACTTCAAGCAAAGCTTGATGACAAGCTTAAGGGTGCAGTAAATATATTCTTTTCGGAACCATTCTTTTTGGAGATTACTCCACAGGGAATTGAGAAAGCATCTTCCCTGGAGATATTACTTGAGAAGCTAGGCATCGACAGGAAATCTCTCATTGCCTGCGGTGATGGCTACAATGACATCCCAATGATGCGCTATGCTGGACTTGCCGTTGCCATGGAAAATGCACAAGCTGAGACAAAAGAATGGGCAGATTATATTGCACCATCCAATGATGAAAATGGTGTAGCTGCCGCAATCGAAAAATTCATTCTCATGGAATAGATAATTGTATCTGGCTCACGTCCTGGTGGGGATTAACTTTGGCTAGACCAATTTTCTCCACCTTGGCCTTGAAACTTTTAAAATCTTCCATGACCCTCACAGCTTCTAGCATCTGCTCTCTAGTCAGAGTCTTAGCAAGAGTTATATGGGGAAGCCAGGAAAGTGGCTTATAGTAATTGCTCACCGTAGTCTCTGGAATCCCTGAAAGACAATCAAAAATTCTCTGTTCGAGAGCACAAAGATATTCATTAAGGTATGGAGCAACATAAATTACCTTAGGCATCAATTGCCCCACTGTTATTATTGATATCTCTCCCTGGGCAATTTTACCTGCCAACGAATCAAATGCTGGCATCAGCACATCTACACTTCGCGCTTCTATGGCCGACAAAGTCAAATGTGGCGGTACATTATTCTCAACCATAAATCCATTGCCGGTGGCAGCTGCTATTTTATTAATATACCCCTGCAATATTTTATTTGTCTCACTGTCAAAATATGCCGAAACCAGATACATAGTCTACCTCTATTAGTTTTCTGCATCTATGATACTTTCTTCAAAATACTCTTTTAAAAAATTTTCCATGTATTCGTGTCGCTCCATGGCGATTTTTAATGCAGCCTCCGTATTCATCTCATCTTTTAACAGAAGCAACTTATCATAAAAATGCTGTATCGAATCCTCAAGAGATCTGCCGGCTCTTCCTCCATAAGCAAAAGTTCTTGCAATACCAATAGCACCAATAGCATCAAGTCTGTCTGCATCCTGTACAATTTGACCTTCAATAGTTCTTGGAGTTTTTCCTTTATTCTTGCTGAAAGATACAGAATTTATTATCTCGCAAATATTCTCTATTAATTCCTCCGACAATCCATTCTCTTGCAAGAAATTTCTAGCATTATCATTGTTCTGAGTTTTAAAAAGTTTATGATCATCCACATCATGTAATAATGCTGATAATGATGAAATAAAAGAGTCTGCTTCAGGATATGATTCTAATAATAACTGTACATTCTTATAAACTCTAAGTGTATGATTGGCATCATGCCCATCTGAATTGCCACTGAATAATGTTTTGACATATTCTATGGCTTTACAAATAATTCCTTCTTGATTGGATAAATCCATTCTTCCCCAATACCTTTCTATATAGTATTTTCTATATCATACTGAATATAATTTTAGCAAGGAGACTTTCTGATGCTGCGTTTTTTGCTAGCATTACGTGTAAATTAATGCTTTTTCCAATATTTACACGTAGAAAATTTTTAAAAAAGCTAACAGTGTGTATTATCTCCGGGATTATATAGGACAATTTTTTTATTGTGAGCAATAACTTCTCTGTCCACTCACTTCATAGTATCAAATCCATCAAATAACTACGTGTAAAATAAGAAAAATCAACTATTTTACACGTAAGCATGTTTAGTTAGAACTATAGTTATGCCACATCGAGCATATTATAATTCCTTAGTGTAATAGAATCTTTTTCCTGTATAGGGATAATCATTGAGGGTGAACACCTCATTATATCCATGCTTTGTGTAAAAATCTGGAGCTTGGAAAGAAAAGGTATCTACAAATGCATATTTGCATCCTCGATTTCTAGCCTCCTCTTCTGCAGCTAATAATAATTTGCTTCCCACTCCCTCTTTTCTCATGTGCTCTTCAACAAAAAGATAATGTATGCATAGCCAATTTCCAAATGTTTCACCCGTTAGCCCTGCCAACTTTTTGCCTTGTGCATCTTCATAAAAAATACCAAGGGGAACATTCTTAGATTCTTCTCGATTGCTTAAATTGAATGCTTTTAGCATTTCAAATATATCTTGAATATCTCTCTCATCACCATCATCTGTAATTCGAAAACATATATCTTTGTCAGTCATAAATTAAATACCTCTGTCCGTGTGTTTATCTATTACAGATTTCTAATACTTTATTATAGAAATCCCTGTCTTCTTCAAAAAGTCCATGTCCAAGGCCCTCAAAAATCTGCATTTCACTGCCAGCAATTGCATTATGCAGCTCATAGGGAGCATCATTTCCCACTGTATTATCACTGTCACCTGATAATATATAAGTTGGGCATTTTATCTGAGAAAGCACATTTCTTGCATCAAAATTCAAAATCGCATATGCGTTTTTACAAAACCTATCGTAGTTTTTGGGCTTAGTAAATCTGGCTACAAGAGGAAGAAAACTTTTATTCTTTTCATTGAATTCTTTTGTGTAAACCTTCTCAGCAGTATCTAGCATTAATTCTGTATGAGAAGATGTTGTGGTCATATCTATCCATTTTGAAACGACGTTTTTTATAGTTTCATTAGCATAGGGTGCTGTAACAACAAGAATTAGTTTTTCAACAAGCTCAGGGTGATTTGCTGCCAGAAATTGTGCTATCATTCCGCCCTGAGATACTCCCATAACCATAGCCTTGTCTATTCCCAAATTTCTCATGGCCAGCGCCTCATCTTCCGCCATATCTTCAATGGAATAACCATCAGGAATGGCATTTTTCCTGCTAAACATATAAACCGTATAGTCGGTAAAATACTTTTTATATGAGCCTGCTAAAAGCCACGCTTTTCCTTTTACAGTCCATAGTCCATCAGACAATCCTGGTAAAACTACAAGATTCTTTTTTCCTTCTCCAAAAGCAGCATAATACATATCTGTATTACCAACTTTTACACATCCATTCTTATGCATTTTAATTCCCCTACATTTCTTCAGCTGTCATAAATACTATTATCCTTTACACAATCTATTATTATAATTATACCGAAAATGCGAATTGCAAAAAAGTAAATTCTATACCACACTTATTTTGCCAAAAAAAACGCCTAATCCACTTGATTAGACGCTATTGTATGTACATCTATTTTAACATGTTATAATCTTCAGCAGAAACTGTCTCAAGCCATTCATTACTTGTATTCTCTCCATCTATTTCAATAGCCAGATGTGAGAACCATGAATTCTTAGCTGCCCCATGCCAATGCTTTACATTAGCAGGTATATTTACCACATCTCCTGGATGAAGCTCTATTGCCTCTTTTCCTTCTCCTTATTTATATTGTAAATATAATCCTTTATCCGTGATAAAACAACTTGGATAGAAAATACAATATTTTTCCAGTGAGAGGACCATATTCTGGTCCAAATATACTTTTGCCTGTATCCAAAGAGGCAATAGTTTTTATATCTTCCTCTTCAAGGGAAAAATCAAATATTTCAAGGTTTTGCGCCATACGGTTAATGTGGGTTGATTTAGGAATCGGGATTATATCCGATTGAATCATAAAGCGAAGAGCCACCTGGGCAATGCTCTTATTGTATTTTTTCCCAATCTCATCCAAAACCGGATTAGAAAAAAATCCTCGCGCCCCCTCTGCAAAAGGTGCCCATGCCATATGCTTAATTTCTAATTCATCCATAAGTCTATGTAATTTTTTCTGCTGAAAAAATACATGTGTCTCAACCTGATTTACCATTGGCTTGATTTCTGCAAAATCATATAACTTCTTAAGTAACTTTTCGTTAAAGCTAGAAACTCCAATGGCTTTTGCTTTCCCTTCTTTGTACGCCTCCTCAAGGGCACGATAGGTTCCGAAGTAATCACCTACAGGCTTATGAATAAGCAGCAAATCCACATAAGACATATTTAATTTTGAAAGAGACTCTTCTATTGAATCCTTCGCCTTGTGATAACCGTCATTTGTAAGCCACACTTTGGTAACTATAAAAAAATCCTCACGAGGAATCCCACTTTTTCTTATGGCATTTCCCACTGCTTCTTCATTATCATAATACTGCGCTGTATCTATAAGTCGATATCCAACTTTTATTGCGTCAAGCACGCATTCCTCGCATTTTTCAGGTGCAATCTTATATACTCCATAGCCTAGTGACGGCATCTTTACCCCGTTGGATAATGTTACATATTCCATTTTGTATCGCTCCTATTCCGAAAAAAGAGCATCAATCCTGGGCAAGTAATTCATCAATATGATTTACGAGGGTTTTGATTTTTTCAATTCCAGTTCTATCCGCATTTACGGAATAATAAATCATTGTCCCCTCTTTTCTTGCTGTGACAAAACCAGCGTCTTTTAATATCTGCATGTGATGTGATACTGCCGGCCTAGATAAATGAGTCTTTTTAGCTATGTCAATTACTCTGGCACCACCGCATTTTTCCATTATCATTACAGACATAATGTATTGTCTAGTTTCGTCTCCAATCGCCGTAAGAAGCTTTTGACACTCTTTAAATTCTAACTGTAATTTCCTTGATTCTTTTTCACAATCCATGGACTACCTCATAACTTTCGTTAATCTGTTCATTTGTTTAAACAGTTAGATTATAGCACCTTTTTTCGAGAATAAATTATCCGTAAAGAAAATCAAGATAGAGCTAAGCTCTATCTTGATCATAGTCTTTAAAATATTCCGCCTGGAATATATACAGCTACAACAGCAAATATCAATCCAGGAAGCATGTTTGCAACTCGCACTGTTTTTCCCCATACGAGATTTACACCAACGCAAAAAATAAGTATAGAGCCAATAAGTGATAAATATGCTATTGCCATTTCCGTCATAATTGGTGAAATCAACTTGGCCAGCAATGTAACTGAGCCCTCAAACAGGAAAATAGGGATAGCTGAAAAGGCACTGCCCTTTCCTAGTGAGGAGGTCATAACAGCTACTACGATGAAATCTAAAACCGACTTAACAGCCAGTGTAGAATAGTCACCCATAATTCCATCTTGAATAGCGCCCACAATGGCCATAGCCCCGATGCAAACTGTAAGGGAAGCTGTAACAAACGCATTTACGAATTCTTTGTCACCGCTATTACCCGTTTTTTGCTTAAGCCACTCTCCGAAGCTTTCAAAGCCATTTTCTATTCCAATTAATTCTCCAACTATAGTTCCTAATACAATACAAAGGACAACAAGCATTGATTTTCCACTGACAAGATTTTTACCATCAATAGCCATCATTCCCTGCATAGCACCAGCTATAGCAATAAACAAAACGCTGATTCCGCATGCCTTAGTTATTGCATGCTGCTGATCTTCTTTAAACAATTTACCAGTAAAATTGCCAATTAATCCTCCAACAATAATAGCTACAGTGTTAATTAAAGTTCCTAGTCCTATCATTTTTTCACCTACATTTTCATTATTCTCTCTGTAAATATTGGGCCTATTAAATATCTATTTAGATTGTAAAGCTCTAGTTTCTAATAAACTTTTTATCAGCTTCATATTCGTCACTCACAAAACGCTCTACCGTCATGTGAAGGTCATATTTTTCTCTTAATTCAGCAAGCTGTTTCATCATAGGCGATGCATGATGTGCATCTATTGCAGCCTGGTCAGCCCATGAATCAATGAGCAAAACTGTTTCCGGGTCATTGATAGGTTGAAAATATTCGTAGCGAAGATTTCCTTGCTCTGCTCTAATAGAGTCTGCAATACCTGACGATTCCATTTCTTCTGCAAATGCACGGGCACTTCCGTTTGTCCCCTTATAATATAAATTTACTGTTATCATAGCCTCTCCTTAAAAATAAAAACCCAATCCTAGGATCAGGTTTTTAAAAATTACAATACCTCTACAAGCTCAATTGTAAAATTGAGCTCTTTACCAGCCATCTCATGGTTTGCATCAAGAGTTATATTATTTTCATCCTTGGCAACAACCTTTACTGGAAATGGTCTGCCATATGGATCCTGCAAATATACCTGCTGACCTACCACCAGCTCCTCCGAACCTGGAAGCTGTGCTATCTCTACTGTAAAAATAGCATCCTCATCAGGCTGGCCGTATGCTTCCTCAGGCATAAGATGAATATCTACCTTATCGCCAACTTCCATATTTGCAACAGCTTTGTCAAATCCCTTAATCATCATGCCGGCTCCGCAAACGAACTCAAGTGGCTCACCTCTGTCGTAAGATGAATCAAATTGTGTTCCATCGTTAAATGTACCTCTATAATGTGTGCGGCATGTCTTGCCAACATTCTTGCCTGTAATTTCTGTACTCATTTTAAACTCCTTCTAATCAAAACTTTTCTTATTATAGCTTCTAATAAATATTAAGGCAAATCAGCAGGATATTTCAGTTATTTCTCCTCCATAATCTTTATTGCTTCATCAACAGAAATGCAGCTTGCAAATCTCTTTGGCCACATCATCTCGTTGTAATATCTATAAGTGGTCTCGCCATCCATGTAATCGTTATCAAAAGTAGAATTTGTTTCCTTAGGAACTATCACATTGTAGCCTCTTTCAAAAGCAGACTTAACAGTTGCATCAATGCAGAAATTTGTCTGCAATCCAACTATCATCAAATCTTTTTCTCCTGAATGCTTAAGATAATCTGTAAAATCAGAATTGCCAAAGCAGCTGTTTATGGTCTTTATGAATATTTTCTCATTCTCTTTTGGTGCTACCTGATCTGCGATTTCAAAATCCTTATCCCCTATAGAAAAGCCTGTCCCCGGGCCATCATCATGCTGCACATAAATAACCTCGACATTATTATTTCTTGCTGTATCGATGATATTTGTCACGTTCTTTATAAAGTTATTAAAATCATATAATCTTTCGTCGGTTATTCCCTTTTGTATGTCTACAACTATAAGCTTCATAAAATATTCTCCATCCTTTTTCGCAAAAATAATCTGTCATTCTCCAGTCTTACTTAACCAGTTTATAAAAATGCCTAAACTAATTATTGTAATTAGAAATTATCGCCATAAGCTCCTTGTTTTGCTCAAGTAAATCATAGATAGCATCTTCCGATAAAACGCCACGCTTCAACTCCTTAGGAAGTTTTCCTTTTTCATCTAGGGCAAAGTCTTTCTTCCAATCCTCGCTTAAATAATATTCTTCTAACAGGCTAATGTCATTTTGCATTTTATAGAAATCGTCTATCTTCTGCTGCAACTCATCCATTGTAGTTGTGGCCTGATCCAAAATAGCTTCCATTTTAGTAATGCGTTCTATGCTAGTCATAATATCGTCCCCTCTAACTCATTTACATTGCATTGCTTCCCATTCTGAACGAGTAATGGCGTAGGCATAAGAAATAGTATTTTTAGGATCCGGATATTCTTTTACCTTCTTCATACCATTGGCTACGGCCGTAGAATATGAAGCTACGTTTGTATACTTCATGTATGAATAGATTGTATCATACTGTGTATTCTGAAAAACCCAGTTTCGTACAGCTTGTGCAGCTTCTTTTGCAAATCCACGTTTCCAATATTTTTTATGAATGTGATACCCAATCTCCGGGAGCATTTCTCCATCAATATTTTGTATAGTAATGCCACAGTCACCGATGAACTCACCTGTTTCCTTTAGCACAACTGCCCACAATCCAAATCCATACTTCTTATAATTTTCCAAATTCCATGTAATCCATCCCTTTGTCCTATCCGCATCGAATGGTGCAGGATAATGTTTCATAGTTTCTGAATCTGACATAATCTCATAAAGGGCATCAAAATCATCCATTGTATAGTTTCTCAGCAAAAGACGCGTTGTTTCTATCATATTATTATCCTCACAAATGAACCACTAACCCCGTCCCCTGGGACCATTAGCTTCGTCTAATAACCATATTACATCTGCCCCAAGATTCATCCTTATAAGCAAATGCATTCAAATCCGTCTTTCTTTCTGTAAAACCAACAGCTTTATAACACTTTTTTGCTATTTCGTTCTCAGGGAATACATTCAATTGAACTGCTTGTGCATTGGTAATTTCAAATGCATACTTTACTGCCAGTCGAAGCATTTCCTTGCCGTACCCCTTGCCCCTAAATCGAGGGTTGTTCATAACAAATTTCAGCATTCCTTCGTTATTGGCCAGATTAACCGAATAGCAAAAGAATCCTATTAATTCACCATCGTCAGAAGTAGCAACATATGGACTATCCCCAAATCGTTCAGCCGCTTCCTGCATGACTTTCGCAAAATTGTCTTTTTCTATAGGAAAATGAATCAAATTCGCACACCACAAAGCATGTGCTCTTTCTTCAGTAATCCATTTAGTTATTTCATCAAAATCTTTACTCTCTATATATGGTCGTATTCTCATATTCAGTCCTCTCCTGAAAACTAGAATTTATCCCTCAAAATCAAGCATTACAAGTTTCTTTCCGTTTGGAAGTGGAGTCTCAGCTGTTTTTAACAGACTGTATCCGATTTCATTCATCGCCTTTATCAAAGATTGTTCCTCCATCTGGTGATGTACAGCATCAAGTCCATCAAAGGAATGAAGATATGGTGAATCAGAAACCCAAGCCCCCTCATCAACATTTATCTGAATAATACAGGATACATATCTTGCCCCTGTTTTCAAAATTGCCCTTTTGAACGCCTCAATTCCGACATATTCTATAAGTAAATTTGCTATCACCAAATCTGCCTCAGGCAACCTATCATATTCACAAGTCAAATCAATCCTTATACATTCAAGACTATCCCCCATAAAGGAATATCGTTTTTTTACTTTATCCAAATATGCTTTGTTAATGTCAACACCATAAATTTTGCTGTATTTTTTCAGATTTACATGCTCCAGACCATTTCCACCGGCAACCCCAAATACAATAACCGATGCTACCGGATATTCCTCAAACTGAAGCTTCATCATTTTATTCATTGCTTGAAGTTGATTTACGGAAGCAAGACTCATATGTTTTTCATAATCAGACAAACTGATTTCTTCCCATGGATTCATAATTCTATCATTCCTATAAACTGAATTTTATTTAATGGAGCACTAACCAATCCCTTTGGGCCATTCCTTGGCTCAGGACTATATTATTAAGAAATGCATTTTTCCATAACAGTAACCGATGATGTTTTTCCTCCCCACGTTAACTCTTCTTTTTTAGTTCTAATAAATCCCATTTTTTCCCAAAATGGAATAACATTGTTTTCATAATCGTCAACGACATCTATTCTAATCTTTGAAGCATTTTTACCACCAACTAATGATTCGAAATACAGATAAATAGACGTTCCAAGCCCTTTGTTTTGAAAATTATTTAAAAGCATTAATAATGATAAATACACATAGCCACTATCATTCAGAGAATAATCAATAATTCCAACAGGTTCATCATCTATGATCACTAAATTAGAGGTAAAATCATGCCTTACCATCTCATTTAATTCATTACTTAGAAAACAATAATCGACCTTCTCACTTCCTATATGATGTATTAAAAATTCTTTATTTGAATTATATATTTTCAAAGCTGTTTCTATGTCTTTTTCCTTAAGCTTTCTTATCTCTATCATCAAATAATAACTCCAAATCCCGCTTTATCTTAGTAGATAATCAACGATTAGTTTCTTCTCCGCCTCCGTCAAAAAATTCATGTGACCACGTCCTTTTAAGAGATTTCTTCTTTTCCTTTTCCCGATTTATATATCGATTTCACAAAAACCCTCATCAAATCA
Source organism: Pseudobutyrivibrio sp. (assembly GCA_017557435.1). Taxonomy (GTDB): domain Bacteria; phylum Bacillota; class Clostridia; order Lachnospirales; family Lachnospiraceae; genus Pseudobutyrivibrio. The sequence goes on along the minus strand of JAFYYR010000006.1, from coordinate 197 downwards.
ATAAACTTGAATTTGTTAATCAAAAACTTCCCTTATCGAATCATCATAGTTTTCTGTGATCAGGGTAATCTGTTCTCCATTAGATCTGTAACCATCTATGACCTGATGATTATCTTGTTTCATTTGTTCAGCTGTACAATAAGAATCATCAAGCCTTGTTTCGATATCAGAGGCATGTGATTTTATTTCTTCAAAAT
>JAFYYR010000005.1 GCA_017557435.1 Pseudobutyrivibrio sp. | reverse complement strand
GGTGTTGTCTTTCCTGGTAATAACTTAAGTGAATCGATATCTGCTACACCGTTTGTTACTACAAGGTAAAGGTCATGCTTTCCTGTAAGTGTTGAATCAATCTTTACAGCTGCATTCTTGAATGCACCCATTGACATAATCTTAACTTTTCCAAGTGACTGTCCATCAACACCGTCAACTCGTACATCTACTGTTGTGTTTGGTGCTGCTGACTTAGCATTAAGCATTACACCTGAGATTCCCTTTGTTAAATCCACATCCTTAAATGCAATATATCCATTTGCCTTAATTGATGTATATGTTGCATCACCAGCTGTTGCATCTGTTGCTGCCTCTTTTACGTTTGCAGCTTCAGCCTGGAAATCTGAATAAGGATCTGTAACTACTGGATTCTCTGGCTGTGGCTCCTCTGGTGTTGGCTCCTCTGGTGTTGTAGTTGTAGCAGGAGTAATATACCAAGAATCAAGATTTACTGTTCCTGTCTTTGCAACTAAATATACATCATGCTTACCTGTAATATCAGATGTAAACTCCTGAGCGCTTTCTCCAAATGCACTCATAGACTTAATCTTTACAGAAGTAAGTGCCTGACTATCAAGGCTGTCAATATGAAGCTCTAAAGCTGTATTTGGTCTATCTGATTTTGCGTTAGCAACTAATCCTGCTGCGCCATTTGAAAAATCAACATCCTTAAATACAATATATCCATTTGCTTTAATTCCAAGATAGTTAACACCATCCTTGCTTAAATCTGCTGCAAAATACTTATCCTGTGCAGATTCAGCCTCAACTGCAGCATAAGGATTAACTGTTACAGTTGGATTCTCTGGCTGTGGGTTTTCTGGCTCTGGATTCTCTGGCTGTGGATTCTCTGGCTGTGGCTCAGTTGTCTGAGCGGCCTCTGCAGTCCAATAGTCAATTGATACTGTTCCAGCTGCACCTACAAATGTAATAGTATCTTTACCCTCTACATTCTTCATTGCTGCAGAGAAATCCTTGTACTCTCCATTTGTATCTGTAAGTTTGATATTACCAAGAACTTCACCATCTGCTCCGCCCTTTCTTACTTCGATAACTGCTGGGCCTGCTGTCTTAGCAGAAATAGTGATTTTTGAAAGACCCTGTGCGAAATTAACGTCCTTCACAAAGAAATAGTCACCCTTATCAATACTTGATACTACAGTAGCTCCGCTTTCTTCTGTTGTGATTTCAATACCTGAATCACCGAACTTAGCTTCTGCCTGAACTGTCTTATAAGGATTGAATGAAGGTGCTGCATAAGCTGTCATTGCTGGAGTCGCTGTGATACCAGCTGCTAACAGCATACTTAATATAACTGGTACTTTTCTTTTCATAAAACTTTATACCCCCTTGGTATTTTTAGTTTGTTTGCGAAAACATTTACGAAAACGTTTTCGCTGCTCGAGCAATTAACATTGTAATAATTGTGTAATAGATTTACTTTCTAATTCTTGCCCTCGAGTTATTAATTCTTGCCTTTTTGTACACATTTTTGCTATTTAGGAGCATATTCGTTATAAATAAACTAAAAAAACCAATCAATTATGTAATATATACTTAATTGATTGGTTGATATTTTGTTATTATTAGTTATTTTGCATAACTATTTGTTAATAGATTTGCACATTTCATTAAATGTCTAATTTTGTATCGCCACCCAAGAAGGTTGGAAGAGATTTACCATTCTTTTTCCACTGAGCATATTCTGCTGTAGCAGCAAACATAACATCTCCTGAAGAATTAAGGGCAGTCTCAACAGAATCCTGCACTACTCCAATAATGAAACCTACTGCAACAACCTGCATAGCAACATCTCCATCTACGCCAAACAAAGAACATGCCATAGGAATGAGAAGGAGGGAACCACCAGCCACGCCTGAAGCGCCGCATGCTGCAAGAGTTGATATAAAGGCAAGAATAAGCGCTGTTAGGAAAGAAACTTGTATACCTACAGTATTAGCCGCTGCAAGTGACATTACCGCAATTGTAATTGCAGCACCATCCATGTTTATAGTTGCACCAAGTGGAATTGATACTGCATACATCTCTGGATCCATACCTAACTTCTCGCAAAGTTCCATATTTACTGGGATATTTGCAGCTGAACTTCTAGTAAAGAAAGCTGTCACACCAGACTCTCTAAGGCATCTAAATACAAGTGGATATGGATTTCTTTTAAGAACAATCGCTGCTAAAAGAGGATCTACTATAAGAGCTACCGCTACCATGCAGCCAACTAAAAGTAATAAGAGCTTGCCATAATCTGTAAAAATAGACATTCCGTTTGAGGAGATATTCTCATATACAAGACCCAAAATACCAAATGGAGCAAGCTGAATAATCCATCTAACAGCTTGAGAAACGATTTCAGAAATATCTCCCATCATTTTCTTTGTGGAATCACTGGCAATTCTTTTTGCTGCCACGCCAAGCACAACTGCCCAGAAAAGAATACCAATATATCTTCCCTCAGCAAGAGAATTAACAGGATTAGATACCATGTCAACTAAAAGTTTTGAAAGTACCTCCCCTACGCTGGATGGTACTGTATCAGCCGGAGCAGCTTCAGTAAGAGTAAGTATCTGCGGAAATAAAAAGCTTCCGATTACTGCTATTACTGACGCAAGAAGTGTACTTGTCATATAAAGGATAAGCACAAGACCAAATCTTCGGTCCAGCTTGTCATTACCCTGGGCAAGTGCCGCAATTACAAGGACAAATACAAGCACTGGAGCTACCGCCTTTAAAGCTCCAACAAAAATTGTTCCAAGAAGCGGAAGGAATGAAAGATTATCAAAAGACAACCCCAAAATCACTCCCAATAGTAGTCCGATTACGATTCTTAGAATCAGACTTACACTGGTGTACTTTTTAATTAGATTCATATGAATATTCCCCCTTTTTGTAAAATTATGGTTTAATTCTACCTTTTTGAATAATCAAAGTAAAGGAACAACAAAAAAGTCACTCCTTAGGGAGTGACTTTTATAGGTTCAAAAATATTAAACATTAATCTCAGCTTTAACACCAAGAATGTCTTTGTTAGCATCAAGAATTGGGTTAATAACATCACGAAGATAAACCTCAACCTGACGTGGGCTACGTCCAACATATCTGCTAGGCTCCATTGTAGCCTCAAGCTCCTCAAGTCCCATTGGGAACTGATCATCAGCTGCGATAAGCGAAAGCAAGTTGTTCTCCTTACCCTCTACCTTGACATTCTTGCCTGCCTCCATAGAAAGTGTACGAATCTTCTCGTGAAGCTCCTGTCTGTTGCCACCAAGCTTAACAGCATCCATCATGATGTTCTCTGTAGCCATAAATGGAAGCTCTGACATAAGACGCTTTGTAATAACCTTGTCGTATACTACAAGACCATCTACTACGTTAAGGCAAAGATCCAAAACGCCATCAGTTGCAAGGAATCCCTCTGCAATAGAAAGTCTCTTATTTGCTGAATCATCAAGTGTTCTCTCAAACCACTGTGTAGCTGATGTAATAGCTGGATTAAGTGCATCAATCATTACATAACGAGAAAGTGATGCAATACGCTCAGATCTCATAGGATTTCTCTTGTAAGCCATAGCTGATGAACCAATCTGGCTCTTCTCAAATGGCTCCTCTACTTCCTTCAAATGCTGAAGAAGTCTAATATCATTTGACATCTTGTGAGCTGATGCAGCAATACCTGCTAAAATATTGCAAACTCTAGTATCTACCTTTCTAGAATATGTCTGACCAGAAACTGGGTAGCAAGCATCGAATCCCATCTTCTTAGCGATAGTAGGGTCGATCTTGTCAATTGTCTCATTATCACCATTGAAGAGCTCTAAGAAGCTAGCCTGTGTACCTGTAGTACCCTTTGAGCCAAGAAGCTTAAGAGTAGAAAGTACATAGTCAAGATCCTCAAGGTCCATAACGAACTCATTGAGCCAAAGTGTTGCACGCTTACCAACTGTAGTTGGCTGTGCTGGCTGGAAATGTGTAAATGCAAGTGTTGGCTGCGCCTTATACTTCTCAGCAAAATTAGCAAGCTCTGCAATAACATTAACAAGCTTCTTTCTGATGAGAAGAAGTGCATCACGCATGATGATAATATCTGTATTATCACCTACGTAGCAGCTTGTAGCTCCAAGGTGGATAATACCTGCTGCCTTTGGACACTGCTGTCCGTATGCATATACATGACTCATAACATCATGTCTTACTTCCTTCTCGCGAGCCTTAGCAACATCATAATTGATATCCTCAATATGCTGCTTCATCTCATCAATCATATCCTGAGTGATAACTGGCTTGCCATCCTGAGAAAGACCAAGTTCCATCTCTGTCTCAGCAAGTGCTATCCAAAGTCTACGCCATGTAGAAAACTTCTTATCCAGTGAGAAAATATACTGCATCTCCTTGCTTGCATATCTCTCAGAAAGTGGACTAGTGTATCTATCTGTGCTCATAATTCTCTCCTTTATTTATCGTAATCTCCACGAATATCATTTTCTGGTGGATCCATCGGGTAGTTGCCATCGAAGCAACCATGACAAATCTCAAGTCCATCAACCATCTGCGACAGTCTATCGAACTGAAGATATGCCAATGAATCAGCACCTATGATTTCGCAAATTTCCTCTACTGTGTGATTGTAAGCTATAAGCTGCTCACGGCATGGTACATCTGTACCGAAATAACAAGGCCACAAGAATGGTGGCGATGAAATACGCACATGAACCTCTGTAGCACCTGCATCTCTAAGCATCTTAACAATGCGGTCAGATGTGGTACCACGTACAATAGAATCATCAATCATAATGATTCTCTTACCTGCAACAACCTCACGAAGGGCATTAAGTTTTACCTGTACAGAAGACTCTCTACTAGCCTGCTTAGGTTTGATGAATGTACGACCTACATATCCATTTTTAACAAATGCTGTTCCATAAGGAATGCCTGACTCAAGTGAAAATCCAAGAGCAGCTGCATTACCTGACTCTGGAACACCTACAACCAAATCAGCATCTACAGGTGAATCCTGAGCAAGATAACGTCCTGCCTGAATTCTAGACTCGTATACTGACTTGCCATCAAATGAACTATCTGGTCTAGCAAAATAAATATACTCAAAAATACAACGAGCATGCTTGTCCTTAGAAACACATCTGCTCTTGTCAGATTTGATTCCAAAGTCTGGAGAAATAGTAACAATCTCTCCTGGCTCAACATCTCTAATAAACTCAGCACCGATTGTATCTAAAGCACATGACTCAGATGCAATAACATAAGCATTGTCACGCTTACCAATGCAAAGAGGTCTAAAGCCCTGTGGATCACGGGCAGCAATAAGCTTACGAGGTGACATAACTACAAGTGAATAAGCACCCTTGATTCTGTCACAAGCTCTGGCTACAGCCTCTTCTACAGTAGCACTGTTAAGACGCTCTCTTGCAATTAAATATGCAATAGTCTCTGAATCAATAGTAGTCTGGAAAATAGCACCAGTCATTGAAAGCTCATCTCTAAGTTCCTCGGCATTGATAAGATTACCATTATGAGCCATACCGAGAATTCCCTTGATGTAAGAAAGCACAAGTGGCTGTGCATTCTCTCTACAAGATGAACCTGCAGTAGAATATCTTGTGTGGCCTACACCGATATCACCGTGCATTCCCTCTAAGATATCCTGATTAAATACTTCATTTACAAGTCCCATGCCCTTATTCAAAGAATAATTGCGCTTAGGACCATTGGTGTCTGAAACGGCGATACCGCAGCTCTCCTGGCCTCTGTGCTGTAATGCAAAAAGACCATAATAAATAGAGGAGGCAACGTCCCCACCGTCGAAATCATACATCGCAAAGACGCCGCACTCCTCGTGCAAATCGTCCCATGGAGTATCCTTAATAATTTCCTTCATAAAATCTCCTAATACAATAAAATCACTAGATTCTTAAATCGCAAGCTCCTTGCCAGTAAGAAGCTTGTAAGCCTCTAAATACTTAGCGATAGTCTTATCGATTACATCCTGTGGAAGAAGGTAATCAGAATCTGGATTTGCCTTTAACCAATCACGTACGAACTGCTTATCAAAGGATGGCTGACCGTGACCTGCCTCATATCCCTCGAGTGGCCAGAAACGTGAGCTATCTGGAGTAAGCATCTCATCAGCGAGAACAACATTGCCCTCTTCATCGAGACCAAACTCAAACTTTGTATCAGCAATGATAATTCCCTTAGTAAGAGCATAATCTGCGCACTTCTTGTAAAGAGCAATTGTCTTGTCGCGAAGTGCCTCAGCATACTCTAAACCGTGACCAGGGAATTCCTTTTCAAGAACCTCAATGGAACGTTCGAAAGAGATATTTTCATCATGATCACCAATTTCTGCCTTAGTTGATGGAGTGTAGATAGGTTCTGGGAGCTTATCAGACTCCTTAAGTCCAGCTGGAAGTGAAATGCCACAAACTGTACCGTTCTCCTTGTAGCTTGCCCATCCTGAACCTGTGATGTAACCACGAACGATGCACTCGATTGGAAGCATTGTAAGCTTCTTGCACATCATTGACTTACCCTTGTATTCATCATTTCTGAAGAACTCAGGCATATCGTTAACATCAGTTGAAAGCATGTGATTTGGAACAATGTCTTTTGTAAGGTCAAACCAAAACTTTGACATCTGTGTAAGAACTGCACCCTTATTAACAATCTTGTTCTTTAAAATTACATCGAATGCAGAAATACGATCTGTGGCTACCATGATAATGCTATCGCCATTATCGTATACTTCTCTTACTTTTCCTTCTTTAATTGGTTTCATAATCAAATCCTCTCTCTTATCTATTTACTTTTATTTAACAGCAATGCTGTTATTAACTATTTCTTGATGAGTAGTGACTTACCAGTCATCTCCTTAGGCTGCTCAAGACCCATAATCTCAATGAGTGTAGGAGCAATATCGCAAAGAGCTCCGCCCTCGCGAAGTGTATAGTCACTATCATAGTTAACTAAGATAAATGGAACAGGATTTGTTGTGTGAGCTGTGTGTGGCTCTCCTGTCTCATAATCAATCATCTTCTCTGCATTACCGTGGTCAGCGCAGATGAATAATGCTCCATCCATCTCCTTAACTGCCTCGACTGCCTCTCCTACAAGTGAGTCTACACGCTCTACAGCTGCAACAGCTGCCTCTATGACGCCAGTATGACCTACCATATCTGGGTTAGCAAAGTTGATAACGATAACATCGTACTTATTAGACTTAATAGCGTCTACAAGCTTTGCTCCAACCTCTGGTGCCGACATTTCAGGCTTAAGGTCATATGTAGCTACATCCTTTGGTGAGTTAACAAGGATTCTTTCTTCATCCTTATTAGGCTCCTCAACACCACCGTTGAAGAAGAATGTAACGTGTGCGTATTTTTCTGTCTCAGCAAGTCTAAGCTGCTTTAAACCATTGTTTGCAAGGAACTCGCCGAAAGTATTTGTAATGCTCTCCTTTTCGAAAGCAATGTGCTTGTTAGGGATTGTCTCATCATAATCCTTGAAGCAAGCGTAATATAATTTAAGGAATTCTCTGTCGAATCCTGTGAACTTGTCATCGCAGAATGCTCTAGTAATTTCACGAGCACGGTCTGGACGGAAGTTGAAGAATACAACTGAGTCGCCGTTCTTAACAACTGAAAGTGGAGTTCCATCAGCGTATGTGATAACTGTTGGAAGTACGAACTCATCAGTAACACCTTCATCGTAAGAAGCCTGCATAGCATCCTGAACTGATGTAGCCTTAACGCCTTCACCCTTAACAAGTGAATCGTAAGCCTTCTGAACACGGTCCCAGTTGTTATCTCTATCCATAGCGTAGTAACGACCAGAAACTGATGCGATTGCACCAACACCGATTTCATCCATCTTGTTCTGAAGCTGTGCTAAGAAATCCTTACCAGAAGCTGGTGGAGTGTCTCTACCATCAAGGAATGCATGAACGAAAACCTTAGAAAGACCATTCTTCTTGCACATCTCAAGCATTCCGTAAAGGTGCTCGATGTGGCTGTGTACACCACCGTCTGAAAGAAGACCCCAGAGATGTAAATCAGAATCGTTCTTTTTACAGTTTTCAATTGCCTCAAGAAGAACCTTGTTCTCGAAGAACTCGCCATCATTGATAGCCTTAGTGATTCTTGTGAGATCCTGGTAGATGATACGGCCTGCACCGATATTCATGTGACCTACCTCTGAATTTCCCATCTGGCCATCTGGAAGACCAACGAACATGCCTGATGCCTGGCCCGGAACGAATGGGCACTCAGCCATAAGCTTGTCCATAACAGGTGTCTTTGCCATTGCAATGGCGTTTCCCTTAGGATTGTCATTAAGACCATATCCATCGAGAACCATAAGTACTACAGGTTTCTTACTCATAGTAATTCCTCCTTAAATGTCTAGCATAATACTAGTTCATTATTCTATTGTTTTTTAGTAATGTGTCCCTCTTCATCAATCTGGGCTGAACCAGAAAGACTATTGAGACTATCTATGATATCGCTATATGCTTTATCGTCTTTATTTAAAAGGCTTGTGACTCCTGATGAAAACTCACATGGTTTGAAGTATGCATCAATCTGCCCATCCTCTTTAAGCTTAATCTGTGCCAGACCAGTATGATAATCAGCTGGCATCTCTCCTGTGATGGAGAACCAGTAATTTCCCAAACTATAAAAGATTGGAACATCATCCATATATTCTATGGCCTGAAGGCAATGTGTGTGTCCGCCAATAATAACATCTGCGCCAGCTTCAACAAAGCTTCTGGCAAGAGCAGTTTGATCACCGCCATAGTGTGAATTGCCCTCGGTACCCCAATGTGGGATTACAATAACATAATCTGCATTGGCCTTAGCTTCTCGAATAACGCTACAGAAAACCTCTGGGTGAAGGCACTTTAATACTCCAGGCAATACGCCTGTGGCCTCCCTGGTGTAATTGAGCGTGCGCTCAATCTGTGTAGCGGAGCAAACAGCAATCTTTCTGCCGCCTGCAATAAAATAAATTGGCTTTTTTGCCTCTTCTATATTAACACCTGCACCTACAAATGGCATCTGTGCTGTTCGTAAGGTATCAAGTGTGTCTATCAATCCTGTCTCGCCATAATCAAATACATGATTATTTGCAAGGTTAACTGCATCAACGCCTAGCTCTTTTAGTAAATCTGCTCGGCTAGGGTCTGCCCTAAAGGTGTATGCTTTTCCTGAAAGCGCCTCACCTCTTGTGGTGTATGCAAACTCATTGTTGACCATCATAATGTCTGCTAACTGCATTTCTGAAAGCAAATCTGCTGAAAAGCAATCCTTAATGCCATTAATCTGATGATCCATATATTCTGTGGTGGCTACACCATTTGCAAAGGAAATATCTCCTGAGAAATTCAGAATAACATCTCCATTTATATCAGTATTTATTTCATAAACTCTATCTAAAGAATAGCTCTGTATTCCAGTGGACTTACAGTATTCGTACCATAAAACATGAATACTTTTTCCTGTAAGCTGATACCAGATTTCAGGAGTCTCAAAATTTGCATAGCTTGCTATCTCCTGAATGACATCATCACCATAGACAGATGTGATCATCGATAAAAAGTTTTCATCGATTGGATGACCACCAATAAATGCCTTTGTGCTGTTATTCAGAATTGTGTCCCAAGCATCCCCCAAATCTGCTATCTTTATTTTTTGTGGTTGGCTCTCCTCTAAATTATATGTCTCCACATTTATTTCATTTTTGCCGCATCCAACTAGTAATACAGTGGCAAACATAATCATAGCTATGCCATAACTACATTTCCTCATTAATCTGTGCCTTTACTCGGACAACAGCCTCCGTCGCTCCTTCATAACCCGAATTTGCAGCCATTTCGTAATAGGACAAAGCTGTTTCCAAATTCCTCTCAACCCCGTATCCGTTTTCGTAAAGAAAACCTAAATTAACTTGTGCAATCGCATATCCCTGCAATGCCGCAAGCTTTTGATAATAAACCGCTGACGCGAAATCCACATCAACGCCATATCCATTGTAATATAAATAACCAATCTGATTTAATGCTGGAGCATAATCAAAGTCTGCTGCTTTGAGGTAATACTCCATAGCCTTTTCGTAATCCTTATCTACGCCAATGCCATTTTCATACATTTGGCCGATGTAATAGCTAGCCTTAGGTGATGAGTTTTCTGAGGCTGTAGTGAAATGCTCTAAAGCAACATCTGTGTCCTCTCCAACTCCATAACCGTTAATGTACATGAGACCAATTGCAATATTTGAAAGATTAATTGAATCTCTGTCATTTAACGCTGTACTTGTAGATTTGATTACTCTGTTGTAATAGTCATATGCCTTTTTGTAATCCTTGGCAACGCCTATTCCATTTTCATAAATATATCCAAGATAATAACCACCATCTAAATCGCCAGCCTGCTGAGCTACTGTAAGCAACTCAACTATCTGTGAAAGCTGTGAGTCATCATCTGAATTATCTTCTTTATTCTTAGATTTCTTTTCAGCCTCGTTCTTTTCTTTTGTATCAGCTATCTGGCCTTCCTCTAATGCTGATTCAGCCTCTTTAGCCTGGGCTTCATAATCGCCTTTTTCAAGAAGTACTCTGGCAAGTCCAACCTTTGCATTAACTGAACCGCCTTCAATTGCTGATGAGAATAAAGCTTCGGCTTTATCTAAATCTTGATCAACGCCTGCGCCTGTAAGATAAAAATATCCAAGTGCATCAGTGCCATCTACATTACCAGAATCAGATGCCATCTGATACCAGAAAATCGCCTCTGAAAAATTCTGTTTAACATCTTCTGTGCCATACTCAAGCATTCTGCCAAGCATGACCTGCGCCTCCGTATCACCCTGATAAGCCAATACTTCAAGCTCACTATACGAAAGAACTGTGTAGTCCTCTACTTCTACATCATCAAAAGCAACCTGCTCGGTAGTATCTACCGCTTCCTCGGTTTCTTTTTCTGCTTCCTTAGAACAACCAATTAAGACTGTAGCGGAAATCATTGCTAAAAATAACACTAGAATGTTTCGCTTCATAATACCTCCATTTTGATGAAACACAATAAGTCCATCAGCGCAAATTATATCATAAAAATGTGTTAAATAAAATAAAAATAGCGCACCAGATAACTGGTGCGCATGTAAAACTTTAGGAGTTTTTCTTACATATAATTGACAATTTTAACAAAGTCACTATTAAAACCCACAGATTATTAAGCGTTAACAATCTTACCGAAGTCTGGCTTAAGTGAAGCACCACCGATAAGACCGCCATCGATGTTTGGCTTGCTAAGAAGCTCAGCAGCGTTGCCAGCGTTCATAGAACCGCCGTACTGAATACGAACAGCCTCTGCTGTAGCGCCATCATAAAGCTTAGCAATGAGCTCACGGATGAATCCGCATACTTCCTCAGCCTGATCAGCTGTAGCTGTCTCGCCTGTACCGATAGCCCAGATTGGCTCGTAAGCGATAACAAGATTCTTAACCTGATCAGCAGTAACACCTGAAAGATCCCATGTAATCTGACGCTCAATCCACTCCTTGTAAGTACCAGCCTTACGAAGTGCAAGAGACTCACCACAGCAAAGGATTGGTGTAAGACCAGCAGCGAATGCCTTCTTAACCTTTGCGTTGATAAGGATATCATTCTCGCCGAAGATATCTCTTCTCTCAGAATGTCCCATGATTACATACTTAACGCCTGCATCTACAAGCATAGGTGCGGAGATTTCTCCAGTGAATGCACCCTTGTCCTCGATGTAGAAGT
>JAFYYR010000004.1 GCA_017557435.1 Pseudobutyrivibrio sp. | reverse complement strand
TGCTGGTCTTGAGGATCTTGGAAAGGGTCTTCGTTCACAGGTTGGTACAATGTACGCAACAAAGGAAAAGGGTGTTCGTTACCTTGAGATGGCTGAAGGCTATGTAACAGGTATCGCACTTGATGCTGATAACGAAGTTATTGGTTACCAGTTTGTTTCTCTTGGAAAGATGACAGACTTCATTAAGAAGGGTGATGATCCTAACACAGCATGGGAAAAGGCAAAGGGCCAGTACGGTCGTGTTGATGATGCTGTTAAGATTATCGATCCACGTCAGGAATAATATAGGAAAGGAGAAATAAAATGGCTTTATTTGAATCATACGAAAGAAGAATTGATCAGATCAATGCAGTTCTTAATAAGTACGGTATCAGCTCAATCGAAGAAGCTGAGAAGATTACAAAGGACGCTGGTCTTGATGTATACGAGCAGGTAAAGAAGATTCAGCCTATCTGCTTTGAGAATGCTTGCTGGGCTTACACTGTAGGCGCTGCAATCGCTATTAAGAAGGGTTGCCGCAAGGCTGCTGATGCAGCTGCTGCAATCGGAGAGGGACTTCAGTCTTTCTGTATTCCAGGTTCTGTTGCTGATCACCGTAAGGTAGGTCTTGGACATGGTAACCTTGGTAAGATGCTCCTTGAGGAGGAGACAGAGTGCTTCTGCTTCCTCGCAGGTCACGAGTCATTCGCTGCAGCTGAGGGTGCTATCGGTATCGCTGAGAAGGCTAACAAGGTTCGCCAGAAGCCACTTCGCGTTATCCTTAACGGTCTTGGTAAGGACGCTGCACAGATTATCTCACGTATTAACGGTTTCACATTTGTTGAGACAAAGTACGATTATAAAGAGGCTAAGCTTAACATCGTTTCTGAGAAGGCATACTCTAATGGTCTTCGTGCAACAGTTAAGTGCTACGGCGCTGATGATGTTCAGGAAGGTGTTGCTATCATGCACCACGAGAACGTTGGTGTTTCTATCACAGGTAACTCTACAAACCCTACACGTTTCCAGCATCCAGTAGCTGGTACATACAAGAAGGAGTGCGTAGACCTTGGTAAGAAGTACTTCTCAGTTGCATCAGGTGGTGGTACAGGTCGTACACTTCACCCAGATAACATGGCAGCAGGTCCTGCTTCATACGGTATGACAGATACTCTTGGACGTATGCACTCAGATGCTCAGTTCGCTGGTTCATCTTCAGTTCCTGCACACGTTGAGATGATGGGTCTTATCGGTATGGGTAACAACCCAATGGTAGGTGCTACAGTTGCTGTAGCCGTATCAGTTGAGGAAGCTGCTACTGCTGGTAAGTTTTAAGAAGAAATAGGAGGGGCCCAGTTTGCTGGGAAGAACCTGTTTCTCACCCCGCGCCCTCATTGCCTGAGGCAATCCTGGATGGGCGACGGGTTCACGCTAATAAATTTAGTAATTAAACCCCTTGGCTTAGGCCAAGGGGTTTTTTTGATTAAAAAAGCAAAAATAAATGAATTATTTGTGATATAAATCATTTTTGTTTTTCTAGAGGTTATAATAGTTTTTACAGTAGATTATAAGACTGATTTCAAATGATGGGGGTAAATCAATGGGGAAAGCAGAAATGAAAGAGGAATTACAGAACAAAATTGATGAGAAATTCTCTGAAGAGCAAAAGGAGAACATCAAGGCTGTTGCAAATGTTGTCAAGAAAAATAAGGGTAATTTTTTCCAGACAATATCATTTCAAAACGGACTTATTTATGGCCTTATAATTGTTGCATTTCTTATTTTTGCTTATATCTGGTATTCAGGTATGACAAATGTAGTTTCAGTGGCTTCAGGTGGTAGCGTTGCTGAGACAGATCTTCTTTATGAAATGTCGGTTCTTAAAACTGATGCTGTACATATGACAGCTGAAATCAATAGATATATGGGCTCCCTAGAAGGTGGTCAGTCAGTGTCAGCAAGTGATTTTGCTATGTTTGATGCCTATAATGAAGAAATGCTTCAGAAGCTTGAGTATGTTGCTGGCAATGAAATGTTACAGGTGCAGTGTGCAACTGGTGTGGAAGATACTGGGGCCTTAAATGATGCTGTAACAGCATATTCAGGATATGCTATTCAGATGAGAGATAACATAATTGCTGGAGATATAATGGGAGCAGTTCAGTTAATCGGCGGCGATTACGGTGTTTCAATTGATACAATGAATGAAGCTTTAGCAAAGTGTGATGAGGATATCTTATGGATGGGACACAATTTCGCTCCATACCTTGAAGGACAAAAGCAGCAGGCTATTGGTAGGGCATTTATAGTCCTTGGCTTTGTTCTTGCATTTGTAATTGTTGGATTTATCATTAGCTTCGTAAGAATCAATAAAGTAATTCTTAATATTTCCTATGAGCTTCAGGCCTTTATTAATAATATAAACAAGGGCAGGGGCGATTTGACTACACGTATTAATACTAAGACTAAGACAGAACTTGCTCTTGTTACTGATTGCATTAATCAGTTTATAGAGACATTGCAGGGAATTATCAAGGATGTTAAGGATGGTTCTAATGTTCTTACATCTTCTTCTGATAGTGTAATGTTAAAGATTCAAAGTGCAAGTGATAATGTTACCAATACATCAGCAGCCATGGAAGAGCTGGCAGCTTCTATGGAAAATGTAGCGTCAACAACTGGCACACTTACAGATAATTTGGATGCTGTAAGAGAGGCTACAAAAGCTATTGATGCAGAGGCAATTGAGGGGGCTGAAAAAGCAAATCAGATTAAGGATGAAGCTGATTTGATTAAGAGAGAGGCTAATAGCAAGAAGGAAAGTACCGGTGCTAAGATGGAAGAGCTTGCCAAAGTTCTTGAGGAATCTGTTAAGGAATCAGAGCAGGTTAACCAGATTGGTGATTTGACTAATGAGATTCTTGATATTGCAAGTCAGACTAATTTGCTTGCACTAAATGCTTCAATTGAGGCAGCAAGAGCTGGTGAAGCTGGTAAGGGATTCGCAGTAGTTGCTGATGAAATCAGTTCCCTTGCAGCTAATTCAAGAGATACAGCTGGTAACATCCAGGAGATTTCATCTAGAGTTACAGCTGCAGTTAAGACGCTTTCTGATAATGCTATTCAGGTTATTGATTTCATTAATGAAAACGTATTATCGGATTACGATTCATTTGTTGAAACCGGTGTTAAATATGAGAATACTGCAACTATGATTGATGAGATGCTGGTTAATTTTAGAGATAGAGCAGATAATCTTAATACTGTAATGAATGAGATGGCTACTCGTATAGAGACTATTTCTTCTTCTGTATCAGAAAGCTCTGAAGCTATCAACCTATCAGCATCAGCAGCAACTGAAATCGTTGGAGAAATTCAGGGTATTAATAATGCCATGGATCAGAACAATGATGTTACAAAGCAATTAAATGCAAGTACCCAGAAATTTGAAATCGTATAATATATATAGATGACTTAAGGCCCTTGGCAACAAAGCCAGGGGCCTTTTTTTAGGCAAAATGTTAAGAAACATACCGTCTTTTAAGTTATATTTTAATAAAATGCAAAAAAACACAAGAAAAAATTAACAATAATGCTTTTATATCCGATTATAAAAGTGTACAATTTAATAACATTGAATATATATTGAATAAATTACAACGCAAAATCTATGAAAAGGAAGGGATAATAATGGGAAGAAAAAAATCCTCTAGAAGAGGACTTAAAGGGGAGCGAGATGGAAAATTTATTCAATCTATAGTTTTTCAAAATGTAGCAGTATATTTAGTTATTTTAGCGGCGTTTATTGCTTATGTTATCAGTTCGCATTTTGCAATGAACAGCGTTAAAGGTCAGGCGCTTTTAGCTAGTGAAAATCAATTAAAGTGTTCTACTGAGGCCTCTGCATTAAAAGAGGATATTATCCATATTTCTGCAGAAATCAACAGATACATGGGAAAGGCTCAGGCTGGAGCAGTTGTAATTCCTGCAGAGTTTCAGGAATTCGACAAGTACATGGCAGATACTGAGGCAAGACTTGAGTATCTTGATACATGTCTTATAATAACTAATATTGATGATGGACAGCAGATTATCAGTGATTTAAGAGACAATGTTGCTGATTACAAAGCCAAAGCTGGAAGCCTTCAGAAATTTTTATACAATCGTGAAATGAAAGAGGCTGTTGTTCTTTATTCAAATAACTATAACTGGTCCTTGGATGCTGTATACCAATCTCTTGATTTGGTTGATCAGGCTATTGTTGGATTGAATGATGGTTTTGCTTCATATATGACTATGTATATCAATCAGGTATCTGTACAGGGTTATATAGTTATGGGTGTTGTTCTTCTCTTGATTATCTTTAGCTTTATTTTGACAAATCTTAGAGTTAATAAAGTAATTAAGGGTATGTCTAATGAGCTTCAGACTATTGTTAACAACATTAATAATGGCACAGGAGACTTGACCTCCCGCATTAATACTAAGACCAAAACAGAACTTGCTATGGTCCGCAATAATATTAATCTTTTCATTGAGACTTTACAGAATGTAATCAAGGATGTAAAAAGCGGTGCAGCTGTACTTTCTACATCATCTGATAAGGTAATGGAGAAGATTAAGAGCACAAGTGATAATGTAACTAACACTTCAGCAGCCATGGAAGAGCTTGTTGCTTCAATGGAAAATGTTGCGAATTCTACTGTTGACTTAGAGGATAAGCTTAAGCTTGTTAGAGAGGCTACAGACGCTATTTATAGTGAATCACAAAATGGTGCTGAAAAAGCTGAATTAATCAAGTCTGAGGCTGATACAATTAAGAAGGATGCCGCAGATAAAAAGGACAGCACAGGTGCTAAAATCGAGGAATTATCTAAAGTGCTTGAGGCATCTGTTAAGGAGTCAGAGCAGGTTAATCAGATTAGTGATTTGACTAATGATATCCTTGATATTGCAAGTCAGACTAACTTGCTTGCACTTAATGCTTCAATCGAGGCTGCTCGTGCAGGTGAGGCTGGTAGAGGATTTGCTGTAGTTGCTGATGAGATTAGTAAGCTTGCTGCTAATTCCCGTGATGCAGCTGGTAATATTCAGGAGATTTCTGCTAGAGTTACTACTGCAGTTAAGGAACTCTCTGATAATGCTATTCAGGTTATTAGCTTTATCAATGAGAATGTATTAACAGATTATGATGCATTTGTAGAGACAGGTGCTAAGTTCGAAGATACTGCTTCAGTAATCGATGAAATGCTTAGCTCATATACAGATAAGGCTAATAAGCTTAACGAGGTTATGGATGCAATGTCAGTTAGAATTGAGGATATTGCTAATTCTCTTCAGGAGAGCTCATATGCTATTAATATGTCAGCTACAGCATCCACAACAATTGTTAGTGAGATTCAGGGCATTACAGATGCTATGGATCAAAACGGTATTGTCACTAAGCAGTTAAGTGAAAGCACAATGAAATTTGAAGTTGTTTAATAACCCATTTGCAGTGTTTCTTTTCCCTGGCCTTATAGGCTGGGGAAAATGAGCATTGACTAATGGGTTTTTTAGTCGTATAATCGCTTTAATGCTTTTAATCGCTAAAGTGAATGGAGGACATAAGATGAAAGAGGTTTCAAAGCTTCTCGAGGTACGAGAGAGCATACGTGTAGTTGATGCAACACTTAGAGATGGAGGTCTTGTTAATGACTTTTATTTTTCTGATGAGTTTGCAAAGGCTCTTTATTTAACTAATATCAAGGCAGGAGTCGACTACATGGAGATGGGTTATCGTGCTGATAAGGAACAGTTCGATGAGTCAAAATTTGGACCATGGAAGTTTTCATCTGATGAATATATTAGAAAAATTGTTGGTGATAACGACACAGATCTTAAGATTGCCATTATGGCAGATGTTGGAAGATGTAACTATAAGGAAGATATTCATCCAAAGGCGGAGAGCCCTGTAGATTTAATTCGTGTAGCTACTTATTTACATCAGCTTCCTGGTGCAGTAGAGATGATTGAGGATGCTGATAAGAAGGGATATGAGACTACATGTAATATTATGGCTATATCTACTTCTTCTAAGGAAGATATTCAGGCGGCTCTTGATATTGTATGCCAGACACCTATCTCATGTGTTTACATTGTAGATAGCTATGGCTCATTGTATCCAGAACAGATTGAGAGAATTGCAGATTTATACTGTAATGCAGCTGCTAAATATGGCAAAAAGGTAGGTATGCATGCTCACGATAATCAGAAGCTTGCATTCGCTAATACTATCGAGGCATGCGGTGATAATGTAGATTATCTTGATGCTACATATAATGCTATGGGACGTGGAGCAGGTAACTGTGCTATGGAGCTCCTTTTGGGCTTCCTTAAGAATCCTAAATATAAAGAGAGATATGCTATTAAATTCGTAGAAGACTATATGATGCCTCTCAAGGAGCAGGGTGTTGTATGGGGATACGATATGCAGTATCTTACAACAGGTTTATTAAATCAGCATCCTAGAACTGCTATCGAATTTACTAAGCAGGCTAGAAAGGATTACTTTGCATTCTATCAGGAGATGCTTAATTTAGATTAATCCTTTTTGAGAGCGCTTATTATTACATTTGCAATATTGGTCCAAGTATGATTATGAGATGCAATCTCATAGCCTGCTTGGGCTATTTTTTTAAGGCCTTCTACATCTTTTAGAGAGCTATTTATTTTTTCTGTAACAAAGTCTATATTATCCAAATCAAAAAAGAGAATGTCTTTATTATCCTTATATTCGTTAAGTAATAATGTGGTAGGGTCAGTAAGGCTTACAGCACCATTTAATTGGGCAGAAAAAACTCTGTCATGGCTGCCTGCTTTAAATCCAGGCATTATATTTACTGATATTTTTGACTTGGCAAATATGGTGAATGTGAGATTAAATGGTATTTCTTTATGAAGGACTGCGTTTTTAAGCTCTAATTCTTCCCATAGGCCACCAAATAGATGCATTTGACAGTCGCATCTATCTAGAGCCTGAACTAGCTTTTTTCGGTTGATACATCGTATATACGTATCAGCTAAATAGAATATCTGAGTGTGTAGTGGCTTGTCGGAATTGATATAGTCGTAAAATTCATTTTCAGCAAGTCTATCAACTGCATCTTCTATAGTAAGGCTGTTGTCAGCCTTCATCATATCAATAAGCTCATATACGTTATTACTAATTAAATCAGGCATTTTATTTATGGCGGTCTCTATCCTGGTAGGATCTGTGTAGGTGCCTGAAAAAATAATATCGTATTGACGGTTTTTGAAATTATCCCAGTCAATTTTATCATGGCCAAATGCAAGCTCCCCTGTCATAGGTGTGACAGTGACTGATTTGATATGTGGATAGTATTTTAAAATGTAGTCTCTATGTCTAGCGTCAAGACAGACTACATGGAAGTTCTTAAGTTTGTTTTTAAGTGTATCGTGGTGGTAGAGTGGGTGATCTAAAATCACATCGAAAAATGGGGCATCTACATGGTCTAAAAAGTAAGAATCATCATCCATGAGAGCTCGAGGTAAGTCTGAATTAAAATCAATAAGAAGATCATAGGATGTGCCTACATATTTTTCCAAATCATCAAGTGCATCCTCGTCAATTTTAAAGTATTCAACACTGTGTCCAAGGGATGTCAGTGCGGCCCCTAGGGCATCTCCAAAATAAAGATATGAATTATAGCAAACAGTTTTCATTTCAAATATAAGTATTTTCATAACTTGCCTCTTTATAAGTGTGAAAAGTTTCTTAATTCTTCTTAATTTTACCATACTTATTTTTCATTGTGATATCATATTATTAGAGTTAATCACGGGGGATGAATTATGATAAAGGCGGCAGCGTACAATTGTGAACCACTACAAAATCCTTTTATATTTGACGAAGTCTATGACATGATTAGTCCGCAGAGAAGGGCTCATGTTGACGAGGCCAAAACTCTTAAGGGAAAGTGTGAGCGTTTGGGTGCTGCGCATCTTCTTGAAAAGCTCCTTTGGGAGAATCACATCCAACGACCTTACGTTTATTCAACCACATCCCAGGGTAAGCCAATTTTTATTCAGCCTAAAAATGTGGAGTTCAGTATTTCCCATTCTAATTTCTTTGCAGTTGCAGCTATTTCTGACAAGCCTGTTGGAATAGATGTGGAGCGAATTAGACCTTATGACCCGGACCTTGTAAAAAGGTTTTTTACCAAATATGATCTTGAATACTTAGAATCAGTTAAGAAGAATGAGCTAAATAAAAAGTTTACCGAGGTGTGGACATTTAAGGAGGCCACCAGCAAGATGATGGATAGACCTCTAATGCAGGTTCTTCAGTGGGTTGATTACAGCGAGTATTGTGACTGTGAAAAAGGCAAAATAGAATGGACTAAACAGGGATTTGAATTTAGAGATTTTTATATTACATTATGTTATGAGGATAACAGACAGCCGATTCAGATGGGGCTATTTAATCCTTACGATGGTAAATACTATTAAGTGAAATTTATAGGGCTTCGCCACCTTTAAGTGGCGGAGCTTTTTTGTTTATGCATATTATTAAGTCTTTTTTATATTTGGATTATATTTGGGTTGACATTGTATTTGTTTGTGATAGAATTTCTTTAATGATTTTATACTGTAAACCACTAAAGTGGAAAATTTTTTGTTGTTAGGAGTATATTTATTTATGGAGTCTAAGAAGGTTCTATCTATTCTTGTAGAGAACACACCAGGTCTTACAAGTCGCATTTCTGGCTTATTTTCACGCAGAGGTTACAACATCGATAGTTTTTCAGCGGGTGTTACAGCAGACCCTAGGTACACTAGAGTTACTATAGTAACACATGGAGATGAGATGATTCTCGAGCAGATTGAAAAGCAGGTTTCAAAACTTACAGAAGTTGTAGATGTTAAGGTGCTTGAACACGGCATGTCTGTTAAGAGAGAGCTTATGCTTGTTAAGATTTCGGCTACTAATATGGAGAGACAGGACGTTCTTACTATCGTAGAGATTTTCCATGGCAAGGTTGTTGATGTCACACACGATTCTATGATTCTTGAGGTTACAGGAAATCAGGATAAGCTTGAGGCGTTCTTAGATATGCTTGGAGCATACGATATTTTAGAGCTTGCACGTACAGGTCTTACAGGACTTAGCCGTGGTACAGATGATGTGGTTATTCTGTAGATTAGTTTCTTTAATATAGGTAAATATAATTTATATAATAAATAGGAGGATATTGAAATGTCACAGGAAGCAAAAATCTATTATCAGGAAGATTGCAATCTTTCATTATTGAAAGGTAAGACAATAGCTATTATTGGTTATGGTAGCCAGGGTCACGCACACGCACTCAACCTTAAGGAGAGTGGTTGCGATGTTATTATCGGACTTTATGAGGGTTCAAAGTCATGGGCTAAGGCAGAGAAGCAGGGACTTACAGTTTACACAGCTGCTGAGGCTGCTAAGAAGGCTGATATCATCATGATTCTTATCAACGATGAGAAGCAGGCTGATATGTATAAGAAGGATATCGAGCCAAACCTTGAGGCTGGTAACATGCTTATGTTTGCTCACGGTTTCAATATTCACTTTGGTTGCATCAAGCCACCAGCTGATGTTGATGTTACTATGATCGCTCCAAAGGGACCAGGTCATACAGTACGTTCTGAGTACCTTGCTGGCAAGGGTGTTCCTTGTCTTGTAGCTGTAGAGCAGGATGCTACAGGTAAGGCTCTTGAGCTTGCACTTGCTTATGCACTTGGTATTGGCGGAGCAAGAGCTGGTGTTCTTGAGACTACATTCAGAACAGAGACAGAGACAGACCTCTTTGGTGAGCAGGCAGTACTTTGCGGTGGTGTTTGTGCACTTATGCAGGCTGGTTTCGAGACTCTTGTTGAGGCTGGTTATGATCCAAGAAATGCATACTTTGAGTGTATCCACGAGATGAAGCTCATCGTTGACCTTATCTATCAGTCAGGTTTCGCAGGAATGAGATATTCTATCTCTAACACAGCTGAGTACGGTGATTACATCACAGGTCCAAAGATCATCACAGAGGATACAAAGAAGGCTATGAAGCAGATTCTTTCAGATATCCAGGATGGTTCATTTGCTAAGGAATTCCTTCTTGATATGTCACCAGCTGGCCGTCAGGTACACTTCTCAGCTATGAGAAAGCTTGCTGCTGAGCATCCATCAGAGAAGGTTGGTGAGGAAGTTCGTAAGCTTTACTCATGGAACAACGAAGAGGATAAATTCATCAACAACTAAGAATAATAAATGAGCCACCTGGTTACGCTATCAAGCCTCAGATATTGTTTTCAATAGTAAGGGTTTGGTAGCGACCGGTGGCTATTTTTGACTAATCATATATAAAATAATAGATTTGATTTAGGCGTCACGGAAGTTTTTGTTACGGAAGAACTTATATAGGTGAGAAGATATTTTGATTTCCGTATATACGTCTGCATATTCTCTAGGTGTGTATTCGGTTATGAAATTAGTAGGAAATGATTTGGTCATTCCACGAGCGCGACATAAGTCAACTGCCTTATTGTACGCAACAGCTGCTGTGGCCTCGCTGTTGTATCGACCTACAATAAAGTCTCCATTTAGATGGATTTTGGCTGTGTAGATTGGCTTGCCTCTTTTTATTTCCTTAAATACACCGTGATACTTGTTGATTATAATAATATTAGAGTATCGATAGTCAGTTTCATCTCCATTGGCAAAAGAATAATCCTTGCCTTTTATGGCATAAGGCTTGATTCCATAACGGCCTAGTATGTTGTACTGTAAGCCATAGTCGCTTACAAACATGTGGCCGCCACGGTTTTGAATCTTGTGGCTGGAATAATAGAATAAATCATCATTATCAAACTTAAGGACTGTGCCTGGTGTGAGATAATAGTTAAAATAATTCTTTTGCAGGTAAATTGGATTCTTAATGTAAATTTGATTATCCCTAAAATTCAGAAGGGTTATTCCTTTCTCGAATTTTAGATATTTAATGGTTGATTGCAGATTAAGAATTGTTATTTTGGTATCCTTTAGAATCTTCCAAGCTTCCTTATAAGCTAGATTACATTCTTTTTCTGTGTCGAAGCTTCCTAGACTAATATGTTTTCCACTGTAGGTGATGTTACATCTATAATAGACTTCACCATTTTTTCTTTTGGCAATGAATACTCCCGGTTTCATATTTGCCTCCCAAATTATTTATATATATGATTGTACACTTTTGTGAAGATGAAAGTATTAAAAAATTATGAAAACTTTTGAATCAAATAGTAAAAAACAGGTTTTTATAGAAGGAATAAGAGATGGCTTTCCTATAGCTTTAGGATATATGGCTGTGGCTTTTTCTCTTGGTATTATTGCCAGAATGGCTAATTTCACTCCACTGCAGGGCTTTGTTAACTCGTTTTTAAATCATGCCAGCGCAGGAGAGTATGCTGTATATACGGTGGTGGCTGCCGGGGCTGGATATGTTGAAATGGCAATTATGACTCTTGTTGTTAATGCAAGGTACTTGCTTATGTCTACAGCTCTTTGTCAGAAATTCAGCTCCAAAACATCTATGATTAATAGAATGCTTGTGGGCTTTAGTGTTACAGATGAGCTGTTTGCCATTACAATTAAAAGACCAGGATTCATAGAGCCGCTATATAACTGCGGAGCATTTTTGATAGCTGCTCTTGGTTGGTGCTTTGGTACATCCTTTGGAATTATTGCAGGTGAGCTTATGCCCCTTCGCCTTGTTAGTGCATTTTCTGTAGCTTTATATGGCATGTTTTTGGCTTGCATTATGCCAGAGGCGAGAAAGCATGGAATAGTTGCAGTGCTCATTATTATCAGCTTTATATCAAGCTATATTGCCTTTAGAGTGCCTGCTTTATCTCATATATCTAGTGGCACTAAGACAATCATTCTCACTGTTATTATTGCAACAGTGGCAGCCATAGCATTTCCACATCCGGAGGTAGAAGACGATGACTAATACTTATATTTATATATTGGTGGCAGCTGTTGTTAGTACAATTATAAGAGTGCTTCCGGTTACACTCTTTAGGAAGCCTATTAAGAATAGATTTATTAGATCCTTTCTTTATTATGTTCCTTATGTTACCTTGGCGGTAATGACATTTCCTGCCATAATCGATGCCACCCAGAGCAAGATATCAGGTACCCTTGCTCTTGTATGTGGTACGGTTGCTGCATGGTTTAATATGAGTCTTTTTAAAGTGGCTTGTATCTGTTGTGCAGTTGTTTTTATATCAGAGTTGATTTTAGTTTAGGGAAAATACATATAAAAATCTTGAAAACTCTAGGACACTGAGTGAAAGTGCCTAGGGTTTTTTACATATATAGATATTTTGCTGTATTGCCCCATTGATAAATGTGTCTAAACTGTGTAGAATTTCTAAGAATGAAAATAGAATTTTATATTTTCTACAAAAAACTATGTTGATAGAATCATATCATAGTTAAAAGCAACAATGAGTTGCTTACAAATCTTTTAGGAGGAGAAGAAAATGAAAAAAAAGATTCTAAGTTTGATGCTCACAGCAGTATTGGCTATGGGGTTAGCTGTAGGATGCGGCCCTGCTGACAATGGACAACCAGCAGATGGTACAGCTACAACTACAGATGGCGGAAGTGATGCATCTACACCAGCTGCATCTACAGGAAAGAGAGTTGCAGTTGCAATGCCTACTCAGTCTTCTGAGAGATGGATCAACGATGGTAACAACATGAAAGAGAAGCTTGAAGCTTTAGGTTACGAAGTTGATCTTCAGTACGCAGAGGATGATGTACAGGCTCAGGTATCTCAGATTGAGAACATGATCGCATCTGGCGCTGATTGCTTAGTTATCGCAGCAGTTGATTCTTCAGCTCTTGTAAACGTTGAGCAGCAGGCTAAGGAAGCTGATATTCCTATCATCGCTTATGATCGTCTTCTTATGGACACAGACGCTGTAAGCTACTATGCAACATTCGATAACAAGGGTGTTGGTACAGCAATTGGTAAGTACATCGAGGAAGCTAAGGACTTAGCTAACACAGATGAGACTTATACAATCGAGTTCTTCATGGGTTCACCTGATGATAACAACGCTGTTATGCTTTACAACGGTCTTATGGAAGTTCTTCAGCCATACCTTGACAACGGTACATTAGTATGTAAGTCAGGTAGAACATCTTTCGAAGATACATGTATCTTAAGATGGTCTCAGGAGACAGCACAGCAGAACTGTGAGAACTACCTTACAGGTTTCTATGCTGATGAGAAGTTAGACATCTGTGCTACAGCTTTTGATGGTTTTGCTTATGGATGTAAGGCAGCTCTTGAGGGTGCTGGTTACACAGTAGGTAAAGATTGGCCACTTATCACAGGTCAGGATGCTGAGCTTATGGCTACAAAGAACATCATCGCTGGTTCTCAGACAATGTCAATCTACAAGGATACACGTCTCCTTGCTGACAAGTGCGTAACAATGGTTCAGGCAGTTCTTGAAGGCGCAGAGCCAGAGATCAATGATGAAGAGCAGTATGACAATGGTAAGCTTGTTGTTCCTTCATACCTTTGCACACCAGTTGCAGTAGATAAGGACAACTACAAGGAAATCATCGTTGATGGTGGTTACTACACAGAAGAGCAGCTTGCAGAGTAATTTTTAAAAGTTTATTAGAAAAGTAATTATAGTGGCGACTTAAGTCATTAAGTCGCCACAGTTTTTAAAGAAGGAGAATAAAATGTCAGATTACATCTTGGAAATGAAACATATCACAAAAGAGTTTTCTGGAGTTAAAGCCCTTGATGATGTTAATCTGCAAGTAAAAAAGGGAGAAATCCATGCTCTTTGTGGAGAGAATGGTGCAGGTAAGTCTACACTTATGAATGTTCTCTCAGGAGTATATCCTTACGGAACATACGAAGGTGATGTTGAATACAATGGTGAAGTATGTAGATTCCATAACCTTAGAGATTCAGAACATAAAGGTATTGTAATCATTCACCAGGAGCTTGCTTTATCTCCACTTCTTTCAATCGCAGAGAATGTATTTCTAGGAAACGAACAGCTTTCTATGAAGGGCGTTATAGATTGGACTAAAACCAGACAAAGAGCTCAAGAGATGCTTGCAAAGGTTGGTCTAGAACATGAAAACGTTAATGCACCAGTTAATTCACTTGGTGTTGGAAAGCAGCAATTAATTGAAATTGCAAAGGCAATGGCAAAGAAGGTTGAGCTTCTTATCTTGGATGAGCCTACAGCGGCTTTGAATGATGAGGAGTCAAAGAAACTTCTTGATATAATGCTTGAGCTTAAGAGACAAGGTATTACATGTATTATCATTTCACATAAGTTAAATGAGATTAGTTATGTAGCAGATGCAGTTACTGTCATTCGTGATGGTAAAACAATTGAGACTCTCATTAAGGGAGTTGATGATTTCTCTGAGGATAGAGTTATTAAGGCCATGGTAGGTCGTGAGCTTACTAACAGATATCCTGTAAGAGAGGGAGTTACTATAGGTGACACTATTTTTGAGGTTAAGAACTGGAATGTATTCCATCCAGACGATCCAAATCGTCAGGTTCTTAAAGACATTAACATCGAAGTTAAAGCAGGAGAAGTAGTTGGTCTTGCAGGACTTATGGGTGCTGGTCGTACAGAGTTTGCCATGAGTGTATTTGGACACAGCTACGGACAGAAAATCTCTGGAACAGTTAAGATTAATGGTGAGGAAGTGAATATTCACACTGTAAAAGATGCCATTAACAACAAGCTTGCTTACGTTACTGAGGATAGAAAGACTAATGGTCTTAATTTGATTGGCGACATCAAAGAAAACATGACCATAGCAGCTCGTCCTAAATTCTTCTCTAAGAGAGGTGTAATTAACGGTAATGATGAGATTTTAGCTGCTGAAGAATATAGAAAAAGAATTAACGTAAAAGCCAATTCCATCAATCAGGTGGTAGGTTCACTTTCAGGTGGTAACCAGCAAAAGGTTGTACTTGCAAAATGGATGCTTACCCAGCCAGATGTGCTTATTCTTGATGAGCCAACTCGTGGTATTGATGTTGGTGCTAAATATGAAATTTATTGTGTCATTAATGAACTTGCTAGAGCAGGTAAGGCTGTAATAGTTATTTCTTCAGAAATGCCAGAAATAATTGGTACATGCGACAGAATCTACGTTATTAATGAAGGCGAAATTGCGGGAGAGCTTTCAAGCGCAGAGGTTTCTCAGGAGAAGATTATGCAGTGTGTAATGGCACACAATAGAAAGGATGATGGAAATGGAAAAGAAGAGAGTTAATTTAGACATGAAACAATACGGCATGTTCATTGCCCTTATTGTTATTTATTTAATATTTGCTGCACTTACAGGCGGTAAAAACCTTACACCAATGAATATTAACAACTTAGTTATGCAGAACGGCTACGTTGTTATCCTTGCTATTGGTATGTTGCTTTGCGTACTTACTGGTAACGTCGACCTTGGTGTCGGTTCTGTAGTTGCTCTTTGTGGTGCATCTGCTGGTATTGTTATGATGGACTACAAGATGAATATGTGGGTTGCTATTATTGCAGCACTTGCTATTGGTCTTTTAGTTGGTATGTTTGCAGGATTCTTTATTGCTTACCTTAGCATCCCTCCATTCGTAGTTACCCTTGCTACAATGCTTATGGGCCGCGGTCTTACCTATACACTTTTGCAGGCACAGACTAAAGGTCCTCTTCCTGCAAACTACAACTTTATCGGTGCTGGTTTCCTCCCAACTTACAAGATCTTCTTTGGCGATGGAATCCTTGATTTAGTTTCAATCTTTGTTGCAATTATTGCTTCAGTAGCACTTGTTTGGGCAGAGCTTAAGAGCATCAAGACAAAGAAGAAATACAACTTTGCTCTTGCTCCTACATGGCAGACAGTATTAAAGCTTGGTATTGAACTTTTCATTATTTGGTTCTTCTTCTACAAGCTTGCAAGATACAATGGACTTCCATTTGTACTTCTTATCATGGTAATCCTTATTGGTATCTACGCATTTGTTACAACAAAGACTGTAGCTGGTCGTCAGATTTACGCTTTAGGTGGTAACAGAAAAGCAGCTAACCTTTCAGGTATCGATACAAACAAAGTATTCTTCTGGGTATACACAAACATGGGTGTACTATCAGCTATTGCTGGTATCGTTCTTTCAGCAAGAAATGGATCATCAACACCAAAGGCTGGTGATGGTTTCGAAATGGATGCTATCGCATCATGTTATATCGGTGGTGCTGCCGTAGCAGGTGGTTCTGGTACAATCCTCGGTGCTGTAATCGGTGCCTTCGTAATGGGTATTCTTAACAATGGTATGTCACTTTTCGGATGGTCAACAGATATCCAGAAAATCGTTAAAGGTGCTGTACTTCTCGGTGCTGTAACAGTAGACGTACTTTCTAAGAGAAAGAAAAATTAATTTGTGTTCCAATAAAGGGCCGGGCAGGAGTTTCTTGCTCGGCTTTTTTGGACCTAGGGGACGGGGTTAGTGGACCATTTTGTGGACTTGAAAATGGTCCGCTAACCCCGTCCCCTAAGTCCATTTCTTCTATACTTATGAAGGAATTTTTGCTATAATTTATCCATGTTTTTAGCTATTCGGGGGAATAATTTATGTATAATGTTATGCTTGTTGATGACGAGGAGGAAGTTCGCCTTGCCATCGAGAAAAAGATTAATTGGCAGGAGCTTGGATTTAATGTGGTGGCCACTGCGGAAAATGGTCAGGATGCATTAGAGAGAGCACTTGAGACACAGCCAGATGTTGTTATGACTGATGTTAATATGCCTTTTATGAATGGACTTGAATTTTCTAAGCAGCTTAAGGCTCAGTTGCCAGCTACTAAAGTAGTTATTTTCTCTGGTTATGATGAGTTTGACTACGCGAAGGAGGCAATCGAGTTATCTGCTGAAGAGTATATATTAAAGCCAATTGATGCAGATGAGCTTCATCAGGTTTTTGCCAGAATTAAGGTGCGGCTTGATGATGAGGTTGACAAGCGTCGCAATATGGAGACTTTGGAGAAGTACTATCAGGAGAGCTTCCCATTTTTTAGAGAGCAGTTTTTGATTGGCCTTATAGAGGGGCATATTGAACCTGATAGGATTAATGAGATTGCTGCTGATTATGGACAAGGTATTGAGGGGAATTTCTATGCCGTCGGCATAATTAAACTTTCCTTTGAGAATCAAAATGAAATTAATAATGATACTAGGCGTCTTCTTTGTGTGTCTTTAAATCAGCTTGCCAAGGAGCGGCTTGCTGGTCATCCTAATTATTATTGTCTGAATTATCTGGGCAATGTTATTGTGTTGGGATGTTTTGAGCGTACCGAAGAGTACGATGAATTTGTAACTGATTTAGATAGGATTTGTAAGCTTTCTGCTAAGCTTTTGCAGACAAATACAACTGCTGGAGTAGGTGCAATGGTCACTGAGTTAAAGGATTTATTTAGTTCTTTTAAATCAGCAAGAGAGGCTGCGGCTTATAGAATTATTCTTGATGAGAATCAGGCCATTTCTATTAATGATGTGGAACCAAAAGAAGCACACATTAACCTTTTTGAAACAGATAATGTTAATCAGATTTTAAAGCAGATAAAAATTGGTACACCTGAAGAGCTTAAGGGTTCAATACATGAGTTTTTCTCTAATTTACATCAGAATGGTGTGGCCTTATATCAGCTGAAACTTTCCATTTTAGAGGCTTATTTTGAAATCATAAAGCTTGCTAGAACCTACGACATTAATTCGGAAGATGAAAAGGGTGATAAGGATATTCTCGAGCTATTGGAAAAGGTAGAATCCCTTGATATGGTAGAAAAATGGTTCGAGGATAGGTGCTTTAAAGTAAAGGAAATCGTTAACAAGACTAGACTTGATAGCACCGGACTTATGATTGAAAAGGCCAAGGGATATATTGCAGAGCATTTTACAGAATCAGATATTTCTGTTGAGAGTCTTTGCACATATCTCAATGTGAGTCCTAATTATTTTTCATCAGTTTTCAAGAAAAATACAGGCCTTAGTTTTGTTACATATCTCACAGATATTAGACTTAAAAAGGCTGTTGAGCTCCTTGAAAATACAGATGAGAAGGCATATATGATTGCCGGAATGATTGGCTATGAGGAGCCTAATTATTTTAGCTATGTATTTAAAAAGGCTTATGGTATTTCACCATCTAAGTATAGACAGCAGAGGGGTAATTAATGGAGCGTTTTGACCTAAGACATTATTTTCATCGGGTCAAAAGAGCTTCTAAGAGACGAAGCATTCAGCTTATTATTTCATTGTCATTTACAATAGTTGCCATTCTTAGCATGTCATTTATGGCATTTGCTTTTTATACCAACTATATTAACACGGCTAAGCAGACGGCAATTGATAATAACAAGCAGGTTGTTGACCAGATGAGTTGGAATCTTAATTCCTATCTACGAAATATGATGGGAATTTCTAATAGTATGTATTACAGTGTCATCAAAAATATGGATCTTACCAGTGACACCATGAACAAGGAAATGGATATTTTATATGAGGCTAATAAAGACAGTCTTATAAGTATCGCTTGTATTTCCCAGGATGGTGCCCTTATTTCTGCTGCTCCAATTGCCACAAGAAAATCCGGTGTAGATTTTACTGAGCAGGACTGGTTTACAAACACTGAAGAGAAAATCGAGAACTTTCATTTTTCAACTCCACATGTTCAGAATATGTTTGAAAGCAGTAATTACAGATATTACTGGGTTGTTTCCTTAAGTCGTAGTGTGGACCTTAATTTTATGGGCTACACAAGACGTGGAATACTTCTTGTTGATATGAACTATTCAGCCATTGAGCAGATGTTTTCAAGGGTAAATGAAAGAGGAGCTGGATATGTTTATCTGGTGGATTCTGATGGAGAGATAATCTATCACCCAAAGCAAAAAGCTATTTATGCAGGTCTTGTAAAGGAAAATAATCTTGTTGATGTCACCTATGATGATGGAGATTACATTGAGACATTCGAGGGAGATAAGAGAGCTGTTATCGTAAAGACGGTAGGATATACCGGCTGGAAAATCGTGTCAGTTGTGCCTGTTTCTGAGCTGACTGGAGAATACAATCAGCTTAGACTTTTTATGCTTGTTATAATCACATTTACCATTTTCTTGATTGTATTTGGTAATGTAATTATCTCTAAAATTGTCACTGACCCAATTAAGCGTCTTGAGGCCTCACTTAAGGATATTGAGGAGGGAGCTTTAGATGCTGAGCAGGTATATATTGGTGGCTCTCATGAGATTAGACATCTAGGCAGGACTATTAAGTCTCTTGTTGTGCAGATGAGAAATATTATGGATGAGCGAGTTAAGGAGCAAAAGGAAAAACGTAAATCCGAATTAAATGCTCTTCAGGCTCAGATCAATCCACATTTCCTTTACAACACACTAGATTCAATTGTCTGGATGATTGAAACAGAAAAATATCCAGAGGCTATCTCTATGATTACAAGCCTTGCCTCACTTTTTAGAATCAGTCTTAGCAAGGGCAATAATATCATCACCATCAAGGATGAGATTACTCATGCTAAAAATTATCTAGCTATTCAGAAGGTGCGCTATAAGAATAAGTTCGAGGCAGATATAGATATTGACCCAGCAATAGAGGATTGCATCACTATCAAGCTTATTATCCAGCCACTTATTGAAAATGCCATTTATCACGCTGTAGGTGATTACGATGACGAGGGCGTAATTGATATTGTGGGCTACGAGAAGGATGGAGATATATTTATCGAGGTTAGGGATAACGGAATGGGAATTCCACCTGAAACTCTTGAAAACCTTCTTAAGGATAAGTCCCAGTCAAAGGGCAAGGGCTCAGGAATTGGTCTTTGGAATATCAATCAGAGAATCAATCTCTATTTCAAGGAGGAGTATGGCCTTACACTTGAAAGTGAGCTTGATGTGGGAACTACAGCCACAATTCATCTTCCTAAGATGACTATGGAGGAATATCAGGGAGGTGAAGGTCGTGAAAAATAAAAAGATTATTATTGGCTTTATAGTAGCCATTCTTTGCCTGCTTTTTATCGAGACATTTATTTACTTGATATACAGTCGCACTCAAAAGGAAGATACGAAAATTACTTTTGTTGTTACAGGGGATAATTTAGATGAGTGGGAGAACATGAAAGCTGGCGCTGAAACAGCAGCCATTGATAAGGATGTGTCTGTTGATTTTGTAAACGTGCCTGTAGATTTAGGTAGCGAGGGCGAGCAGGAAGCAGTTATGCGAGCCATAAGTGATGGGGCTCAGTATGTAGTTGTAGCTACTGGCGATTATCCAGGAATGGTGTCATTTATAAATGAAAAGATGTTATACAACAAAGTATTTTTAGCTAAGAATGGAGCTCTAAATGCAACTGTAAATGGAGTGATTCCAGATGATAATTCTATAGCAACTGATTTTTCAAGATATATTTCTTTTAATTATAGTTGTAAAAATGTTTTGATTGTTTCTTCTCACGAGGATGTGAATGTGAATACCCTTAAAGATTCTCTTATTGAAAATCTAAGTGGCAAGGGAATTAAAGCTGAGTATAGGCTTATGTCATCTGATCCTTCAGTAATTAAAAAGTCGTTATACAACATAGAAATCCTAGGCAACTATGATGGAATAATTACTCTTGATTATTATGCAATGGAGGGGGCTGCTTCTGCAAAGCTTAGAATCAATAGGGATATAAAAGTATTCTCTGTAGATAATAGTCAGGAGGCAGTATATTATCTTGATTCCCAGGGCATTGATGCACTTGCTTTTAAGGATGATTATTCTATGGGATTTTTGGCAGTCTTACAAATTACAGACAAAAAAGATTACGGAAACATGGCTTCAGTAGCACCTCTTTATTACATAGCTGATAGAGAGAATATGTACAGCGATGAGCTTGAAAAGGTGCTGTTTCCATTTGTTAAATAGGTTAAAGGTATGAAAAAAGTATCATTTATAATTGTTTTTGCTTTGGTGATTGTAATTATATGGGGATGCATCCTTCAAGGTAATGAGGTGGAGGAAGTAAAAACCATAAAAGTGGGAATTACTATGTACAATGAGTTTGACCCATTTACCGAAGAGATAAGACACAATATAGAAAGCAATTTAACTCAGATTGCTGATAGAGAAAATGTTGAAATCGTAACAACAACTGTCTACGCTAGCCAAAATCAATTGGTTCAAAATGATCAGGTGGAGGATTTCATTGAGAAGGACTATGACATAATTTGTGTAAACCTTGTAGATAGAACTGACCCATCTGTAATAATTGAGGCAGCTAAATCCACTGATACACCAATTGTGTTTTTTAACCGAGAATTAGTAGAAGACGATTTGAAACGATTTGATAAACTCTACTATGTGGGAGCTGAGCCAGAGGAAAGTGGTCGCATTCAAGGTGAGCTTGTACTTGCCGCTCTTGAAAAGCGATTTGATGAAATCGATATTAGCGGCGATGGTGTTATTCAGTATATTATGCTTGAGGGGGAAGTGGGTCATCAGGATGCCATAATAAGAAGTCGAGTGTCGGTGGAGACTATACTTGATGGAGGAATCCAGCTGGAGCGACTAGGTGATGAGATTGCCAACTGGGATAGAAAGCAGGCTCAGACCAAGGTTACATCCCTTCTTCAGGGCTATCCTAGGCAAATAGAGCTTGTTATAGCAAATGATGACAATATGGCCCTTGGTGCTGTGGATGCCATGAAGATATTCAAGGTGCAGAATATGCCTTTGATTGTTGGCGTAAATGGAGATCAGGAAGTTTTAAAATATATTTCTGATGGTGTCATAGAGGGAACGGCCCTTAATAATGCTGAAGCCAAGGGAAGAATCATAGCTGAGATGGCTTATGGTATTGCTGCAAATGGTGAAGTTCCTAAAGATATTAATTTAATCGGCGGTAAATACTACTATGTACCATATATCAAGATAGATAGAAGTAATGTAAAAGAGTACATAGTGGAATAAAATTTCTATTGATAACATAGGCTTTAAAGGGTTATAATCTTTAAAGTCTATTATTATGTCTAGAAGTATGTAAAACTATAACGGAGGGCATTTATTTTGCTTGATAAATTAGAGAAAAAGTTAGGTAAATATGCAATCAATAATTTGATTGTTTACCTTTTATGTGGATATGGAATTGGTTATTTACTTTTGTTTGGTCAGAGATTTACAGGGGTGCCATACCTTAGCTTTATGACCTTGGAGCCTCAGCTCATTTTACAGGGCCAGGTTTGGAGAGTTATTTCATGGGTTCTTGTACCACCTAGTAGTCTTAGTCTTTGGACTATCATCATGTTTATGCTTTATTACCAGCTAGGTTCTGTGTTAGAGCGTACATGGGGAGCTTTCAAATTTAACGTTTATATATTGGGTGGAATCATATTTACAGTTATAGGAGCATTTGTTGTTTATTTCTTTTTTCCACCTTTGCTTGGAGGGGTGATTCCACTTTCAATCGGCCAATATTTCAGTACATATTATATTAATTTGTCTATATTTTTGGCCTTTTCTGCATGTTTTCCTGATATGCAGGTGCTTTTATATTTTATTATTCCGATAAAGATGAAGTGGATGTCAATTTTCTACCTTGCTATTGTTGGATTTAATGTATTCCAATATGTCAGAGCGGGAGAGTGGTGCGCCGCTGTACCTATCATTGCATCCCTTTTGAATTTCTTTATTTTCTGGCTTATGACTAGAAAATATAATAGATACAATCCTAAGGAGATTCACAGACGTGCTGAGTTTAAGCGTCAGGCAACACCTCCTAGAAGTACCTATCGTGATGGCACACCTATTGCTAAGCATAAGTGTGCAGTTTGCGGACGTACTGAGATTACTAATCCGGAATTAGAGTTTAGATTCTGCAGCAAGTGCAATGGCAACTACGAGTACTGTAGCGACCATTTATTTACTCACAAGCATGTAGAGTAATTATTTTGAATTTTATTAATCCCTTATTAAGGGGTTGTCCGATAAAAAATATGGGAAGGAAATATTAGTAAAATGAGTGAAGAAGTAGTTAGCAAAAATTTTATCGAGCTTGAAATTGATAAGGATCTTAAGGAAGGTGTATACGATCATGTTTGTACACGTTTCCCACCAGAGCCAAATGGATATTTACATATTGGACATGCTAAGTCAATCATCTTAAATTATGGTCTTGCTAAGAAATATAATGGTGAGTTCCACATGAGATTCGACGATACAAATCCTACAAAGGAAAAGGTAGAGTTTGTTGATTCTATTAAGGCTGATATTAAGTGGCTTGGTGCTGATTGGGGCGACCATCTTTATTTCGCATCCAACTATTTTGATAAGATGTACGAGGTGGCTGTTGACCTTATTAAAAAGGGACTTGCTTACGTTTCAGATCTTTCAGCTGATCAGATGAGAGAGTACAGAGGTGATTTTGAGCACCCAGGCAAGGACGATCCTAACCGCAACCGTAGCGTAGAAGAGAATCTTCAGATGTTTGAAGATATGAAAAATGGTAAATACGAGGATGGAAGCCACACACTCCGTGCTAAAATCGATATGGCATCACCTAACATCAACATGCGTGATCCAATCCTTTACAGAGTTGCCCACATGACACATCACAACACAGGTGACAAATGGTGCATCTACCCAATGTATGATTTCGCTCATCCACTTGAGGATGCTTTCGAGAATATTACACATTCAATCTGTACACTTGAGTTTGAGGATCACAGACCTCTTTATGATTGGGTTGTTAAGTCAGCAGGATTTGCTAATCCACCACGTCAGATTGAGTTTGCTAAGATGTATCTTACAAATGTAGTTACTGGTAAGAGATACATTAAGAAGCTTGTTGAGGACGGAATTGTAGACGGATGGGATGACCCACGTCTTGTATCAATTGCAGCTCTTAGAAGAAGAGGATTTACACCTTCTTCAATTCAGAAGTTTGTTGAACTTTCAGGTGTTTCTAAGGCTAATTCTTCTTCTGACTATGCAATGCTTGAGTATTGTATCAGAGAGGATTTAAAGACAAGCCGTAGCCGTGTGATGGCAGTACTTGATCCTGTTAAGCTTGTAATTGACAATTACGAAAGTGATGATGTGGAGTGGCTTGATGCTCCTAACAATTTAGAGAATCCAGAGCTTGGAAGCCGTCAGGTTCCATTTGGCAAGGAGCTCTACATTGATAGAGATGACTTCATGATTGAGCCACCAAAGAAATACTTTAGATTATATCCTGGTAATGAGGTTCGCCTTATGAACGCTTACTTCGTTACTTGTACATCATACGAAACAGACGAGAATGGTAAGGTAACTTGCATTCATTGTACATATGACCCAGCTACTAAGGGCGGTGACGCTCCAGATGGTAGAAAGGTCAAGGGAACAATCCACTGGGTTGCTGCTAAGACAGCTTTAAAGGCTGAAGTGCGCCTCTACGAAAACATTGTGGACGAAGAAAAAGGAGTGTATAATGAAGATGGTAGTTTGAATCTTAATCCAAACTCCCTTACAGTTCTTAAAGATTGCCTTGTAGAGCCATCTCTTAAGGATGCTAAGGCATATGATAGCTTCCAGTTTGTAAGACAGGGATTTTTCTGCGTAGATTCTAAGGATTCTAAGCCAGATGCTTTAGTATTCAATCGTATTGTTTCCCTTAAGAGCTCTTACAAATTACCAACTAATTAGTTTTTAGTTAAAGGACGAATTATGAATTTACTTTCAGGAATGGAAAAATTTGGCTTCTCAATGGATGGGGAGCTTGATATTTTAGCCGATGAAAAGCAGAAAAAAGGTCCTGCCCAGCCAGGACAGGCTGCAGCACCGGTTGTAAAAGAAGAAAAGGACTTTATCCTGGATAAAAAGGTTAGATGCCCTGTTTGTGACAAAGAATTTCCTATCAAGGCAGTTCTTGCTACAAAGCTTAAGCGTCTCGAACCTGATTTTGATTTGAGACCTAATTATGAGTATGTTGACAAGTGCAAATATGATTTTATTTCATGCCCACATTGTGGTTATTCAGCACTTGATACTACATTTTCTAAGATAGATACAGCAAGAGTTAAGCTTATTCGTGCTGATTTTTGTCCTAGCTTTAAGCCTCAGGTAGGAGAGACTCTTCCAGAGACTTATTCTTATGATTATTCAGTTGAGAAATTTAAGCTTGCTCTTATTTGTACACTTAAAAAGCGTGCTAAGATGTCAGAGAAGGCTTATGTTTGTCTTAAGATAGCATGGCTTCGTCGTGCACAGCTTAAGGAACTACAGGGACAAAAGGATGCTGACCCAAAGGTAGTTGAGCTTGTTAAGAAGGAGTATGAAGGCTTTTATAAGCAGGCCTATGAAGGCTTTATGAAGGCTGTTTCTTCAGAGACTCCACCATATTGTGGTATGGCTTCTGAGGCAGTTGAGTTTATGCTTGCTAACATGTCTATGCATTACAAGCAGTACGATGCAGCAATGAAGCTTATTGCTAGACTTATTCAGTCGCCTAGCACATCCCGCAAGCTTAAGGACAAATGTGTTGACCTTAAGGATGAGATTACAGCTAAGGCCGCTGCTGCTAAGGCTCAATCATAATAATTTTGATAAGACCACATATCAAGGGATTCCTTGATATGTGATTTTTGTTGTTAACTGGAAATAGGGGGGACCCTACTTGTAGGGGAGAACCTGTTTCCTACAGCAGGGCCCATTGCTGTAAGCAATTATAAATGGCCCTGCTTTCCCGTAAAAGGAGAAGTCTATGAACTGGATTAAATATTCTATTAATACAACTACAGACGCTGAGGATTTTGTCAGTGCTTCTCTTATGGAACTTGGTATTGATTCTATTGAGATAGAGAATAATGTGCCTGTTTCAGGAGACAAGCAGGGAGGCGAGTTTGAGGAG
The DNA here is from genome assembly GCA_017557435.1 of Pseudobutyrivibrio sp. Classification (GTDB taxonomy): domain Bacteria; phylum Bacillota; class Clostridia; order Lachnospirales; family Lachnospiraceae; genus Pseudobutyrivibrio. The sequence continues at coordinate 160,340 of JAFYYR010000004.1, read as the reverse complement.
CTTCAGCCTGATTTACCAGAGGATTTAGGTTTATCAAAAGTATGCTTCTATCTTTCTGATGAGGAAGACCATGAGGTTTTATTATCTCAGGTTAAGACAGCTCTTACAGAGCTTAAGGAAGTGATGGATATAGGCGATGGTACTATCGATACATCTATTACTAAACAAGAGGATTGGATTAATAACTGGAAGCAGTTTTTTAAGTCATTTTATATTGATGACATTTTAATCAAGCCTACTTGGGAAGAGTTTCAAGCTTCAGATGAGGGCAAAATTTTTGTTGAGATTGATCCAGGTGTTTCATTTGGTACAGGAAAGCATGAGACCACTCAGCTTTGTATTCGCCAGCTTAAGAAATACCTTAAGCCAGGTGATGAAATCCTTGATATCGGATGTGGAAGTGGTATTCTTTCTATCATTGCAAGCAAGCTTTTAGATGGAAAGTGTCATCTTGTAGGCACAGATATCGATGAGGATTGTATAGCATCTACCTATGAGAATTTTGAAGTTAATCATATTAATAAGTCTACTGGTGATTTCTATGTGGGCAATCTGATTGATGACAAGGATTTGCAGGATAAGGTAGGCTATGAGAAGTATGATGTGGTAGTTGCCAATATTTTAGCAGATATCATTATAGCTATGGCACCAGCCATTCCTCCTACTATGAAAGATGGTGCATACTTTATTTCTTCAGGAATCATTGATTTCAAGGAAAATGAAGTTAAGGAAGCACTTGAGGCTGTAGGACTTACTATTGTTGAGATAAACCATCAGGGTGAGTGGGTAAATATCACCGCGCGTAAATAATATGCAACAGGTATTCATTGATAATTCGCCGGTTGATGGCGTTATAACTATAACTGGACAGGATGCTCATCATTTAATTAGGGTTGTGCGCCTTAAAAATGGTGAGAAAATCAGAGTGTCATGTGCTGACGGATGCAATTTTATCTGCCAGGTTAATGGCCCTGATGGAAATGATTTGATTGTTGATGTCATTGAAGAGGTTCCATCTACTGAGCTTAGCAATCGGATTTATCTATTCCAAGCACTTCCTAAGGGAGATAGAATAGAGACTATCATCGAAAAATGTGTTGAGCTTGGAGTTTATGAGATTATTCCTGTTCAGATGAAAAACTGTATAGTTAAGCTTGATGATAAAAAGAAAAAGACAAAGCTTGCCCGTTATCAGGCTATAGCAGAATCTGCTGCTAAGCAGTCTAAGAGGTCTATTATCCCAAACATTCATGAGATTTTAGATTTCAAGCAGGCTTATGAATATGCCTTAGACTTAGATGTTATTCTTTTACCTTATGAGTGTAAAAATGGCATGAAGGACACCTTTGATGTGCTCTCAAACCTTAAGAAGGGCCAGAGCATTGGTGTGTTCATTGGTCCAGAGGGTGGATTTGATCCATCTGAGATAGCGCTTGTAGGCGATAGTGCAAAGCTTATATCCCTTGGAGGCAGAATCCTTCGGACTGATACAGCCGCTATTTGTTCACTTAGTATGTTGATGCTTAAATGCGAGGAAATGTAATGATTTATTTTGATAATTCCGCCACCACCAGATGTTCTGATGAGGCGATGACAATAATGCAGGAATGTTTGCAGGAGAACTTTGGTAATCCATCTTCTTTGCACAGTATGGGTGCAAAAGGAAAGGACTACCTTAAGGATTCCAGAGATATTATTTCAGGTATTTTAAAAGTTAATCCTAAAGAAATCTATTTTACCAGCGGTGGCACAGAGGGCAATAACCTTGCAATCCGTGGTGGCGCCATGGCAAAAAAGAGAAGAGGCAACCATATTATCACTACAAAAATTGAGCACGCCTCTGTTTTAAATCCCGTGAAGGCACTTGAAAAAGAAGGATTTGAAGTGACATATCTTGGTACAGATGAGTATGGTGTTATTAACTTAGATGAGCTTAAGTCTGCACTTCGTGAGGATACTATTCTTGTTTCTATCATGATGGTTAACAATGAGATTGGTGCTCTTCAGCCAGTTGCCGAGGCAGGCAAACTTATAAAGAGCTTTAACAAAGAGATTTTATTCCATGTAGATGCTATCCAGGCATTTGGAAAGTTTAAAATACTTCCAAAGAAGATGGACATAGATTTTCTCACAGTCAGCGGACACAAGATTCATGGACCAAAGGGTTCTGGATTTATATATATTAATGAGGCTATCTTTAATATTATGGTGCCTCAGATTCTTGGAGGCGGTCATGAGAGAGGCATGCGCTCAGGTACAGAGAATGTTCCTGCTATAGCTGCTCTTGGTATTGCGGCTAAGGCTTGCTATGACAATCTTGACAGCAATGCTTCCCACATGTATGCTATGAGACGTCGATTGATTGAGGGCGTTTCTGGTATAGAGGGCGTCAGTGTCAATGGTCACCTTGATGAGAATAGCGCTCCACATATTGTGAGCGTTTCTATTAAGGGGAATAGAACAAGAGCACAGGTAATACTTAATGCTCTTCAGGATAATTACGGTATATTTGTTTCAGCAGGTTCGGCTTGTTCTTCCAATAAGCCAGCGATTTCTGAGACATTAAAATCCATTGGACTTGAAAAGGATTTATTGGAGCGTACAATTCGTTTTAGCTTCTGTCCTGAGAATACAATGGATGAAGTAGAAGAGGCCATTTCGGCTCTTACAGATTTGGTTCCTAAAATGACATTATAAAGGATGGATTATATGACATATCAGGCATTTTTGATTAAATATTCAGAGATAGGTGTTAAGGGCAAAAACAGATACGTTTTTGAAGATGCTCTTGTTACACAGATTAAGCGAGCTTTGGACCCGGTAGAGGGCAAGTTTATCGTTAGAAAGCAAAGCGGAAGAATTCTTGTTTCTATAGATGGAGACTATGATTACGATGAGGCTGTAGATGCCTTGCAGCATGTATTTGGTATTAGTGCTATTTGTCCTACCGTTGTTGTACCTGATGAGGGCTTTGATGCTATGGCAGAGGCTGTTGTCAAGTATGTAGATGAGGAATTTGAAGATAAGAATTTCTCATTTAAGGTAATGGGACGTCGTGCTAACAAGCAGTATCCTATGACTTCTATGGAAGTGGCTGCTGAGATTGGAGCACGTCTTTTAGATGCATTCCCAGAGATGCATGTAGATGTACATAAGCCAGAGCGCATTATCTATGTAGAGGTGAGAGAGAATATTGCTATCTATTCCACAGAGATTCCTGGACCACACGGTATGCCTGTAGGTACTGCAGGTAAGGCTATGCTTTTACTTTCAGGTGGTATCGATTCTCCAGTTGCAGGTTACATGATTGCAAAGCGTGGTGTTAATCTTTCAGCTACATATTTCCATGCACCACCTTATACATCAGAGCAGGCAAAGCAAAAGGTAGTTGACCTTGCTAAGCTTGTAGCAAAGTATTCAGGTCCTATTGATTTACATATTGTTAACTTTACAGATATTCAGCTTTATATTTACGAGAAGTGTGCACATGAGGAGCTTACTATCATCATGCGTCGCTACATGATGAGAATTGCTGAGCATTTTGCTAAGGAAAATGATTGTCTCGGTCTTGTTACTGGCGAGTCAATTGGTCAGGTGGCATCACAGACTATGCAGTCTCTTAACTGTACCAATGCAGTTTGTTCACTTCCTGTATACAGACCACTTATTGCATTTGATAAGCAGGATATTGTTGATATTTCAGAGAAGATTGATACTTATGAGACTTCAATTTTACCATACGAGGATTGCTGTACAATTTTCGTTGCAAAGCATCCTGTTACAAAGCCAAAGCTTGAGGCTATTGAAAAACACGAGCATAATCTTGATGAGAAGATAGATGAGCTTATGAAGCAGGCTATTGAATCTGTTGAGATTGTAAAAGTACGATAACAAAAAGGAGCTTTGCTTTAAAAGCAAAGCTCCTAAATATTTACTGTCAGTTAGGACTAAACGATGTAATCCTTTAATGTAGACATAACGTCTTCTGCATCACCTTCAGCGTGAACTGTAAGATCGATTGGCTTAGAAAGATCAAGTGAGAAAATACCCATGATAGACTTAGCATCGATAACATAACGTCCGCTTACAAGATCAAAATCATAATCAAACTGGCTGATGGTATTAACGAAAGACTTTACCTTGTCAATTGAATTAAGAGAAATTTGAACTGTTTTCATGCTTTTGCCTCCTCCGAAGATTTATAAAAAATATAAGATTATACTAAATCAACGATGCCCAAAAGTCAACAAACTATTGATTAATTCACAACAATTAGAAAGGCTATTTATATATGAAAAAAGCGGCTTTACACAACCTTGGATGCAAGGTTAATGCATACGAAACTGAAGCCATGGAAGAACTCCTTAAAAAAGATGGTTTTACAATTGTAGGATTTGATGAAATGGCAGATGTATATGTTATTAATACTTGCTCTGTTACAAATATAGCTGACAGAAAATCACGTCAGATGATACATAAATGCAAAAAGCTTAATCCTGATGCCTGCGTTGTGGCTGCGGGCTGTTATGTGCAGAATTTCGGTATGGAAGTGGCAGATGAATTGGGTGCTGATATCATACTTGGCAACAATAAAAAGAACGAGCTTGTTGGCAAGATTCATGAGTACTTTGCCAATCTTGATGACCAGTCTGGTCCTATTCTTGACTGGATTGATATTAATGATGGCAATGTTTCATACGAGAATATGGTTATTGAGAAAGATTCTGAGCACACTAGAGCATTTGTTAAGGTGCAGGACGGCTGTAACCAGTTCTGCAGTTACTGTATTATTCCATTTGCCAGAGGTCGTATCAGAAGTCGTGATGTAGATGATGTTATATCTGAGGTTACAGGACTTGCTAAAAATGGATATAAGGAAGTGGTTATAACAGGTATCCACCTTAGCTCTTACGGCAGTGGCACAGATTATACACTTGCAGATTTGTTAGAGGCTGTAGAGAAAATAGATGGTATTGAGCGTATTAGACTTGGTTCCCTTGAGCCACAGATTGTGACAGAGGAGTTTGCAACTAGAGTTTCTGCTCTTAAAAAGCTTTGCCCTCATTTTCATCTTTCATTACAGTCAGGCTGTGATACAGTTCTTAAGAGAATGAACAGAAAATACACAATTGAAGAGTATACTAAGGGCGTTGACATCCTCAGAAAATATTTTGATGACCCTGCTATCACAACTGATATTATTGTAGGCTTCCCGGGTGAGACAGAAGAAGAGTTTGCAATCACTGAGGACTATGTTAAAAAAATAGCTTTTTATGAGCTTCATGTTTTTGCCTATTCTAAGAGAAAGGGCACTAAGGCTGCTACAATGCCAGGCCAGATTACAAATGCAATTAAGAAGCAGCGCAGTGCTAGTCTTATAGCTCTTGGCAATGAGACAACTATCGATTATCGCAAGTCTCATATTGGAAAGTCTTTAGATGTTTTATTTGAAGAAGAGGCCACAATTGATGGTGAAAACTATTATATTGGCTTTTCAAAAGAGTATATTAAATGCGCAATTAAAAGCGATGGAAAGACTAATCTTTCCAACTGCATAATGCAGGTTACAGCAAGAGATATTATAGGTGACGGCCAGTACTTGGTTGTTGAAATTTAAGGGTTTCTATATTACAATAGGGCTAAGCAAAAGCTATTATTGTATATTGATTTCTAGTAATTCTTATATAATTTAGTAATAGTGTGGGAGTTTGAGAGACGAGGTTTTTATGGCAGATTTAAGTAACACACAATATTTTAAGGTTCAAAAGGATAATCCTGTTGGAGTTAAGGAAGTAATCGAGCAGGTGTATAGTGCTCTTTCGGAAAAAGGCTACAATCCCGTGAATCAGATTGTGGGCTACATTATGTCTGGAGATCCTACATATATTACCAGCCATAATAATGCGAGAAGCCTTATTATGAAAGTTGAACGTGATGAGCTTGTTGAGGAGCTTCTAAAGGAATATATTTCTAGTGAGAGCTGGAGAAAGTAATGGGAAGAATTCTTGGTCTTGATTATGGGACGAAAACAGTTGGGGTCGCGCTAAGTGACCCTTTGCTTTTGACTGCACAGGAATTTGAGACGATCACAAGAGAACGTGCCAGTGCTTTACGCCATACTCTCGTTAGAATCAAAGAAATTTGTGAAGAGTACCAAGTAGAACTTATTGTTCTAGGATACCCTAGAAATATGGATGACACAGAGGGCTTTCGTTGCGAGGACACTCTCAAATTCAAGGCACTTCTTGAAAAGAGAGTTGATATTCCAATTGTGCTTGTGGACGAGCGACTTACTACCGTATATGCGGATGAGATACTAGAGGAATCAGGTGTCGCCAAAAAGGATCGTAAGAAAGTAATCGACCAAATAGCGGCGGCAATAATTTTACAGGATTATTTAGATAACAAATAGCCAGTAGATGTCAAGCTCTTAGATTTCTCGAGCGAATCGTGTTAGATGAGCGGAGAAATACTAAGGCTTGATATCGTAACTGGCGAGAAAGGCATTTATATTAGGATGGATAAAATTATTTTTACTGGTGATGATGGAGAGAACATTGAATTTTTTGTAATTGAGGAGACTCAGTTATCAGGAAATAAATATTTACTTGTTTGTGATAGTGATAACGAGGATGAGGATAGTGAGGCAACTATTCTTAAGGAGACTGCATTAGATGGAGATGAGGTCGTTTACGAATTTGTAGAGGATGACGTTGAGTTTGAGGCAGTTGCAAAACTATTTGACGAGTTAGTTGGCGAGGATGCTGACATTGATTTTTAATTGATTTATTAACTTGATTTTTTATTATTTTAGGAGGTTATTTTTTGAAAAAGAAAACTGAACAGACGGCTGAAAGGCTAAAGATTATTCCACTTGGAGGTCTTGAGCAAATCGGCATGAATATTACTGCGTTCGAGTACGGAGACAGTATTATTGTTGTGGATTGCGGACTTTCATTTCCTGAGGATGATATGTTGGGCGTGGATCTGGTTATTCCAGATGTTTCATACCTCAAGGAGAATCAAGACAAGCTTAAAGGCTTTTTTATCACCCATGGTCACGAGGATCATATAGGTGCTATTCCTTATGTTTTTAAGGAGCTTAATGTTTGTCCTATTTATTCTACTAAGCTTACTAATGGCCTTATTGAGCACAAGCTTGAAGAGCATAAGATGCTTACAAAGGTTAAGCGTAAAATAGTTAAGTATGGTACACATATTAACGCTGGAGATTTCAGAGTTGAGTTTATCCGTACAAATCATAGTATTCAGGATGCTGCAGCTCTTGCTATTTATTCACCAGCAGGTATTGTTGTACATACAGGCGATTTTAAGGTTGATTACACACCAGTTTATGGTGACCCAATTGATCTTCAGCGCCTTGGCGAAATTGGAAAGAAGGGTGTACTTGCCCTTATGTGTGATAGTACTAATGCAGAGCGCCCAGGATTTACTGCATCAGAGAAAACTGTAGGTAAGACTATCGATTCTATTTTTGCTGATAATACATCTAGTCGTATTATCATCGCTACATTTGCTTCAAATGTTGACCGTGTTCAGCAGATTATTAACTCTGCAGACAAATACGGAAGAAAGGTATGTGTAGAAGGCCGTTCAATGGTTAACACTATTGATACAGCATCAAAGCTTGGCTATCTTCATATTCCTGACAATACACTTATTGATATTGAGTCACTTAAGGCATACCCAGATGAGAAAATTGTACTTGTTACAACAGGTTCTCAGGGTGAGTCTATGGCAGCACTTTCTCGTATGGCTAATGGTACTCACAAAAAGGTACAGATTAAGCCTGGTGATATGATTGTATTTTCATCTCACCCAATTCCAGGTAATGAGAAGGCTGTATCCAATGTTATCAATGACCTTACTATGCGTGGAGCCCAGATTGTTATGCAGGATGTTCACGTATCAGGACATGCTTGCGCTGAGGAGATCAAGCTAATTTATTCTCTTGTTCGCCCTCAGTATGCTATTCCTGTTCACGGTGAGTACAAGCATCTAATGGCTCAGGCTAAGATAGCCGAGTCTCTTGGTTGGGACCATGATCATATTAAGATAATTCACTCTGGCGATGTTCTTGAGCTTGGTGACAATTACTCTAAGATTTCTGGTCACGTACATACTGGAGCTATCATGGTTGATGGTATCGGTGTAGGTGATGTAGGTAATATCGTTCTTAGAGATAGACAGAAGCTTGCAGAGGACGGAATTATTATTGTTGTTCTCACACTTGATTCTGCAACAGGTACAGTTCTGGCAGGACCAGACATTGTATCTAGAGGATTTGTTTACGTAAGAGATTCTGAGGATCTTATGGATAGCGCTCGTGCAGTTCTTGCTGAGACTATGGAGGTTCTCGAGGAGAAGAACATTACTGATTGGAATAAAATCAAGGGAGATATCAGAGATAATCTTTCTGACTTTGTATGGCATGAGACACAGCGCCGTCCTATGATTATTCCAATTATCATGGAAGTATAAAATGATTGTTGATGAGAGATATACCACCTATTTGAATAGCCTTTATCCTGAGCTTAGCCCAGTGTTAAAGGATATTCAAAGGGAGGCATTAGAGAGTTATGTACCTATCATCAGACCTGAGACTGTTAATCTGCTTCAGCTTTTGATTAAGATGAATAGACCAAAAACTATTCTTGAGGTTGGAGCGGCAGTTGGTTTTTCTGCTAATCTTATGGCAGAGGCTGCAGGTGATGATGTTAGGATTACCACTATTGAAAATTATGAGCCTCGCATCCCTATCGCAAATGCGAATTTCAAAAGGACTGGAAGAGATAATCAGATTACTCTTTTAGAGGGGGATGCAATGGAGATTCTTCCTACCCTAGATGGTCCTTATGATTTTATATTTATGGATGCAGCTAAGGGGCAGTACATTAATTTCTGGCCTGAGATTAAGAGGCTTATAAAAGATGGTGGAGTAGTTGTTACTGACAACGTTTTGCAGGATGGAGATATAATAGAATCTCGTTTTGCAATCACTAGACGCAATCGCACTATTCATAAGCGCATGCGTGATTATTTATATGAGTTGACCCATGATGAGGAGTTTTCAACCACAATACTTCCTCTTGGGGACGGTGTTAGTATATCTGTGAAAGGAAAGTAATGAGAAATACAGAGTTATTAGTTCCAGCAAGCAGCCTTGAAGTACTTAAGGTTGCTGTTATTTATGGAGCGGATGCAGTTTATATCGGTGGAGAAGTATATGGCCTTAGAGCTAAGGCTAAGAATTTCTCAAAGGAAGACATGATTGAGGGTATTAAGTTCGCCCACGATCATGGTGTAAAAGTATATGTTACAGCTAATATTCTAGCTCACAATGGTGATTTAGATGGAGTTAGAGAGTATTTTAAGGAGCTTAAGGAGATTAAGCCAGATGCTCTTATTATTGCTGATCCTGCTGTGTTTATGCTTGCTAAGGAAATTTGTCCTGAAATCGAGCGTCACGTTAGCACACAGGCTAATAATACTAACTATGGCACTTATAAATTCTGGTATGACCTTGGTGCTAAGAGAGTTGTTTCTGCTAGAGAGCTTTCACTTGCAGAGATTAAGGAAATCAGAGCCAATATACCAGATGATTTGGAGATAGAAACATTTATTCATGGAGCAATGTGCATTTCATATTCTGGACGTTGTCTCCTTTCTAATTATTTCACTGGTCGTGATGCTAATCAGGGAGCTTGTACTCATCCTTGTAGATGGAAGTATGCTGTTGTTGAGGAGCAGAGACCTGGTGAGTATTTCCCAGTTGAAGAAAATGAGAGAGGTACTTATATTTTCAACTCAAAGGATCTTTGCATGATAGAGCATGTTCCAGATCTACTTGAGTCTGGAATTGACAGTTTCAAAATCGAAGGCCGTATGAAGACAGCTCTTTATGTTGCAACTGTTGCTCGTACCTATCGCAAGGCTATTGATGATTGTAAGGAATCTGTGGAGAAATATGAGGCTAATCTAGACTGGTATAAGGAACAGATTGCTGCTTGTACATATCGTCAGTTTACAACTGGATTCTTCTATGGCAAGCCTTCTGAGGAGTCTCAGATATATGATAACAACACCTACAATATCGGATATACATATTTAGGTATTGCTGGAGCCGCTGATAATCAAGGATATTTCGAGATTGAGCAGCGCAATAAATTTTCAGTGGGCGAAACTATTGAAATTATGAAGCCAAACGGAGATAATATAGAGGTAGAAGTTCTTGGTATTAAGGACGAAACTGGTGCAGATATGGATAGCTGTCCACATCCAAAGCAAAAGCTTTTCATCAAGCTTAGCGTAACACCAGATGAGTTTGATTTACTTAGACGCAAAGAAGCATAACATAACTTCTTGTGGGATTGCTGCAAGAAGCTACAGGTTTAATTACGAGGAGAATAAGATGGCAGAGAGTAAATATGTGGCTTATGTTGGTACTTACACTCATGAGACTAGTGTTGGTATTTATGTTTATGACGTTGATCCTGATAAGGGACTTCTCAAGGAGCGCAGTGTAGCACCAATTAATAATCCATCCGACATTATTAATTCAAAGGACAACAAATTCCTTTATTCAATCGCTGATGAGGGTGTAGCATCCTTCAAGATACTTGAGAATGGTGATTTAGAGAAGATGAATCAGGAATGGGTTGGAGGCATGCGTGGCTGCAATCTTTGCGTTGATTCTCAGAATAGATATTTATTTGTAGCAGGTTATCATGATGGTCGTGTTACTATGATGAGCCTTAATAAGGATGGTAGCATCGGTTCTATCGCTGATGGTATTTTCCACCAGGGTATTGGTAAGTCAGTTGCTGATAGACCACTTTATCCTCATTGTACATGTGTAGAGCTTACTCCAGATGAGAAGTTCTTATGCGTAGTAGAGAATGGTCTTCATCAGATTAAGATCTACGAGGTAGATTATGAAATGGGCAAGCTTCGTCTTGTAGATATCGTAAGATGCGCTATGGGTTCTGCACCTCTTAAGATGAAGTTCTCTAACGATGGCAAGTATGCTTATGTAATCACAGAGATGTCAAATGAGATTTTGGTATATGATTATCATATCATCGAGGGACATCCTGATTTTGAAAATATCCAGACTGTTTCACTTCTTGTAGGTGTTGATGAGGAGATTTCTACAGGAACTAATATTAAGTTTGGCGATGATGATACATTCCTCTATGCAAGTGTAGATGGTCTTAATGCTATTTGCATGTATAAGAGAGATGTTAAGTCTGGCAAGATTGACTACTTTGCTCACAGCTTTATCAGTGGTGATTATCCAAAGAGCTTTGCTGTATTGCCAGGAGATAAGTATTACGTTTCTCTCAATCATGATACCAATGAGATTCGTAGCTTTACAATTGATAAAAAAGAGGGACATTCTCTTATGCAGAATGCGCCTATCAAGATTGCAAAGCCAAATAGTATTGTAGTTGTAAAGATTAAATAAGTCTTTAGTGTGGGGCTGTTTCTAACAGCCCTTTTTTTGGAGGGAGAAAAATGGCAGGTTCAACATTCGGAAATAGAATTTCCATTACTACTTGGGGCGAGTCTCACGGGGCAGCTCTAGGCGTTGTTATTGATGGTTTTCCAGCGGGGCTGAAGCTGTGTGAGGAAGATATTCAGATTTATTTAGACAGAAGAAAGCCAGGTCAGTCTAAATTTACTACAGCAAGAGCAGAGGGAGATAAGGTAGAGATTCTTTCAGGTGTCTTTGAGGGACATACTACTGGTACTCCTATTTCTCTTATGGTTAGAAATATGGATCAGCACTCTAAGGATTACGGCAATATTGCCACAACCTTTAGACCTGGTCATGCTGACTATGGATTCTATGAGAAATTTGGTCGCCGAGACTATCGAGGCGGTGGTCGTTCATCAGGAAGAGAGACTATCGGAAGAGTGGCTGCTGGTGCCATCTGTGCTAAGCTTCTTAGAGAGCTTGGTGTTGAGGTATTTGCATATACGAAATCGATTGGTGATATTAGAGTATCTGAATTTGAGTTAGGTGAGAGAGATTTAAATCCACTTGCTATGCCTGATTCTCTTGCCGCTAAGGAGGCTCAGGAGTATCTTGAGGCATGCATGCTTAACAACGATAGTGCTGGTGGAGTTATTGAGTGCGTTATCACTGGTGTACCCGCAGGTATCGGCGAGCCAGTATTTGATAAGTTAGATGCTAAAATTGCTCAGGCCCTTGTTTCTATTGGTGCTGTGAAGGGCGTGGAGATTGGCGATGGCTTTGAGGCTGCAAAGTCAGTAGGCAGCATTAACAACGATGCTTTTGAGGTAGTGGATGGCAGAATTGTTAAGGAAACCAATCACAGTGGTGGAATTTTAGGTGGTATATCTGACGGTGATGACATTATCGTAAGAGCAGCTATTAAGCCTACACCTTCTATTTCACAGTTGCAGCATACTGTTAATGAAAATGGTGAGAATGTGGACATTGAGATTCATGGTAGACATGATCCTGTAGTTGTTCCTCGTGCTGTTGTAGTGGTTGAGGCTATGTGTGCAATTACTATTTGTGATGCAATGCTAGCCCATATGACAGATAGAGTAGATTTTATTAAGGAGTTTTATAAGGATTGAAGTACGAGTTATTAAAAACTGAGGGTAAGGCTAAAAGAGGCAGATTTCACACTGTTCACGGTGTGATTGAGACACCTGTATTTATGAATGTTGGTACAGTTGCTGCCATTAAGGGTGCGGTTTCTACAGATGATTTGAGAGAGATTAAGTGTCAGGTTGAGCTTTCTAATACATATCATCTTCATGTTCGCACAGGCGATACTCTTATTAAGGAACTTGGCGGTTTACATAAGTTCATGAACTGGGATAGACCGATTCTTACTGATTCCGGCGGATTTCAGGTTTTCTCACTTGCTGGCATTCGCAAGATTAAGGAAGAGGGAGTTACTTTCAATTCCCATATAGATGGTCGCAAGATATTTATGGGACCTGAGGAGTCTATGCAGATTCAATCTAATTTAGGTTCTACAATTGCTATGGCATTTGATGAGTGTCCACCAGCTCTTGCAGAACGTAAATACGTAGAGGATTCTGTTTCTAGAACTACTAGATGGCTCTATCGCTGTAAGGATGAGATGACTCGTCTTAATTCTCTTGATGACACAATTAATAAGGAGCAGCTTTTATTTGGCATCAATCAGGGAGCTGTTTTCAATGATATTAGAATAGAACATGCTAAGCAGATTTCCGAGCTTGATTTGCCTGGCTATGCTGTAGGCGGACTTGCTGTAGGCGAGAGTCATGAGCAGATGTATGATGTACTTGATAATGTAGTGCCTCATCTACCTCAGAACAAGCCTACATACCTTATGGGAGTTGGTACGCCTGCTAATATTTTAGAGGCAGTTGACAGAGGAATTGATTTCTTTGATTGTGTTTACCCTAGTAGAAATGGTCGTCATGGTCATGTGTATACCAATCATGGCAAGCTTAATCTTTTCAATCAGAAGTTTGAAAAGGATATGCGACCAATCGAAGAGGGATGTAACTGTCCTGCATGTAGAAGCTACTCACGTGCTTATATTCGTCATCTTCTTAAGGCTAAGGAGATGCTTGGTATGAGACTTTGCGTACTTCATAATCTATATTTCTACAACACTATGATGGAAGAGATTAGAGATGCTTTAGATGCAGGTAATTTTGCAGCATATAAGAAGTTTAAGCTTGAGTCTATGGCTGCAGGAGAACAGTAAGAATCTTTTTTAATTGATATTTAGCTATTTCTAAAATAAAAATTAATTCATGGAAAAATGTTGCTTAAGAAATAGTATTTATGTAAAATATACATCAGTGTTATAAAGGCTATTGGCCATAGTTTAGGAGGATAAATTTAATGGACGGAATGAACAGCTCAATCAGCTTAATTATTTGGATTGTAGTACTTTTTGTATTCATGTATTTCTTCATGATTCGCCCACAGAAGAAGGAGCAGAACGCTAAGACAGCTATGATGAATGCTCTTGCAGTAGGCGATACAGTACTTACAACAAGCGGTTTTTATGGTGTTGTAATCTCTATCCCAGATGAGACTACAGTTATCGTAGAGTTTGGTAGCAACAAGAACTGCCGTATCCCTATGCAGAAGGCAGCTATCGCACAGGTAGAGAAGCCAGAGGATGCAGTTAAGACTGAGTCTAAATAATACAAAATAAATTTTAAGCCACCTGTTTATCAGGTGGCTTTTTGTATATTTATTTATTTTTTCCTACGGCGAAGATATTCGGAACCCTTATCCAGTAGGGCTTTTGTAGAAGCAACAGGATGGGTAAACTTTGCAATATGACGGAACTGGCCGCGCTGTGTAGCAGTTGCATTTTTAATCCATTGCTTAACATATTCTGTAGAAAGACGCTCCTTGATAGCGCCTTCATCCTCGGTTTCAGATGATTCAGCTTTTGAATAAAGAGCCTCAACTCGCTGTGACATTTGAGCATTTATTTGCTCATTGATGCGCTCAAATTCCTTGGCGAAACTTGTTAGGGCTGAAATGGTAAGAGCCATATCAAATCCAAATACAAACATGAAAAATAGTGCCAGTAACTCAACCAATGACTGTGGCATCATATTTACCACATGAATGATTGGTGGCTCTATAAATTGGGTGACAATAATTCCTGCAATTCCAAAACATGCGGTAAATATCAGGCATACTCGGCCGTTTATATTTAGAGGAAGGTGAGAATAGTCCCACCATCTAGCATGAAATCTTTTCTCTAATAAATATGAAGTTGAGTACTCAAGTATAAAGGAGCCTATAGCACATCCGAAAAAGATTGCAAGATATGATGGATGTGAAAAACGCTCTATTGGCAGGTCTACAAAAAGAAACTGGGCTGCTATTGCACCCACTCCGTATAGTGGGATGCAAGGACCATAGAGGAAGCCCCGATTTTCCCAGGCCTTTTCACTGACTGTGCAGTAGATGGTTTCATATATCCATCCAAAGAAACTGTATATTATAAAACAAACAAAATATTTACTTAGCATCGTTCTCCCCGCTTATAATTAGTTAAATAATTTTACGCATTTATGTTAGTATAAATTACATTGGTATAAAATTAAAGGTGTTCATAGTTTTTTCTTAATGAGATGGTAAGATAATATTAACTATAAGCTGCATTAAAGGTGGTGTTTTTATGCTAGGTATTAATTCAGCATATAATATGATAGGGCAGCCAAATGGACTTACATTTAGCGAGAATAAAATAGCAAAAGAGATTAAGCTTCAAGGTGGCAATGAGGCCTTAGCTAAAACCTACGGTTCTGAAAAAGCTGCTAAGAGAGCTGGCGTGATTGAATGTGAGACATGTGCCAATAGGAAATACCAGGATGGTAGCGATGAGAATGTCTCTTTCAAATCTGCGCAGCATGTTTCTCCAGAGGCAGCAGGGGCTAGAGTAAGAGGACATGAGCAGGAGCATGTAAATAACGCTTATGATAAGGCTGCTAAAGACGGTGGCAAGGTTATTAATGCTTCTGTTGCTATTCATACTGCCATATGCCCAGAATGTGGTAGAACCTATGTGTCAGGAGGAACTACAACCACCCAGATTAAATATCCTAATGAGAATAATCCGTATCAAAAATCAAGAAAAGCAGCAGACGAAGGTATGCTTTCCGGAATGAATTTTGATGCCAAACTTTAAGGGGTTGAAATACTTGAAACGCTATGATATACTTCAAATGTTGCGAAACATGTAGCAAATAATTAACCCCTAAATAGGAGGCAATATGCAGACTTTAAGATATGTTTTAATAGGTTTATTAATAGCAATTTGTGTGGTACTCACAGTTATAATATTATTCCAAGAAGGAAAGCAGAATGGACTTGGCTCATTATCAGGCCAGCAGTTCGATTCTTATTGGAGCCGTAATAAGGGACGTTCTAGAGAAGGCTTACTTGTTAAACTTACAAGTGTTTGTGTTATTCTTTTCTTCGTTCTTTCAGCAATTCTTAATATTAAGAGTTTTTAATAACTAAGTATGTTATGCCACCCTGTTGGGTGGCTTTTCCTGTTTTATTAGAGGGTAATCACTAGGAGATTATATGAACGAATTTGAAAAACAAAAGCATTTTTTGATGGATGTCTTTAAAAGCCAGGCTTATATTCCTATGAAGAAAAAGGATTTAGAGATATTGCTTGATGTGTCAAAGGACAAGAGGGCTGAGTTTGCAATGGTTCTTGATGAACTTGTAGGTCAGGGTCACGTGGAGATTACAAAGCGTGGCAAGTATCAGATACCTGAGAATCGTCCTAAGTTCATTAAGACCAAAGACCATCGCTCAAAGAAACCTACAAAGGCAGAGCAGGCGGCTAAAAAGCAGTCATTAAATGCAGTAGCTAAAAAGGCTAATCAGCCTAAATATGACAATGTAGAGCCAGATATTATTGGTAGATTTATTTCTCACAAGGATGGCTTTGGATTTATAGAGGTAGAGGGCCAGGAAGAGGATTATTTCGTAGGCAGAGATAATACTGGATTTGCAATGCAGGACGACATTGTAGCTGCAGTATTGACCTTTGGAGCACCTGGTAAGCGCCAGGAGGCCAAGGTCATCAGGATTATCACTCACGGATTTTCTGATGTAGTTGGTACATACGAGAAGAGTGAGAATTTTGGATTTGTAGTAGCAGATAGTCAAAAGCTTGTAAGAGATATTTTCATACCAGCAGGTAGAGATCTTAATGCTGTTACTGGTCACAAGGTAGTATGTCATATTGATGACTATGGTGATGATAGTCACAAGCCAGAGGGCCATATTACTGAGATTCTAGGTCACAAGAATGACCCAGGGGTAGATATTTTATCTATCATCCGAAGCTTTGGTATTGAGACAGAGTTTCCTGACAAGGTAATTAAGCAGGCATCCACTGTTGCTAAGCCAGTTTCTGAGGCCGATATGGCAGGACGCAATGACATTAGGGATTTGTGCGTTATTACAATCGACGGCGAAGACACTAAGGATATTGATGATGGAGTTTCACTTGTAAGGGATGGAGATAACTATGTCCTTGGAGTACATATTGCAGATGTTACTAATTACGTACAGGAGTCATCTGCTCTAGATGTGGAGGCACTTAAGCGAGGTACCTCAGTTTATCTTGCAGATAGAGTTATCCCTATGCTTCCACACACTCTTTCCAATGGTATGTGTTCTCTTAATGAGGGAGAGGATAGACTTGCTCTTTCTTGTATTATGACATTTAACCCTAAGGGAGAGCTTGTAGACCATGAGATTTGTGAGTCGGTTATTCACAGTGATCATCGCATGACCTATACTGATGTGTATGCCATGATGACAGGTGACGAGGAGACTCGTACTAAATACTCAGATATAGCTGATATGGTAGATGATATGGCAAAGCTTTCTAAGATTCTTCGTGCTAAGCGCAAGAAGAGAGGCGCCATTGACTTTGATTTCCCAGAGACACACATTATCATTGATGAAAATGGTAAGGTAGTAGGACTTGCACCTTATGAGCGCAATGACGCTCACAAGCTTATAGAGGATTTCATGCTGGCAGCCAATGAGACAGTTGCTGAGCATTTTGAACTTATGGAGTCACCATTTGTTTACCGTGTACACGGAGCACCAGATCCAGAGAAGATGCAGACACTTGGCAGATTCCTTGGAGCATGCGGCTACGTCCTTAAGGGTAAGACAGACAATATTCATCCAAAGGAGATTCAAAAGATGCTTGAATCCCTTGCAGGTCATGAGGATGAGGCTGTCATTACTAAGATGACACTTCGTAGTATGCAACAGGCTAAGTACGATACAGAATGCAAGGGACATTTTGGCCTTGCGGCTAAATACTATTGTCATTTTACTTCTCCAATTCGTAGATATCCTGATTTGCAGATTCATCGCATTATTAAGGACCATCTGAGAGGTCGCATGAATGAGCGGAAGATTTCTCATTACGAGTCTATTTTGCCAGAGGTGGCAATGCAAACTAGCAAGCTTGAGCGAAGAGCTGAGGATTGTGAGCGAGAGGTAGACAAGCTTAAGATGGTTCAGTTCATGAAGGAGTTTATTGGACAGGAGTTTAATGGTACAATTTCATCAATCACTGGTTGGGGAATGTATGTTGAGCTTGATAATACTGTTGAGGGACTTGTTCATGTATCTACTCTATATGATGATCATTATGAGTTTGTGGAGGAGAATCTCACATTAGTGGGCGAGCGTACAGGTCGCATATTTAAGCTTGGACAGCCTGTTAAGGTAATACTTGATTCAGTAGATGAGCATGCTAGAACAATCGATTTTATTCTTGATGAGTTTAAGCGATTTTAAATATTTGTACTTGGAGAGTATGTATGAATAAAGAAGGTAGAAAATTAATAGCTAATAACAAAAAGGCTTATCATGAGTATTTCATGGAAGAAGAGTACGAGGCAGGTATTGAGCTTCATGGCACAGAGGTTAAGTCCATGAGACTTGGTCAGTGCTCTATTAAAGAGGCCTTTGTTAGAATTGATAATGGACAGATTTACATTTATCAGATGCATGTAAATCCATACGAGAAGGGCAATATCTTCAATAGAGATCCACTTCGCCCTAGAAAGCTACTTATGCATAAGGCTGAGATTAACCGTCTTTTCAGCAAAATAAAAGAGAGCGGATACACAATCGTTCCTTTGGAGGTCTATCTTAATAATGGACTTGTAAAGGTTAAGATTGCTCTTGCAAAAGGTAAAAAGCTTTATGATAAACGCGCTGATATTCAAAAGAAGGATATGAAGCGAGAGGCAGAAAGAGACTATAAGATGTCTTTGAGATAAGGTGGAGATTATGGAGATTATACTGGCATCAGGTTCACCAAGACGACGTGAGCTACTTTCACAGGCTGGCATTGATTATATTGTTAAGCCTGCTGATATAGAGGAGACTACAGAAGAAGTATTACCATCAAAGGTGGTAGAGGATTTAAGCAGACAAAAGGCTATTGCAGTATCTAAGGAGAATCCAGGACGTATAGTCCTTGCTGCAGATACAGTCGTGGCCTTTGATGATAAGATTCTTGGAAAGCCTAGAGATGAGGAGGATGCATTTAATATGCTTACTGCTCTTTCCGGAAGGACTCATCAGGTTTATACAGGAGTTACTATCATTGATGAAGATGGAAATGTAAATACTTTTTCAGAGTGCACAGATGTGGTTATGTATGACAATTCTCCTGAGAGGATTCGAGCATATATTGCATCTGGTGAGCCGATGGATAAGGCTGGCGCTTATGGTATTCAGGGGCTAGGGGCTATTCTTGTTGAGAGAATATCAGGAGACTACAATAATGTGGTTGGATTGCCTCTTGCTAAAGTCTACCGCGAGCTTTATAATAAATAAGCACTTTACGGGCTAGTCATGGTTTCGACAGGGGTCATGCAGCGGAAGAAGCGAGTCCCACGCTAATGGGTTAAATGGGCAAACTTAAAATTAAACGCTGATAATAAATTAGCATACGCTGCCTAAGCGCAGCAGTCTGACCTAGGGCACCTACACCTTAGGACCCAGACTTCGACTTTGTAGGAAACGACGTTATCAAAGCTTTGCGATAGCGGGCGTATCATGAAGCTACTAAAGCACATATCCTGTTTGTAGGAGCTGTGTGGAGGGAATGTAAAAATACAAACTACACTCGTAGAAGGGCCGGGAATTGGCTTTTGGACACGGGTTCGACTCCCGTCTAGTCCACTATATGGATCAGATACATATTTAGTATCTGGTCTTTTTTTAAATATGTGAATGATAATGGAGGATAACAATAGATGAGAGGAATAGCTTATGGCGTTGGAGTAGGACCTGGAGATCCTGAATTAATGACTCTAAAGGCAATTCGCATGATTCAGGAGAATGATATTATAGCGGTTCCAGGTAAGAATCCTAAGGAGTCAGTGGCTTATAAAATAGCTGAGGCTGTTGTTCCTGAAATTTCTGAGAAAACACTTGTCCCAATTTATATGCCAATGGTAAAGGATAGGGAATTAATCCGTAAAGAACATGATAAGGGTGCAAAATTAATAGAATCATATTTGGACCAAGGGAAAAATGTTGTATATCTAACACTTGGTGATGTGTCCATTTATTGCACATTCAGCTATCTACAACATATTTTAGAAGATGATGGATATGAAGTTCAGCTTGTCAGTGGTATACCTTCATTTTGTGCCGCTGCAGCTAGACTCAATGAACCACTTGTGGAATGGGATGAGCCCCTTCATATTATCCCTGCTGTCCATAAGGAGGATGAATTCCTTGATTATGAAGGCAATTATGTGCTTATGAAGTCAGCCAGCCACATGAAGGAAGTTAAGGAGCTTTTAGCCAAGACTAATAAAAAGGTGCTGGCTGTAGAAAATTGTAGTATGGAAACAGAGAAAGTCTATAGAAATCTTTCTGAAATACCAGTTGACGCAGGATATTTTTCTCTTATTATTGCTAAGAAAGGACCTAATTCATGATTGAATTAAAAGGGCTTACAAAAAGATTTGGTGATTTTACTGCAGTTGATAACATTAATCTTCAGGTTGAAACTGGAGAATTCTTTGGGCTATTAGGGCCTAATGGAGCAGGTAAGACTACCATAATAAGCATGATTTCAACAGTACTTTTGCCTAGCTGTGGCCAAGTGTATATAGACGGACATAAGCTTGATAGAAAGGCTTCAGAGGAAAAAAAGAAGCTTGGAGTAATTACCCAGGAATACTCTATGCGTCAGGATATGACCATGGATGAGGTTATGCAGTATCAGGGTAAGTTATATTTTCTTCCTAAAAAAGTAATAAAAGAAAAAAGTGATGAACTGTTAGAGTTTGCTGGGCTAAGTGAGTTTCGTAAGAGGACAGTAAGACATCTATCAGGTGGAATGAAAAGAAAGCTTATGATTTGCCGAGCTCTTCTTGTGGAGCCTGAAATCCTACTGTTGGATGAGCCTACAGCAGGAATGGATGCTTTATCTAGAAGGCAGATGTGGAATCTTCTTAGAAAAGTTAACAATCAAAATATGACCATTATTCTTACAACCCACTATATGGAGGAGGCTCAGGCTCTCTGTAATCGAGTGGCGTTAATTAATAGTGGTAAGCTTCAAAAGCTGGATTCACCTGCGGCACTTATTGAAGAGCAGGGTGCTTTTGCGGTAGATGAATTCCTTGATGAGGGGACAAAATCTCATTTCTTCAAGACAAAGGAAGAGGCAATTCATTTTTTGGAATCATCAGATGAACAGGCTTCTTTTAGAGCCACAACCTTAGAGGATGTATTTGTGGAGTGCGCTGGAAGGAGGCTTTTGTAATCTATGGGAATTTTGACTGTATTATGGGAAAAATGGGTAGAGTTTCGAAGGGATTTCTATAAAATCAGTGTCGCTGCTATTATTTCGCCAGTAATGTATTTGATTATATTTGGTTTAGGGATTCAGACCACATCCCACGGAGAGCCTTATTTACATTTCCTTATTCCTGGTATTGTTGCCATGGCTACCATGACAGGCAGTTTTGGAGCTATCGCCCAGAGTATGAGTGTGCAACGTCTCTATGAGAAGGCTCTTGATCAGGTTATGGTTTCTCCAACGCCTCTGTGGCAGTTTATTGTAGGGCAGATAATTGGTGGAAGCCTACGCGGCATGTATGCAGGTGCTTTGATTTTATTGCTTACAAGCCCTATACAAACAGGCCTGATTTTTAACGGACTTTCCATTTTTATTATGTTTTTAAATGGAATGGTATTTTCTACAATAGCGGTTGTTCTTTCATTTTTGGCTAAGAGTTATTCTGATGCTCCTAGATTTACTACATACATAATTATGCCTATGTCATTTTTATGTAATACTTTCTTTTCTACGGACCAGCTTCCTGCAGGCTTTAGACAGGTGATATCTATCCTTCCTCTGTCTCAAAGCTGTGACATGATTCGAAAGATAGCAAATGGTCAGATGATTAGCTTCTTTGGAATAGGAATACTTTTAATATATCTTTGTATATTTGGCCTTATAGCAATGTTGTTTATTTATAAAAAGAAGAACCTGTAAATGTATGATTAATAAAACTATGAAGAATAAATACTTGAATAAAAATAGCCTTAAGGTGGTGCTGATTCTTTTGTCCATATTTTTGACTAGTATTTTGGGATTTAAAAGTGATGCTAAGGAAGATAAGGATGATGAATATTGGAGCGATGTAATTGAAATACAAAAGGACATCAGACATCGTGAGATTTTAAAATATGGAATGACGCCTATTTATGGCAGAGATATTGCTGATGGAACTTATTCAGTTGACGTGGTGTCTAACTCTAAATATTTTAAGATTTCTGAGGCTAAGCTTGTGGCTAAAAATGGAAAGCTTAAGGCTAAAATTAAAATTCCTAGCATGAGTTATCTATATGTATATATGGGAACTTCTGCAGATGCAGCTAAGGATGAAGACCACTGGATTGATTATAAAGAAGTGGATGATTGTACAGTTTTTACTATTCCTGTTGAGGCTTTGAACAAGGAAATAGATTGTGCCGCATATAGTAAGGCTAGAAAAAAGTGGTATGACCGTAAGCTTGTTTTTGATGCATCATCCCTTCATGAGGGGGCTTGTCAGGTGCCAATTCCAGATTATGATTTGCTAAGCGATGCAATTAATGTCTACGGCAGGGATGATGAAGCATACCTTAGCCAAATTGATAGTGAGGCTACTGGCACAGATGATTCCGGTGATAGCACTGAGGCCACAATGCTTCATGGAACTCCAAAGCCAGCGGAGGTTGATTACCCTGATGGAGAGTATTCAATTGAGGTAAACATGGTAGGCGGTAGTGGAAGGGCTTCTGTTAGTTCTCCTACATGGATGATTGTTAAGGATGGCAAGGCTTACGCCAGATTGCTATGGAGTAGTACATACTATGACTATATGATTGTAGGGGATGAGGTTTTTTACAATTTGACTAAAGATGGAGGCAATTCTGTTTTCGAAATACCGATTGTCGCCTTTGATGAGAGTTTTCCTGTTATTGCAGATACCACAGCTATGGGAGATCCGGTTGAGATTAGATATGAATTATCATTTTATTCTATGACAATTGGTCCTAAGGGCAATATTCCGCAAGTTGCTGCAAAGAAGGTTTTGATTATTGCACTTGTAATAATATCTGTAGGTGGAATACTGAATTTCATTCAAAAAAAGAAAAAAGAAAAGTAGCTTTTCGATTTATACAAATGTTACGGAAAGTCTGTTCTGAATTGAAGACATGTGGCGTCAATGTTAAAATTTTTATAAGTTTTTAGGGGAGAGGGAGAAGTTTCTGTTATGAGTTCTTATAGAAGACGTTCAAACATGTCTTACGAGGAGCGACGTGCTTACCGTAGACGTAAGAGATTGATACGAAGAATACAGGTTTACGCTGAAATTGCGTTTATTTCCCTTGCAATTTTTCTTGCTGGCAGTTTCATCGTTTCACATATAAAGGGTGATGGTAAGACTATGACTGTGGCAGCTGAGGAAAAGGCTGCAGCCGAGGAGAAAAAGCAGGAGACTGGTCTTAAGGTTTCATCTGGTGATGTGGATCCTGATGCGGCAAAAGAAGATGAAGCTACTGAGGAAAAAGAAGAAGCTAGCGGTTCAGTTGGTGCATACAGTGCAAAGGAATCCGCAGATACTGTTCAAATCGGCGGTGATGTGGTTAGCGAGTATGCAATTTTAATAAACAATAACACAAAAGAAATCGTTGGGCAGCGCAATGGCACCGAGAGAATAGTACCAGCTTCCATGACTAAGGTAATGACTGTTCTTGTGGCCTCTAAGCATATTTCGCCAGAACAGCTTGATGAGAAAATAACAATGTCTCACGAGGCGGTGGATTATTCCTTTGCCGGTGACGGTTCTACTTCTGGATTTGTAGAAGAGGAGGAAATGACAGTTAGAGATTTGTTCTATGGAACTATTCTTCCTTCAGGTGGAGATGCTGCTGCACAGCTTGCCATGTATGTTGGTGGAGATATTGATGGCTTTGTAAAAATGATGAATGAAGAAGCTAAAAATATGGGACTAAAAGATAGTCATTTTACTAATCCAGTGGGATTCCATGATGACAACCACTATAGCACTCCATATGATATATCAATGATTATGATGGCAGCATTAGATGATGAGTTTTGTAGAGAAGTTTTAACTACAAAGGTTTACAATTCTACAGCTACTAATGTAAATCCAGAGGGAATTACAATTTCAAATTGGTTCCTTCGCAGAATCGAAGACATAGATATTGGCGGTACTATACTTGGTGCCAAAACAGGATATGTTGATGAATCAGGAAGCTGTGCTGTCAGCTCCATGACAACAGAAAGTGGTGTTGAATATATTTGCTGTACTGCAAAGTCTTCAAGCTCTTGGCAATGTATCTATGATCATGCAGATATCTACAAGGCTTATGCCAAGTAGACACCCGCTAATTTAATAATTTAAGTATTAAAAAGGCACTGACTGTAATCAGTGCCTCTCTTTTATTCTAGTACATCAAGTAATTTATCAATTGAATCTATGTAAGCTACAGGCTTAAATTCCTGTAATTCTTCCATATCTCTGAATCCGTATGTACAAAGTACATAATCAAGGCCAGAATTTTCAGCGGTAATAGCGTCTACATCAGAGTCTCCCACATATAAGACCTTTGATTTGTCGGTTGCATCAAGAGCTTTAAGTGCCATATTAATTGGCTCTGGGTCTGGCTTTCTTGCATGATTTCCATCATCGCCAATTGCAATAGTAATATGTGGCTTGAAATAGTCATCTAGTAGAGAATTGGTGGCAGTCTGTCCTTTGTTGGTTACAATGGCCATTTTAATCTCCATTGATGCCAGCTTTTCTGTAGTCTTAAGTATGCCAGGGTATGGCTTAGTCTTTATTCTGTTGTGATGATTGTAATAGTCGATAAATTCACTTAAGAATTCTTCAAAGTTTTCCTGGTTTTCTCCCTTTGGAAGAGCGCGGGTCACAAGCATTCTAAGGCCGTTTCCAACAAATCTTCTAACATTTTCAATGGGATGTGTTGGATAGTTATATTTAGCAAGCATGTAATTAATGCTGTCTGTTAAATCCTCTAGGGTATATAAAAGTGTTCCGTCTAAATCAAATAATATGGTATCGTATTTCATTTTGTACCTCGTGTTATTTAGTTTTAATCTTATTTTGATTATCCTTAATACTTATAAGTCTTCTTGCTTTTTTTGTAAAGCTAAATAGTATCTTCCATTGACCCTATTTTTATTATTTGTTAGAATTTTTTTATCGCTTTTATTTAGGAGATAAAAAATGGAATTTACCATTAGAGAAGCAAAGGTCTCTGATGCAGCGGCTATCAGAGATATTTATGGCTACTATGTAGCTAATTCTTTTGTCACTTTTTCAGAGGTTAATGGTTCTGTTCAGGACTATGAGGATTCAATCATTGAAACTCAAAAATCATATCCATATATTGTGGCATGTGATGAATCTGGCAAGGTCATTGGTATGGCCTATGCAGGTCAGATTAGACATCACGATGCCTACAAATTTTCTGTAGAATCTACTATTTATACAGCGCCTGATGTTCCTAAAAAAGCAGGAATAGGTCGCGCTTTGTATGGTGAGCTAGAGGCTAGATTATCTCATATTGGTTACAAGTATATGTATGGTGTAATCACTGATGATAATTCAGCAAGCATAGCTTTTCATAAGGCTCTTGGCTTTGAAGAAGTAGGGCATTTTACTAACATAGGTTACAAATTCGGAGAATGGAAGGGGATTGTGTGGTATCGCAAGCAGATAGGTTCTCTTGATGATATGACACTGAAATTATAAGTTATGAGAAGAGCATTTCGTTATTTCTTAGTATCTATACTATCTATTATTTTGACTTTGGTTGCAGTTGGTGTGATTTATATCGTTGCTGATACACACAATCGTATTCAGATTAAGACTGGCAAGTCATACACTAGTGAAGAGGTTCAGACATTAATCGAAGAAGCTAAGGAAGAGGGATTAAAAGAGGGCAAGGTATCTGTTCTTGATAATTTGAAGGGCTCACTTGAGGATGGCTCATCGGTTATTGCAGTTCTTAAGTCATTTTATCCAGATTATATAGTTGTAGCTGCCAATAATAGATACAATTTCGTAGAGATTAATGATTCATTAGCAAAAAATGAATATAACATTGATAACCTGACGGTTGATGAGGCTACCGGCAGGTATTCATATTCAGATGGGCAGACAGTTTCTCGATTTGGAATTGATGTTTCATCACATCAGGGAGATATTGATTGGGAAGCAGTTGCTGCTGATGGAGTCGAGTTTGCATTTGTAAGAGCTGTCTATAGAGGCTATGGAACTGGCAAGCTTATGGTTGATGAAAAGTGCATCGAGAATATTGAGGGTGCTCAGGCAGCTGGTATTGATGTTGGTGTTTATGTGTTCTCACAGGCTATTAATCAGGCAGAAGTTGTTGAGGAAGCATCTACTGTACTTAATCTTCTTGATGGATATGAGCTTCAGTTACCTATAGTTTTTGATGTTGAAAAGGTAGCAGACGCTGATGCTCGTACACATATCCTTTCTGTAGAAGACCGTACCAATCTTACTAAGACATTCTTAAATACTATTGAGGGTGCCGGTTATGATACTATGATTTATCACAACACAGAGATGGGTGCTATGCTTATAGATTTAACTCAGCTTACTGATTACAAAAAATGGTTTGCTGGATACAATCAGGAGTTTTATTGGCCATATGAATTCGATCTTTGGCAGTATACAGAGTCTGGCCATGTTAATGGAATAGAAGGAAGTGTTGATTTAGATATCTGGCTTCAGTAATAAAAAATAAGACCTTTTGTCACTGACAAAAGGTCTATTATTTTGATATTTATTTTAAAAGTAAATCAACAAGTCTAGTGTTATCTTCAGGATTCATAAAGCAAAGTCTTATGTAATTATCTCCAAGATAAGGGAAAGTAGAACAGTCTCTTATCATAAGACCAGCTCTTATACATCTATCAAATAAATCGCCGCTTGTGATGCCATCCTCTAAAATCTTTAAAAGCATAAAATTGCCATGTGGCCAGTAAGGCTTGAAGCGAGTGCTCTTGTCAAAAATATCGTATAGACGATTTCTCTCTGAAGCAATAAGAGAACGGGTAGCCTCAATGTACTGAGTATCTGAAAACATAAGTGTACCAGCGATTACGGCAATAGAATTGATTGTCCAGGGGTCTTTTCTTTGGTTCATTACAGACATCAAATCTGCGTTAGAGCAGATTGCATATCCAAGTCTAAGACCAGGGGCAGCGAAAAACTTTGAAGTACCGCGAAGTATTGCAATATTGCCATAGGTGCGTGTAAGGCTAACTGATGAAACTTCTTTTATATTTTCAGCGAACTCTACGTATGTCTCGTCAACCATAACGAATATGTCACATTCCTTGCAGGCATCAAGAATTTTTCTCATGTCATGATTGCAGATAGCTGTACCTGTTGGATTGTTTGGATTACATATAACAAGCATATCAATGTCTTCAGTAAGCTTGCTGATAAAATGATCAACATCTAAGACAAAATCATTTTCCTCTCTAAGAGGATAGTAGATTGTCTTGCCTCCCTCTAGAGCTATTTCTCTTTCATATTCAGAGTATGTAGGACCGAGGATAAGTGCTTTTTTAGGCTTTTCAATTTGGATGAAAAGGGAGATAAGCTCTGTGGAACCATTTCCTACTATGATATTCTCTGTCTCTGTGCCGCAATATTCTGCAATGCACTTTCTTAGCTGCACATAATCCCTATCAGGATATGTTGTAATACAGTCTATATTTTGAGCGATTCCATCTCTTAATTTAGGAGAGATACCAAGAGGATTAACATTGGCTGAAAAACTGATGATATCCTCTTTTTTAATGCCATATATTTGCTCGATTTTTTCTAAGTCGCTTCCGTGAAAATGGTCCTTGTGTTTTATCATAATTTCTCCTTGAAAATTCAACATTTTTTAGAACACCTACATAATAGCACCGACTTGACTAAATATCCATAAGTTTGTTATGGATAACGTTTGAAAACACAACATGTTGTGCTATAATTGACTATGAATATGCTAGGATTAGTGTGCAAAGGCTTATTTTTGCAAACTAATGTGAAAGAGGTAATGTTTTGAGAAAAAGAATCTATCGAATTTCAGAGGATAAATTCGGCGACTTAAAACCAAATATTGAGTTTGATATTGAGCAAATCCAAGAGACTTGCTTTATTAATGATTCTTTTTCAGGGGAGATTTCTTTTAAGAGTCTTAATGATGTAAAAATCAGAGGTGTAATCTATTGCACCAATCCTTATATCAAAATCCAGGAGCCTTTATTTGATAGTGTCAATGTTAAAATACACTATTCAGTTGATGATTTAAATTTTAAAGTCGGGGAGGAGCTAAGCGGCGATTTTGTAATTGTAGCAGTTGGTGTGGAGAAGTACATACCTTTTACGATTAGCTACATTAAGCCACCGCTCATTTCTTCTAATGGGGAGATTCGTACTCTTCAGGAGTATGCAGACTTTGCTCAAAATAGATTTACAGAGGCAGTTTCTCTTTTCTATTCAGATAGATTTGCCAATTTTATATTAGATATGGATAAGCGTACTCGCCTTCTATACAGAGGCTTTAAGGCTGCGCCTATTTCAGCTATCAATGTAGATGAGTTTTTAGTTTCATGTGGTCTTAAGGAGAAGATGACTTTTGACCTTGATGAAAGATGCGATAAGTACTACGAGATTAATGAGAATATCAAGGGTGAGATAGAAATCACCAGATCTACCTGGGGCTATATTGATATTGCTGTGTCTTGTGATGCGGATTTTGTCTCAATCGATAAGAGCCATATTACATCTGACTTTTTCCTTGGCTCCATTTTTACCATGAACTACTACGTTCACAAGGAAAAGATGCATGCTGGTCTTAACTACGCTCGCATTTCTTTTGATTACCGCAATATCCACAAGGAGATTACAATCCTTGCCACTATGGACAAGGAGGGCACAGTCCTTGATACAGTTACCCATGAGACTAATCTTATCAAGCTTAATGCTTGCCGTCTTTATGAGGATTTCAGACTTAGAAATATTACTACAGGTCAGTGGTGCACTAAGACTCTTGAGATGATAGATTCTTTGGCTCCAGACCTTGCAGATGACAATTATATTCTTTTGATGAAGGCCCTTTTATATGTGACTAATAATCAAAAGCAGGAGGCTCTTTGGATTATTCAGGATCTGAAGCGCACCATAGAGGATAAGGGCAGTGGAGATTGGGCATTTTTGCTTTATATTTGCACTCTTATCGAGCGAGAAGAAGGCTATGTAGATAGACTTACTGAGACTATTGAGTCTATTTTTAGAGAGCATTACGATGATGTGAGAATTTTTTGGTTCCTTCTTTTCCTTCGCAAGGAATATATTAAGAATCCAACTGCCAAGCTTCGTGATATAGGTGAGTGGATTAATGATGGCTTTGATTCGCCCCTTTTATACATAGAGGCCTACTATATATTTGTACAGGACCCATATCTTATTTCTGGCTTTGATGAGCTTACAGTTAAGATTCTTAATTGGGCTCGCAAGAAAAAGGCTATTAATAATGACATAGCAATCCAGATGGTTCATGTACTTGAAACAGAGCGCACCTATAACCCTATGGTTCTTCCTATCTTAGAGGAATGCTATAAGGTATATCCTGATTTAAAGCTTTTACTTGGCATTGTCACATACTTACTTAAGGCTAATTATGTAGAGGATAGATTTCTTAAGTGGTTTAAGCTTGCTATAGATTCTAATTTACATGTGTCAGGGCTTTTTGAGGCTTATATGGAGAGCCTGCCTGACTATTCAGTTGATAAGCTTCCTAAGCTTCTTACTATGTTTTTCAAGTACAATAACGAGCTTTCACCAGAAAAGAAAGCTTTGTTGTATGCCAATATTATTTTGCACAAGGCTGAGGATCCTGAGACTTACGAGCAGTATGAGTCTGCTATTGAGACCTTTGCTCTTGAACAGTTAAAAATAGGTCGATTGGATGATAATTTAGCTGTATGTTATCAGCGACTTATGGAGATGGGAATCTTTGATTCTGAGATTGCTCGTCTTGTATCGGAGCTTTCTTTTAAGAAAAAGATTGCAGTTATTAACTCTGATGTTAATAGAATCTTCCTTTATCAGGATGAATTTAGAGCACCTACCATAGCCAATATTTACGATCATAAGGCTTATTTTCCTTATATCGGGAAAAAGGGTGTTATTTTCTTAGAAGATGAAAATGGCTTTTTATTTGTGGATGAGGATGCATATTTGATAGAGGATGTTATACATCCAGAGGCTTATATGGGTACACTTAGAAGCCTTACACCTCTCAATCTACCTTATGCCATTTTGGATATTGAAAATAAGGCTGAGGTTAATGAAAAATCTGAGCAGGATGCAGATGAGGCAGAGCTTCTCATTAACTCTAAGCAGCTTTCTGCTGATTACCTTAGAGAGCTTTATCCTAAGATTATTGAGATACTCAGATTTAATGATAGAGAAGCTATCATCGAAAAGCATTTTATGAATGAGGCTGACCTGAAGTCTTTAGATGCAGCAACCATAGCATCTGTTCTTGAGGTATTTATCTATAGGAGCAAATACGAAGAAGCTTACTATATGATTAAAAATACTAACGCAACTTCTCTTGATAATGGGGCAGCGAAAAAGCTATGCCAGTTTATGATCAATCAAAATCCAGAGAAGCTAGATGACTTTTTAGTTAGTCTTGTAGCTCATTTGACAGAAGAGGGATTGTATCATAGCGATATGATTCGTTACCTAATTCGTTTTTATGTAGGTCCTACTAAGACCATGATGAAGGTCTTTGATAATGCCTATGAAAAAGGTGAGGATGTTGTAGAGTTTGCTGAGAGAATCATAACTCAGGTTTTATATAGAGATTTCCTTCCAGATGGAATAATGGATATTTTTGAGGCCTATGCTGCTCGCAAGAACAACAAGATGATTGTGGAGGCATTCCTTACATATCAGGCTCATGCATATCTTTCAGATGGTCAGGATATTCCAGAGATTATTTTCTCTTATATTTACAATAGATATAAAAAGGGACTTGCTGTTAATGAAAGTATGAGAATCGCCCTTTTAAAATACCTGTGTACCTCTAAGGAATTAGATAAGGATGACATGGAGATGCTTGATATTTTACTTGCTGATGCAATACTTAGAAATCAGTATTTTGGCTTCTTTGCAGGATGCAATCAGGAGCTTAAGATCAAATACCATCTCTATGACAAACACTTTATTGAATTTAACAATGACCCACGTCAATCTATTACCATTGCTTATTCTATAAATGGTGGACAGGCAGTGGAAGAGGATATGATAGAGATGTATGACGGCTTGTATGTTAAGCAGTTTATTCTGTTCTATGGAGACGAGCTTAAATACGAAATCTATTGTGATGAACAGTCTGAAGAGCCACTTAAGAGCGATACATTTGTTGCCAGCGATGAGCTTGATAACACAGCTGGCAGATATGCTCTTATGAATGATATTTCTCGCCACAGTCTTTACGGTGAGATGGAAGCACTTGCTGCTTCAATGAAAAAGTATCAGGGGCTTGAGACAGTTACCAATAATATTTTCTCGATATTATAATATTGAGTGAAGGAGTTTTATGAGTTCAGAGGGAGCTTTTTTAGGAATTGATATAAGCACTAAATCAACCGTTGTCAGCTTGTATAAGTCTGACATGGCTGAGCCTTCTACGGTTAGTACTGTACTTGGAGAAGAATCATATTCTATCCCTACTACAGTAGCTAAAAGAGTTGGCATGAGCCAGTGGTTTTTTGGTGATGAGGCTATTAAGCGCAGCCGTACTAAGGAGGCTGTTTTAGTTGAGGATCTTTTTAATCTTGCTCTTAAAAAAGAGATGGTTTTCATTGACGATGGCTCCTATGAAGCTCAGGATTTACTTGTAATATTCTTTAATAAGATTTTTTCTATACCAGGTCCTATGGCGGCCATGGATAGCATTGAAAAGCTAATAATTTGTGTGGAGCAGGTTAGCCTTGAAGTTATGGAGCTTATGAATTATGTAGCTTCTAAGCTTGGCTTTACTTCTAAGCAATTGATGTTAATAGATAGAAATGAATGCTTCTATTATTACGCCCTTTCACAAAAGCCAGAATTATTCTTATATAAGGTGGCACTTTTTGATTACAGCGGTTCCAATGTTATCTCTTGTGTTTTAAATAGAAATCAAAGTACTAGACCGCAGCTCATTACACTGGATGTGGCTAATCATGGAGATATCATAGACAATCGTGACGAGCTTTTTGAGAAGATTGTTACAGATACCATTGGCAATGAGCTATACTCATCTGTTTATCTTGTTGGAGATGGTTTCGATGGAGATTGGATGAAGGCTTCTCTTACAAAATTATGTAAGGGTCGCAAGGTATTTTTAGGCAAGAATCTCTATTCTAAGGGGGCATGCTACGCAGGCTACATTAAGGAAGGCAATAGAGATTGGCCATTTATTTTTATAGGTGACAATGATCTTAAGATGAATCTTTCAATCAAGATTCTAGATAATAATGTAATGAAATTTTTTACCCTTATCGATGCAGGTCAGAGCTGGTACGATGTTAAGGGAGAGTGCGAGGTTATTCTTGACGGAGAACCTGAAATAGAATTTTTCATTCAAAGACCTGAGTCTAGAGAGGCACATACAGAGGTCCTTGAGCTTACAGATATGCCTAAGAGAGAAAATAGAACTACAAGACTTCGCATAGAGGCTAGTCCTGTTTCAGACGTGGCAGTTTCTATCGCAATTACGGATTTGGGATTTGGGGAGATATCAGCAGCTTCCGGTAAAAAGTGGGAGCATATTATTTCAATTAAGTAGGGTGTTTTATGAGTACATTAATCATTTGCAAAAACTCAATAGCGGCTTCACCTTATTACATTGAGGAAGCATCCTTGAATGTATACTCGCTGGAGGAGCTTAGTTATTACATTTTAAATAATGTATATTTGCTTTCTTCTAAGTTAATGAGCCCAGAGCTTTGTAATTGGATTGGCAGAGAGCTTAAAAATCAGACTCTTGCAAAGGAGTTGCTTGGGTTGGTTCAAAGCAATGCGCCTTTACATATTTTTGTTGGACATATTCTCAGTGCCAATGGCTATTCTTCCAATAAGGAAATAAAGGATGTCCTATCTATTATTTCCACATTTGAGAATAAGTCAGAGCCGGAGCGTAGAAAGCTACGTGCCGATAGGCTTATGGCAGGTGACAAGCTTATAGATGCAGTATATGAGTACGAGACACTCCTTGCTGATGATTTGACTAAGCAGATGTCTGCTGTTACAGAAGGAGATGTTTATCACAATTTAGGATGTGCATTTGCCAAGCTGTTTTTATTTGATGAGGCTATTAAGTGCTTCGATGAGGGATATAAGCGCAACCATAAAAAGCAGACTTTATACTGTCTTTTATATGCTAATAAATGTGCCCACAATGAAGAGGGCTTTCAGGAGTATGTAAAGAAATATCAAGTTCCTAATGATGATATTTATGAGGTTAACAACATAATCTTAGGAGCTACCAATAACGAAAAGATAATAGATTTTGACAGGGCTGTTAATGATTTACTTTCAGATGATTCTAATCGTGAGTCATCTAAGGAGGTAATGACTAACATAATTAATAGTTGGAAAAAGGAATATATTAAGCTTTGCAAAATATAATTCGGGAGAGTTCAAATGGGTTTATTTACAAATCGTAAAAAGAAAAAGGAACTTAAGGCAGCCAAAATCGATGATGCTTTTAGTAGGGTGTATTCTCAAATTGAGGGTATTGATACCTGGAATCCTAAGAAGCTTGAGCATTATATTTTGGATTCCTGTGAGCAGATAATTGCTTCCACCAAGGAGCTTGAGAAGCAAAAGACGGAATACAGAATTGTTACTCAGTATCTTAATGATATTAAGGCTATTGAGAGTATGCCGAAGGAAGAGGCAAAGGTCCTTAGGAATACTGCTTCTAAAATCTGCGAGCTTGAGGAGAGTCTCCTTAATAGCAGGGGGATTGAGCGCAATATTACCGAGGAGCAATTCCAGGTAATTTCAAGCGACGAAAAGGACATGCCTGAGATTATTAATCGATATATAGACAATGAGATTTATCAGGCTAAAATAAAGCGAAGCCTTTCCTATATGGAGGGTGAGAAGAGCCGTTGGGAGATAGAAAGAGAAGAACTTAGAGAGCAGAAAAAGCTCTTTAAGAAAATGGCATCCATAATTATGGTTAGCTTTATGGCTCTTTTGATGCTTCTTTATGTTATGTATAATGCAGCCCAGAATTCTACTAAGTCAGATATTTATATATGGGTTTATATAGTTTTATTTATATGTGCTACAAGCGGTTTTATTGTGTTCCTTAGACAGAATTCAATTGTTAAGGGAAATCATGAAGCCATTGTTCATCTCAATCAAGCAATTAGTGTGCTTAATGTTGAGAGAATGAAGTATGTAAATGTCACTAATGGCATTGAATACATAAAAGACAAATATCACGTTTCATCAGCTGCTGAACTACAGTATGTTTGGGAACAATATCAGGACAAGATTCGTGATCAAAAGAGGTATATCCAGAATAATTATGATCTTGAGTTTTACAATGATAAGCTTGAGAGAATACTTTCTGAGATTGGTCTTGCAGATGACAAAATCTGGCTCAATCAGGTTAATGCTTTAATTGACCGCCAGGATATGTCAGAGTGTCGCCACAGACTTGTTATGCGCCGCAAGAAAATCAGAGATAGAATCGAGGATCATAGACGAATTGTCCAGGAAGAAAGAGATGAAATCGATAGGCTCATGACAGAGCATGAGCACTATCTTCCTGAAATTCAGGAAATCATCAAATCTGTTGATAAGCTATGCGGAACTAGCCCAAAGGCTAGCCGCGCTTAATTATTTCAAAATGAAGTCCATGTAGACAGGATTGTGGTCAGAGTATTTAAACTCTGTATTTAACACATTTGCATCAACAAGTTCCACATTTGATGAGATGAGAAATCCGTCTACAGTAAGCACAAATGTATTTTCATTATATGGTGTATCAGCATTACGGCAGGATGGTGCTGGATTGTCTTCATCTACTGGACCTACTATTTCAAATGATTCAGGCAATAGCTCAGTTGGGAATGTTTTGGCCCATGGATGACTTTCCTTATCACCTCCAAAATATACAGAGGAATCACCTAATAGGTCTTTGTTCATGTCGCCGCCTACTATGACATAGTTGCCAGCATCATATTCCGCTTGCATATCTTCTGTAAGCATTTTGATTTGATTGGTGGCTGTGCTTGGGTTAGTAGTATATGCTGAAAGATGCACATTGAATAACACAAGCTGTTTGCCGTTGTCTACGTTTATATAGTTTTTCACGTAGCATCTATCTAAATCTAGGTATTTAGTAAGTCCAGTTTCGATAGGAAGCTGGCGGCGCAGTGAATCATTTATTGTGACACTGCTTACTGTAAGAAGTCCTGATTTTGATTTGCCGTGAGGCTGAGTTACAGGATACATTAAAAATGGACTATCATAGTTTACAGCAAATGTACAGCTTAAATCCTCGTTATCCTTTGATATTTCCTGTGTAAGAAGGGCTGCTTCATCCACATGATATGAGCGAGTAGCATCTAAATCCACTTCTTGAAATAGATAAAAGTCAGGATTCAATGACTGACAGAGGAGTGCTTCATTTGTGATATTGTTATTTACAGCATCTTTTGAAAATGCCCATGACTCTGTGCCTCCATCCATAAAAAATGAGAAGTCATCAGAGTAGGCACCAAATCCTACATTTGCTGAGGATATCCTATAGGTTTCACCGACATTAATAGTATCTGCCGGATTGCCGCTGTTTGATATATCAAGAGTTAGATTGTCATCTATTCTGTGATATGCAATTAATAAGTAAGCAAGATAACCTAATACAATCAATATAAGAGAGAGTAATAGAATTAATGCGGTCTTGATTGTTTTTTTCATAACTAATATATTCTGTTCCTTTCTAAAAGTTGATTGTTACATTCTATCACATTATCCACACATAGTGAATTTTTGATATATTTGCAAGGATTTACTATAATGTACTAAAAGGAGATTTAATATTATGCTAGAAAGATTTAAGACATCAAATGACTTCCGATTGAATTTTCAGTATTTCCTATTACAGGGATTTTACTGGATGATTGTATGCTGTGCTATCAGCCTAGGCTCAGCTTATCTTTCGGACAGAGGGTATTCTACTGCGGGTATAGGAATACTTTTTGCACTCGCTTTTGCTTTGGCTGCACTTTTACAGCCAATTATTTCAATTAATACTGATAATTCCAGTCGCTATACAGTAGTAGATGTACTGACAGTGCTTGGTATTATAGTAACTCTTGACTTGCTTCTTGCTTGTACTACATCAGGAAAGACCATAGCTACAGGACTTACATTCTTTGTTGGTGTTATGTTTGCTCAGCTTGTTCAGCCATTTTTAAATGCTCTTAATTTCTTCATAGAAGATCATGGAGTTGAGATGAATTATGGAGTGGCTAGAGCTAATGGTTCTTTCTTTTTCTTCATTATTAGTTTAGTAGCAGGTAATTTAATGAAGGCTACATCAGAAAGAGCTCTTCCAATTATTGGTTTTATTGCATCAGTTTGTTTTATGGTTGTGCTTATTTGGATGAGATATACTCTTAACAAGTCTTCTAAGTCATTTGCTAAAGAGTACGATCCATTTGAAAAAAGACAGGCTGGAGAGGAAATTACTGTTAAAGCAGTTAAGAAATTTATCACTGACAACATAGCTTTCTTTGTAATCATGATTGGTGTTACATGCTTTTTCTTTGGCCATGTTTTGATTAACAATTTTATTTATCAGATTACAAGTCATGTAGGTGGAGATGAGGCTGATACAGGTGGTATTTTAGCTCTTGCTGCATTAGTTGAGCTTCCGGCTATGATTTTCTTCAACAAGATAAAATACAGATTTAGCACAAAGTTTTTATTTGGAGTATCAGCATTTTTCTTCTTTATTAAGATGTTATTTACATCTATAGCTACAAATGTTGGTATGCTTTACTTTAGTATGATTTTCCAGGCACTTGCTTTTGCACTTTTCATTCCTGCATCAGTTCATTTTGTAGACGAGTTTATGGCAGCAAAGGATTCAGTTAAGGGTCAGGCCTTCTTAGTAGTAGCAATGACACTTGCTAATGCACTTGCAAGTTTTGTAGGTGGAGGCGCTATGTTCTCATTTGGTGTTACCTTCTCATTATGGTTCAGCACAGCAATTTCACTGGCAGGTGTTCTGATTTGTATTTACGGACTTTTCAGAATAAATGCAAAAAAATAAAGATATTGATAGATTTTTTTGTCTATAATTGCTAATATATTAATATAATCATTTTCAGGTAGAAGATATGGCAAAATATAATATAGGTGGATATATCTTTAACGATGAAGAAAGTGCTAGGAAGGCAGCTAAGGAGCTTAAGACTGTAGAGTATATTCTTGGTCAGATAAAAGAAGCTGACGAGAAGACAGTTCTTCAGATTTATAAAAAGCTGCTTAATCAGCGTTTGTTTTCAACTGAAATTGGATTGGGGTTTTTATCTCAGCTTCGGCAGAATTTAATAGCCTCGGGCTTGTTTGCTGAAGATGAGGTTGAAGATGTATATACGATAGGGGAGCAAGAGTTAAAAGAAGAAGCAGATAATCAGGGTGATGATTCTTCTGAAAAAGAAAATAATAGGGTGACTTCTAAATCTGGTAATAGCCCAGAGCTTAAGCAGATTAGAAAGTTAAAAATCATTAATAGCGTACTTATAGTTATTTCGCTTACACTTCTGTTATGTGTCATTGGAATGTTTTATGTAAGCAGTACAATTAACAGTCCTACGATACTTAATTACGAAGAGACTATTACTGATCAGTATTCTACTTGGAAACAGGAGCTTGATGAGAAGGAAGCAGAGCTAAAGGCTCGTGAAAAAGCTCTTGAAGAAAGAGAAAACTCTTCAGTTCAATAGAGAAACAAATAATTATTCAAGGATGGGGTTGGTGTTATGTCGAAGAACAAAATTCTTGTGGCTGATGATGAGAGCCGAATGAGAAAGCTCATCAAGGATTATTTAGTAAGAGAGGATTACGAGGTAGTAGAGGCTGAAAACGGAGAGCAAGCACTTGATATCTTCTACATGGATAGTGACATTTCACTTATCATATTAGATGTCATGATGCCGAAAGTAGACGGCTTTGCTGTGCTTAAAGAAATCAGAGAGACTTCTTCTATTCCTGTCTTAATGCTCACGGCTAAGGGCGAGGAAAATGATGTTCTTAATGGATTCGAGCTTGGTGCTGACGAGTACATTAACAAGCCATTTTCTCCAAAGATTCTTATGGCACGTGTAAATGCTGTGCTTAGAAGAAGCGCCGATGAGTCTGTTGGCAAGAAGGTTGTTGAGGCTGGTGGTATTCAGCTTGATGTGGATGCACATGTAGCTACAAACGACGGAGCTCCTGTAGAATTATCAGTTAAGGAGTTCGAACTACTTTATTACTTCATTAACAACGAAGGTATTGCTCTCTCCAGAGAGAAAATCCTCAATCATGTGTGGGATTATGATTACTTTGGAGATGCAAGAACCATTGATACACATGTTAAAAAGCTTCGCAGCAAACTAGACGACAAAGGTAATTATATTAAGACTATTTGGGGCATGGGGTATAAGTTTGAAGTCGATGCAAAGGTCTAATAAAATTAATCGCCAAATTGTAGGATTGATAGCAACTATATTTCTAGGAACACTAGTATTAATTAGTTTGCTAACAGCCTACTTTTTAGGCGATTATTATTTGCGACAAAAAAAGAAAGATATGCGCTCATTATTTAATGAGCTTAAGGTAATGCAAGAGGAGGGGAATCTTTACGAAGAGGATAATCAAATTCCTTTGACTGCATTATTTGATAGATATTATGTTTATGTAATAATATTAGGACCTGACGGTGAATCTCTAGTAAAATCTAATTCTGATTCTGAGGTGCTTAGCCAGCAACTCAGTTTTTCTATGTTTTCAAAAGATGATTCTGTCAAGATTCTTCAGACTACAGATGAATATCAGATTTTTACTTGTGTATTTCCAGGGACAGCTGATAAGTATTTGATTTTTAGAGGATGTCTTCCTGATGGAAATATTGTTTTTATGCGCGCTTCTTATGCGGGAATATCTCGTACATTGCATATTACCAATAGATTTTTCCTGTTCATGGTAGTGCTTGCTCTTGGTATTTCTACTTTGATTAGTCA
The DNA here is from genome assembly GCA_017557435.1 of Pseudobutyrivibrio sp. GTDB lineage: Bacteria > Bacillota > Clostridia > Lachnospirales > Lachnospiraceae > Pseudobutyrivibrio. The sequence goes on along the minus strand of JAFYYR010000004.1, from coordinate 120,846 downwards.
TTATGTAATTAAGAATTTTTCAAAGCCTCTTTATGGCATTATTGATATTACTAAGAGGATTTCGAATTTTGATTTTCAGGCTAGATATTATCCCCAGAGAGTTTACAACGAGCTGGATGATTTGGGAGAACATATAAATGAAATGTCAACGACTCTTAAGCGCGCCATCGAGCAGCTTAGAGATGCCAATGAGAGTTTAAAGCATGATTTGGAGATTAGAGAAGAGACAGAAAATATGCGCAAGGAATTTGTCTCTAATGTTTCTCACGAGCTGAAGACTCCTATAGCCTTGATTCAGGGATATGCTGAAGGCTTGCAGGAAGGCATTATGGAGGATGAAAATAGCCGCCAGATTTATCTCGATATCATCATTGACGAAGCAAATAAGATGAACAGACTTGTTAGGGAAATGCTTATCCTAAATCAGCTTGAGGCTGGTCAGATGAGTATTGACTACGTGGACTTTAATCTTACAGAGATGATTGATAGTGTTGTCGACAGTAATAAGATTAACTTCGAGGCCCAGAACATTACTTATTCATTTATTAATAAAGAGGAATGCTATGTTCATGCTGATGAATTCCTTGTAGAACAGGTTATTACCAACTTTATCAGCAATGCTATTCACTATGTTTTGAATGAGAATGTTATAAATGTTAAATACGAATTTGTGAAAAAAGGAAAAGTTCGAATAAGTGTATTCAATTCAGGCAATAATATTTCTAAGAAAGATATAAAACATATTTGGGAGAAGTTTTATAAGGCCGACAAGGCCAGAAGCCGTGAATATGGTGGCAGTGGTATAGGTTTGTCTGTTGTAAAAGCTACAATGGATTTGTTACATGAAAAATTTGGCGTGGACAATCTTGAAAATGGTGTTGAATTTTGGTTTGAATTATCACTTGCAAAAGATACAAAAACCACCAAAAATTCATAGAATTTTCTGATTTTTCATGTTGAACAATACACATTTTAATGCTAACATACCATTAATGATTAGTTTATTATTGGGAGTATGGCATGAAAATTAAAAGATGTATGCTTTTGATTTGTGTAAGTTGCATTTCTCTTTTAGCAACAGGCTGCGGTGAGCCTCTTTATACAATGACAGCAGAAGAGGAATCAATAATTACCCTATATGCATCTAAAACTGTTTCGAAATTCAACAAGAATCAGACCACTGGCATTTGCAATGCAAGAGTTAAAGTAGGCGAGCTTGATGAGGGATATGAGGCAACTGTTGAAGAAGAATCTTCAGAAGAACAGGTAGTAGATGATAATCCACAGATTGATCCAGAGACTGGAGAGCCTATAGAATCCCCAGAGGGTGTTGAGGCTTCCACTCCAGAGGAGGATGGTACTGATACGGGTTTATCTTTTACAGATGCTGTAGATATTGAGGGCGTATCATTTGAATGCTCATCATTTGATGTAGCTACAGAATTTAAGCCATCACAGAGTTTTGTGCTTACTGAGGTAAGCGGCAAGAAATACGTGATTTTATATGTGACAGCTACGAATACAACTGATTCAGCTGTTGATTTTTCAAATTATACTGATAGAGATTATAGTTTATCCATTAATGGAGGAGAGAAGGTTTCCACCCAATTTACTCCAGTATCTAATGATTTAGCTAGATTTGATGGTTCTCTGGCGGCTGGAGCATCAAAAGATTTGATTTTGGTGTTCTCATTTAGCAATTCGTCAGTAGAGAATATTTCATCACTGGAACTTTATGTTACAAGTGATGGCACAACAAGAGGGACAAAAATATAAATCTTTTTGATTTATAAATGAGAGGAGATTTGCATGGATACTAATATTTTATTGGAATCAGGCACTAATGAGCTGGAGGTTCTCGAGTTCAAAGTTGGCAAAAATTTCTATGGAATTAACGTTGCCAAGATCAGGGAGATTTTGTTATATCAACAGGTTACGCCATTACCAAATGCGCACCCTTGTATTGAAGGAATCTTCATGCCTAGAGATATTATGATTTCTGTTATTTCTCTTCGCAAATGTTTAAATATTACTGATGAAGCTCCTAATGACGGATTATTCATCATTACAAACTTCAACAGTCTAAATACTGCATTCCATGTAGATGAGGTTCTTGGAATTCATCGTGTATCATGGGAAGACATTATTAAGCCAGACGCAACTATCAGTTCAGATGAGTCTGGAGTTTCTACAGGTGTAATTAAGCTTGAGGATAGACTTGTTGTTATCCTTGACTTCGAGAAGATTGTTACTGATATCAATCCTGAGACGGGTCTTAAGGTTTCAGAGATGGATGATTATGAGACTCGTGATAGAAGTAAATCACCTATCTTACTTTGTGAGGATTCACCACTTCTTTCAAAACTTATTGTTGAGTGCTTAAAGAAGGCAGGTTACACAAATCTTATCGTCAATATGAACGGTCAAGAGGGTTGGGATAAGCTGGTTGAGTTCCACAAGAGAGGAACAGTTCTTAATGACGTCCACCTTATTATTACAGATATTGAAATGCCCCTTATGGACGGTCACAGACTTTGCAAGCTTGTAAAGGAAAATGACACATTAAAGAATATACCAGTTATCATTTTCTCATCTCTTATTAATGATGAGATTAGAAGAAAAGGTGAAAGCCTTGGTGCAGATGCACAGCTTACAAAACCTGAAATTGGAAAATTGATTGCTGTTGTTGATGAGCTGGTTGCTAAGTACGAGGAAGCTCGAAAGGGTAAATAATTTAATTTCTCAGGGGTATGCCAAGCATACCCCTTATTTTAAATAAATAAAATCCTTATTTTGGGAGGATCTAGTATGTCTCAGTCAGAAGACTACCTTGATGGACTATTAAATTCAATAAATAAAGCAAAGACTGATGCAGATGAGGTGCAAGAGAGAGTTACAAGTACCAACCAAAAGATTTTGGAAAGTCGTAAAGCTGTTGCACCAGATGAGGATTTCTTTACTGCTACGGGAATAGATGCTAGCGCGCTTGAGGATATGAAGCCTAGAAATTCCCACCCTTACCTCAGAAAAGTATTGTCTGAGGAGGATTTTTTGCGCCAATTTGAGGAAGAATTAGCTGTGGATGATGCTGATTCATTTATCAGTGATTTTGAGCAGGAAATTGACGAGGAAGAGCGCATTTTCCAGGAGACAGGACAGGTTCCAGAGTCAGAAAATGTTGTAGGTGCTCTTCTAGATAATATAAAAACAGTGGTGTCTGATGCACAAAAGCAGATGGATGCTGATGAGGAGTCTTCAGTAGAAGAGGAAGAGATACCAGTCGAGGATAATAATGATTCTTCTGAAGAAAATGTTGCTGAGGATTCAGAAGACGATTCTATGATTGGAGGCTTCGATTTAGAAGCCCTCATGAATGCAGATGATTCTGAGAAATCTGAGGGGGCTAAAGCGTCTGATTCGGATTCTGATGGTGAAGAGAGCTCTTTAGATGGAGTTGATTTAGCTGGTGATGAGCCAATTAAATTAGCAGATGATGATGAGATTGATTTATCCGAGTTTATAACAGAGGAGTCATCTGATGAGGAGCCTGATTTAGGTGGCCTTGAGTTAGAATCAGAAGAATCTTCTGATGAGGATGATTTTGGATTTTCACTTGATGATGTTACTTCCGATGTGGAGGAGGAACCTCTTGATGATTCATTAAAGGAATTCTTACCTGATGAAATGGATGCTTTAGATGAAGCTCTTTACGGAGATGGTGAGGAGCCTAATCTATCAGGTGAAGATGATATGGATTTGGAGAATCTCTTAGATGGAGATGATGAGGATCTTCTTGATATTCAATCCCTTTTAAGCGGCGATGAAGAAGGAGCTGCTGAGGGAGCTGAGATTGATGAATCGGCAGAAGCATCTGCTGATGAGCCTTCTGACGATGGCAAGAAGGGCAAAAAGGATAAGAAGAAAAAAGAGAAAAAGAAGAAAGGTGAGAAGGGCGAGAAGAAGCCTAATCCATTCCTTCAAAAGTTAGCACTTCTTATTTTCGGAGCACCAGATGAAGATGAAATTGCAGAGATGGAAGCTGCTGCAGCTTCATCAACTGTTGAGATTACCTATGATGAAGATGGTAATCCTATAATTCCTGAGGGTGCTGGAGAAGACCCAAAGGCAAAAAAGAAGCGTGAAAAAGAAGAAAAGAAAAAGGCTAAGGAAGCAGCTAAAAAGGAAAAGGCCAAGGAAAAAGGCGATAAAAAAGAAAAGCCTAAGAAAGAACCTAAGCCTAAAAAAGAGAAGAAGCCAAAGGAGCCAGACAATTCTCCTAAAATTCCTATTTCCATTATTGCCACATTTTTGGTATTATCTATATCAATAATTAGTGTAGTAATGGTTGGAATGACTTTTACAGGCTTGAAGCGACACATGGCAGAGGCTAAAGATGACTTTGCTGCTGGCAATTATATTTCAGCATACGAAAAGCTTAATGGTTTCCCAATGGAGGACGAGGAAGTTCTTCTTATGAGAAATCAGGCTCGTACCCTTGCGGATTTACAGCAATGCCAGGATGAATTTGATACATTTATTATGTACGAGCAGTACAATTACGCATTGGATTCACTGATTAAGGGCGTTGGTCGTTATGAAAAGTACAAGGATAATGCCGTAGAATACGGTATTTCAGAGCAGTATGAAGCCTATGGCCAAAAGATTATCCAGGAGCTTTCGGACAATTTTGGATTAACTGCAGAACAGGCCCTTGAGATCTATAAGCAGCCTAACAGACATTACTATACTATAGAACTTAGAAAGGTGCTGAGAGGCTTAGGGTTACCGGATTTATGATAGCAATACTAGATTATGATGCAGGAAATATTAAAAGTGTAGAAAAAGCATTTAAAATCCTTGGTGAGGAAACTATTCTCACCAGGGATTTTAGTGTAATTGAAAGAGCTGACAGGCTGGTACTTCCAGGAGTTGGCTCTTTTGCTGATGCTATGGGGCATTTAAAGAAATATGAGCTTGATAAGGCTAGCAAGGATTTTGTTCAAAGTGGCAAGCCATTTATAGGTATTTGCCTTGGCCTTCAGCTTTTATTTGATTCATCAGAGGAGTCCCCTGGTGTAGAGGGACTTCACCTCTTAGATGGCGTTGTTAAGAGAATTCCTGATGGAGAAGGAATCAAGGTTCCTCACATTGGATGGAATTCACTGGATTTTCCAAATGAAGGCCGTCTCTTTAAAGGCATTGATGAAGGCTCATTTGTATATTTTGTTCATTCATATTATTTGGAAGCAGCTGACCCTAGTATAGTCAAGGCTACAACTGAATATGGTTGTCATATACATGCTTCAGTTGAAAAAGACAATGTTTTCGCATGTCAGTTCCATCCAGAAAAGTCCTCGACAGTTGGACTTCAGATACTTAAGAATTTTGCTAATGTTTAAAGGTTGAGGTGCTGATATGTTTACAAAAAGAATTATCCCATGTTTGGATGTTAAAGATGGACGCGTTGTAAAGGGCGTTAATTTTGTTGATTTAAGAGATGCAGGTGATCCTGTTGAAATAGCTGCGGCTTATGATAAGGCTGGAGCTGATGAGGTAGTATTCCTTGATATTACTGCATCCTCAGATCATAGAAATACAGTTGTAGATATGGTTCGTCGCGTTGCGGAGCAGGTATTTATTCCATTTACCGTTGGCGGCGGTATTCGTACAGTTGATGATTTCAAGGCTTTACTTAGAGAGGGAGCGGACAAGATATCAGTTAACTCTGCTGCTATTGATAATCCAAGACTTATTTCTGATGCTGCTGATAAGTTTGGTAGCCAGTGCGTAGTTGTTGCTATCGATGCAAAAAAGCGTGCTGATGGAAGTGGTTTTAATATTTTCAAACACGGTGGTCGTCTAGATTGTGGTATTGATGCAGTTGAGTGGGCTATCAAGTGTGAGAAGCTAGGAGCAGGAGAGATTCTTCTTACTTCTATGGATCAGGACGGTACAAAAGCTGGATTTGACCTTGAACTTACAAAGGCAATTTCTTCTTCTGTAAATATTCCTGTTATTGCATCAGGTGGCGCAGGAGAAAAGAAACATTTCCTCGAGGCTCTTACAGTAGGTGGGGCGGAGGCGGCACTTGCTGCTTCTTTATTCCACTATAAGGAGCTTGAGATTAATGATCTAAAGGCATATTTACGTGAGAATAATGTACCAGTACGCTTGTAGATGTTGATTTGAGCATAACACTTTCAACACAAATTTGGTGTACTATAATTACAAGTATAACAATAGTGGGTTAATAGACATTTAGAACAAGGATGTTCAGGTTTTATTGTCAAAGGAGTGATGTTTATGTCTCTAAATATTAATTCAAACAACAATTCATTCTATTCTTTATTTGGCGGAAGTTCTTCTGGTTCCAACACTATTTTTGGTGGTTTGGAAGGTTCCATTAGTAGCTTATCTCAGCTTAGGTCAGGTTCTTACGGGAAGTTGATTAAGTCTTACTATGCCAAATATGATTCAGAGGGCAATCTAAAGAGTGATAGCTCTAAAAAATCAAAAGCAGAGACTGGTAATCTCGGTCAGGTTAGAAATGAATCTGCTGCTTTAAATAAGGCCACAGATAAGCTTTTGAATAAGGGCAAGGATTCTATTTGGAACAAGGTAGAGACTACAGACGAGAATGGCAAGGTAACATCTGATTACGACAAGGATAAGATTTATAACGCTATTAATGATTATGTTAAGGCGTATAATTCCCTTGTTGATACAGGTAAAAATGCTGAGGGTACAGGTGTGTTGACTCAGCTTGCATCTATGGTTACTACCAGTGCTAAGGCAGTTAATACTCTTGGCAAAGTTGGTATTTCTATTGATAGCACAAATCATCTTAATATTGATGAGGACTTCTTCAAAAATAAAGCTAATATGACTTATGCTAAGGACTTGTTCAATGGAACAGGAAGCTACGCTTACCAGGTAGCTACTAAGGCTTCAATGGCTAATTCATATGCCAGCAATGATTTGGCATCAATTACAGGCAAGAAATCATACACTAATCAGGGGTCTTACGCTATATCAGCTGACGACATCATAAATAAATTTAATGAGACAACCTAGAGATATTTCTTACTAACTAGTTAATTAAACTACAAATTTACTGTAGACATTCTATTATGGGTTCGGTTATAATTTTGTGCGGAAAATGTAATTAAGGAGGAACCCATGGTAGTAAAATCTTTAGCAAGAGAATTATCAGAAACCAGTTATCCGGGCAGAGGCATTGTCATTGGTAGATCTTCAGATGGAACCAAGGCTGTCGCTGCCTATTTTATTATGGGACGTTCTGAGAATTCTAGAAACAGAGTATTCGTAGAGGATGGAGAGGGTATTAGAACACAGGCCTTTGACCCATCAAAGCTTACCGACCCTAGTCTTATTATTTATGCACCAGTTCGTGTGCTTGGTAATGACACAATTGTTACTAATGGTGATCAGACTGATACTATTTATGATTATATGAAGTCAGGTGAGACGTTTGAGCAGACACTTCGCAGACGCGAGTTCGAGCCAGATGGTCCTAATTATACACCTCGTATTTCAGGTCTTCTTCACGTTGAAAACGGTGAGTTTTCTTATTTAATGTCTATTCTTAAATCTAACATGGGTGACGCTGATTCATGTAACAGATACACCTTTGATTATTCTAACCCTAAGGCTGGTTCAGGCCGTTTTATTCACACTTATATGAATGATGGAAATCCACTTCCTTCTTATGAAGGCGAGCCTACACCTGTAGAGATTTCAGGTGACATCGATGAATTTACAAATATGATCTGGACAAACCTTAACGAGGATAACAAAGTTTCACTTTTCGTAAGATACATCGACATCGCTACAGGCAAGTACGAGACTCGTATTATTAATAAGAATAAGTAACAACTACCGTAGGGGTGTAAGCCCTACTGGTCTATTATTCTTTGGGAAATTTGGAGTTAGATATTTTTATTAAGCCAGTAGCTATCAATCTCTATGTGTTGCCGCAAGGAACATGTAGTGACTGTAGGCAATATCATAGGATTGAGAGCGTAACTGGCTGGATTGGAGAATTATGAAAGAATTAGAGTTAAAGTATGGTTGTAACCCAAATCAGAAGCCTTCTAGAATTTATATGGAAGAGGGCGAACTTCCAATTGAGGTGCTTTCTGGCAAGCCAGGTTACATCAATTTCTTAGATGCATTTAATGGTTGGCAGCTTGTATCAGAGCTTAAGAAGGCTACAGGCCTTGCAGCTGCTACTTCATTTAAGCATGTTTCACCAGCAGGCGCTGCTGTGGGACTTCCTCTTTCAGATGTAGAGCGCAAGATTTACTGGTGTGATGACCTTGATATGGAGTTTACTCCACTTGCTAACGCTTATGCTAGAGCAAGAGGCGCTGATAGAATGTCTTCTTTTGGCGATTTTATTTCACTTTCAGATGTATGTGATGTTGCTACAGCTAAGCTTATTAAGCGTGAGGTATCTGACGGTGTTATTGCTCCTGGATATGAGCCAGAGGCCCTTGAGATCTTAAAGGCTAAGAAGAACGGCAACTATGCTGTTATCAAGATTGATCCAAATTATGTTCCGAAGCAGCTTGAGAGAAAGGAAGTATTTGGTATCACATTTGAGCAGGGTAGAAATGAGCTTGTTATCAATGATGATTTCTTTGCAAATATTGTTACTGATAACAAGGATCTTACAGAGCAGGCTAAGATTGATCTTGCAATTGCAATGATTACTCTTAAGTATACTCAGTCTAATTCAGTTTGCTATGTTAAGGATGGCCAGGCGATTGGTATTGGTGCTGGACAGCAGTCCAGAATTCACTGTACACGTCTTGCTGGACAGAAGGCTGATAACTGGTGGCTTCGTCAGTCTCCAAAGGTTCTCGGACTTGACTTCGTTGATGGTATCAAGAGAGCTGATAGAGATAATGCTATCGATCTTTATATTGGTGATGAGTTTGAGGATGTTATTGGTGATGATGTATGGGCTAAGACATTTAAGACTCGTCCATCAGAGTTCACAAGAGCTGAGAAGCGTGCATGGCTTGATAAGCTTACAGGTGTTTCAGTAGGTTCTGACGCATTCTTCCCATTTGGTGATAACATCGAGCGTGCTCACAAGTCTGGTGTTCAGTATGTTGCTCAGCCAGGTGGTTCTGTTAGAGATGACAATGTTATTGAGACATGTAACAAATATGGAATGGTTATGAGCTTCACAGGCCTTAGATTATTCCATCACTAAAATTGATTTAAAGGAACTTCACTTACTTGGTGGAGTTCTTTTTTATTTGATATAAAATGTGATTTTCACCACAGTTTTATAATTTTCTCAATTTATTCACAGATATCTTTGAATGTCTTCACAACTAAAATGCCAGTGTCTTGTAAAATTAATACTAGCTAATACTAGGTAATTATATCTAAATCTGTGTTATTTTTAACAGATTTAGATGCCTTTTGATTGGAGGGGACATTCATGAAAAGATTTTACGTACTATTTTTTTCTCTAATTTTAGTATGTGGGCTTTTTGCTGGATGCAAAAAGTCGGAAAGTACAGATGAGTCTGCTCAGGACAATTCTGAAAAGAGTATTACATTGTTTAATGTAAAAAGTGAGGTAAATAGTCAGATAGAAGAATTGGCTGCTGCCTATACAGCTGAGACAGGCGTTCAGGTTACTGTGCTTTCTGTGCAGGCAGGTGTTGACGCATCAGCTACTATAAAAGGATATTATCTTTCTGATCAAATGCCAGATATTATAGCCTGTGAGGCTTCTGGATTTGGAAACTGGGAAGGCCTACTAGTTGATATGAGTGATCAGGATTGGGCAGGTCGTACCAGTGCAGCTTATGTTGACGAAAATTACGGCACTATTGGTTTCCCTTATACAACAGAAGCTATAGGCCTTGCCTATAATGCAGATATATTAAGTAAATGTGGAGTAGATCCTGCTTCCATTACAGGACCTGATTCATTAAGAGCAGCATTTGAAAAAGTAGATGCTAATAAAGATGCCCTTGGTCTAAAGGCAGTTGTTGGTTACTATGCAGAACCAAAGGATTTGGGATGGTCTGCAGGAAACCATATTTTTGGTGCCTATTTAGATTCAGGATTAGGTAGAGATGATACAACATATATTGATGGGCTGGCAGAGACTAATAAAGTTGATTCTGCTAGATTTATGGATTTTGCATCTATGATTGGTATGTTCAATCAATATTCTGACCCAGAATTTGTAACTAACGGAACTTATGATCAACAGGTTGAAAATTTTGCAGCTGGTAAGTACGCATTCATTACACAGGGGTCTTGGATTGGTGCATCCTTAACTGGTAATTTCTCATCTCAGTATCAGGCCGCCGGAAGTTTTGCAGTTGGTATGGTTCCTTATGCATTTGAAGATGGTATGGACACTATCATGACATCGGCTCCTCAATGGTGGGCAGTTCCTAAGGAAGGTAATGTGGAAGAAGCCCTTGCATTTTTACAGTGGTGCTCTGAGGATAAGGGCCAGCAAATGCTTGTTGAAAATGCAGGATTTGTAAGTCCATTTACAGATTGTAAATATGTAGCTGCAGATCCATTTGCCCAGACTATTTCAGATTATATAGCTGCTGATAAAACATCTAATTGGCATTGGATGCAATTACCAGAAGGATGTGGAAATAGTGACGACGGACTTTGTTATTGCTTCTACGAATACGCAGCAGGTCAAATTGATGCAGATGGCTTCATGAATAGAGTAAATGGCGTTCTAGCTGATTACTATTCTAGACAATAGAAAGGGGGAGATGAAATGGCTAATAATTCTAATAACAAGACAAAAGTAAGTGGTATTAATTCAATCGTAGTTCAAATTTCAGCCCTCAATCTAGGAATGTTAATTGCTTTCCTAATTGTTATGGCCCTCATTATGAATGCTATGACTAAATCTACCACCAGCAGTATTGAGATGTTTGATTCTATGATGGAGCTTACATCTCATGAGGCAAATTTGAAGACTGACGTTATGTCATATTACGATCAAGTTACTGGCTATGTAGCTTCAAATTCTGTTGAAACACAGGGGGCATTGCTTCCTCAGCTTGATGTTGCAAAATCTGCAATTGAGCAGGATATTGCTGATTTGAATAATGACTTTAGCTCCTATAATAATGAGGCTGCTAAAAATCAGATGCTTGAGATTGAAGAACAATATAAAAAGCTATGTGAGTATATAGATAATTCTATAGCAAAATGCGATGCTGGCGATCAGACTAATGCATATAAGATTTTGTTTGATAAGGCAGAGATTCAAAAGGTAGCAATAATTCATTCTACAAAGGTACTTGATACAGCTGTTCAAGAAAATGCTAATAATACCAAGACGATGATGAATGACTTGCTTTCTCGTGGAACTATAGTTTCTGTTATTGGTACTTCAATTGTTCTTATTCTTATTGTTTTGAACTTTATTATTACATATGTCACTGTTGTTAAGAAGATTAAATCTATCAGTGAAGAGGTTAATGGAATTATTAAAAAGATTGAAATGGGTGAAGGCGATCTTACAGCAAGAATCAACACTAAGACAAAGTCAGAACTTATGTATATTAAAAATGGTATCAATCTTTTTATTGCCACACTACAAGGCATCATGAAAGATGTAAAGGATGGTACCATTGTACTTTCAGAAAGTTCAGAACAGGTTAGCTCTCAGCTTCGAATTGCAGATGATAATGTAACCAATTCATCAGCAGCACTTGAAGAGCTTTCTGCTAATATGGAGTCTGTTGTTGGTATTCTTGAATCAATCAACGAGCGAGTTGATGATGTAAAACAGGCAGCACAGAGAATTACAGATCAGGCTAATGTTGGTACAGAAACTGCTAATGAAATTAAACAGGAAGCAGATGAGCTTCAGGTTAAAGTTAATGTTAAGAAGGCAGATGCTGGAGACAGAGTGGCCATTCTTTCTGAGACACTTACCAAGTCTGTTAAGGAATCTGAAAAGGTTAGTCAGATTACAGACCTTACTGATGATATTCTTGACATTGCAAGCCAGACAAATCTTCTTGCTCTTAATGCTTCAATCGAGGCTGCCCGTGCAGGTGAAGCAGGAAAGGGATTTGCTGTTGTAGCAGATGAAATTAGTTCTCTTGCAGCAAACTCAAGACAGACAGCTGCAACTATTCAGGATATTGCTAACGAGGTTACTGCTGCAGTTAACAATCTTGCAAAGAATGCACAAGAAGCTCTTGATTTCATCAACGGAACTGTTATCGGTGACTACAATGAATATGTAGACACTGGCGAGAAGTATGGTAAGACAGCTGATGTAATGAACGAAATGCTTACAGAGTTCAGTGAAAAAGCAGATAGCCTTAATGAAATCATGCAGGCCATGGTTGAAGCTGTGGATACTATCACAAATTCTGTTCAGGAGAGTTCTCTTGCTATTAATATGAGTGCAGAAAACTCAACTGAGATCGTTACAGGAATTAAGAAAATCTTTGATGCTATGGATAGAAACACAGAGGTTACAGAGCAGCTTAATGACACAACCCAGAAATTTAAGTCCTTGTAATTTATTGACTGAATCAAAACCACCGGCAAGTCCGGTGGTTTTTTGTTATAAGTGCATGGTGTTTTTCTTAGAAAATATAAAAAAGAACCTAATTATATATTTACGCCACATAAATCACGTAGTATCATATAAACGACAAAATTTTAAAAAGCTAGAAAAGGAAATAATGTATGAAAAGAATATTTGTATGCTTATGTATTTTTGGATTATTAACTCTGCAGACAAAAGCTGAAGAAGTTGATTATGTTCAACAAGAGGAGGTGGAAGAAGGTTATAATGAAGAATATTCTGTAAATGGCACAGAGTGTGATACAAATGTTTTGGAAAATGATTATCTCGTAGAGGATGAACAAGGTGCTAATGATTTATCTAACAACATTATCGTTGAATCTAATGAAGAATTAAATATGCAGAATTATTTGATTTCTGACGAAATAGATTATGAGATAAATGCATATTCTAGTACTGCAGAGTTACAAGCTACTTCGAGTTACAAGGATGATTATGAGAACAATGATACATTTGAAAACGCTTATAATTATTCTTGGACAAAGCCAGTGAGTACTGTTTTAAGGTCTAGGGGGCAATTGTATTCTCTTGGAATGAGAACGGGAGGCTTGTATTCTTCCGAGGATGAAGATTGGTTTAAAGCTGATTATAGATCAGGTGAAACTGTATTTGTTGATTTAAGGAATATAGGTCATAAAAATATTAATATTGCGTTATTTGATCAAGAAAAAAATATATTATGGGATTCTAATAATGATTTAAAATTTGAAGGACGTCCTGAAAAGTATTTTGATTTTCATGTTCGTAAAACAGGCACTTATTACATTAAGATTTATACTTTAGGTGACTTGCCGGAACCTAATTACTATTTTTATTTTGGTCTTAAGAATAATCAAAAATTTGAATATCGTGTTCAAATGCAGGGCTCTCAAATAAGTCAAGATAAGACATTTAGCACTAGAGAGACTGATTTTACAGCTATATTTCCTAAATCAGCTAAGGCAGCATCTATGTTTTTGTCACCTAAAATTGGCAATATTCAATTGACGGAAATGACTATTAGAATTAATCGTATACCATATACTACAAAGGATATGGATGGTAGATTGATGGGAATAAGTGGTGCTAATCTATATGGTAATTGTACAGTGGAGGGTAGGTTGCCAGTTGGGAATACAGGTATAGCATATTATGCTCCTGTTTGTAGTGGATTTTTTACATGTTCGATGGAACCGTATCCTGGTAATGAACTTTAAGAGAGGAGGCGCTTTATGTCAGTAGTGTTTGATCTTAATAGAACAAGCATGTGGGTAACGAATAATGAAGGTTGTGGTAGATTGAATTATGATGTTAAAGATAATAATGCCGTCTTTAATGATGCTAAATCGACAAATGAAGAAGATTCTTTTGCTCCGCAAGACAAAATATCGTATTTTGATATTAAAGGAATAGATGTAACTAATTGTAACTTCTCTGATTTTTGTAAAGTGGCTAAGTTTGCAAAAACAAGTTTTAGTGCATTTGATTATGATGAAAGTCTTTTGAATAGTTATAATAATATTTTTGAGGAAAATGAAAATAGTAATTTTTTTCAATATTTTGACGAAGAAAGGCTTAGCTGCGCTAATAGGGGCGATATGCACTTATATTATGCAGTTCAAAAAATTGCTCAGGTTGCACAGAACATGATGAGAATATATCAGGATGGTTTTGAAGGTAATTTAACTGACAATGGCTATTTCATTAAAGATGTTTTTACAGATTTGAGTTGTACAGGTTTTTATGGAAATTATAGATTGGCAGATTGCTGCTATCGCTTTGGACAAGATTCATATGAACTTGTCGTTGAATTTGATCGTGATTCTACAAAAGAAAAACCTGTTGTGAATGTTTCTATAGGAACGTCATTATCTGATAAAAAGCTTCCTGGACGATATGTTGTAGATATAAATTCTATTGATTTAAAAAATGCTACACCTCTTGAACTTTTTGCATATTATGCATATATGGATTCTTTAAAAAATGATAAATGGTATCAGTCATATAATCAAAATCAAACATTCACTGAATTATTTTTGAGTGGGGCTTTTGAAATTGAAAGTTTGTCAGAGTTTACTGATAAGCAGGTGAATTTATTGGAGGTGACTCAAAAAGCAAAGGAAATTTTGTTAGATAAACTTGATTCTGAAAGAGGCGAAGATATAAACTTAGGTGAAATTGGCAAAAGTTATTCTCGTGATTTGTTAAAAAAATGGTTGATGACTTATGATGAAATCATCTTCTCCCTTGGAGAAGATGAGAGTCAAATCTAATTATATATTTACTAATTCAAATTTTCTTGAGTATTCATTAGGATAAGAGGTGCCGGTTTTTGCGGTCACTATGGCCCTAAGAATATCGCTTGAAATAATATCATATTTATTGATTATAGAGTTATCTGGAGCTGTCAAAAGAGGGGCGGCTCCTTTTTCTTTTATATTTGAGAGGATTGCACTTCCGTTTTTGCTGAATCCAAGCATTCTTATATATGTACAATATCCAATTTCTTTGGTAGCCTTAAAATCGGAATCAGTAATTCCAAGGAGTATGTGGCAAAGTGCTCGGCTTATGCGAGAATACTCCATATTCTTGCTTTTAAGTAACTGACAAAAGGATGTGAAATCGGTATAATCCTTAAGTTTGTTCTTGATTCTATCTGACAGGTCGCTATTGCAATCCAAGTATTCATCAAAAGAGTCAGTTGTAATAAGTTTATAATGTAAAATTTCAGATATGTCCTCTGAAAAGATAAAAGTGCTGTTTTTATAGAGCTCTTTTATTTCTGTTGGAATAGCTTCGAATTCGTGGTGAAGCTTAAAGTGCTGGCGTATAGAACTGGCTGAGCTTAAATCGCCAGAAAGGCTTAAGTCTTCGTATTTGTTCCCTTGTCTTTTCATTACTGCAATATTCATAGGCAGATTGTGCTCTCTTATATATCTGCAGTATTCAAGACCTAAAATATTATTAGGTGAGGATATTAATTCCTCGGCTAAAAAGGTCTTTAAGGCCTTTGCTCTTGCAGTGGCATAGCTTATGCCCTGAGATAATAAGCTATTGACTTCATTATTGAATTCTCCGGACTGTTCTAAATCAAGAAGCTTTTTGCTTTCATTAATAAATAAATCAGCATTATCACATTCACCTGAAAATAGGAGCGTATCCACAATTCCGGTACTTGCAAGAAGCTGTACTCCTGCTGAAGCAAATTGTCGTGCAGAAGATGTGGCGAAAATAGTTGGGATTTCAAGAATAATATCAGCTCCACATAAAAGTGCAGCCTTGGCTCTGGTGTATTTGTCGAAGCAGGCTATTTCGCCTCTTTGAGTAAAGGAACCTGACATGGCAACTATAATCTGGTCGGCTTTTAAAACAGATCTAGCGTATTCGATTTGAAGTTTGTGACCATTATGAAATGGATTGTATTCTGCCACGATTCCAACTACCATTTTTGTTCCTCCGAAAATACTTTTTATAGGTGAATTATACTATAAAATCCTATTGTTATGTATTTTTTTAGTGCTATAATATTAAATGTATTTTTTTGTATTTTAAAGAAAGAAAGGAATATATATTATTATGAAGATTTTAGTTATCAACTGTGGTAGCTCATCTCTTAAGTATCAGGTAATTGACTCAGAGAGCGAGCAGGTACTATGCAAAGGCCTTTGCGAGAGAATTGGTATCGATGGTCGTATCGTATACCAGAAGGCTGGACTTGATAAGGAGATCACAGACATTCCTATGCCTACTCACAAAGAGGCTGTAGCAGCAGTTATTGATGCTATTACAAATGCAAATACAGGCGCTATTGCATCACTTGACGAGATTGATGCTGTAGGTCATAGAGTTGTACATGGCGGTGAGAAGTTCGCAGCTTCAGCTCTTATCACAGATGAGATGATTAAGGTTGTAGAAGAGTGCAACGATCTTGCTCCACTTCACAACCCAGCAAATATTATTGGTATTAATGCGTGTCGTGAGCTTATGCCAGGTAAGCCACAGGTAGGTGTATTCGATACAGCATTCCATCAGACAATGCCTCAGGAAGCATACATGTATGCAGTACCTTACAAGTATTATGAGCAGTACGGTGTTCGTCGTTATGGTTTCCACGGTACTAGCCACAGCTACGTATCAAAGAGAGTATGTGAGTTCGCTGGTGCAGACATCAATAACTCTAAGATTATTGTATGCCACATTGGTAACGGAGCTTCTTGCTGTGCAGTATTAAATGGTAAGTCAGTAGATACTTCAATGGGTCTTTCTCCACTTGAGGGTCTTGTAATGGGCACACGTTCAGGTGATATCGATCCTTCAGCAGTAGAGTATATGGCTAAGAAAGAGGGACTTGATTTTGCAGGTGTTATGAATGTTCTTAACAAGGAGTCTGGTGCACTTGGTATTTCTGGTCTTTCTTCAGACTTCAGAGATCTTCTTGCAGCTTCTGCAGAGGGCAATAAGAGAGCACAGCTTGCTATGGATATGATTGCATATCGTATTGCTAAGTATGTTGGTGCTTATGCTGCAGCTATGAATGGTGTAGATATGATTTGCTTCACAGCAGGTCTTGGAGAGAACAATGCAGGCCTTCGTCAGGCAGTTTGTGATCACCTTGGATTTATGGGTGTTGAGCTTGATGCTTCTAGAAATGATGGCCCTTCAGAGGATAAGCTTATCTCTTCTGATTCTTCAAAGGTTAAGGTATTCGTTATCCCTACTAATGAAGAGGTTATGATTGCTAGAGATACAGCAGCTATCGTTTCAAAATAATTGTTAAATGAATTTTAAATAATGTGTTAAAAAATGCAGAAAGTGTTTGACAACCATTATTTAGCTATGTATAATTGACAAAGTGTGGATAGGAGATATTTATGAAGATTTCTATTAAGGATATTACTTCATTACCTGATCAAAATAAGAAATTTGCTGGAGTTTGCGACATACATGAGTTTTCTTATCTTGGCAGTGATTTTTCTATCAGTCACGTAGAGCCATTTGATGTAGTTCTATCTATGATTGGCACAGGTAAGCTTCATATCACTTTTAGTACTAAGTGTACTATAGTAGGTGCTTGTGATAGATGCTTGAGCCAGGTATCATTTGATATTCCTGTTGTGGCTGATGAGACTGTTGAAGTTTCAGAGGGGCAGGTAGTTACTGATGATGATATCGGTCCTTACTCATTTGTTGATGGTGAGGAGATTGATATAGATGAACTCATATTAGACGAGATCTTAGTGAATTTCCCGGCAAAGATATTGTGCCAGGATGACTGTAA
This sequence comes from Pseudobutyrivibrio sp., assembly GCA_017557435.1. GTDB lineage: Bacteria > Bacillota > Clostridia > Lachnospirales > Lachnospiraceae > Pseudobutyrivibrio. Next base: position 102,952 of record JAFYYR010000004.1, on the reverse strand, counting down.
GGGCATTTGCCCAGTCTGTGGTAAGAATCGTAACTTAGAGCCTTGCCAGTGTGATGATACAGTTTTAGATCCTAGAATGGCACAATTTTTAGATGTCTTTAATAGCTTTAAGGAGGTGAAATAGCATGTCTATTTGTCCAAAGAACAAATCTTCTAAGGGAAGAAGAGATAAAAGAAGAGCAAACTGGAAAATGAGCAACCCAACACTTGTTAAGTGTTCTAAGTGCGGTGAGCTTATGGTACCACATAGAGTTTGCAAAGCTTGCGGATCATACAACAAGAAAGAGATCGTAGCAGTAGATTAATTCAAAGCCTCTCGGTTATGCCGAGAGGTTTTTATTTGAATTGAATTATTCTTTTATATAAAGTATACTTTTATAAGTATGTTAGAAAGGATAATAGTATGAGCGATTTGACTGTTGTTGCACTTGATGCAATGGGCGGTGATAATGCACCTTCAGCTATGATTCAGGGTGCTGTTGATGCCGTCAATGAGAGTAAAGAAGTTAAGGTTGTTCTTGTTGGTAAAGAGGATGTTCTCAAAGCAGAGCTTGCTAATTATTCTTATCCAGCAGAGCAGATTGAGATAAAGAACGCTACAGAAGTTATTGAGACTGCTGAACACCCAGTTATGGCCATTAAAAAGAAAAAGGATTCTTCTATGGTAGTAGGTCTTCATCTTGTTAAGGAAGGCCAGGTAGATGCCCTTGTTTCTGCAGGCAATTCAGGTGCTCTTCTTGTAGGTGGACTTGGAATTGTTGGCCGTATTAGAGGTATTGAACGTTCTCCATTTGGAGCACTTATTCCTACTAAGACTGGTGTTACACTTCTTGTAGATTCAGGTTCTAATGTAGATTGCCGAAGCAGCCACTTAGTACAGTTCGCTAAGATGGGTAGCATTTATATGGAAAAGGCCCTTGGCATTAAGAATCCTAAGGTAGCCCTTGTTAACAATGGTGCAGAGGAAGAAAAGGGTAACGCTCTTGTTAAGGAGACTATGCCTCTATTAAAAGAGTGCGATAGCATTAATTTCGTTGGCGGAATTGAAGCTAGAGAGATTCCAGCAGGTACAGTAGATGTAGTTGTCTGCGATGGCTTTGTTGGTAACGCTATTTTGAAAACTTTCGAAGGTGTAGCTAGCACACTTCTTTCAGTATTTAAGGAGGGACTTACATCTAATCTTTTATCTAAGATTGGTGCAGCTCTTGCCCTTCCTTCACTTAAGAATAAGCTTAAGGCTTTTGATGCTACACAGTATGGTGGAGCTCCACTTCTTGGTCTTAATGGTCTTGTTGTTAAGACTCATGGTAGTGCCAAGGCTTTAGAGGTTAGAAACACAATATTCCAGTGTGTGACCTTTAAGGCGCAAAAGATTAATGATCATATCAAAGAAAATATTGTTATAGAAAAGAAGGAGGACTAGAAATGGAATTCGAGTTATTAAAGGAGATTATTGCAGAGGTTCTTAATGTAGATACTGCAGAAATCAAGGAAAGTACTACATTTGTAGATGACCTTGGCGCTGATTCTCTTGATGTATTCCAGATTATCATGGGTGTTGAGGAGAAGCTCAATATCGAAGTTGATACAGATGCTGCTGAGAAGCTTTCAACAGTAGGTGATGCTGTTGAGCTTATCAAGAAGACAGTTGCAGAGAAATAAGAATTTCATAAATGCGCATTGGCGATTTTATCGTTAATGCGCGTGTTTTTGAGTATCCAGTTATCTGGATGCTTTCTTTAAACTCTAGGATGTTTATATTTTCTTATATAACACCTATCTAATTGAATGGAGATATTATTTTGAAGGATTTAAAAGAATTTCAAAAAATAATCGGCTATGAGTTTAGAGACGAAAGCTTATTACGACAGGCCCTTACCCATAGCTCATATGCTAATGAGCATCATTTAAAAAAGTTCTCTGATAATGAGAGACTTGAGTTTTTGGGAGATGCGGTTCTCGAGATTGTATCGAGTGAGTTTTTGTATCTAAATTACACCGATCTTAACGAAGGCAAGCTATCTAGACTTAGAGCCAGTATAGTCTGCGAACCTACTCTTGCTTATATATGTAAGGAGATTAATCTAGGGGATTATGTCCTTCTTTCTAAGGGAGAGGACATGACTGGCGGTAGGACTCGTAAGTCTATTCTTTCAGACGCCTTTGAGGCTACAATTGGTGCAATTTTCTTGGATGGCGGTATGGAGCCAGCCTCTAAATATATTCACCGTTTTGTTCTTAATGATATTGAACACAAGCAATTGTTCCACGACAGTAAGACTAGACTTCAGGAAGTGATTCAAGCTAACTACAAAGAGCCTATTACATATAGACTTGTTTCTGAATCGGGTCCTGATCATGCTAAGGAATTTAAAGTACAGGCTTTGGTTGGTAAGCGCGTTCTTGGTACTGGTGTAGGTGGCACCAAAAAGGCAGCAGAGCAGGAAGCAGCCTATGAATCACTTATGATGCTTCATAAGGAAGATTCAATTAATATTATTTAATTATAAGTATTAGGGAGAATTGAATGTATCTTAAAAGTATTGAATTATACGGATTTAAATCTTTTGCACACAAGATGAAATTCGAATTTCATAATGGAATTACAGGCATCGTAGGTCCTAATGGTTCCGGAAAAAGTAATGTAGCTGATGCTGTCCGCTGGGTTTTAGGTGAACAGTCGGCTAAGCAGCTTCGTGGTGCATCTATGCAGGATGTTATTTTTGCTGGTACTGAGGCTAGAAAGCCACTTAGCTACGCCTATGTTGCCCTTACTATGGATAATTCCGATCATGTGCTTCCTGTTGATTTCGAGGAAGTTACAATAGCACGTCGAGTTTATCGTTCTGGCGAGAGTGAGTACTTGCTTAACGGCACTCCTTGTCGTCTCAAGGACGTTTCTGAGCTTTTCTATGATACCGGTGTAGGTAAGGAAGGCTATTCTATTATCGGACAGGGTCAGATTGAGAAGATTCTTTCTGGTAAGCCAGAGGATAGACGTGAGCTTTTTGACGAGGCTGTTGGTATTGTTAAGTTTAAAAAGAGAAAAGCAGCATCTGTTAAGAAGTTGGAGTCCGAGAGAGAAAATTTAGTTCGTGTTAATGATATTTTATCAGAGCAGGAGCGCAGAATTGGACCTCTTGAGAAGCAATCTGAAGATGCTAAGCAGTACTTAAAATACAAGGAAGAGCTTAAGAGAATTGATGTCAATTCTTTTATGCTCGAGGTTGATAGATTACAGGCTAACTTAGACGAGGTTGAAAAAAATGCAAGCATTGCTAGAGAGAATATGGAATCTAGCAAGACAGCTCAGGAAGAGATTCGTGTTAAGTACGACTCTTTAGAGCAGCAGATTACTGAGCTTGATACCCAGATTGAGAATCTTAAGCAGAATCAGTCAGAGTCTACACTTCTCAAGGGCAAGCTTGAAAATGAGATTCTTCTTTTAGAGGAGCAAATTCGCTCAGCTAATGTTACAGATGAGAATTTAGCTAGCCGTGTGGCTGAAATCGAGGCTGAAAAGGCTGATAAGGAAAGCCAGCTTGCAGAATATGCCAATGAGAAGACTTCCCTTGATAAGACATTGGAGGAGGCTGTAGAGCGTCTTGCTTCTGTTAAAGGCAATTACAGCGAGCTCCAGTCTGCTATTGTTTCTAACAATGAGAAAATCGAGCAGAACAACCAGGCTATTATGGAGCTTCTTAATAATAGAGCTTCCATCAAGTCTAAGGAGCAGCGTCTTGAGACAATGCTTGAGCAGACTAATATCCGTAAGGCTAAGCTTAATCAGCGCCTTTTAGAGCGTAAGACTCGTGAAGAGGACTTAGATGTGGCTGTAGCCCTTGCTGAGGATGATTTCAAGAATGCACAGACTCTCTTATTAGAGCTTCAGGATAAGGATAAGGAATTTTCTGAGAAGGCAGCTGAGTGGAAGAGAAAATCAGCAGAGACTTCTGAGAAATTACAGGCGAAAAAGGATGAATTTGCCCGTGTTCAGACTCGTCTTGAATCAGTTAAAAATATTGCTGAGAGATACGAGGGATATGGTAATTCTACTCGTAAGGTAATGGAACAAAAGGGTGTTATCGATGGTATCGAAGGTGTTGTTTCTGATCTCATTCATGTAGAGAAGAAATACGAAATGGCTATCGAGACAGCTTTAGGTGGTAACATTCAAAATATCGTTACTGCAGATGAGGCTTGTGCTAAAAAGCTTATCAATTACTTAAAAGAGAATAAGCTCGGCCGTGCCACATTCCTTCCACTTACTTCTGTAGATGGAAGAGGTAATTTTAAGAAGACAGAAGTTCTTAAAGAAAAGGGTGTTTTAGGCCTTGCTTCTGAACTTGTAGATTGCGATAGCAAATTTGATGGTGTTATAGCATACCTTCTTGGTAGAGTTGTTGTAACAGATCATATTGATTCTGCCATTGCACTTGCTAAGAAAAATAATTACAGCATTCATATAGTTACACTTGATGGTGAGTATCTTGCACCAGGTGGTTCTATGGCCGGCGGTCACTTCAAGAACAAGTCTAATCTTCTTGGACGTAACAGAGAGATTGAAGAATTAGAAGAGAAGCTCAATGTTATTTCCAAGGATATGGATGAGCTTAAGAATCGTGCTGATGATATAGAGGCTGCTGCAGCTCTTCTTGATAGTGACAGAGAAGAAAATACTTCTAAGTTAAATGAGGCAGCAATTGCTCTTAATACAGCAAAGCTTGGTCTCGATAGAGCTAATGAGCAGAAGAAAGAATCTCTTACTGCTTATGAGGGCTTATCCAAGGAATCTGAGGAGTTGGAAGCTCAGCTTACAGAGATTGCATCTGGCAAAAAGGAAATCGAATTCGAAAAGAAGGAAAGCGATGATAAGGAAGCCGAACTTAAGGCTGAGATTCAGCGACTTTCTGATGAAGTAGATGAGAAGACCTATATGGAGACTTCTGTCAATAGAACTATGTCTGAGGTTCAGATTGAAGAAGCTAATGCAAGACAAAAGGTAGACTTTGTTCAGCAGAATATTGACCGTATCAATTCAGAAATTGAAAAGGCTGATGCTGATATTGCTTCATTAAAAGAGAATGCTCGCTCTACAAAAGAGGAGACTGAGGCTAAGAAGGCTCGTATCGAGGAAATTAAGAGTACTATTTCAGCTTCTGATGAGACATTTGGTCAGCTTGAAGCTGAGATTAAGGAGACAATTGAAAAGCGTGATGCACTCAATAATTCTCACAAGAATTTCTTCGAGCAGCGCCAGGAGATTTCCGATAGAATATCAGACTTAGACAAGGAAATATTCCGTCTTGATTCTCAAAAAGAGAAAATCAATGACGCTATTTCTTATCAGAATAATTACATGTGGAATGAGTATGAGCTTACATATCATTCTGCAGAAGAGCTTAAGGATCCTGAGTACAATGATTTAGATCAGATGAAAAAGGATGCTAACAAAATCAAAAATGCTATCCGTGCAATGGGCAATGTTAATGTCAATGCCATTGAGGAGTTCAAGGAGCTTTCTGAGCGTTACAACTTCCTTAAGGGGCAGCATGATGATTTGGTAGAAGCAGAGGCTTCTCTCGTTCGTATTATTGATGAGCTTGATGAGGGAATGAGAAAGCAGTTTGCCGAGGGATTCAAGGATATTAAGAAGCAGTTTGATGCTTCCTTCAAGGAGCTCTTTGGAGGTGGTCATGGTACACTTGAGCTTGTTGATGAGGATGACCTTCTTGAGACAGGTATCATTATTAATGCTCAGCCACCAGGAAAGAAGCTTATCAATATGATGCAGATGTCCGGTGGTGAGAAATCACTTACAGCTATTGCATTATTATTTGCAATCCAGAATCTTAAGCCTTCTCCATTCTGTCTATTAGACGAGATTGAGGCGGCTCTTGATGATGCTAACGTAGATCGTTTTGCTAATTATTTGCACAAGCTTACAAAAAACACTCAGTTCATTGTTATCACTCACCGTAGAGGTACTATGAACGCAGCAGATAGACTTTTCGGTATTACAATGCAGGAAAAGGGTGTATCTGCACTTGTATCAGTTAACCTTATTGAAGCACAGTTAGATGACTAATAGAGATTGATTATGGCAGAGAAAATTCCATTTTGGCAGCGCCTTATTAAGGGCCTGACTAAGACAAGAGACAATTTTATTAAATCCATGGATTATATATTTAATGGATTTACAAATATTGATGAGGACTTCTATGAGGAACTTGAAGAAGTCCTTATCATGGGTGATATAGGCGTTCGCACCACCGAGACCATTATTGATGATCTTAAGGATGCAGTTAAAAAGGAACATATCAAGGAGCCTACAGAGTGTAAGGAGTTCCTTATTAATGAAATCAAACAGCAGATGGCTCTTGATGCTACATCCTATGATTTTGAGAATAAGACAAGCGTAGTACTTGTTATTGGTGTCAATGGTGTAGGTAAGACTACAACTATTGGAAAGCTAGCAGGTAAGCTTACTGCTGCCGGTAAAAAGGTTATGGTTGCAGGAGCTGATACCTTTAGAGCAGCTGCTTCTGATCAGCTTAAGGAATGGGCTAACAGGGCAGGTGTTGATTTTGTAGGCGGGCCTGAGGGGTCTGATCCAGCTGCAGTTGTGTTTGATGCTGTCCATGCGGCTAAGGCTAGAGGAGTAGATGTTCTTCTTGTTGATACAGCTGGACGTCTTCACAACAAAAAGAATCTTATGAACGAACTTTCTAAGATTAACAGTACTATTTCAAAGGAATTTCCAGAGGCATATAGAGAGACTCTCATTGTACTTGATGGTACTACAGGTCAAAATGCCCTTGTTCAAGCTAAAGAATTTTCTGAGGTTACAGATATTTCTGGCATTGTACTCACAAAACTTGACGGAACAGCCAAAGGAGGTATTGCAATTGCAATACAATCTGAGTTAAAATTGCCAGTAAAATATATTGGTGTCGGTGAAACAATTGATGATTTGGAGAAGTTTAATCCAGAGGAATTCGTCAACGCATTGTTTTACTCAGAATAGACACTTGTAATCATATATAGCAATAGGGAGAAGAAATCATGCTTACATTGGACAAATTTGAAGAAGCCTCAAAGATTGTTACTGAGGTCACACATGAGACAAAGCTTGTTTACAGCGATTACTTCAGCGAGAAAAGCGGCAATATGGTTTATCTTAAGCCAGAGAATATGCAGCTTACTGGAGCTTACAAGTTAAGAGGTGCTTATTACAAGATTAGCACACTTACTGATGAGGAGAGAAGTAAGGGACTTATTACAGCATCTGCTGGTAATCACGCTCAGGGTGTTGCTTACGCAGCATCTAAGTACGGAGTTAAGGCTACAATCGTTATGCCAACAACAACACCTTTGATTAAGGTTAATCGTACTAAGAGCTACGGCGCTGATGTTGTATTGTACGGAGATGTTTACGACGAGGCTTGCGAGTATGCTTACAAGCTTGCCGATGAGCATGGTTATACTTTTATTCATCCATTCGATGATTTAGCTGTTGCAACAGGACAGGGTACTATTGCAATGGAAGTATTTAAGGAACTTCCACTTGTTGAGTATATTCTTGTTCCAATTGGCGGCGGCGGACTTGCTACTGGTGTTTCTACACTTGCTAAGCTTCTTAACCCTAAGATTAAGGTTATCGGTGTTGAGCCTAGTGGTGCAGCTTCCCTTAAGGAATCATTTGCAAAAGGAGAGGTTTCTACTCTTCCTTCTGTTAATACTATTGCTGATGGTACTGCAGTTAAGACACCAGGTACTAAAATATTCCCATACCTTCAGGAGAATATTGATGAGATTATCACTGTAGATGATGATGAGCTTATTGTTGCATTCCTTGATATGGTTGAAAATCACAAGATGATTGTTGAGAATTCTGGACTTCTTACAGTTGCAGCCCTTAATCACCTTGGATTTAAGGATAAGAGAGTTGTATCTATTCTTTCTGGTGGTAACATGGATGTCATTACAATGTCATCAGTTGTTCAGCAGGGACTTATTTTTAGAGATAGGATCTTTACAGTTTCTGTCCTTCTTCCAGATAAGCCAGGTATGCTTGCTAAGGTTGCTCAGGTAATAGCTGATAATCAGGGTAATGTTATTAAGCTTGAGCATAACCAGTTTGTTACTACAAATCGTTCAGCAGCTGTTGAGCTTCGTATTACTCTTGAGGCCTTTGGTCCAGAGCACAAGCAGCAGATTCTTGATGCGTTAGATGAGGGCGGATATAAGCCTAGAATCGTTAGAACATCTTTATAAATAATATGAGAAAGATGGTTTTTTTGACCATCTTTCTTTTTTTTTCTACTGTCAAGTAAAAGTACTTGACACTCCTTTTTATATATAGTATATTATTCTCCGGTGATAAAGGAGAGTCATGGAAGATAAGATTAAATCAGGATTTTTATATGATTTCTATGGCGAGCTTCTCACGGAGCGTCAGCGTAGTGTTTATGAGATGAGTGTTTTAGATGATTTGTCTTTATCAGAGATAGCTGATACTCTTTCTATTTCTAGACAGGGTGTTCATGACTTACTTAAGCGTGTGGACCATCAGTTAGAAGAATACGAAGCGAAGCTTCACCTAGTTGAAAAGTTTATGAATATTAGAACAGACGTCATTTCTATTAATGAATTGACTAAAGGGGATGCCGATGCAGATACTTTAGCAGAGATTTCCCGACTTTCTAGTTTGATTTTAGAGGAATTATAATATATGGCTTTTGATTCACTTTCAGAAAAGCTTCAAGGGGTTTTTAAGAATCTTAGAAGCAAGGGTAGACTTAGCGAGGCTGATGTTAAGGCAGCATTAAAAGAAGTTAAGATGGCCCTTCTTGAGGCGGACGTTAATTTTAAAGTTGTAAAGCAATTTACAAATACTGTCACAGAGCGAGCTATTGGTTCCGATGTGATGAATGGCCTTAATCCAGGCCAGATGGTTATTAAGATAGTTAACGAAGAGCTTGTTAATCTTATGGGCTCTGAGGTTACAGATATTACTTATGGTACAGGTGGCGCCATCACTACTATTATGATGGTTGGTCTCCAGGGTGCTGGTAAGACTACCACCACAGCTAAGCTTGCTGGCAAGGTTAAGCAGCGAGGCAAGAAGCCACTTCTTGTAGCTTGTGATATTTATAGACCAGCCGCTATTGAGCAGTTACAGGTCAATGGTAAAAAGCAAGATGTTGAGGTCTTTTCACTAGGACAGGAAAAGCCACTTAAGATTGCCAAAGAGGCAATGGATTACGCTAAGAAGAACGGATTTGATGTGGTTATCTTCGATACCGCCGGCCGTCTTCATATAGATGAGGATATGATGAATGAGCTTGAGTCAATCAAGAGCAATATCGGTATTCTCAATACAATTTTAGTAGTTGATGCCATGACAGGTCAGGATGCTGTTAATGTATCCCAGACATTCGATGAGAAGATTGGCATTGACGGTGTCATCATCACTAAGCTCGATGGTGATACACGAGGCGGTGCAGCCCTTTCTATTAAGGCTGTCACTGGTAAGCCTATTTTATACGCTGGTATGGGAGAGAAGCTTTCTGATTTAGAGCAGTTCCATCCAGACCGTATGGCCAGCCGTATCCTTGGAATGGGTGATGTACTTTCACTCATCGAGAAGGCAGAGGCAGAGATTGATAAGGATGCAGCACTTGCCCTTTCTAAAAAGGTTAAAAAGGCTTCCTTTGATTTCAATGATTATCTCACATCTATGGCTCAGATGAAGAAGCTTGGAGGTCTTACCTCTATACTTGGTATGATGCCTGGTATTAATTCATCACAGATGGCACAGCTTGAAAATGCAGTGGATGATAAGAAGCTTGCTCATATAGAGGCAATCATTCTTTCAATGACACCTGCTGAGCGTGAGAATCCAAAATTACTAAATCCTAGCAGAAAGCACAGAATTGCTGCTGGAGCTGGTTTAGATATAGCAGAGGTAAATCGTTTCATTAAACAATTTGAGCAATCAAAGAAGATGATGAAACAAATGCCAAATATGATAGGCAAGGGTCGACGCGGAATGCGTTTTCCATTTTAGTCCATAACCATTTATTTTATATTTATTGTTTTTAGGAGGAAATAAAAATGGCAGTAAAGATTAGATTAAAGAGAATGGGTCAGAAGAAGAGACCAATCTACAGAATCGTTGTAGCAGATGCAAGAGCACCACGTGATGGTAGAAATATCGACGAGATCGGTACATACGATCCAAATCAGGAGCCAGCTGAGGTTACAGTTGATGCAGAGGCAGCTAAGAAGTGGATTGCTAACGGTGCAAAGCCAACTGAGACAGTAGCTAGACTTTTCAAGCAGGCAGGCGTTCAGTAAACATCTCGAAAGGAAAAGGATAATAGTGATGAAAGAATTAGTTGAAGTAATTGCTAAGTCACTTGTAGACAATCCTGAGGAGGTTGTAGTTTCAGAAAAGGAAGACGCTAAGTCAATTGTTGTTGAGCTTCGCGTTGCCCCTTCTGATATGGGTAAGGTTATTGGAAAGCAGGGCAGAATTGCCAAGGCTATCCGCGCTGTAGTAAAGGCTGCAGCCTCAAAGATTGACAAGAAGGTTATCGTTGATATTGTAGACGTTGACTAGTTATTTGGGCCTGATTTTTATCAGGCCCGTTTTACTTAATAGGAGTACAATTTGGAAGATTTATATCAAGTAGGATCAATTACACAGACACACGGAATTAGAGGCGAGGTAAAAGTATACCCACTTACTGATGATATATCCCGTTTTAAGAATATGAAGAACTTGCTTTTAGATGGAGGCAAGGATGGCTTTATTAGCCTTGAGGTAGAGAATGCTCGTCCTCAGAAGAATCTTGTTATTCTTAAATTCAAGGGTATTGATAATATCAATGATATTGAAAAGTACAAGGGACAGGGGCTCTATGTCACCAAGGAAAATAGAGTAGCCCTTAAGGACGACGAATACTTTATCGCTGACTTGATTGGCTGTGAGGTATATGTCGACACTGATTCTGATAAGAAGTTCGGTACTATTTCTGATGTTATGGAAACTGGTGCCAATGATGTATACGAAATCACTCTTGAAAATGGAAAGACTGTTTTAGTTCCAGCTATTAAGGATTGCATTTTAAATGTTGATATAGAAGGCGGCAGAGTGGACATTCATTTATTGGAAGGATTGATGGACTAATATGAAGTATTACATTTTAACATTATTTCCTGAGATGATTGAAGATGCTCTAAATACCAGCATTTTAGGCCGTGCTTCAAAGGCTGGTTCTATATCCTTTGAGGCAATTAATATCCGAGATTACACTCTTGATAAGCATAAAAAGGTAGACGATTATCCATATGGTGGTGGAGCTGGTATGGTAATGCAGGCACAGCCTATTTACGATGCATACAAGGCCGTTTGTGAAAAGGCAGGACATAAAGTTCACTGTATTTATCTAACTCCACAGGGCAAGCTATTTAATCAGTCTGATGCTAAGGAGCTGGCACTTAAGGAGGATATTTGTCTTTTATGCGGGCACTATGAGGGTATCGATGAGCGTGTTTTAGAGGAAATCGTAGATGAATATTATTCTATAGGTGATTATGTTCTTACTGGTGGTGAACTTCCAAGTCTGGTTATGATAGATGCTATATCTAGAATGGTTCCAGGTGTTCTTACCAATTCAGAATCCGGTGAGGATGAGTCTTTAGAGAACAATTTACTTGAGTATCCGCAGTATTCTAGACCAGAAATCTGGAATGACAGAAGGGTTCCACCTATTTTGCTTTCTGGAGACCATGCTAAGGTAGATGCTTGGCGCAAGGAGCAGTCTATTGAGCGAACAAAAGAAAGAAGACCTGATTTATATCAAAAATATTTGGAAAATTCGGTTGATTAATAGGATTAACCGTGTTATTATACTATAGTTGCTAAAAGAAGAGATGGTCCGCTGATTTACAATAAAGTATTTCAAGAACGTCGCGAGTGTTTAGGAGGATTTAAAATGAACGCAAACGAGATTATTAGAAACATTGAAGCTGCTGAGCTTAAGGCAGAGTTACCTGAGTTTCAGGTAGGTGACACTGTAAAGGTTTATGGCCGTATCGTTGAGGGTAACCGTACTCGTACACAGGTATTCGAGGGTACAGTTATTAAGAGACAGGGTGGAAGCAACCGTGAGACATTCACAGTTCGTAAGTCATCTAACGGTGTAGGCGTAGAGAAGACTTGGCCACTTCACAGCCCTAACGTTGAGAAGATCGAAGTTATCCGTAAGGGTAAGGTTCGTAGAGCTAAGCTTTACTACCTCAGAGATCTTACAGGTAAGAAGGCAAAGGTTAAGGAGAGAATCTAATCTCGAAATAAGTAGAACAGTCACCTTGTGTGGCTGTTCTTTTATTTTTAATGGAAATTATATGCAAAGTGCGGTATATTTATACTATAAATTATAAAGGAATTTTGTATGTTTTTATCAATTAAGAGATTCTTCAATAGATTTTTCAGAAGAAAAGATGGACTGAATTTTAACAGACGTCGTAGGAAAATTAATTTCGAAAAATTGAGATATATTCTCATCTATGCATTGGAGCTTGCTTGTGTAATAGGACTTGCTTATGGCGTGGTTTTGGCATTTGGCAAACAGGTGGAATGTTCTAACTCATCTATGGAGCCTACCTATAATACATCCGATAAATTACTTGTAAATACTATTGCTTACAATTTATCTACTCCAAAGTCTGGGGATGTAATTGCGTTCAAGCCAAAGGCTAATGTTAATGCCAGCTATTCTGTGAAGCGCGTTATTGCAGTTCCTGGGGATACGATTTATATAAATAAGGGTCGTGTCTATATTAATGATGAATTATACAAGGAGCCTATAGAGGTTGATAGAATAGAGAATCCAGGTATTGCTGCTTCCCCTATTACTCTTAGGGATGATCAGTATTTTGTACTTGGAGACAATCGTAATTCTTCTGAGGATTCTCGTTATGAGAGCATTGGATTTGTTTCTTCAGAAGATATTTTAGGAAAGGTTTGGATTAGATATCCATTTTAGGTGATTATGGAATTTCAGTGGTATCCAGGGCATATGACCAAGGCAAAGCGTCAGATGCAGGAAGATATTAAGCTTATAGACCTAGTGATTGAAGTAATAGATGCTAGATGTCCAGTATCTAGCCGCAATCCTGATATTAATGGGCTTGCATCTGGTAAGCTTCGACTTATATTACTTAACAAATCTGATTTAGCTGATAGGGAAGCTAATAAGAAATGGGTTGAGTACTTTAAGGGTCAGGGCTTTTATGTAGTGGAGCTTGACTCTAGAGACAGGAAGAATATGAAGGGAGTACAGGCCACATTAGATGAGGTGTGTGCAGCCAAATTTGAGAGAGATAGAAAGCGCGGCATCAAGAACCGTCCAGTTAGAGCCATGGTAGTTGGTATACCTAATGTAGGTAAGTCTACATTTATCAATTCTTTTGCAGGCCGTTCAGTTGCTAAGACTGGCAATAAGCCAGGTGTTACAAAGGGTAAGCAGTGGATTAAGCTTAATAAGTCAGTTGAGCTTTTAGATACACCGGGTATTCTTTGGCCTAAGTTTGAGGATAATACAGTGGGACTTCATCTTGCATTCATAGGCTCTATAAATGACGCGATTATTGAGACTAGAGAGCTTTCATTGGAGCTTGCTGATTTCTTAAAGGAGACTTATCCTGGTATTCTTAACAAGAGATATGATGTGGATGAGTCAGCTGTTAATCATGAGATTATTACTGAGATTGCTGCCAAAAGAAATTTTGTTAAGAAGGGTTCAGAGCTTGATTTTGACAAGGCAGCGGCAGTTTTAATAGACGAGTTTAGAAGTGGTAGTTTAGGAAATATTACACTAGAGAGGCCATAAAATGAAGGTTATTGACTTTAACGAAGAAGAACAACTTATTAAAAAGGACATCGAAAGGGCTAGAGCCAATATGAAAGATGTAGAGGACCTTTCTGATTTCGATTCCAAAACAGAAAGTAAGACACCTGCTAAAAAGGCATCGGATTCAAAAAAGAAAAAAGATAAGGCAGAAGAGGAAGAACCTCTTACAAAAAAGGCGATTATAAAGGAAGTTATTAGTGTCATTTTAAATGTATTAATTTGCTTCTTGGTAGTTTTTCTGATTACTCAGTTTGTAGGTCAGAGAACTGTTGTAAGTGGTCGTTCAATGGAGGATACTCTTCAGGATAGAGATAATCTCATAGTTGATAAAATCAGCTATAGATTCCATGATCCTAATCGATTTGATGTTATTATTTTCCCTCATGATGAGTCAGGTATTGGCGGTGAGGACGAGGATACATTCTACATTAAGCGAGTTATAGGTCTTCCAGGTGAGACTGTTCGCATAGACGGTTCTGGCAATATTTATATCAATGACATTCTTCTTGAGGAGAATTTCGGCACTGAGGTTATGGCTAATCCAGGTATGGCTAGCAATGAGATGGTTCTAGGACCTGATGAGTATTTTGTACTTGGTGATAATCGTAACAACAGTACAGATTCGCGAATGATTGGACCTATTAACAGGGAGATTATTGTGGGAAAGGCATGGCTAAGAGTATATCCATTCAATTCATTTGGCTTAGTCGACAACATTGAATAACATGAGCGAGAAAAAGATTTCAGAGATTCAAAAGGAATATAAAGATGCCAGCATAGACTTTCTTCCAGATTTTATAGAAGAATACATTAATGATGGCAGGCCTGGTGTTTCCAAGATAATTGGGCAGGCTCAAAAGAAGATGGAAAAGCTTCGTTTGGAGCGTGAGCGCATTGAAAAGCTCAAGGAATTTGAGAAGAAATACTGGGAAAAGTACGATTATATTGGTGGTATTGATGAGGTTGGTAGAGGTCCACTGGCTGGTCCTGTTGTTACTGCCTGCGTTGTACTCCCAAAGGACTGTGATATTTTATATATTAATGATTCCAAGAAGCTATCAGCTGCTAAGCGAGAGGAGCTTTACGATGAGATAATGGAAAAGGCAGTGTCTGTTTCCATTGGAGTAGTTTCTGAAAAGAGAATCGATGAGATTAATATACTGCAGGCTACTTATGAGGCTATGAGACAGGCCATTAAGGAGAGCAAGGTACAGCCACAGCTTATGCTTAATGACGCTGTTACTATTCCTGAGATCGATATTCCTCAGGTGGCTATTATTAAGGGTGATGCCAAGTCTATTTCAATTGGTGCAGCAAGCATTATCGCTAAGGTCACCAGAGATAGAATGATGGTTGAATACGACGAGATTTATCCAGAATATCATTTCGCATCCAATAAGGGATATGGTTCATCTGAACATATTGAGGCTCTCAAAAAATACGGTCCATGTCCAATTCATAGGAAATCATTTATTGGAAATTTTGTTTAGTTCTATATATAGGTGAGTTATGAATATTAATACTGGATTCAATCCATACAACTCAAACTATGTTAATAATGCGGATTTGACCAAGATGAGTCAGAGTCAATCACTGACAGGTACTCCTCAGGATTCTCTCAAAGAAGGAGAGATTTTTGAGGGCTCTGTCAACAGTATTGACAATGGCAAGGTAACTATCGGTCTTGCTAATGGTCAGACAATGACAGCTAGATTAGATGCTGGTGTTAATCTTATGGAAGGCCAATCCGTATTTTTCCAGGTAAAGAGTAATGATGGTAATCTTATTCAAATTCGCCCTGTTTCTCTTGGCTCTTTAGATGCTAATCCTACACTTCTCAAGGCTTTAGATATGGCCAATATCGCTGCTACAGAGCGCACAATTAATATGGTAAATTCAATGATGCAAAATTCTCTTTCTATTAGTCCGGAGAATCTTGCAGCGATGAATCGCGCCATGATTAATAATCCTGGTGTTGACCCTCAGACACTTGTTACCATGTCAAAATATGGCATGGACATGTCTCCTGAGAATGTTAACATGTTTCAAAACTATGCCAATGACAAGGCATTAATTATTGATAACTTTGATACTATTTCTGAGATGCTTCCTGAGCTAATGACATCAAAGGAAGTGTTAGCATCAGATATTATTAATATTAATAATTCAATTAGAGAGATATTTATCCCTGAGGTTGCATCAGATGAGGCCCAAGTTAATCAGACTCAGGTCCAGGGTGAGATTCAGCAGGCAAATGCTTCTATAGATGCTACTGCTTCCAATACAGCAAATGCTAATCAGACACAGAATGCTGAGATTAGTCCTCAAATTGTAGCTGAGGCTAAGGACGGTGTGATTAATAACGCCCAAGGGGAAGTAATTAATTTGGTTAATCCAGAAGCTAACTCTGAGCAGGCAGCCTTAGCTAAGGGCGCAGTTCCTGAAAGTGAGATTATTCAGGAATCTAGGGAAACTATTAACCAGCAGACTACTATTACTGAAAACGAGGCATCTAATCAGGTGCTTAATAGTTTTGCGGGCGAGAAGCAGATTTCATCATTTAACACGTTGCTTAATTCACTTCCTGATTTTCCAAAGGATAATTTGCAGATTTTTGGAGAAGATGGAACACTTAGAGCTGATGCAGATATAAATCAGGTCTTTAAGGAGATTACCGATTATTTTAATAATCATCCAGATATTTCAAAAGAGACTTTAAATGATATAATACGAGAGCCTCTTTATAAGGGAATCCTTAAAAATATTATTGCTAATAGCTTTGCTATGGAGCCAAAGGATATTACAAAGCCAGGTGAGATTTCAAAGCTATATGAGCGAGTTTTAAAGCAGACAGAGGCTCTTGAGAGACTTATTGCTTCATTCTCTGGCAAGGCTGCTGAGACAATTAAGAATCAAACATCAGAAATACGCCAGAATATTAACTTTATGAATTCTGCTAACGAAATGTATAATTTTGTTCAGATTCCACTTAAGATGTACAATCAGAATACTGATAGTATGCTTTATGTTCGTCAGAACAAGAGGAGCAGTTATGAGGCTGGAGAAGAGATTACTGCCTTTTTGCATTTTGATATGGAGCACTTAGGCTCTACTGATGTGTTTATTCGTTTGAAAGAGAATAACGTAGGCTGCAAATGGAATTTGGCAAGCGAGGAGTCTATGAAGCTTATAGAGGATAATTTGGATATTCTCACAGCTAGGCTTGAGGCTAAGGGATTTTCCGTTAAATCAGAAGTGACCTGTGGTGAGCCAAAGACTTCATTTGTAGAGGATTTTCTTGGAGCGCCTCCAGTTTCTACAGAGGACAAGCCAGAGGGATTGGTTCATAGATATAGCTTTGACATGAGGGCATAATAATGGCTGAGAAAAAGGAATTTGATAAGAATAAGACGGCAGTAGCCCTTGCCTATGAAGCTGGTGATGCAGCACCTAAAATACTTGCTTCCGGCAAAGGATATGTTGCTGAACAGATAATTGAAGAGGCTAAAAAGGCCGACGTTCCTTTTTATCAGGACAATGAGTTGGCTGAGACCCTCAGTAAGCTTGATATAGGAGATGCAATTCCTCCTGAGCTTTACGAGGTTGTGGCCGAGATTTTAGTCTTTGTTAATGATATGGAAAAGATAAAAGCTAAGTTAGGATAGAGGTAGATATTGAACTATAGAAGGCAAGGGAATGCTTTTGAAAAGCTTGCTGCAGAGTATTTAAGAGAACATGGTCTTAGTATCATCAAAATGAATTTTTATTGTAAAATGGGAGAGGTAGATATCATCGCAAAAGATGGTGACTATCTTGTTTTTGTGGAGGTTAAGTATCGCCAGTCATCTGTGAAGGGCTCAGCGCTTTCTGCTGTTACCTTCTCTAAGATGAAAAAGATTTCGAGAGTTGCAGATTTTTATATGTATAGTCATAAGATTAGCGGCGATACACCTGTTAGATTTGATGTAGTTGCAATTGAGGAAGGACATTTGACGCACCTTAAAAATGCGTTTGAGTATATACCGGTATGTTAAATAGTAGTCATAAAATTAAAGAGATAATGCCTGGTAGTCCAGCTGATTTGGCTGGACTTAAGACTGGTGATATTATCACTAAAATTAATAATGTAGAGCTAGTGGATATATTTGATTATCATTATTATTCTGATGATGCAAATATTACAATTGAGCTCTTACACGAGGATGGAACCACATCATCTGTTCTTGTTCCTAAGGAGGATGGTGAGGACCTTGGAGTTATCTTTTGTAATGGTCTTATGGATGATTACAAATCATGCTCCAATAGATGTGCATTTTGCTTTATAGATCAAATGCCACCAGGAATGAGAGAGACACTTTATTTCAAGGACGACGATACACGTCTATCATTCTTGCAGGGTAACTATGTTACCTTAACCAACATGAAGATGGCTGATTTGGATAGAATCATAGCTTATAAGCTTGGACCTATTAATATTTCTGTTCATGCCACTAACCCTGAGCTTAGAGTGAAGCTTTTGCACAATAGATTTGCAGGAGATATTCTTGAAAAGATAGAGAAGCTTTATCATGCTGAGATTCCTATGAATGCTCAGGTTGTTTCCTGTCCAGGACTCAATGATGGCCCAGAGCTTGATAGGACCATTTCAGATTTGCTTCAGTTTGCGCCTGTTATGGGCTCAATGTCAGTGGTTCCTGTTGGTGTTACTAAATACAGAGAAGGACTTTTCCCTCTTCGAACATATACTGCTGAGGAGGCTGGTAAAGTCATTGATCAGATAGAGTATTGGCAGAATGTTGCCATGGAGAAGGTAGGCAATCATTTCGTTCAGGCTTCAGATGAATGGTATATTTTAGCAGGACGGCCACTTCCTGAGGCTGATAGATACGATGGATTTATTCAGCTGGAAAATGGAGTGGGAATGCTTAGGCTTTTAAAGGAAGAGGTGCTTGATGCTTTAGAAGATATTAAAAAGCCTATATTTATGAAAAAGCGCCATGTGACTATTGCAACGGGAAAGCTTGCTGCACCATTTATGAAGCAGCTTGCAGATTTGATTACAGAGAAGTTTAACAAGGTTACAATTGATGTCGTCTGCATCACTAATAATTTCTTCGGTGAGGAAATCACTGTTTCTGGCCTTATAACTGGCCAGGATTTAATAGCTCAGCTAAAGGACAGAGACTTGGGAGATAATCTTTTGTTATCATGTACAATGCTTAGAGCTCAGGAGGAAGTTTTCCTTGATGATATCACTCTTTCAGAGCTTGAGTCAGCTTTACAAGTGAAGGCTCGTATTGTACAATCAGACGGGCGCGATTTAGTTTATGCAATAATCGGAAGATAATGACAATATCTTACGTTCACAATGATTAGAAAATATATAGGAGAGACAAATTATGGCAAGACCAGTAGTGGCTATTGTTGGCCGCCCAAATGTTGGAAAATCTACGCTTTTTAATGCTCTTGCAGGAGAGCGTATTTCTATAGTTAAAGATACACCAGGTGTTACTAGAGATAGAATCTATGCTGACGTTAGTTGGCTTAATTATGATTTTACTATGATTGATACCGGTGGTATTGAGCCAGACTCAAAGGATATTATTTTGTCACAGATGAGAGAGCAGGCTCAGATTGCTATAGATACAGCTGATGTAATTATTTTCCTTGTTGATGTTAAGCAGGGACTTCAGGATAGCGATTCCAAGGTAGCAGATATGCTTCGCCGCAGCCACAAGCCAGTTATCTTAGTAGTTAATAAGGTAGATAGCTTCGAGCGTGATATGGCTGATGTGTACGAGTTCTATAATCTTGGTATTGGTGATCCAATTCCAGTATCTGCATCAAGCCGTCTTGGATTTGGTGATATGCTTGATAAGGTGGTTGAGTATTTCCCTGAGCCATCTGAAAATGAAGAAGAGGATGATACTCCTAGAATTGCCGTTATCGGTAAGCCTAATGTAGGAAAGTCATCACTTATTAATAAGCTTTGTGGCGAGGAGCGAGTTATTGTATCAGATATCGCCGGTACTACAAGAGATGCTGTAGATACTAGAGTTCGCTACAATCACAAGGATTATATCTTCATTGATACTGCAGGTCTTAGACGCAAGAGCAAGATTAAAGAGGACCTTGAAAGATACTCTATTGTTAGAGCTGTTGCATCAGTTGAGAAGGCAGATGTAGTTATCATTATGATTGATGCCACTGAGGGTGTTACTGAGCAGGATGCTAAGATTGCCGGTATTGCCCATGAGCGTGGAAAGGGTATAATTATTTGTGTAAATAAGTGGGATGCCATCGAGAAGAATGACAAGACCATGAAAGAGCATGAGACTAAGATTCGCCAGATTCTTTCATTCATGCCATACGCATCAATTCTTTTTATCTCTGTTAAGAGCGGACAGCGTCTTGGCAAAATCTACGAGACAATTGATGCAGTTATTGAGAATAACTCAATGCGTATAGCTACTGGTGTTCTTAATGAAATTGTTACGGAGGCAGTTGCTCTTCAGCAGCCACCTACAGATAAGGGTAAGAGACTTAAGATTTTCTATACAACACAGGTTGCTGTTAAGCCACCTACATTCGTTATATTCGTCAATGAGAAGTACTTAATGCATTTCTCTTATGTGCGATACCTTGAGAATCGAATTAGAGATGCCTTTGGATTTGAGGGTACATCTTTGAAATTTATAATTAGAGAGAGAAAGGAAAACGAATAATGACAAATGGGGAAATAATTGGAAGAATTGTAGCGGTTATCATTGGATATTGCTTTGGAATGATTCTTATGGGATATCTTATTGGCAAGTCTAAGAACATCGACTTGACAAAGGTAGGTAGCGGCAATGTTGGTTCTACTAACACTATGAGAAACTTAGGTGTTCCAGCTGGACTTATTACTCTTTTATGGGATTGTACAAAATGTATTGTTGCTGTTGTTTTTGTATGGCTCACATTCCATAGATTTTTTGAAGATACTAATATTTACATGGTATATGCAGGACTTGGTACAGTACTTGGCCATGATTTCCCTTGCTATATGCATTTTAAGGGCGGTAAGGGTGTAGCATCTACACTTGGATTTATTATTGCTTTATTCCCAATTGGTGTTCCAATTCCAGCGGTTATTTTTATTGGAATCGTAGCAATTACTAGATATGTATCACTTGGCTCAATTATTGGTGTTCTTTCATTTGCAGCTGAGATGATTGTGTTTGCTCTTTGTGATGTAAAGTCTGTTACTGATAGATTCCAGGGCAGAGATCTTACAGAGGTACTTGTTATTTGCTGTTTTGTATCAGCACTTTCAATTGCCCTTCACCATGCTAATATTAAGCGTTTACTTTCAGGCAATGAGAATAAGTTCTCATTCCATCCAGAAACTAGAGCATAGAAACTAGAGGTATTTAATGGCTAGAATTAGTGTAATCGGAGCAGGTAGCTGGGGCGTTGCCCTTGCTGTTATGCTTAACAAAAATGGTCACGATGTAAAGGTTTGGTCACATCGTCAATCTCAGGTTGACCAGATGAATGACACGCATACCAGTGACAAAATTAAGGGAGTCAGACTTCCTGATTCAATGAGTTTTACTGCTGACATCGAAGATGCTGCTAAGACTGCAGATGTTATTCTTATGGCAGTTCCATCTAAGGCCACTAGAGAGACAGCAGAGAAAATTAAGCCTTTTGTTAATGACAATCAGATATTTATTACTGTTACAAAGGGTATAGAGGAAGAGACTTTATTTACTCAGACTGAGATTTTAGAAGATGTTCTTGGCAGCGAAAAGCGTATATGCGTACTATCCGGACCAAGTCACGCTGAGGAGGTAGTTACCTTTAAGCCTACTCTTGTGGTTGCAGGTTCTACTGACCGTCAGACATCTCTCTTTGTTCAGAATCTTTTCATGAACAAATATTTTAGAGTATATTCATCACCAGATGTTAAGGGAATTGAAGTTGGTGCAGCTCTTAAGAATGTCATTGCACTTGCTGCAGGTATGTCTGATGGACTTGGATTTGGGGACAATGCTAAGGCAGCCCTTATTACTCGTGGTATCAAGGAAATATCAGCCCTTGCTGTTGCAATGGGTGGTCAGGCAGAGACACTTTCTGGTCTTACTGGTGTAGGTGATCTTATTGTGACCTGTTCATCTATGCATTCTAGAAATAGAATGGCAGGTTTTTATATAGGTCAGGGTATGACAAAAGACGAGGCAATGGAAAAGGTTGCCATGGTTGTAGAGGGTGTATTCTCAGCTAAGGCAGCTATGAAGTTAGCTAAGAAATATGATATAGAGATGCCAATTGTTGAAGTTGTTAATGCAGTTTTATTTGATAATATGTCAGTTAAGGATGCAGTCTATGAGCTTATGACTAGATCCAAAAAAGACGAAACTGATGAATTAGAATGGTAGTTATTTAAGGTAAGCCTTTTTGGGCTTGCCTTTTTTGTGACATGGATTGTTAAAGGAATTTTCACACAATTCAATATTAGAGAATGATAATATAAACGTATGAGGTAGAGCATATGTTTATAATGATATTGAAAATGTCTGGTCTAACTTTACTCTATCTAATTCTTACGGCACTTCTATGGCGTTGGACCAGGATTAAGGGGTTAAATAAGACAAGAAAGCTTATTGTTGGTATTGCTTTTGGAATAAGCTCTATTTTGTCTACTCATTTTGGCGTATCTTATGAGCATATGGTTATCAATATCAGAGATGTTGGTCCCCTTGCTGCTGGCTTATTCTTTTCTCCTGGCGCGGGTGTACTTGCAGGTCTTATTGGTGGTATAGAACGATACATCGTAGGAACATTCTTTGGAGTAGGTTCCTATACTAGAATAGCCTGCAGTGTGTCTACCTGTCTTGCTGGTTTTGTTGCATTGGGAATGAACAGCGCTGTCTTTAAAGGAAAAAAGCCTTCTCCTTTCTATGCCTACTTTATGGGCTCTGTCATGGAAGTTTTCCATATGTATGTTGTTTTCATAACCCATCGAGAGGACATGAGAATGGCTTTTATGGTAGTTGATACCTGCGCTATTCCTATGATTGTATTTACGGGTATTTGTCTTGCACTTATTTCAGTAATGCTTCAGGTATTTACAGGAGAGTGGATTAATCCATTTAAAAAGCAAGAGGAAGAGTCTATTTCTGTTTCGCAAAAATTCCAGCGTTGGCTTTTTATAATTACATCTATTGTTATACTTGGAAGTTTTATCTTTTCTTTCTTAATCCAGAACCAAGCTGCATATCAGGATGCAAAAAGCACTTTAATAGCAAATGCAGAGTCCATAAGAACCTCTTATATGGAACATAGACTTGTTATTTCCCATGATAGCAGCGTGAAATATCAGGTAGTATCTGCCGATGGTACTGTACTTAAGGGCGAGCATACTGGTGAAATAGTTAATACAGATGAATTCGAAAAATATAAGGACAACAATGACAGCATATATTCAGGTAAATTCTGGGGAATAGATAGCCTGATTTATATAAGGGGTATATACGAAGGTGAGTATGTTGTAGTTGTTATGGAGAAGGACGAGGTCTATTGGCATAGAAATGCAGAAGCTTACGAAATAGCATTTGCAGATATTCTTTTATTTACTGTTATTTATGTACTGATAGCTCTTCTTGTTAATCAGATTGTAGTTAATAATATTAGGCTTATTAATACTTCATTAAGCAAGATAACAAATGGAGATTTAAATGAGGTGGTGACTGTTAGAAGTTCCTCTGAATTTGCATCTCTATCGGATGATATAAATCAAACTGTTTTAACACTTAAGGGCTACATAGCAGCGGCAGAAAAACGAATAGAAAGAGAATTGATTTTAGCCCGGACTATACAGGAGTCAGCCCTACCAAAGGTATTTAATTTCCCAGGTGAGAAGAAATTTGATTTATTTGCCTATATGAAGACAGCGAAGGAAGTAGGCGGAGATTTTTACGACTTTTTCTTTGTTGATAGAGATAAGTTTGCCCTTGTAATTGCAGATGTTTCAGGAAAGGGTATTCCTGCAGCATTATTTATGATGCGAAGTAAAACTGCAATTAGAAGCTTGGCTGAATCTGGGGCATCAATCGAAGAGATTATTTATAGAGCCAATAACACTCTCTGCGAGGGAAATGACGCTGAAATGTTTGTGACAGTTTGGATTGGAATAATCGATTTGAAAACTGGTGTAATGAAGTGCGCTAATGCAGGTCATGAATACCCGCTTATTAAACGTCGTGGCGGTGGTTATGAAGTGATAAAAGATAAGCATTCACTGGCGGTAGCTGCTATGCCAAATACAAAAGCCAGGGAATATGAGATTGTACTTGAACCTGGCGATAGGATATTTGTATATACGGATGGAATTCCTGAAGCGGTAAATAAAAAGTTAGAACAGTTTGGAGTAAAAAGAATTGTTGATTGTCTTAATTCCTATAAGGATTCCTCAATAGAAGAATCTCTTACAAAGCTGGCAGATGAAGTAACTGCATTCCAAGGAGATGCAGAGCAATTCGATGATATTACAATGTTAGGCTTTGAATTTATTATATATGCTGAAGACTGAAGGAGGCCTATATGATTTTCAAAAATGTACTTAGTCGTTCTGATATGATTTCTTGCCTATTATGTTTGGATGCACCTTGTTCTGAAGCCTGTCCAAAGGGCGATCCAGCAAAAATGCTAAAAAACCTATGGTTTGATAATCAGGACATTGCAGCAATGAGTCTTCCAAGTATTAACCCATGTGTTAACTGTGATGCACCTTGCGAAAAAGCATGTATAAGTAAACGAAATGTAGAAATTAAAAAAATAATTACAAGATTATCTGATGAAGTAAGACCTGTTGCAGAAATTGAGATTCCTGAGAATGAGTCTGCTCTTAAATGTGATATATGTGGTGTGCCACTGGAGAATCCATTTTTACTATCTTCATCTGTTGTTTCATCAACATATGACATGTGCGCCAGAGCCTTTGAGGCAGGATGGGCTGGTGCATGTTTTAAAACTATTTGTTCCTTTGATATTCATGAAGCATCTCCTAGATTTTCTGCTATTAGTGGCGATAATGGTAGCATCATTGGCTTTAAAAATATTGAGCAATTGTCGGACCATAGTGTATCTGAAAACATGGAGATATTTAGGAAGCTTAAGAAAAATTATCCTAACAAGGTTATTTTGGCTTCAATCATGGGACAAAACGAGGAAGAATGGGAATCTCTAGCAAAGCTTTGTGAGGAAAATGGTGCTGACGTAATAGAACTTAATTTTTCTTGTCCTAATATGCAAGAAGATGGTCTGGGTTCAGACATTGGTCAGGTTCCAGAATTAGTTGAGAGATTTACTCGAGCTGCCAAAAGAAGTACCACCATTCCTGTTTTTGCAAAGCTTACACCAAATGTAGCATCCATGAGTCCTGCTGCAGAGGCTGCTGTTAGGGGTGGAGCAGATGGAATAGCAGCAATTAATACAATAAAGAGTATTACTGGTGTTAACCCTTATACTTTTGCAGGGGATGCATCTGTTAGGGGAAAATCCGTTATTGGTGGTTATAGTGGAAACGCAGTAAAGCCTATTGCCCTTAGATTTATGGCTGAGCTTGGTAAAAATGAAAATCTTAAGGGGCTTCATATTAGTGGAATGGGAGGAATTGAGACTTGGCGTGATGCTCTTGAGTTTATGTTATTAGGAGCTGGGTCTATTCAGATAACCACTGCTGTTATGCAATATGGCTATGGAATAATTGATGAGCTAAAAGCTGGACTAAATTATTATTTGGTTCAGATGGGAATAAAATCTGTAAAGGAAATTATAGGGGCAGGAATTGACAGTGTAAGTGATACCACAGATGTACTCGAAAGAGATACGGTATTACTTCCAAAATTCGCCCTTGATAAATGTGTTCATTGCGGTAGGTGCGTTGTATCTTGTAATGATGGAGGGCATCAGGCTATCACTTTTGAAGATAGAATACCTCACCTTGATGGAAGTAAATGTGTAGGTTGTCATCTATGCCTACTAGTATGTCCAGAGCATGCAATATCACATAGTAAGAGAAGGATTAATCGTGGGGATAGTTGATTATTAATTTGTATTTATAGGCCATTTGGTCAATGGAGGGTTTAGTATGATAAGAAAGATAGCATACATCTTCATGGTATTTGTAATGTCCTTATGTGTAGTTGCTTGTGGAGCTAAAGAATCTGCTGCACCAGTTACAGATACACCAGAGGGTGATGTAAATGGTAGTGTTGTTGAAGACCAGCCAGAGGAATCAGAAGATGCAGATAATGCTTATGTTTCATTACCATTGCCAGGGTATAAATATTCTGGAGACGTGGAATATATAGCAGAAATCAGTGATTATCTCATTGATTATTATGGCAATGAGGTGGGACTTGACCATGCGGATGTGCTTATTCCTTATAGTATTATTGTTCAAACAGATGAGAATAATTCTGATGATATAGTTGTATATGGTTCTTTCAACGTGGATTCTTATACCCTCAGGAATACTACTTTATGTACAGGAGCAGGAGCCAGAGGTTTTGGTATTTTCCATTTAAGTAAGGATGGTGATTCCATCACTGTTAAAGATGGTCAATTGTCTCAGACTTATTATGATATGCAGGATATGTTTAGTCCTATCGATGGTCTTTTAGACAAGATTAATGCTTTAAGTGACAAGGAAATTGATAAGGCTCGAATTGAGTCTATTGAAGAATATGTTACATCAAATAATCTTGGTATTACACAATGGCAGGATTTTGGTAGGGCTCCTGTTGCCATTGCAGGTGTAACCACATCAGAAGAAGAGGAAATGTACACATTTAAGAGTAATTTTGACTACGAAATTACTTATGATTTAAGGAAGATTACCCTTTCCTCAATTGACGATGAAGGTGATATGTTTGGAAGAGTGGAAAGTGGAGATTTCTATTCAGGTACCTTTATGGTTATTTGTACCTCTGCCTATTCGGACCCTGAAAAGGCAGTTTATGAGAATAATACTGATATAAATCCAAAAGATTTGGAATTTACCGATACAACAATTGGTTCATATCCAGCAAGAAGGGCTCAGTGGTCTGAAAAAACCGATGATGGTAGAGAGATGATATATATATTCTATGGTGTTGATGTTAAAGAAACTGTGATTACCATAAAGCTGTCTACTACCCATTCAGATAATGTGTCTGAGATGAGTGTAGAGGAGCTTGATGAATTCTATGCTGATACACTAGCTACTTTTAAATATAATTAGAGAGATTTGCGCTATAGTCAATTGAATTTTATTTGGTATTTAAAGTATTGATTAAACTAGTCCATTAGGATTTTCCTTTGGACTAGTTTTTTTGTAGTTGCATTTTTAGAGCAAAAGTAGTAATATACTACTTGGCTGATGAAAAATACTTTATACATATAAACGAGAAAGGGTTAGAAAATTTATGAACAACAACGAAAAGATTTTAAAGAGGGCACATAAGGCAAAGGTTTTTTCTATTATTAACCTTATACTTCTAGTGGCATTGTTTGTTTATGTAAATCTCACAGGGGCATTTGATATCCAGTGTTTATGGTTTAATAAAGGGTATGATGCATCAAGATATGGTTTTTATGTAGCTGCATCGATTTTTGCTATTTCTTCAATTGTAGGACTAATTGTTTGCCTTGGGTCAAAGAATTCACCTGACTGGGAGAATCTTAAATCTAATGATCCATATACATTAGAGGATCAGGGCAACAGTATTCGTTCACTTGCTAAGGCAAATGACATTAAGCTTCCAATTGTTTTCCCTAGTATGCTTATTTTATTCCTTCCTATAGCAGCATTTATGATTATCAATTTTAATGTTATGGGATTTGAATGGCTTCATAATGGTCCAAATAATGTGGATGGTATTCTTGCTAAACAGGAAAAATTAGAAAAAGAAGATGAGGAAGACAAAGACGATAAGGAAGACAAAGAAGACAAAGAAGATAAAGTAGATGAGAAAATCGACAAAAAGGATGTAGATGCTAGAATTGATGCCATGATTAAAATTGGTGAGAAAAGAGGCTATACTTGTTCATCAGGCAGTTTCGAGGATAGTCATTTCATTTACTTTAAGCCAGAGAAGATTCTTGAGGATGAGTCTTTAACTATAATGGTTGAAAAAGATGGAACAATTACTATGGTGAGCTATTCATGCTATTTCCTTCCGGATTTATCTGTTGATGAGAATATCGAAAGAGTAGAAAGCAAAATCGAGCTTTTAACAGATATGGTAGAGGAATTATACGATAAAGGCATAATAGATTCAAAGGAATACTATGCAAATGTTGGCTTATCTGATGATTTTAAGGATAAGATCAAGAACCATTCAAGTGATGATGATGACTTTATCATGGACGATGGTGAAATGGATATAAATTCTAAATATAATACAAGCGCAAGTTGTATGTTCTTCGACGATGATACAATGATTGGTATAGATGTAACATACTTTGATTAATATATTTTTGAATCTTTTGTGAAACTTCATTTAGTGGTGCTGTAATCTATTGACTACTAGATAGTGTGGTGGTAGTATAAATCTATCAACACAATATCTAGTAGTTTTTTTGTTTTAAATTCTATATATTGACTGAATTTTTAAAAATTATGTTATATTTTCAATAAATTTCGGAGGTCTGTAAATGGAAAGGTATGTAGTAAAAAAGGATGGGGCTTTAGAGCGGTTTGATGTTCAAAAAGTCGTTGAAGCTGTAGGAAAGTCGGCTACACGTGTGCTAGTTAAATTTACTCCTGAGCAGGAGCGTTTCATTTGTCAATTTGTTGAGGAAAGAGTGGAGGAGCTTGGCCTTGAGAAGATTGAGATTGCACAGATGCACAATATTGTTGAGGGTGCTTTGGAACGTGTTAACCCTATGGTGGCGAAAAGTTACAGAGATTATCGCAACTATAAGCAGGATTTCGTCCAGATGTTGGATGATGTTTATAAGAAGTCTCAGAACATCATGTACATCGGTGATAAGGAAAATTCTAATACCGATTCAGCGCTTGTATCTACAAAGCGTTCGCTGATTTTCAATGAACTTAATAGAGAGCTTTACAAGAAATTTTTCCTTACTACAGAAGAAGTTCAGGCTATCAGAGATGGCTATATCTATATCCATGATATGAATGCTAGACGTGATACCATGAACTGCTGCCTTTTCGATGTTAAGTCCGTACTTGAGGGTGGATTTGAGATGGGCAATATTTTCTACAATGAGCCTAAGAGCCTTGATGTAGCCTTTGACGTTATTGGAGATATTGTTCTTTCTGCAGCTAGTCAGCAGTATGGTGGATTTACTATTCCTCAGGCAGACCAGATTTTAGAGAAGTATGCTCAGAAGTCTTATGATAAGTACTTGGCTAAGTATTTGGATTTAGGCATTGATAAGGATAAGGCCCACGAGGTTTCTATGAGCGAGGTAGAGCGTGAGATGGAGCAGGGCTTCCAGGGATGGGAGTACAAGTTCAACACAGTTGCATCTAGCCGTGGTGACTATCCATTTATCACTGTTACTATTGGTCTTGGTACATCTGTATTTGCTAAGATGGCTTCTAAGGCATGCCTTAAGGTTCGTTCAATCGGACAGGGTAAGCCAGGATTTAAAAAGCCAGTTCTTTTCCCTAAGATTGTCTTCTTGTATGATGAGAATCTTCATGGACCTGGCAAAGAGCTTGAGGATGTTTTCGAGGCGGGAATTGACTGCTCTCGTAAGACCATGTATCCTGATTGGCTTTCACTTACAGGCGAGGGCTACATTGCCAGCATGTACAAAAAATATGGCAAGGTTATTTCTCCAATGGGATGTAGAGCCTTCCTTTCACCATGGTATGAAAGAGGTGGCATGAAGCCAGCAGATGATAATGACGAACCAGTATTTATTGGCCGTTTCAATATCGGAGCTGTTTCACTTCATCTTCCAATGATTCTTGCTAAGTCACGTCAGGAATCTAGAGACTTCTATGAGGTCCTAGATTATTATCTTGAGATGATTAGAAAGCTCCATATTCGTACATATGCTTATCTTGGTGAGATGCGTGCATCTACTAATCCACTGGCATATTGCGAGGGTGGTTTCTATGGTGGACATCTTGGATTCCATGACAAGATTAAGCCACTTTTAAAGGCTGCTACAGCTTCATTTGGAATTACAGCTTTCAATGAGCTTCAGGAGCTTTACAATGGCAAGTCACTTGTTGAGGATGGAGATTTCGCCATTGAAGTATTAAAGCACATCAACGAAAAGGTTAACCAGTTTAAGGAAGAAGACGGCAATCTCTACGCTATCTACGGTACTCCAGCTGAGAACTTGTGCGGTCTTCAGGTTAAGCAGTTTAGAAATAAATACGGAATTATTGAGCATGTTTCTGATAGGGACTATGTTTCAAATTCATTCCATTGCCATGTTTCAGAGGATATTACTCCTATTGAGAAGCAGGACTTAGAGGGAAGATTCTGGGAATTGTCTAACGGAGGCAAGATTCAGTACGTAAGATATCCAATTAACTACAATCGCGACGCTGTTAAGACTCTTGTTCGTCGTGCCATGGCTAAGGGATTCTATGAGGGTGTTAATTTATCACTTTCATATTGCGATGACTGTGGTCATGAGGAGCTTGAGATGGATGTTTGTCCAGTATGCGGAAGCAAGAATCTTACTAAGATTGACAGAATGAATGGATATCTTTCATATTCTCGTGTAAAGGGAGATACCCGTCTTAATGAAGCAAAGATGGCTGAAATAGCAGATAGGAAGAGTATGTAATGAATTACCATAATATAACAAAAGATGACATGTTGAATGGCGACGGCTTGCGCGTTGTGTTATGGGTGGCCGGATGTGACCATCATTGTAAGGAATGTCAGAATCCTATTACTTGGGATCCTGATGGGGGCCTGAAATTTGATCAGGCTGCCAAGGATGAATTATTCGAAGTTTTATCTAGAGATTATATTTCTGGAATTACATTTAGTGGAGGTGACCCATTGTTTCCAGGAAATCGTAGTGAGGTGACGGAGCTTGCCCGGGAGATTAGGGAGAGATTTCCCGGCAAGACCGTCTGGCTCTACACGGGCTACACTTACGAGGAAATTAAATCTCTTGAAATAATGGAATATTTGGATGTTCTGGTTGACGGAGAATTTGAAATTGATAAGATAGATTTACAGGCAAAATGGCGAGGCAGTATCAATCAGCGGGTTATTGATGTACCTCAGACTAGAAAGCTTAATCAGATAGTTTTGCATGTAGATTAAAAGGGAGATTTTGTACTAATGAATATTAATATAACTAAGCTTACTGATTCTGCTAAGCTTCCAGAGCGTGGCTCTGAGTATGCTGCAGGATATGATTTGTTTGCAGATATCAAAGAGGAGGTTAAGATAGCACCACACCAGACACTTATGATTGGAACTGGTCTTGCTATGGAGATTCCTGTTGGATATTTTGGAGGAGTTTTTGCTAGATCTGGTCTTTCTGCAAAAGAGGGACTTAGACCTGCTAACTGCGTAGGAGTAGTTGACTCAGATTATAGGGGAGAAGTTAAGGTGGCTCTTCACAATGACAGTGAAGTAGAAAGAGTTGTTACACCAGCTGAAAAAATCGCTCAGCTTGTAGTAGTACCATTTCTTTCAGTAGAGTTTTCTGAGGTATCTGAACTTTCAGATACAGCCCGTGGAGAGGGCGGATTTGGTTCCACAGGAAAGCATTAGAATGATACTTTGGCGCCTGGCTTTTGTCAGACGCCTTTAGTGCGCTTTATACATATTATTTGAAAGTGAGAAGTTTTATGGCAAAAAAGGTTACCTATGATGAAAGCAGTATATCTGTTTTAGAGGGGCTTGAGGCTGTTAGAAAAAGACCTGGAATGTACATTGGTTCCACCTCTAGAAAGGGCTTGAATCATTTAATTTATGAAATAGTAGATAACTCAGTTGATGAGCATTTGGCAGGCGAGTGTGACACTATCTATGTGACACTTGAAAAGGATGGAAGCTGTACTGTAGAGGATAATGGTAGAGGTATTCCTGTTGGTATGCACGCTAAGGGACTTCCTGCTGCACGTTTAGTTTTCTCTACACTTCATGCAGGTGGTAAGTTTGATGATAGTGTATACAAGACATCAGGTGGTCTTCACGGTGTAGGTTCTTCTGTAGTTAATGCTCTTTCAGAGTATATGGATGTAAGTATTTCTCGTGAGGGATATGTTCACCATGATAGATATGAGAGAGGTGTTCCTACCGAAAAGCTTGTAGATGGTCTACTTCCAAAGATTTCAAAGACTACAAAGCACGGAACTAAGATTAATTTCCTTCCTGATGCAGAGATTTTTGAAAAGACTAATTTCAAGGAGGATGAGGTAAAGTCTCGTCTTCATGAGACAGCTTATCTTAATCCTGGTCTTACAATTCACTATGCAGATTTGCGTGGTGAGGAGCCAGAGTACCTTACATTCCATGAGCCAGATGGTATTAAGGGATTTGTTAAGGAGATTAATAAGACTGCTGAGACTCTCCACGATGTTATTTATTTTAAGGGCAGTGCTGATGGAATTGAGCTTGAGATAGCTTTCCAGTACTGTAATGAGTTTAAGGAGAATATCTTAGGTTTCTGTAATAACATTTACAACTCAGAGGGTGGTACACATATTACTGGTTTTAAGACTGTTCTTACTACAGTTATCAATAATTATGCTAGAGAGCTTGGCATCTTAAAGGACAAAGATGCTAACTTTACTGGTGCTGATGTTAGAAATGGTATCACAGCCATTGTCAGCATTAAGCATCCTGACCCACGTTTTGAGGGCCAGACTAAGACAAAGCTTGATAACCCAGACGCATCTAAGGCTACCACTAAGGTATGTCAGGATGAGTTTGTTCTCTACTTCGATAGAAATTTAGAGACTCTTAAGGCAATCATTTCTTGCGCCGAAAAGTCTGCTAAGATTCGTAAATCCGAAGAGAAGGCTAAGACTAATCTTTTAACTAAGCAGAAGTTTTCATTTGACCAGAACGGTAAACTCTCTAACTGCGAATCTAGAGATGCTAGCAAATGCGAGATATTCATCGTAGAGGGAGATTCCGCTGGTGGTTCTGCTAAAAAGGCTAGAAATAGAATGTATCAGGCTATTATGCCAATCAGAGGTAAGATTCTTAACGTAGAAAAGGCATCTATGGATAAGGTTCTTGCTAATGCGGAGATTAAGACTCTTATTAATGCATTTGGCTGTGGCTTTTCCGAGGGTTACGGTAATGACTTTGATATTTCAAAGCTTCGCTATGACAAGATAGTAATTATGGCCGATGCCGACGTGGATGGTGCTCATATCTGTACACTTCTTTTGACATTCTTCTACAGATTTATGCCAGAGCTTATTAGAGAAGGCCATGTTTATATTGCTATGCCTCCTCTTTACAAGGCTATTCCTACAAAGGGTGAGGAAGAATATCTCTATGATGATGTGGCTCTTGATAAGTACCGCAAAAAGATGAATGGTAAGTCATTTACTCTTCAGCGTTACAAGGGTCTTGGTGAGATGGATGCGGAGCAGCTCTGGGAGACAACACTTGATCCTGAGCGCAGAAAGCTTAAGCTTGTTGAAATCGAAGATGCTCTTATGGCATCAGAGGTTACAGAGCTTCTTATGGGTTCAGATGTTGCACCTAGAAAAGAGTTTATTTATAAACACGCAAAGGAAGCTGAATTAGATTTTTAATTTCCATTAGATTTAGAAAGGATAAATTCCTAAAATGGCACAAGATATTATTAGAACAGAATATTCTGAGATAATGCAAAAATCCTTCATCGACTATTCTATGTCAGTTATTCTTGCCCGTGCAGTACCTGATGTTAGAGATGGTCTTAAGCCAGTGCAGCGTCGTACTCTTTACGATATGTATGAATTGAAGGTTGATTATAATAAACCATACAAAAAGTCAGCTCGTATAGTTGGTGATACTATGGGTAAATATCATCCACATGGTGATAGCTCTATTTATGAATCACTTGTTGTTATGAGCCAGGACTTTAAAAAGAGTCTTCCACTTGTAGATGGTCACGGTAACTTTGGTTCTATAGAGGGTGATGGCGCAGCTGCTATGCGTTACACTGAGGCCCGTCTTGCTAAGGTTGCCCAGGAAGTCTATTTAGGTGATCTTGATAAAAATGTAGTAGATTTTGTTCCAAACTACGATGAGACAGAGAAGGAGCCAGAGGTTCTTCCAGTTAGAGTTCCTAATATTTTAATTAATGGTTCTGACGGTATTGCCGTAGGTATGGTTACATCTATCCCTCAGCACAATTTAGGTGAGGTTGTAGATGGTGTTATTGCCTACATGAAAGATCCTGATATCAATACAGCTCAGATGTTATCTATTATTTCAGGACCTGACTTCCCAACAGGCGGCATCATCACTAACAAGGATGATTTGATGGAGATTTACTCTACTGGTGTAGGTAAAATCAAAATCCGTGGTAAGGCAGAGATTGAGAAAATCAAGGGTGGCAAGGAACAAATCGTTATTACAGAGATTCCTTACACTATGATTGGTGCCAATATTGGTAAGTTCTTAAATGACATTTATTCACTTGTAGAGACTAAAAAGACTAATGATATTACTGATATTTCTAATCAGTCCAAGGGTGAGCAGATTAGAATTATCGTTGAGCTTAGAAAGGGCGCAGATGCTCAGAATGTATTAAATCTTCTTTACAAGAAGACTCGTCTTGAGGATACATTTGGTGTTAACATGCTTGCTGTTGCTGATGGTAAGCCAGAGACTCTTGGTATCGTGCCTATCATCAGACATCATGTGAATTTCCAGTATGAGCTTTGTACTAGAAAGTACACTCATCTTCTTGGCAAAGAGCGTGAGAAGAAGGAAATTCAAGAGGGCTTAATTAAGGCTTGTGATGTTATTGATTTGATTATTGAAATCCTCAGAGGTTCAAAGGATGTTAAGCAGGCAAAGGCTTGTTTGGTAGAGGGTATCACTGATGGAATCAAATTTAAGTCAGAGCAGTCTAAAAAGGACGCAGCCCTTCTTAAATTTACAGAGCGTCAGGCCCAGGCAATTTTAGATATGAGATTGCATCGTCTCATTGGTCTTGAAATTGAAGCGCTTCGCGGCGATTATGCTGAGACAATGCAGAAGATTTCTGATTACAACAAGATCCTTGGTTCCCGTGCTGAGATGGCTAAGGTAATCATTAAGGATTTACAGGCTATTAAAAAGGAATACGCTAGAGAGCGCCGCACTGTTATTGATAATGTAGAAGAGGCTGTTGTAGAAGAAAAGCCAATCGAGGTTATTGACGTTGCAGTTCTTATTGATAGATTTGCTTATGCTCGTGTAATTGATATGCCTACATTTGAGCGTAATAAGGACGCAGCTGAGACAGAATCTAAGAAGATTGTATTCTGTAAAAATGTAGATAAAATTTGCCTATTCACCGAAAAGGGTGATATGCATGCAATAAAGGTTCTTTCACTTCCATTTGGTAAGTTTAGAGATAAGGGTCAGCCAATTGATACAGCTGAAAAGGGCTCTAAAATCGACCTGACTAAGGAGAATCTGATCTTTGCAGATGCCATGGAAAATATTAAGGATAAAAAGCTTATCTTTGGTACAAAGCAGGGCATGATAAAGGTTGTAGATGGCTCAGAATTTGATGTTTCTCGTAAGCTTATTGCTGCTACAAAGCTTAACGACAAGGACGAGGTCATCTGCGTTAAAATATTAGAACCTACAGATACTGTAGTTATGCAGTCTGATAAGGATATGTTCCTTAGAATTGATGGAGCCACTATCCCAGAAAAGAAGAAGACTGCTGTTGGTGTTAGAGGAATGAAGCTTGCTAAGGGAGATTTCCTTACTCAGATTCACGTTCTTGCCGAAGGAGAGGCGAAAGACGTTAAGGTAAAGGGCAAGGCGGTAGCTCTTAATAGACTTCATGTTGGAACTCGCGACACTAAAGGTGTAAAGAAATGATAAAAAATGTTTACTTTGATTTAGATGGAACATTAATTGATTCAGCCCCTAGTATTATTACGGGGCTGAAACTTACTTTGGAAAAATACGGTTATGATGTTCCTGATTTTGCCACACTTAAAAAATGTGTAGGCCCACCATTTACTTATTCTTTCCCTAATTATTTACATATTAAGGATGAGGATTTCAAAGATGCTGTGGCAACCTACAGACATTACTATGATAAGGAAGATGGCTGTCTGAATGCAGATGTGTTTGAAGGTGTAGAGTCTCTTTTAGAGGCTTTAGTTAAAAGAGGTTATTGCCTTTTTGTATGCACTTCCAAGCCAGAGCCTACAGCCAGAAAGATTCTTTCTCATCTTGGTATTGATAAGTATTTTACTGAGATTTGTGGTGCCACAATGGATGCCAAGGTTGATACAAAGGCAGATGTTATCAAACTTTGCTTTAAAAGAGCCCCTTGGCATACAAAGGAAGATACAGTACTTGTTGGCGATACCATGTTTGATGTGGACGGTGCTAATCAGGTTGGAATCAAATGTATCGGCATTACCTGGGGCTCAGGTACTAGAGATGAGCTTTATGAACATGGTGCAATAGAAGTGTTGGATTATCCAGAAGAGGTTTTAGAGTACATTGAAGGAAATTAAGACTAATCGACTATTTCAAATTATATATCCTATTGTTGTGTACTTCCTGGTTTATCAGGTAGGTGTTTCTTTTTTGATTCAGATTTTTGGAGATAGAATCGGAAAAGTAACCTGTCTTCTTATTGCAGGATTAGTATGTCTTATACCTATTTACATTCTCTATAACAGGTATCCTAAGTTAATTCCAGAGGATTCACTTAATAGAAAGACAGTTATTTCATATGTGCTTTGGGTAATTGGAGTTGTTGCTTTTGCAATAATACTTAATGTTATTTTGACCCATTCATCCCTTGTTACATCATCAGAGGGATTTAAAAGAGCAAATGCTACATTAAATGATGGAAGTGTTGTTCTTATGCTTCTTTCCAGTGGGATAGTAATCCCTATTTTAGAAGAAATTTTAATTAGAGGAATAGTGGTAGGACAGTTATATCTATGGGTTGGAAGATGGCCATCCATTGTCATATCATCAATTTGTTTTGGTATTCTACACAATAATATAGTACAATTTATTTATGCAATAGCTATTGGCTTTGTGTTGAGTTTTATGTATACCAAGCACAAAAGGCTTTCGCTTTGCATTATTGCTCACGGATTGATTAATATTATCGTGATATTATTTAGTTAGGAGGGACCTATGTCTAATTACGAAGAAACAAAACCAGGAAAAGGCGGAGTTATTGCAAATATCCTCGCCGCACTAGCATTTTTAGCATTAGGTATTTGCCTACTTGTATTAAATGCAGAATCAGTTAGGGATTTGATTTATTCATTTGCTTCAATTGCCGTTGGAGCATGTTTTATTATTTTTGGCGCATATTACATGATCAAATACTTTTTCAAGCAGGAATATAAGAGTATTTGTAACTATGGATTTACAATGGGTGTTATTTTAGCAATCATTGGAGCTGGATTCTTATTCATGTCAAATGTGGTTGTTGTAGTCCTTAACTTTATTGTTATTTTTGCAGGAGCTTTACTTGGCACAATTATGCTTCAGCAGTCTTTTGCACTTTTCTATATGAGAAAGGCTGCATGGTTCTTTAACTTCTTGTTTGGCGTATGTGCTATTGCAGCAAGCGTTTATTTTGGATTCTTTGAGAAAAAGGAATTCTTCTCAGGACAGCTTATTCCTTGTCTTTACTTTATTGTTATTGGAGGTTTATCCCTTCTTTCAATGTTTATTATGGGAATTGGTATACATACTCATAAAAAGAATGGCGGCGCTAAGGTAGCTAAAGAAGTTGAGGAAGTATCTACTCCAGAGGAGAGCATTTTTGAGGAGGAGCCATCATTTGAGACTCCAGTTGTAGAAAAGGTTGAATTAGAGCCGGGTTCAGAGGATTTATTCGACGAATAATATATAATTAATAAGAAAAATAGAGTAAAATAGAGAAAATAAGAGAAAAAAGTAGGATTCTGCAGAAAATAGCTGAAGTTTTTTACTTGCAACTATTAATGCAGAATCCTATTATACTTTTTGTGGTTAGCACTCGAATGCTTGGAGTGCTAACAGATGAAAATGATAATTATTTTAGGAGGTATATAAAATGAAGTTAGTTCCATTAACAGATCGCGTTGTATTAAAGCAGTGCGAGGCAGAGGAGACAACTAAGTCTGGAATTATTCTTGCTTCAGCAGCACAGGAAAAGCCACAGGAGGCTCTTGTTATTGCTGTAGGTCCTGGTGGGGTCGTAGATGGTAAGGAAATTACTATGCAGGTTAAAGAAGGTCAGAAGGTTATTTATTCAAAATATGCTGGCACAGAAGTTAAACTTGAAGGCGAAGAGTATATCATTGTTCGTCAGAATGATATTCTTGCAGTAGTTGAATAATAGAGAAAAGAGGTAGAATTTATAATGGCAAAAGAGATTAAGTATGGCGCAGAGGCAAGACAGGCTCTTGAAGCTGGCGTTGATAAATTAGCAAATACAGTTAGAGTTACTATTGGACCAAAGGGACGTAATGTTGTTCTTGCAAAGTCTTATGGTGCTCCACTTATTACAAATGATGGTGTTACTATCGCAAAGGATGTTGAGCTTGATGATGCTTTCGAGAACATGGGAGCTCAGCTTGTTAAGGAAGTAGCTACTAAGACAAATGATGTTGCAGGTGATGGTACTACAACAGCTACAGTTTTAGCTCAGGCTATGGTTAAGGAAGGTATGAAGAACCTTGCTGCAGGTGCTAACCCAATCGTTCTTAGAAAGGGTATGAAGAAGGCTGTAGATTGCGCTACAGAGGCTATTCTTGCTATGTCTAAGGCAGTTGATGGCAAGGAGCAGATTGCTAGAGTTGCAGCTATTTCTGCAGGTGATGATGAAGTTGGTCAGATGGTTGCTGATGCAATGGAAAAGGTTTCTAACGATGGTGTTATCACAATCGAAGAGTCTAAGACAATGCAGACAGAGCTTGACCTTGTAGAAGGTATGCAGTTCGATAGAGGTTATATCTCAGCTTATATGTGCACAGATATGGATAAGATGGAAGCTAATCTTGATGATCCATATATTCTTATTACAGACAAGAAGATTTCTAATATTCAGGAGCTTCTTCCAGTGCTTGAGCAGATCGTTCAGTCTGGTGCTAGACTTCTTATTATTGCAGAGGATATCGAGGGTGAGGCTCTTACAACACTTATCCTTAACAAGCTTCGTGGTACATTCAACGTAGTAGCTGTTAAGGCACCAGGTTATGGTGACAGACGTAAGGAAATGCTTCAGGATATCGCTATCCTTACAGGTGGTCAGGTTATTTCTGAGGAAGTTGGTCTTGAGCTTAAGGATACAACACTTCAGCAGCTTGGTCGTGCTAAATCAGTTAAGGTTAACAAGGAGAACACAGTTATCGTTGATGGTGTAGGCGATAAGGATGCTATCGAGGCTCGTGTTGCTCAGATTCGTGGTCAGATTGATGAGACTACATCTGAGTTTGATAAGGAGAAGCTTCAGGAGAGACTTGCTAAGCTTGCTGGCGGTGTTGCAGTTATCCGTGTTGGTGCTGCTACAGAGACAGAGATGAAGGAAGCTAAGCTTCGTATGGAGGATGCTTTAAATGCTACTCGTGCCGCTGTTGAAGAGGGTATCATCTCAGGTGGTGGTTCTGCATACATCCACGTACAGAAGAAGGTTGCAGAGCTTGCTGAGACACTTTCAGGTGACGAGAAGACAGGTGCTAATGTAATCGTTAAGGCACTTGAGGCTCCACTTTTCTATATCGCAGCTAACGCTGGTCTTGAGGGATCAGTTATCATTAACAAGGTTCGTGAGTCTGAGGACGGAATCGGATTTGATGCTTACAACGAAGAGTACGTTAACATGGTTAAGGCTGGTATCCTTGATCCAGTTAAGGTTACACGTACAGCTCTTCAGAATGCAGCATCTGTTGCATCTACACTTCTTACAACAGAATCAGTTGTAGCAGACATTAAGGACCCTGCTGCTGACGCAGCTGCAGCTGCAGCCGCTGGTGCAGGTATGGGTGGCATGTACTAAAATTAAATAGACATTCGCAAATTAAAAGGAATACCTTCCGACCAAATTTATTTGGAGAGGAAGATATTCCTTTTTTATTTGCAAGATTTGGCTATCAAACATGTATGAGCATTTTTCTTGGGTGTAACCCAAGAAAAAACTCTGAAAGAGTTTAAAATGCGAATACTAGTTTCGATAGCCAGGAATGTCTATTTGATTTTAGTACAGCATATACAATAAAGTGGCTAAAGCCTCTAGTTTACGTAGTTTTCAATACTACCAAAAAACTTGATTTTATTGGCGTTAAAGGTTTCAATTAGACCTCAACTATGATAATATTATCCACGGTGCTTTTGTTTTACCAAATTAATAAATGAGGAGTTAAAATGAGCAAAGTAGCAATACTTACAGATAGCAATAGTGGCATTACTCAGGCTGAGTCTAAAGAACTCGGCGTTTTTGTTGAGCCAATGCCTTTTTATATTAAT
This sequence comes from Pseudobutyrivibrio sp., assembly GCA_017557435.1. GTDB lineage: Bacteria > Bacillota > Clostridia > Lachnospirales > Lachnospiraceae > Pseudobutyrivibrio. Next base: position 62,382 of record JAFYYR010000004.1, on the reverse strand, counting down.
GGCGAATTATATTATGAGGATATTGATTTAACTCAGGATGAGTTTTATCAGAAACTCACAGAAGGTGGCGAGATTAAGACATCTATGCCTATCACTGGCAATCTCATGGATACTTGGGATAAGATCCTTGAGGATTACGATGAATTAGTTTATATTCCTATGTCTTCAGGTCTTTCTTCATCTTGCGCTACAGCAAAGATGCTTTCGGAGGACTATGATGGCAGAGTTGTAGTTGTAGATAATCAGCGTATTTCAGTTACTCAGAAGCTTTCAGCTTTAGAGGCTAAAAAGCTTGCTGATAATGGTAAGAGCGCGCAGGAAATTCACGATGCTCTTATGGAAATCAAGTCAGCATCTACAATTTATATTACAGTAGATACTCTTGAGTATCTTAAAAAGGGTGGCAGACTTACACCAGCTGTAGCTGCCATTGGTTCATTACTTAAGATTAAGCCAGTTCTTTCTATCTATGGAGAAAAGCTTGATAAATATTCTATGGCCCGCACAATGAAGGCTGCTAAGCAGACTATGATTGAGGCCCTTAAGAAGGATATGCAGGAGAGACTCCACACAGATAATTTTGATGATGTGACTATTTCAATTGCTCACACTCAAAATCAGGAAGCTGCAGAAGCTTTTAGAGAAGAACTCCTTAAGGAATTCCCTGTAAAGGAAATTTGGATTGATCCGTTATCATTATCAGTTTCATGTCACATTGGTCCAGGCGCACTTGCTTGTACAGTAACAAAGAAGCTGATTGATATAGATTAATGATTATTTATAATCATAGACATTTCTAGGAGGATAATTATGGTAAAAGCGGTAGTAGGTGCCAATTGGGGCGATGAAGGAAAAGGAAAGATTACAGATATGATGGCTGCTGATGCAGACATTATTGTACGTTTTCAGGGAGGAGCCAACGCAGGACACACCATTAAAAATCATTATGGTAAGTTCGCTCTTCACACATTACCTTCAGGTGTTTTTTATGATCACACCACAAGCATCATTGGTAATGGTGTAGCTCTTAATATTCCTATTCTCATTAATGAGATTAATTCTATCGTAGAAAAGGGCGTTCCAGCACCAAAGATTTTAGTTTCTGATAGAGCACAGATTGTAATGCCATATCACATCCTTTTTGATCAGTACGAAGAAGAGCGATTAGGAAAAGCTTCCTTTGGTTCTACAAAGAGTGGTATTGCTCCATTCTACTCAGATAAATACGCAAAAGTAGGTTATCAGGTACAGGAACTTTTCGATGAGGAGCTTCTCAAAGAAAAGGTGGTTCGTACATGTGACCAGAAGAATGTTCTTTTAGAGCATTTATATCACAAGCCACTTCTTAAGCCAGAGGAGTTACTTGAGACACTTCATGAGTATAGAGATATGATTGCTCCATATGTTTGCGATACTTCTGCATTCTTATGGAACGCACTCAAAGAAAATAAGACAATCCTTCTTGAGGGCCAGCTTGGTACTCTTAAGGATCCAGACCATGGTATTTATCCAATGGTTACATCTTCATCAACACTTGCACCATATGGTTGCATCGGTGCAGGTATTCCAGCCCAGGAGCTTAAGCAGGTTGTTACAGTATGTAAGGCTTATTCATCAGCAGTTGGTGCTGGTGCATTTGTATCTGAGATTTTTGGTGATGAGGCAGATGAGCTTAGACGTCGCGGTGGTGACGGTGGTGAGTTTGGCGCAACAACTGGTCGTCCACGTCGTATGGGATGGTTTGACTGCGTTGCTTCTAAGTACGGCTGCAGAATGCAGGGTACTACAGATGTAGCTTTCACAGTAGTTGATGTTCTTGGTTATCTTGATGAGATTCCAGTTTGTGTTGGTTATGAGATCGATGGAGAAGTTACAACAGACTTCCCTGTTACATCTAAGCTTGAGAAGGCTAAGCCAGTACTTAAGACACTTCCAGGTTGGAAATGTGATATTAGCGGCATCAAAAAATACGAGGATCTTCCAGAGAACTGCCGTAAGTATATTGAGTTCATTGAGAAAGAGATTGGTTTCCCAATCACTATGGTTTCTAATGGACCAGGTAGAGATGATATCATCTATAGGTAATTTTAATAATTCGCCCTGTGGGTTTTACCTGCGGGGCTTTTATTTTAGCTAGATTGAATTCTAAAAGTTTTGTGAAACATTTTACTAAATGAATTTTAAACACAGCTTTTAGGTATAATTGTTTGTAGGTAATTTTTTGATTATTGCCTATGGTGAGTGGGCTGGTTATAAATATTATATACGGGAGATTACAATGCTTAAAAACAAACAAAACATTTTAAAACTTTGTATTTTAATAGCTGGAATATTATTGATTATAGTTTTTGGTGTATTTATTTTTAAATCTACACATACTAAGGATACATCAGAGGTCGGTAAGGACGATGCAGTAGAGGAGACGGTTACTCCACAGGAGGATATAGAGTTTCCACATGCTGCAGAGCTTGATCAAGCCAGTGAGATTAGTGATGATGGAGAGCAGATTCTTTATCTTCCAAAGGAAGAGATTTACGAGTTCTCTATTACTGATGCCAATAACATTCTTTTGAATTTCGAGAAAAAGGATGATAAGTGGATATATGTTGATGACCCATCTATTGAGATAAATGGCGATAGAATAGACAAGATTCTTAATTATCTTTGCGATATTAGAGTGGTTGATATAATTGAGCTGGAAGATGATACTAAAGCAGAGGAATATGGTCTTAGCCAGGAGTCTCCAATGTGCATTATTAAGGATGCGGGAGGTAATGAAATTCTTATATCTATAGGTAAATGTGCTGATGAGGGTTGTAATGTGTATTTTGCCTTGAATTACGATTTTTCAACTGTCTATGTTAATAGTGGTAAGCTTGCCAATGTGCTTCAGTACTCTGTAGAGGAGTTGCTTAGCCTTTCATAATTTATAAAAGACTTTATTTACAAGAATAATATACTGTGTTAATATATTTCAGGTATTATTTTTACTGTGACTCAGGTTTAGGACACTCCGACCTTCACCTTAGTTACGGCATATTTACAATTTAGGAGGTAGTAAAATGATTACAAAAGAGAAGAAGCAGCAGATTATCAATGAGTATGCTAGAACAGCTGGTGATACAGGTTCTCCAGAGGTTCAGATCGCAGTTCTTACAGCTCGTATTTCAGAGCTTACAGAGCATCTTAAGGCTAACCCAGGTGATCATCACAGCCGTCGTGGTATGATGAAGATGGTTGGTAAGAGAAGAAACCTTCTTGCTTACCTTAAGAATACTGACATTGAGAGATATCGTTCAATCATTGAGCGTCTTGGCTTAAGAAAGTAATCTATATGAGCGGAGTAGTTTTACTCCGCTCGTTTTCTAATTTTTGCGTAAAAGCCCAATCCGAAGCCACTGAATTCTGAGCGAAAGATATAGGAGTCGCTTCGTTTTCAGTAGTTTCGGGTTCGAGCTTAAATATAAAGTATATTTAAAGGAGAAAACCATGAAGACTTTTACAATGGATTTAGCTGGTAGAACACTTCGTGTTGATATCGGCAGAGTTGCAGCTCAGGCTAATGGAGCAGCATTTATTCAGTATGGTGACACAACAGTTCTTTCAACTGCTACTGCATCAGATAAGCCACGTGATGGTATTGATTTCTTCCCACTCTCAGTTGAGTTCGAAGAGAAGACATACGCAGTTGGTAAGATTCCAGGGGGATTTAACAAGAGAGAGGGTAAGGCATCTGAGAATGCTGTTCTTACTTCTCGTGTTATTGATAGACCTATGCGTCCACTTTTCCCTAAGGACTATCGTAACGACGTAACACTTAACAATATGGTTATGGCTGTAGATCCACAGTGCCGTCCAGAGCTTGTTGCAATGCTTGGTGCTGCTATTTCTACATGTATTTCTGATATCCCATTTGATGGCCCTTGTGCTATGACTCAGATGGGTATGGTTGATGGTGAGCTTATTGTTAATCCATCACAGGAGCAGTGGGATAAGGGCGACCTTAAGCTTACAGTTGCTTCTACAAAAGAAAAGGTTATCATGATCGAGGCTGGTGCTAATATCATCCCTGAGGATAAGATGATTGAGGCTATTTACAAGTGCCACGATGTTAACCAGACAATTATTGCATTTATCGAGCAGATGGTTGCTGAGTGCGGTAAGCCAAAGCACGAGTATACATCATGTGCTATTCCAGAAGAGCTCTTTGCTAAGATGAAGGAGCTTGTTCCACCAGCAGAGATGGAAGAGGCTGTATTCACTGACGAGAAGCAGGTTCGTGAGGAGAATATCCGTCAGATTACTGAGCGTCTTGAAGAGGCATTTGCTGAGAATGAAGAATGGCTTGCAGTACTTGGTGAGGCAATTTACCAGTATGAGAAGAAGACAGTTCGTAAGATGATTCTTAAGGATCACAAGCGTCCAGATGGACGTCAGCTTGATCAGATTCGTCCACTTGCAGCTGAGGTTGATATTATTCCACGTGTTCACGGTTCATCTATGTTTACTCGTGGTCAGACACAGATTTGTGATGTTGTAACACTTGCTCCTCTTTCAGAGGCTCAGAAGATCGATGGTCTTGATGCATTTGTTACAGAGAAGAGATATATGCACCACTATAACTTCCCTGCTTATTCAGTAGGTGAGACAAAGCCATCTCGTGGTCCAGGACGTCGTGAGATTGGTCACGGTGCACTTGCTGAGAGAGCACTTCTTCCAGTACTTCCATCACCTGAGGAGTTCCCATACGCTATTCGTGCCGTATCTGAGACATTTGAGTCTAATGGTTCTACATCAATGGCTTCTACATGTGCTTCATGTATGTCACTTATGGCTGCTGGTGTTCCACTTAAGGCTATGGTTGCAGGTATTTCATGTGGTCTTGTTACAGGCGATACAGATGACGATTTCGTTCTTCTTACAGATATCCAGGGTCTTGAGGACTTCTTTGGCGACATGGACTTCAAGGTTACAGGTACAAAAGAAGGTATCACAGCTATTCAGATGGATATTAAGATTCACGGTCTTACACGTCCAATCGTTGAGGGCGCTATCGCAAGATGTCGTGAGGCTAGATTCTTCATTATGGATAACTGCATGAGCAAGGCAATCGCTGAGCCACGTAAGGAAGTTGGCGAGTATGCTCCAAAGATTATCCAGCTTTCAATTGATCCAGAGAAGATTGGTGATGTTGTAGGACAGCGTGGTAAGACAATCAACGAAATCATTGCTAGATGTGATGTTAAGATCGATATTACAGATGAGGGCAATGTATCTATCTGCGGTACTGATGCAGCTAAGATGGATGAAGCTAAGAAGATGATTGAAATCATTACAACTGATTTTGAGAAGGATCAGGTCCTTACAGGTAAGGTTGTTAGCATCAAGGAATTCGGTGCTTTCGTAGAGTTCGCTCCTGGTAAGGAAGGAATGGTTCACATTTCAAAGATTGCTAAGGAAAGAATTGATAGAGTTGAGGATGTTCTTACACTTGGTGATACTGTTAAGGTTGTATGCCTTGGCAAGGACAAGATGGGACGCATCAGCTTCTCAATCAAGGATTGTCAGTAATTAATTATCTAGATTTATTGGCGCCTGGCTTATGGTCAGGCGCTCTTTTTTAGGAATAATACTATGTTATTAAACGTATCTCATATTTATAAATCATATGGTGAAGACAATATAATAAAAGATGCTACATTTACTGTTGATGAGGGCTCTAAAGTAGCTATTGTTGGTAACAATGGTACAGGTAAGTCTACTTTGCTTAAAATTATCATCGGAGAGATAGCTGCTGATGATGGTGAAGTGACTCTTAAAAAAGATGCTACTATGGGATATCTTGCCCAGTATCAAGAGGATGCATTTAGCTCTAATATTCTAAACACTGTTCTTTCTGCTAGAGAGGACTTGCTTTCCATGGAGAAGAGACTTTCTGAGATGGAAGCTAATATGAGCTTAGTAGATAATTCAGAAATGGGTAAGTTCATGGACGATTATCATAAGCTTCAGCATCAGTTTGATTTGAAGGGCGGCTATACATTCCGTTCTGAGGCTATCGGTATTCTTAAGGGCTTAGGATTTGAGCAAGAGGATTTCGAGAAGAGCATGAATGAGCTATCTGGAGGTCAAAAAACTCGAGTATCTCTTGGTAGACTTCTTGCATCATCTCCAGATTTATTGCTTTTAGATGAGCCTATTAACCATTTAGACTTAAAATCAATCATGTGGTTAGAGGGATATCTTTCTTCTTACAAGGGAGCAGTAATAATTGTGGCCCATGATAGATATTTCCTCGATAAGATTGCAGACCATGTAGTTGATTTATCCTATGGCAGGACTAGCGTCTATACAGGTAATTACACTGCATTTACTCAGCAAAAAGAGATATATATGCTTACCTATGAGCGCTCTTATGAAAAGCAGCAAAAGGAAATAGAGCATCAGAAGGCTGTTATTGATAAGCTTCAGTCTTTCAACAGAGAAAAATCAATCAAGCGTGCCGAAAGCCGCAAGAAGCTTTTGGACAAAATGGATGTGATGGATGCTCCTGATAAAGATATGCCTAAGATGCGCCTTACTCTAGAGATAGAAAAGGAAAGCGGCAAGGATGTCCTTGATTTTTCCCATGTTACCAAGTCTTATGACGACAAAAATATCTTTACTGATTTATCCTTTGAGGTACATAAGGGCGATAGAATTGCCATTTTAGGTGATAACGGAACGGGTAAGACCACTATTTTAAAATGTATTAATGGCCTTACTGATTTTGAATCAGGTGAGATTCGATTTGGTGCCAATGTTACTGTTGGATACTATGACCAGGAACAGCAGGGCCTTACCGAATCTAATACTATCTTTAGTGAACTTCATGATGCCTATCCATTTTTAACTGAGACCAAGGTTAGAAATACTTTGGCTGCATTTATGTTTACCGAGGATGACGTATTTAAGCGTATTAGCGATTTATCTGGTGGTGAGAGAGGCCGAGTTTCGTTGGCTAAGCTTATGCTTTCAAAGTCTAATCTACTTATTCTCGATGAGCCTACTAACCACTTAGATATGGATTCCAAGCAGATGCTTGAAGAGGCTTTAAATGAATATGATGGCACACTTTTGTACGTTAGCCATGATAGATATTTTGTAAATAGAACAGCTAATACTATTCTCGAGCTAACGGATGGAAAGCTTGTGAAGTATCTTGGCAATTACGATGATTATATTGCTAAAAAAGAGCAGCTTTACGGCGCTACAAGTGATTCTGTATCCACTGCAGCTTCTGAAGAGACAGCGGCAAAGCTTGACTATAAGGAGCAAAAGCGAATCGAAGCTGAAAAGAGAAAGCTTCAGAACAAAATTTCCAAAATAGAAGAGGAAATAGAAAAGCTTGAAAATAAGAAATCTGCCATTGAAGAAGAGTTCTTAAAGCCTGAAAATATGACTAATTCTGCCAAGCTAAATGAGCTTACTGCTAGGCAGAAAGAAATCGATTCGCGCCTAGAAGAATTGTATGATGAATGGGGATTGTTAAATCCTTGACATGCTTTTGGACAGATTTTATAATTAATTTATTGAATAGATTTTAGGAGGCTTACGCTTTGGATAAAAAGATTTCTCAGGCCGTTATCAGAAGATTGCCTAGATATTACCGTTATTTAGGCGAATTGTTAGATGATGGTGTGGAAAGAATTTCTTCTAATGATCTCAGTAAGAGAATGCATGTTACTGCATCTCAGATCAGACAGGATTTAAATAACTTTGGTGGCTTTGGTCAGCAGGGTTACGGTTATAATGTTGCTTATCTTCATGAGGAGATTGGCAATATACTTGGTGTTCATGACACTCACAATGTAATAGTTATCGGTGCTGGTAATTTAGGCCAGGCCATTGCTGGATATGTTAAATTTGAGCGAGTTGGATTTAAGATTATTGGACTTTTTGATGTTAATCCAGAGCTTAAAGGCAAGATGGTTAGAGATCTTCCTGTTCAGATGTTAGAAGATCTTCCAGAATTTATTAAAAATAACGATGTTGAGATTGCTGCTTTAACCCTTCCAAAATCAAACGCTAAGGCTACAGCTCTTAAGCTTGTATCTCTTGGAGTTCACGCTATTTGGAATTTTGCACATGTGGACTTAGATGATATCCCAGATGTAGTTATTGAGAATGTTCATTTGTCCGATAGTTTAATGCAGTTATCTTACAATATTACTCAGCATAAAAATAAGTAGGTGAGTTTATGGGGGAGCATGATTACTCTGCAGCAATTGCTAAAATAAAAGTCCCAATGCTTATATTGGACCAGAAATGGCATAGATTGTTTGCTTTAGGCGGTAAGCCAAGTACAGTTAAGGAATTAGAGACTAGAGAAAATGACCTTTTAAAACGTGAGGCAGAGCTTAAAAAAGAGCTTAAGGATTTGAAAAAGGTAAAAGAGAATCTTATGTCCTCTGTTATGACTAATATGGAGGGTACATCTGACTTAGTATCTAAGAAGCTTGATGATGATAAGCGCCTCTTAGAAGAATGCAAGGAACGCATTGATTCTGCTGAGGATGAGCTTATGGATATTCCTAATCAGACTGATGAGGTTAACAAGCAGCTTATGCTTGCATCTATGGATTATTGTTACGATAAGCTTCGTACCAATTCTCAAGAGGCTGAGGAGATAACTAACTGGATCAAAGATATCCGTGTTCAGCTTAAGAAAAATGTCATTAGAAAGCATAATAGAGAGATAAATAACAAAGAGATATATTCCTACATGCATGATGTTTTTGGCATGGAGGTTTTAAATCTTTTTGATTTACAAAATGGTGACTTTTATCTTGGTACAGCTGACGACAAGGCAGATGAGAATACAGCTAAGAATTCCTCAGATGAGGAAGCTGCAGACTTATCTAATGTCAATCTAGAAGATGTAGACTTAGACGCAGTTTCTAAGGAGACAAAAGAAGATTCTGATGAAATAGATGAATCTATTGAATCATCAGAAGACAATCAATAAACACTTAAGACTAGACTTTATAAAGTTTAGTCTTTTTTTATGACTTATGGTAAAATATTAGTGTCTTATTAACCTATTTTTGAAAGGAGTTTATATGGAAGACGGGTCGAATCCCTATGTTTTAATTATTGTTCTTGCAGTACTTGCGATTGTTGAACTTATAGGACTTATTATTCTGTATCGACGTTCAAAACAGGAGAATGTCACCGAGGAAGATGTTATTTCTCTGGTTAACGAAGGCCATGAGGATGGTAATATTCTTGCTTCAGAGGCTGTGATGATTCAAAACATTTTTGAGTTTTCTGACACTGATGTTAAGGATATCATGACCCACCGAAAGAATATTGTAGCCATTGATGGAGAGTCCACATTGCGTGAGGCTATTTCCTTCATTAATGATAACAATATGAGCCGTTATCCTGTTTATATTGAGGATTTAGACAATATTATAGGTATCTTACACATTAAAGATATCTTAACCTACTATGACAAGGATATTGATAACTTAAAAGTTAAGGATCTTAAGGATTTGATGTCTGTTGCTGAGTTTGTGCCTGAAACCCACGGAATTAATACACTTTTTGCTAAAATGCAGTCTAAAAAGCGCCATATGGTTATTGTATTAGATGAGTATGGTCAGGTGTCCGGTTTGCTTTCATTGGAGGATATATTAGAAGAGATTGTTGGTGATATATCTGATGAGCATGACGATGACGAGGCATCTATAGAGGTGCGTCCAGATGATACTTTTATCATGGATGGTGGATGCAGTCTTGAAGAAGTAGAGGAGAAAATTGGTGTTAAGCTTTCCGATGATTTCGAGACACTTAATGGTTATTTGATTTCTCTCTATGGAAAGATTCCAGAGGATGGCAAGAGCTTCAGACTTGAAGATGATAATTTCGTATATTTCATTAAAAATGTTGATGAAAAAGTCATTGGAGAGGTTTTTGTTAGAAGGAAAAGTCACGTTGAATAAGTACCTGTGATTTGATATAATTTTTTGAGATTTATTAATAGAAGAGAGGTAAAAGAATTTTATGTCAGGACATTCAAAATTTGCTAACATTAAGCACAAAAAAGAGAAGAATGATGCTGCAAAGGGAAAGATTTTTACAATAATTGGTCGTGAGATTGCTGTAGCAGTTAAGGAAGGCGGTCCAGACCCTAATAATAATTCTAAGTTACGTGATGTTATCGCAAAAGCTAAGGCTAACAATGTACCAAATGCCACAATTGAAAATGGTATCAAAAAGGCTGCTGGTGACCAGAACTCAGTTAATTGGGAGTCTGTTTCATACGAGGGTTATGGTCCAAACGGTACAGCTATTATCGTAGATTGTCTTACAGATAACCGTAACCGTACAGCTGCTAATGTTCGTTCTGCATTTACTAAGGGCGGCGGAAGCATCGGTACTCCTGGTTGCGTTTCATTTATGTTTGATAAAAAGGGACAGATTATCATCTCTAAAGAGGATTGCTCTATGGATGCTGATGATCTTATGATGATTGCCCTTGATGCTGGAGCTGAGGATTTCTCAGAAGAGGATGATTGCTTCGAAGTATACACAACTCCAGAGGATTTCTCTGCAGTTAGAGAGGCACTTGAGGCTGAGAATATTCCTATGGCTGACGCTGAGGTTACAATGGTTCCTCAGACTTATGTTGAGCTTTCAGATGAGCAGGATCTCTACAAAATCAATAAGATTCTTGATCTTTTAGATGAAGATGATGATGTTCAGAATGTATATCATAATTGGGATGAGTAAAAGCTGCGTCTTCCAGTAAATGAGTGGTTTTTCCCACTAATATAAAGATTGATTGAGGGGTTTAATCAATGAACAAAATACTTTTTGCATCTAGTGAGTGCGTTCCATTTGTTAAAACCGGTGGCTTGGCAGATGTTTGCGGTGCCTTACCAAAAGAATTTTCCAAGGAATACTTTGATGTTAGAGTTGTTTTGCCATATTACACATTTATTCCTGAAAAATATAAAAAGGACTTTAAGTATCTTACTAGTTTCCAAATGAATATGGGACCACTTGTTGGTACAAAGTATGTTGGGGTTTTTGAATATGAATTAGATGGTGTTATATTCTATTTCATAGATAATCATGATTATTTTGATTGCTTCTATCCTTACGCTGAGGATAGATGGGATTTAGAGAAGTTTATTTTCTTTGATAAGGCTGTTCTTTCTATGCTTCCACTTATAGGATTTCAGCCTAATCTTATTCATTGTCATGATTGGCAGACAGGCTTCATTCCTGTATATCTTAAGAATGATTTCCAGGGAGACCAGTTTTTCTGGGGAATGAAGTCAGTTATGACTATACATAATCTTAAGTTTCAGGGTATGTGGGACACCAAGACTGTTGCAGGTATTTCTGGTCTTTCTTACAATTTGTTTACACCTGACAAGCTTGAGTATAAAAAGTGCGGAAATATGCTTAAGGGCGGCCTTGTATATGCTGACTACATTACAACTGTTTCCGCTAAATACTGCGACGAAATTCAGATGCCTTACTATGGCGAAGGGCTAGATGGACTCCTTAGAGCACGTCATTATGATATGCAGGGTATTATTAATGGCATTGATAACGAGGTTTATAATCCTGCTACAGATCCTAAGATTTACAAGAATTTCGACATTTCTAATTTTAGACAGAAGAAAAAAACCAACAAGACTAAGCTTCAGGAGGAGCTTGGACTTGAGGTTGATTCTAAAAAATATATGATAGGTCTTATTTCTCGTCTAACTGATCAAAAGGGATTAGACCTTATTAATTACTGCATAGAGGGAATCGTAGATGATTTCACTCAGTTAGTGGTTATCGGTACCGGAGAATCTAAGTATGAGAATATGTTCAGACATTATGCTTGGAAGTATCCAGAGAAGATTTCAGCTAATATTTGCTATGATGATGGACTTGCACACAAGCTCTATGCGGCTGCGGATGCATTTTTAATGCCATCCAGATTTGAGCCATGTGGCTTAACACAGCTTATTTCATTTAGATATGGAACAGTTCCTATCGTCAGAGAGACTGGCGGACTTAGTGATACTGTTGAGGCATATAATGAATACATGAAGACAGGTGATGGATTCTCCTTTGCTAATTACAATGGAGATGAGCTTCTTAATACTGTCAACTATAGTAAATTTATATACTTCGAGAAAAAGGCTCAATGGAATAAGATGATTGAAAGGGGCATGAGTAAAAATTATTCATGGGCCGTACAAAAGGAAAAATACGAAAATATTTATAACTATTTAATTGGTTAATAAATATGAGGTTTTATTTTGGCAACAAAAGGGAAGAATAATTCTACAAGAAAATCAAATACAAAAGGTACTAGTTCTAAAAAAAGCAACACTAGAGCAAAATCAAAAAAGGTTGAAGAGAATGAGTTTGAAGACCCATTTTTTCAGGATTCTACTAGAGAGATAATTCTCTGGGGCTCAATAGGAATGTGTATTTTGCTCTGTGTTAGCAATTTTGGAATTGGTGGATTGATTGGTAATGCTATAGCTAATTTCTTCTTTGGAGTCTTTGGCATTATTCAATATGTTTTACCATTCATGGTAGCATTTTCAGCATTCTTTATAATTTCAAACTACGGTAATAGGGTCGCAATTGCAAAGGTTGTGGCTGGCTTTATATTGCTTATTTTTATAGCTACATTCGTTGAACTTTTAATGCACGGTCAGGATATTAAATTGCCACTTGATGCATTTGCTTTTTCAAAGGAAAGTCATAATGGGGGCGGTCTTATTGGAGGGCTTATTGTATATGGTATTTACGATAGCTTTGGCCTTCTTGGTGCATATCTTATCGATTTAATTGTAATGATAGTTTGCGTAATCATTATTATTGAGCGATTTGCCTTTGATAGAGTTCAAAGGACCTCGCAGTACCATGCAGACAGAGCGGCAGCTAAGCGAAGAGCTAGACGTGAGCGTATGCTTATGGAACGCGAAGCTAATCAGACAAGATTTAATTCTGATAGACAGGCAGTTCTCAATAGAATTCAGGAACAAAAAGAGCTTGAGCGTCAGCAGATGAGTCAAAAGGATGGTCCTAGACGCGAGAGAAAATACAGTGGTATTACTAGTGATACAACACTTGCTTCAGATTCCTTTGAATCAGCTGCTTTAGGTGATGGGGTAGAAGAAATTAGATTTAATATGGCGGAGGGCGAAAGCGACTTAGAAATTACTAAGACTAGCCGTCATAAGCTTCGCGCTGGAGAGAAGAAAAAGAGTAGTCATAAGTTTTCTGCAGAGCAGCAACCTGCTGTTTCAGAGCCTATTCCAGCTCCAGTCCAGACTGTAGCTGAGCCTATTAATAAAACTCCGTTTGTTATTAATACACCTGAGCCTACTGAGCCTGCTTCAGTTGCATCTACACCTGTTGCTGAGGCACCAGTTAAAAAGGAAAAGGCATCTGCTGAGGATATTAATCAGACTGCAGAGACTATTAGAAATTCAATTACAAATACAAGCAATAAGCCTAAAAAGGCCTTTAAGCTTCCGCCTATTTCTCTTCTTAAGGATGCTAAGAACACCGGTGGAGATTCAAAAGAATATCTTGCCGAGATGGCTGGCAAGCTACAGAGAACCCTTAGTAATTTTGGCGTTCAGGCTAATGTAACAGAGGTTACACTCGGTCCTTCAGTTACTCGTTATGAGCTTGAGATTGCGGAAGGTACCCGAGTATCTAAGGTTCTTAACCTTGAGGATGATATCAAGCTTAACATGGCTGTTACTGATGTGCGAATAGAGGCACCTATTCCTGGAAAATCCGCCATCGGTATTGAGGTTCCAAATAAAGTTAAATCAATGGTTTCCTTTAAGGAGCTTGTATCCTCTAAGGAATTTAAGACTGCCAAGTCTAAGATATCTTTCTGCGTAGGTAAGGATATTTCAGGCAAGGTAATCGTTGGCAATATAGAAAAGATGCCACACTTGCTTATTGCAGGTGCTACTGGTTCAGGTAAATCAGTTTGTATCAATACTATTATCATGAGTATTCTTTATCATGCTACACCTGAAGAAGTTAAGATGATAATGGTTGACCCTAAAATGGTTGAGCTTTCAGTATATAACGGAATTCCGCATTTGCTTCTTCCTGTTATTACTGATGCTAAAAAAGCAGCCGGAGCACTTCATTGGGCAGTTAAGGAAATGACAGATAGATACGAGCTTTTAGCAGCTGCTGGAGTTCGTAACATAGAAGGTTTCAATGAAAAGGTGGCAAGCAATTCTCTTCCAGATACAGTACCTGAGGAAAAGAGACAGAAGATGCCACAGATTGTAATTATCCTTGATGAGGTTGCTGATCTTATGATGGTTGCGGCAGCAGATGTTGAGGACTCAATTGTTCGTCTTGCGCAGCTGGCTCGTGCTGCTGGTATTCATTTGATTATTGCTACACAGAAGCCAACTGTTAATGTTATTACAGGTTTAATTAAAGCTAATGTCCCTTCTCGAATTGCTTTTTCTGTTTCGTCAGGAAATGATTCGAGAGTTATTCTCGATATGAATGGAGCTGAGGACCTACTTGGTAATGGTGATATGCTTTACGCACCTCAGAATCTTTCAAAACCTGTCAGAATCCAGGGCGCTTTCGTCAGCGATGACGAAGTAAGTTCAGTTGTTGATTTCCTTAAATCTAACAACGAAGCAGCCGATTATGATTCTGATATTGAGGCACAAATTCAAAACTCTGAGGCCTCTAGCTCAGCAGTTTCTATCACTGGAGAAATAGACAACTCCAGAGATGCTTTGTTCGCTGAAGCTGGTCGTCTTGTTATAGAAAATCAAAAGGGTTCTATTGGATATCTCCAGAGAAACTTTAGAATAGGTTTCAATAGAGCAGCCCGTATTATGGATCAACTTGCAGAAGCAGGGGTGGTTGGTCCGGAAATGGGCACCAAGCCTAGAGAAATCCGTATGTCTATATCAGAGTTTGAGGAACTATTAAAAGCACAGTAAGGGAGTCTATTAGGAAATGAAGTCAGACATTCAAATCGCACAGGAAGCAAAGATGATTCATATCAAGGAGGTTGCTAAGAGCCTTGATATACAAGAGGATGATTTAGAGTTATATGGCAAATATAAGGCTAAATTCTCTGATGAATTGCTTTCTAAAATCCAAAGCAACAAGGATGGTAAGCTTGTACTTGTTACCGCCATCAATCCTACACCAGCCGGAGAGGGTAAGACTACTACTTCAGTAGGTCTTGGTCAGGCGATGGGTGTTCTTGGTAAAAAAGCTTGTCTTGCTCTTAGAGAGCCTTCACTTGGACCATGTTTTGGTATCAAAGGTGGAGCTGCAGGTGGTGGATATGCACAGGTTGTACCAATGGAGGACTTAAACCTTCATTTTACAGGCGATTTTCATGCTATTACATCAGCTAATAATTTATTAGCAGCTATGCTTGATAATCATATTCAGCAGGGAAATTCACTTGGAATCGATCCTAGACAGATTGTTTGGAAGAGATGCCTTGACATGAATGATAGAGTCCTTAGAAATATCGTGGTTGGACTTGGCTCAAAAATGGATGGAATGGTTAGAGAAGACCATTTTGTTATTACAGTTGCATCCGAAATCATGGCTATTCTTTGTCTTGCAGATGATATGCATGACCTTAAGAAGCGTCTTGGTAGAATTATTGTTGCTTACTCATTTGATGGTAAGCCAGTTACTGCTGATGATTTACAGGCAACAGGAGCTATGGCAGCTTTATTAAAGGATGCCCTTAAGCCTAACCTTATTCAGACACTTGAGCATACTCCAGCTATTGTTCATGGTGGTCCTTTTGCTAATATCGCCCATGGATGTAACTCAGTTCGTGCAACTAAGGCATCTATGAAGCTTGCGGATATTACAATTACAGAGGCTGGATTCGGCGCCGATTTAGGTGCTGAGAAATTCTTTGATATTAAGTGTAGAATGGCTGGCCTTAAGCCAGATGCTGTTGTACTTGTGGCAACAATTCGTGCTCTTAAATACAATGGTGGCGTACCAAAGGCTGACCTTACTACAGAGAATTTAGATGCTTTGAAGAAGGGTATTGTTAACCTTGAAAAGCACATTGAAAATCTTCAGAAGTACGGTGTTCCAGTAGTTGTAACTCTTAACTCATTCATTACTGATACAGAAGCTGAGACTAATTTTGTTAAGGACTTCTGTCAGGAGAGAGGTTGCGAGTTCGCCCTTTCTGAAGTATGGGAAAAAGGTGGCGAAGGTGGAGTTGAACTTGCTAAGAAAGTTCTTTATGTTCTTGAGAATAAGGAGAGCAATTTCAAGCCACTTTACCAGGATAACCTTTCTCTTGAGGATAAGATCAAGACTGTTGCAACTGAGATTTATGGTGCAAGTGATGTAACATATTCAGCTGCAGCATTAAAGGAACTTAAGAGAATTCAGGATCTTGGTATGGTTGATTTCCCAGTTTGTATGGCGAAGACACAGTATTCTCTTTCTGATGATGCTACTAAGCTTGGTAGACCTACTGATTTCACTATCAACGTACGTGAGGTCTATGCTTCAGCAGGTGCAGGATTCGTTGTTGCTGTAACAGGAAGCATCATGACTATGCCAGGTCTTCCAAAGGTTCCAGCAGCTAATAATATCGACGTTACAGATGACGGAGTAATTACAGGACTTTTCTAATCGACTATGAAATGTAAAAAATGCGGAGAAGAAATTGAATCAAAGCTTTTATACTGCCCACATTGTGGGGAGCCTATTCAGCTCGTGCCTGATTACGACGTTTTAGAAGAAGAACTTCTTTCTAGGGTTGTTGAGGACAAGAAAAAAGCTAAAGAAGAGAAATTTGCTACAGGTGTTTATAAAAATACACCTGAAGTTAAGCCTCTTCACAAGGCCGCTGCCAAGAAGGTGCCTTACCTAGATAAAAAGCATCTATTAATTTATCTTGGTGCATTTGCTTTGTTTTTTGTCTTATTGTTCTGTGTTATTGGTTCATACATGGGCAATCATACATACAACAATCTTATGAATAGCGCTGTTGAGGCAGAAGAGAATGGCAATTATGCCAAGGCTCTTACTTTGTATGAAGAAGCATATTCTATGGATGATGATTCTTTTGAAGCTATTTATGGTATGGGACGTATGTATTATAGGGTAAAGGAATACAAAAAGTCTGTTGAGTACCTTTCTAAAGCAAGAGAACTTGACCCTACTAATATTAAGATTTATACATACCTTTTAAAATCCTATTCGGCATTAAAAGATCTTGATAGTATACATAAGCTTGCAGAGTTAGCTCCTAATGATGAAATATATCAGATGATTAGCAGTTATTTTGTAACACCTCCGACTTTCTCAGAAAAGAGTGGTACATATGAGGATGAAATGACTATTTTCCTTTCTGCTTCAAAGGGGTGCCAGATTTTCTATACAACAAATGGTAAAAATCCAATTACCTCTGGTAAGCTTTATACAAAGGGGATCGTTTTAAAAGAAGGAACACTTGAAATTAAAGCTGTTGCTTTGAATTCTGACGGTGATTATTCTGATGTTGTAAGTGAATCATATACCGTTAAAATTCCGGAACTTACCAAACCAAAAGTAACGCCAGAAGCTGGTACATACGCTGGTCAGCAGACTATTTCTATAGATGTTCCAGAAGGTTGCACAGCTTATTATTCATTAGACGGATCCAATCCATCAAGCGGTGGTATTGAGTACAATGGACCATTTGTCTTGACCACAGGTTCTTGTGTATTATCAGTTGTTGTTATTGATTCAAATGGCAATGAGAGCCCTATTTATATGGGCGGATATTTCATAAATTAGAATAAATATGGGCACGAATAATGTTTCACAGTTTGTTCACAATTAACACGTTTTTTAAACATAATTTAATTGTAATATAACATCATCTCATTAAGAGATACATTTTTCATAACATTATTCTCCCTTTGAAAGACACGTCACCGCAGGCGTGTCTTTTGCTTTTTCTTTTATCTATATTTAGTTGTTTAATCCCCATAAATAGTCTAAAATAAATAACATGAATGTAAAAATTCTATGCGTAGGAAAAATAAAAGAAAAGTTCTATACACAAGCGATTGAGGAGTATACTAAACGCCTTTCAAAATACTGTTCTTTGTCCATTGTTGAGGTGCCTGATGAGAAGACTTCTGAGAATGCATCTGAGACAGAGATGGCTATTGTCAAGAACAAAGAGGGCGAGAGAATACTTAAGCATATTAATGATAGGGACTTTGTTATCGGTTTGGCAATTCTTGGGCAGCAGTTAGATTCTGTTGCTTTTTCAAAATACATTGAGAATCTTGGTATCCAAGGAAACAGTTCAATAGTTTTTGTTATTGGCGGCTCGTTAGGGTTGTCTGATGATGTTTATTCTAGATGTGATTACCAGATTTCATTTTCAAAGATGACTTTCCCTCATCAGCTTATGCGAGTTGTTTTATTGGAACAGATATATAGGGCCATGCGCATTATGAAAAATGAGCCTTATCATAAATAATTACTCTCGGGGGTATAAATCATGAGAATGTATGATTTGATTGAAAAGAAAAAGCTAGGTCAAGAGCTTTCTACAGAAGAGATAAAGGACATTATTGACGGCTACACTAGAGGCGATATTCCTGATTACCAGATATCAGCTCTTCTTATGGCAATTTGCTTTAATGGCATGAATGTCCGGGAGCGATACGACCTTACTATGGCTATGCGTGATTCTGGAGATATTTTGGATTTATCATCCATTGACGGTGTTAAGATTGACAAGCATTCAACAGGTGGCGTAGGAGATAAAGTTACACTTGTACTTGGTCCTATTATCGCTTCAATTGGTGTTCCTGTTGCTAAGATGTCAGGAAGAGGTCTTGGCCACACAGGTGGTACTATCGACAAGTTAGAGGCATTTCCTGGATTTAATGCAGCCTTATCTGAGGATGAGTTTATCAACCAGGTTAACTCAATAAAAATAGCTGTTACAGGCCAGTCTAAGAATTTGGCCCCAGCAGATAAAAAGCTTTATGCACTTCGTGATGTTACAGCCACTGTAGATGAGATTTCTCTTATTACAGGTTCTATCATGTCTAAAAAGCTTGCTGCAGGAACAGACGCTATTGTCCTTGATGTTACAGTTGGTGATGGTGCATTCATGAAAAATAAAGAGAATGCTCTTGAGCTTGCAAAATCTATGGTTGATATCGGCAAGCGCGCAGACAAGAAAATCGCAGCTTACCTTACTAATATGGATGAGCCTCTTGGATATGCAATTGGTAATAATCTGGAGGTTATTGAGGCCATTGAAGCTCTTAAGGGTAATGGGCCAGAGGATTTGATGGAGGTTGTTTATGCTCTCGGTTCTCAGATGATTGTCTTTTCTGGTATTGAAACTGACAAAGCTAAGGCTAGAAGCCTTATGGAAGAGGCTGTTAGAAATGGCAGTGCATATGATAAATTTGTTGAGTTTATTCAGGCTCAGGGTGGTGACGCCACATATGCTAAGGACATTAACAAATTTGCACCAGCTAAATATATAATCCCTGTTAATGCAGATATAGACGGTTATGTTCACGCTCTTAAGGCTGAGACTTTTGGCCTTGCATCTATGTCATTAGGTGGCGGTCGTGAGACTTTTGATGATGTAATTGATATGTCTGTAGGTATTGTTTTAAATAAAAAGGTAGGAGATTCAGTTAAGGCAGGAGAGCCTATCTGTTATATTCATGCTAATGACGAGAACAAGGCTAAACATGCCCAGGATATGATTTTAGGTGCTACTGTTATTTCACCTGATAAATGCGACCACATGAAACTGATTATTGATATTGTTGAATAGATATGAGTGATTTTTCTTTAAATATAAGTATTCCAGCTGAGCACATAGACAATATATTTGGTCATTTTGATAAGAATATTAAGGCTATAGAAAAGGGGATGAATATCTCCTTTATCTTAAGAGATGACAATATCATGCTGACTGGAGACAAAGAGCATGTTGAACATGCCAATATAATTGTTGATGAGCTTTTAGAATTATCTAAAGCTGGAAATATTATTACAATACAGGATGTAAATTACGCTATGTCAATAGAACAGGAAAAACTTGAAAATCATGATGTTTCTGAGGCTAGAGGCGAGATTATTTGTCATACTACAAGTGGCAAGCCTGTAGCTCCTAAGACACTAGGACAAAAGAAATATGTTGATGCAATCACTAATAACATGATTGTATTTGGCGTTGGTCCTGCCGGTACTGGTAAGACTTATCTTGCTATGGCTAAGGCTATTACGGCTTTTAAAAATGAAGAGGTATCACGAATCATCCTTACTCGTCCAGCTATTGAGGCAGGTGAGAAGCTTGGTTTCCTTCCGGGAGATTTGCAGAGTAAGGTAGATCCATATCTTAGACCTCTTTATGATGCTTTATATCAGATTATGGGGGCTGAGGCTTTCCAGCGCAATATGGAAAAGGGGCTTATTGAGGTGGCACCTCTTGCTTATATGAGAGGTCGTACTTTGGATAATGCCTTTATCATTTTGGATGAGGCACAGAATACCACACCAGCTCAGATGAAGATGTTCTTAACAAGAATCGGATTTGGCTCTAAGGCTGTTATTACTGGTGATCAGACGCAAAAGGATTTACCTAATGGTCAAAAGTCTGGTCTTGATGATGCCATGAAGATTCTTAAAAATATTGAGGATATTAAGGTATGCACCTTAGACTCTAAGGACGTTGTTAGACATCCACTTGTACAGAAAATTGTAAATGCCTACGAGGTATATGAGAAAAAGGCTGAAAACAAAACGAGAAGGGCCAAAAAATGAAATATACTAACAGATTCTCCGCTAAAAGACTAGGATATTCCCTTGGCATGACAATGATATTTATTATAGCTAATACGCTTCTTTGTATTTTTTCAAGTGTATTGGTTGATAAATATATTTGCCTTGCTGCCATTAATATTTGTTTCTTTCTTTTATTTATGCTTTTACTAGCAGATAGGAGATTAAAGGGGTGTCTGCCTGAATTTAATTACATTACCTATGGCAAGATTACTGCGGTGCTTTTTATTGATTGGGTTATTGTATTCTTGTGTGCTTTTTTTGCACCAGATTTCTTTGCGCCACTTATAGTAATCCCGCTTATTTCTGGTTGTGTTTTTGATGATGGTATGGCCAATGTTTTAAGCACGTATTTTGTTGTTATTCTTTCACTTTGCTGTGATTATAGCCTTTATATAGTTCTTTGCTATGTAACGCTTGTATTATTTGGTTCCATATTATCCAATTTTATAAAAAGAGAAGAGAATATATATAAGCTATATTCAATTGTTTTGATATTTGCTTTAACAACGCTAATATCAATTATCTTTTTTTACTTTAACTTTTTGGAACTAAGAATGACAGACTTTATTTATGGCATATTTGATGGTCTTATTGCTGCTGTCATAACAGTTCTTATTGTTCCTTTGCTTAATAGGTTTGTTGCGGAATCGCAAATAGATTCATACGAGGAGTTCTTAAGTCCAGACTATTCTCTTTGTCAGGACATTAGAAAGTTCTCTTATATCGAGTATAAGCATGCTCTTAGAGTTTCTAATCTCTGCAGAAAATGTGCTTCCGCAATCAATGCTAACAGCCAGTTGGCTGCTTGCGGAGGTTTCTACTATAGACTTGGTAAATTAGAAGGGGAGCCGGTTATTGATAATGCAATAAAGCTTGCTAATGACTATTGTTTCCCAGGAGATTTAATACAAATACTTGCAGAATATGGAGGTATTGTATTTTTACCTAGTACAAAGGAATCAGCCATTGTTCATATGGTGGATGCGGTAGTTACAAAAGTTGAGCTGTTTGATTCCGATTCTATGAGCAGTTCATGGAATCAGAACATGGTTATTTACCAGACTATTAATGAGCTTTCACAAAAGGGCATATACGATAACTCTGGTCTTACCATGAATCAGTTCCTTACTATTAGAGAAATATTAGCTAACGAGGATATTTTAAATGACAATCTTGATTGAAAATGAAGTAGATGCAGAATTTGATTTTGATTATGAGGATGTAGCTAAAAAGGTTATTAACACTTCAATGGATTTACTTAAGTTTCCATTTGAGGCGGAGATAAGCCTTACAATTACTGATGCCGACGGAATTCAATCCATTAATAAAGAGTTCCGTGACATAGATTCAGCCACAGATGTTTTATCTTTTCCAATGGTAGAGTATGAATCTGCAGGGAAATTTGATAAAATAGAGGCTGATGAGGATTTATTTAATCCTGAATCTGGAGAAGTTATTCTTGGGGATATTGTTCTTTGTAAAGAAAGAATATATTCACAGGCCGCAGAATATGGCCATTCTGTCCTGCGGGAATACGCTTTTCTCATAGCCCATAGTATGTTACATTTATTTGGGTTTGACCATATGACAGAGGAAGAAGCCGCTGTCATGGAAGAAAAACAAAGAGAGATTCTAGATACACTAGGCATATCTCGAGATTAACGAAAAGGAGAGACTAAAAGTATGAAGAAAAAAATAGTATCATCAATGCTTGTATTTTCTTTGGCTCTTTCATCACTTATTGCTTGCGGAAAGAAGGACGAAGAAGCAACAGAAAATAATCAGGCTACTGTTGACGACCAGGAGGGTATAGAGGCTGTGGATGATTCTGTTGCATTTTGGGAGCAGACATCAGAAGACGGACGTGTAAGAAGTTATCTTACTGGCGAATGGGTTGATCCTTCTTATGGAAGACAGCGCCCAGTTGCAGTTATGATTGAGAATACAAAGGCATGTTTACCACAGTATGGTATTGAGAATGCTGGTGTAATCTATGAGTGCGTTGTTGAAGGCGGCATTACACGTATGATGGCTGTTTTTGATGATTATTCTGGATTAGATCAGATTGGTAATATTCGAAGCTCAAGACCTTATTTCGTATATTTTGCTAGTGAGTACGATGCAATTTACATGCATGCAGGTGGTAACCCAGCAGCATTTGAGCTTATCGATGATAAGAATCTTGTAGACAACCTTAATGCTCTTACACTTGAGGGCTCTAAGGGAAAGGCAGCTGCATATAGAACAGGTAAATCAGAGCATACACTCTACACTAATTCAGAGGGTATCGATATTGGTATTGAAAAGCGCAGCTATGACCAGACACTTCCTTCAGATTACGAGCCACACTTTAAGTTTGCTCCAGATGGCAACAATTTAGAGAATGGTGAAGATTGTCAGGCTCTTCAGCTTTACTATTACACAAACAAGCCATATTGGATTTACAATGAGGATGATGGATTATATTACAGATATGAGTTCAATCAGCCTCAGGTAGATGCAATCTCAGGCAATCAGCTTACTGCTAAGAATATTATCCTTCAGGATGTTGCATGGTTTACATATCAGGGTTCACAGTACTTAGGTTATTTACTTTCATTTAACACAGGTACAGGTAAGTACATCACAAATGGTAAGATGGTAGATATCGTCTGGTCAAAGGATGCTGATACAGAAGTTACTCATTATTACTATGCAGACACAAATGAGGAGATTCAGCTCAATGTTGGTCAGACATGGATTCAGGCATGTCAGGCTAGTGGCGAGGGCGATTTCAGAAAAGACAACCAGTTCTACGCAAAGAAATCAGATTTTAGCAAGGCAAAATAATACTCATGGCAAAAAGAAGTAAACATGGCGATGCGAGTTTTATTATGCAAGGTTCCATCCTTGCCATGGCTTCAATAATTAGCCGTATAGTGGGACTTTTATATAGAGTCCCACTTACGGATACTATTGGAGATACAGGAAATGATTACTATGCAGCCGCCTATGAAATTTATAATATAATATTACTAATTTCATCCTACAGTATACCGCTGGCAGTATCTAAGTTGGTATCTGCTAGAATTGCTAAAGGGCACGTTAAGGACGCAACTAGAGTGTTGCACGGCGCCCTTATTTTTGCGTTTATTAGTGGAGGTTTAGCAGCCGGGGTTGTATATTTTGGCGCAGAGTTTTTTACCGGTGTAATTCTTAAGACTCCTCTTGCGGCAATAGGTCTTAAAGTTTTGGCTCCTACACTTTTTGTAGTAGCTATTCTTGGTGTATTAAGAGGTTTTTTCCAAGGACTTGGTACCATGATTCCAAGTGCTATTTCCCAGATAGGAGAGCAGATTGTAAATGCAATCGTATCTGTTGTTGCTGCTAAGGCTCTATTTTCCTACGGTAAAAAGGTAGGTGGAGTTCTTGGAGATGTAGATGACTATGCTGCAGCTTTTGGTGCGGCAGGTGGTACTTTAGGTACATCTACAGGAGCATTTTTTGCTTTATTATTTATGCTATTCATTTTCTACGCTTTTAGTAAGCTTCTAAAGAAAATGGTTAAGA
This sequence comes from Pseudobutyrivibrio sp., assembly GCA_017557435.1. Taxonomy (GTDB): domain Bacteria; phylum Bacillota; class Clostridia; order Lachnospirales; family Lachnospiraceae; genus Pseudobutyrivibrio. The sequence continues at coordinate 37,956 of JAFYYR010000004.1, read as the reverse complement.
GAGACAGGCATAGACAATCAGAGAGTTACTTTGATATTTTTGCTATTTTAATTATGACAATAATCCCTGTACTTCTTAGTACAACGGTTTACAATATTAGTTCTGTTTTAGATCAGGGTATATTTAAAAATATTGCATTGTTCCAGGGTTTTGATGCTAAGCAAGTCAAGGTTTTGTTTGGTATTTTTGCAGGAAAATACAAGGTATTGATTAATGTTCCTCTTGCAATATCATCTGCTATGGCAGCATCAATTGTGCCTAGTCTTACTGCTGCATTTAATTCTGGAGATAAAAATCTTGTAAGAAATCAAGTAAATATGGGCAATCGTTTTGTAATGATTGTTGCCTTCCCTTGTGCAATTGGCATGATGGTTCTTGCAGGTCCTATTTTACAACTATTATTTAATGATACATCGTCTACTGCATCTATGATGTTTGTTATAGGTGGGTGTTCAATTGTATTTTATTCATTATCTACACTGTCTAATGCAATATTACAGGGCATTGATAGAATGATTATTCCCGTAAAAAATGCCCTTATAGCACTTGTGGCCCATGTGGTCGTGTTAGTTGCGTTGATGTTTATATTTAATTTGAATATCTACGCTGTAGTTATTGCTAATGCGTTTTATGCTTTACTTATGTGCTTCTTAAATCAGTCTGCAGTACTTAGATATTCTGGAGTATATATTGATGTTAAGAGAGTGGTATTAGCACCTTTTGAGGCAGCAGCTGTAATGGGCGTTGTAGTTTTGCTTATGTATAAAATGCTTGATGCAATACTTATGCTTGCTATGTCAGTGAGAGTTGCTAATGCGATTGCATGTTTAATATCTATATTTATTGGTGCTATCGTTTATTTCTTTGCATTATTCTTCTTTAGAGCAATTGATGAAGAGACATTACTTAAGTTCCCAGGAGGAGCTAGATTATGCAATATTGCTTATAGCTTACATTTGTTGAGGTAGTCTAATGAAAGATGAAGAAAAAATCTATGACATTTGCATAGTTGGTGCAGGATTTTCAGGACTTGTTCTGGCAATTAAACTTGCCAGAGCAGGTCTTTTGGTATGTTTAGTAGAATTAAATAGAGTGGTGGGCCGAAGAATCTTATCAACAGGAAATGGTCGTTGTAATTTTACCAATAGCCGCATGGGAAGTGACTATTATTACAGTGAGAGTTCTCTTGATTTTATTGGGGATAATCATGAAAGTCTTAGAGCTTTTCTTAGAGAAATTGGAGTAATAGATAAGGATTTAGATGGCTATTATTATCCATTTACTAATCAGGCTAAGACTGTTAGAGATTCACTTGAATCAGAGGTTAATTCCCTTGGTGTATCAATTCTTCTTGATAACAGGGTTACTGATATTTCAAAGGGAGATAGCTTTACTGTCACTACTAATAGAGAGTCTATTAAGTCGCGATTTGTATGTGTAGCCTCTGGAGGTCTTTCTGCAGCTACACTTGGCTCATCTAAAATTGGATACAAGATGGCTCAGAAATTTAAGATGCATGTTACAAAGCTTGCTCCTTCACTTGTTGGGGTTCTTTCTAAGGATATATGTCTTAAGGAGTTGGCAGGTGTTAGAGCTGTTGGTAATGTAACTTATGGCGACCATTCATGCGAAGGTGAGATTCAGTTTAACAAGGATGGCATTTCTGGTTATCCAGTTATGTGTATTAGCCGTTTTATCGGATTTGACGAGCTGGATAAAAAACTTTCTGAGATAAAGCTTGATTTTACTCCTTATATGACTGAGGAGGAGCTTAATTTAGAGATTAAAAATCGATTTTCAAGAAATCCTAAGGCAACAGTTGAGGCTTCTTTATGTGGTCTTTGTAATGAAAAGATATTATTTATAATTATTAGTTATTCTAGGATTTATAATGATACGGTTGTTGAAAAGCTAGATGATGAGGATATCGCTAATCTAGTTTATAACTTTAAGTATTTTTCTATTAATGTCACTGGTACAAAGGGCTTTGATAGCTCTCAAGTTACAGCCGGCGGCGTGTCTTTAGAGGATATTGATACAAGCACTATGGAATCCAAGAACTGCAAGGATTTATTCTTTACAGGAGAGGTTCTGGATGTGGATGGTATTTGCGGTGGCTATAATCTCACATGGGCCTATACATCTGCTGATACTGCAGCAAGTGAAATTATAAAAAGGTATAAAACTGATGTTAAAAGTTGATCAACTAAAACTTGATATTTCTCATAATTCAGATGATTTAATTAATGCTATAGCGAAAAAGCTTAGGGTTACTATATCTGATATAGCATCTTGGTCTATTCTCAAGAAATCTGTTGATGCCAGAAAAAAGCCGGATGTTTATTTTGTGTATTCTGTTTCTGTTGAGCTTAATGGAAAATTAGAGAAAAAAGTTTTAGACAAAAACAAAAAAGACAATAATATAAATTCATATACCAAAAAGGATTATGTTATTCCAAATCTTGATAAACAACTTCGTCCTATTGTTATAGGAGCAGGGCCTGCTGGTCTTTTTGCAGCCTATATTTTTGCCCTGAACAATATGAATCCTATTGTTTTTGAACGTGGCAAAGAAGTGGATGAGCGTACACTTGATATTCTAAAGTTTTGGGAGACTGGTGTTTTAGACACTAAATCCAATGTTCAGTTTGGTGAGGGCGGAGCCGGTACTTTTTCAGATGGTAAGCTTAACACTCTTGTTAATGACAAAATAGGCAGGAATAAATTTGTCTTAGAGACCTTTGTGAAATTTGGAGCAAATTCAAGCATTCTTTATGATTATAAGCCTCATATTGGCACTGATGTTTTAAAAGAAGTTATTAAGAATATGCGAAATGAGATAATCCGACTTGGCGGAGAGTTTCAATTTAATTGCCAGGTTACTGATTTTCTCATTGAAGATAGTAAGATTAAGGGTGTTATAGCTAATGATAAAAAGTTCCTTAGCGACAATGTGGTACTTGCAATAGGCCATAGCGCTAGAGATACCTTTAAAAAGCTTTATGACTTAGGCTTTGACATGGAGGCTAAGGATTTTGCTGTAGGATTTAGAATAGAGCATCCTCAGTCTATTATTTCACAGTCCATGTATGGTCCTAGATATCAGGAATTAGAGCCTGCTGCATATAAATTAGCTTGCAATCTGGATAATGGCAGAGGTGTATATTCCTTTTGTATGTGCCCAGGTGGATATGTGGTTAATTCATCCTCTGAGGACAATCGCTTAGTTGTGAACGGAATGAGTTACTCAAAGCGTGATAGTAAAAATGCTAACAGCGCAATTGTAGTTACTGTTGGAGGGAGAGAATTCGATAAATCAAATCCTCTATCTGGTATTGAATATCAGAGAAATATTGAAAATAAAGCATTTGAACTCTGTGGTGGCAAAATTCCTCAGCAGCTTTTTGGGGACTATAAATCGGGAGTGATTTCTTCTTCCTATGGTGATTTTGATAGCGTAACAAAAGGCCTTAGAGACTTTGGTTCTTTACATGAGATATTTTCTCAGGAAATTAGGGATTCAATTATTGACGCAATGGGGTTCTTTGGTACTAAAATAAAAGGGTTCGATAGATTAGATTCTATTTTATCTGGTGTTGAAAGTAGAACTTCCTCACCAGTTAGAATTAAACGTAATGAGCTATTTCAATCAAATATTAGCGGACTTTATCCTTGCGGAGAGGGCGCTGGCTATGCTGGTGGTATTACATCTGCTGCAATGGATGGATTGAAAGTAGCGGAAGCAGTTATAGCAAATAATAAAGAATAGGTGGGAATAATTTTGGCAGAATACACTCCAATGATGCAGGAGTATCTTAAAACTAAATCTGAATATGAAGATTGCATCTTGTTCTATAGATTGGGTGATTTTTACGAGATGTTTTTCGAGGATGCAAAAACTGCATCTAGAGAACTAGAGCTTACTCTTACCGGTAAGGCTTGTGGCGCTGAGGAGAGAGCTCCTATGTGTGGTGTTCCTTTTCATGCTGCAGATACATATATCAATCGTCTTGTTAGCCGTGGATTTAAGGTGGCTATTTGTGAGCAAGTAGAAGACCCAAAAGAGGCAAAGGGGCTTGTTAAGCGTGAAGTAATTCGCGTGGTTACTCCTGGTACTAATATTGACCAGATGGCCCTTGATGAGACCAGTAACAACTATATTATGGCTCTTTTTTATCAAAGAGGTGTATTTGGAGTTGCAGCCTGCGATGTCTCTACAGCTGATTTTTATCTTACAGAGGTTGATTCAGTTAGAAAGCTTGTAGATGAGATTTTTAGATTTAATCCAGCTGAGATTATATATTCTAAGTCTATTTTTGAGTCAGGGATGGATATTTCAGGTATCATTGAAAAGCTTTCATGTGCAAGCTCGCTTCTTGATGAATCCATGTTTGATGATGTGCTTTGTACTAGAGAGATTCTTAGACATTTTAAGGCTCATTCCCTTGAGGGACTTGGTCTTATGGATTTTGCTATTGGCAAAATTTCTGCTGGAGCACTTTTGTCATACTTAAAAGAGACTCAAAAGTCAGACTTGGCTCATCTTACTCACATTACTCCATATACAGATGGTAAGTTCATGCTTCTTGATAATTCCACCAGAAGAAATCTTGAGCTTACAGAGACTATGAGAGATAAGCAAAAGCGCGGTTCTTTACTTTGGGTACTAGATAAGACTAAGACGGCTCTTGGTGCTCGTCAGCTTAAGGCTTATATTGAGCAGCCTCTTATTTCTGTTGATGAAATAATTAAGCGTCAGGATGGAATAGAAGAGCTTAAAAACATGATGATTGATAGAGAGGAACTTAGAGAGTACCTTTCATCAGTTTATGATTTAGAACGACTTATTACAAAAATTACATACCAGTCAGCTAATCCAAGAGACTTGATTGCTTTCAAACAGTCTATTGGCATGCTTGCACCAATCAAGACTATTTTAAATGGTCTTCATTCTAGAATTCTTTGTAATCTCAATGATGATATTGATGATTTAAAGGATTTATATGTGCTTATTGACGAGGCTATTATGGAAGAGCCTCCAATTTCTTCCCGTGATGGCGATATTATTAAGACTGGCTACAATGAAGAAGTAGATAGACTTAGAAGCGCTAAAATCGACGGCAAGAAATGGCTTGCTGACTTAGAGGCCAATGAGCGTGAAAAGACTGGCATTAAGAACCTTAAGATAAAGTTTAACAAGGTATTTGGCTTCTATCTTGAGGTAACTAATTCTTACAAGGATTTGGTGCCTGATTATTACGTTAGAAAACAGACTCTTGCCAATGCAGAGCGTTATTATACTCCTGAACTTAAGGAGCTTGAGGATAGCATTTTAGGTGCTGAGGACAGATTGAATACTATTGAATACGAATTCTTTAAGACAGTTCGTGACACTATTGCTTCTCAAGTTGATAGAATTCAGATTACTGCTAAGGCAATAGCTAATTTGGATGCCCTTATTTCACTAGCGGTTGTAGCTGATAAGAACCACTATATCCGTCCAGTAATCGACAACAGGGGCATCATCGATATAAAAGAAGGTCGTCATCCTGTTGTAGAGCAGATGATTGATGATGATCAGTTTATTTCAAATGATTGTTATCTTGATTTAGATACAAATACAATCGCTATCATTACTGGCCCTAATATGGCTGGTAAGTCTACTTACATGAGACAGGTGGCTCTCATTGTGCTTATGGCTCAAATTGGAAGCTTTGTTCCAGCTTCAGAGGCCAGAATCGGCGTAGTAGATAGAATATTTACTCGTGTTGGTGCATCGGATGATCTTTCTACTGGTCAATCTACTTTCATGGTTGAGATGAATGAGGTAGCCAATATTTTAAATAATGCTACCAACAAATCACTTTTGATTTTAGATGAAATTGGCCGTGGAACATCTACTTACGATGGCCTTTCTATTGCTTGGTCTGTAGTGGAGCATATTGCATACAATATTGGTGCGAAATCCCTTTTTGCAACTCACTATCACGAGCTTACTGAGCTTGAGGGCCAGATAAAGGGAGTTCACAATTACTGTATTTCTGTTCAGGAGATGGGCGAGGATATTATTTTCCTTAGAAAGATCATCTCTGGTGGTGCAGATCAAAGTTACGGTATACAAGTTGCTCGACTTGCTGGTTTACCAGAAGAGGTCCTTACAAGAGCACGCACAATTGTTAACTCATTAAATGAAAATGATATTGCTGCAGTATCAGATAAAATTGCTATTCAGGAACATATAGAAGAGAAACTGAAGAATATGTCTGGGGTTACATTCTCTGAGAAAGAGGCTGATATTATTTCAGAGCTCAAGAACCTTGAAATAACTCAGATTACCCCACTTGAAGCTATGAATATTCTTTTTGAGTATCATAATAAGGTGAATGAATAATGGGAAAAATTAATGTTTTAAGCCAAGAGACAATTGATAAGATTGCTGCTGGAGAGGTGGTTGAAAGACCTGCATCTGTTGCCAAGGAGCTTATAGAAAACAGTATTGATGCTGGAGCTACTGCTATATCTGTAGAGATTAAGGGCGGCGGCATAGAGTACCTTAGAATTACAGACAATGGAGTAGGTATTGAAAAGGACCAGATTCCTGTGGCCTTTCTTCGCCATTCTACTAGCAAAATCAAAGATGCAGAGGATTTAAATAATGTCCATTCTCTAGGATTTAGAGGGGAGGCACTTTCTTCAATTTCTGCTGTATCAAAAGTTGAGCTTATTACAAAGACTAAAGACAATTTACTTGGGGCAAGCTACATTATCGAAGGGGCAAAAGAAATATCCCTTTCTGATGTTGGTGCTCCAGATGGAACTACATTTATAATTAGACAGCTATTTTATAATACACCTGCCAGAAAGAAGTTTTTAAAGGCTGAAAGCACCGAGGGCAGCTACGTATTTGATGTTGTTGAGCATCTTGCTTTATCTCACCCTGAGATTTCTTTTAAGCTTATAATTAACGGCAAGGAAAAGCTGATGACATCAGGCAATGGTTCGCTTTCTGATACTATTTATCAGATTTATGGACGCCAAATTGCTGCTAATATTTTAGATATCAGTTATGAGGATGAGCTTTTTTCTATTACAGGTTATATTGGTCTTTCAATTATAGCTAGAGGAAATAGAGCTTTTGAGCATTTCTTTGTAAATGACAGATATATTAAGAGCAACAACCTTTCCCGTGCTTGCGAGGAGGGCTATTACGGATTTTTAATGGGGCATCAATACCCATTCTTTGTTCTAAACATTAATACTATCGATGGTGCGGTAGATGTTAATGTGCATCCTACTAAGCAAGAGGTTCGTTTTGAAAATGAACCAAAGGTATGCGAAATACTGACAAAGGTTATTAATAGTCGACTTAGAAGAAGAGAAGATGTTGTTGAGGCTAAGGTAGAAGAGGAAAAGCCTAAGTTTAACAACACATTTAATACAATAGTTTCAACTCCTGTAAGGAATTCATCATCTATTGAGTCTAGTACTTCAGTTGAAAAGACAACAGCACTTGATACCAGTAGCGATGAATTAATTGCTGATTATAAATCTGAGACATCCTCTGAGGAGATTAAGCCAGTAAAGCTTCCAGAACCATTTGAAAAAAATAGACTTGAGGCGATAAAGGCTAGCATTACAAGTCAAATCAGAAAAGACACTCCTTACGAGAGAAAGTTTGCAGAGAAAAATACTGGCGGTGAAAAATACGAGCAGATCAGTTTCCTTACAAGAGAGGCTGTGAAAGAGCATAAAATCATTGGTCAGGTTTTTGATACATACTGGATTATCGAATATGATAAGAACATGTACATAATCGACCAGCATGCTGCCCATGAAAAAGTTTTATTTGAAAAGACTATGGCCCGTCTTAAAAATAAAGAGATGACTTCCCAGATGGTTAGCCCACCGGTAATCATTTCTTTGTCTCAGCAGGATATTCTCTTATATGAGAGGTATCATGAGGCTTTTGAAAGCTTAGGCTACAGAGTGGAATCATTTGGTGGCAACGAGCTTGCTATTACAGCTGTTCCAGGTAATTTATTTAGCCTAGATCCTAAGCAGTTTTTCTTAGAGGCACTTGCGGATTGCCAATCATACAAGGCTTCAGATTCTTTTGATATAATAGTTGAAAGAGTGGCATCAATGTCTTGTAAGGCAGCTGTTAAGGGTAATAATCGACTGTCCATTCCAGAGGTTAAAACTCTTATAAACGACCTATTGGAGCTTGAAAATCCATATCATTGTCCACATGGTCGACCTACTATGATTTCATTTTCGGAATACGAATTAGCTAAGAAATTCAAAAGGATTGTTTAATGAAGAATTTGGTTATTTTAACAGGTCCAACTGCAGTTGGTAAAACAGCCCTTTCTATTAATCTCGCCAAGTCTATTAATGGCGAGATTATTTCTGCTGACAGTATGCAGGTATACAAAAAAATGGATATAGGTACTGCTAAGGTTATGCCGGAGGAAATGGATGGGGTAAAGCATTATCTGATAGATGCCATTGAACCTACTGAAGATTTTCATGTTGTTCGATTTCAAAAGATGGTACTTCAGGCGATGGATGAAATCTATGCCAAAGGCAAAATTCCAATTATTTGCGGTGGAACAGGCTTTTATATTCAAGCTATTTTATATGATATTCAGTTTACTGAGCAGGAAATCGACGAGGGTTATCGCAAGTCATTAGAGGACTTTGCTGATGAATTTGGAAATGATGCTCTTCATGCTAAACTTAATGAAGTAGACCCAGAGTCAGCTGCATCTATTCCTTCTGCTAATAGAAAGCGTGTCATTAGAGCTATAGAATATTTTCATCAGACAGGTGAGAAGTTCTCTGTCCATAATGAGCGTGAAAAACAAAGAACTAGCCCATACAATTTTGCATACTTTGTGCTAAATAATGACAGAGACATTCTTTATGATCGAATTAATAAGCGGGTTGATATAATGATGGAAGCAGGGCTTTTAGATGAGGTCAAGATGCTTTTATCCCTAGGTTGTAAGCCTGGTATGACATCAATGGATGGTATAGGCTACAAGGAGATTATTTCATACCTTGATGGCAATTTGACTCTTGAAGAAGCAGTTGAGTTGATTAAAAAGAATTCCCGTAATTATGCTAAAAGGCAGCTTACGTGGTTTAGAAGAGAAAAGGAAGTTACATGGCTGGACAAAACAGTTTTAAAAGATGACAAACAGCTTTTAGATTATATTTTGTCCCAGCTTAAAGAGAAAGGAATTATTTAAAGTGTACGAGATTTACAAGGAATTTGGTATTTCAAAGGAAGTATATGAATATGGCAAGGCTATTATCAGTGATTTAGAGCCTAGATTTAAGGAAATCGATGAGGTTGCAGAGTATAACCAGCTTAAAGTTTTAAAGGCTATGCAGGAGCATAGAGTAGCTGCAGAGTGTTTCAATACATCTACAGGTTATGGCTATGATGATGTGGGAAGAGACACACTTGAAAAGGTATATGCATCAGTTTTTAAAGCAGAGGATGCCCTTGTTAGACCTCAGATTACTTGTGGAACTCATGCACTTGCTCTTGCCCTTATGAGTAATTTGCGCCCAGGGGATGAGCTTTTATCACCAGTAGGCAAGCCTTATGACACATTGGAGGAGGTAATTGGTATTAGACCTTCCAATGGTTCTCTTGCAGAATATGGAATTACTTATGCCCAGGTAGATTTACTTCCTGATGGTGGTTTTGATTATGATGGTATTAAAGCTGCAATCAATTCAAAGACAAAGCTTGTTACAATTCAGCGTTCTAAGGGATACGCTAATCGTCCTACACTTTCAGTTGAACAGATAGGCGAGCTCATCTCATTTATTAAGGGAATTAAGCCAGATATTATCTGCATGGTTGATAATTGCTATGGTGAGTTTGTTGAAAAAATTGAGCCAACTGAGGTTGGAGCTGATATGTGTGTAGGTTCCCTTATTAAAAATCCAGGTGGTGGCCTTGCGCCAATCGGAGGATATATTGTTGGTAAAAAGGAGTGCATTGAAAATGCAGCTCACAGGCTTACAAGTCCTGGACTTGGTAAAGAGGTTGGTGCTTCTCTTGGTATTATGCAGTCATTCTATCAGGGATTTTTCCTTTCACCTACAGTTGTAGCTGGAGCCCTTAAGGGAGCAATTTTTGCTGCAAATGTATATGAAAAATTAGGATATTTATGTATTCCGAATTCTACTGAGCCAAGATACGACATTATTCAGGCTGTATCATTTTTAAAGCCAGAAGGCCTTATTGCTTTTTGTGAAGGTATTCAAGCGGCAGCACCTGTTGATTCATATGTAACTCCTGAGCCATGGGATATGCCAGGCTATGACAGCCAGGTTATTATGGCTGCTGGTGCATTTGTACAGGGCTCATCCATTGAATTATCAGCAGATGGTCCACTTAGGGCTCCATACACTGCATTCTTCCAGGGCGGCTTAACTTGGAATCATGCAAAAATTGGTATCCTTAAATCCCTTCAAAAACTGGTGGACGCTTGCCTTGTGAACAAAAGTCAACTGTGTTAAACTTTTAAGAGGTTTTAAAAAGGATTAATAGACATACGGAGGATGATTATGGCCAATTCATTTGGTATTGATATAGGAACCCAGAATCTTAAGATTTTCAGCGGTTCAAATAATCATATCACTAACATTAAGAACACAATTGCAATCGTTAATAAAAATCAGATGTATTCATATGGTGACAATGCCTATTCAATGTTTGAAAAGGCACCAGACACTATTGATGTATCTTTCCCAATTATTTCAGGAGTTATTGCTGATTTTGATAATATGCAGACAATGCTTTTTGAAGTACTTGAAAAAGATTTAAAAGGTAAGATTAAGGGAGCAGATATAGTTGTAGCTGTTCCAACAGATATTACAGAGGTGGAGAAAAAGGCTTTCTCTGATTTATTTAGCAAGTCTAAGAACAAGCCTCATTCAATTAGAGTTTGTGAGAAGCCTATCGCTTGCGCTATCGGAATGGGACTTGATGTTTCTGAGCCAACAGGCGTTATGGTTGTTGATTTAGGAGCTGATACTACAGAGATTTCTGTTATTTCTTTAGGCGGTCTTGTACTTTCTGAGCTTCTTCCATTTGGTGGCAATCAAATTGATGAGTCTATCGTTACCTACATGAAGAGAAATTTCAATCTTGTTATTGGTCAAAAGACTGCAAAGCAGCTCAAGGAAGAGATTGGTTCAGCACAGCCTGGAAGAGGAGAGAAGCTTACAGTTGTAGGCCGAGATGTGGTTAGCGGTCTTCCTATTGAGATGGAAGTTGAAAGTGACACTGTTTATAATGCAATGAAAGCTGATTTAGAGAGCTTCTGCACTAATGTTAAACTTATCCTTGAGAAGGTTCCACCAGAACTTGCAAAAGATATTGTTCATTCTGGAATTTACCTTACAGGTGGTACATCACAGCTTCATCAACTTCAGGATTTATTCTCAGAAGTTACTAATATTAAAGTTAATGATTATGAGGATCCAGAGGAATCATGTGTAAGAGGCCTTGGTTCTGTTCTTGCAGACAGCAAGTTCAAACAGTATGGCTACAGCATGAAGACTCGTATTTTTAAATAATTTAGAGGTAATATGAGACAAAGAAAATCAGGCGGAGGCCTGGCAAGTAAATATTTACTTACAATACTGTCTATATTTTGCATAATGCTTTTGTTTGTTAGCTATTCTACAGGTTTTTCAGGTGGTCCACTTGAGACCGTAGCTAACCATTTATTTATTCCTATGCAAAAGGGTATAGACTATATTGGTAGCAGTATTGCTTTTTCTTCTGCTGATACCAAGTCAAAGGAAGAACTTATAAAAGAAAACGAAGAACTTCAGGCTCAGGTTGATGAGTTAAATGCCAAAATCAGCAATATGGAGCTGAAACTCAAGGAATTAGATGAGCTTCAAGATCTCTATCAGATGGATAAAACCTATTATGATTATGAGACTACAGGCGCTCGTATTATTGGAAAAGGAACATCCAATTGGTTTAATACCTTTACAATTGATAAAGGTAGCAAAGACGGCATCAAAGTTAACATGAATGTTATCGCTGATGGTGGGCTTGTTGGAATTGTGGTATCAGTTGGAGATTCCTATGCTGTTGTTCGTTCTATAATTGATGATACTTCCAATGTTAGTGCTACCATTTCATCAACTGATGATAACTGTATAGTATCTGGTTCTTTGGAAGATATGGCAGCTGGCAATCTTATAACTTTTTCTAATTTATATGATGAAGAAGACAAAGTAGCCATAGGAGATGAGATAGTTACTTCCAACATATCTGATAAATATTTACCTGGACTTAAGTTAGGCTATATTTCATCAGTTACTTTAGATGACAATGACTTAACAAAATCTGGTACATTGACACCTGTTGTTGATTTTAGACATTTATCAGATGTTCTTGTTATATTGCAACTTAAGGAGTCATATAAGGTTGAATGATTTTAAGAAACATTTACGAAGAGTATTAATTATCGCCCTTGTTGTGTACTTTTGCTATATTCTACAGACTAGCGTTTTTGCAAGGTATCCGCTTGCAGGGGTTACTCCCAATATTCTTATATGCGTTGTTTCCACTTATGGTTTCATGAAGGGAAGACGCTATGGAATTTTAACCGGTTTTGCTACAGGCCTTTTATTAGACGTGTATTCAGGTGTTATTTTTGGTTTATATGCTTTAGTTTACATGTATATAGGTCTGTTAAACGGTCTCTTCAAAAAGCAGTTTTTTGGGGATGATCTTAGACTTCCTATGATTCTTATAGGAACAAGCGACTTCATTTATGGAGTTATTTCTTATTTAGTTTTATTTACTGTTCGATCTCAGAATGATTTTTCCTTTTATCTTATGAATGTTATCATGCCTGAGGTTGTCTACACACTTGTTGTATCTATCTTTGTTTATTATGGAATCCTACATATTAACAACTGGATAGATAAGTTTGAGAAGAAGGGTTCTGATCGAATTGGAAATTATTAAGGACTATTTTATAAATGCATTTTCTTCACGTATTCGTGTCGTTATGGTAGCAATGTTATTTTTTGCTACCGTTCTTGTTTCACGCCTTTTTTATCTTCAGATAATTAATGGTAGTGAATATCAGGATAACTATAATCTTAAGCTTGAGAAGACTGAGTCTATTCCCGCTACTAGAGGTAATATTTACGATAGAAACGGTAATTTGCTTGCTTACAATGAATTAGTTTATGCGGTTACTATTCAAGATAATGGTACTTATTCTAACAAAACAGAAAAAACTGAATCCTTAAATACTGAAATAGCACAGATTATTACAAAGCTCGAAGATAATGGAGACAAAATCGACAATGATTTTGGTATTTATATCGATTCATCTGGCAATTATCAATTCCTATATTCTAGTGACACTTTAATTCAGAGATTTAGAGCAGATGTTTTCGGTAAGGCCAGCATTGATGATTTATCATACAATGAAAATCTTGGCTTTGATGAGGCTACTGCTACACCTACTCAGATTATTAATTATCTCCAGGGAGACAGAGTATATAATATTTCAGAAGATTACGGTAAAAAGCTTAGATATGAGATTATGGTTGTTCGCTATAATATGGGCCAGAACTCATACCAGAAATACATTTCTACAGTAATCGCATCTGATGTTTCACAGGAATCTGTAGCTTATATCAAGGAAAATATCAACGAGCTTGTTGGTGTTGATGTTGAGCAGCAGTCAGTTAGACGCTATGTTGACAGTGAATATTTTGCTCATATTATAGGCTATACAGGACAGATTTCTACATCTGAATATGATGCTCTTTCCGCTGAAGATGATTCGGTGGAGACTACGGATATCATCGGTAAGACTGGTATTGAAAAGGTAATGAACGACACTCTCGCTGGTAAAAAGGGCCATGAGACCCTTTACGTAGATAGTGTGGGTAATACAATTGCAGAGGGCGAGCATGTAGCTGCAGTATCTGGTAATGATGTATACCTCTCGATTGATTATGATTTGCAGAAGGCTGCTTATATTTTGCTTGAGCAAGAGATTGCAGGTATTTTGTATTCAAAGCTTTCAAATATCAAGTCATACAAGAGCCAATCAGATGATGATGTTATTGTGCCTATATACGATGTTTACTATTCATTTATTAAAAATGGTGTTATAGATATTAACGCCTTTAAAGATGAATCTGCAAGTTCCACAGAAAAGGCTGTATACTCTGCATATCAATCTAAGCAACAGTATGTTTTGTCCACTCTTAGAACTCAGCTCAAGGTAGGAAACGAGACTATTTATAAGGATTTACCTGAGGAATATCAGGCATATTCTACTTATATTGTTACTACACTTAAATCACTTGGTGTATTTGATTCTGATGCAATTGATGCTTCTTCTGAAGTACAGACAAACTGGACATCAGAGGAAATGGCTGTTAACAAATATTTACTTTACGCCATTGAGAACAATTGGATTGACATTACCAAATACGAAGTAGAGAAAAAATACGCTGATACAGAAGAGCTTTACAATGATTTAGTTGATTATGTAATCGATTATCTCAATACGGATGTTGGATTCCAAAAGCTTGTTTATAAATATTTGCTTTTAGATGATGGTATTACTGGTAATCAGATATGTATGATTTTATATGATCAGGGCGTTCTTGAAGAAGATGATGAGATGTATGCACGTCTTTCTTCAGGTGGAATTACAGCTTATGATTTTATGAGACAGAAGATTAAATCTCTTGAGATTACACCTGGACAAATAGCGCTTGATCCATGTTCTGGTTCTACAGTTCTTTTGGATTCCAAAACAGGTGAAGTGTTAGCTATGGTTTCATATCCAGGATATGATAATAATAAGCTAGCTAATTCAGTAGATGCTGACTATTATTCATATCTGAATAATACTGCATCTAATCCGCTTTATAACTATGCAACCCAGCAGCGAACTGCTCCGGGTTCTACTTTCAAGATTGTAAGTGCAACAGCAGGTTTATCTGAAAATGTTATTACAACTACTTCAGAGATAGAGGATTTAGGCCAATACATGAAAGTTTCTAACAAGCCTAAGTGTTGGATTTATCCAAGCACTCACGGTAGTATTAATGTGTCTGAAGCTATTAGAGATTCATGTAACTATTTCTTCTATGAGGTTGGTTATAGACTTTCAGACGTAAACAGCAAATATGATGATCCTACTGGTATAAGTAAGATTACTGAATATGCTTCACTTTATGGATTAAATGAAACTACAGGAATTGAGATAGAGGAGAATGATCCTCATATAGCTACAGAGTTCCCTGTCATGGCTGCAATTGGTCAGTCAGATAACAACTTTACTACTGTAGGATTAGCTCGTTATGCTACAGCTATTGCTAGCAGTGGTACAGTTTATAATCTTACACTTCTTGATAGTGTAAGAAATTCAGATGGAAAAGTTCTTGAAAGTTTTAGTCCATCTGTTAGAAATCAGGTAGATGTACTTGACGGTTCACAGTGGAATGCTATTCATTATGGTATGAGAATGGTGTGCGAAAACCTCCATTCATTTGATAATTTCCAGGTTGAGGTTGCAGGAAAGACCGGTACTGCTCAGCAGTCAAGGTCTCGTCCTAACCACGCTTTATTTATTGGATATGCGCCATATGATGATCCTGAGATTGCAATAGCAACACGTATTGCCTTCGGTTATACATCTCACAATGCTGCTGAGGTTTCAAAAGATATTTTGGCTTACTATTTTGGTGTATCAGCTACTGAGGATCTTTTAAATGGTGAGGCTAGCGTAGTTTCAGATTCAGCAGACGAATTTACAGAAGACTAACTAAGGAGTATTTATTATTATGAGTAACGACCCAGTTGTTTTAAAAAGTAATAAATATGGATTATCATTACAATTAGATGCTACGATACCTTTTGAGGAATTAGTTAGGGAGATTTGTAAGAAATTTGCTCAATCTGCAGATTTTTTCGGTGAATGCCAAATGATCCTTGAGACTATGGGCCGCGAGCTTTCTACAGAAGAGGGACTTGTTATTATACAGGCTATCGAGCTTAATTCTAAAATTAAAGTTATACTTTTAAATGAGAATAACGAGCTTAAAGATACTAGAATGCTTGATCAGATTGACAGATTCTATACAGATGAAATATTTGAGAATGCCAAGATAATTCGAGGTTCTATTTATAAGGATGATATTGTAACATCAGATTCTAGCGTAATAGTCCTTGGAGATGTTAAATCAAAGGCAACTATTCAGGCTAAGGGAAATATTATCGTTATGGGCTCATTACTTGGGACAGCCTATGCTGGTTTTCCAGATAATACAGGTTGCTATATAGTTGCTGGTCAGCTTAATTCTCACAATATTCATATTGGAACTGTATCTGGAGAGGTTACAGTACAGGAAAAATGGTCTCTTAGAGTTCACAAGAGAGAAGAAGAGCCAGTTGGTATATCAGTTTGGAATAGAGAGCTTTTAGCAGAGCCTTTGAGTAGTGGATTATTAAAAAGGATTAAATAATGTTTCATAATTATAAATTTAAAAATCTGGATTTCAAATTAATAATTGCAGTTATAGCCCTTACTATTATCGGTATATTTGTTATTGGTTCAGCCAATGAATCCAACCAGCAAAAGCAGATTATCGGTATGATTCTTGGTGTAATAGTTATGGGTGTTATGGCCCTTGTTGACTATGATTTTATACTGCATTTTCATTGGCTATTTTATGGACTGGTTATAGCTTTACTTGCATCTGTTCTTTTGTTAGGTGATAGGAGTAAAGGCGCCACAAGATGGATTGATTTTGGTATTCGTTTTCAGCCTTCAGAGCTTGGTAAGATTCTTCTTATTTTGTTCTTTGCATGGTTTTTAATGATGCATGAGGATGATATCAATAAGCCTAAAATTTTAGCTTTTACAGCATTACTATCAGCCGTACCTTTATTATTAATTGAAAAAGAACCAGATTTATCTACTACAATTGTCACAATGATGATTATTTGTGTTATGATGTTTGTAGTAGGATTAAGCTATAAACTAGTTGCAATTGTACTTGGTGTTTCTATACCTTCTATTGTTATTCTTTTAATACTTGTTTCTAGAGAAGGACAGACTATTTTAAAGGAATACCAGGGTAATCGTATTCTTGCATGGCTTAAGCCAGACAAATATCCATCTAGTTCTTATCAGCAGCAGAATTCTATCATGGCTATAGGTTCTGGTCAGTTACTTGGTAAGGGACTAGGTAATGATGCTTTTGATTCAGTTAAAAATGGTAACTATATTTCAGAACCTCACACTGATTTTATTTTTGCAGTTGCAGGAGAGGAGCTTGGCTTCTTAGGTTCTGTAATTATAATTGCACTGATATTCTTCATTACTATTGAAATCCTTCTTATAGCTAAGAGGGCGAAGGATATTTCGGGGAAATTGATATGCGTTGGTATGGCCACTCTTATTGGCTTCCAGAGCTTCGTTAATATCTGCGTTGTTACTGGATTAATGCCTAATACTGGATTGCCATTACCATTTGTATCTTACGGACTTACATCGCTTGTTACCGTATATTTCGGAATTGGTATTGTGCTAAACGTTGGTCTTCAAGCGAAAAATATTAACGGGAGGCTTTTTTAAATGAACATAGGATTGGTTGCACATGACTCCAAGAAAAAGCTTATGCAGAATTTTTGTATAGCTTACCGAGGAATACTTAGTAAAAATGAGATTTTTGCTACAGGTACAACAGGTCGTCTTGTGGAAGAGGTGACAAATCTTAGTGTGCATAAGTATTTGGCAGGCCATTTAGGTGGCACACAGCAGCTTGGTGCACAAATCGAACAAAATGAAATTGATTTAGTTATATTTTTAAGAGACCCATTGACAGTCAAGTCTCATGAACCTGATGTCAATAGTATTGTTCGCATCTGCGATGCACATAATATTCCATTGGCAACAAATCTTGCCACTGCAGAGTTATTAATCAAATCATTAGACCGAGGAGATCTTGAGTGGCGTGAAATGTATAAGTAAATTTTTTAAAATTGTTATTACTTGCAGTTTATGCCTTTCATTGATTGGTTGTGGTTCTACCGCAAAAGATTCTGTTGCATCTTATGATATTTACAATTCATCTTTTGTCTATGGCATAACTAATAATGGAGCAAAATCCAATATTAAGCTATTTAGTGATGGGTTATGTGTGGCAAATAGAGACGATTTAGGAACTTCTGGTGTGGATTCTCAAGTAGCTCAGGCCGGAGGAGCATTTAATGTAACAGAGCAAAGTGTTGTATATTCTCAGAATATGCACGAGAAGATGTATCCTGCATCCACAACTAAAATTCTTACAGCTTATATAGCATGTCTATATGGGGATTTAGATAGCTATGTTACAGTTAGTGAGAATGCATGTAAGCAGGAATCTGATTCCTCTGTAATCGATCTTAAGCCAGGGGATGTAATGACACTTAGAGATTTATTATATGGCATGTTACTTCGTTCCGGTAATGATGCATCAGTTGCTATAGCAGAGTCTATAAGTGGTAGCGAAGAAGAATTTGCAGTTAAAATGAATGAGACCGCTAGAGCTATTGGAGCTACTAATTCTAATTTCGTAACTTCTAATGGCTTGCATGATGACAATCATTACACTACTGTTTATGACATGTATTTAATATTAAATACAGCCATTAAAAACGAAGAATTCTACAAAATATTTACCTCTACATCATATACTTGCAACTATACTTCTGGTGGAGAGCCTAAAACAGTTGAGTGGAGTACAACTAATCAGTACTTAACTAACAGCGTTACAACTCCAAGTGGATTTACCATTTTAGGCGGAAAGACAGGTACTACAGGGGCAGCAGGTTATTGTCTGGTATTATTATCAGAAAACGAAGAAAATGACACAATTATTTCAATTGTATTCAATGCTGACTGCAGATCCAATTTATATCTGTTAATGAGTGAAATTCTTAGTAATTATTGCGTATAATTGTTTAGGTTTTCCTCTTAATATGATATGATATATATATCTTAATAAAGGGAGGTATTTTGCTATGGTGGAAATCATTTCAGGAGAAAAAGGCAAGGGCAAGACAAAGTATTTACTTGATAAAGTAAATACAGACATCAAAAAAGTTGATGGGTCCATTGTCTACATCGACAAAAATACTAAGCATATGTATGAGCTAGATTCTAAGATTCGATTGATAAATATGGGGGATTATCCAATCGATTCCACTGATGAATTCTTAGGCTTTCTTAGTGGCGTGTTATCTCAAAATTCTGATATTCAAGAAGTATTTCTTGATAGCTTCCTTACAGTATCTTATGTAGATACAAATGAAGGCTTTACCACAGCGATGGATAAGCTGGATAAAATTTGTAATAACTACGATGTCAAATTTGTAATTTCAGTTAGCAAGGATGAAAAGGACTTGCCTGAATGCGCAAAAGGTAAGATTGTCGTTTCATTATAATAAAAGTAGATATGAGGGGCACCTGAGTGTGTCCCTTTTAATTTGTTTGTTGATATGGGTAGAAATAAAAATAAATCGCAAAATAACAAATTAAATAAGACTATTATTAGATATCCTAAGCAGTATCATTTTTCAATTGGAATGATAGTTATTGGCGTAATGTGCGTTTATATGGTTTACCATATGTTTACATATATTACTGCCAATAACATTACTATATATGAAGTATCTCAAGGTTCAATTTCTTCTAATTTGGAATACAATGCTTTAGCAATTCGTCAGGAAGAGATAGTTTATGCTGACAATGCTGGTGATATTCTCTATCTTTCCGAGAATTTTGGTAAAGTTGGAGCCAAAAGCCAGGTATATGCCCTTGATACCTCAGGAGAAATTCTTTCATCCATAGAAAAGGCAAATGAGAATTCAGAAATTACACTGGATGAAGGAGATTACACTAAGCTTCAAAATGTGGTATCGACTTATATGGTTGATTATGACAATCAGCGCTTTAGTAAGACCTATACCTTTAAGAATGAGCTAGAGTCACAGGCTGAGCAATTATTTGCTGTTTCTGCAATTGAAAATATGGGAGATAGCCTTACTCAGGCTATGAATTCCGGAACCTTTAATATATATTCAAGTCCCACACCTGGACTTATTGTATATTCAATAGATGGTTTTGAGGATTTAACAGTAGATTCATTTACATCAGATTCTTTTGATACCTCAAAGTATTCTACTACCAATCTTAAAGCTCAGAAATCTGTTGAAGCGGGGGCTCCAGTATATAAGCTTATTACATCGGATCATTGGCAGCTTGTATGCGAAATAGATAATGATTTGTATAACGCATTAAAAGAAGAGACTTACCTTAAAATTAAGTTTTTAGAGGATGAAGTAGAGACCTGGACAACTATTAATTTTGCGGAAAAAGCAGGGAAGAAATATATTATTTTAACTCTGGACGATTCCATGGATAGGTATGCTGATTCCAGATATGTCCATATTAAATTTATAAACAATAATATTTCTGGCCTTAAAATCCCTAATTCATCTATTGTAGATAAAGATTTTTACAAAATTCCTAAATCGTACATGGTTCAGGGCAATAATAATGATGACCCAGGATTTATCCTGCAATCTGACGCTGATAATATATACATTAATCCTACTATATATTATGAGGATGATGATTTTTATTATGTTGATGAGGGCGTCCAGCGCGGTGATAAGATAATTAAGCCTAATTCCAACGAATATTATGTTGTTGGTGCAGATATGGGTACCCTTCAGGGCGTTTACAACGTTAATAAGGGATATGCTGTATTTAAGCAAATAGAAATACTTTATCAAAACAGTGATTATTCTATTATAAAAACTGGTACTAGCTACGGAATTTCAATGTATGACCATATAGTCCTGCAGGGAGATGAGGTAGAGGAGAATACAATCATTAACAATTAGCGAGGTAGTCATGAGAGCAGAAGAATTAAAACAGAACTTAAAAAGTGTCGAAGAGAGAGTAGCAGCAGCCTGCAAGAGAGCCGGAAGAGATAGAAGCGAGGTTACTTTAATAGCTGTTAGTAAGACAAAGCCTGTTGAGGATTTACAGGTCATTTACGACCAGGGTATTCGACAGTTTGGCGAGAATAAAGTTCAGGAGCTTACAGGAAAGATTCCGGAAATGCCAAATGATATTGACTGGCATTTGATTGGTCATCTTCAGAGAAACAAAGTTAAATACATTGTAGATAAGGTTAAGCTTATTCATTCTGTTGATAGTTATCGTCTTGCTGAAGAAATTAATATTCAGGCTAAAAAGCATGGTGTTGTGGCTGATATATTGATAGAAGTTAATGCTGCTAATGAAGCAACTAAGTTCGGCGTTAAGTTAGAAGAAGCTAAGGAGTTATGTAAAGAAATTTCAGAATTAGATGCTGTTCACATTAGAGGTTTAATGACTATCGCACCAAATGTTGTGGTTCCAGAGGAAAATAGAGGGATTTTTCACAAAATAAAGGATTTAGCGGTTGACATAGCTAGCGAAAACTACCATAATATAGATATGGATTTTATATCTATGGGTATGACTAATGATTTTGAAGTAGCCATAGAGGAAGGTGCCACACATGTAAGAGTTGGCACAGCCATATTCGGGGAAAGAAACTATGCTTTATAGTTTAAAAGAAGGAGTATGTTATGTTTGAAAGAATGCTTGACGCAATGCATCTTAGCGACGACTATGACGATTACGATGATGATGAATTATATGATGAGGAGGAGAAGTCATCCTTCTTTAACAAGTTCTCTAAGAACAATGACGATGACAGACGACCTGTTCTAAATAAGCCTTCTGAGAGGGAGACTAGAGCGTCTAAGCCAGCGCCAAAGATTACACCTATGAGAAATAAGGGGAAAGGAACTGTTATGGAGGTATGTGTTATTAGACCATCTTCTTTCGAGGATGCTCGTGAGATATCAGAGACACTACTCGCTGATAGAACTGTTCTTCTCAATATGAAGGGCTTAGATTTAGGAGTAGCACAAAGAATCATTGATTTCACTTGCGGTACATGTTACGCAATAGATGGTAACCTTCAGAGAATTGAGGATTACATTTTCATCATTACCCCTGCAGGAGTTGAGTTATCTGGTGATTTAGCAGGAATCGTTGATGCCTTTGACTTTACAGGGATTCAGACAGGATTTTAGTTTATAAGCACCAGAGTTTATCTGGTGCTTTTATTTTTATGTATTGTTTTTTCTTACAATAGGAGACATCATGGCAAAAGATATTAATGTAAATTACAATGGACAGTATAGTTATAGCATTTGTATTAGATCTGATTTTAGTGATCTTATACCGTTGCTTCAAGAAAAGGTTAATAAGTCATATGATAAGGTCTGTGTTGTTACAGATTCCAATGTGGCTGCTCATTATTTAAGTGACGTACTTGAGGTTTTTAAGAATAATGGTGATGAGGTTTATTCCTTTAGCTTTGAAGCTGGAGAAGCCTCTAAAACTCTTGATACTGTAAAGTTCTTATATGAGCATTTAATTAATAAGAAGTTTACTAGAAAGTCTCTTTTAGTAGCTTTAGGCGGTGGAGTTGTAGGTGATTTGACTGGTTTTGCAGCCAGCACATTTCTTCGTGGTATTGATTTCATCCAGGTTCCTACTACATTACTTTCTCAGGTAGATAGTTCTGTAGGTGGCAAGACAGGTGTAGACTTTGATGGTTATAAGAACATGGTTGGAGCATTCTATATGCCTAAGCTTGTATATATGAATCTTTCTACCTTAAAGACTCTTGATGATTATAATTTTGCCTGTGGAATGGGCGAGGTTATTAAGCATGGTCTTATTGCAGATGCTGAGTTTTACCGATGGTTAAGCGAAAATTCAATCCAGCTTAAAGAAAGGGATTTTGAAGCATTAGAGTACTGTGTATATACAAACTGCAATATCAAAAGACATGTAGTAGAAATAGATCCTACTGAAAAGGGAATCAGAGCTTATCTTAATTTCGGACATACATTAGGCCATGCTATTGAAAAGCATTCTAATTTTACATTAGGCCATGGTCAGTGCGTATCCCTTGGAATGATTTGCGCTGGTTATCTTTCTGAGAAATTAGGCTATATCACAGCTAGAGATAATGAGGAAATTGCTAGAATTTGTCAGTTATATGATTTGCCAACCAAAGTAAGCAATATGACTAAGGAACAGGTTCTTGCAGCATCTAAATCAGATAAAAAGATGCAGGGCTCTAAAATCAAGTTTACAATTTTAAAGAGTATTGGAGCTGCAGATTCTTATTTAGATTTTACTGACGAAGATTTGCTAGAAGCAATTGAAAAGGTGTTAGATTAATGTTTTACAAGGTTAATAAATGGATATCAATTATATATAGTCTTATTCTCATTGGATTATTAGTTTTACTTGACCAGTGGACTAAGCATCTAGCTGTAAGTCACCTTATGAATAAGAGTGATATCGTTCTTATTCCAAATGTTTTACAGTTACATTACTTGGAGAATACAGGGGCTGCTTTTTCAATGCTTGAGGGCAAGCAAACCTTCTTTGCAGTGGCTACACCGATATTATTAATTCTACTTTTAATTCTATTATATAGAATACCAAGGCAGAAAAAGTACTTATATCTAGATTATATTATCGTCTTAGTTATTGCTGGTGCTATAGGAAATCATATTGATAGAGTTTTAAATAATTATGTTGTAGACTTCATTTATTTTTCTCTTATCAATTTTCCGGTATTCAATATAGCTGATTGTTATGTTACTGTATCGATGATATTATTATTGATATTGATTTTATTCTATTACAAAGACGAAGATTTAGAGGAAATTAAGAAGAGCATTTTATCAAAGAATTAGCATGGAAGAAAGTTTAATCATAATTGAAGAACCTTCTGATGCAGGCATTCGTATTGATAAATTCCTTGCATCAGCCATACCTGACAAATCACGAAGCCATTATCAAAAAGCTATTGATAATGGCCTTGTTTTGGTTAACGGTAAAACAGTAAAAAGTAAATATCAGACTAGACTTGGTGATGAAATTGTAATTAGTATAGAGCCGGTCAAGGAAATAGATATTCTACCTGAGGATATTCCTATTGATATTTTGTATGAGGATGATGACGTTATTGTAGTTAATAAGCCAAAGGGCATGGTTGTTCATCCAGCACCTGGTCATTATTCAGGCACTTTAGTTAATGCTTTAATGTTTCATTGTAGGGATTCTCTATCAGGGATTAATGGTGAAATAAGACCTGGTATTGTTCATCGAATCGATATGAATACAACAGGATCTCTTTTAGTTTGTAAAAACGATAAGGCTCATAATAATATAGCCGCACAAATTAAGGTTCATTCTGTTAATAGAATTTATAAGGGAATTGTAATTGGCAATTTCAAAGATGAAGAAGGCACAATAAATGCTCCTATAGGCCGAAATCCTAAGGATAGAAAGAAAATGGCTGTAGTTGCTAATGGTAGAGAGGCAATCACTCATTATACTGTTTTAGAGCAGTTTAAGGGTTATTCATACGTGCAGTTTAAGTTAGAAACTGGAAGAACTCATCAGATTCGAGTTCATATGGCTCATATTGGTCATCCATTGCTTGGCGATGACATATATGGCAAGGCAGTTAAAAATATAGAGGGCCAGACCCTACATGCTCAAACTCTTGGATTTGAGCAGCCTACAACTGGTGAATATATTGAAGTTAATGCACCATTACCATTATATTTCGAAGAATTACTTGCTAAATATCGTAAGATTCCAATTAATTAAAAATTTAGGAGGCCTAGACTAATCAGTTTAGACCTCCTTTTATAATATGATTATTTATCTTTGTTTTTAAAATTTACTGCGTTTCTAGCTTGTTTCTTATGTTCATCCTCAATGGCAGCGTAATAATCGATAGTAGTATTGATATTTTCATGGCCTAATACGTCTGCTACAAGGCGGATATCTCCAGTTTCACGGTAGAGGGCAGTACCATATGTGCTTCTAAGCTTATGTGGAGTGATTTTCTTGTTAGGAACCACCATTTTAGCGTATTTTTTAACTAAATTCTCGATAGCATCAATACTAATTCGCTTGCCCTGGAGAGAGTAGAAGAGAGCGCTTTCATGGCCTTCTACAGGGTTAATATATTCTCGCTCACCATTAATATAATCCTTAAGAGTCTCGGCTACATCATCATTGAAGTAGATAATATCTTGCCCGCCTCCCTTTCGTACAATTGTTAAAGAATTAACAATAAAATCAACATCATTTAAATCAAGTCCATTGCATTCGCTGACACGAATTCCAGTGTTTAGCATAAGTGTTAATATTGCTAAATCACGGCCACGGGTCTTTTGATTGTATTTTCTTTGACGCTCAGATGTATAACAATTGCCATTATCAATTGCCTCTAAAATGGCCTGAACCTCATAATTATTCATTCGAACAATGTTTTTATCCTTTTTAAGCTTTGGTAAGGCAACAAGCTGTGTTGGATCCTTTGAAACGAATTCTCTTTGTAATAGATACTTGTACATGCTACGCAAAGGAGACATTTTTCGTGCTATGGCTTTTTTACCATTTTCATGTTGCTCACCAATAACATTTAACTCTAAATATCTTTGATATTCTTCAAGGTCATCTGGAGTTATTTTATCAAGAAGGCTGTATTCGATTTTTTTGATGTCCATACCTGTAATTGTAGGGTTGGAGCTCTCTAAAAATCGAAAGAAGGTCAACAAATCATAACAATAAGAAATTAATGTACTCGGTTGTGTGGTTTGTTCCTTAGAATGAATAAAATCAACAGCAGGCTTAGGAAGTTGGAGAATAAGCTCGCGAAGTTTTAATTTCTGTTGTTTTGATTTATTTTTATAGAATTCCGAATCTTTACCCATAAAAACCTCCAAATATCAATGTTTGTAAGAAATACAGTAAATCCCTGTTTATCCTATTATATCATACTTTCTATCGGAAAAACAGATATTTAACCGATAGATGTGTATCTTTTTTACACTACTCTTTTTCGAGTAGATTTTAATAATAGCTGATCAAACTGAACAGCTCCTTATAATATGTTTATTTAGTCAGACAAATTTGAAGTTATCTAATTCTAAATTCGAATTTACCATCTCTTTTCAAATGCAATTCTTGTATCAGCACAAAAACCTACAATTGTAACTATCGACATAACACATTTTTCGAATATCGTACCTAAAAACTGGAAAATAATTCCTATAAAAGATAGCGGCAACGTAACTATCAAAAAAACTGAAATTACAATTCCCCAAAATTTATTAAATCTTATTGGAATGATCTGACTAGCTATTACGGTAATTAGAATGCTAATTACCGTAATAAGAATTGATGAAAATGACGTTGATTGAGCAGCTGAAAATGATTCAGAACGTCCTCCATTAACCCATAAATATGGTATTATACCTGTTATGACAAGAATATGCACAAGAATATTTATGATTCCAATAAGAACAGAAACATATCCGGCCTTCTTCAAATCAAATCTTCTAATCCAAGCTAACATATATCCTCCTACTCCAACGGAATGCGTATGATAAGTGCCCCGCACTTTGATTTTATACAAAATGAATTTATAACATATTCTTAATCGAATATACTCACAAATCGACTAGTTCCCTCTCCTTGCGCTTAAACATAGGATATTATTACGTGTAAATTTCATATTCTAGAAAAATCACGCGTAGATCATTTAATATAACAAACTAGTTATGCCACACACTTATAGAAATAATATTGCCAGTGAAAAATATAGAAGGGAATTCTTATTTTATTGCCAAATTATCTTCTATAGTCAGTAGAAACATCCACGAATGAACGCTTTCCAGTAATGTAGTCATCATAGGCTGTTTCTGCATCCTTGCCATGGAAAACCTGACATAGGCCGCACATATCGCAGTCTGCAATACATGGATAGATCTGTTTTATATATTCTCTACGTTCTTCAACAGTAGAATTTGAAATATCTGGTGCCATATATGATTCCTCTATTTAATCTGTCTATCCTGGCGATAAACTGACATATAATCTGCATTAATATCGGCAATTTCTCGCCTGCCATCAATATAATCCTGATAAATATCCCAAGGACTACCGCCACCTAGCCAGCAAGATGAACAGTTTTCACAACCACCGCCGCAATCAAGAGATGCTCTGATTATTTCTTCTCGTTCTTCTTTTGTAGTGTCTTTAATAAGAATAGATTTCATAGTGGACCTCATAAATTCTTTACTACACTATTAAATATCTCGTTTATAAGTATATTATACAGTACAAAGGCTATTTAATATACTCTTCTATCCAATTCATGCAGTCCTTATTTAGCTGAATAAGCTGTTCTTTCGCATTTTGCTCTTGAATTTTCCTATCTAACAAAGCTGAAATTACTGGTGAAACTATGGATAAATGAAGGTTCTTATATATCTTATCTAGATGTAGGTAAATACTGCACTGCTATTCTATTTTCAGGCTTTGAATCTACTAAGTATAGTACTATCAAAAATAACCATTCTAATGGCTTCATAATGAAATAAGTAACGTCACAAGCTATTTTATTAGTTCTTATTAAATCTGCTATAGGAAAGCCATATTTATCATAAAAATTTCTGATAGACCTATGGAATTTAGGAGTTTTCTCTTCTAATACATTTTCAAAGGCATTAGCAATAAGCAGTTGACGGTTTACAATTATTCTATGTCCATGCCTCTCTCCCATCCTAAGAGGCTTTACAATCTTTTCATGTCCTCCAGCTGCCACGGTACAAAGATAGTGCTCATCCATAATTAGATTCTGTGGCCCCTCTTTTAATGATAAAGTCCAATCGCTTGTCTCTGTCCAAGCCTTTATAAATGCATCTGGCTCTTGTCCAAATAAAATAAGAATTAAAAGCAATACTCCAAGTAAAGGAATAACAAAAAATAGTCCTAAAACAGGCCATCTATTAGAGTATTTATATAAGGTGTGATTTATTTGCTTAATAAAAGCAGATTTGCCATAAATCCGGTCCTCATGAAGGTCATCTTGACACCATTCTTGGATTTTATATCTTATTATCGTAAATGCGATAATGAAAATATTAAAAGGAACTAAAAGATACAATGCTCCTGCAAAATCAATGGCAAGTGGTAAACATTGAATTGTCCATAGTATTTGTACTAAAAGAGTTAAATATATTGAAGAAATACATAGTACTGTCGTTAACGGAGGTATGTTGTTGACATTATTTGATAATAAGATAATTGCACCCACAACTCCTACTAAGGAAATTACAATTAAAGTCACATATCCCCCGCTCCATATAGGCTGATGCATCTGTCTGTTATAGAGCTGCTCGGACCATTTAGAATCAAACATTACATTTAGTAAAAGCATCAGTCCGTAGGTATATATAACACCTAATACTATAGTCAAAGACCATAGCGCATATTTTAATTTCTTATTTTTCCATTTGTGAAATATACCTATAAAATTGTATAAAGATAAAAATGGTGGAATGCCTAATGTTAAGAGAAACACAAGACCTGTAAATATAAACTCCAAAAATTTTCCCATAACTTAAAAACTCCTTATAAAAATATTATAACAGACTAAATCTTCCTATTGAATATTCTACATTTCAGTGCTATTGTAAACATAGCTTTATCGCTTTAACGTACTAAACTCTATATGTGAAAGGAAGGATATTTTTATGAAAAAAATCAGTGATTTTATCGGAAAGTACATGGCGATTATCGTTCTAGTTGTGGCAGCACTGGCTTTGTTTAAACCAGTTACTTGTCTATGGATTCAAACAACATGGATTAACTATTTATTAATGGTTGTAATGTTTGGAATGGGTCTTACTATCAAACCGGAAGATTTCGTATTAGTGTTTACACATCCAAAGGATATTTTACTTGGATGTCTTGCACAGTTTACTATCATGCCACTTCTTGCCTTTATTTTAGGCAAAACATTTGGGCTTGAGGCTGGATTACTTGCAGGTGTTATTCTTGTAGGTACATGCCCAGGTGGAACATCAAGTAATGTTATTACATACCTTAGCGAAGGTGATGTAGCATTATCTGTTGGTATGACAAGTGTTAATACACTTTTAGCACCATTTCTTACACCACTAATTACATACTTATTCTTACATACCTCAGTATCAGTTGATGTTAAGGCAATGTTCTTATCAATTATTAAAGTTGTTATTGTGCCAATCGCACTTGGATTCATTATAAACCATTTCTTTGGAAAATATACTCAGAAAGTAAAAGATGCTCTTCCACTTATCAGTGTTCTTGCAATCACTATGATTGTAGCAGCTGTAGTATCTCATAATTCTGAGCAGATTCTTTCAACTGGAGCAATTATATTTGTAGTTGTAATTCTTCATAATTTACTTGGATATGCATGTGGATTATTGTTAGGAAAGGTACTTGGACTTCCACTTGCTAAGAAAAAAGCTTTATCTGTTGAGATAGGTATGCAAAACTCAGGTCTTGCCACATCTCTTGCTGGTACAGCATTCCCTGATCTTGCAATGGCTACAGTGCCAGGAGCAATCTTCTCTGTATGGCACAATATCTCAGGAGCATTACTTGCTAATCTCTATAGAAGAATGAAATCAGAAGATAATCAGTCACAGAATCTTGAAGTAAGTCTTGATTCTACAAACTAAAAATAAAGGTTGCAGATTAATTTCTGCAACCTTTAATATTTTAATTATTAAAAAGCATTTGGATTATCATCCATAATAATAGCGGCCAAAATATATGCCAAAATACCACAACCTGCAGCACAGGCAAATAGAATCCACAGTAATCTAATAAATGTAGGATCTACATCTAGATATTCTCCTATTCCACCGCATACACCGCATATCTTTTTATTGCTGCTTTTGTATAGTCTCTTATTCATTTCTGTCCCTCCATTATCTATAATCTTAGATTATATAGATAAATAAAACAAGAGACTAAAACTGAATAACTTCTTCTAAAGTCTTAACAAAAAGCTCAAGGCCTTCCTTATCAGACTCCGAAAATCTATTAAGGCTTGGGCTATCAATATCAAGAACTCCTACCACCTTACCATCCTTATGAATAGGTATTACTATCTCTGAGTTAGAAGCACTATCACATGCTATGTGGCCAGGAAAATCATGTACATTTGGAACTAAAAGTGTTTCGTCATTTTGTGCCGCTGTGCCACAAACGCCCTTGCCTAAAGCAATTCTGATACAAGCCACCTTGCCCTGAAATGGTCCAAGTAAAAGTGAGCCATTATCCATTAAATAGAAGCCAGCCCAGTTTAAATCGTTAAGATTCTCATTGATTAAAGCTGATGCGTTGGATAATACTGGAATATACTTAGGTTCATCCTCCGCCAATGATTTTAATTGTTCTGCAAGTAATTTATAATCTGTCATTTTACCCTTCCTTTAATCCGTAAAAACGGACTTATTTATACTTCTAGTAGAGTATATTATATCTAAGCTATTTATAATAGCCTATTTCTTCAAAAACTTTGTCCATAAGTTCAGAATTTCTAATTGAAAATTCTGGTGTAACATGCTGCTTATCACCATTTAAAATGCAATTGTTAAGCTGTGCTATTTCAAGAGAATAATTCTGTGGTACAGATATCTTACGAGTAATTACTTCATTATCTAAGTATATACTATAAGATAATTGTCCCTCCTGATTAAACTCAACATCAGAACGAATTGCACCTTTTGAACCATGTACATATAATTTATCAAATCTAGCACCAGTATCCTTGCCAAGATTCATTCCTACAGTAAATGCTGCTTTAACTCCATTTTCAAATTTAATAAGAGCATTGGTAAGTTCATCTACCCCAAGGTCTGTATAATAAGCGTTAGCCATAATAGATGAAGCTTTAGAATCAATCAAAAAGAGAATCATAGTGGTACAATAGCAGCCCAAATCGTACATAGCACCGCCACCCTGCTCTTTATACAAACGGATATCTTCAGAATATCCCTGCGTTAAGAATTCGGATTCAATATAATCTATATCTCCTATTATTCCAGAATCAATGTCCTCCTTAAGGCTTTTGACATATGGACTATGAAGATATGCATAAGCCTCCATAAGGATAACCCCGTTAGCCTTTGCTGTTTCAAACATTTCTCTTGCATCATCTGCATTTAATGCAAGTGGCTTTTCACAAATAACATGTTTTTTGTTATTTAACGCTTCTTTTACCCATTTTAAATGAAGTCCATTTGGCAAAGGTATATAAATTGCCTGAACCTCAGGGTCTTTAATTAATTCATCATAAGAACCGTATGCCTTTTCAAAACCAAATTCTTCTTTGAATTTATTGGCTTTATTAATATCTCTTCCTGCAATTGCATATAATTCGCAAGTGTCAACTAGCTTCATGCCAGGTATTGTACAACCCTTTGCAATGTTTGCAGTACCAAGAACGCCCCATTTTACCTTTTCCATAAATGCCCCTTTCCAAAATAAATTAATAATCAATTTCCTATATGGTATCAATTATAAGAAATATATACTAATTATTCGATGGCTTTGGATTAATCAATTTTTGTCATAAAAAAAGAACAAATCATAGAAATATGTTCTGTGATTTGTTCATTAAAGAACTAGATATAAGTGGATGAAAAACAATATTAAGTAAGCAAATTAGGAGAATTCTGAGAATTAACATATACCCCATGTTCTTCCATGGTATTAATTATAGTATTTCTCACTAAATCAGCCACCTCATGAGTCTTCATATCCTTGTATGTATCGTATAGTATAGGCTTACCAAATATAACTTTTGTAGTGACAGGGCCTGGCTTAAGGCTGTTAAATGCAATATAAGAATCAATAAGGGTAACAGGAATAATTGGAACCTGAGCCTTCATAGCGCATTTAAAGCTACCTGGCTTAAATCTCTGGACAATGTTACCATTACGATCATATCCGCCCTCAGAAAATAGGATAAAGCGTGTTCCCTCTGCTACTTCCTTAGTAATCTGGTCCATGATGCGGATGTTCTGTCTTACGTCATCAAGTGCCAATCGCTTAGCACCAAGTAAATCTACCAATTCTCTAACTAAAAAGCCGTATGACTTAGCCTTATCCATTACGAAGGTACATGGATTACGATGGGCGTACATAATACCAAGAGCATCATACTTACCCTGGTGATTAGGATACATAATATATCCGCCCTCTTCAGGTAAATTCTCTGTGCCATATACTTCAGTGGTAATTCTAGCACTTTTCTTAAGATATCTGATAAGTCTAAGAGCATAAGCATATCGTACCTTCTCAGAATATCTATCCTTATGTTTGGTCATCTTTCGCATATGTGATACAAGAGATGGCCCTCGCTTTATGTTAAAAATAATGGCAATAAAAAATCTAATCATTTACTCTCCTAAATACAAAATATAGACATGTTATCAAAAATAAAATCTATATGTATGTATTCTATCACAAGAGAATAAAGTATGTGAATACTTAAAGTTTATCATACGAGGAATATTCTATAATTAAGTAATTCCCTGCTGTGATACTGTCACTAGATAGATGGTTCATCTTCTTAACATTAGCGATAAAATCAGTCTTATTAGTAAAATCAGGACCCATAAACTGATCAGCTATGGTCCAAAGTGTATCACCGGCCTGAACCTCATAGCTAGTGTAATATGTATAAACCTCTCTGCTATCCTCTGCGGAAGCATTAATAGAAAAAGAAATCATTCCAATAATAAGTGCTGCTAAAATGCCAGCAAATAACATCATCTTACGTCTCTTAACAATTAACTCTGCCTTTGTAACTGCTCTCATAATATTCATCCTCCAAAAAGATGTTCGAAAACGTTTGTTCTGAAAACAATATAATTCACGAACAACCGTTTGTCAATACTTTTTACGAACAAAATTTCGGAAAATTTGTTTGCAAAAATATGTTCTTTATGCTATTGTAAATTTAGGAAAATGAAAGGAGAATTTTCACTATGGCATACGGTAAAATATCTGCTAAGCAAAGAGAAATACTTGAAGTTATAAAAAGCGAGATTTTAAATAGAGGCTATCCACCTACAGTACGTGAGCTTTGTGATGCTTGTAATCTTAAGTCTACTTCTTCTATTCACTCTCACCTTGAGACATTAGAGAAGAATGGATATATTAAGCGTGACCCATCTAAGCCACGTGCTATTGAGATCGTTGATGATAATTTTAATATGATTAGACGTGAGGTTGTTAATGTTCCTGTTGTTGGTAATGTTGCTGCTGGCCAGCCACTACTTGCTGTACAGAATATTAATGAATACTTCCCTATTCCAGCTGAGCACATGCCTAATCAGCAGTCATTTATGCTCCGTGTTAAGGGTGAGTCTATGATTAACGCTGGTATTTTAGATGGAGATACTATCATTGTTATGCAGCAAGACACTGCGAAAAATGGAGATATGGTTGTAGCTCTTGTAGATGACAGCGCTACTGTTAAGACATTCTATAAGGAGGACGGTCACATTCGTCTTCAGCCTGAGAATGACAATATGGACCCTATAATTGTTCCTGATTGCCAGATCCTTGGTAAGGTATTTGGAGTGTTCCGCTTCTTTTAACACCCTACCTACCGTAGCATTCTTATTAATGCAACGCATATAAATTTAAAAATATATAATTTAAATATGTAAAAAATAAAGCCATCTGTAGCTATCAAGCTCTTAGTGTTACTTAAACGAAGCTTTCCATGCTGAGCGAAGTAATACTAAGGCTTGAGAGCGTAACAGGTGGCTTATTAATTATTAAAGTTCTTTTGCATCAATAAGAATGCCGTCTTTCCAGATGCGTTCAAGATCATAGAATAGTCTATCTTCTTCAGAGAATAAATGAACAATCACATCCTCATAATCCATAAGTACCCAAGTACTTTGTCTATTACCCTCGATTGATTTAGCATGAATACCCTGCTCGTAAAGAAGACGATCAACCTCATCTTGCATTGCATTAAGCTGGCTCTGGTTAGAAGCTGAAGCTACTATAAAGTAATCAGCCATAATGCTTATATTAGATATATCAATTGCTTTTACGTCGATGGCTTTTTTATCATCAAGTGCTTTGCAAACAATCTTTGCCATTTCTCTAGATTCCATTTTAAACCTCGCCTTTCATTTTATCTAAATAATAATTATATGTGTCAATTGTAGTAGAATCTACCATCTCTGGATTTTCATTTAAATAATTGACTGTATCCTCAAGAATCATGAATACGCAACTATTCAAATCCCTGTAAGCCTCAGACCTAAGAATATCAAGTCTAGGTTGCTTATCTCTACCAGGCTCAATGTAATCTGCCACAAAAATAATCTTATCAAGAAGATTCATACCAGGACAGCCTGTGGTATGTACAGCTATTGCATGGGCAATTTGCTCATCAAAAACATCATATTTGCTCTTGCAATAATAAGCTCCCACCTTACCGTGTAGTAGATGTGGATACTGATATTCTATATCTCTTATAGGAATATTGTTCTTCTCACAGACTGCTATACGCTTTTCATCTGATATACATTTGGCACAATCGTGAAGTATACCTGCTACCATAGCCGTATAAGCCGGATAATTCCATTTTAAAGCCAAAGAATAGGCTGTAGTGGCAACTCCTAGGGTATGAACATAACGGCTGGATTTCAGCTCTTTTTTCATCTCCTGGGATAGCCTTAAAATATCCTCATAATCATAGGAATATGGGCTATATAAATTGTGGTCTATAATATACTCTTCTACCTTAGGATTAAGCCAATTTCTAACGCTTTCATCCTTATAAAAGTCATTTCTAATAACTGAAGATGCTAAACCATTTGCCTTATAATCAATAAGTGCAAAATCTCCTGTAAATAGGCTCTTGCATTCATCTATTGCATCATTAAGGACTGCCATGTCATCTCCGAGCCTAGGTGCTACAAGAATATCTGCACACTGAGAAATAACCTCAGGCTTTACCCAGTTTTTAAAATAAAGCAAACTGTCGCTGCCCATTATAAAGAATATATCATCCTCTGGATGTTCTTTTTTAATTTCGGTAAAAGAAATATACGAATAGCTTTTACCTGTGCGATAAATCTCTCTTACATCGATATCGATGCCTGGCTCATCCTCTATAGCAAGCTTAACCATATCAAGTCTACATGCATCTGGAATAGTCTCTGCTGTATCCTTATGAGGTGGATTACCAGCTACTAAAAAGTAGACTTTATCAAGGGAAAACTGCTTAAGTGCAGCCTCTGCGATATCAATATGAGTGTTGTGAATTGGATTGAATGTCCCGCCATAAATACCAATTCTCATGCTGTCTCCTTACTGAGGAAGCTTAATAACTGGCTTCTTCGCTGGTCTATAAAGAATAATTTTTCTTCCAATAACTCTAACAACCTCAGAGTGAGTACGCTCAGAAAGAACCTGAGCCATCTTCTTTGGATCGTCAAAGCAGTTCTTTAAAACATTGATTTTAATAAGCTCTCTAGCTTCCAGTGCTTCATCAACTGCATTAGTATACTCTGGAGTAAGTGAAGCCTTGCCAATCTGAAGGATGGGACTCATATCAGCAGCTAGAGATGATAAATATGCTCTTTGTTTGTTAGTCATCTATAAACTCCTATTATTTATAATAATCAAATACTAAACCATACATTCTAACGGTGTCACCTTCTTGAATTCCCTTTTCCTCAAGTTCCTTTAAGATGCCCTGCTCTTTGAGGAAGTTCTGGAAGAATAAGAATCCCTTCTCTGATTCAAGATTAGTATAACCAAGCATTTTCTCAATACGAGGTCCTTCTACTACATAATCGCCCTCGTCATTGATTTCAACTGTATATGGCTCCTCTGAGAATGCTCTAATAGTTGGGTCAAATTCCTGCTCATAGACGATTGGTGCATCATCACAAGTCTCAAGAAGTCTTACAACCTCGTATAATAGCTCTTTAAGGCCCTTACCTGATACAGCTGATATTGGGAATACCTTAATTCCTTTTGGCTCGAATTCAGCCTTTAAGGCCTCAATAACTTCATTAGACTCCTCACCAATAACATCCATTTTGTTGGCTGCAATTACCTGAGGCTTATCTAAAAGCTTAGCATCATAGGCTGCAAGCTCAGCTGAAATAGTCTTAATATCCTCTACTGGATCACGACCCTCAACAGAAGCACCATCAACCATATGAATAATAACTTTTGTACGCTCAATATGGCGAAGGAATTCATGACCAAGACCAATTCCTTCTGAAGCACCCTCTATAAGTCCTGGAATATCAGCAATAACAAAACCGTTTATATCATCAACATCCACAACACCGAGGTTTGGCGAAAGTGTCGTGAAATGATAATTTCCAATCTTTGGTTGAGCATTAGTAACTCTAGAAAGGAAGGTGGACTTACCAACATTAGGATAGCCAACAAGACCTACATCTGCAATAACCTTAAGCTCTAAAAGAACCTCAAGCTCAATTGCATCTATACCAGGCTTAGCATATTTAGGAGCCTGCATAGTTGATGTGGCAAAGTGCTGGTTACCAAGACCGCCCTTTCCTCCTGGAAGAACTACCTGACGCTTATTATCACCTGACATATCTGCAATAACTCGACCTGTCTCGGCGTCTTTAATTACTGTGCCCTCAGGTACTTTTAAAATAAGGTCCTCTCCGTTTTTACCATGGCAATTATCCTTGCCACCTTCTTGACCATTCTCAGCAGCAAATTTACGTCTGTGACGATAGTCAACAAGTGTGTTAAGGCCTGGATCTACTTCGAAAATAACATCTCCACCTTTACCGCCGTCGCCACCATTAGGGCCACCGTTAGGAACATATTTCTCACGGCGGAAACTTACATGACCGTCTCCACCTTTACCTGACTTTATAATAATTTTTGCTCTATCGGCAAATGACATAATGTTCTCCTTAAAAAAAGCTCTAATTTAAAATTGACCCGACATACGATTCGTAGTCGGGTCAATAAATTACTGTTCTACTGGATAGACAGAAGCCTGCTTCTTGTCTCTACCTTTTCTTTCGAAACGAAGTACTCCATCAACTAAAGCAAAAAGTGTATCGTCTCCACCGAGACCTACATTGTTGCCTGGAAGAATCTTTGTACCACGCTGTCTGTAAAGAATATTGCCAGCCTTAACGAACTGACCGTCTGCTCTTTTAGCGCCTAATCTCTTAGACTCTGAATCTCTACCGTTCTTTGTAGAGCCTACACCCTTTTTATGAGCGAAGAACTGAAGGTTCATCTGTAACATGTCTTACACCTCCTTGTATGTGAATGAAATGTATTCATCACCGTATTGTTTGTGAATTTCGTCCAAACCTAAAACCATTGAGTCTAGTAATAGCTGAGACTCACTAGATATATCCTCATTGAATGTCATGCTCATATAGCCGCCATCCTCTGCTGTGTCACACACAAAAGCATCGTCTGTAAAACGCTCAATACTATTAAAAGTATTAATCACTAGAACTGATACTGCTGAACAAACTATATCCTGACCGTGGTCAGCATAACCAGCATGTCCCTTAAGTGTAACATTGATATATTTATCCTGGTGTTTGGAAATTACTACGCTAATCATAATTAGCCGTTAATCTTCTCAATCTTAACCTGAGTGAAAGCCTGTCTGTGGCCATTCTTGTTGTGGTAACCTGTTTTTCTCTTGTACTTGTATACGATTACCTTCTTACCTCTGCCTTCTTTAACAACAGAAGCCTCTACTGTAGCACCCTTAACTGTTGGGTCGCCAACCTTGAGATCCTTGTCGCTAACAGCAAGAACCTGATCAAAAGTAACCTTCTCACCAGCTTCAACGCCAAGCTTTTCAATGGTAATGATATCG
>JAFYYR010000029.1 GCA_017557435.1 Pseudobutyrivibrio sp. | reverse complement strand
TCCATTCACATTACACTTAACGGACTTCACATTAGACTTCCACATATGATTGGATCTTCTATGAGAATGGCTCACATTGTTACCGAAATGAGCGCCTTTTCCACAAACTGCACATTTTGCCATGATTGCACCTCCTTGTAAAAATATTTCAAAAACCAAGTGTGCGTTTTACGCAACAAATGGATTATAGCAAAGCAAATTGTAAATTGCAATGATTTTTTCAAGAATTATTGAAAATAAGCCTCGAAGACCTTTGCCGCCAAAGGGGCTGCATACTTACTTCCATATCCGGCGCTTTCCATTATAACAGCTATAGCCAACTTATTTCCATTATCATCTACAGCATAGCCTACAAACCAGGAATGGGTAATGTTTTTATTCTCAGTGTACTCTGCTGTTCCAGTCTTTCCATAGACAGTTAGTTCGTCACCAAAGTCTACCTTTTCAGCAGTTCCTTCTTCAACTACAGCAGCCATGTAACTCTGTAGTAGCTTAGATTCTTCCTTAGAAACTAATTGACCGTATTCTACAGGCTCTGTCTGACTTACTAGCTGACCATCTGCACTAACAAGCTTATCGGCTAAATATGGCTCCATAAGTACCCCATCATTAGCTATTGCTGAAGCAATCATGCACATATGAAGGGGCGATACAGTTGTATTACCCTGTCCTATGGCAGTCTGAGCCACTATGCTATCCTTTGTACTACTGTCAATTTTAAAGCTAGATTTCTTAGTGGATTCAAGCAATGTAGGAAGCTCTTTATTAAATAGCAAATCCTCTGTAGTGCCAATATACTTATCTCTGTCAAGTTCCATGCCAATATAGGCGTAAGCACTGTTACATGAGTTAGAAAAAGCCTTTAAAAGGTCTTCTTTACCATGCTTTTTATTGCCACTGCAGTGTATTGTATAATCGTCAACATCATACTTGCCATTGCAATTATAGGAAAATGTATCATCACCATCATTAGCTCTAAGGAAAGCAATTGTAGTAACTATCTTAAAGGTAGAGCCAGGTGGATATGCACCTAATGTGGCTCTATTCAATAGTGACGACTTATTTTTAGTGCTATCTGTAATATCATCCCAATACTTAGAAATAGTATTTGGGTCATAATCAGGTTTTGATACCATAGCAACTATGCGTCCTGTATCAGGCTCTATTGCTATTACCGCCCCATCAAACATACCTAGGCCCTCAAAGGCTGCCATCTGAGTATCATAATCAAATGTGGTATATAAACTATCTCCAGGGCTCTTATTGCCGGATAGATTATTATTAATCTGATCCTCAAGAGGAATATTGGATTTAAGCAAATCAAATGAATACTGAGCCTCAAGTCCAGCCATTCCCTGTCCAACATAGCCTACTGCATGACAAAATAGTCTCTCGTCAGGATATGTTCTTACTTCGTTATCGTCCTTATCGTAGACAGTCTTAGCTATCACCTTGCCATCTGCTGTATATATATTGCCACGGACTACATCGTCACTAAAAACAGAGAATCTGGAATTATAAGCATTATAAATAAAATCCTTAGAATCATTCTCAAGGTAGTTGCAGTAATAAATAATCATGGCAATAAACAAGCCAAAAAATAATACAGCTACAATATAGATTTCTTTTCTAATCAGTCTGTGAGTCTTTTTATCAATCATGTCTTCGTCCCTGTCTAGAATCAAAATATAGATTATTACAACAACTAACAATAAGTATGTATATCATAAGCGATAGCATGGAATTACCTCCATAACTAATAAATGGAAGTGTCACACCGGTAGAAGGAATAAATTTGATTACGCCACCAATATTTAAAATAGTTTGAACCGCAAACAAAACTGCGATTCCACTAGTTACAAGCATATAAAAACTATTATTGCAATTAAATGCACCGTTAAAAATCAAAATCACAGTACATCCAAAGCAAAGAATAAGGCAAAGTCCAACTATGGCGCCCATCTCCTCTGAAATGGCTGCAAAAATAAAATCCATAGTAACAACTGGTATTTTGTTAGGCATGCCCTTATTAAGGCCTGAGCCAAGCCATCCACCAGTACCTATGGCAAATAATGACTGGGAAATCTGATAACCCTTATCATCTACAACAGAAAGTGGATCCGTCCAGGCTATAAATCGCGTCTGTATATGAGGAAAATAATTATATGCCAATATACCACCGATAGTAGCCACACCTATTTCAAGGGAAAGAACTATATAGTTCTTATAGGCGATAAACATTACAAAAACATAAGCCGTCAAGAAAATAAGAGCCGTTCCTAAATCTCTTGCCAAAACAAGAGCAATTACATGTATTGCAGAACCAACAGATGAAATCAAAAAGCCTCTCATATCCTTATATGTCACAATACAACCACTTATAAAAAACAAAAATGACAGCTTAATAAATTCACTAGGCTGAAATCTAATTGGTCCAGCAGCAAATGATAATTTTGCACCATTTTCAACCTTGCCAAAGAAAGCTACAATCAATAGAAGTATTATTCCTACTACAGCGAATATATACATATAACGCTCTATTCTATCAATGATTTTTAGAACCATCATAACAAGTAATGAAATAACAAGAGCAACAAAAAGAATAATCATATGCTTTGCTGCAAGCTCAGTTTTAAGTCTGGCAAGGGTTACAATTCCAAAGGAAATAAATAAAAACATATTGTTAATAAGAGCTCTTGGAACAAAATCACATAGCTTAGATACAGCCACGTAAAATCCAACAAAGAATACGCAAGTAAAAATACCAAGCATTATCATGCCTGGATCATCCTTTGCCATAAACAGCACATATAACCCGTTAAAAAGAAACAGCACAACCATTACCGACTGAATAGTTGATAAAACACTATAAACTGCCTCATTTAACTTATATTCAAAAATCTGTATCAAGTCTATGATTGTAAATATAAGCACAAAGGATAAAATTGTAATTCGTGAAAATGATGTAATAACGTTAACCAAAACTATTCCACTCCTCTTTTTAAATGCCCCTTCGTATAGTTGTCATGTAAATGAACTGGACTGTTCTCTATAAATGTACTCTTATAGGATAAAAGAATATCCATAGTCTCTTTGAAATCCTCGATTGTGAAATCAAGCCTATATTCATCAGCGCCTAGTTCCTTAAGCTCATCTTTTAAATCAAAAGCAACATACTTTTTACTGTTATAAATAGTGTTATAACAATAATCACAATTACACTCCACTGAAAGTGATTCATTTTTTCTATCAACAACGGTGATGATGTCATTATTTTTCTTACAACCTACAGTATTTTTAACTGTGCAGTTGGCTGTAATCATCATAGGTATTTTGCTATAGACAATCATCTGTGAGCCACCATTATCGCGATGCTTAAGCTCCTTTAACGAAAGCTCATATGGAATGCAATTTGACTTATAACCTAATTCTCTAAACTGCTTAATGCTTCGATTATTAAAAGTATAAAGTCTATGATCTAAGATAACTTTATCATCTGGATATCCCATTTCTTTTAATAAACCAAGTTCATCAAAGGAAGATGCTAAAACACCAGCCGCATCCTTAGGAATATCAATCTTAGTTACATAATCCTTCCTTAAAATCGAAGGTAAAGAAACATAAACATCTCCTGAAAATCCTTTACTTGCTTTTTCAAACAGAGAAACTGGAACAGCTATCTCATCTACAAAATCACATTTAACAACTGCATCAAGCTGATGTTCTTTTGCTAGATTAACAAAACATCTAGCAGGAAATTTTGTATTTGGCAGTGCCTTTAATTCCTTAAAATCTATAATAGTCTTAGGCAATTCCTCAACCATCTGACTAGCTGATAAAATCTCTATAGCTTCTCTTCTAGCATTTTTAATAGCTGAAACAGGTAAGAAAATATTATCATCATAGTCCACATGAATATTTCCCATAGTATACGGAGTATTTCCAAGTCCTGAAGCAGCCTTAATAATATCTTCTTTTGTGGTAGGCTTATTTTTAGCCTCTTGAACTACATCACCTGTAACTGTAGCCTCTCTGCCATCCTCAGCAACAAATTTAATAGAAAAATCACGACCGGCTAATGCCTTAATGTAACAATCGACTCTCTTTTTCTTCTCTGATATGTCTACAGTAGCTCCCTCTACCTTTTTATGGGAAGGGGCTTCAAAAGTAATCATCTCAGGGCCATTATGCTTATGAAGATATAAATCAGTAAATCCACTTCTATTGCCATAATCTAAAAGCTTTTGAATATCTACTTCTGTTACCTTGTAATTCTTGGCTCCTCTATAGAGGTATTCATCAATATAGTGGCGATAAACACTGACAACACCAGTAGCATACTCAAGCTGCTTCATACGGCCTTCGATTTTAAACGAATTAACTCCAGCATTAATCATATCTGGCAGGTAATTAATGGTACAAAAATCCTTTGGGCTAAGGATATACTGTCCCTTTTTATTAAGCTTATTGCCATCCTTATCAAAAGCATCATAAGGAAGTCTACAAGGCTGTGCACAGCGGCCTCTATTCCCAGAACGACCACCTAAAATAGATGACATAAGGCACTGACCAGAATAACAAACGCAAAGCGCCCCATGGATAAATGATTCAATCTCTAAATCAGGACTGCTTTCATGTATAGCTCTTATCTCATCGATAGAAATCTCTCTTGCAGTAACTATTCTCTTAGCACCTAAATCCTCAAAAAACTTAGCGCCATATTTAGTGCATAAACTAGCCTGTGTACTTATATGCACATGTGTATCAGGAAAATATTCTCTGATAAATGAAAAAACGCCAAAATCCTGTACTATAAAGGCATCTATTCCAGCATTAACATAGTCGCGCAAATATGTATAAAGATTGCGCTCTATCTCAGTATTCTTAAGCAATGTATTAACTGTAAGATAGGCTCTAGCACCATGAGTATGTGCGTAGCGAATGGCCTCAGCAGCCTCCTCAATGGAGAAATTCTTAGCATAGGCTCTTGCCCCAAAAAGATCTCCGCCAAAATATACTGCGTCTGCTCCTACATTTACCACTGCTTTAAATATCTGTAAATCACCAGCAGGCGATAATAGTTCCAATTGATTCATAAATAATTCCTTTATAAAAAATATAGAGTCCCTTGATTGGGACTCTTTAATCATCTGATAATGAACCTAGAAGTGCATCCTCTAAGGAAGCCTCAAGCTTAGTTTTGTTGAGAAGGAGTTCTTTGTTCTCTCTCTCTAGCTTTGAAATTGTCTCTTCTAGAGTTTCTGTTTTTAACTGAGCTGAAATCAAATCATGCTTAAGATTATAAATCTCCTGATCACGAATCTGTAAGTCAGACTCAAGTGATTCAACTTGATTCTTGGCTTTAAAATAATCATCTGCAATGTTCAACTCTAAAAGTGTAGCCTTTAGGTCAGCTGAAATACGCTTGTAATCATCTATTGCATTAAATTCATCAAGTTTCGAATTAATATAATTTGCTACCTTTTGAAGGTATTCTTCTGATTCGTAGCCACTTAACGTATAAACTTTTCCGCCTATAAGCACCTTTGCGCTCTTTTCGGAAACCATAACGTGTCCTCCCTAAAGAAATTCATGATTTATTATAACTTTCTTCACATCTAAAAACAAGTATTATAGCCCAATTACAGCCCTTTAAGATGTATTTTCAGAGGGAGTTATAACACATTTTCAGGAACAGGCATATTAAAATGCTCGTAGGCTACTTTTGTAGCCACTCTGCCCTTTGGAGTTCTGATAATCAGTCCATGCTGAAGCAAATATGGCTCATATACATCCTCAATAGTACCTGAATCCTCACCTACTGTAGCAGCCAAATTATCAAGTCCAACTGGACCTCCATTAAATCGCTCTATAATTGCAAGCAAAATATTTCTGTCATTGTTATCAAGACCAAGTGTATCTACTTCAAGTGAATCAAGTGTAGCTGCGGCCACTTCTTTTGTAATCTCACCGTCGTATCTTACCTCTGCATAGTCTCTTACTCTCTTAAGATATCTATTTGCAAGACGAGGGGTTCCTCTTGAACGAAGGGCAATCTGATAAGCACCCTCATAATCTATAGGCGCATTAAGCTTAGCTGCAGAGGCTGTCACAATTGTAGAAAGCTCCTCTGGAGTATAGTAATCCATGTGCCCAATAATTCCAAATCTATCCCTAAGTGGCGCTGAAAGAAGACCTGGTCTTGTGGTAGCACCAATTAAAGTAAATCTAGGAAGCTTGGTGTGAATGGAACGAGCTGTTGTATCCTTGCCCATAACAATATCAACTGCAAAATCTTCCATTGCAGAATAAAGTGTCTCTTCTACTGGCTTAGAAAGACGATGAATCTCATCAATAAATAAGATATCTCCATCCTTTAAAGTCATAAGAACAGCAACAATCTCACCTGGAATAGTGATAGCAGGTCCTGAGGTAACCTTAATATTGGAGCCCATCTCACCTGCAACTATACCAGCAAGAGTAGTCTTACCAAGTCCTGGAGGTCCATAAAGTAACACATGGTCTAGGGCATCTCCACGATTCTTAGCTGCCTCAATATATATTTTCATATTCTCCTTGACCTTGGACTGGCCAATATAACCATCAAATGTCTTAGGTCTAAGT
Organism: Pseudobutyrivibrio sp.; assembly: GCA_017557435.1. Lineage (GTDB taxonomy): Bacteria > Bacillota > Clostridia > Lachnospirales > Lachnospiraceae > Pseudobutyrivibrio. The sequence continues at coordinate 278,832 of JAFYYR010000029.1, read as the reverse complement.
GCATTGTCATTAACTAAATCTTCATGACTAGCTATAGATGATGTGATTTGCTTATTAGTTAACATTATTTATCCCCATTTTATAAGAACGACATCTGTTTTAATGTATCCGATAACAGCTGTTCTGTAGTAGTTGAATCTGTGATAGTCATCTTATCAAGCGCTCTTGCTGCATTGCTTGCAGAATAACCAAGAGCAACAAGTGCCTCAAGAACCTCTTCCTTCACAGATACTGCAGGCGAAGCCTTCTTTCCTGATAAATCAGCAGTAATTTTAGCCTCAAATGCCCCGACAATATCTACTTTATCTTTTAAATCAATGATAGCACGCTCTGCTGTCTTCTTTCCAACACCTGGAACTGCAGCAAAAGCCTTAGCATCAGCTCCCGCAACAGCAAACTGAATATCACTGACTGTCATGGAACTAAGAATATTAAGAGCTCCCTTAGGTCCAATACCGCTAACAGAAAGAAGAAGCTCAAACATCTTAAGCTCCTCCTTATCATAAAATCCATATAAAGTAAGAGAATCTTCCTTAGGGATAAGCTTAGTCTCAAGTTTAATTTCCGAACCAATGGCAGGTAGCTGCCTGATTGTGTTCATAGAAGAACTGATACCATAGCCAATCCCATTATTCTCTACAATTACAATATTCTCATCAATATCTGAAAGTGTGCCGCGAATATATGAAATCATCCAATCCTCCCAAGGAAATATTGAAGAAGTGCCATTATATATTTGCTAAAGCAAATGGGCACTTCTGCGCATCAAGAAATCTTTCCTAAAGGGGCCCTTCTTGATACATTTCACCAATAAAATAAAATCCTTTACAACAGTTTAACCTAACATCTACGATTTTGCCAATCATAGATTTGTCTCCTGGGAAATGAACTGTAACATTATTTGCAAGCTTACCAGAAACCAATGTATTATCCTGTTCATTAATTTCTTCTACAAGTACCTTTTGAACAGTGCCTTCAAGAGCCTTAACCTTTTCATGGCCGTGCTTTTGAACAAGAGCTAATAGTCTATCAAATCTGTCCTTAACCACGTCCTCTGGAACCTGATCCTCCATTGAGGCTGCAGGAGTACCTGTTCTCTTTGAATAGATAAATGTAAATGCACTATCGTAGTGAACCTTATCTACAACATCCATTGTATCTAGGAAATCCTCCTCAGTCTCTCCAGGGAATCCCACAATAATATCAGTTGTAATAGCCACATCAGGAATGCGAGCTCTAAGCTTTTCTACTAAGCCAAGATAGTGTTCCTTGGTGTATCTTCTGTTCATTCTCTTTAACACTTCTGTGCTTCCTGACTGAAGTGGTAAGTGCATATGGTGGCATACCTTTGGAAGCGTTGCCATAGCCTCGATTAAGTCATCTGATAAATCCTTTGGATGAGGAGTCATAAAACGAATACGCTCAAGTCCATCTATATCGTTAACCATGCGAAGTAAGTCAGCAAAAGTAACCTTTTCCTCAAGGCCTACTCCATAAGAGTTAACATTCTGCCCTAAAAGCATAATCTCTACAACACCGTCAGCTACCAATTCTTTGATCTCAGCAACTATATCCTCAGGCTTTCTAGAGCGCTCTCTACCACGGACATAAGGAACGATACAGTATGTACAGAAATTATTACAACCAAAGCTAATATTTACACCAGACTTAAATGGGTATTTACGAGAAATTGGAAGATTCTCAACAATCTTGTCTGTATCCTTCCAAATATCGATAATCATACCCTTTTTGTTAAGAAGTGCTGTAGTAAATAACTCTGCAAACTTATAAAGGTTATGTGTACCAAAAATAAGATCTACGAACTTGTAATTCTTCTGAAGATGCTCAATAACAGTAGGCTCCTGCATCATACAACCACAAAGACCAATCATCATGTCCTTGTTCTTTTTCTTGTATCCGTGAAGGATTCCAAGATGACCATATACCTTGTTATTAGCATTCTCACGTACAGTACATGTGTTGTAGATAACAAAATCAGCATTCTCATCTGTAGTCTCTACATAACCCATTTCCTTAAGTACGCCAAGGAGCTTTTCAGAATCTCTAGCATTCATCTGGCATCCAAATGTTGTAACGCAGCATGTGAGCTTTCTGCCCTTTTCCTGCTCTTTTTTTGCAACAATTTTCTTAGCCTCTTCAATGAAATAATATTGACGCTCTGGCTCCTCCACTGGAGCATTGTTTAATAAATCTGTAATACTCATTTTAATTCCTATCTAATTTCTATTTTCTGATTTGGCCATTGCCAAATATTGTATATTTGTAGCTTGTAAGAGCAAGAAGTCCCATAGGTCCTCTGGCATGAAGCTTCTGAGTACTGATACCAATTTCAGCACCAAATCCAAACTCAAATCCATCTGTAAATCTTGTTGATGCATTAACATAAACACAGGCTGCATCAATGCCCTCTAAGAAATTATCAGCATTTTTCTCATCATTGGTGACGATAGCCTCAGAGTGACCTGTATTGTACTTATTAATATGCTCAATAGCCTCCTCAACAGAAGAAACTGTCTTAACAGAAATGATGTAGTCTAAGTATTCCTTACCAAAATCCTCTTCTGTTGCATCTTCCGAGCCTTCCATTAAAGCCTTAGCCTTAGCATCAGCAAAAATCTGAACACCCTTTTCTCTAAGAGCTTTGTTTAATTTAGGTAAAAGTGAAGATGCAATATCTTCATGAATAACAAGTGACTCAGCAGCATTGCAAACACCAATACGCTGTGTCTTCGCATTTACGATAATATCAATTGCCATATCGATATCTGCATCATGGTCTACATAGATATGACAGTTACCTGAACCTGTTTCAATTACAGGAACTGATGCATTTTCAACAACGGTCTTAATAAGACCTGCGCTACCTCTTGGGATAAGCACATCAATATAGCCATTGAGACGCATCATTTCCTTTGCTGTCTCTCTAGAATTATCCTCAATAAGAGTGATAGCATCAACTGGATAACCGCCCTTTTCAAGAGCAGCCTTAATAACCTTTACAATAGCCTTATTAGACTCAAGAGCATCAGAACCGCCCTTTAAGATAACTGCATTACCAGTCTTAAAGCAAAGTCCAAAAACATCTGCAGTAACATTTGGTCTTGCTTCATAAATAACACCAACTACGCCGATTGGAACAAGACGCTTTTTGATCTTAAGGCCATTAGGGCGATCAAATTCCTCTGTAATCTGGCCAATTGGATCATCAAGCTCAACAACCTCACGAAGGCCATCAGCCATACCCTTAATGCGAGATTCATCAAGCTTAAGTCGATCTAAAAGTCCCTGGGAAAGGCCCTTAGTCTCACCATTTTTCATATCAATAGCATTAGCTGAAATAATATCAGAAGCATTAGCCTCCAATGCATCAGCCACAGCTAAAATAGCTGCATTCTTATCTTCTGTGGCCATGGCAGCTACAGTGTATTTAACGTCTCTTGCTTTTGTTGCTAATTCTAGTAATGTCATTGCATACCCCTTTTTATAAGCCTGTTATTAGTTACCACATAATCTAAAGGCACATCATATGCCTCCACATCCAAATTATCAATAATTTGAAGGTCATACCCTACACCTACCTTAATAACGTCTGGGTGAAGGGAGAAAAATCTATCATAATAGCCTGCGCCATAACCAATTCGATTGCAATTCTCATCGAAAATCAATCCAGGTGTAATGACAACCGTACTACTATCATCTAAATCAAACTTCTCTAATCCTGTATCTGGCTCCATTATCCCATAAGCTCCTGAGCGAAAATCATCTTTTAAATTATTAATCTTATAAAATGTCAGCTCATGAGTGTTTTTATTGGAAACGGGAAAAAACAGGTTTTTGCCTTCCTCTAAAAGACTACCATAAAGCTCAAGTAAATCCACTTCAGAACCAAAAGGATAAAAGCATAAAAAAATATTAGCTCCTTTAAAATCAGATTCTAAAAGAGCCAAAATATTATTGCAAATGCCATGAGACTTGTCTTTTCTCTCAGATAAAGAAAGACCATCTCTTAATGCTTTAAATTCACTTCTAAGTTTCTTGTTATTTTGAGACTTTTCCATACTTCTCGCCAAGGTTTTCTACCTTGCCATTTTCATCAACAATATCAATATTATTAAGCTGTGCTCTAACATTTCCTTTTATTGCATCAATATAAGCACGTCTGAGTTTAGCCTGCTCTGCTTTTTCTGCATCAGTAAGTCCATCACCCTTGCTCTTGTGATATAACTCATTGATTCTTGCAATATCTTTCTCTGTAATCATAATTAATCCTCTAATAAATCTAAAACTCTTACATCATCGCGTTTGTTAGCAACAAAGAGAGTTCCCTTGTCCTTGTTCTCAAATATGCGATGAATATTACCGATATGGGCACCATTTGTAATAACCATATCAGCACCACTATATGTGGCAATCTGCGCTGCTCTTAGCTTAGCAGTCATGCCGCCTGTTCCCACATCAGATGAACTATCTGAGCTAGCCATATCCATAACTTTCTCAATATCCTCAACTACTGGCACAAACTCAGCGTCTGGATTAGTGTTAGGATTGTCTGTATAAAGACCGTCTATATCTGATAAAAGCACTAATGCATCTGCCTTAGTAAGGGCCGCAACAATAGCTGAAAGCGAATCGTTATCACCAAACTGAATCTCGTGTGTGGCAACAGTATCATTTTCATTAACAACAGGAATAACACCTAAATTAAAAAGCTGCTCAAATGTATTTCTAGCATTCTCTCTAGACTCAGGGTCAGTCATAGTCTTCTTAGTCATAAGAATCTGACCAGCCTTCTGATTATACTCTGAGAAGAGCTTCTGATATACGGACATCAAATAAGCCTGCCCAATTGAAGCACATGCCTGCTTAGTAGCCAAATCCTGAGGACGCTCTTTCAAACCAATTGCGTATCGTCCCACAGCAATAGCACCTGATGAAACAAGACATACATCCTTACCCTGGGCTCTCAAATCACATAACTGACGAACAAGTCGCTCTAATTTTGTATAATCAATATTTCCAGTAGCATCATGAGTAATTGTAGATGAACCTACCTTAACAATGACTCTCTTCTTTTTAGTAAAATCGTGTCCGTACATATCATTCTCCTGTTTATTATCCGAAATATCATACCACTATTCGTAGGAAGTATGCAAGGAAAATAGAGACAATAAAAAACCAATCTGTAGGCATCAAGCTCTTAGGTCTCCCAAGGGAAGCTTTTTATGCTGAGTCTGGGAGACACTATGGCTTGTAGCCGTAACAGATTGGTTAGTTACTTATAAAATAATCTTACGTGGACATGCTTCTGCACACTTGCCACAGCTTGTACATTTTTCTTGGTCAATATGTGCAAAGAATCCATCTACATGGATGGCGTCGCTTTCACATACCTTTTCGCACTTGTGGCAGCCGATACAGCCAACCTTACAAACTTGCATTACATCCTTGCCCTTGTCATTGTTGTGACAACGAACAGCATGGCCAAAATCGTAAGGAATAAGCTCGATAAGATGATTAGGACATGTATCCACACATTTGCCACAGGCCTTGCAGGCTTCCTTATCAACAAGTGCTACACCATCGATGATGTGAATAGCATCAAATGGACAAGCCTTAACGCAGGAACCAAATCCCATACATCCATAAAAACAAGCCTTAGGACCGCCGCCTGGAACAAAGGCCATAGCCTTACAATCCTCAACGCCAGTGTAATCATACATCTGCTTAGCATTCTCGCAGGTACCATTACACATTACAAAGGCAACTTTGCGAACGCCTTCTTCTGCAGCCACACCCATAATCTCAGAAATCTGAGCTGCAACAGGTGCACCACCTACAGGACATTGATTAACAGGTGCCTCGCCTTTAGCAATGGCCGCAGCAAGACCTGAACATCCTGCATATCCGCAACCACCACAGTTATTTCCCGGTAAAACTCCAAGTACAGCCTCTTCCTTTGGATCAACCTCTACCTTAAATTTCTCAGCAGCAAAACAAAGGAAAAATCCAATTACACAACCAGTAGCGCCAACAATAACAGCTGCCAGTAAAATTCCTGTTATACTCATTTGTTAGCCCTCCTTATATAACGCCTGAGAATCCAAGGAATGCCATTGCCATCAGTCCTGCAGTAATGAGGACTATAGCAGAGCCCTTAAATGTCTCAGGGATGTCGTTGTATTCAATCTTCTCGCGAATGCCTGCCATGATAACGATGGCAATTGTAAAACCTACAGCTACACCAAAACCATTGATAACACTCTCAAGAATATCGTAATTGTTAGTAACGTTATTGATTGCAGTACCAAGAACTGCACAGTTTGTAGTAATAAGTGGAAGGTATACACCAAGTGACTTATAAAGAGATGGAATATTTTTCTTTAAAACCATCTCAACAAACTGAACTAAAGCTGCAATAACAAGAATAAATACAATAGTCTGCATATACTCAAAACCTGTTGGTGCAAGTATATACCTATAAATTACAGAAGATACAAGTGAAGCTATTGTAATTACGAATATTACAGCACCACCCATACCAGCTGCTGTCTCTACTCTCTTAGAAACTCCAAGGAAAGGACAAAGACCAAGGAATTGAGAAAGAACAACATTATTTACAATTGCTGAAGATACTAAAAGAAGTATCAAACCTGTAACATAATTCATTATTTATCTTCCCCCTTTCCTACAATATCGTCATCTGCATAAGATGAATCAGAACCAGATTTCTCTACGTCCTCTGTATTCTTAGCATTATCTGCATGCTTAACCTCAATATTTGTATTAGGCGTTGGCTTGGCAACATCCTTAGGGTCAACCGGAATCTCCTCAGGAGTGTTGTGAACAAGTGACTTACCTGTACAAGAGCTTGAAAGTCCACAGCTAGAGCAATCTCCGCTTAAGCATCCCTGAACTGCAGGAAGTGGCTTGCCAGCTGCCTCCATCTTACGTCTAACCACATTCATAATTGCAACCAAGAAACCAAGAACTATGAAAGCTCCAGGTGCAAGTCCAAACAATGTAATGTGATAATCATTTAACGCTGAAATGGTCACGCCAAATGCTGAGCCATTACCAAGAATCTCTCTTACAACACCGATAAGTGTAAGACCAACAGTAAATCCAAGGCCCATTCCTATACCATCAAACATAGATGGAATAATAGGATTCTTAGATGCGTAGCTTTCTGCTCGTCCTAAAATAATACAGTTAACAACAATAAGTGGAATATAGATTCCAAGTGATGCATAAAGGGAAGGTGTAAAGCCTTGCATCAAAAACTGTACAATTGTAACGAAAGATGCAACTACAACGATAAACGCTGGCATTCTCACTCTATCTGGAATGATATTTCTAAGAGCTGAAATCATCATATTAGAAAGAACAAGAACTACTGTTGTAGAAAGACCCATTCCTATACCATTGATAGCGGATGTGGTAACAGCAAGTGTTGGACACATACCAAGCATCAATACAAATGTAGGATTCTCTTTCCAAAGTCCATTATATAAACGTTCGATATTTTTATTCATTAGTTTGCACCTCCTACCAGATAATTGAAGTAGGTGACGCCTGCATTGACGCCATTAGTTACAGCCTTTGAAGTAATTGTAGCTGCTGAAATGGCATCGATCTCTGATGATTGAGTCGCACCAGTTTTTGTTACTGTAAAAATCTCTGACTGACGATTGATAAACTGAGATGAAAATGTACCCTCTCCTGTATCTCTCGCCTTCATACCAAGACCAGCTGTCTCAGAGATTGTAGTAATAGAATATCCATTTAATACACCATCATTGGTAATACCAAGCGAAAAAGTGATTTTGCCACCGTATCCAGCTGATGATGTAACTGTGATTACATAGCCAAGAGGATTGCCTGAGGCATCACAAGCTACAACGCAGTTGTCAATTGTATCATCAGTATATCCTGCCTTTTGAACAACACCTGTAGCAGCTGCAGAATCAAAGCCATCTAAATCCTTAAATGAAGCAGCATCAGCAAATACTGTCTGATATGCAGTCTGAAGTGCATCAGCCTCTGCCTTGGCAATAGGAGCCTTAGTAATCTCGTATACAAGACCAAGGGCGAATCCGGCTATAACTGTGATACAAGTAAGAACTAATGCATCTTTAACTAATTTATTCATCAGCCTTCACCTCCTTTGGTTTACGCTCTTTAACAACACCAAAAGCACGTGGAACTGTAACCTTTTCAATAAGTGGAACTAAAAGGTTACTGAAGATAATAGCGAAGCTGACACCCTCTGCACTATTTCCAAATATTCTAAAGATACCTGTAAGTACACCAAGGCAAATACCAAAGATTACTTTGCCTGCAGGAGTAATTGGAGATGTGACATAATCTGTAGCCATGAAGAATGCACCAAGCATAAGACCGCCGCCGCAAAGATGAGCCACAAGAAATGATGTATCAAATCCATGTCCGCCAAATAAACAAATGAAAATTGCAAATGTAACAATGTATACACCTGGAATTACAAGATCAATAACCCCAAGAAGAATAAGTATAATTGCTCCAATTAAAATGCAAATAGCTGATGTCTCACCAATTGTACCTCCAGTACGACCAATAAGCATATCAAGAGTATTAACTGCCTCACCGCTCTTTAAAAGAGCAAGTGGTGTAGCACCAGCAACTCCGTCGTATTCAAAATGTGTCATTGTTGCTGCAAATGAAATTACAAGAAATGCTCTACCACCAAGGGCTGGATTCATGAAATTCTGTCCCAAACCGCCAAAGAGCATCTTAACAACAACTATGGCAAATATAGAACCTAACACTGCCTGCCAAATAGGAAGTGTGAAAGGTAAATTAAGAGCAAGAAGAAGGCCTGTAACAACGGCACTTAAATCGCCGATTGTGCTCTTTTTACCTACAGCTTTTTCAAATAACCATTCAGAAATCACACATGTAAAGATACAAACAAGTACTAAAAGCAAAGCTCTGTAACCAAAATTGAAAATACCAAAAATAGTAGTTGGCATAAGAGCAAGAATCACATAGAGCATGATTCTAGAAGTATCATCCTTTGCTCTAACATGTGGAGATGAAGAAACTTTTAATAAATCGCTCACTTTAGTTACTTTCCTTTCTACTTTTTTCTCTTATCTGCAAGAACCATCTTTTTCATGGTCTTAATTGACTGAGCAAGTGGCTTTCTAGCTGGGCATGCAAAACTACAGCTACCACACTCAATACACTCCAGTCCGTACCACTTTTCAAATGTCTCCTTATCCCCGTGATCGGCAAACTTAGATAATCTAGAAGGGATAAGATTCTCAGGACAGGCCTCAACGCAACGACCGCAGTTGATACAAGCTGTAGTCTCGTACTTAGAAACCTCGTCCTCAGACAAGCAAAGAAGTGCACCAGATGTCTTTGTTGTAGGAACATCCACATCTAAAAGTGCAAATCCCATCATAGGACCGCCCGAAATAATCTTCTTAGGCTCACGAATATATCCGCCGGCAGCCTCAAGAATCTCCTTGCAGCTAGTACCAATGCAAATACGGAAATTGCGAGGTTCCATAACTGAATCGCCTGTGACTGTAAAAATACGATCCATAACAGGCTTACCCTCTACAACTGCTGTATAGACGGCATTGATAGTTGCCACATTATCTACAATACAACCTGCATCTGCAGGAAGCATCTTAGAGTTAATCTCACGTCCCGTGCAAGCCTTAATAAGCTGACGCTCACCACCCTGTGGGTATTTTGTCATAAGAGGAACAACCTCTATGCGTGGCTCATGCTCACAAAGCTTTGAAAGAGATGCAATTACATCGCTTTTATTATCCTCAACACCCAAAAGTCCCTTAGCTTTCGGGAAAAGCTGAAGAATAATCTTCATTCCTGTAATAAGCTTCTCAGGCTCTTCTACCATTGATCTGTAATCAGAAGTAAGATAAGGCTCACACTCTGCACAGTTAGCAATGATAAATTCAATATTCTCAGGCTTGTTAGGTGAAAGCTTTACATGGGTAGGAAAACCGGCACCACCCATACCAACGATACCTGCATTCTGAATTTTAGAGATAATCTGGTCATCGGAAAGCTCTGTGTAATCATCACAAGCTTCAAAACCAGTCTCAATGAATTTTCCATCACTCTCAATTATGATAGAATTAATCATGTCGCCTGTAGCAACTCGTCTAGGCTCGATTGCCTTGACTGTTCCAGATACAGAAGCAAAAATAGGCGCAGAAACAAATCCGCCAGCATCTGCTATCTTCTGGCCTCTGAGCACTGTGTCACCAACGGCAACAATTGCAGTAGCTGGTGCACCAATATGCTGAGACAATGGATAAACCATCTCACCCTGTGGCTTTAATTCTTTGATAGGCTTTTCCTTTGAAATAGCCTTGCCATCGTAAGGATGAACACCGCCCTTAAAAGTCCTAAGACCCATTAGCATTACCCCTCTTTCTTTAGAGAATTTAGCTATTTATTCAACAAAACAGCTTTATATGTATAAATTATATCATTTTGCTTATATTAAAAGAGAAAATTTATCACTTATTTTGTACATTTTTAAGTACCAAACCATTATATATAGTGTAAAATTTAACAATAAACATCTTAAGTTAGGATTTGATTATGGAAATTATTAATAACAGCTATGAACTAGATAATATAAGCTACTCTCTTTCAAAGTATTTTGACGAGAATACCCTATTTTTCGATATAGAATGTACAGGACTTTCACCTAGAAAGTCTTTTATATATTTAATTGGCTATGCCACTAGACAGCAAAATCAAATCACGATTACACAGTTGCTGGCTAGTAATGAATCCGAGGAAATTGAGATTTTAGAGGAGTTTGAGAAAGTTATAGCTAGATATGATAAATTGTTAGGTTTTAACTCTACAAGATTCGATGAATCCTTTATTATTGAGCGTTGTAGAAAGTACCATCTTTATACAAAAATCAAATCAAAAACTCACACAGATATGTATCTTATGTCTACTAAGGCAAAATGCCTTATTGATTTACCAAATTATAAGCAAAAGACAATTGAACAGTTCTTAGGACTTAATAGAGACGACAAATATAATGGTGGTGAACTAATTCCCGTTTATCAGCACTACTCTCTTACTGGTGATTTGGAATCCAAAGAATTAATACTTTTACATAATTTCGAAGACGTAAAGGGAATGATTTATATAACAGACATTCTCTGCTACCCTGATTTGCTTACTTCGGAAATACGTTATATAAATCATGAAGTAGATGCTGATAAAATAAGAATTGAATTAGAAACTGATATAGACTTACCAAAATCCATTAATAAGCAAAGGGATTATGGCCTTTATATCATTAAAAACAACCGTATATACGTTACTTTAAATCTATTGGCGGGAAGTCTATACACATTTTTATCCGACTATAAGAATTATTACTACCTAATTGACGAGGATGTAATAATTCCAAAATCTTTAGGTGAAAGTATGGATAAGAACAGCAGGCGCCCAGCCAAAAGAGCCGATTGTAAAGTAAAAAAGGAAGGACAATTTATTGCCCTTCCAGAAAAAATCGATATTGGTTCATCTACACACATTTTCAAATCATCCTATGAAGCCAAAGAAGCCTATGTAGATGTGAGTGAAATCAAGCCTGAACTACTAGTAAAAGTATGTAAATACATGCTCAAGCACTAGCTTATACCTTTTCATAGTAGAATGAATATCTACGCTTATAGCCAAGCTCCTTGTAGTCAATTACCTGCTCTGTAGAACCTATGAAAAGAATACCCCCCTGTCTAAGTGACTTACAGAACTTATCGTATACTTCAGTCTTAGCCTCATCTGTAAAGTAGATCAAAACATTTCTACATACAATCATGTCGTAGTTTGATGGATATGAATCGCGAAGTAAGTTATGCTCTTTGAATTCTACGCATCTCTTAACATCTTCACTAATTTGGAAAGAATTACCAACAGGTGTAAAGAACTTTTTCTTTAAATCCGCTGGAACATTTGCAATACTTTTTGCACTATAGAGTCCCACTTTTGCTGTTGCAATAACTTGCTTATCCAAATCAGTAGCAAATATCTTAATTTTGTTCATTGGAACCAAAGTAGAAAGTGCCATAACAAGAGAATATGGTTCATCTCCAGTAGAACAAGCTGCGCTCCAAATTTTCAGTGACTGTCCAGACTTTGCAATCAATTCTGGCAAGAATTCCTTTGTCAAAAGTTCCCACTGCTCAGGATTTCTATAAAACTCAGAAACATTAATAGTAAGAAAGTTAACAAATTCATCAAAAACTTCCTTGTTGCTCTTTAATAAGGCAACATATTCTTCGTATGACTTACACTTATTCTTTGTTACTAAAGAATCAATACGACGGCGCATCTGCTTCTCTTTGTAAGCGTCTAAATCAATTTTAGTAAGGTTATAGACGTCTTTTTTGAAACCTTCGTAATTTTCCATATTATAAACTCCTATCATTTATTTATAACTAGTTCGACTAAAATACATTTTACAAAACATTTGTGTATTTATTGTTATTATTTTGAGTTTTAAAAATAGAGTTTTGCTATGCAAAACTCCAATTTAAGAAAAAAACAGGTCTAGCAATAGCTAGACCTGATAAAATTCTATGAATTACTCTTCAGAAGCTGCAACTTCATCGATGTTAACATCAGCAACCTCAGCATCATCAGATGCCTCTGGCTCAAGAAGTGCCTTGATTGAAAGGCTAATCTTCTTCTCATCATCGTTGAACTCAACAACCTTTGCCTCGATATCCTGACCGATTGAAAGCACATCAGATGGCTTCTCAATACGCTCCTTAGAAATCTGTGAAACATGAAGAAGTGCATCAATTCCAGGAGCAAGCTCTACGAAAGCACCGAAGTCTTTCATACGAACAACCTTACCCTTAACAACTGTGCCTACTGCGTACTTATCAGCAGCACCGTTCCATGGGTTCTCATTGTCAAACTTGCAAGAAAGTGCAATCTTGCCGTCCTTGATTTCCTTAACAAATACCTTAATTGTATCGCCAACGTTAAGAGTCTTAGAAGGATTCTCAACACGGCCCCAGCTCATCTCTGAGATATGAAGAAGACCATCAGCACCACCTAAATCGATGAATGCACCGAAATCCTTAACATTCTTAACTGTACCTTCAAACTCCTGACCAACAGCAATCTTAGCCATAAGCTCTTCCTGAGCCTTAGCCTTATCTGCAACAAGAAGAGTCTTTCTGTTACCGATAATTCTACGACGCTTTGGATCGAATTCTGTAATTACGAAGCTAATCTCCTGTCCCTGATACTTAGTAAGATCCTTCTCATAAACATCTGAAACAAAAGAAGCTGGGATAAACACTCTAGCCTCATCAACAACAACTGTAAGTCCACCCTTAAGAACCTTATCAACTGTAGCTGTAAGAACCTCTCCCTTCTCAAATGCTTCTGCAAGTCTCTCGTTGCCCTTTTCCTGAGCGAGTCTCTTGTAAGAAAGAAGAACCTGACCCTCACCGTCATTAACCTTAATAACGATTGCTGATAAAGGATCACCAACTTTAACAACAGTAGTGAGATCTATGTTTGACTCATTAGTGTACTCTGAACGTGTAATAATACCATCTGACTTATAACCGATATTTAAAACGATTTCATCTGGCTTAACGCTAATAACAGTACCGTCTACTACCTCTCCATTGTGTATAGTTTTAAATGATTCCTCCAACATTTGTTCAAAACTCATTTCTGACATTTCTTTTGAACCTCCTCGATAATATTGTTTGGGGTGGAAGCCCCTGCGGTAATACCTACACTTTCAATGGAACCAAGGTCAGAAGGCTGGAAATCATCAGCCGTCTGTATATAGTAAGTATCGTTGCATCGTGTTTTGCATATCTCATACAACTTTTGTGTATTGGAAGAATTTCTGCTTCCAATAACAAGCATAGCATCAACTTTAGAAGCTATTTCGGCAGCCTCTACCTGCCTTTTGTTAGTCGCATCGCATATTGTATTCAAAACAATAATATCATAACCTTTTTGCTTTATAATTTCAACTAATTCTTGAAATTTATTATGGTTAAAGGTGGTTTGAGACACAATACAAATATTAAACCGTGAATTAACTGAAAAATCACACGCAGCCTGCTCATTGGGGATTACGCAATAATTATCGCCATTTATCCATCCAACAATGCCCCGAACCTCAGGATGTTCAGGATTTCCAATGATTACAATGTACTCTCCTGCCTTAGAATGTTCGTCCACAGCTCTATGGATTTTCTTAACAAATGGACAGGTTGCATCAATTATTTCATGACCCTTTGATTTTAATAAATCCTCAACTTGTCTGGTGACGCCATGAGAACGAATAATAACTGTCCCTGCCGGATAATCCTCAATATGATTTTCATCCATCACCTGAACACCATTCGCCTCAAATTCTCTGACAACCTCTTCGTTATGAATAATTGGGCCATATGTATAAAGCGGCTTGTGCCCCTCTTCTATTTGTTTTTTGACTACATCAACAGCTCTTTGTACTCCAAAGCAAAAGCCTGCTGATTCAGCTAATGTAACCTTCATAAAACCTCAAATATAAAAAATTATTTGTTGCAGTAACCAATTATAGTATTAACAACCTCATCGATTGTCATATCAGAACTATCTACTAAAATAGCATCCTCAGCCTGCTTAAGTGGGCTGATTTCTCTGTGAGAATCTCGATAGTCTCTCTCCTCGATATCCTTAGCAATTTTATCAAAATCAGCTTCCTGCCCCTTAGCTACAAGCTCATCGTAACGACGCTTAGCACGGCACTCAACTGATGCTGTAAGAAAAATCTTAACATCAGCATTTGGAAGTACAACTGTACCAATATCGCGGCCATCCATGATAACATCAGTAGTCTTAGCTAATTCCTGCTGTAAAGCAACAAGCTTTGAACGAACTGGTGCGTATACAGATGAAGCGCTAGCCATATTGCCAACTTCCTCAGTACGGATAAGGCCTGTAACATCCTCACCATTTAAAATAACATGCTGTGCGCCATCCTCATATTTAATAGATACTGAAATGTCATCAACTACAGAGCTAATCTTAGCCTCATCAGAAGATGCTATACCTGCTCTCAAGAAATAGAGAGCCATTGCTCTATACATTGCTCCTGTATCTACATAAACGTATCCCATTTTAGCTGCAATAGCCTTAGCTATTGTAGACTTGCCTGCCCCTGCAGGTCCATCGATTGCAACATTCATTGCCATAATATATATCCTCCAAAAAATTAAATACTAAGTCCTGCCAAATACCCGGTAGACCATGCTATCTGCAAGTTAAACCCTCCGGTAAAGGCATCCAAATCAAGAACCTCTCCAGCAAATGAGAGTCCTTCTATATTTTTACATTTCATTGTAGATGGGTCAACCTCTTTGACAGAGATTCCACCCTGAGTGATTATAGCCTCTTTATATTCTCTAAGGCCTGTAATTGTAAAAGGAAAAGCCTTTAAAAGAGATATAAGCGAGGCTCTTTCCTCTTTTGTAATCGAATTAATCTGACGACTATCATCAAAATCCATAAGCTCAATAAAAACAGGGACCATTGATGATGGAAGTAACCCTCTAAGTACAGAGCTTAAATGCTTATTCATATTGTCGTTAAAATCTCTAAGAACTCTGGTAGATAGCTCCTCCACAGAAAGTGCTGGCTTTAAATCAACAAAAGCCTTTAAAGAGCCAGTCTCCTGAAGTCTTTTTCCTATAATAGAGCTAGCTGATAAGACTAAAGGTCCTGATACGCCAAAATGAGTAAAAAGCATCTCTCCAAAGCTATCATAAACCTTCTTCTTCCCGTCAATGATTGTAAGATTAACATTTTTAAGGGCAAGGCCCTGCATTTCAGGAATATAGGCTTCCTTGCAATTTAAAGGAACAAGTGCTGGTCTACAATCCGTAACCTTAAGGCCCATCTTTTTAGCCCACTTTAGACCATCACCAGTAGAGCCTGTGGTCTGATAAGAAAGACCACCAGTGCATAAAATCACATTATCGCAATTAAGAATAGAACCGTCTGCCAGCTTAACACCAGTGACTTTGTCATCTAATATCAATATATCCTTAACCTCTGTGTGAAGTCTTACTTTCACACCGTATTCCTTAATAGCCTTTTCAAGAGCCTTAGTAATATCAGATGCATGATCTGACTCTGGAAATGCTCTATTACCTCTTTCTACTTTGGTAGGAATGCCCTGACTTTCAACGAATCCTATCATGGAATCAGGATTAAAAGTATAAAGAGCACTGTATAAAAATTTAGGATTAGAAACTACATTTTTAAAGAAATCTTCTGTATCACAGGCATTAGTAAAATTACATCTACCCTTGCCTGTTATATATATTTTCTTGCCTAGCTTTTCATTTTTCTCAAGAATAGTAACCTTATGGCCACAACTACCAGCAGCGTAAGCAGCCATCAAGCCGGCAGCGCCACCACCTATAACTAAAACTTCACTCATTAAGATTCTCCTGGATAAGTCATTCTAATAGAATCATCTACCAAATCTATCTCATCATTCTCATAGAATTGGTACTCATTCCACACATTTTCTATCATATCAAGTGTAGCAGCTACGTCAGATTGCTTTCTATTGCAAAGCTCTACCACAAGAGCATTAATTACAGAAAGCGGTGCCACAAGTGAATCCACTATAGAATGCATATCTGATTCAGCAATCAAATTACAAGAACTATATAGATTCATTGGGGAATGAATGGAATCTGTAATAGTAATTACATTGGCAAGTCTATTATTAGCAAATTCAAGAGCCTTTAAGGTACGCATAGAATATCTAGGGAAAGAAATGCCAATAATAACATCTTCCTTACTAATATGAATCATCTGCTCAAATAATTCTGATGTAGAACTAGTCTGCAGGTTAATTACATTATCAAAAATCATATTTAAATAGAATGATAAAAATGAAGCCAACGGTGCACAGGTACGAATGCCTACTACGTATATACGTCTTGCATTTAAAAGTGCCTCTACAGCATTTTCAAAAGCAGCCTCATCTATACTTTCCATAGTATTTTTTATTTTAAGTGCATCAGAGGATAAAACAGTGCGAAGTACACCATTTTGTTCTATTCCTCCATTAGTAATCTCAATTCTATCAGAAGAATTAAGCTTGTTTCTAACTAGCTCCTCAAGAGCAGACTGAAACTCAGGATATCCACTATAGCCAATAAAAGCTGCGAATCTAACAACTGTAGATTCAGAAACCCCAATAATCTCACCTAATTTGGCTGCAGTATAGAAAACAGCCTTGTCATAATTATCAATGATATAGTTAGCCAAAAGCTTTTGTCCTTTTGACATCTTGCCGTAGTTCTCGTTAATCTTTGTAATTAAATCGGTTGTAGTGGCCATAGTAACTCCTTTCTTTATTGGAAATTTAATTATAGACAAAAAAAGGGAGTGATGCAAGAATTCTTGCATCGCTCCACTGATTGATTAATTAAACTGGATAAGCTTTGTTTTCCTTATCTGCCTTTGTAGGATCAACCTTTGTCTGCTGAGCCTCACGATACTCGAAGAACTCTGTAGCAACCTTTGGGAAAAGAGCATATGAAAGAACGTCCTCATCCTGCTGCTTCCAGCGCTTGCACTCCTCTTCGAACTTAGCAAGACCTGGCTCAATTAAGTCAGCTGGACGGCATGTGATAGCCTTATCCTTGTCTGCGCCGAGAACCTTCTCAACTACATCTGGGTTGAAAGGCTTAACTGTCTGACCATACTTACCAAGTAAGATATCCTTAGTCTGCTCTGTAGCAACCTTATATCTCTCACCCATAAGTACGTTAAATACAGCCTGTGTACCTACGATCTGTGATGAAGGTGTTACAAGTGGTGGCTCACCAAGGTCCTTACGTACACGTGGTACTTCCTCAAGAACCTCACGAAGCTTATCTTCCTTACCCTGCTCCTTTAACTGGCTGATAAGGTTAGAAAGCATACCACCTGGAACCTGGTAACGAAGTGTATTGATGTTAACACCAAGTACCTTTGTAGAAAGAAGACCGCTTTCGATGCACTCTTCTCTGTATGGTCTGAAGTAATCAGCGATCTCTGAAAGAAGCTCCTGATCAAATCCTGTATCATAAGGTGTGCCCTCGAATGCTGCAGCCATAACTTCTGTAGCTGGCTGAGATGTACCAAGAGCAAATGGTGACATAGCACAGTCAATGATGTCTGCGCCAGCTTCAACTGCCTTAAGGTATGTCATTGAAGCAACACCAGATGTGTAGTGAGTATGCATCTCGATAGGAAGCTTTGTTGACTCCTTAAGAGCTGTAACGAGCTCATATGCCTTAGCAGGAACAAGAAGACCTGCCATATCCTTGATACAGATTGAATCTGCACCCATATCCTCGATACGCTTTGCAATATCCTTCCAGTAATCAAGCGTATAAGCCTCACCAAGAGTATAAGAAAGAGCTACCTGTGCGTGACCCTTTTCCTTATTTGTAGCCTTAACAGCTGTCTCAAGGTTTCTAATATCGTTTAAGCAGTCGAAAATACGAATGATATCGATACCATTAGCAATTGACTTCTGTACGAAATACTCTACAACATCATCTGGATACTGGCTGTATCCTAAAATATTCTGGCCTCTGAAAAGCATCTGAAGCTTTGTATTCTTGAAGCCATCACGAAGCTTTCTAAGTCTCTCCCATGGATCTTCCTTAAGGAAACGAAGTGAAGCATCGAATGTAGCACCGCCCCAGCACTCTACTGCGTTGTATCCAACCTTATCCATCTTGTCGATGATTGGAAGCATCATAGAGGTAGGCATTCTGGTTGCAATAAGAGACTGATGAGCGTCTCTAAGAATTGTCTCAGTAATTTTTACTGGCTTTGGACTAATATCTGCCATTTATTTTACCCTCCTAAACTCCGAATATAGCCATAAATACACCGGCTGCAACTGCTGTACCAATTACACCAGCAACGTTTGGTCCCATAGCGTGCATGAGAAGGAAGTTTGTAGGATCCTCTTCTGCACCAACCTTTTGAGAAACACGTGCTGCCATAGGAACAGCTGATACACCAGCAGAACCGATAAGTGGATTAATCTTTCCGCCAGTAACATGGCAAAGAATCTTACCAAATAAAACTCCGGCTGCTGTACCGAAAATGAAAGCAATAAGACCAAGAGCTACAATCTTAAGAGTAGCTATGTTGATGAAAGCCTCCGCAGATGTTGAAGCACCAACTGATGTACCAAGTAAGATAACTACGATGTACATAAGTGCATTTGATGCTGTCTCAGTAAGCTGATTAACAACACCTGACTCCTTAAATAAGTTACCTAACATAAGCATACCAACAAGAGGAGCTGTTGTAGGTAAAATCAAACATACAATAATTGTAACTACAATTGGGAAGAGAATCTTCTCAAGCTTAGAAACTGGACGAAGCTGTGCCATCTTAATAGCACGCTCTTCCTTTGTAGTAAGTGCCTTCATAATTGGAGGCTGAATAATTGGAACCAATGACATATAAGAATATGCTGCAACGGCAATAGGTCCCATTAATGCAGACTGTCCTAACTTACCTGCTAAGAAGATAGATGTAGGACCATCAGCACCACCGATAATTGAAACTGCAGCAGCAGCCTGATCTGAGAATCCTAAAAGGATTGCAAGCAAATAAGCTGAGAAAATACCAATCTGTGCAGCTGCGCCAAGCCAAAAGCTGATTGGGTTAGCAATAAGTGGACCGAAGTCTGTCATAGCACCAACACCCATGAAAATAAGTGATGGAAGAATTGAATACTCATCAAGAGTATAGAAATAATAAAGCAAGCCGCCTACTCCATTAGAGGTTTCTTCAGGCGATGCAATAATATCAGGGTAGATATTAACAAGCAACATACCAAATGCGATAGGCAAAAGTAAAAGTGGCTCATAACCCTTTTTAATTGCAAGGAATAGGAAGAAACAAGCAACCGCTATCATGACAAAGTTACCCCAGGTCAGATTGAAAAAAGCAGTCTGATGAGCTAGGTTCAACAATGTCTCTCCAACGTAACTCATGTTAAATCCTCCTATTAGTTCATAGTTGCAAGTAATGCGCCAGCGTCAACCTGCTGACCTTCGTTGCAATTGATAGATGCAACAGTACCATCCTGAGGTGCAACAACAGGTGTCTCCATCTTCATAACTTCAAGAACAACTACAGGATCACCCTTCTTTACAGAAGCACCAGCAGCAGCTGCGATTTTAACGACCTTACCAGCAGCACCTGCTTCGATTTTAACGCTACCAGCAGCACCTGAGCTTACAGGAGCTGCAGCTGCCTTAGGAGCAGCAACTGGAGTAACTGGTGAAACGCCAGAACCTCCCTTATCTTCTACAGTTACATCATAAACTGTTCCATTAACAGTGATTGTATAATTTTTCATGGAAATTTCCTCCTAAAAGTTGATTATCTTTTCTTAATTGAACGTACTACAAACGAATCTGTAGAAGCTCCTGTGCTGGCAGCGATTGCTGCAGCAATAACAGCTACAAGCTGTAAATCATCTGTCTCATTATTAGATGAAGCAACTGGAGCTGCAGCTACAGGCTTAACATCCTCTGCTGTCTCCTTGCTCTCCTTAAGCTTCTTCTCAATCTTTGGAATGATTTCGAAGCATTTAATGACAGCAGACATAACAATTAACATTACAAATACAATTAAGATACCCATAACTGTATTAAGCGCTGCCTTCTTCATAATCTCGCCAAGTGTATATACTGGCTCTACATTCATAGCTGTAGGAACAGATGAATCAAGAGTCGAATATACAAATGTCATCTTTAAATCTCTCTTTGAAAAGTCACCTATAACTGTAGAAGTAATAGTTTTGCCTGCCTTTTCAACACTGTAATCTTTTATGCCCTTATATTCACCGGCTTCTTTAAGACATTCATTAAAGTCATTGTAAAGAACTGTTGTCAAAGCCTCGTCATCAGATAAATCAATAGAGTACTTTAATTTAAGCGCATCATCAAAAACAGCAGCTTCAACATTAGCGTACTCCTGAGCCATATAATCATCTAATGACATGTTGTAACTAGCTAAAAACATTTCAAATGTAGTGCCTTCGCCAAATTGAGCAGCTACCTGAGCATCCAACCAATTAAGATAATCCTGTTTAGATGCTGTACTATGGTCGCCTGCTAAATCATCTCCAAATGATGCCATGTAATCAGTAACTTCTTTACGATAAGAAGATACTTTACGACCAGCAAGTTCATCTGAAGCCTTAAGTTCTCCACAAGCTGTCATACCCAGAGCAAGTGCCAAGGTGCATAAAAGTAATGATATTTTTTTCTTCATATAATCACCTTCCTGCTCTTAAAAAAACATCTCAAATCCTGCAATGATGTACTTTCTAGCATCTGCAGTAGAAACGATTCTATCAATATGGCCGTGGGCAGCAGCTGTAAGAGCGCTATCCTGAAGCTGTGCGTAATCCTTTTCGATTGCAGCAGCATCTGTACCATTATCAGAAAGAATTCTAGCAGCCTTAGAAGCTTCCATTGCACCAACTGAAGCATTTTCAAAAGCATATACTAAATCAGCACCAAGTGACTTAGAGTTCATGAGAACATAAGCACTTCCGTATGCCTGCTTTGTAATAAGATTAATCTTTGGAATGCTAGCATCAACAAATCTCTGTGACAACTGAGCAAGAGCACGTGGAAGACGCTTCTCCTGACATGTGCAAGACTTGAATGCTGCAACATTAGTAATAGAAAGAACTGGAATCTCATACATATCGCAAAGCTCAACAAAATCAGCAGCCTTCTCGCAACCGATAGCTGAAAGATATGCCTCTCCATCAACTTCTCTATTTCCAACTACACCGATGGTAACGCCATCAAGCTTAATAAGACCTGTAACCATTTCCTTAGCATATCCAGCTTTAAGCTCGATAAACTCTCTGTTATCTGCAATCTCAGTAGCAATTGCAGCTGCATCAGAAACCTTTGACTCAAGGCCCTCTGAAGCACGATTAAGATCATCTGTAGCCTCTACGATATCATTAGGAATCATAGAGATAACCTGGCGCATTGAAGCAACAACCTCTTCAAGTGAGCCATACATATCAACTGTACCAGCCTCTTCGAACTGGAATTTTGCAGATGATGTATCTTTATCATTACCTGTAATAGTATCAGGTGAATTAACAAATAATGAAGCTCCATCAACCATAAATGTGAAATCAGCAATTGCTGGAAGAACTGAAAGTCCACCACCGCACTGACCAGCTACACAAATAAGCTGAGGGATAACGCCCTTAACATCTGCTGCTCTCTCGATAACTGCACCTAGAGACTCAAGAGCATCAAATGACTCTTGTAAACGAACTCCACCGCAATCAATAAATCCAATGACAGGTGCACCAACTTTAAGTGCCATGTCATAAAGCGACAGAATTTTCTTTGCATGCATCTCACCAATAGTACCGCCCAATACCTCGGCGTTCTGGCTGAATACAAACACTAATGTGCCATCCACGAGACCATGACCAATAATTACTCCGTCTGATGGTTCTTTCTTTGCATCAAGGTTAAAATCTGTGTTGCGAGCAACTACTAATGACTGAAGCTCAACAAAGCTATTGTCATCAAGCAATGCGTTAATTCTAGCCTGAGCCTGATTTAAATCATTACCCATCTCATACCTCCATTTATATAAATATTTCAATTTTCTCGCAAGTATAATCATACCCTTTATTTAAGCCCTTTTCAACGAAATACCGTTAAAAAATTGTCATAAAAAAACCACCCAAAATTTGGGTGGTTTTTTGTATAAAAATTATATAGTAACCTCTACATTATTAGCCTCATTCTCAGCTTCCATTTTAAACTCCTCAATCTGAGTCTGAGAAAGCTCTGGAAGCTCATCAATAGAGCTAACACCGAAGGAGCGTAAAAACTCCTCTGTAGTACCAAAAAGCATAGGTCTTCCAGGTGCATCAAGACGTCCAAGCTCAGTGCATAAACCAAACTCAACAAGCTTAGAAACAGCGAAGTCACAAGAAACGCCACGGATCTTCTCTATCTCTGATTTTGTAATAGGCTGCTTGTATGCAATGATTGAAAGTGTCTCTAAAAGCACATCCGTAAGTACGTATTTTTTAGGCTGCTTAGCAATCCTAATAAGATACTCGTAAATGTCAGGGCTTGTGCACATCTGGTAAGCACCATCTATCTCAGTAATTGTAATACCTCTTTTATTATCCTCATATGATTTCTTAAGAGACTCTATTGCCTCAACAACCTGCTTGTCTTCTATCTCTAAAGCCTTAGCAATCTTAGATGGCTCCACCGTGCCACCCATAGCAAAAAGAATGCCCTCAACTATATTTTCTATTTCTTTAATATCCATACTTCCTCCAATTCCAATAAGGAAAAAGTGCCATCTATGAATTGCCCCGGCAATGGCACTTCTTGAGCATATTCTATACTTCGAAAAAAAAAAATGCCTTTAAGCAGCTATCTTACTCTCGATAACAATATCAGTAAATGTATCCTCTTGAGTAATATTAATCTGTCCAGCCTTCATCATCTCTAAAATACAAAGGAATGTAACAATAACCTCTGTCTTAGAGTGTGCTGCTTCTAATAGATTTCTGAAACTAAAAGTGTTATGAGCCTTAGCAAAAGCAATAGTCCACTCCATCTTCTGTTCCAGAGAAACCTCTTCCTTTTTAATCTTACCAAATGTAGAACGGATAGGATCTCGTCTATTATCCTGGCGCTTAAGAACCTGATTGAAAATGTCATTGAGCTTGTTAAGAGTTAAATCAGACATAAGCTCTTCTAAATCAACAGGCTGCTCGTACTTTAATACCTCATCTGGGATGGTAGGTTCCTTGTAAAATACAAGGCTTGCATCCATCTGTCTATCTCTAAGCTGATAAGAAATAGTCTTGTACATCTTGTACTCAAGCAACTGCTGAACAAGCTCTGCACGTGGATCCTCTGCCTCTTCGCCATCCTCTTCTTTTTCTTCTCTAGGAAGAAGCATACGACTCTTAATATCAAGAAGTGTGGTAGCCATAAGAAGAAACTCAGACATAACGTCCAAATCACTATTATCCATAGCTCGTACATATTCCATATATTGATCTGTAATCTCAACAATTGGAATATCGTAAATATCAACTTTATTCTTATCAATCAGGTGAAGAAGCAAGTCTAATGGCCCCTCAAATACCTGAAGCTTAACATTCATCTCCATGAATTCTCTCCTACTTATAGGCAAAAAAATAATCTCATGCCTATTAACATGAGATTATTATATTAGACTATATTGTGTATGTCAATATCCTTGACCACTATATATAGTTGTCTGACAATTATTACATTGCCTCAAGAGTCTTACGAATTTCTACGATAAAATCACGAGAATTAAGTACTGTAGGATTCTCAATAGATGTAATGAGAGCTAAATCCTTTGTCATCTTTCCATCCTCAATTGTCTTAACGCAAGCCTTCTCAAGCTTATCAGCAAACTTAGCAAGCTCAGGAATATTATCAAGCTCGCCGCGCTTTCTAAGAGCACCAGTCCAAGCAAAGATTGTAGCTACTGAGTTAGTAGATGTCTCCTCACCCTTAAGGTGCTTGTAATAATGGCGCTGAACTGTACCGTGAGCAGCCTCGTACTCATAGTAACCAGCAGGACTAACAAGTACTGAAGTCATCATTGCAAGTGAACCAAATGCAGATGAAATCATATCAGACATTACATCACCATCATAGTTCTTACATGCCCAGATAAATCCACCCTCAGACTTCATAACACGAGCTACAGCATCGTCAATAAGTGTATAGAAATACTCGATACCAACCTTATCAAATGCTTCCTTGTATTCCTTATCAAAGATTTCCTGGAATACATCCTTAAATGTATGGTCATACTTCTTTGAAATAGTATCCTTTGTAGCGAACCATAAATCCTGCTTTGTATCTAATGCAAATTTAAAACAGCTATGAGCAAAACTCTCGATTGAATCATTGATATTGTGCTGACCCTGAACAACACCAGGACCATTAAATGTATGAACTAAAGCACGCTCTTCCTTGCCATCATCAGTTGTGTAAACAAGCTCAACCTTACCAGCTGCAGGAATAACCATCTCTGTGTTCTTATAAACATCACCGTACGCATGACGAGCAATTGTAATTGGCTTCTTCCAAGACTTAACATTTGGATCAATACCCTTTACAACGATTGGAGCTCTAAATACAGTACCATCAAGAATGGCTCTGATTGTACCATTTGGGCTCTTCCACATCTCTTTAAGATTGTACTCAGTCATACGTGCAGCATTAGGTGTGATAGTTGCACACTTAACAGCAACACCGTATTTCTTTGTAGCCTCAGCAGACTCTACTGTAACCTTGTCGTCTGTCTCATTTCTGTGCTCAAGTCCAAGATCATAATACTCTGTCTTCAAATCGATGAAAGGAAGCAAAAGC
This sequence comes from Pseudobutyrivibrio sp., assembly GCA_017557435.1. Taxonomy (GTDB): domain Bacteria; phylum Bacillota; class Clostridia; order Lachnospirales; family Lachnospiraceae; genus Pseudobutyrivibrio. The sequence goes on along the minus strand of JAFYYR010000029.1, from coordinate 253,270 downwards.
TCATCCTTAATCATCTGCCAGAGAATACGAGTCATCTCGTCTCCATCCATCTCTACAAGTGGGGTTGTCATTTGAATTTTGCTCATAAATATTTCTCCTTATAGCACGGGGACTCTTACATTAACAATCAATATAGCTTCCATCTAACTAACAAGTTTCATGCAAAGCTATATCCAATTGTTAACTAGAGCCCCCTCACTTAAAACAATAGTTACCTAAATCATAAAAGTTTAAACACGATTACTTAACAACTAAGTTAACAATCTTGTTAGGTACATAGATTTCTTTAACAAGGTTCTTGCCTTCAAGAGCCTTAGCTACAGCATCGTCTGCCTTTGCAATAGAAAGCGCCTCATCCTTTTCACATCCATTAGGGATTTTGATTGTAGCCTTGAGCTTACCATTAACCTGAACAGCAATCTCGATTGTAGACTCTACAATCTTGTTAGGATCGAATTCTGGCCACTGAGCAAGTGAGCAATAGCCCTCACCACCGAGCTCTGCATACATCTCCTCGCAAAGATGTGGAGCAAATGGACAAAGAATCTTTACAAGAAGAATAAGATTCTCTTTTGTAATATGTCCCTCCGCAACGATATCATTGAGAAGTCCCATCATAGCTGCGATAGCTGTGTTGTACTTCATAGCCTCGATATCTTCAGAAACTTTCTTAATTGTCTTATGTACACCTGTTTCTATTGACTCGCTATTAGGCTCATCAGTAACAATATCTGTAAGACCTGCGAATCTCTCAAGGAATCTCTTACATCCACGAACAGAAGCATCTGACCAAGGAGCAGCTGCACCGTAATCACCCATGAATAATACGTATGTACGAAGTGTATCTGCACCGTAAGCATCTACAATATCAAGTGGATCAATTACATTACCACGAGACTTAGACATCTTCTGTCCATCCTCACCAAGAATCATACCCTGGGCACTTCTCTTCTTGTATGGCTCTGGAGTATTAACTACACCAAGGTCATAGAGGAAATGATGCCAGAAGCGTGAGTAAATCAAGTGACGTGTAACGTGCTCCATACCACCGTTGTACCAATCAACTGGCATCCAGTAGTTGAGCTTATCCATTGCTGCAAACTCTTTATCATTGTGTGGATCAATGTAGCGAAGGAAGTACCAAGAAGAACCAGCCCACTGAGGCATAGTATCTGTCTCGCGCTTAGCATCAGCGCCGCACTTAGGGCACTTGCAATTAACAAATGAATCTACCTTAGCAAGTGGTGACTCTCCATCTGTACCAGGCTCAAACTTCTCAAGTACAGGAAGCTTAAGTGGAAGCTGATCATAAGGAACAGCAACATCGCCACAATGTGGACAGTGAACAATTGGAATAGGCTCACCCCAGTAACGCTGTCTGTTAAATGCCCAATCCTTCATCTTGAACTGCACACCAGCCTTACCGCAACCAAGCTTCTCCAATTCCTGAATCATTCTATCGATAGAGTCCTTTTTGTTGTTAAGACCATTAAGGAACTCTGAATTAATCATGTTACCCTCGCCTGTGTAGGCTTCTTTTGTAACATCACCACCTTCAATTACAGGGATAATATCGATGCCAAACTTAGTAGCGAAATCCCAGTCACGCTGATCATGAGCAGGAACAGCCATAATAGCACCTGTACCATATCCCATCATTACGTAATCAGAGATAAATACAGGAATCTTCTTGCCAGTGATTGGGTTGATTGCATCAAAGCCCTCAACTCTAACACCAGTCTTATCCTTAGATACAAGTTGTGTACGCTCGAACTCAGATTTCTTCTGGCACTCAGCTCTATAAGCCATGATAGCGTCCATGTTAGAAATCTTGTCAGCATACTTATCGATATATGGATGCTCTGGAGCAATAACCATGAAAGTTACACCACAAAGGGTATCTGGTCTTGTAGTATAAATCTCAAGCTTATCTTCTATTCCTTCGAGTGTGAAATTAACGAAAGCACCCTTAGATTTACCAATCCAGTTAACCTGCTGCTGCTTAATATTCTCAGGGAAATCCACCTCATCAAGACCCTGAAGAAGCTTGTCAGCATACTCAGTAATACGAAGGTACCAAACATCCTTCTCTTTTTGAATAACATCACTGTGGCAAATATCACACTTACCACCCTGTGAATCCTCATTTGAAAGTACTACCTTACAATGTGGGCAATAATTTACAAGAGTCTTGTCTCTGAAAACAAGTCCCTTCTCAAACATCTTAAGAAAAATCCACTGAGTCCACTTGTAGTAATCCTCCTGAGTTGTGTCGATTGTACGACTATAATCAAAAGAAAAACCTACACTCTTAAGCTGAGTAGTGAACTTTTTGATATTGTCATCAGTGATCTTTCTAGGATGTGTATTTGTCTTTACAGCGTAATTTTCTGTAGGAAGACCATAAGCATCGAAACCGATTGGGAATAATACATTGTATCCCTGCATACGACGCTTTCTAGAAACTACTTCTACTGAAGAATAAGCCTTGATATGTCCAACGTGCATACCTGCACCAGATGGATATGGAAACTCTACAAGACCATAGAATTTTGGCTTATCAGAACCATCAACAGCACGGAAAATATCGTCTTTTTCCCAGGCTGCCTGCCATTTTTTCTCAATTGCTTTAAAATTGTGCTTCATTTTTCTCACCTCGTAATTTTACAACTCACAAAATTATAATCAAAGCGCCCTATTTTTGCAATAAATCAATAAAATTTCCTTCTAAATCACATGTGCCTTCTAATGTTCTTGTATGTATTCTGAATAATCAGCAACAGAACAACGGAAAGTAACCTCACCGGTTATATTATCATATAAATAAATGTCATATTCGCCTTCTTGATTTCTAAACCAGAAATATCGAGCATGGCCACCATACACATCCCTAACTCCGAAGAAATATGATTCATTGGAATTTTCATCTATATCGCCATAGAAATGTCCCGACATTATTTCTACATCATCTCGAGACCAGTGAACAGTTGGAATTCCTTCATCATCGCAGTCGGCAATATAATTTAATGTTACAGAATTACTGAGTTCTTCAGAGCCCTTAAAAATGAACCACTCATCCAAAAGTTCTCCTTGATTATTAATATAATTGTATAAAGTAATTCCACTTTCAGTTAGTCTAGAAACTTTTAAATGTGAAGGTTCTTCTTTACTGGAATCGTCTTCATAGTAATCTTCGAATTTGTATCCAGTATATCTAATATTACCTTCAAGATCAGCTAATACAGCTTCCCCTTCATGGCCTTCATCTGCACATTCAAGATATAAAATATTCTCTGAATCTACAAAGCACTGCGTATATTTTCCTGGAATAATTTCATTGCCCTCATAATCAATAATGTGATAATAATCAGAAAAATCCTGAGCCTTTATAAACAAAGGTTTCTTTTTAGAATCAACATTAGCATATACAGCTTTATATTCGTCGGTTTCAAAAATTATTTCGCCTTTATAAATAATTACAGCGGTTTCTTTATTATCTACACATTTGATTAAATTCATATAATCACTTAAAAGAGGCTTAAATGGTGATTCATCATCGGGATTCTTATAATACCCCTCCAATTTATTACCAGAAGAATCCATAATATATATTTTAGAACCATCTGTTTCCCAAGTAGTTAAACATAATAAGCCTAATTTGTAGTCTATATCATTAAGATCAACATTTTCTTCATCAATAAGTAGTTTCATATCTGAATTAATAACATTAAAACCATCCTCTTCATTAGATACAGGAATTACTTTGTACCCATAATTATTAGTCTCAACGCGAGTGTAAATTGGATCAGTTAAAATAGTTCCATCTTCAGATATAAATCCAAAACCATTATCCATTTCAGAAAAATATATTGCAATTCCTTCATCAAAATAAGCTCTCGCCGGTATATTCTCCCAATCAGAGTTAAATATAGGCGCCACAACAAAACAATCATTTAATTCGGTATCCAATGATAAAAAGAAAACCGATTCTTCATATCTATTGGAAGAATATGAGTCATCTCTTCTTACCAAATACTCATTGAAAAGAATTCTCTTGTCAAGAATCGATGCAAGGTTATTATCTATAAGCTTCTGACGAGAAGATTTTTTCCTATAGATAGTTGTTGGTATATCAAAAACAATTTCGCCTTCGTAATTTATAAAATGTCCTTCATGATCTGGACTAATACCATCTCTATCGAAATATAAAGGTCCATTATAAATAGCCTCAGTATATTCACCTGTTTCAACATTAACTAAACCATATTTATTATGATTAAAGCCTGACCAATCTGGCATTTCATTTTTAATGCCATATCTATAATACCCATTCCCTTCAAATAAAAAATCCAGAATAGTTTCTCTCTTGGAAGATGTAATTTGTTCCTTAGTCATTGATTTTATATCTAGGGTTTCATATGTATTTCTCTTCTTAAGAACTACAACACCTAATACTGCAATGCATAATAAAAATGAATACTTAATTACTCTCACGCTATTCTTAAATATATTAGAATCAAAAAAATCTATTGGTCCAAGGACCCCCTTAAAATAATATTTATCACTGGTAGGACCTATATTGTTAAAATAGTCCTTTAAGGCATAGCAACAATATAGTAAAAAAACAAAGAATAATATACATATAGGATACTCAACAATCAAAAAATCTTTAAAAAAATAAACAGGAATTAAAAGAGTTGCAAAAACAACAACAAAATAAATACAATCAGCTTTCAAGCATTTAGGAGTTTTAGCATCTTCAGAAATGTGAAACAATTCATCTTGGTATATGGCTTCACCCAAAAAGGAATTATAGATACACACATTGGCAAAAACCCTGTAAATAAATGAAATCACATAAATAAAAGTTATGAAATCTGCCGCAGTATTATAAGCAAAAAGAGAAATATATAGTTCAACCACATTAAAAAAATTAATGCTATTTATCAAAGATGAAATAATTTGAATTCGTTTATTCGGATTACATCTGGATATTAAACTCAAAACCGCAAGCAGTACCATTTCGAAACCATAAAACAAATAATCAACTTTATCTGTTATAAACGGATGATAATAACTGAATATATGAGATGCAACATTAATGAAATTCCAAATAGTAAGCACAAAAATAACTACTGATATATTAATCTTACTTAACTTAGCCTTAACCGATGATTTCAAAACCTTCATTCTCCTCTACATAATATGGAATAAACCCGCCATATGGCAGGTTTATTAATAATCCCAAATAGACACTATGCTTTCTCCACAGTATTTTTTACCTTATTCTTTTTAATCTTTCTGCCAAATCTAACTCCAACACCACCTACTACAGCACCAATAACTGCTCCATATGCAGATTTAGCGCCTACCTGTTCCCAATCTATGCCTCCAGAAATGTTGGCATTGGATTTAATGGTCTTATCGTATGTAATCTCAACACCCTCAACCAATTCCTGTGAATCCTTTAATACTGAATCTGCATCCACCGAAGGGGCATAAGAACGAGTATAGAAATAATAATAGTTGTTATTAGCTATGGTATATAAACATCCAGCAGTATAATCGCCCTGTTCATTAGTTCCGGTAATTATAGTCTGGAAATATGGCAACCCACCCTCTGTATAGAAGATATCTTTGTATTCAACGCTTTTTATGCCATACTTTCCTACCCACTCTTCACTTTCCTTAGAACTATTTTCCGCTAATTCAGCAACTTCTTCTTTTGAATAGTCCTTCAAATGACCAATTTTCTCTTCACCTTCAAAAAATTTCAAGCCAGACTCTCTAAAATAATTATTATCATCCACATACAAAGCAACAAAATATGCCTCTGGTGTAGACTTAATTTTCTTTACAAATGTATCAGGATTGATGCCGTACTCAGAAATATCATCTCCATAAATATTGTCTGCATCGTATACATAGTTGTACTTATCGCTAAGAGTAACTGATATACCTATATTCTCATAATTAAGTTCAACTCCTGAAGCAGCCTTAGAAACAGTGGAATGCCCCACTGCAAGCACAGTTGCTAATACCATTGAAAGCATAATACTCTTTTTCATAACTGTTCTCCTATTTCACTATCATTTTTACAAACTCAGCACTTATTATTTATCATTCTTTTTTCTTTTCACTGCATTTACCAAAAAGCCTATAGCTGCCATGATTCCAACACCAGCAGCACGGCCAATAATACGAGAAGAAATTGATCTATTAGTTGTCTTTGGTACTTTAGTTTTTGGTCCTGTAATTATGTTAGAGGTATTAGTAGAATTGCTTGAATCAGATACATCAGTAGAACTGTCTTCAGTATTTTCCATCTTTTCAGCTCTACATGTAAATTTAACGCCCTCTAAAAATACTTTTCCCTCTTCAATCAAATCATCAATTAAAGTATTTGGATTGTAGGATCTAAAATAAAAATAATAACTACTGCCATTTACAAGTGTAAAATAGCAGGCTGAACGAAAGCCCCCTTCTTCCCTTTGGCTTTCCATATCATACAAAAGATATACTTCTCCATCATTAGTACGGTAAGTATCAATATACTCAGATGAAACTCCATAAAGTGCAGAGATAGAAGAATTTTTTTCCATCTGTTTTATTAAATCTTGCAATTCATCCTCAGAAGCTTCTTTCATATCAAAAGAAGTACCAAATTGCATATCATATGACATGTATGCTTCATTTAAATAACCTTCATCATCAATATAAAAAGCATCATAAGACATATTATTTTCTTTTATTGTTGATGTAATTTCATTTGTGTGAATACCAATGTCAAGAGCCTCATCTCTGTATCCTTGATTCTCATCATAGATATATCTGTATTTTTCAGGGAAGCTTGCTTCTATACCAAACTTAGATAATACAAAATCATCTTCATCCATATTTTCTTCAGCATCTTCTACTGTGTCCACTTCAGTAGCCTGGCTGTCAAAAGGTGTCATAGTAAAAAATAAAAATAGCGTTGCCAACAAGTAAAAAATCTTTCGTCTCATAAATTATTCTCCATTAATTAAGTCCATATTTTAAGTAAAATCAAAAGTCATATCAGCCATTTTATCTACGGCATCAACATAATAATGTTTAAAATTACCAGGCTCTAAATAGATACCTATTTGATCTCCAATTTTATAAGAATCATTTGGATTAAAATCTAAAATTCTACTTTTAAATTTGTAAATATAACCTGTTTTAGGATCTTGATATTTACAATAAATTCTATAGGGATGTCTTCCGTTAATGGTGACTGAGGTATCTCTCTCCAAAGATTCAATTTCCCCATATACATGCTGCCCTGTTTCCATAAGATTCTTATTACGTCTATTTCTCGAACCTGAAATAATGAATAAAATCAAGCCAATTAGCGTAATAAGAAAGCCCATACCGCCAAAAACAGCTGCTAAAATGATACCTGCATTTTCAGTTTCAACCTCTCTAGGATTGTCTGGATTTACAAGTAATGTAATCTCTGCTCCCTCATACATAGCACTTGAATATGAATTAATCCTTACATTGGAATAGTCATAACCATCATAATCATAAGCGACAAAAACATCATAATCCGTCTCATCTCCATGTCTATCTATTGCAATAGTCTCAATAATACCTTGTACTTCAACAGCATTATCCCGAAAATTCTTTTCATGTATGCCCATCAGTAATCCAATTATCAAAAATGGAATACCAACAAACCATAAAATTATGCCCGCAAAAACCAAGGGGTACCGTGTTATAAAGCCTTTCATAGATATTCTCCTTATTAATCAATTTAGCTCCATAATATGGGTAGTATTCTAATACCTTCTAAGATATTTGTCAAGACCAAAAGAAAGGGCTACCAAATTGGTAGCCCTTTATAAACTATAGCAATAATAATTATTCCTCTTCTACATCCTTTAGCTTATTAGCCCTTCTCTCAACCTCCTTAGCCTGAACGTCAGATGGAACCTGCTCATAACGAGCTAACTCATAAGAGAATGTGCCATAACCTCCTGTCATAGAACGAAGCTGTGTGTCATATCCGTAAAGCTCTGCCATAGGAACCTCTGCAAGAACTTCTGTCTTACCACCAGTCTCTGTAGGATTCATGCCTAGTACACGACCACGTCTCTTATTCAAATCGCCCATTACATCGCCGGTGTATGTATCAGGTACAACAACTTTCAGTGTCTCAATAGGTTCCAAAAGAATTGGATTAGCCTTCATGATACCATCCTTGAATGCACCCTTAGCAGCTACTTTAAATGCCATCTCGGAAGAATCAACTGGGTGATAACTTCCATCGTATAGATTAGCGTGGATACCAACTACTGGATAAGCTGCAAGTGGGCCTGCAAGAACTGCTTCCTGCAATCCTTTTTCAACAGCAGGGAAATAATTCTTAGGAACTGCACCACCAACTACTGATTCAGTAAAGTTATAATGCTCTTCCATATTTCCAGAAGGCTCAAATGTCATCTTTACATGTCCATACTGTCCATGACCACCTGTCTGTTTCTTATATTTGTACTCCACATCAGCCTTACCTCTGATAGTCTCTTTGAAAGCAATCTTTGGCTGGCTAAGCTCAATGTCTACTTTATATTTTTCATTAAGCTTCTGAACAAGCATATCAATATGTCTGTCACCAATACCATAAATAAGTGACTGGCTGTTTTCGCCATCATTGACAGCCTTAATAGTCAAATCCTCTGCACAAAGCTTTGCCATAGCCTGAGCGATTTTATCTTCATCTCCCTTGTTCTTTGCTTTGTATCGCTTGTAAGTGTATGGCACAGAAAGTGGAGTTCTAATATAAAGAATAGGATTAGCCTTTGTAGAAAGAGAATCTGTAGTAGCAACCTTCTGTAGCTTAGAAAGTGCACAGATATCACCGGCATGTACCTCAGGTACTTCCTCTGGCTTGCTACCAGTTAAAATGTAAAGCTTACCAATTTTCTCCTCTGATTCCTTGTGCTTGTTGTAAAGCAAATCATCAGTTTTTAATACACCTGAATTAACTTTAATAAGAGAATATTTTCCTACAAATGGATCAACAATTGTTTTGAAAACATAAGCAGACTTAGGCTTAGAGAAATCATAATTTGCCTCATAAACCTCATTCGTATTTGCGTTAATTCCAGTAATAACACAATCAGCTGGAGAAGGTAAATACTTAACCACATCAGTAAGCATTGTATACTGGCCTCTATTAGTAAGATTAGAGCCCATCATAACAGGTACAATATCACCAGATGCCACGTTTACTCGAAGTGCCTGTCTAATCTCATCCTCAGAGAACTCTTCTCCACCGAAATATCTATCCATGAACTCTTCCGATGTCTCAGCAACAGATTCCATAAGAGCTTCACGATATTTCTCTAAGTATTCCTGATTGTAATCTGGCACATCGCTATGCTCTACTGTACCATCAGCTTTCCAGCGCTTACCCATTTGCTGAATAACATTTACATAGCCAACAAACTCTCCATTTTCTCTAATTGGAAGATGGAAAGGAGCAATCTTTTTACCGTATAAACTCTGAAGTTCCTCAACGATTTCTCTATAGCTGGCATCATCTATATCCATGTCAGTTACAAATACCATTCTAGGAAGATTGAATTTATCGCACATCTCCCAAGCTCTCTTTGTACCAACCTCAATTCCACTTTTACCAGAAATAACAATAATAGCCGCATCAGCTGCAGAAACAGCCTCTTCAGCTTCTCCGATGAAATCAAAATATCCTGGTGTGTCTAGGAAATTAATCTTAGTATCGCCCCAAATGATTGGAACTAAAGAAGTGTAAATAGAAAACTTATTTTTCTGCTCCAATTTGTCATAGTCACTAATGGTATTACCAGCCTCGATAGTGCCTGGCTTACTGATCTGACCAGCTAGAAAAGCCATTGATTCGATGAGACTGGTTTTGCCCGCCCCGCTGTGACCAAGTAACACAACGTTTCTAATTTTGTCCGTAGTAAAAACCTTCATGTGTCTTACCTCCCAATAATTATTTGACGCCTTAACCCCGCCGCGCCTTGCTGTGTAAAAACTTAATTTTATTTTAATCAATATTCAGACTATTTACAATGAAAATATATGCTATTATATAAATATATTCTTACTTTAAAGCGTTGAAGTGTATCTAGCATTTTCTTCAACCACAGGGGGATAATTCTTATGAAATCTAAAACAATCGGATTTGTAGGCCTTGGATTAATCGGCGGAAGTATAGCTAAGGCCATTTTGAAAAAATATCCAAATACTAAGATTCTTGCTACAGCTTCTAGAGAGTCTACCGTTGAAGCTGCTTATGAGGAGCATCTAATCGACAATAATGGACTTCTTAAAATCCATCAGTTCGGTCAGTGTGATATTATTTTCCTTTGCAGTCCTGTAAAAATTAACTGTGATTATTTACGCCAGCTTAAGGATGTTGTTAAGCCTGACTGTATCATCACAGACGTAGGCTCTGTTAAGGGAGATATTACTGCAGTTGCAAGAGAGCTTGGCATCACAAATCAGTTCATTGGTGGTCATCCTATGACAGGGTCTGAGCTTACAGGTCTTGAACACTCTGATGCTCTACTACTTGAGAATGCATATTATATTCTCACTGCAGATTCAGATATGAATCAGGATACATATAATGAGTTTGGTGACTATATTAAGTCTTTAGGCGCTATACCTATCAAACTTTCTCCTGAGGAGCATGATGAGGCTACAGCAGCTGTATCTCATTTACCACATGTAATAGCTGCTTCCCTTGTAAATCTTGTTCAGGACAATGATGACGAGAGGACCACATGTAAAACTATTGCAGCAGGTGGCTTTAAGGACATCACGAGAATCGCATCTGGCTCTCCTACTATGTGGCAGCACATATTCCTTAGCAACCGTACTGCTATTTTAAAGCTCATGGATGCTTATAAAGAGGAGCTTGAGACATTTAGAAAAGCAATCGAAGATTCTGATGCCGACGAGATTCTTAAGCTTTGGTCAAAGGCTAAGGACTACAGAGATTCTATTACTATTCCAGAAAATGCTTTAATTCGCTTTTACGAATTATACTGTGATATCGATGATAAGCCTGGTACTTTAGTAGGAGTACTTCAGCTACTGGCTGATGCAGATATCAGTGTTAAGAATATCGATATCATTCACAATAGAGAGTTTGAACCTGGTGTACTTCGAATTGAGTTCTACACAGAGGACGCTATGAAAAAGGCTCAGACCACTCTCACACACAATAATTATTACGTAAGACAGAGGACAAATTAATGGCAATAACAAAAGCAAATAGCTTAAAAGGTGAAATAAAAGTTTCTGGAGACAAATCTATCAGCCACCGCGGGGTTATGTTTGGAGCTATTTCAGAGGGAACCACCGAGTTAACTGGATTTTTAGACGGTGCAGACTGTCGCTCTACTATAGGTTGTTTTAGAGCCATGGGTATTGATATTTCACAAGATGCAGACCATGTTATCATTCATGGCAAGGGGCTCCACGGACTTAAGGCGCCTAGTCAGATACTTGACGTTGGAAACAGTGGAACTACCACACGTCTTATATCGGGTATACTTGTTGGTCAGCCATTTATATCTTCTCTCAACGGCGATGAATCAATTCAGAAAAGACCTATGGGCAGAATCATTACTCCTCTTACTCAAATGGGTGCTCATATTCGCTCAATTAAGGATAACGGATGCGCCCCACTAGAAATCGGCGGTGCACCATTAAAAGCAATCCACTACAATTCTCCTGTTGCCAGCGCACAGGTTAAATCATGTGTATTACTTGCTGGATTGTACGCAGATGGCGTTACTTCTGTCACAGAGCCAGTTGTTTCTAGAAATCACACTGAGCTTATGCTTTCAGGATTTGGAGCTGATATTAAATCAGAGGGTCTTACAGCTTCAATTGTTGGTGGGCCAAAATTATATGGACAAAAAATAGAAGTACCTGGTGATATATCTTCTGCTGCTTACTTTATTGTTGCAGGTCTCATCTGTCCAAACTCAGATGTTTTAATTAAAAACGTAAATACGAATCCAACACGTGCTGGAATTATAAAAGTTGCTCAGGATATGGGCGGTAATATCGAACTTCTAAACGAAAGAATTGTCAGTGGCGAACCTGTTGCAGATATTCATGTAACCACAAGTCAGCTTCAGGGCTGCGAAGTGTCAGGAGACATCATTCCTACTCTTATAGATGAGCTTCCAGTTATTGCTGTCATGGCAGCATGCGCAGATGGCACTACCACTATCAAGGATGCCGCTGAACTTAAGGTAAAAGAAAGTGACCGCATCGCTACGGTCACTGAGAATTTGAAAAATATGGGCTGTGATATCACTCCAACTGATGACGGTATGATAATTAATGGTGGTCAGTGTCTCAAGGGAACTACCATCAAAACATATCTTGATCATCGAATTGCAATGTCATTTGCCATAGCTGGTCTTGTAGCCGAAGGAGAAACTACCTTTGACGACGAAAGCTGCTGCTGTATCTCATACCCAACTTTCTTTGAAACACTTAGCTCAATTGTAAATAAATAAATCTTAATAGCATCGAATCATCAAGCTCTATCGTTAATTGATAGAGCTTTTTTAATCCTTTCTATCAATTTCTAACTCCTCATCCGGCAGATATATTATTCCTAAATCATAGCTATAAAATAAATGAACTATAAGCACTATAGCACTAGTAAATATAAAATATCTAAACCAATTCTGTTTATCACTTTGATATTTTTCAACAAAATAAACTATATTCATCACAGCATAAATTGTTAATTGAATAGCATGAACCAACACCCAAAAAGCAACACCTTTATCTCTATACATTTGCAAAAACAATACACCTATAAAAAACAAAAGGTGCTCAATTATAACAACCCAAATATAAATCTCTGCAAATCCATAGAATGAAAAAATAGTTGAAAATGCAGAAACTAAGCAATCAGTTAAAGAAACAAACGATAAAACTCCAAAAATTATAGAAGCATTATTTACACGATTATTAATCGCTTTAATATCATTGTATTCTTTTGTGCGAATACAGATTAATGCAGCAAAACAAGTCCTAGCAATATTCAAAAGAAAAAAAACATTCTGTCCAATATATACCATTGGATGCGTATTGATTGACTCTAAAAGAAATATAATCGATACAGTAATTGCGTAATTAAAAATGGGATTAATCAAAAGTTTATTTTTTAGATTAAGCAAAAATGTCATTTTATTGACCTCCAAAATCTATTTGATTAACAAAATCATCTAAACCATCATAATTAATTGAGTACTGATCATCTGCCATATGCTGCAGGAAATGTCTATTTACACAATTATTAAAATCATCGCTAGTTAGCTCTTGGCTTTTTTCCCCATCAAGGCTATAAACAAAATATTGTCCACCATTACCATTATAATACTCAGCAAAAATAAGATCATATTTAGGGTCAATTATTAAACCAAAGGGAGACTCATCTGGATTGGCTGGATCAATTATAAATCTCCCCCCTTGATTAACAACTCCACTACGTGGGTGTGCATATTTTTCACCTTCTTCGTTATAACAAGTCATTCTAACTCTGGCACAGCCTTCTGAATAGAAATCATCCGCTGAATAAAACTGGGGCTCAAAAAGTATATTTCCATTAATATCCATATAACCATACAAGTTTAATGAATCGTTATAAAATACTATAGGTAAAGATCCATTAATATTTTGTACATCAAAAGTGGGTTCTCTGAATGATATATCTTCTGTAAATCCATAATCAACATATTTTCCAATAGCAGCGGTGTGTAATGAAGTATAGTTACCTCTTACTGGATTATCTCCCTTAACACTAATAGTGACATATTTCTGCTTTTGCACATCGAAAAACTTCATAACATTCTTTTGGCCTTTATGAATAAAAAACATCATCACAAGAACCACAACAAACGCAACACCATATATTATTTTTTTAATAGTATTGTATTTCATACTTTTCACAAAAATTCTCCAATAATATCTAAAACCCTTTATTCTTCAGGTTGGCTACAAGCTGCACATAAAATTCTCTTACATCAAATTCAGATATATTCTCACGATTTAAATCAATAACATCACCATGAGAAATACCTCTTTTGCCTTTGACAGTTAAGAACTGGAAATCATCTCCCCACTGACAGGAATTCTCTCCTACTAAACCGTCATTAGGGCCATCAAAATATTTAACTAAATGGGTGGAGTAATTAAGAGGAAAACGCCCACCTCTAGCTACATTCATTTTCGAGCCTACACTTTGATAATATACTCCAGGAACATTCTGACATTCCGTATTAAATTTCTCACAGTAGCTTGCCGTTAAATCATATACAGCCGCCAAGAAATCTGGGTTATAATCTCCTAGTTTGCGTAATGTAGAATTATAGGCCTTGGCCACTGATTTCTGAGTCTTCTCACCTATCTTTTCAAGCAAATAATCAGCGAAAATACAGCCCCTGTGTGGAGTGTTTATTGTAGTTAAACTTGCCACATGGGACGCAGTATCTCCAATTGTAAGAGCATAACGACTATCTAGTCCACCCTTAGAATGAGCAATAATATTTACTTTATCAGAACCTGTTTCATTACAAATTTCTTTGATTCTATCTGCCAATTCTTGCCCACAATCTTTAACTGAAGCAGCTGACTGCTGATATCCATAAAAGACTTTTGCGCCATTTATCTCAAGCTGCTCTGGAATTCGACCCCAGTAATTTAAATATCTGAAGTCTCTAAAGAAAACACCATGAACCATAAGAATTGGATACCTTGTATCGCATATACGTTCAATTAATCTATATTCATTAACTTTAATCTTTTTCTTTTCGAAGAAATATTCTCTAATGGAAATAGTTAAAATAATCCCAAGGGCAATCAAATTAACCCCTGGCATCCAGCCACAAATAGCACCGATAATTCTCCATCTAAGACCTAATTGCACAGCGTATCTATATACAAAATAAATACCAATCCAAAAGACTACTGAGAGTACTAAAACTAATATGATTATGTGAGCCGCCACTATATACCAAGCAACTTCTTGTCTCATAATCTCTTTGGCAACATAATAAATTGAAACTGTACATGAAAACAAAAATACAATTAAAATAAGACAACCCAGTCCTAGTTTACTTAATCTTTTTTTCTCTTTTTCAAGCTGATACATTTTCATTCTCCTGTTAGTGCATTACCACTGGATTATAAGTTTTAAAGTAAACATATGGTGTATTTCCCTCAAATCGGATAACTACATACTTATCGCCTTTATATCCCTGTGTAAATGATAATACCTCAGAATCCGGCCCCCAAACCTCTGCTTCTATACTGGCATAAAGATATAGATAACAATAGTAATAGCCGTCTTCTTGCTTTATTAAATTACAACATCCGTATGTAGTAGAATAAGTATCTAGACAATACACGCCACTATAATCAGGCTTGCCGTCCTCTGTAGACGGATAATCCTTATGTTTAAATGAAACCTCTACAAAATCATTAAAGTCATCCTCTTCAATAGCATTTGCGCTGGCCTGATTCTTATCTGCATTAGAATCTTCAGTAACCGAAACCCATTGTGCTGGTTCATTAAAAGTTTCATTAAGCCAGATTTCAAAATCATCTATAACTTCTGTGCTTCCATCTGATTCTAAAATGGTCTGGACCGAACCATCATCTTGTTCTTTACCCTCGTACTGACCAAGAAGTTTTTCTTCTACTCCAGTACTATCAATTTTCATAGAGTATATATTTCCATTTCCTGCACCGCCAGCAGCAATATATCTTCCATCTTTTTGTAGATTTTCAAATAACCTGCAACCCAAGCTGGTGCCATAAAACTTACCATTATCTCTTGTCAGTATAAGATAATTTCCACCGCCCTCATAAATATTTAGTATAAGCTCTTTGCCATTTTGATTATCTAAATCAACCAATGCTATACCTTCAATATCAGGTTCATCATCTGATTCAATTGATTGTAAATAACCATCAAAATAATATTCATCATCTCCCCAGTTAAAACAAGTAAATGATTCTTCATTATTTAAAACAGTCAAAAATTCTTGAAAATCTTTTGATTCATCAGAAGACATTAATTCTTCGTAAGAGGCCCAATCAATTGATAATTTAGATTCCCCGCCACCTGCCGATTCTTCTGATAATTCTTCTTTTTCAGTAACTTCTTGCTTAACATCAGTATTATTACCACAAGAAGTAAGAACAAAAACACTAGAAAAAAGAATTGCAATAAGTTTTTTCTTCATAACAAACACTCCGCTATTAACTATCCTGACCGTCATAAACTGTTTCCTGTGTATCCGTATTTACGAATTCACCATCTATATATTCATAAATATAGTCGTAGTAAGTTACTGCATTTCCACGAGAAGAACCTGTAATACAATGATTTGGTTCATCGATAACATAGTTTGGAATTTCCTCAAATGATTTCTTGTAAATGTATTCACCATCTTCATAGACATAAGCACAATGCCCTGCAGCACCTTGAGCGCCAAAATTACCTAATGAAATAACTAAGTCCTTATGACCATCAAAAGTCACATCTACAAGCTCTGCATCAAACTCACAAACAGCCCCAATATATCTATCCGAATACAAGCTATCATTCTTTGATGGATAATCTACTTTTATGGTAAGTACGGAGCCATCCTCTTCTTGAAATAGAAAATAATCCATTAAATGCAAATATTCATCAGGATCTTCCTCTGTTCTTTGCAGAGCAACTCTGTATACAGTGTGCTCAGAGTCTACCCAATCTTCATATTCGATTTCCGCACCATCTGGGACATCTAATTTGGCAGCAACTTCATCAATGGACTTGTCATAGGTTTTATACTGGACATCCTTTATGTACCACTGACCACCTAAGCAATATGCTGTTGCTGTATATGAATAATATGCTAAAGGACCATCAGTAATAGTTGCCTTATCAACAGTAGCTACTTGTATCGCATTTGCGATATTATCCTTTTCACTATCAGAAGGAACCTCTATTTCATTCAGTTCACAATATAGTAAACTATCCCCCGTCTCCTCTGACAATTGAGTAAATGGGAATATTTGATCCAGCTTGTCATCCTTAAAGCTATAAGCAAAAATTAGATTATATTCAAGAGCTGTATTTGGAAAATAGCACTGAAATACATAATCATCAGCTCCATCATTATCAATATCAAGCATCTCCATTGAATCCACAGAACATGGTACATTAAGATCAAATTCTTGTGATGTACCATCTGAAAAATCAAATGTTATAACTGTATTTTCCCCTGAATAATTCTTATCCTCATCTATAGAATCAAAAGACCAGGATACATTACTTATTTCCTTTGTAATATTTGATTCGTTATTATCCTCTATTCTAGACTGTTCTAATTTAGTATTGTCTTGACCATTATCCTCCTGTTTACAGGCTGAAAAAACAAGAGAACAACAAACAAATACTAAAAAATATTTATTTATATTATGCATCAATTAAACCTCAAGTAATTTTATTTCTATGATGTAAACGAGATATATTAACGATTCTCCTTAACCTCATAAACATCAATAAGATTATAGTCATCTTCGTAATATCCATTGTTATACTTTCTTACATGACCATACTGCCTAACATAATCATATCTGGACTCTAGCTTTTTATATAGCTTTATTTCACTGATAAATCATGATAATCATATGGCCCAGCACCAAAGAAAACCTCGAAAGAATCATAAAGTCCTGGTTCATCAAAGACTATATTATTTTCAGTTATCTCATAACCAGTAAAATTCTTATTAATCATTGATTCATAATCAGCTCTTGATTCTAAAATATTACCTTCATAATCAGTATAAATATGTTGAACAGTATCCCCCTCAACTAATATTCTTTCACTTCCTAGTTTTTGGCAAACAACTTTGTTATTACCCAAATATATTTTGTATGAAAAAATTTCCGTATCCTTCTTTGCATGTTTAACGTAATCGGGAGCTAAAAAAGCGTACTGTTTAGAGGAATTTTTATATAAAACAATACCTGTTCTATTATATTTCAAGTCAGGCTCAATAGATAAACAATACATATCAGAATTATCAATTTCCGCAAGGCTTCCATCTTTGGTTACTTCAAAAAATTGGTTTTCTGATTTATAAGACTCTTCTTTTGTCACTGCATTTATAACTTCTAGTAAACCATCATTATCAAGATCGCATACAGCATATTTATAATTATCAGAAATTTCCTCATCTTCCGGATTTCCTTTATACCAAAGATTTTTATTATCATATATAATTTGCATTTGCCCCATTGCTGATAGATCTATTTCAATATCTTCATTGGTAAGATAGTCTTCATTGGTAAGATAGTCTTCAGCATCAAATATTGTTCCATCCAATAAAACAACTAATTTTTTATCTTCTGAAACCGTAACTAAATAATATTTTTCTTTAGTAATTTCATTAACCTCAACTTCAATATCATCGATAGACTCATCAAGTACATTTGAACCATCCAAGTTTAATAAATATGATTTATTATCTGACGATGTAGAAGCAATTATCATATTAATATTTCCTTCAGCATCAACAAGAGCATAATAGCCACCGTCATACAAATCACTGGAGAATATTTCATTTCCATTTTCACCTATAGCAACATACTCTCCCGAAGATTCTTTCATCAATGAAAGAATATCTCCCGCTAATAATGGAGATCTTTCTGCAGACCAATAACCTGCTTTGTCTCCTAACGAATTACCGTGACAATCAAATAAATATACATAATCATATAAATCTTTTCTTCCCCGAATGCTTATAGCTAAAGTATTTAAATCAGAAAAGCTTTCAATTTCCCTAATATACTCCCCCTCGTTCACTTCAAAATCTAGCTCGCATTTTTTTGCTTGCTCATCAATAAGGTAATACTTATCATCAGATATATTATTAAAGATAATTACATCATTACCATAAAGCCTATCAGGGATTTTATAATTAGGTTCAATAAGAACCTCTCCATTATTATTGACAAGCCCCCAAGCACCATAAGCCTCAGAATAAAATGGACAATAATCATTCTTAAAATAATTATCTATTTCTCTATTAATTGCAGGTCCAGTTTCTCCAATTAAATCATACGCATAATGATAGTAACCTGGAAAATGATCTTTAACATAATTATTAATAATCCGCTGACGATAAGA
The DNA here is from genome assembly GCA_017557435.1 of Pseudobutyrivibrio sp. Lineage (GTDB taxonomy): Bacteria > Bacillota > Clostridia > Lachnospirales > Lachnospiraceae > Pseudobutyrivibrio. The sequence continues at coordinate 234,039 of JAFYYR010000029.1, read as the reverse complement.
ATTATTAATTGTTATATTACTATCAACAGTTATTACTATATTCCCATCATAGTCAATGAAGTTGGAAATATAATCCCAGGCGAGACCATTTGAATCAAATCTAGGTGCTTCATCATAAATAGCACCAGTATCCTTATTATTTTTCAAATCAAGAATTCCGTATTTTCGTTCATAAAAAAAGGATCCAGCTGCCATTTTATTGTCAACAGAATATACAAATACATCATCACCAACCGTTTCAAATTCTGTTGTTGAATGTATTTCAGAAATTACATTACCTTTAGAATCTTTAAGTTGAAATTCTCCCTCTACTTTACCGAATCTATAAATTAAACATGTAAAAAAAGCGATAACAAAAATAAAACTAAATAATAATTTTTTTGATATATTTATCTTATTATTCGTTTCCTCAAAAACAGCCTTAGCATCTTCCTCTACTTTATCAAATTCTGTAATACTCGTTTTAATTAGAAATATAACATGGAGCTGTCTTAATAAATAAGTACAAAAAGGAACAATAATAATAGCAATGCTATTATATTGTTTTATAAAGGCTAGCGACAAAATAACCAAGGCATTACAAAAACCTAATCCAAGTAATCGAAAATACAGAGTCTGTTCACTTATTATGCAATAATATGCTTCATCGCATGAAATTAATAATTTTCTCCAAAACAAATAACCAATAACAAACTCTAAGAGTATACAAATGACAAAATATTTATAAAAGCTATAACTATAAGATGTACCATGAAACATTGACAAAATAGTCTCTATCGCAATAACAAAAATATAAATCTTCATTATCAAATTTAAAGAATTAAAACGATAGTCTTTCTGTCTTTTTATAACAAAATATATTCCAAGACTTATAGAAAGCCGCAAGAAATATATAAAGTTATCAATCCCTTCTCCAAAGAAAGGTCTAAAACAATTCAACACATGTGCGCTCACATTTATCAAATTAAATATCGCAAATACGTATAATAATTTCTTTAATAACTTCATGCCTAAATATTATTAATCTCCCTGAAATTTAAAACTAATTCAAATCATTAAACTCTGATTTTCGAATCATTCCACCTGTAAAATAACTGAGTCCTGCATGGGATCCAGTTATTCCTCCAGGAGGAACAACAGTTAACATTTTATTAATATTAGTTCTGATGAATTAATAAATGTACTCTATTGTAATAATTCATCCTAGATCCACTTGTATCAATATCCGCATTTGCGATATGTCCTTTTCCTGATAGCCGCCGCTCAATTACTGAGTACATGCCCTTACCACAGGTCTGCATTACCATACAGCAAAAGCTTTGAACAGACATTACTTTCCTGCAATCAGAAAGCAGAAATCCTGCGCATTCCATACCAACAAGCCATCCATCTCCCATAGAATAATTCATGCTAATATATGGTCTAACTTTTTCTTTTAAAGTTATAAAATCATCTAGTGTGAAAAATCCATTTTTTCTAATGGCTTCAACCATACTCTTTTGTATGCCAGCAAGTATAGACTGGCCAATCTTACAGAAAGGAGTAATGATAGACTTCTTGTTTAATAGATGAGTGTCCATGTAATAAAGCATATACCAGGTCACACCATTGGTATGAGCCTGGCAATTATTTTCCTGAAGATATTTTTCTAAATCCCAATTGCCAAGATGACAATACTTCATATATATCTCACCTGCAATTCCAACAAGCTGCTTTTTATGGGGATTCATTTCTATAGAAGCAAAATCATCTGATATTTGCATGAATCGCTTTTTCATCCATCTAATTGATAAATGCCTACCCTGTTTTAGATCATTGGATAATACCTCCATCCAATGGTCATATTTAGCCTTAGTCTCACCAGCATTTTTTTCATTAGGTAGAACATTGTTGTATAGAATCATAAGGATATCCCCATAACAAACAGACACTAAGGCTCTAATTGCCATACCAATATCAACCTTCATAGTCTCTTCTTTTGCTATGCCCTGGACATTAATATTTAAAACAGGAACATCCTCAAATCCAGCTTTCTTAAGACCTCTTTTTAAGGTTCCAATATAATTAGAACCTCGACATGCATCACCGGCTGTAGCCATCAAAACCCTAGTACGCTTTAAATCATATTTGCCAGATTGAAGAGCTGCTATAATCTGACCAACATTCATGATGGCAGGATAACACATATCATTGTTCACATACTTAAGACCAATATTTTCAACATTATCTTCCAAATCAATAATTACAGGATGATAATTCTTGGAATAAAAGGCATACTTCATCAGCGGAAAATGATAATCAAGCATGGCTGGTATTAACAATATGTACTTTTCTCTATCCTTAGATTCATCTATCTTATACATACCCTTTATACATTATGAATATCTTCTTCCGATATACGTTCACCTGTCTGTAAATCATAGTAGAAAGATTCTTGATCTCTCCATGGAGCTGGCGCAGATGCAAGCTGTGTCATGTAAGACACATCAATTTTTAAATATCTGGTACTATCTACAAGACTATAATCAGAAATCATGCAATAGTACTCAGTATATTCACTAGAATGCTCACCACAAGGAGCACTGTAATCATTGTAAATATATGGCAAACCATCTATTGTCAGATCTTCTAAAATAAGTTGATTGATTTGCTCTGTAAACTCAGAATATCCCTCGTTTAAAACAAATACTTCCTCGTATGATCTACACATAACTTCGCCGCAGTCATCACAAGTGTATTCCTTAATAACTGGCACATAATGACCTAAAAATTCATGCCATTGTCCATCTGCAAAATAGATTGTGCTGCCATAATTCTCATAAAAATTATATACAGTTTGCTCACCAGGAGAAGTAACTGCAAGTCCACTATATACATTACCGTAGTAATAAACAGTATCGTAATTTGCAGTATATACAGCTGAATCTCTAATTCCATCTATACTAGATTTGTAATCTATTTGAGTTACTGTTCCATCTGCAAGTTTAAAAATAAAAGCTGCAACATTATAGGATTCATTTCCTAAGGCTCCGTAAATGATAAATTCGTCTGCGCCATCATTATCAATATCAATTAGGTCTAACTTCTGAACCCCAAAAGCATGACCCGTATCAATATCCTGTGTTGAACCATCATCAGAAGTAAATGTGATTACCGTATTTTCGGAATAACCCTCTCCTGATGGATCAAAGCTGTTATTCCATGTCACATCTCTAATTCCATTATTTTCCATCCACTTAACAGGATGAGTATATGGAGCATAGTTTTCTACATAGTTGTATATTCCACCAGCCTTACTCTTCCAGGTAGGCTCATCAACTGGAGTAGCATCATCCGCATCCACAAAATACATATCCGCTTCATCAAAAATGCCATTGTCATTAGCATCATATCTAGAAGCGTATGCTTCACTAATAACAGTGCCTTCATCATCTATCTCAGTAAATTTAAATCGTTCATTATCTGGAGCTTCGCCTTTAATATACATAAAGATTCCGTGCTTTTCAGGAGCATCTACAGGCTCCTCATATATACTGCCCTCATAGATAACTTTATATTCTTTATCTGTATAATTGATTACATAAAAAGATGTGCGAGTCTTAATACATAGCTCATCTTTTTCATCCCCATCAACATCTGCTAAGGTAAAATAGTATTTATCATTATCTGGCAAAGTGCTAACTTTATAGGATTTCTCATCAAGTCCTATAAACTCTTGCTTGTCATCTAAAACAGCATTCCAATCAGCCTCCTTAACAACTACAGGAACATCTTCATCATCCTCTTCTTCTTCAACAACAGGCTTCTTACCACATCCTGTTAAAGCAAGTGTCAGTATAAGGAAAAAAGCAACCTTCCTCTTCATAAGTATCCTCCCTACTTAAAAGTGAATAATTCCCAAAACTAAATATCTATTACATTAATTTAATTCTATATATCCCCTAATATATAAATTTATTCTAGGTAGTATTGTAATACTTTTTACATTATAAATCAATAATAAAAACAAAAAAACGCACCCATCAGGGTGCGCTTAAAATAGTCCTCAAAAATCAAGCATAAGCATTAAAAAAATTTACTTTTATTATTGTAAAAAACCCCACACATTTGTAAATTCAACTGGATCAATAAGGTAATATCCTTCTATATAATCATCAGATTCCCACTGGCCATTATCCTGTAAAAAGTATGAATAACATATAAATTCATAGGATTCACCATCATCATTAAATGAAGGCTCACAAGCAGTAGCTATATTTACATCCAGTTCATTGTTATCACGTAGTATAAATTCATATTCTGTAGCATCAGAGAGGATATCCGAAAAATCAAGACCAGTAATTTCTTCTGCCTCCTCTAGGGATATCTCCTTGGCTCCATATAATTTAAAAGTATTATCGGAATCATCCAAATATAAATGATAAGGAATAAAGCAATGTCCCATTGTAAGACCTGAATCTATTAATGGCAAATCATCCTCTCTATCAATCTGCATGCCATACATTTCCTTATACCAGACCACATCACCATCAACAAAATATTTAGAACCATAACAAGGTAAGTCAGTTGCATTAGTAATTGCATTGTATTTTTCTGTGTATATAACTGTCTGGTCGTATGCAGCCATCTGACCATATGCAGAAACAAAAACATAACTATTATCCCCTATAGTTATAAGCTGAAGTGTTTCATGAATACTAACTGGTCCATCCTCTGCAAAATCATGAAGCTCTGTTCCATCTCCTTTTTCATCTACAAACCATATTCTTGTAGTATCAAATGTGGAATCTTCCGTTAGCGCAGTATTGTTATTCTCATCCCAATAAGCTTCTAAAACAAATGCCTCTTCTGCCCCGTCATTATCTAAATCCACTACAAAACTTACTAGCGTAAAATCATCATTAATTTCATTTGTCGCAGAGACTACATGCGTATAGTCATTTGCATTTAAATCAGCATTAACCACATCATCTATGTAATTTACAGTATCCTCTTCCTCCGAGGAATCCTCATCTGCATCTACCACCTCTTCCTCTACAGAGATTTCGGTGGCTTCATCTATTGCCTCGTCTTTCTCTTCTGTTATATTTTTCCCACACGAACACAAATAAAGCCCCATCATCGAACAAGCCAAAAGCACAAATATCTTTTTAATTTTCATAATCTTATTCCCTCTCTATATTTAATCTACAAATCTACCCATCAGAGGCTTGCAAAAATATCATACCTCAATTTATAGTTTATTGGTATAGTAGTATAGTAGTATTTTAGTACTTATGTACAACCTTGTCAATGTTATTATAAGTACAAAAAACGCACCCACCAGGGTGCGTTAAACATGAAATATACAATTATTTTTTGTTCATGCAGCAGTGCTTATACTTCTTACCAGAACCACATGGGCATGGATCATTACGTCCTACCTTTTTCTCAGTACGTACGATAGTGTGCATATTCTTAGCTTCCTTTGTAAGGGCCTTTAACTGCTCCTCATCGAAGATCTCCTCCCACTGTGGAAGTCCGTATAACCAATCTGCCTTAGCATCAATCATGTTCTTGTAAAGCTTTTCCTTGTCAAACTTAAGAGATACTACTGTATCCTCTTCCATAGTCTCGATAGGATTAGGTGTTACAAGTGAATCATTAATACCATCAAGGAAACCAACCATTGGCATAATGTCTAATTTATATTTATCAGCTAGCTCCTTAACTGTGCCCTTAACCTCTGTATCAGGGTCATCTAAAAGCTGCTCGTAAACTCCCTTTTCAAGCAAGAAGTAATTCTGCCAAAATCTCTGTAAATCAGCCTGTGACTGATTCTGGTTGTAGGCAATTTTCTGCCATTGTTCTAATAAACTCATTTTAAATTCCTCTCCAATAAATAATCAAAATTATGTGGCATGCCACGATGAAAATTATATCATAACCAATAATAAAAGGCTAGATAACATACGTTTTCTAGCCTTTAACATCTAATTTAATAATGGAATACTCACCATCCAGGCTCGCATTTAGTCATATAAAACTCTTACACACTTAACTGGTGTACGGTACATGTAATTAGAAATCTTGATACCGTCACGCTTGTTAGATGCATGAACAATCTGACCTCCACCAATATAGATAGCTACGTGATTAATAGAACCACCACCTCTACCATAGAAAATCAAATCGCCTGGCTTAAGCTCTGATGTAGAAATTGTAGTACCTTCATTAGCCTGAGCTCTAGAAGAATGAGAAAGTCTAACACCGTACTGAGCCATAACCTGCATTGTAAATCCTGAGCAGTCAACACCATTAGTAAGTGATGTACCGCCCCATACATAGCGGTTACCAACGAACTGAAGAGCATAGTCACAAGCTGCCATACGAACATCAGAAATACCTGCACCATAGCGAGCCTCTGTAAGTGTCATAGCTGTAGTAAGTGATAAATCAACATCTACATATTCTGCAGATACATAACCTGAATCACCATCTACATCGACCTCAATCCAGTCCTCATCCTGAGTATTGTTAAGGATAGGAACTTCCTCTCCGTCTGCAAGCTGGTAAATAATCTCACAATCTGTATTAGGCTCAACTCTAACTCTAAGACCACCTGTTTTAGATGTAGCAACATACTCTGCAAGCTCTAATGCCTTATCCCATGCATCATCACCAGTAATAAGATACTCAGAGAGAACGTAACCCTCTACCTCGCCAGACTTAATGTAGCTCCACTCACCCTCAGTCTTAAGAATCTCGCAGGCTGCATTAGCTGGGAACTTACCAACAAGCTTACCATCTGTAGAAGCACTCTCACGGATGTTAAGGTTACCCTCTGAAACATTACAGATACCGATATTATCGTATCCATAAATATCACCAAGTGACTTTGCAGTAGCAATAGCCTGTGAATCTGTCACAGAAATAGATGCAAGAGCATCTTCATCAAAAGCTGCTGCTGTAATAACACCAGCTGTAGCTGTATAATCACCATCTGCAGAATTATCAATTATTTTATTTTTAGAATCGATACTATGATCGATGATAAGTGCCAACGCGCAAACAATAGAAAAAGCTGAAATAATGCGTTTTTTCATAAAACCTCCAAATCAAAAATACTAATAAACGCAACTAAGTTATTATATCAACTCATTCGATATTTGTCAATGTTTTGTAACAATAACCGTAACATTTGCGTAACATTTGCCTGATTTTTTTACTATCTTTTGTTAAAGAAATCCTTGGCTGTTACCTTATCCCTACTCATCTGAGCCTTAAGTTCATCGATTGAATTAAACTTCATCTCAGGTCTAAGGAATGAAACAAATGTCACCCTGACAAATTTACCGTATAAATCCCCGTTGTAATCCAAAATATGTGTCTCTATACCAACAATATTCTCATCTGAAACAGATGGCTTGGTGCCTACATTAGTCACACCATGATATATTCTACCATCAAAATCTATTGTAGTAACATAAACTCCAAATTTTGGCACAAGTTTTGATGCCTCAGGCATAATATTGATAGTTGGAATACCAATTGTATGTCCTAAGTGTGCACCGTGAACTACTTCTCCCCATACGAAATACTCGTATCCAAGCATCTCGTTAACTGTATCAATATGTCCAAGTTTAAGCTCTTCTCTAATATAAGTACTGCTTATATCCCTGTCATTAAGCTTGATTTTATCTATAATTCTAAGCTCAAATCCCATCTCTTTAGAAAGCTCCCTAAGCATTTCTACATTGCCAGCGCCCTTATATCCAAATGTAAAATCTGAGCCGGCAACCATATATTTCATATTGAGATTATTAACAAGATAAGCAATAAAACTCCTAGCATCGGTCTCCATAAGCTGCTTGTCAAATGGGCACTCAATCAGATAATCAAGTCCATTGTTATCAAGCATAAAAACGCGCTCTTTATTAGTGATAAGTGTAGGTGACTTATCATCTGTCAAAGCAATTCTAGGAGAATTAGTGAAGGTAATCATGCAAGACTTAAGACCAGAAGACTCTTTTGAAATAATATCTGAAGTCAAAAGGTGATGTCCCTTGTGAATACCATCGAACTTGCCCACTGTAATTGCAGTAGGTTCTTTAATTGTAGTATTAAATAAAGAATGTATATATTCCATAATTACTCTAAAAACATTTTCTCCAAAACAAATTGAGATTCTTGATATCTGTAGACGCCGATGAATCTATTATCAGGAAGGAAAATCCTATAATTATCTCCCTCTTCAAAAGAACTGATAGCCTCAGCGAATACATTGGTCTCAGGTATAGGTGCCCCATTAACTGCATGTAATATAGCTTCCTCAGTAGGGATAACAAAAACTGTCCCCATCCCCTCAAAAGCCTGTGCAATTGGCATCATTATACCATCTATATTGCCATTTTTGACGATTCGCTCTATCTCATCTAGTGTCTTAGCATCTGAAATATCAAATTGACTAACTCTAGTTCTAACAAGAGATTTCATAGCACAGCCACAGCCAAGCTTCTCACCTATATCATGGCAAAGAGACCTGATGTATGTGCCCTTGCTGCAGTGAATCCTGATAGCCACCTCTGGCAAATTCATCTCTAAAATATCAATACTAAAAATTGTAACAGGTCTAGCCTTACGCTCAACCTCCTTTCCCTCTCTAGCAAGCTCATAAAGCTTCTTGCCATTAACTTTGAGAGCAGAATACATAGGAGGAACCTGCATTATGTCACCTACGAAGCTATTAATAGCCTCTGTCACCTGTGATTCTGTGGCGGTAACAGATTTACGAGATAAAATCCTACCGCTCATATCATATGTGTCAGTCTCAGTACCAAGTAGCATTACGCACTCATATACCTTATCCTTGTCAGTAAGCATATCACAAAGCTTAGTTGCCTTACCGACACATACAGGAAGCACACCGGTAGCATCAGGATCTAAAGTACCAGTGTGCCCAATTTTCTTTATCTTTAAAATTCCACGTAGCTTGGCAACTACATCAAATGATGTAAAACCAGCTTCCTTGTAGACATTAATAATGCCGCTATTCATTAATTGATTCCTAACTGTTTAAACTGTTCTTCAATCATCTCTACTATCTCAGCGATAATAGTCCATGGTTCTTTTGTATTTACAGAAAATCCAGCTGCTTTTTTGTGACCACCGCCACCGTATTTACCGGTAATAACTGTAAGGTCCACATCTCCTGTAGCTCTAGTGCTACCCTTGAAATCTCCGTCCTCTAACTCGTATAGGAATACAGCAACCTCAACACCAGTTGTATCTCTAAGCTGTTGAACAATGCCCTCTAAATGCTTGCTCTGAGCCCCATATTCTGCCATATCCTCTGCAGTAATAACAGCAGCGATAATTTTGCCATCATCAAATGTCTTGCAGTTTAAAAGAGCTGTACCAAGCATCTTATTTTGAATCATAGTCTTGGCATAATATGTGTCAGTACAAATCTTTGGATAATCGATTCCCTTAGTCATTAAAAAGCCAGCAGCTGCCATTGTAGCCTCTGTTGTGCATGAATACTGGAAAACACCTGTATCATGGATAATTCCAAGGTAAAGGCATTCTGCAATATCCTTAGTAATTTTATCTTTGCCAAACTGATTGTAGACAAGCTCACAAGTAGAGCTATCATCAGGAATAATATAACTAAACTCAGCAAATCCACCATTAGTCATATGATGGTCAATGCAAACTGTGTGAGTTGCCTTTTCAAAAAAGGCGCATGCATCACCAAGTCTAGAACCCTCACTACAATCAAGTGCAATATATAAGTCAAAGACTGTATCCTCTGAAAGTGTATGAATGTCTTCGATCTTATCTGTGTTCTTAAGAAATTTAAAAATATTAGGGATAGGATCAAGATAGACATGAACATCTACCTCTGGAAAATATGTGGCAATGTAATTGTATACAGCCATACATGAGCCAACACAATCGCCGTCTGGACGTATATGACCAGAAATGGCAATTGTCTTAGAATTAGAGATAAGTTCATTAAAATTGTCTATCATTGTCTTCTCCTTATTTCACCAATTATTAAATAGATAAAGCTAAAATCTATTCTTCATCCTTATGAAGTGGTGCGTTAACCTCGTCAATAAGCTTGCTCATCTTAGCAGCATAAGCAATTGACTGGTCGCTTACGAATGTAATCTCAGGTGTATTTCTAAGATTGATTCGTCTAGCAAGCTCTCTTCTGATGAATCCAGCTGAACTCTTAAGACCCTCAATAGTCTTCTTAACAGCCTCATCATCACCGAGAACAGAAATATAAGCTTTGCAAGTCTTAAGGTCTGGGGCAACCTCCACAGATACCACCGATGTAACCGGTGATATACGTGGATCCTTAACCTCTAGACGAATAATATTGGAAAGCTCACGCATAACCTCTTCGTTTATGCGAATATTCTTAACTGAATTCTTTCTCATTATCTAGGTACCTCAACCATAATGTAAGCCTCGATAATATCCATCTCCTGAACATCATTGAAATCTTCAATTACGAGACCACACTCGAAGTTAGACTTAACTTCCTTGACATCATCCTTGAATCTCTTAAGAGAACCAAGCTTACCTTCGTGAATAAGCTCGCCTTCACGAGTAACACGAACCATACAATCTCTCTGGAAGTAACCATCAGTAACATAAGAACCTGCGATGTTACCAACACCAGATGCCTTGAATATCTGACGAACCTCTGCATGACCGATAACCTTCTCCTCGAAGATTGGATCAAGCATACCCTTCATAGCAGACTCAACATCATTGATTGCATCGTAGATTACTTTGTAAAGTCGAAGGTCAACACCTTCTCTATCTGCTGTCATCTTAGCCTGTGGATCAACACGAACGTTGAAACCGATGATGATAGCATTTGAAGCTGAAGCAAGAACTACATCGGACTCATTGATTGTACCAACACCACCGTGGATAGTCTTAACAACAACCTCTTCATTAGAAAGTTTCTCAAGTGACTGCTTAACAGCCTCAACAGAACCCTGAACATCAGCCTTAACGATAATATCAAGCTCCTTAAGATTTCCTGATTCAATCTCACTAAAGAGTGCATCAAGAGACATCTTAGACTTAGTCTGCTCAACAAGCTTGTTCTTGTGCTCTGCAACGAATGTATCTGCAAATGCATGTGCTTCCTTCTCAGAATCAAATGACATTAATACTTCACCTGCATTTGGAACCTCAGAAAGACCAAGGATCTCAACAGGAACTGAAGGGCCTGCACTCTTAACACGAGCACCTGTATCATCAAGCATAGCTCTAACCTTACCGTAGCAGCTACCGCAGGCAACAGGATCACCTACGTGAAGTGTACCCTTCTGAACAAGTACTGTAGCAACAGCACCGCGTCCCTTATCAAGCTGAGCCTCGATAACAAGACCACGAGCCTTACGATTTGGATTAGCCTTAAGCTCAAGTACCTCTGCTGTAAGAAGAATCATCTCAAGGAGGTTATCGATACCCTCTTTAGTGTGAGCTGATACAGGACAGAATACTGTGCTTCCGCCCCAATCCTCAGGGATAAGCTGGTACTCAGAAAGCTCCTGCTTAACTCTATCAATATTAGCATTAGGCTTATCAATCTTATTAATTGCAACGATAATTTCGATTCCAGCAGCCTTAGCATGGTTGATAGCTTCTACTGTCTGTGGCATAACACCGTCATCAGCAGCTACTACAAGAATAGCGATATCTGTAGAGTTAGCACCACGCATACGCATAGCTGTAAATGCCTCATGACCAGGAGTATCAAGGAATGTAATATCCTGACCATTAATAGATACTGTATATGCACCGATGTGCTGTGTGATACCACCAGCCTCACGGTCTGTAACCTTTGTATCACGAATAGCATCAAGAAGTGATGTCTTACCGTGATCAACGTGACCCATTACGCAGACAACAGGTGGACGTGATGGGAAGCTTGATGAATCCTCATCCTCTTCCTTAAGAAGCTCTGCGATAACATCGATTTTCTCCTCTTCTTCACAGATGCAGTTAAACTCAAGAGCAATCTCAGAAGCCTCTTCGAAATCAACTTCCTGGTTAACAGTAACCATCTTGCCCTTCATGAAAAGAGTCTTAACAACTGCAGAAGACTGAACCTTCATCTTGTCTGCAAGATCCTTGATAGTAATTCTATCAGGGATTGTGATAGTAAGAACCTCATTCATATCACGTTCTGGAGCCTTAGGAGCATTGTTCTTTTTCTTCTTTCCACCATTCTTCTCAAGATTGATGAAACGCTCCTGCTTCTTGCCGCCTAAGTTGTTCTCTCTATCGTTATTATTTTTCTTTTTCTTGTCATCACGACGACCACCCTTGCCACTTGAAGCTGGTGACATATCAGCAGCTGGAGCCTGTGATGGACGATTATTATTTCTATCGTTTCTCTTATCTGGTCTAGAAGCGCCATTTCTATCATCTCTAGCAGGTCTATCAGAACGCTGACCTCTATTGTCGCTTCTATTATCATTTCTATTATCGCCTCTGTTTGGACGCTCTGGACGCTCGCTTCTCTCTGGGCGTTCTGAACGATCTGGGCGCTCTGGTCTCTTAGCCTGACGTGGAGCCTCAGACTCTACTGGCTTCTTCTTTGATACATACTCTGTATCATTAGACTGAGCAGATGCTCTCTGGGATGGACGAACACCGTCAGCAAATGTACGAGGTCTGATCGGACCACGCTGCTGCTGTGGCTGAGAGCCATTATTTCTCTTGTCTCTGCCACCATCTCTATTCTCTGAACGAGAAGAATCAGAACCACGTCTTCTTCTGTCGTCTCTATCACGAGTTACAACAAAGACATTCTTCTTTTTCTTGATTGGGTTGCCTTCCTTGTCAACAGGACGAGCTTTCTTAGCTGCATCCTTGACAGCAGAAGCTTCCTTCTTCTCAGGAACCGCTTCCTTTGCTGCTGGCCTCTCTGAAGCGCCACCAAAATTTGCTCTGACCTTTGCTGCCATATCTTCTTCAACGCCGCTCTGGGCCTTTGCTTCTATACCATTAGAGCTTAAGAAAGCGATTACGTCCTTGCTTTCTTTACCAAGCTCTTTGGCTAATTCATGTACTTTAATTTTTGCCATCTAATATCCTCCTCAACTACTTAACTGCGTATCTTATTTAGAATACTTAAGGATAAATTTTCATCGCACACTACGATAGATGCCCGATATTCTTTGCCAATTGCCTGACCTAAAGATTCCTTAGTGCCATATTCTACATAATCAACTCCGTAGAACTCACAGGAATTCGAAAATGATTTCTTAGTGTTAGCAGATGCATCAGTAGCAACTATACAAAGGAAACCACTGCCTCCCTTAATTGCCTCCTCGCAAGCAAACTCTCCGCTAGCTAAAGCGCCAGCCTTCATAGCTAAGCTAATCATATTAAGTGCTTTATCTATCATTTTTAAACTCCGTATATAAGCTTTCAATCACCTCTTGAGAAACAGCACATCTAAGTGACCTGTTAAATGCCTTTTTCTTGTCTGCAAGCTCAATGCATTCTTCCTTACGACAAACATAGGCGCCACGGCCCTGAGCCTTGTAAGTCAAATCAAGCTGAATGCCTTCTTCTGTTCTTACAACTCTATATAGTTCGTCCTTGGGAACCATCTGCCCACATGCAACGCATTTTCTAAGAGGTATTGTCTTATTTGTCATTACTCTTCCTCTGAAGACTCTTCTGAATCAGCCTCAGCCTCATCATACTCGCCATCCTCATCGTAGTACTCATCTTCATCGTAGTACTCGTCATCATCATAATCCTCTTCGTAATCGAGGAAATCGCCAGCCTCTCTAGCCTGTGTCTCGCTCTTAATGTCGATCTTGAAGCCTGTAAGACGTGCAGCAAGGCGAGCATTCTGACCTTCCTTACCAATAGCAAGTGAAAGCTGGTAATCAGGAACAACTACACGAGCGCTCTTCTCATCAGCATCAGCAACAACTGCAACAACCTTAGCTGGTGAAAGTGCATTCTCGATAAGGTAAGCTGGGTTCTCATCCCACTCAACAATATCGATTTTCTCGCCGCGAAGCTCATTAACGATTGCATTAACACGTGCACCATTCTGACCTACGCAAGCACCTACTGGATCTACATCCTCATCATTTGACCAAACAGCAATTTTTGTACGGCTGCCAGCCTCACGTGAGATTGACTTAATCTCAACGATACCATCTCTAACCTCAGAAACCTCCTCTTCGAAAAGCTTCTTAACAAGCTCTGGATGAGTACGTGAAACAACGATACGAGGTCCTTTGCTAGACATCTTAACCTCTACGATATATACCTTAATTCTGTCCTGAATCTTGTAGAACTCGCCCTTAACCTGCTCAGACTCTGAAAGGAATCCCTCAAGCTTGCCAAGGTTAACATGGATATTGTTGCCAGAAAAACGTGTAACAACACCAGTAACAACCTTGTGCTGAAGCTCATAGTACTCTTTGTAAAGTACATTTCTCTCTTCCTCACGAATCTTCTGAGTGATAGTGTTCTTAGCTGCTGTAGCTGCGATTCTACCGAACTCCTTAGACTTAACTTCGATTTTAACAACATCACCTACCTGAAGCTTGCCGTCGATATTGTGAGCATCTGTAAGTGAAATCTCCTCAACTGAATCCTGAACCTCATCAACAACAGTCTTGATAAGGTATACATGATACTCACCAGAGTTTCTATCGATTTCTACAGAAGCGTTAACTTCCTTACCTTTGCCGTTAGGGTCCTTACCCTTTCCATAGTTGTTCTTGCAAGCGATGAGAAGTGAATTCTCAATTGTCTCAATTAACACATCCATGCTAATATTTTTCTCTTTTGCAAGATCAGTAAGAGCATCCCAAAAATCATTTGTATTTGCCATAATTCCTCCTTATATACAAGAATAATTTAAAAATCTATTGATAATTTAACCTGTGCAACATCTGATCTAGAGAAAACCTCTGTGCCATCTTCAAACTCGATGGTAAGGGTATCCTTATCAAATGCCTTGAGCATACCAGTAAATTCTTTTGCTCCATTAACTGGCTTATAAGTCTTGATGTCTACATCCTGACCTATAGCTTTTTCAAAATGCTTATCTTTTTTTAGTACTCTACCAAGTCCTGGTGAGCTAACTTCGAAGATGTATCCCTCGTCGCCGCCTATCTGAGGCTCTGCATCGAGAAGATCATTCATTCTTCTGCTGACTTCCACACAATCGTCAATTGTGATACCTCCATCCTTGTCAATGTAGGCTCTAAGGTAATATTCTGTGCCTTCCTTAACGTATTCTACGTCATAAAGCTCAAAGCCTAACTCTTCAAGAATAGGAGTAATCAATTCTTCCGTACGTTTTTCGTAATCGGTGTGTTTTGACATTATCGTCCTCCTTATTCAGTTGTAGGAACCAAATGAAGTTCATTTGATTCAGTTATAATTGAAAGAGCATAAATAAAGAGAGAGCAATTAGCTCTCTCCTCAGTCGTTCTCTTCATCAACAATAGCTATTATAACAGAAAACCTAAAAAATTCAAGTTTTTGGGCAAAATAATAGCGTCATCTAACGATGACGCTTTCGCAGTTCCTAGCGGAATCGAACCGCTGTTTTCGCCGTGAGAGGGCGACGTCTTAACCGCTTGACCAAGGAACCATATTGTCTGTCGCTGGTTATGTATCTCAACGACAAGACATATATTACTATGCTAAATGGGTTTCGTCAACCCCTTTTCTCAAAAATTTTATTTTCAGAATAATTCAAACATTCAGATATTTGTTTATTATTTGCTATATCCATTTGGATTATTCTTCTGCCATCTCCAAGAATCAGCACACATTTCCTTAATGCCGTACTCTGCAGTCCAGCCAAGCTCCTCTTCAGCTTTTGTAGCATCTGAGTAGCATGTGGCAATATCACCAGCACGACGTGGCTTGATTGAATAAGGAATCTTAATATTATTAGCTTCCTCAAAGTTCTTAACGATATCAAGAACTGAGTAGCCTACCCCTGTACCAAGATTGTAAATGCTAAGGCCTGAGTTATCTTCAATTTTCTTAAGAGCCTTAACATGACCCTTAGCAAGGTCAACTACGTGGATGTAATCACGTACGCCAGTACCGTCTGGAGTATCATAATCATTACCAAATACACCAAGCTCTGGAAGCTTACCAACAGCTACCTGAGTAATATAAGGCATCAAGTTGTTAGGAATACCATTTGGATTCTCTCCCATTGTGCCTGATGGATGTGCTCCGATAGGATTGAAATAACGAAGAAGAACTACATTCCACTCACTATCTGCCTTCTGGATATCTGTAAGAATCTGCTCAAGCATAGACTTTGTCCATCCGTATGGGTTAGTACACTGACCCTTTGGACAATTCTCTGTAATAGGAATCTCTGCTGGATCACCGTAAACAGTAGCTGATGATGAGAAAATAATATTCTTGCAATTGTGTTGTCTCATAACATCAACAAGTGTAAGTGTACCTGCGATATTGTTCTCATAGTACTCCCAAGGCTTCTGAACTGACTCGCCTACTGCCTTAAGGCCTGCAAAATGAATGCATGAATCAATATCTTCCTTTTCAAATACTTCATTTAATCTATCTCTGTCTAAGATATCACCCTTGTAAAACTTAACTGCTTTACCTGTAAGAGCCTCTACTCTCTTAAGTGATTCTTCAGATGAATTGCAAAGATTATCGTAAACGACAACGTCGTAACCCGCCTGCTGAAGCTCAACACAAGTATGACTTCCAATGAAGCCGGCTCCACCTGTAACTAAAATTGCCATAATAAAGAACCTCCTAAATTTAAGCTATGAATAGATTAGCAAATATCAACCTAATATTAAAGTGAAAATTTATTTTTCTGGTAAAAGGGTAAATAGATCCTCTAATTCTATTTCAGAAAATCTTTCATCAGTTCTCTTTAAGTCAAACTTTACCTTATAAGGAATAAGCTCCTTACAGCCAAATTCATATACCAATTTCTCGCCTTTATCTTTAAAAAAATTAAGATAAGAAGATACATCCAAGCAATCCTTAGCATATAAAATATTTTGGCAAAGAATGTATCTATACATATGACGAATTGACTTTTTGGCAAGGTCTAAATATTCAGGCTTATATTTCTTTATAAACTGAAGAATATTCTGTCCTGATGCATGGGCACTTTCATAATCCTTTTCCATTTTTGCCATTGTGCTAACCTGGCTAGTCTGGGACATGCCAGACAAAGCATCATAATGATAAAGTACCTTGTTTAGAGAAATCACTTTATTTGAGTTGCCAAAGAACACTGTTGAGAAAAAGCTATCCTCTCCCATATTGCAATAAAATGATGAGCACTTATCTAATACGCCCTTAATAACTCTAGCATCATAGGCATTTTTCCAAATAGCCGGTGGAATATGTCCATTCATAAAACTGGTTAAGAAATCATCTGTCTCAGGAGGCATTACAGTAACTCCCATAGGCTCCATCAAAACACCAAAGCGTATTATATCAGCGCTACTTCTATCGAACTCATTTTTCAAATCTTCAAGTGCAGTATATTCTAGAAAATCATCACTATCTAAAAAGAAAATATGACTTCCATTTGCATGCTCCATTCCTGTAAAACGTGCAGCAGTTAGTGACTTATTATTTCCATGATGATAAACCAAAAACTTGTCATTTTCTGAGCACAGCTTATCTAAAAACTCTGAGGAGCCATCTGTAGAACCATCATCAACAAAAATTACCTCAAAATCCTTAAAAGTCTGAATCAATAATGAATCTATACATTTATCCATTTTTCCCATTTGATTATAAACAGGAACAAGTACACTAAAATACATAACTCCTCCTTTATTTCAATGAAAACTTATCGTATTTAACTCCTAATTCATCAAGCATCTCATCTGTAATATTGTATTCAAATCTAAATTTGAAAAGTAAAGCCTTGTTGCATCCATAGTCGTATACCATTTCAAGACCAGACTTATCGAATACCTTTAGATAATCGACAATCTTTCTATAGTCTTTTTCATCCTTCATAAACATAATCAAAACAAAGCAATACATAGATATAGCTTTTTCATCAAGCATATCTAAATACTCAGGATTATATTTGGAAAAAAATTCTCTCATGTGATCAACACAAGCCTTTATGTTATTTACATGTGTTTGTAGCTTTTCTACATTTTGATTTTTAGCCTGGGTAGACATGCCTGTGCCAATTATGTAATGGTATAAGCAATTTTCCAGGATTCCATCGCTTTTTGCACAAGTAAAGAATACACTGCTCCAGAAAACATCCTCTCCCATATTGCAATAAAATGGCTCAACTCTTTTTACAGCCTCTTTTATTACTATACTGCTATAACAGTTTTTCCATACATTAGGAACTAATTCGTCTGTCATCATTGCATGAAGCGGCTCTTTAGTATGAAGTGGAGGCACCTCCTGATTTTCAGTAACAAGACCAAATCCCCCCTCCATATCATCTGAAAACTCCTTAATAAATCCAAATCTAAGAATATCTACAGGATTCTTTTCTAAACTATCTTTAAGTAATTCAAGAGCATTTGTTTCTAAATAGTCATCGCTATCTACAAAAAGGATGTACTTGCCTCTGCACTCCTTCATACCTGTATATCTAGCTGCAACTAATGAGCCATTTTTCCCATGTCTAAAGACCTTAAACCTATCATCTGACATGCAAAAACCAAGGCACATATTATAAGAATCATCTGTAGAACCATCATCAACTAGGATAACCTCAAAATCCTTAAAAGTCTGATTTTTAATAGTTTCAATACAATGGTCCATCAATCCCACTTGATTAAACACTGGAATTAAAATGCTAAAAAATGGGTTCATACTTATTCTCCTCCCTAAATTCAATCTATCAAATCAAAATCAAACACATCTGAGTAGTAGTGCTCATCACTATAAATTTCTGCATCTAGACCTCTGTCACCTAACTCGCTAACAATGCTTTCAATAATTTTTGAACTATCATTTTGATTACCTACAATTAAATGCATATAATCTCCAAAAGAACAGAAAATAGCGTAATTAGCTCGTGCCGAATCATAGATTAAGAAATCCTCAAACAAGTCATTAACCGCATTACCCATGGTTATATCAGCCATATTTGTAATAACCATAGTCATAGGATTAAAATTGTCAGCAGATGGTATATTAGCAAGCTTATCAGCAATAGCAACCACTCCATTTGGATCTGCCTCAAAGCTTTCAACAAGCTCTGCTCTATCTCCTGCAAGCTTTACATGAAACGCTGCCTCAAGCTGGTCTTTCATATTCTTTTTTATATGAAGACAACGGGTCTTTTCATCTTCCTTAAATAAATCACTAGAAAAGGAAAGGAAAATGCTATCCGAACAATTCACAAATGTATCAGCTTTAAACATAGGTCTTTGATCCACACCAGACATTAAAATAATAGGTTCATTTCCCTTATCAAAATGCTTATGAATAGCCATGGAAACAATATCTGATACAAAAGGCAGTAAAGATACTCCTGTTTTTTCCTTCAATTCATTGAACTGCTTCAGGGAAATCTTAGCCTTGCAAATATGTGTATACTTGCAGCTATTATCGTATGGCACTTCTGGTATTGAAAAAGCATTTAAATTGTTATTCTTAAAAATCGGATTAACTGAAGAATCTCCGTATTTTTCATAAGGCAAGTAGAGATTTTCATCCTCTAAATAACTAGCTGTTGGCTTACTTGTTCTGATATTTCTTGTATAGTATGCAAGATCTTCATCACTGATATCCATTCCGATTTTTTGCATATATAGATAAAGCACAGTCTTGATGTATGATACGGTGCCAGCTCCATCTGAGACTCCATGGAA
Organism: Pseudobutyrivibrio sp.; assembly: GCA_017557435.1. GTDB lineage: Bacteria > Bacillota > Clostridia > Lachnospirales > Lachnospiraceae > Pseudobutyrivibrio. The sequence goes on along the minus strand of JAFYYR010000029.1, from coordinate 214,171 downwards.
TCCGCTATATTTCAAGAACTTATCCTTATAGGAAAAATAAAACAGCAGCCCATTAGTTTCATCTGAACCAAAATGTACAATTCTTTCTGTTTCATAAGGCAAAAAAGCCACATCACCTGAACCCACACTGGCTTCAAGTTTGCCATTATTAACATTTATTCTTTTGTTAAATTCTGGAATATATTCAAGTGCCTCATCAGCACATTGTTTCATTACTGATAAATCAAACTCCTCTTTAAAATGCATATCGCAAATAATATCTATTGTGGATCTACCAGATAAAACATAGTAAAAAAACTTATCCGATGCCCCTAATTTCATTACTCTATCCTCCTTATTAATACTTATATAAAATCCTCATCTATACATATTGGGAATCAAACATTTTTCTATATAATCCTCCCATGTTCATCAATTGCTGATGGGTACCCTGTTCCTTAACATCTCCATCCTGTAGATATAAAATTTTATCTGCATCGATAATAGTGCTAAGACGATGAGCAATAATAAAAGTGGTTTTACCTTCCATAAGCTTGACCATAGCTTTTTGAAGACGTCTCTCTGTCTGTGTATCAACACATGAGGTAGCCTCATCCAAAATAAGAATAGGACGATTTGCTATAAAAGCTCTTGCAATTGCAAGTAGCTGTCTTTGGCCCGCAGATATATTTGAACCATTTTCTGCCAATATAAAATCCATTCCTTTTGGCAAAAGATTTACAAAATAATCAGCACCAACTTCCTCTAGCGCAAGCTGCAATTCTTCATCTGTAGCATTGGCTCTTCCAAGTCTAAGATTGTCTGCAATAGAGCCTTCAAAGAACCATATATCCTGTGGAACAATTCCAATCATTTCATGCAAATCAGCTCTTTTAAAATCATTGATTGCAACATTGCCCAGGGTAATCTTCCCTTCTAGTACGTCATAAAAACGCATCAAAAGTTTGATAAGAGTTGTTTTGCCTGCACCTGTTGGACCAACGATAGCAATATGCTCACCTTCTTTAACATCAAAGGAAAAATTATTAATAATAACTTTGTCCTTTGAATATCCAAAGGAGATATTTTTAAAAGAAACACTTAAATTCTCAGCAGCTTCACTGGAATTTTCTATATCTATTTCTTCCTTTTCATCAATAAAATTAAACACTCTATTTTCAGCAGCTATAAAGCTTTGATAGACGCTTCCAAGTCTTGCGATTTGCTTCATTGGTTCAGAAATACTGTTTACAAAATTAAGAAATGTCTGAATGTCACCAATTGCAATCTTGCCAAGAAAAGTAAGAAAAGCTCCTACCATAAGCACAACAATATGGGCTATATTACCTACCAATGTGACAATTGGAGTCAGTAAATAGGAACGAAACAAAGCCTTTTCACTGGCATCAGATAATTTTCTATTTGTCTTTCTAAATAAAGCCTTATCCTCTTCTTCGTGGCCAAAAAGCTTTACCACATCAAAGCCAGTATAGTTTTCCTCCACAATTCCATTTAGCTCGCCAAGAACCCCTTGCTGATCATCAAAATATTGCTGTGATTTAGAAAGAACAATTCTTGATGCAATGGCACTAACAGGAACGCTTAAAATAACAACAACTGCAAGAATAGGGCTCTTAATAAACATTACAACTATCATCAAAATAAGATAGATGGGCGCATCTGCAATCTGAATTAAAAATGTACGAAAGTTCATTGAAAGAACATTCACATCATTAGTAAGGGTAGATAAAATATCCCCGTAAGGATGGCTTTCATAGTAGCTAAGAGGAAGCTTTGATATCTTCTCAGCTATCTCAAGCCTAAGCCTAAACACCATTTTTTGAGTAACATTTATAAGTACATAATTCTGCAAAAGTAAAAATAGCCAATTCAAAACAAAGGAGCCGCCACATAAAGCTAAAGAAAAAATCAATTCATCATAGGGAAAAGCTCCTTTATCCCCAAGAACTGTTGTCATTCCTGTTGCAAACACAGTAATTGATTGGCCCAAGAACACTGGTCCTGCCACTTGGGTAATGGAATAAAAGAAAGCAAAAACAAATGAAAGCGCCACCTTTAACCTATCTCTACCTAGCAATCTTAAAAGTCTTATAATAGGTTTTTCTTTTTTGTTTACCATAACTTAAGCCCCCATTTGAGATTGCACTATTTCGCGGAAGGTATCACTATTCTCCGATAGTCCCTTAAATGACCCCTCTTCGCAAATCTCTCCGTCTTTCATTAAAATCACCTTGTCAGCATTTTTAATAATGGATAATCGCTGAGTGATAAATATAATTGCAATATCATCTAAAATGCTTAAAAGACTATCTCTTAGTTTTAATCCTGTCTCCAAATCAAGGGCTGATGCACTGTCATCTAAAATCAATATTTTAGGAGACCCAGACAAAGCTCTAGCTATAGTCAATCGCTGCTTTTGACCTCCAGAAAAATTGCTTCCTCCCTGAGAAATCCATTCTTTAAATTTCTTTTCCTTTTCATGAATAAAAAGTAATGACTGAGATAATTCTGCTGATTTTAAAACAGTTTCATCGCTGTAGTTCTTGTCTCTATATGAAATATTAAAGCGAACATCCCCAGTATGGAGAAAGACTCGCTGTGGAACATAACCTATAAGTGACCTAAGGTCTGATAATTTCATATCTTTCACATCTACGCCACCGATAGTTATGACTCCTTCTGTTGCATCATAAAGTCTTGGAATAAGCTGCATAAGCGTAGTCTTTCCACAGCCTGTATTTCCTGTAATAACAGTAAGTTCTCCCTGCTTAGCTGTAAAAGAAACATTTCTTACAACCATCCCTGAGTCCTCACCATATCTAAAACTTACATTATCAAAGCGAACATCGTAATTAGATAAATTAGAAACATCTTCTCCCTTTCCATCCTTAATAGAGACTTCCTTTTCAAGAACCTCATTAATTCTTTTCATACAAATCATTGCGCTTGGCAACTGAATCCCAACCATTGCACCCATAATTATTCCAGACAAAGTCATAAAGAGATAATTAATAAATGCTACAATATCTCCTATTTCAAATAGGCCCTTTCCAGAAAAATAACCACAAACCCAAATTGCCAAAATATCTATGATATTTATCACAAGATACATGGAAGGCTGCATTATGGCCTGGGAAATATCTACAGATAATGAAATATCTTTTATTTCTTCACTGGTCTTGCAAATACGACTGCTGTTCCATTTTTCTCGATTTAAAGCTCTAAGAATCTGTATTCCTGACAAACCTTCTCTTGTGACTTTGCTTAGTCCATCAATAAGGCTCATAAATGAACCATATAGGGGACCTAGTTTAATCACAAGAGCTATAAATAAGCCGATTACAAGAACAACGCCTAATATAAGTAAAGCAAGAAGTATTTTTCCCAGCGAAAGCACACCAAGCACTCCACCAATGATCAAAAATGGAACTGAAAGTGCTGTGGTCAATGTTAAATACAGGGCTCCTTGAATAGAAATAACATCGCCAGTGCTTCTAGTTATCATGGAAGGAATAGAAATATCATTCATTTCCTTTAGGGAAAATGTCAAAGCCTTATCATAAATTTTATTGCGAATTTCTTCAGCAATTGAGATGGTAATTTTACCTGCCAAGTAACCACTTGCAATATTGGAAATTGCCATGGCAACCATAATAATAACCATGATAATGGTTACATCAGTAAGACTACTTAAATAGGCATCCTTACCGATGACACCTGTTGTGACGCTGTAGGTATCATCAGTCACTTTAGCTATATAACTTGTATTTAGCATGGATAGCCCAACTACCACAATTGAACAAAATACTAGCAACAATAATCCCCTTTTTTGCTTAAGCAAAAAACTTCCTAGTAATTTCATTATTAAGCCCCTTCAACTTGACCTGTAACTGGACTTGCAATGCGGGCTTTTGCAGCTGCAGCTCTCTTCTTTCTAAACTTGTCATATAGAATTGCAGTAATAATAGTAAGTACAAATTCAACAGGCACCATATAGAAATTTCGAGAATCAGATTTATCAATTCCAAATACATAATCCTGAAGATATGCCCAAAGCTGTGTATAAATATAATGAATCAGGTAAGTATACATTGAGATGTCACCAAGATATACAAGTGGCTTCCAGGCGAATAGCTTTGACATGTAACCTCTACCGTATATACAAACAAGTAAGATAGGCAATCCAATCAAACATGGCAAGCCTACTGTACAATATGCAAGTGCAATGCCGATATTGCCACCAATCAAATAAACACCAGCTACAATAAATACGCTAAACACCTGTAATAAGAGGAAGGACATTATTTCATAGAAAGTCCATAATCCTTTTGAATAAGCCTTAGCATCTACATCATTAGTTTTTCTTCTTTCCACATAGATAAATCCAATAATACATCCAAGAATAAAATCAGTTGTTCTCATTATTGGAGAATTCATTGTAAACCAAATAAAGAATTCGCTATCCAAATATCCAACCTTTGAGCCTATAGCAACAGTTACTATAAAAGAAACTGCAAATAATAAGGCTGCAGCAATCAAGCCATTTCTGACTGTCTTAAGCTTCTTAAGAAGCTTTACAACATATGGGAACATAAAGTAAGCAAAAACCATAACTGAAAGGAACCAAGAAGGACCATTCAAGAAGAAAGTAAATTGCTCTAAGTTAGGGAACCAAGCCTGTAATAAAGCCAAATTAATACCAACTCTAAATGAAAAATAGCCAAATCCCTCTGGATTAGTTTTAAAATAATCAAAAAAGAAAACTATCACGAATAAAAGCTGGATTAAAGCTGTTTCCACATGAAGTGGATAAAGCTTTTTAAGTCTTCCATAAGAAAATTTAACATTTTTAACAGGGTTTAATGATAATTCTCTTTCTGAGTATGTGTAATACATTAAAAATCCTGACATCATTAAGAAAACACTCATAATGGATATTTCAAAGAAAATAGGCACGCCTAATAATCTAAAGAAACCACTGTGTTCACCAAATACAATCAAAAAACAAATAAATCGCAAAGTCTGTAATGCATCAAATCTTTTTCTAACTGCCATCTCTTTCTCCTTCTTTCTCTCTATACGCAATCCTTAAAAATAATATTTCCATCATCGATATCACTGATTTTAATCTTAAAACGAAGTGGTACTCTGTATAAGCCAGCATCACTTGTTATTACCGGACGTACAACATCACCAGGTTTTAATTCATCAGATAAAATAATATGGGAGTCATTATCCTTATAATGTATGAACTCGTAAAATTTGTTGTCTCTGTTTAAAACATAACTTCCATTCTCTTCTGAAGCGGTACCAATAATGCCTTCCTCGCTCATAACCATTGCTTTATTAATTTTTATTCCAGAACATTCATCAATACTGTTTGAAGTAGGCTGGTCATCAATAAGAGTAATGTCTGTTAGTTTTTTCCATATATCAGTAAGAGTTACATTTTTCTTAGTGTTATAAATTTCCCTAAGTTCATTTGCTCTTTTAGGATTTCGCTTTAAATGCAGGGCCAAATACTGTTTGACTGCATCGTTAAATCCATAATCCTTGTGTAATTTACCGGTCTCAATATCCTCAATCAATTCTGGCAAGAATTTATATATGTCATCCTGAAAATTCTTAAAATCCGTAGCACCAAATAGCACAATTTGATCTACGTCCTTATTTTTTACACTCATAAGGATAAATAAATATTTTCTTGCCATTTCGAATTCCGGATTGTCATCGGCATTTTCATCAATCTGATAGTAAATCTCGCGAGGAATTACAAATTTTCTGGTAAGCTCAGAAAGTGTATATCTATATTTTCTGTAATAACCATCTAGTGTAATACCCGAAATTGTGCTGCCAAGTACTCCATTATTAAAACGAACAATAGGATTGTCAGCCTCAGAGAAAACCAAAATATTGTTACCCTTCAATACATTTTGAAATGCATCAGCATAACTTATAGCTTGCTTTTCAGAAACAGGCATATACATTCCATTTATCAGCTTTGTATACCAACTCGGCTTTTTACTTGCGTAAATGTTGATATCGCCAATACTCTTTTCCGCATCAACCATTGGCTGATAAGTTTCAAGGCTTTCGATAGGCACCTGAGACTGGAAACCTCTGATAGATAAAATATCCTCAAAATGATAGCGGCTACCAAAATGAGTATTTTCATTTTCCTTTAAAATCCCAGCTAACACATCAAAGCCATTTTGAATTGAACTTTGATTTTCAAATCTCTTTGTGTTAAGTAAAATTTCAAATGGAAGTATGTTCATCATGCTTCTAAATGGATCCATAAATCTACCTGCAGGTATAAGTGTAGTCATTTTAAGATATGGCTCAAATGTTTCCTTTACAATCATTCTGGTCTCCATCTTTACGTTAGGCTCTGCCAGATATCTGCTCATAACAAAACCAAGAGCCAGAATAATATTGTTAACATATAAGCCGTAATCCAATGCATCTTCAATGATTCTCTGGGAATTACGAAGCATATGAAGTATGTCTTCATCAGACTTATCTGTACTTAGGATCGATTTGGAATTAATGTAATATGTATATCCAATCAGCTGAGGTAAGAAACACATACTATCTGCTAAGTGAATTGTCTGTAGATTGAAATAACAATCCTCGGCATTATCAATATCCTCATCAAATCTAATATGGTTTTCATTTAAAAAGTCTCTTTTAAATGCTCTATTTGTAACGAAAAATGGGAAGCTATTATAATTTCGATTATCAACTGAATCTTTCATATCCACGATAATCATCTCCCTAGTTGTATCCCAGGTAACAGTCTCAGAAAGAGCTAACATATCTGGATGTTCCAGCTCAAACTCTCTTCGAAATACAAGTATCTGTGAATTGCTCTTCTTGAAGTAATAAATAATTTTCTCCAAGGCATCTTCTCTAAACTTATCATCTCCATCAAGAAAAGCTACATACTCTGAAGTTGCAAGATCAAGTCCTACGTTTCTTGGACTAGAAGGTGTTCTACTGTCGTTGTTAACCTCCTTTAAAATAACGTTTTCATATTTGGATAATTTTTCCTTCGCATAATCTACATGCTCCTTATCGCAGTTATGTAATGCAATAATCCATTCAATATTTTCAAAACCGATGGTCTGCTTCAACATGCTATGTACGCAGCAATTAAACATCGTAAAATCAACATTATGAAATGGTGTAATCACCGAAATAATAAATTTACTCATTAACTCTCCCTTTCAGTTGTACTAATAATTTTTCATATACATTTCCCTTAATAAAGTTGCCGGATTTCGCCAGTAAAATATATATTATTAGCTAATTCTTTTAGATGGTTCCATAACTGGGGCGGAAAACGAATTTTAGAAAAATCCGCTAGACATATAAGCTTATACTTATAAAAAAAGAAAGTGCGGCTAATAGCTTTTTGAAAAAACAAGCTATAATTAACCGCACTACAATCTCTAAGAGAGGCATCAAAAGAAGACACTCTCCCTACAAAAAATTCATTTTCTTTAATTAAAATAACAGGAACTCTAAATTCTAGTCTCATAAGTAAATGCCCCAATTCTAGTAACCGTGTATTAAGCAACGAAAAGGATTATATCATTTCTTATTTGAGAAATCTCACTGTTCACAGAATTTTCACATTTAATAAATTAAATATTGACTTTATATTACCTTTCTATTGCATATTTATTGCATCTATGTGTCGTATTTAAGACAGGAATTTATTTTTCTCTAACCTGATAAAAAAGCAAGAAAAAAGAGCCTTGGCAAACCAAGACTCCTTAAATTCTTAAATAAATTAAGCTGCTACCTTAGACTTTGCAACGTCAACAAGCTTTGCAAAACCTTCAGCATCGTTAACAGCGAGCTCAGCGAGCATCTTTCTGTTCATCTCAACACCAGCGAGCTTGAGACCATACATGAACTTAGAGTATGAAAGTCCATTGATACGAGCTGCAGCATTGATACGAGCGATCCAAAGCTGTCTGAACTGTCTCTTCTTCTGCTTTCTACCAGCATATGATGATGTAAGGGCACGCATAACTGACTGCTTTGCAACACGATACTGCTTGCTTCTAGCGCCTCTGTAACCCTTTGCTAACTTTAATGTTCTATTGTGTCTTTTCTTAGCGTTTAATCCGCCTTTAACTCTTGCCATTTTAAATTCCTCCTAACCAAACTAATAATTAACAACCAATCTTAAAGATATGGAAGTACTTTCTTCATGTTCTTTACATTTGTTGAATCAACGATTGCAGACTGACGAAGATTTCTCTTTCTCTTTGTAGTCTTCTTGGTTAAGATATGGCTCTTGTATGCCTTATTTCTCTTAAGCTTTCCTGTTCCTGTTACCTTAAAGCGCTTTGCAGCTGCTCTTCTTGTCTTCATCTTTGGCATGATAATTTCCTCCTGAATTTAAGATTTCTTTTCTGTAAGCACCAATGACATACTACGTCCTTCAATCTTAGGTGCCTTTTCCACTACTGCAACTTCTGCAAGTGCCTCTGCAAAATCATCAAGAATATGCTTAGAGGACTGCATGTGAGCCATCTCACGGCCACGGAAACGAAGTGTTACCTTAACTTTGTCGCCCTTAGAGATGAACTTCTTAGCTGCGTTAACCTTTGTGTTCATATCATTAGCATCGATGTTTGGAGACATACGAATCTCTTTAACTTCAACAACGTGCTGCTTTTTCTTAGCTTCCTTCTCCTTGCGTGCTTGCTCATAACGGAACTTACCGTAATCAACAATTTTGCACACAGGTGGATTAGCCTTTGGTGAAATCTTGACGAGATCTAAGCCCTCGTCGTCTGCAAGTTTCTGCGCCTCGCGCGCTGACATGATGCCAAGCTGTTCCCCATCTGAGCCAATAACACGAACTTCTTTATCGCGAATCTGCTCATTAATCATTAAATCGCTAATGGTACTACCTCCAAAAAAAATAAAAAAAATAGTGGATACAGAATATCCACCATAAATCATCACAAACAAGGTTTGTGTGAAATATAAGACCCAAGTCACAGTACTCATACGTGCTAAGGTGAGAGTGGATACTCTACTTTGTTTTCACAACAGTGATAATTTAACATATAAATCCGTCACCGTCAACATATTTTGCAAAATTAATTCAATATAAATTTATTGATAACCTCTGCTATTCCGCTGTGATTATTGTCATTTACTGTGACATAATCAGCTGCGTCCTTAAGTTCTTTTCTGGCGTTGGCCATTGCAACACCAACACCTGCTATCTGAACCATGCTAATATCATTTTCCTCGTCGCCACAGGCAACCACATTAGAAAGTGAAATATTAAGCTGCTTAGCAAGCTCCTTGACGCCATTGCCCTTGCCTGTGCCCTTTTTTACATACTCAAGGAAGGCATAATGAGAGAAAAAATTGTCATATCTATCATCGAATTGACTGGCATGATCTACTCTAAACTGCTCAAGTCGCTCTGGCTTATCATATTCAATAGCCATAATTTTAGTGATGCTCTTGCCCTTTAGAGTATTAATGTCAGTGATATAAAACAATGACTCTCTAGAAACCTGCTTATAACTTTCGATGAAGTAGTTCTCATTGAAAGTATAAATACATCCGTTATCAAACACCAGACATGTAAGATCTGCCTTTAAAATTTCAGAAACAAGCTCAAGTGCAGTGTCATTATCAATGCAATCTTCAAACAGGACCTTGTCGCTGTTCATCTCAGTACCAACTACTCCCTGATATCCCAGCATATATACATTATCCCGCTTAAATTCATCATATATTGAAAGAATTCTCTTAAGTGCGTTATTAGGTCTGCCTGTGTTAAAGGCAAATACATTGCCTGCATCTAGCATCTTAGTAATAGCATGTAAATTTTCTTTTGAGATGTTCTTGTCATCGTCAAAAAGTGTTCCATCCATGTCCACAGCAAGTAATTTTGTATTATTCATCGAAAACCTCATTGGCAAGTCTAGGAATAAATGTCCTACTCTGGTAGAAATTTATCTCCTGCTCGTTACTCTTTTTAGCCTCTTTACAAAATGTATCCTGTGCTCCCACAGGCTTCTTTCCTCTTTGAGGTTTTACTTTAACATAATTTGCCTCTTCTGTCATCTCGTAAGCCTTAAGTGTATCAGCAAGCTGCACATCTAAAATGTGTTTTACTTTTGACTTTAAAACTTCGTCCTCTACAGGGAAAATAATCTCCACTCTTCTATCAAGATTACGAGGCATCCAATCTGCAGAACCCATATATATATTTTCAGCTCCATTGTTGTAGAAATAGAAAATACGAGCATGCTCAAGATACGCTCCCACAATAGATGTGACCTTAATATTCTCACTAACTCCAGGGATACCTGTCTTAAGGCAACATATACCTCTTACAATAAGTTCTATTTTAACTCCTGCATTGCTCGCCTCGTAAAGCTTTTCTATTATCTCTTTGTCACATAGAGAATTCATTTTAGCTATAATGGCCGCTTCCTTGCCATCCTTAGCATGAGCTATTTCCCTATTAATTAATGCAATAAATGTATCTCTAAGCCAAAGTGGTGCCACAACTAGCTTATTCCATGCTGCAGGCTCAGAGTAACCAGAAAGCATGTTAAACACAGCTGTAGCATCCTCACCATAGGAATCCTGACAGGTAAGCATTCCACAGTCAGTATAAAGCTTTGCAGTAGAGTCATTGTAATTACCAGTACCAAGATGTACATATCTTCTGATACCATCCTCTTCTCTACGCACAACAAGAGCTATCTTACAATGTGTCTTAAGACCAACTAATCCATAGATTACATGGCAACCAGCCTTCTCAAGCTTCTTAGCCCAGATAATATTGTTTTCCTCATCGAATCTAGCCTTAAGCTCAACAAGAACCGTTACCTGTTTGCCATTTTCAGCAGCATGGGCAAGGCTTGCTATAATAGGTGAATTACCGCTGACACGATAAAGTGTCTGCTTGATAGCAAGAACCTGTGGATCAAAGGCGGCCTGAGCTATAAAATCAACTACAGGATCAAAGGTCTCATAAGGGTGATGAAGTAAAATATCTCCCTTTTTAATTTCATCAAATATCTTTTCTCCCGGCTTAAGTCTAGGATTGTCCTGAGGTTTAAAGCTTGGTGAGCGCAGCTCATTATGCCCCTCGATTCCATAAAGCTTCATAAGGAATGTCAAATCAATAGGTCCCTTTATCTTGTAGATATCAATTTCGTTGACACCTAGGTTCTTTTTTAATATAGCAAGAAGTTTTTTATTAATTGTTGACTCCACCTCAAGACGGATAACCTCACCCCACTGGCGAGATTTAATCTGCTTTTCAATCTCAAGAAGCAAGTCCTCAGCTCCCTCTTCATCAATTGAAAAGTCAGCGTTACGCATAATACGATATGGAGAAGCTGCAACCACATTGTAGTTCAAAAACAGCTTATCCATGTTGCGCTCAATAATCTGCTCCAAAAGAATAAAGCAATCATGCTTACCCTCATCTGAAGGCAGTGATACAAATCTAGGAAGTACAGAAGGCACCTGAACAGTTGCAAACTCAACATCATCATTATTAGAGCCTGCCACAAGCGCATCCTTTTTCTTTTCTATCAAGGCTGCAATATTCAAAGACTTATTCCTAATAAGAGGAAATGGTCTAGATGCATCAAATGCCATAGGTGTGAGAACTGGATATACCTGGCTCATAAAAAATGAATCAATGTATTTTAGCTGCTCAGCATTTAAATCCTCATATTTGTCATATATAAGGATTCCCTTTTCCTTTAAAATCGGCATAAGGCTGCGACTAAAAGTACTGTACTGAAAATCTACAAGCTCTCTTGTCTTTTCATTTATTAAAATAAGCTGCTCAGTAGGTGTCATACCAGCAATATCTGGCTTAGTGTAGCCTGCATGCTCCATATCCTTAAGAGATGCAACTCTAACCATAAAAAACTCATCCAAATTAGAGGATGTGATAGAGACAAATTTCAGGCGCTCTAATATCGGAAGCTCCTTATTAGTAGCTTCATTTAAAACGCGCTGTTCAAATTTCAACCAGCTTAATTCCCTATTATCAAAATTTTTAAAGTCTGAAATATTAACCTTAGTCTTCATAATACCCACCTTAATTATTGCTTTTCTCTAAGCACTGGCTTTATACCAAAAATCTCCTGGAAATAACTTGCGTTTTTATTAAAAAGTCCCTTCTCTAAGGCAAGAGAACTATTGGCCTCAATATTTATCACAAGCTCATTGTCCTTTACTTTCATAGATACATTTTTAATCTTTTGCTTATGTGACCTATCAAGAGCATTGGCAACTTTTAAAATTGCAAGAAGCTTTAAAATGGTCAAATACTCTTCCTGGGTAAATCTATCTGACAAATTATCATAAGGATCCACAGGTTTGCGATTAAACTCTACTGTAGTTGCAACAAGCTCTCGCTCCTTATGGCTAAGCCCCAATATCTCAGAGGTCATAATAATTGTATATGAACAGCTAGAAGCCGCCGCCAAACTAATATACTTGCCACAATCGTGCAAAATAGCTATGCATTCCATCAAAACTCTATGGCGCTTAGAGAGACCATGGTATTTTTTCATGGCATCAAATATCTCTCCAGATAGTCGATAAAGAGCCTTAAGATGAGGCTGATAACTGCCATAGCGCTTAGCAATTGACCATGCAGCTGTAATAATGTCATTGTCAAAATCATGCTTTGAAACAAGCCATTTCTTCTGGTAGCTGTGATTGTACATCATACCCTCACCCACAGATACACCAGGAGTAAATATCATCTGAGGATTAAGAGTCACGGCAAGTGCCTTATAAAGCATTACAACTGGCTCAATAACATTTTCGTTATCAAGGTAAATATCATTGCTGTCTTCATGTCTCTTGATGTATTGCCTATTTATCTTGCTAAGGCACTCAAGATAATCTCCTGTCTTAATTCCTCTAGAAGATATGCTTGATATCATTTCAGTGATACTATTAACCTGAACACCATATAAAATCATGTATTTTGGCTCAATATCTCTTAAGAACATTGTCTTAAAAACATCAAGCTCCTTGTACATCATTTCATAAGTCTGCTCCAGGGAATTACCTGTAGTAGAACCAAGCTTTCTTAAATTCTCATTAATTGAAACTGTACCCAAGGAAAGATGCTGGGTAGTGATAATCTTACCCTTTGAAAATAGAGTAATTTGCAAAGAAACTCCACCTACATCTACAAGAACGGCGGAGTCATTAATCATTTCATCAAAATTTTCTGTGGAAGCCACAGCCTGATAGCCCAAAAATCTCTGCTCAGAATTGGACAGAACTATAGGGGCAAAACCTGTACGCATTTTAATCTGCTCAAGAACAACTAAATCATTAGATGCCTGGCGAATATTAGGACCTGCTACTACTGAGAATGCATCAACCTTATAGCCCTCGATGGTACGCTTCATGTCATTTAAAATACGGCATAGTTTGTCAACTGTCTCAGGCAGAATCATCCCTTTGCTAAGAATATCCTTGATAATGTCTGACTGTATCTTCTGGACGTCTATTGTCCTTGCACCCTTTTGCTTTACCACCTCAAAAACCTTTAAAGTGGTCTCATAAGTCCCAATATAAATGCTAGCAAATAATTTCATTTAAACCCCCACAATATTTATTATTAATAATTACCCAAAACCCTAAGACTAACACACTCCTCTTTCAGTCCTGTAAGGACATTTAAAACGGCCTCATCATTGAGATTGCCGTCAATATCTATAAAGAATCTATACTGCCAATTAACACCCTTTATTGGTCTAGATTCAATTCGATTCATATTGATACCATTGAACATGAGATTCGATAAAACTCTATATAAGCTACCTGGCTCATGAGGAATCTCAAAACAAAGACTAATATGAGATGCAGTTGCCTTATATTTTTTATCCTTTGAAACGATGACAAATCTTGTCTCGTTATCTTTGTTATCCTGGATGCTCTCCTCAAGAACTTCCAAGTCATAAAGCTTGCAATTTAAAATGCTTCCAATTGCAGCCTGTGTAATATCCTGGTCGTCACGAATCTTCTGAGCACTTGCAGCAGTGTTATGAAGATTCTTAACATCCCAATCCATGTGCTGAGTTCTAATATACTCATCGCACTGAGCAATAGCCTTAGCATGGGAATAGACTGTTTTGATATCTTCTATTTTAGCACCCTTAAGACCAAGGAGTGCATGCTCAACCTTTAGAATCTGCTCACCAACAATAGCAACATTGTATTCTGAAAGTAAATCAAAATTCTCCTCAATGGAACCTGCAAGACTATTCTCGATAGGAAGTACTGCATAGTCAGCCTGGCCATTAACAATAGCCTCCATAGCATCCCGCCAGGCATCCACATGAAAGCTGGATTTCATCTGTCCCTTGAAGAACTCATCCATGGCAATCTGGGAATATGCTCCCTCAACACCCTGGAAACAAACTACAGCATCTGAAAAATCAAAATCATCAACTCTCTTAAAACCAGAATCGAAACTAAATCCATTGTCCCTTAAAATAGCAAACTGCTTTTTACGGCTAATAGACATTATCTGAGTATATAACTCGCGAACTGCCTGAACATAAAAATCATCTGAAACAAATGATGATAATTTATCCAGTTTTTCCTCCTCACGCTGTTTGTCATAAACCTTTTTGCCTGTAGAAATCTTGTATTCAGCAACCTGGCATGCCAGCTCCATACGCTTTAAAAATAATTCTAAAATGCCTTTGTCTACTGAATCAATTTCTTCTCTAATGTCCGCTAAGTCTCTCATGTTGCTCCTATTCTTCAATTTCAATAATCGGTGGATCAAATAATCCTACTTCTGTTCCTCCATTTTTTACATGGTATGTTTTACCTGAAAAAAAGTCAGCGAAATATACATATTCGCTAGTTATGTTAATGTTGTTAAACTCTCCCTCTTTTATAAGCACTTCAGCACCTGATGTCAAATCCACTCTATATAATCCATCAGGATTACCCTTAATAGATTGATAGTAAAGATAATTACCAGATATATTGTATCCAGATGTGCCATATTGGGTAACCATGGTGCCATCGCCACCAGAAAGTGGTGCTGAATATACTCTTTCCTTGTCATCTAGGTTCATGTAGTAAAGTGTATCCCCTAGAATAATTGGCATCCAAAGATTCTTATCTGAAACAAATGAAGAATCCTTAGTGTCCAGATTCATGGCATGGAGATTGTGATCATTTTTAACACCTGAATAATATAGCTTTTCTCCTACCATACATCTAGGATCTATGGCTGATGTGGAAAGCTGCTGCTTGTCCTCACCATCGATACCCACTATATAAAGTGTGGTAGCCTCCGTAGCATCATAGTGGAAGTAGACAATTCTATTGCCTGCCAATGCACATGCATTACAGTCATCTACATCTAAGAGAAGGATTTTACCATTGCGCTTTGCCATGCGACATAAACTGTTGGCATTGACATCAAAGCCACCATAACTTGAGTTACTTTTATTTCTGCTGTAGTAAACATAGTGCTCATCAGAATTTATAAAATAAACTGAATCACCGTTTACAATATCAATATCACTCTCGTCTGGATTCATTTTATATAGCTTGCTGCCATCATTTGGATTGGCGAAATAAACCACTCCATCATATTCGCAGAACAAACCATTGCCATAGAGATTGCCGATGGTGTTACCATTGGTTCCTGGCTCATTATACCGAGTAACGGTGTTAATGTATTTGTAATATCCTAAACCACCTGCAATACCTAAAACAACTAGAATTACAATAACCCTTCGTAGTACCTTCATTTAAAAGCCCTCCCCGTGAAAAGATTAAGTAAAATCAAAGATTGAAAGCTGGTTAGACTGAGGCAAATCAGTAATAATACCTAGTTCAACCATCGTATCAAGTATTGTCTGTGAAACCTTTCCTCTGTCCTTAATATCATCTAGTGATAGGAACTTACCCTGAGATGCAGCAATCTGTAACTGCTCTGCAGCCTTATCACCCATTCCTGGAAGTGAGTTGAACGGAGGAAGTATCTTTCCATCTACTATTTTAAAGTATCTTGAGTCAGATTGGTATAGGTCCATAGGTAAAAATTCAAATCCACGGGCATACATTTCCTGACAAAGACGAAGTGCTATAAGCACATCCTTGTCTGTTGCAGACAAATCTGACTGAGCCTTTAAGTTTTTAATCTCCGATTCACATCTGGCCTTACCCATACAACATTTCTCATAATCAAAACCGCCTGCTCTGATTGAGAAAAAGGCTGCATAGTAAGCCAAAGGATAATTAATCTTACAATAAGCAACTCGCCATGCCATCATAACATAGGCAGCCGCATGGGCCTTAGGGAACATGTATTTAATTTTCTCACAGGAACCAATATACCAATCAGGTACACCGTGCTCCTGCATGTGCTGCTTGTACTCTGGCCATTCATCACATTTACCCTTAGCAACAATACCCTTTCGTACACGCTCCATTATTGTAAATGACTCAGCTGGGTCAAGACCCTTGTGAATCAGATAAACCATAATATCATCTCGAGTACAAATAGCCTCTGTGATAGTAGCCACACCACTTAAGATAAGGTCCTGGGCATTACCAAGCCATACGTCAGTACCATGGGCAAGACCTGCAATACGAACCAAGTCGGTAAAATACTTAGGCTTGGCCTCAACAAGCATCTGCATGGCAAAGTCTGTACCAAACTCTGGTATACCAAGTGTTCCAAGAGGTGTACCCATAATATCCTCTGGCTTAATACCAAGAGCCTCAGTGCTCTGAAATAATGACATAACTCCCTTGTCATCGAAAGGAATGGTAGTTGCATCTATTCCAGTCAAATCCTCAAGTCGCTTAATCATAGTAGGATCAAGGTGTCCTAAGATATCAAGCTTAAGAAGGTTGGCATCGATTTTATGGTAATCAAAGTGTGTGGTTACAATATCTGTATCCTTGTTAGCTGGATGCTGAACTGGTGTAAATGAATAGATATCCTCACCATTTGGAAGAACTACTACACCACCAGGATGCTGACCAGTTGTTGATTTAACACCTTCAACTCCCTTTGCAATACGTTCATTTTCAGCACGGCGCTTTCTCATATCACGCTTTTCATAATACTTGAGAACGTATCCTACGGCGTTCTTATCCGCTAGAGTAGAAACTGTACCAGCCTTAAATGTCTGGCCCTCACCGAAGATAACCTCTGTATATTTATGAGCCTTTGACTGATATTCATTTGAGAAGTTCAAATCGATATCAGGCTCCTTATCACCCTTAAATCCAAGGAATGTCTCGAAAGGAATATCAAATCCGTCCTTGGTAAGAGGCTTGCCGCATTTTGGACAGATCTTATCAGGCATATCAACACCAGATAGTCCCTGGTTAACAATCTCCTTAACCTCTGGTCCATCAAAATCCACATAGAAGCAATTAGAACATCTATAGTGTGGAGGAAGCGGATTAACCTCTGTAATACCAGCCATAGTAGCGGCAAATGATGAACCTACGGAACCACGGGAACCTACAAGGTATCCATCTTCATTTGATTTCCAAACAAGCTTCTGAGCGATAATGTACATAACGGAATATCCATTACCAATGATTGAGTTAAGCTCTCGCTCAAGTCTCGCAGAAACAATCTCAGGAAGCTCTGGTCCATATACTTCATGGGCTCTAGTTTCGCATATACGGCGCAAATCCTCCTCAGAGTGTTCAATAACAGGAGGACACTTATCAGGTCTAACCGGGTGAATGTACTCGCACATGTCTGCTATTTTATTAGTATTTTCAATAACTACTTCATGAGACTTGGCAAGTCCAAGATAAGCAAATTCCTCAAGCATCTCATCAGTAGAATGTAAGTAAAGTGGTGCCTGCTGGTCTGCATCATCAAAGCCCTTGTTGGCCATAATAATACGACGATAAATCTCGTCCTCAGGGTCAAGGAAATGCACATCACAAGTAGCAACAACTGGCTTGTTAAACTCCTCACCAAGAGCCACAATTTGCTTATTAATCTCCTGTAAATCCTTAACTGAATTAATGTCCTCATACTTATCTGAGCGAATCATAAATTCATTATTACCCACAGGCTGAATCTCAAGATAATCATAGTAATTTGCTATACGGGCTATCTCAGAATCATCTCGACCGTCAACAATAGCTCCATATAACTCACCTGCCTCACAGGCAGAACCAATTATAAGTCCCTCTCTACACTCTGTAAGAAGTGACTTTGGCACTCTAGGATATCTAGAGAAATAATTAAGGTGAGACTCAGAAACAAGTCTATATAAATTGATACGTCCCAAATCATTTTTAGCAAGAACAATACAATGGTGAGCACGCATCTTTTTAATCTGCTCTGGACCAGGCTTACTATGGTCATTAAGCTCAGTAAGCGTGTAAATCTTTTCATTTTCAAGCTTCTCTATGAACTTCTTCCAGATTTTAGCAGTAACCTCTGCATCATCTACAGCTCTGTGATGATGCTCATTAACAAGGTTCTCAGCCTTACATACAGCATCAAGATTAAATCTAGCCATGTGAGGATGCAAATATCTTGCCACCTCTACTGTATCAACATGGGTATAGTCATAGTCTAAGCCCAGCTTTTTGCAATTATACTTAATGAATCCTGTATCAAATCCAGCATTGTGAGCAACAAGCACTGTCCCCTTACAGAATTCCATAAATCTAGGTAAAATCTCCTCAATGGTAGGAGCATTTTCAACCATCTCGTCCTTGATTGATGTAAGCTCAGTAATACGATAAGGAATAGGTACCTGAGGATTAACAAACTCTGAAAATCTATCTACTATCTCGCCATTTACTATCTTTACAGCACCAATCTCGATAATCTTACAGCTTCTAGGATTAAATCCAGTTGTCTCAATATCAAAAACAACGTACTCATCCTGTAGGCTCTGCCCCTTGTCATTGGTAACAATAAGCTTAGTATCATCTACAAGATAAATCTCGCAACCATAGATTACCTTGAAGTCTCCTAAGCCCTTCATATGGTCTGCATCACAAAAGGCCTGTACAACACCGTGGTCTGTAATGGCAAGGGCCTTGTGGCCCCAATCCTTTGCACGAGAAATAATAGATGTAATCTCAGATACACCATCAAACTCAGACATCTTGGTATGGCAATGTAGCTCAACACGCTTCTCAACAGCTGTATCAGTTCTTACAACTCTGAAATCCTTGATCTTTTGAACTGCATTAATACGACCTACAGTAAGCTCCTTAGAGAACTGGTCATCATCAAGCTTTCCTGATACCTTATAGAATCCGCCTACCTTAAATTTAGATTCGAATTCCTTGCCCTGTTCCAAATCAGAAAACCAAAACTTAACAGAAATAGAATCTGTAAAATCAGTCATGGAACCAGTACCAAAATAGCCGCCTTTTTTAGTCTCCCTAAACTCAAGAGCTGTAAGCTGACCACGAATAACTATTGGTCCAAGTAACTCACCTGTAATCTCCTCCATAGGAGTTGCATTTTCAACTATCTCATTACCCATGATAATATCTGGGTCATCAGATTTAGTAAGCGGCTTAACGAATTTCTTCTCAGGCTCCTCTGATTTAGGCTCCTCATTGGATTTCTTGCCCTCTGATTTAGCTGGCTTTTCTTCCTTTTCTTCTGAGGCGGATTGCTGACCTGCTCCTGCTGTACGAGCATTGATAGCTGCAATCCTGTTTTCGATTTCCATCTGAGCATTCTCAAGGTACTTGCTCTTTTTAGGTGCCTTATATTCAAAATCGATTGGCATATTAAGGTGGCAACGGCTATTTAAAATAGCATAAAGCATATCGTGAAGCTCCTGCTCCTTCTCCTTGCCAATCAAAGTATCCTCAATAGTAACAGTCAAATGGCCATTCTCTGGAAAATCCAGATCAGCCTTTTTATATATGTTAAAAAGAAGAGCACTTTTCTCCTCTAGCTCCTCTAAAATACTATCGTTATATGAACTTAATAAATTGGATGGAGTGTACTGACTAGACAAGTCAAAATCTTCGAAAATACGAATTGTAACTCCGTTGTTTGGGAAAAACTGTTTTTTAATAGACTTTTCCAAATGCCAGATTCTGCGCTTTGGAATCAATGTATTGAAAGTAACGTATATACGAATATCGTCTTTTGAGCGTCCTGTACTTACCTTAGTGATTGTGGCATCACTAAGAGCTGTGCTTAAGTCACTCTCCGTATTCATATTAGGGAAAACTTCAAAGAATCCCATTTGGTCCATAAATCATTCTCCAGGTTGAAGTCCGGCAGTTACGCCTACAAGCCTTAGAGTTTCCATCCTCAACTACACGTTTCGGATTGGAAACCTAAGAGCTTGCAGACTACTGCCTCACTTAAATTTTGTAGATAAATAATAATTTTTACATCAAGAATAGTATTCTTTTCAGATACGGCTTTTCTGCCACCACGAACTTAGCGTGGCCATGCCAGAAGCTCTGCTCTAAGGGCATCGAGCAACTGGTCTTCTGGGAGCTTTTTAACTATCTCGCCGTGCTTAATGAGAAGGCCCTCTCCAATACCACCAGCAACTCCTAAGTCTGCTTCCTTAGCCTCTCCAGGGCCATTAACAACGCAGCCCATAACAGCTACCTTGATATTAAGGTCTGAGAATTCCTCAACCATGTTCTCTACCTTGTTAGCAAGTCCAATAAGGTCTATCTGAGTACGACCACATGTTGGGCAAGATACAACCTCAATACCGCCTTTACGAAGTCCAAGTGTACGTAAAATAAGCTTTGCTGATTTAATCTCCTCAATAGGTGCACCTGTAAGAGATACTCTAATAGTGTCTCCAATACCCTGAGATAAAATCATTGCAAGACCACAGGCACTTTTAATATTACCAGCAGTGACAGTACCAGCTTCAGTAATACCTACATGAAGTGGATGCTCAGTCTTGTCTGCAATAAGCTCATGAGCCTTAACGCACATCATAACATCAGATGATTTAATACTGATAACCAGATTGTCATAGCCTAAATCCTCGATAATTTTAACTTTATCAAGAGCTGATTCCACAAGACCTTCTGCTGTAACACCACCGTATTTTTTAACTAAATCCTTCTCTAAGGAGCCAGAGTTAACACCAACTCTAATAGGGATGTTTTTAGCCTTAGCAGCCTCTACAACAGCCTTGATTCTATCAATGCTACCTATGTTACCAGGATTAATACGAATTTTATCAGCACCGTTTTCAATTGCCGCAATGGCAAGTCTATAATCAAAATGAATATCTGCAACAAGTGGAATATGAATCTGCTTTTTAATCTCTGAAAGAGCCTTAGCAGCTTCCATATCAGGAACTGCAACACGAATAATGTCGCAACCTGCCTTTTCAAGCTCTAATATCTGAGTAACTGTCGCATCCACATCCTGAGTCTTTGTATTACACATAGACTGGATAAGAATAGGATTACCTCCACCGATTACTCTATTTCCAATTTTAACTTCTTTTGTATTCATGATTTACCTCTAAAAAATTTTGGCAATATCGTTGTACATAACCACGATCATCAAAAGCATTAAAAGAGCAAAGCCCACAAGATTAATACCATTTTCAATCTCTGGCTTCATTCTCTTGCGACGAACAGCCTCTATAATGTAGATGAAAAGTCTGCCTCCATCTAGTGCTGGAAATGGAATGAGATTCATCACTCCAAGGTTGGCTGACAACAATATAGCTATGTTCATCATGTTTAGAATAACGTATTTCACTCCATCTAAAATAGATGAATCATATACGTCAGAAATAGCCGAAACCACTCCTACGGGACCGGATACTTCCTTTACAGATATCTCATTAGTGAAAAGCATTCTAAGACTCTGAACCGTCATGTATATCTGGTATTTAATCTCATATCCACCATAGGCAGCCATAGAGATAGGATTAGTGATTTTGTCACGTCCTGACATCCTATTAACGCCTAGTAAATATCTGCCCTCCTCCTCATTATAGAAAGGAGTTAAAGTGGTTGAATAAGTCTTGCCATCTCGCTTATATTCAACTGTAATATCATCTCCAGATGAATGAAGGAAATTATAGATAGAAATCTCCTCATAAAAATGAATATTGTATCCGTTTAAAGAAACAATCTCATCTCCTGCCTCTATTCCAGCAGCCTCTGCAGGAAGCCCCTCTGAAACAGAAGTAACAATCGGCTTATTAACTCCAGCTACAGCAATTAAAATCACCGCAAGGATATACGCCAAAATAAAATTAAATAATGGACCACCAAATACAATTAAGAATCTCTGCCACAGAGGCTTTTTACTGAAAGCTCTATCGCTATCACTTTCCTGGTCCTCTCCCTCCATGACACAAGAGCCACCAAATGGAAGAGCCTTTAAACAGTACTTAGTCTCTCCCTTACCCCATGATAAAAGAGTTGGTCCAAGACCAAGTGTAAACTCATTAACCTTTACATCAAATTTCTTAGCAAAAAGAAAATGTCCTAGCTCGTGAAAAATTATAATAAAGCTAAAAATCAAAATAGCAATAACTATTTTCATAACTACCACCTACCCTCAATAAAGTCATACGTCATCTGCTCTGTCTCTAATACCTGTTCAATGGTAGGATTTGGAATAAAGTCCACATTAATCATAGCCTCAGAAACAATCTCTGGAATCTCTAAAAACTTTATTTTATTATCTAAAAACTTGGCAACTGCATTTTCATTAGCTGCATTGAAAACTGTAGGAACATTACCACCTGCATCCATTGCATCATAAGCAAGAGAAAGTCCGTAGAATGTCTCCATATCAGGCTTCTCAAAAGTAAGGGTGCCTACCTTGAACAAATCAAGAGGCTCTGCATAAAGTGTCTTACGATTTGGATAAAACAGTGCGTATAAAATAGGCAATCTCATATCAGGAGTACCCATCTGTCCAATAACAGCTCCATCCATAAACTCAACTGCAGAATGTAATATACTCTGTGGATGAACCACAACCTCAACCTGATTAAGGTTAACTCCAAAAAGCCACTTAGCCTCCATAACCTCAAGACCCTTATTAATCATGGTAGCTGAATCAATTGTGATTTTAGCTCCCATAGACCAGTTAGGATGCTTAAGAGCATCAGCAAGTGTAACATTCTCCAAATCATCAAGTGTCTTACCTCTAAAAGGGCCACCTGATGCTGTAAGAAGAATCTTTGAAATCTGATTATGTCTCTCTCCATTAAGTGACTGAAAAATAGCACTATGCTCACTATCTACAGGTAAGATAGATACGCCCTTTTCCTTAGCAAGAGGCATAATAATATGACCTGCTGTAACAAGTGTCTCCTTATTGGCAAGAGCAATTGTCTTTTTAGCATTAATGGCTGCTATAGTAGGCTGAACTCCAATCATACCAACAACAGCTGTAACTACAGTATCTGCCTCCTCAGCAGTAGCTACTGCAATAAGTCCATCCATGCCGTAGCGAATATCAATATCCATGTCAGAAAGTCTAGTTTTTAAATCTGAAGCAAGCTTCTCATTTCCAACTGAAACAAGGCTTGGCTTGTACTTTCTGATCTGCTTTTCAAATAAATCAATATTAGAACCGCATGACATTGCAACTACCTGCAAGTCATCAGGATTCTGTGAAACAATATCAAGAGTCTGAGTTCCTATGGAACCAGTAGACCCTAAAATAGCAATCTTCTGTGCCATTTTAAAACTCCTAAAAATAAATTCTAAATAGACTTTAGTCTATATAAAACTAAAGTCTAAAATAATTATACGTAAAAATAATTAGCCAAGAAATAGATAATTGGCGCTGTGATAATAATACTATCAAATCTATCAAGAACACCGCCGTGTCCAGGAATAAGCTTGCCGTAATCCTTAATCTCGAAATTACGCTTGATTGCTGATGCAGCCAAATCTCCTACCATTGAAATAAGAGCGCCTACAGCTGAGATGCAAACAAGTGGAAGGATTGCAAAATCGTCTACATTAAATACATTAGATATAACTGCACAGTAAATAGCTGTAAGTAAGCATGCTCCTACAACACCACCTATTGCACCCTCTACTGATTTCTTAGGTGATAAAATAGGTGACATCTTGTGCTTTCCGAATAGTACGCCTACACAGTATGCGCAAGTATCACATCCCCAAGAGCAAAGGAAA
This sequence comes from Pseudobutyrivibrio sp., assembly GCA_017557435.1. Lineage (GTDB taxonomy): Bacteria > Bacillota > Clostridia > Lachnospirales > Lachnospiraceae > Pseudobutyrivibrio. The sequence goes on along the minus strand of JAFYYR010000029.1, from coordinate 189,985 downwards.
ATAAGCCATACAATAAACTGTCCCTTTGGAAGCATTCTTGTCTGATACAAAAATGAAAGCATAACGCCTACGTAGAATAATCCAAAGAACACAGCCATAACCTGATGGCTATGGAACTTAGGATAGCTAAACACAAACACTGCAAGAAGTAGAATAAGGAAAGCAAGCATAATAACCATATTATCACCAGTGAACTTAAATCTAAGATCAAGATAATAAGCTATAGCTGCCAAATACCCTAAAATACCAGGAAGCTTTTTCTCAACATCAAATATTCTGTAAAGCTCAAACATTCCAATAAGTGAAAGAACAAGCATCACTCCAAGGAGCAAATCTCCTCCAGTGATAATAAATAGTAATGCAAGTGCTACTAGCACGATACCGCTAATAAGTCTTGTAACAAACATTGATTTTAAATACCTCCAAAACGTCGATTTCTTTTATCGTATTCCTCAATTGCCTTTTTCAGCTCATCAGGAGTAAAGTCTGGCCAAGCCACTGGTGTAAAATAAAACTCCGCATAAGCAAGTTGCCACAACAAATAATTAGATAATCTCTGCTCTCCTGATGTACGAATCATAAAATCAGGGTCTGGAATATCTTTAGTATCCAAATAACTAGAGAATAACTCCTCTGAAATATCATCAGGCTGAATCTCTCCTGCCTTAACATCTGAAGCTACATTTCTGATTGCTCTAGTCATCTCATCTCTACTACCATAATTAATAGCGATAGTAAGTGTAAGACCTGTAAACTGAGATGAATACTCTGTAAGTTCATCAATGCTGGCCTTTAGCTTGTCATCAAGCTTAGAAAGATCACCAATAAATCTAACCCTAAGGTTGTCTTTCTTTGCTGTCCTCATACAAGTCTTAATATATTCTCCTAACAGCTTCATAAGGGCCTTAACCTCATCAGCTGGTCGTGACCAATTTTCAGTGGAAAAAGCATACATGGTAACGTATTTAACGCCTAAATCATGGGCAGCTCTACAAATGGTCTCCACATTTTTAGCACCTACTGTATGACCGTAAGTACGTGGCATTCCTTTAGCCTTAGCCCATCTGCCATTTCCGTCAAGTATAATAGCTATATGTTCTGGAACGTTCATATTGCCTCCAAATTCAAAAGTATAAAAAAGGGCACTTTCGTGCCCCTTAAATTAGTGTCATTTATTATCTGTTAAACAGTCATGATTTCTTTTGTCTTAGCCTCTACAGCTTTGTCGACCTCTGCGATGAACTTATCAGTCATCTTCTGGCACTTATCTTCAAGGTCCTTAATCTCATCCTCAGAAACGCCCTCATCCTTGGAATGCTTCTTTAATGTATCAATAGCGTCTCTACGGATATTTCTGATTGCAACCTTAGCATCTTCGCCATGCTTCTTAACTTCCTTAGCGATTTCCTTACGACGCTCCTCTGTGAGCTCAGGGAATACAAGGCGAATAAGCTTGCCATCATTTGTAGGATTAATTCCTATATCAGACATATTAATAGCCTTCTCGATTTCCTTAACCAAAGAAGCTTCCCAAGGCTGAATCTGAATCAAACGTGGCTCTGGAACAGAAATATTAGCTACCTGCTGAAGTGGAGTTGGTGCTCCATAGTAATCAACAGTAATCTTATCTAAGATATGTGGGTTAGCTCTTCCTGCTCTGATTGTTGTAAACTCACTTTCGAGATTGTTATAACTCTTAGTCATTTTCTCTTCGAAAACTGAAAGTATATTATCCATTAGTCCTCCTTATACGGTAACAATTGTACCATTGAATTTTCCTGTGATAGCCTTAACAATTGAATCCTCTTCGTTTAATGAGAATACATACATAGGCATCTTCTGCTCCAATGCAATAATAGATGCTGTAAGATCTACTACCTGAAGCTTCTTATCGAGAACCTCCTGGATGCTAATCTCATCATAACGCTTAGCGTTAGGATTCTTTGCTGGGTCACTATCGTATACACCATCAATTGACTTAGCAAGTAAAATAACATCAGCCTCGATTTCAACTGCACGAAGTACTGTAGCAGTATCTGTTGAGAAATAAGGATGTCCTGTACCACCTGCGAAGAAAACAACCATGCCCCTCGCAAAGTACTTATTGGCTCTATCCTTAGAATAAAGCTTTGAGCAGTTGCCGCACTCAAATGGAGTAAGAACAGAAGTCATCATACCAACTGTTCTAAATATCTCAGAAACATAGATACAGTTCATAACAGTGGCAAGCATGCCAATCTGATCTGCCTTAGTTCTGTCGATATTTTCTGATGAACGACCTCTCCAGAAATTGCCGCCGCCAATAACAACGCCAACCTGAACTCCGTCATCAACAAGCTTCTTAACCTGACGAGCAACCATCAAACATGTCTCCTCATCAAATCCAAAGCCCTTATCCCCCGAAAGTGCCTCTCCGCTAAGCTTAAGTAATACTCTCTTCATGAAATACCTCGAAAAATTTTTATTTCAGACTAGACTGCAAATACGCTATTTACGTCTACATCTGAGTAGCTCTGTGAGCAGAAGCCTTCGATAACAGCACCATTGTTAATCTGTACTGAACGAGACTTAATATTACCCATAACAACAGCTGAAGTATCAACAACAACTGGACCATTAACATCGATATCACCCTTAACAGCGCCAGCGATAACTGCTGAAGAAGCTGTAATATTACCAATGATAACAGAACCAACGCCTACCTTAGCTGTACCTGTTGTAACTACCTCACCCTCGATCTTTGCAGCATCTGCAAAGAACTCAGCTGATGAAGAATTACCATTTACCTTACCAGTAACAGTAAGCTTGCCATTACATGTAACGTCACCATTAATCTCACCCTGAACCTCGATAGATCCAACAGATTCAACATTACCTGTAACTTTCATACCGCCAGTGATAATTGCGTTCTCATCAGAAGCTGCGCTTCTTGTTTCCCCTACATTTCCCATAACATCCATAGTCTTTGGTGCCTCCACTTTTTCTTTTTTATCAGAAAAGAATGACTTCTTCTCCTCTTTTGTCTCCTCAACTGGAGCCGCTGGTGCGTCAGCTGGCTGATCAACTTTCTTAGATACTTGTTCAAGAAGACCATCTAACTTGTTAAGCTCTGACTCAACGTCAATATCACCATCAAGGGTATTAACCATGACTTCCTCAGAAGCAGCGCCCTCACCTGGAACAAGCTCGTTAACCGCGTCGTTAAAATCCTCCTTGAAATCCTTAAAAAATCCCATTACAATTCCTCCATAACAATTATTTTACGTTAACGTGATGTATAACGTATGTCTCATCAGTGATTGGTAGAATCATCACTCCCGCTTGCTGTAATGATTCTATCAGTCTAGGTAAGCTCTCCACTGTAACATCCTTCTCGTGAAGCAATACCACAGACGTCTTGTATTGTACCACATCATTCATTACATTATCAATAAGGTCATCCTCTGTGAATGCTAATCTAGTGGCATCTCCGGCCTGTACATTCCAATCATAATATACAGCACCTTTTTCATTTAACACACCAATCAAATCACTCATTGGGGTGGTGTGAAATGTATTGCTTGAGCCGCCCGGAAATCTATATAAATGAGTATCAACACCTGTAGCATCTAGTATCAATTGATGAATCTTGTCATAATCAGCAGAAAAACTATCTGTTGTAGCATACAAGGTACCATAATCATGAATATAACCATGCATGCCAATAGAATGACCATCATCTACTATACGCCGATAGGTATTTAAGGAATCCTCATCCTCTTTTCCGTTAACAAAGAAAGTGGCTTTTATATTGTAGTCGTCTAGAATGTCAAGAATCCGCTCAGTATTCTCACTAGGCCCATCATCAAAAGTCAGATAAACCATAGGAATATCCCCTACCTCTGCAAAGTTCTCTGAACTATCCACAACATAAACGCTATCCTCGATAGCTTCATCAGACATGGCAGCTTCTGTATATACATCGGTTACCCCATTAACCTTTGCAGAAAGAACATCTACCTGTCTCTGTAGCGAGATTACCTCGATACATAAAAAAGTCAAAACGCATAAAGTGATTAACATGAACGCAATGATTGTAGTAACAATCATCTTTTTCATTCGAGCGACACGCTTGCGTTTGGCGCGTTGCCTCTCGAGCCCCAAATTTGAACCTTCCAAACTAGTTCCTCCCCTACTGAAAATTCTCTTTAATTTTATCACATTACTTTCACAAGATAAAGCATAAAAAAAGAAGGACTACACAAAATGTAGTCCCTCTAAATTACTTTATTAAAAGGTCTCGGAGCTCATTTGAAATTGCCTTCGGCAAGAGCTCCTCTGAATCACATTTTCTTCGGCATAGCCTTGAAAATATGATTCTATGCATTCATCTGAGCTGCAACTTCAGCTGCGAAGTCTTCGTTCTTCTTCTCAAGACCTTCACCAGTCTCAAAGCGAACAAATCTCTTAACTGTAAGCTCAGAACCTGTCTCCTTAGAAACCTGCTCTAAGTACTTAGCAACTGTCTGCTTACCGTCCTCAGCCTTAACATATACCTGATCAAGAAGGCAGATTTCCTTAAGCTCCTTAGATACACGACCTTCGATCATGCCATTGATAACCTTCTCAGGCTTCTGTGACTCCTTAGGATCGTTCATAATCTGAGCAAGAAGGATTTCCTTCTCATGAGCAATGTACTCAGCTGAAACTTCAGCACGTGATACATACTTAGGATTAAGAGCTGCAATCTGCATAGCAAGATTTGTAGCTGCTTCCTTAGCTGCATCTGACTCAGCGCCAGCCATATCAACGATAACGCCAATACGTCCACCACCGTGTGTGTATGATACTACGAAACCATCTGTAGTAACCTTCTCGAATCTTCTAAGAGAAAGCTTCTCACCGATTGTAGCAACCATCTCTACGTGTACATCGTTAACTGTCTTTGATGAATCCTCAGCCCACTTCTCAGCAAGGAGCTCATCAATAGTAGTAACATTTGAGTTAAGAATCTGCTTAGCAACCTTCTCGACATATGTCTGGAACTTCTCGTTCTTAGCAACGAAATCAGTCTCTGAGTTAACCTCAAGAACAACTGCTGTATTGCCTTCAACTACAACTTTGCAGATACCCTCTGCTGCGATACGAGATGCCTTCTTCTCAGCCTTAGCTGCACCGTTCTTACGAAGGAGCTCGAAAGCTGCATCCATATCACCATCGCACTCTGCGAGTGCCTTCTTACAATCCATCATACCTGCGCCAGACTGCTCGCGAAGGTCCTTTACCATTGCTGCTGTAATAGCTGCCATAATTATGCCTCCTCTTCTGTATCAGCTGCTGCTGACTCCTCAGCAACTTCGTTCATTTCACCCTGCTTTGCCTCGATAACAGCGTCTGCCATCTTTGCAACGATAAGCTTTACTGCACGGATAGCATCGTCGTTACCTGGGATAACGTAATCAAGCTCATCTGGATCACAGTTAGTATCGCAAACACCTACAAGTGGAATACCAAGTGCGTGTGCTTCCTGAACACAGATGTGCTCCTTCTTAGGATCGATGATGAAGATAGCATCTGGAATACGATTCATCTCCTTAATACCACCGAGAACCTTTGTAAGCTTCTCCTGCTCCTTCTTGAGCTGAGTAACTTCCTTCTTTGGAAGAAGATCGAATGTACCGTCTGCCTCCATCTTCTCGATTTCCTTAAGACGTGCAATTCTTGTCTGAACTGTCTTAAAGTTTGTAAGCATACCACCGAGCCATCTCTCGTTTACATAGTACATACCGCAACGCTCTGCCTCAGATGCGATAGCGTCCTGAGCCTGCTTCTTTGTACCAACAAAAAGAATTGTACCACCCTGCTGTGCGATATCGAAGATAACGTCATAAGCATCGTCTACCATACCTACAGACTTCTGAAGGTCGATAATGTGGATACCATTACGCTCTGTGTAGATGTAAGGAGCCATCTTAGGGTTCCATCTACGTGTCTGATGTCCAAAATGAACACCTGCCTCAAGTAACTGCTTCATTGAAATAACACTCATTTTAATACCTCCTGGTTTGTTTCTTCCGCATAATTCAACCTGACTAACACCCTGCCTACAGTAGGTTGGGAACCATAATCAGTCCTTATGCGTGTATAATTTTAAACAGCCCTTAAAATTTATCATAAAAATCAAATAAATGCAACTAATTTTCAGGGGGAGTTGTTGTTCTGGCCTCTTTATTTACAAGCAACGCCACTATATCATCATAGGAGCTGCCAACCTGCACATAAAAAGTACCTGACTGTATGCGATTATCAACACCCAATTCACCTAAGTATTCATTAAATGATGATGCGCTATCCACTAGTCCCTGTTTGTATAAATTATTTGCAATCGTCTCTGATGATTGGCCACCTTTAACAGTGAAAGCCTGATAAGAAACAGTGGAATCTTCTTTTGTTTCAGCAGCGTTACTAGCTTCTGCTTCATCAACAAATTCATCAATAGTCATCTCTTCTTCGGGCTTTTGATTCTCTTCAGATAAGGATTCATCCACAGATTCAGCCTCCTCATTTTCAGAGGATTCCTCTGATTGCTCTTCATCCCCTTCTTTGGATTCCTTTTCTTCCATAACCATACCAAGCTTTTCAGCTCTTTGGATTATCTCCTCATCAGTAAGTTCTTTATTTTTGTATCCTCCACCAAAAAAGAAGCTGATACTTAAAAGAATAGTGGCAAGAAGAATTCCCGCACCAATTCCCCTTATATAATATTTAAGTCTCATTATCTCCCCTCCTGATAAAGACCAAGGACAAATTTAACCTCGCCGAGACCTCTTCCTAGCTTTTTAGCTATCTCAACCTCAGATAATCCTTCATCATGAAGAGTGAGAATTTCCATATTACCATTTGATTTAGAATCATTACTTGAAGTCTCTTCGGAAAACTTCTCAGCAAGAGCCTCGTTAAATGGAATCTGTTTTGAAAGATTTTCTTCCTTTTCAGATTCAAATGCCGCTTTTTGCTCCTCTAAAACACGTTTTTCATTTTCAATTTCTAACTCTCTATCCCTAAGCAAATCCAGTTTTTTAGAAACTGCAGAATCCAAAGCAACAAGAGTGTCTTCTAATTCAGAGAGCTTTTTAGTCATTTCTGTTGCATCCTTTTGCTTATCATTAAGCATAGAATACATGAAAGTAACCTCCTTGTGAGACTTATCTACAGACTCTAAGACATTATCCGAGTACTCAGAAATCTGAAGGATTTTGGTATTGGTCTCCTTGTCAGTCCTTCTATCAAGCTCATCAATAGCCTCATCTATTGTGGCAGAGAGCTTATCTTCCATCTCTACATTAGCATCAGCCATTTTATCCTTAATAATAGACTCAATCTGATCTCTTGTTAATTTTTGAAGATTTTCTTTATCCTTAGAAGATAATCTTTCAGACACAAAAAAACTCCCAATTATCAGGCCAAGCCCAATGATTAGGAGTACAATTTCAAGTATTGTCATTACAGTCTCCCTCTTACACTCGCATATCAAATGATGAACTAGGCTTCTGGAAAATCTTTCCATCTGCTGTCATCTCAGTCTCTTCCTTTTTCTCTTTTGGATTAGTAGGTTTGCGATTCTTGTTCCCCTGGTAGCCTTTACCACTACCTTCTCTGTCATATCTAGATTCACTCTGCTCGGACTTATATAGATTGTTAACCTGCTTAGCCTGTTGCTCCTGCTGCTTATCTACCTCATGGGTAAGATTCTCCTGCTGAAGCAAAGGCTTCTGATCCTCTGCTGAGTGAGTATGACTGACTTCATTGGTGTTTTGAATCATTCCATTAAAATTAAGTGGACTAATTGACATAACATTCCCTCCCGAAAGAAAAGCACACAATTACTGTCTCATATAACTTATTTAATTAGAATACCCATGTAGTCGCCTAAGACGCCTCGCATCTTGGTCAACGCCTTTGTGTGAAGCTGTGAAACTCTCGATTCTGATACCTCAAGAGCTGCACTTATTTCCTTTAAGGTCATATCTTCATAATAGTATAAAAGAATAACCTGCTTCTCTTTTTCAGTAAGCTTTTCAAGAGCCTCTTTTAACTTCTCAGAAAGCTCCTGCTTAGCTATATTGTCCTCTGGCTGAATAAAATGAGAATTATGTTCAGCCTCCATCACTGGCTCATTGCCAGCTTCAACAAACTCATTTAGCGAAACCACGTTAGTAACATTAAGCTGAGACTGCCATTTTAAAAACTCATCAGATGAAATATTAAGCTCAACTGCTATCTCCTCATCTGTAGCACTATGACCTGTTTTGGCCTCTACAGTTTTAATGGCATCATCAATCATTCGCTGACGCTGTCTAATGGTTCGAGGAATCCAATCCATTTTTCTAATTTGGTCTAAAATAGAACCCCTGATTCTCAAGCTGGCATAAGTTTCAAACTTAACATCCTTTGCTAAATCAAACTTATCAATAGCATCAATAAGTCCAAAAATGCCATAACTGCAGAGATCTTCGTATTCTACAGTGTTGCCTAAGTACATGCAAAGTCGTCCCGCAACAATCTTTACAAGTGGCGCATATTCAAGAATCAATTGTTCTCTAAGCTCTGGAGTGGCATTTACCTTATATTTATCCCAAAGCTTTTCTCTGTCACCTGCCTTCATTTATGCCCCCTTAGGTTACACAGAATAGCCAGTCATCTAGGCTTCGTCTGGCTCCTGCGATTCTTCTGATGATTCCTCCTGACCCTCTTGGATCTCAGCCTCATCTATTGTTGTGCCAACGCCTGAAACATCCTCATCTATTGGTGTAATAGGTTCCAATGTCTTAAAGGCATAATCTAAAATCATCTTGATGATGGTACCCATCACAAGAAAAATAGCAACTACTATTGCCAGTCTTTTAACAAACTCAGAAAACTCGACTTTTTGTGCTATAGAAATAACGCACGATATAAATGCCGCAGCCAAAGTAATAATTATAGGTACAGGTTTAGTATTTATCATCGTGTGCCTCCATATACACTATACTAAATAATTTTAACATCTTTGCCAACTGCTTTTATATAGTATTCCCCTGTTTCGCTATAAAGTTCAACAGTTCGACCGTAATTTAATCCGCAATCCTCGGCAACTAATCTGATTCCAAGCTGCTTTAACTTAGCTCTGCTGGCCTCTGCATTTCGCTCGCCAACATTAATACCTGATGATGCTGCACCAGGCATTTCAAACATTTTGGCGCCCCCAGCAATTTTAGCAACCATCTTTGCCTTGTTGGCACCAGCCTTTATCATGTCATCGTAAAGCTTTTGTATTCCAGTATCAGCAAACTTTGCAATATTTGAATTATTTCTAATTGATGTGCTGTCTGGAAGCATTATATGAGCTAAGCCGCTTATCTTAGTAGATGAATCATAAATTGCAATTCCTATACATGACCCTAACCCAATTGTAGTCAGTGCGTCAGGAGCCTTGCAAATTTTAAGATCAGCCATGCCGACTTTAATCATCTGCCCCATATTCTCACTCTCCTTAAATTGGTACACCCAGTGCTGTTAGTATCTTTGCATAAGAATCTTCTTCTGGCATAAGAATAAAATGACCTCTAATTCCTAAGTCATCTGAAAACTCAGTATTAATCATAAGTGCATTGTCACCAAATATACCAAACTGAACAGCTGGTACTGAAAGAATAGCCGCAGCCATATCTACAGCAACGAATGGTACAGATGGAACAATTGTAAGATTAGTCAAACCAGATAAAGCAGACAAATAAGAGCCCGCAATAATATTACCAATCTCTTTAATTGCAGATAAATCCATTTCATCAAATGGTTCACAATAATCATCTGGTCTCATCATAAGCTTGTTAACTATATGATGTGCAGATTGCATATCCATCAAAAACATCATGGAACCATCAATATCGCCCTCAACGCCAAGCATGATACCTACAATAATCTCATCCTCAGCGCCGATAGCTGATCCTAATTCCTCAACTGGTAGGAATGCAACCTCAGGAACACTCATGTCAATCCTAAGGCCAAGCATATTGGCGATGGCAGTTGTTGCATTGCCAGCGCCAATATTACCTATCTCTTTGAGGACATCAAAATATTTCTCATTTACCTCATTCAGTGTGAGCATCGTTACCTCCCTTTAAGATGCATCTGACTCGCCTATAATAGAATTAATCTCGAAAATAGAAATCAACTCATCACCGTTTGTACCAACACCATTTATGAAAGAGTTCTTGCTCTTAAGAGTAGATGTTGGAGTCTCGATATCGTCTTCAGAAAGTGAAAGAACTTCTTTTACTTCATCAACAATAACGCCCATAAGCCCGCCAGTCTCAAGTTTTAAAATGATGATTCTCGATGCATCAGTAAATTCATCATCATCCAAATCCATTCGGCGTCTAAGGCTCATAACAGGAACAACCTCACCACGAAGATTGATAACTCCTCTGTAATATGAAGGAGCCTTAGGTACTCTGGTAATTTTACTCATTCGAACTATGTTATCAATATAGGAAATGTCGATACCATAATGTTCGCCACCTATTTTAACTACAATGTATTGCTTTTTTTCTTTTTCAACTACATCATAAACAGCTAAATCTGACATGGTCTCACCTCCTACTAAATAACCGCATTAACATCAAGGATCATTGCGATTTCGCCATCACCAAGGATAGTAGCACCGCTGATAAGCTTGTTGTTATCAAGTTTACCAAGAGACTTAATAACGATTTCAAGCTGTCCAATAAGGTTGTCTACTATGATACCTCCCTGGGTATCGCCCTTCTTACAGATAACAACTGTCATAGTCTCATCTTCGTCTTCCTTAGGCTCGAAGTCAAGGATTGAATCAAGATGAATAAGAGGAATAACCTGACCTCTAAGGTGGATAACCTCTTTAGACTCAACATACTTGATGTCTGATCTTGGAATATTTTCAATGTTCATAATTGAAGCAAGAGCAATTGCGTATTTTTCATCTCTAATTTCAACCATAAGAGCCTGAATAATAGCAAGTGTAAGTGGCAATCTAACTGTGAACTTAGAGCCTTCACCCATTGTAGACTTAACAGTTACATCACCGCCAAGTGCTTCGATATTACTCTTAACAACATCAAGACCTACGCCTCGACCAGAAATATCTGTAATCTGTTTTGCCATAGAGAATGATGGCATAAACAAGAAATCAATGATTTCCTTCTGTGAAAGGTTCTCAGCCTCTTCAGCAGTAACAATACCTCTTTCAATAGCTTTCTCTTTAACCTTTTCTGTATTGATACCGCCACCATCATCACCAACTTCGATGATGACATTGTTGCCTTCCTGGAAAGCGTTAAGGAAAATAGTACCTGTCTCAGGCTTTCCTGCTGCTCTTCTGTCTTCAGTAGACTCAATACCATGATCAGCTGAATTTCTAAGCAAATGCTGAAGTGGATCACCTAACTGATCTACAACAGTACGGTCAAGCTCTGTATCCTCACCAGTCATAACTAAGTCCATAGGCTTATCAAGCTTACGGCTTAAGTCTCTGATCATACGTGGGAACTTAGCAACTACTGACTCAATTGGAACCATTCGAACCTTCATAACTGACTCGTGAAGGTTAGTTGTGATTCTCTCTAAGTACTCTATATTCTCATGTAATGTCTGGCTGTCAATCTCGCCATTACCATTGCTCTGAGATGCAAGTGAGTTCTTTGCAATAATAAGCTCGGATACCTGATTCATCAAAGCATCAAGCTTCTCAATATCTACACGGATTGTACGTGATGTAACTGGCTTATTGGCTGGAGTATTTGCCTTGCCTGCTGGCTTAGCTGCTGGCGCTGCAGGTGCTGCAGAAGCCGCTGGTGCTGCTGGTGCTGCAGTAGCAGGAGCTGCTGGTGCTGCCTCAGCTGCTGGTGCAGGAGCTGGCTCTTCAGCCTTTTTCTCGTACATATCAGGTGTAACCTTGTCAGCTTCAACTGATTCGATTTCAGAAACAGCCTTTACTGACTCGATAATTGGCGCAAGTTCTGCTTCTGTAGAAAGAATGAATGAAAAATCAAACTCGAAGTTCTCATCTTCAATATCTGCTGAGCTTGGATCAAATGCCATAATCTGACCAAACTCTTCTACAGCCTTAAATACAAGGAAAGCTCTAGCTGCCTTAAGGAGACATTCCTTGTTAATATGAATTGTGAATCCATAGAGCTGCTTTTCACCTTTAAGCTTTTCAATAAGCTCTGGCTCAAGATTCATCTTTTTGTATAAAGGACCATCTGCTGTATCAGCAGCTTCTGCTGGAGCTGCATCGGCCTCAGCTGGTGCTGCATCTGCATCTGTTGCCGGTGCTGCATCACCACCCTCTGCTCCTGACAAATAGTCATTTAAAAGCTTAATTAAAGCTTCATTTTCCTCTTCACCTTCATTAGAAGTAGCCTTAACTGTCTCAAGATAACCCTCGATGGCATCAAGACATTTGAAAAGGATATCAATAAGAGCAGAATTAACCTTTACATTATCGTTACGAACTTCCTGGAAAACGTTTTCCATATCGTGGGTAAGATGCTGCATCCTCTTGAATCCCATTGTACCAGCCATACCCTTAAGTGAGTGAGCTGCACGGAAAATCTCATTAACAACATCTTTGTTTTCAGGCTCTTTCTCCAACTCCATAATGTTGTCAGAAAGGCTCTGAATATGACCACTTGTCTCATCGATAAAAATATCTAAATATTGACTTACATCCATGATTTACCCTCCAAGTCTTTTCACAATTGAATTTGCTACAGATGTTAGCGGGGCAACCTCGTTAGATAAACCGCCCTGTTCCACCGCTTTAGGCATTCCATATACAACACATGTGGAAGCTTCTTGCGAAATAACGTAAGTCTTTTTGTATTGGTTCAGATATTTAATCCCCTCTGAACCATCTGCACCCATTCCTGTAAGAACAACACATATAATCTCATCAAAGCTAGAGTCTTTAAGTGACCTGTACATTACATCTGCACAAGGCTTTAGACTGTTTACAGGTGGACTGTCATCTAAGTGACAGTAGGCTGCTTTACTTCCGTCTTCGCAGATTTCCATGTGCTTACCGCCTGGGGTGATATATACCCAGCCTGGCTTAAAGAATTCTCCGTCCTCAGCCTCCTTAACACGAACAGCTGATATTTGATCTAATCTTGTGGCAAGAGAGCCGGTAAATCCCTCTGGCATATGCTGAACTAAAACCAGCGGTACTGATAAATTGGCTGGAAGCATAGGCACAAAAGTATGTAGTGCCTGTGGTCCTCCTGTTGAACAAGCAAGTGCAATAATCTTTTTGGTTCTAACTCCAGAACCTGTAGGTACTGACTTACTTGGTGTGGCTGGGGTAGAAACAGAACCTGTACCCTGAGCCTGCTCTTGTTTTGGTTTAGAAGAAGGTGCCACCTGAGGTGTCTGATTTGTAACACCCATTTTCTCAATATCTGATGCGGTGCGCGCACTACCTGAACCAGATTTGATATTTTCCAGATGGTTCTTGACACTCTCAAGTCGATCCTGAGTTGCCTGTCTGCTTTCATTAAATGCCTTAGAATTACTTGATGAGCCTCCTGTAGATGTTACTGGTCTAAAAGCATTAGACTTTGACACATTATGGAGTGATGTCAGAAGCTGCCTACCAAAAACATCTCTAGTTTCACTACCGGACCTAATTGGCTTTACTACAAAATCAAGAGCTCCATACTCCATAGCCTTAACAGTCTTGTCGGCATCCTCTTTTAAAATGGAGCTAACAATAACAGCGTTGAAGGCGAACTTCTCGTTGTAAAGTCTTTCCAGCAGTTCCAAACCAGTGAGCTTAGGAAGTACCATATCCAGCACGATTAAATCGTACGGATTATTCTTTATTTTGTTGTAAGCATCTTCGCCGTCTGCACTAACGTCGACTACACGAAAATCACTATCTGCGTTAATAATATCACAGATAACCCTTCTCATGAGTGCAGAGTCATCAACAACCAAAATCTTATACATTCTTTACCCCTGCTCTTTTTTACGTAACCGCCGCTCTTCGTCAAAAATGTACTTAATTATTATCTCCCTGTCGTCTGGCTCTTTAAACAAAAACTCTATTCTGTGAATATAAACATTATTCTCTTGGTCGTATTCTACTTTCACCTTTCTAGATATGACATTAATAATTTTATTAAGTGTTGGAGTAGATAAAACAAAGGAACAGTACATATATCGCTCAGTTTGTACCTCACGTCTAGATTTAAATCTTGCTCCTCCACCACTTATGTCAACTACATTGCCTTCTACTGGATCACCATATGTATTGCCATATTTTTCCAAATCATCCTCAACAAGAGTCATGGATGGAAGTAATGCCACATCCTCAGGTATTGGTAATACTTTTATCGGAAGAAGACAGTTAAATCTGTAATAATCTCTTCTTTGTACCTTTTGAAGCTTTGTACTAGGTTCAAAGACATAGATTGGAAAATTTTCAAGCTTTCCTCGCTTTGTAATCTCCCCGGAAAGTTGAAACATTCCGGCTCTGGTATTGAATACCACATCAAAGTTAATATTCATTGGCACTGTAACAGTGTGCCCCCCTCGAGTTGGAATATGAAATAAAATCTCTTCATTTTTGGTAACGCCGAAGACACTCGAAATATAATTATTCTTCTCCCCATCCAAGTTAGCTTCGCCGTTGGCATTAATGCTGGCAACTGAAAACTCCATAGGCGTGCCAGGCCTTAACTCTAATATCTCCATAACTAAGCCCTATCTTTTAATAATGTATTAAAAATGTGTAAAACACCCCATTTATAATGTGTCATATCATCCTTCTGAAGCAGCTTTAAAGCAAGACTCTCAAAGCTTTTAGCCGCCTTAGATTGCGGATACTCAAGTGACACAACTTTTTGATTTCTAACAGCCTTTTCTAGATAACTGTCATAAGGAACACAACCTAGAAAGTCAAGCTTGCCTCCTAAAAACTTCTGAACAACAGAAAGCATTTTAGAATAAACAGCTTTACCCTCAGATTCGCTTGTAACCTTATTGGCTACCAAGTGTACATTAGTACCACCCTCAATGTATCTATCGCTCTTATACATTGCCTTCATGAGGGAATAAGAATCGGTAAGGGAACTAGGCTCAGGTGTGGAAATAAGCAATACTTCTGGAGAAGCAAGTACAAATTCCATTACCTGGTCAGAAACTCCCGCACCTGTATCAATTATTAGAATATCACATAAATCGTTCAAAAGTGTTAAATTATGCACTAAAAACGTAATTTGTTCACTTTTTAAATTATTAAGTCCAACAACCCCTGAACCGCCGGAAATAAAGCCTATTCCCAAGGGTCCTTCGGTTATAATATCTCTAATACTTTTGCCTTTAAAAATTACGTCTGAAAGATTGTAATTAGGCAAAGTACCAAACATAACCTCAACATTGGCAAGACCAAAATCCGCATCTAAAATAATGACCTTCTTGCCCATGCGAGTAAATTGCACAGCTAAATTAACAGCCATGTTGGATTTACCAACGCCACCCTTACCTGATGTAATGGTAATGACCTTGGTATTCTCAACGCTTTTAATATTATGCGCCTTTATTACATTACGAAGATTTTCTGCCTGATCCATTTACTTCCCTCCCAACAACTGTTTAACCAGCTTCTGGGCATTAACAATCTCTATATCATCAGGAACATTTTGTCCAACAGTGATGTAAGAAAGGTTTGCCTTGGTGTAAAGCTTTAGATTGAAAATGTTACCTAGGCAATTAGTCTCATCAAGCTTTGTAAAAATAAGATTAAAATCAGTAAACTCCATATAGGCATCAGCTATATCAATAAGGTCCTTGTATTTTGTAGTAGCTGAAAGCACAAGATAAACCTCACTGTCATAGTAATCAGAAAGAGCACTGATTAATTTATTAGTATCGGATTTTTGCTCCTCATTTCTATGAGAAAAACCAATTGTATCCACAAGGATTACATCTAAGTCTTCATTCTCTCTAGTCTGCTTTTTAACTGTGTCTAAAAGCTCATCTGCAGAATAAATCACATTAAGTGGAACGCCTAAAATATTGGCATAGGTCTGAAGCTGATTAGCTGCAGCCATTCTGTAAGTATCTGCAGTAATAAGACCTACCTTTTTGCCCTCTTCCACCTTGAATTTGCTGGCAATTTTAGCGATTGTTGTAGTCTTTCCTACACCTGTAGGACCAATAAAAAATATTACTTTTGGACGACGTGAACCCATCATAATCTTAGATGGTGTGCCAAGTTTTAAAACCATTTTCTGGTAAACATTTGAAAGCAAATTATCAAGGCTATGGCTTGTCTGAAGTACCTTGTCCATATCCTCTAACACCTGATTGATATACTTTTCCTGTACCTCATTCTCAAGAAGCACATTGTAAAGCATCTTAACAAAAACATGATTGTCATTGTCTATAGATGGCTGAGATGGCTGTGTAGAAGCAGTCTGGGTATGAATATTAACTCGTGAAACAGATGGCTCCGAAGGGGTCGTCTCCTTAACAGTAGGCTCCTCGATTGGTGCAACAACAGGTCTCATTCCAACAGGCTTAGAGTATGTAGGCTCAATGAGTCTAGTACGAGGCGCACTGTCAGAAAGTGGCTCAAAATCCTGCTTTGGCATAGATGATTTATCCTCCTGCTTTTCAAGAACTTCATTGACAGCCGAAAACGCATCCTTTAGCTTGATTGCATCATCTGCCACTGCATCAAATCCAACAGATGTGCTTATGGTAGCAGCATTTTTCTCCTGTGAATTGCTTACAACAGTTGCAACCTCTTCAGGTACAAATGGATTATTTCTCACATCATCATCTTCTACCGCTGCAGTCACTTCGTAAGTGCTGCTTTTAAAGAGACCGCCTAATCCTTTTGGCTTAATTACCTTAACATTCATAATTACGGCAGCATTACCAAGTTCCTTGCGAACCTTTGACATCGCCTCTTCTTCAGTTTTTCCAGTGTATTTGTTAATTGTCATTTATTCTCACCCTGTAACCATTCCTACTGATGATAATTCTACATTTGAATCTATTTCATTGTATGAAACTACAATCAAATCCTTATAGTAATCCTGAGTCATGCTCTTAAAGTACATTCGGACAATTGGAGAAGTAACAACAATAGGTGTACGTCCCATCTCCTCAAGCTTATTAATCTCCTCACCAAGTGAATCAATAATTGCCTTTATACGCTCAGGATCAAGAGTCAAGTAAGCTCCCTGCTCAGTCTGCTTAATAGATGCCATAATATCCTGTTCTACCTTAGGATCAACAGTGATAACCTGAGTGGTCTCATTAGGAGCAAAATATCTACCCGAAATAGCACGTTTCAATCCCTGTCGAACATACTCTGTCAATACGTCTGTATCGTGAGTAGTTGTAGCATGATCTGCCAACACTTCAAATATTGTAAGCAAATCTCGTATAGAAACACCCTCTGAAAGAAGGTTCTGTAACACTTTTTGAACATCGCCAAGACCAAGAAGCTTTGGAATAAGTTCCTCCACAATAACAGGATTGGTCTCTTTGAGATTGTCGATAAGATTCTGTACATCCTGTCTTGTAAGAAGCTCTGCAATATGGCTTCTAATAATCTCTGTCAGATGAGTGGCGATAATTGATGGTGGATCAACAACTGTATATCCAAGAGACTCTGCACGCTCTCTCTGACTCTCTGTAATCCATATAGCTGGCAAATGGAAGGATGGCTCAAAAGTAGGAATACCTGTAATCTCCTCCTCCACATAGCCTGGATTCATGGCCATATAGTGGTCAAACAAAATCTCTCCCTCTGTAACCTGAATTCCCTTAATCTTAATAATGTATTGATTAGGATTAAGCTGGATATTATCACGGAGTCTGATAATCGGAACCACAGTACCAAGTTCAAGGGCTATCTGCCTTCGAATCATTACGACTCTATCTAGCAAATCGCCGCCTTGATTAACATCCGCAAGTGGAATAATTCCGTAACCAAATTCCAGCTCGATTGGGTCAACCTGTAAAAGAGAAACAACATTTTCCGGCTTTCTGATTTCCTCAGCCTCTGTCTCTTCTGCAGCAACCTCCTGCTCTATTTCTTCCTCACCAATGGTCTTGGAAATAGAAAGGCCTGACACAACAAAAGCACCGCCAAAAGCGATGAAAAGAACAGGGTTAAGAGGTGTAGCTATGCCAAGGAAAGCCATGGTACCACCTACAATATAAAGAACCTTTGGTATACCAAAAAGTTGCTTAATAAGTGTACCTGAAAAATCAGCAGCCTTAGAGCCCTTAGTAACCAAAATACCTGTTGAAAGTGAAATCAAAAGTGAAGGAATCTGAGATACAAGACCATCACCGATTGTAAGAATACCAAACTGCTGAATCGCATCAGCTGCAGGAAGGCCCTGATTAAACATACCCATGACAGTACCACCTGCAAGGTTGATAACAGTGATGATAAGACCAGCTGTGGCATCTCCCTTTACGTACTTAGTAGCACCGTCCATAGCTCCGAAGAATGCTGATTCCTCTTGAATCTTATCTCTTCGTCTTTTGGCCTCCGCATCATCGATAGCCCCTGTATTCAAATCAGCATCAATGGCCATCTGTTTACCTGGCATAGCGTCCAAGGTGAATCGAGCTGAAACCTCAGCTACACGCTCAGAACCTTTGTTGATAACCATAAACTGAATGATAATCAAAATTAAGAAAATGATAGCTCCAATAACAAGATCATTACCACCAACGAAACTACCGAATGTTTTAACAACATTACCAGGGTCGCCTGTTGAAAGAATAAGTCTTGTAGATGAAACATTAAGTGAAATTCTAAAAATAGTCGTAAAAAGAAGTAATGTTGGGAAAAAAGACATGTCCAACACTTCTTGTACGAAAAGAACATTCATTAAAACGATTAGTGCAATGGATATATTGAATGCAATCATTATATCCAAAAGGAAATTAGGGATAGGAATTACAAAGAATGTAACAGCCGCAAGTAAATAAAGCGCAATCCCAACATCTGTTTTCTTAACTGATGCTGTTAAATCCATACTAATCCCCCTTTCCGAAAATATTTCTAGCTAGCTCTATTGGTGTATACAACTGCCAGAATCTCGGCAACAGCCTGATATAATTCAGGTGGAATAACCTGGTCGATATCGACAGTTGCATATAAAGCTCTGGCCAGTGGCTTATTTTCTACTATTGGTACACCGCTTTCTTTTGCGGTGTCTTTGATTTTTTTAGCAAGGTAATCCTCACCCTTGGCTACCACACGAGGCGCCTCGTCTTTTGTGTTGTCATATAAAATAGCAACAGCAATGTGGGTAGGGTTCGTGATGACAACATCCGCTTGAGGAACATTTTGCATCATTCTCCTCTGGGAGGCCTCCATCATCCTCTGCCTCTGCTTACCCTTAATGGCAGGATCACCTTCGGAATTCTTGTATTCGTCCTTGACTTCCTGCTTAGTCATCTTCATGTCATCCTTGAATTTCCAGCGCTGATAAGCATAATCTGCAAATCCAAGAACAATATATACAAGGCTAATTTTAATGCCTGTATCTACAATAATTTTAAATATCAAACTAAGGGCAGACCTAAGATTGATATCATAAAGAATAAATAGATTGTTAGCCTGGTCTCTGATATTGAGATAAGCTATGTAAAACACAAGTGAAACTTTTGCAATAGCAAGAATCAAATTAACAAGTGACTGCTTAGAGAATATTCTCTTAAATCCGCTAATTGGATTAAACTTGCTAAGCTTAGGCTGAAGTGGCTTCAATGTAGGCTTCCAACCTACCTGAACAAGATTGCCCACAAAATGTGTCATAAAACCTATTGCTAAAAATGGAAGTAATATCAAAAACATCTTTAAAAACAGGTCCTGGAAAATCCCAGATATTGTTTGTATTGTCAGGCCACTTCCATTCATTTCTACTATATCTGGTATTATAGCATAAATCCACGCAAAAATTTCCTCAAATCTAACACCTGCAAATTCTAAAAAAATTCGCAAGCTAATGAAAAAGCCTAAAAGCGAGAAACCATTAACAACTTCCTTACTTTTTGCCACCTTACCTTCTTTTCTGGCATCCTGGAGTTTTTTGGTGGTAGGCTGTTCTGTCTTCTCACCACCCTCCCCATCTTTTGCAAAGAACTGAAGGTTATATGCAATTAGTAGATTATTTTCCCTTTGCATCAAATCAGTACAATCCTTGTATAAATAGTGACATCATTTTTTTCATTTCTCTAAATATAAAACTTGCAATATCAGGAAGTAGGAATACTGTCAAAAACAGAACAATAAAACCTACTATAATCTTAAGCTGCGCACCAACAGAAAACATGTGAATCTGTGGGGCAACCTTAACCATTATTCCAAGTATGGCATTCAAAATCATAATTACAGCAAAAACCGGAAGTATAATTCTAAAGGCAATAACAAAGATATCTGCAATAAAGATAATTGTGGAACTCAAAAGAGAATCCCATCTAAAAATAGTCCCTCCTAAAGGAATAAGCTCAAATGCATCACACAACGTCCTGAAAATATATCTATGCATTCCTGATAGAATAAGAAGAATCATAATAAACTGGTTGTAAAGCAAACCAGTAACTGAAACTTCTGAACCCATAGTAGGGTCAAATTCCTGGGCCATGGAAAGACCTATATTCATATCAATCATATGACCTGCAAGCTGAATAATAAATATACAGCAATAGGTGGAAAAGCCAATAATAAGTCCAGTCACAGCCTCTCTTACAACTAAAAAAGCATACCCAACAACTGTAGAATAATTAAGAGCGCTAAAATCTACTACAAAATACAACATCAAAGAGACGATGGCTGAGAAGCCTATCTTAACTCTAGCAGGCGTATTTTTAGTATTGAAAAATGGCGCCACCACTACAAACATGGATATGCGTGTAAGTATCAGAAGATAATATTCAAAATTTTGTAAAGTAAAATCAACACTAAACATCTATCCTAGCCTAAATAAATACTGAAATTCGCCCAGAGATTATTGATGTAATCCGTAAGCACAGAAAGCATCCACGGACCAAAAATCATAAGGGCTGTGAAAACGCCAACTATCTTAGGAATGAAAGTAAGGGTTTGTTCCTGAATAGATGTAACTGTTTGAAAAATACTAATTGCCAAACCAATAATAAGAGATACTAAAAGTAATGGTAATGAAACCATAAGAAGTGTATAAATAGAATCTCTAATAATATCGAGTACCTGTCCCTCTGTCATAACTTACTCTCCTAAATCCTAAAGTTCTCCATCAATAGAAGGTCTTAACAAGACCTCCAATAACCAAATCCCATCCATCAACCAAAATAAACAAGAGTATCTTAAATGGTAGGGATATGGTAGTAGGCGGAAGCATCATCATACCCATTGACATAAGCACTGATGCAACAACCATATCAATTACAATAAATGGAATATAAATTAAGAATCCAATGATAAATGCTGTTCTAAGCTCCGAAAGAATAAAACTTGGAACTAAAACTGTAAAAGCAACATCATCATAATCCTCATAGGTAACTCCAGCTATGTCACAAAACAGATTTAGGTCTTTGGTCTGAGTCTGTCCATACATAAACTCGCGAATAGGCATAATAGCGGCATCAATTGCCTCTTCCTGTGTAATCTCTCCTGCATCAAAAGGATCAATTGCATCAGTCTTAATCTGTGTCAAAACAGGTGACATAATAAATAAAGTTAAAAACAACGCCAAACCAATCAAAACCTGATTCGGAGGCGCTGTATTAGTACCTATAGCAGCGCGCACAAAGTGAAGCACTATCACGCATCTGGTAAAGGATGTAAGCATTATGAGAATAGATGGGGATAATGCGATAATTGTAAGGATTAAAAGCATCCTAAGTGTAGATGAGAAATTGCCATCATTGCCATCGAACTGCAATGTGAATCCACCATCTCCAACGGTTTCATCAGAAGCATTAGGCGCATTTTCCGTTGCGCCGTAATGCTCGTTATCCGCACCATATTCTGTATCGAATTGGGTATCAGTATTGTATTCAGTAGCTTTTGCAGTAATTGTGCTCATAAAAATAACACAAAAAATGCTAGTAGCCGCAAAAAGCAAACTACATACAACGTATACCTTCTTAAGTTTATTCATAACATATCCAGCCTGCAAAATTTAACTTTTCTTCTTGAGTTTGTCCAGAATAGATTTAAAATCTACAGGAGGATTCGCAGAAGCCTGCTCTTCCTCCGACAACATCCTTAGCTCTGAAGCAGTCAACTCACCAAGCAAAGTAACCTCTTCTTTGCCAATAGCTATAACAAAGAATCTATCTTCTCCTGCTCTAACTATCTGGACATATTTATTATTTGTGATTCTGATAGCCTCGACGATCTCCAGATTCTTATTAAGCCCCTGGGTCTTCTGATAACCTGCTATCCACTTAGTAACATAGTAGGTCAAAGCTAGTATGCCAACAAATACTATCAGCACGAATACTAGCTGAAAAAAGCTATCTGCCGCTGACAAAAGAATCAACATGATTATCCAATAACCTTCTTAACAGCCTCAAGAACTCTCTCAGCCTGGAAAGGCTTAACGATAAAGTCTTTTGCACCTGACTGAATTGCCTCGATAACCATTGCCTGCTGTCCCATTGCAGAACACATAATAACGCAAGCGTTAGGATCCTTTTCTTTGATAGCCTTCAATGCGCCGATACCATCCATCTCAGGCATTGTGATGTCGAGAAGAACAAGATCAGGAGAAAGCTCAGCATACTTATCAACAGCGATCTTGCCGTTTTCTGCTTCTCCTACAACATTGTAGCCATTCTTTGTGAGGATGTCCTTAATCATCATTCTCATAAAAGCAGCGTCGTCACAAATTAAAATGTTTTTTGCCATGTCTTCATCTCCTTAAATATATTTATTATTCTTTGATGATTTCTGTAATTCGTACACCAAAAGACTCTTCGATAACTACTACTTCGCCTTTTGCCACATACTTGCCATTAACAAGTACATCTATTGGTTCACCGGCTATTTTGTTAAGCTCGATGATTGTACCTGGAGCAAAATCCAAAATATCTTGGATTGTTTTGTTGGTACGACCTAATTCTACTGTAACTTCGAGAGGTACGTCAAGAATTAAGTCAATGTTTTCCTGTGCAAATTGTGCAGAAAAACCTGGTCCAAACGGTGTAAATTGTGCTGGTTGCACATTTACTGTAGGTTGTGGCGCATACATGTATGGAGGCGCCATCATTGGCTGTCCCTGCATCATATTTGGATCCATCTGAGGCATTGGCGGTGGTGCCGCTCCTGCCGCTGGAGCCGGTGCAGGTTCCGGAGCCGGTGCTGCTGCCGCAGGTGCTGGTGCTGGCGTAGGTGCCACTCCATCATCTACTGTAGAATTAGAATCCGTCTCCATATTATTGAGAACAGCTGAACACATTTCTTTTGATAAAGAAATAGGATACAACTGCATCATCTCACTATTAACCAGGTCCCCAATTTCCATCTTGAAAGCTATTCTAACAAAATTTTGTGTCAAAAATTGGTCTATCTCGCCTGGATCTATTGCTGTTAAATCTGTAAGCGTTGCACTAGGTGGAGAAATATCCACCATTTTGTTAAGCATAGATGAAAGTGATGTTGCCGAAGCTCCCATCATCTGATTCATAGCCTCTGAAATAGCTGACAAATGAAGCTCTGAAATCTCACCATCTATATTAGTACCATCACCGCCCATCATAAGGTCAGTAATAACCTTGACGTCATCCTCTTTCAAAACCAGGATGTTACTTCCGTCAAGTCCCTTTGTATAGCCGATACGAACGACTACACACGCATTATCGTAACCAGCTGCAAGTCCTGCCCAATCTGTTTCAGATACAACCGGTGTCGATATCTCTACTTTTTTATTAACAAGAGAAAATAATGTCGTTGCAGCACTTCCCATGCTGATATTGGCAACCTCGCCGATAGTGTCCATCTCTTGATCGGACAACTCTCCACCACCTCCAGAAGATGGTTCACCGGCTGGCGCATCGGGAACTCCGCCACTAAGTAGTGCATTTATCTCATCTTGTGATAATACACCATCACCCATTCTATTGCTCCTCCCTAATGATTTGTGTCACTCTAACTGCGTAATCTTTGCCTGAAGCACCTGGAAGGGCTGAGAATTTCTTAATATCGCCCACAAATACATCAAGCTCTTCATCCACCTTTGTATCAAGTCTAACTATGTCTCCAACCTGAAGCTGAGAAAAATCTGCCACTGTAATAACGCTATTTCCAAGAACTGCCTTGATAGGTATCTTAGCCCTATTAATAAGCGTCTCTACAGCATCTGAATAACTAACACCTGTCTTTTCCTTTTGACTACTATACCAGAACTTTGTGTTTAATTTGTCCATTACTGGCTCTAAAGTAATAAAAGGTAGACAAACATTCATTAAGCCTTCTACGTCACCAATTTTAATATTAACAGTTACAATCGCAATCATCTCTGAAGGAGATATAATCTGCGCAAACTGTGAATTGGTCTCTATTCTCTCAAGTCTAGGATGTACGTCAAGTACGTTAGCCCAAGGCTCTCTAAGGAGCTCAACACATGATGTCATAACTCTTTCTATGATTAAAAGTTCTATCTCTGAGAAATCTCTTATTTTGTCAAGAGGCTCGCCCTCACCGCCAAGCATTCTATCTACCATTGCAAAGCCAAGATTAGAAGCCATCTCAACGATTATATTAGTCTCCAATGGAGAAAAATCTACAATACCAAGTAATACAGGATTAGAAAGAGAGTTTGAAAACTCCATATAGGTAACAGCCTCAGAGTTCATTACCTCGACCTGTATATTTTTTCTAAGGAAGATAGGCAAGTTGGTAGCCAAAAGTCTTCCATAGTGCTCAAAAATTATCTCCAATGTACGCAAATGCTCCTTGGAGAACTTTGACGGTCTTGCAAAGTCATAATTCTTTACAGGCTTTTCTTTGGTGTTCTTGATCTCGTCTGCATCCAACTCACCACTAGTCAAAGCGTTAAGCAAATTATCTATTTCATTTTGAGAAAGGACATCACCCAAACTATCTCACCACCATTCGCCCCGTAAATTTAGTGCTTAATTATATGTTGCACTAGAGAAATTAACTCTTACAATAACTGAAGACTTAAATAAAGTCTGAAGTGCCTCAAGGATTTCCTCTTTGACACCTTCTTCGTTATTTCTCATCTCATCAACTGTATGACCGGCAACAACTGATTTGATTGTATCGCTAATAACGTTGTCATACTGAGTTAAATCACCGGAACCAAATTTTGCATAATCCTCATTTGTTGTATCAAGAGAAAGTGAAATGCCTAGGATTCCGTAGTGGTCCTTGCCATCTCCACTATTCTTTAAGTTAATTGTCATTGTCTCGCCGCTATTAACAGCGTAATCAAATAGGTCTTCTACATTTACAGCAAGTGAACCAGCTGTATCTCCGGCCTGCAAATCCAAATCAATTGCTGAACAAACCTTTGTAATAAGCTCATTAGCTTTTTTAGTCTCAGGCACAATAGAAATTGTAAGAACCGCTGTAAGAACAAGATTTACTACAACCAGTGCCAATATAACTACTGTAATCAAATTCTTTTTCATAATCCAAGGTAATCCTTTCTATTCTTCTGCTACATCAGAGGAATACGAGTTATAAACCTTAATTTCTACCCTTCGGTTTCTAGCGCGTCCTTCTTTTGTGCTGTTATCTGCAATTGGAACATACTCTCCTCGTCCAGCTGATTTAATGTATGCTGGATTGAGATTAGTATCCTGTCTAATTCTCTCTGCAACATTAAGTGCTCTGTACATAGAAAGCACATCATTGTTCTCGTATGTACCTGAGGACATTGGAACATTATCCGTATGACCCTCAATTTCTATGATGTTAGAATCGTATTCTTCCAGAATCTTAGCAATGTTGTCAACAATAACAACTGCCTCATCTGTAAGCTCAGCCTTACCAGAATTAAATAGCAAAGCTCCGTTGATTCTAATCATTACATAATTGGCATTAAAATCTACTTCTACCTGGTCCTGAAGTCCATACTCAACCAGCTTCTGTTCGATTTGCTCTGCCATGCCTTCGCTTTCAGCAGCTCCGGCTTCTTCAAGAGCTTCCATAGCTTCATCTACGGAAATCTCGCCTATATTACTACTCTCAGTCTCTGTGGCACCATCGGTGGACAACTGTCCATCGCTCTGGTTATCAGAGGCTCCTTCTTTTTCATATTGCTCATCATCGCCATCATGAACGCTGTTGAAATAATCATCAAACATTTCAAGCTGGCTGATTCCTGATGAAATCATCTGGCCTTCACCAATTGAGGTACCACCAGATGAAAAAATACTAAAACTTGATTGGATACTTGCGATTACTTCCTGAAACTTCTCTGTATCAGTACTACTCATAGAGAAAAGCAAAACGAAGAAGCAAAGTAGCAAGTTCATCAAATCGGAGAAAGTGGCCATCCAGGCAGGAGAACCAGCAGGAGCTTCTTCTTGCTTTTGCTTCTTTGCCATTAGCCCTCACCTCCTCCTTCTCCGCCGCCTTCACCAATGGTGTTTCTAGCAGAAGGTGGAAGGAATGATTTGAGTTTTTCCTCTATAACACGTGGGTTCTCACCTGCTTGAATTGAAAGTAAGCCCTCAACGGTTATGCTCTTCATCATAATTTCAAGATTGTTATTAACTCCAAGCTTGGTACCAACAGGACCTGTAAGCCAGTTGGCAATAAGTGAACCATAAAGTGTAGTCAGCAACGCAACCGCCATGTTAGGTCCGATTGTAGAAGCATCTGAAAGGTTCTTTAACATGTTAACAAGTCCAACCAGAGTACCAATCATACCCCAGGCAGGACCCATTTCACCCCATTTTTGCCAAAAGCCAATAACGACCTTGTGTCTGTCCTCAAGACAGCTCATATCTGTTTCTAGAATAGCTCTAACAAGCTCTGGATCGGTACCATCAACTACAAGATTGACTCCCTTTTTAAGGAACTCATCTTCTATACCATTTGCTGCCTCTTCAAGAGCAAGTATGCCTTCTTTTCGGGAAATGTTAGCGAGATTGATGATATTGCCAATAGTATCTGCAGCATTTCCTACTGCTGGCTCTTTAATTGCAAGACCCAGTCCCTTAAGACCTGCAGTGAAGTCTGACATCTTATTGCAAGCAATACATGAGGACAATGAACCTCCGATTGTAATGATGACTGATGGAACGTCTATGAAGTTTGCAATCGCTGCAACGCCACCTGAAGATACGATACCGAAGATGACCATTACAACACCGAGTACTAAGCCGATTAAAGAACCTAGATCCAAAGTTATCACCACCTATATTTTAAGAAATTTACATAAATGCACATAGTAAAAAGACAATATAACTTTTGTGATTATTTTACTAGATTTGCATATAATTGTCTACTTTTCGAAACAAAATAGTCGCATTTTATTGTGTAATTTTTATGTCCTAACCACTACATCTTGTTTCTTCACAAAATTTTTAGGAATAATTTGAAATTTCACCACAACTAAAAAAACCCGTGTCGTTAATAATCCAATGATTATTCCCCGTTAACCATCAGGTCCTAGTCTTTAAAGTCCAACTAAAAAGTCTACCAGAAAGTACATAGAACCTGATAGTTACAGGGATTAATGGATTATTAACTACGGGTCATTTTAATTATAAATTAACAATTATCTCTTAAGATTAATCAACTCCTCAAGCATTGTATCTGAAACAGTGATTATACGAGAGTTAGCCTGGAAACCACGCTGTGTGGTAATCATGTCTGTAAACTCTCCAGAAAGGTCTACATTGGACATTTCAAGCTGACCTGTGTTCATTGAAGAACCATCAGCCGAAACTTCGATACCAATACCATCAAACTCACCAGAGTTAAGTGTTGTCTGATAGCAGTTATCTCCCATTTCCTCAAGACCTGATGCATTAGCAAACTGTGCCACTGCAATCTGTCCTAAAAGAACTGTATTACCATTGCTGTAAGAACCGTAGATCTTACCACTGTTCTGAACTGAAAGGCCTGTCATTGTACCAAGCTTCTTACCTTCGCCTCTCATTGAAGAGCCATCCTGAACGCCACGGTTAGCAACACATGTAGATGTGCCACCATTGTCGTAGTTAAGCATCTTAGAAAAATCAATATCAATGTTTGATAAAGCAGCATCAGCCTTGTTTGGTCCAAGTAATGCTGTATTTAACATAAGATTTTTATTACCTGCAACACCTGCATAGTTAAGGAAACCTTCACTTGTATCAAAGCTAAGCTCATAACCGATTGTCTGTGTAGTAATATTCAAAATATTTGTAGATGTCTGACCTGCAGGAATTGTAATCGAAACACCTGTAACAGTCTTGTCATTTGGAATACCAGAAACAGCTGATAATGTAAGTGTATCAGTAGGATCTGCGTTGTTAACAAATGTCTGTGTTGCGTTGTTGTAATTGTATGTATTACCTGTTGATGAATCAGTCATAGTGATTTCATTTAAACCACCAAGAGAGAATGAATATGTATTTGCAACAGCTTCATAAGCACTTGTTGTCTGAACATTCTCACCGAAAATGTCCTGTAAATTGCCACCATCTCTAAGATAGTTAGCAAGAATGTCGTTATTCTCTGAATCATAGATAGCTGAAAGTTCAACAGTAAACTTACCGTTATATTCTCCAGGAATCTCATCAGGAATTCGCTTAATAGCAAATTTTGCTGTATATGAGTATCCTAAATTGTCATAGAAGGTGAAAGAACGAATATAGCCATTGCTTGAGCTAAACTGGCTATCGTTTTTATCGATAACACCGCTAAAGTTAGCATTTGTAGTAGCCTCAGGTGCAGATGTAAGGTTCTCAGGTCTCATAACTCTAAGAGGAGTAACTGTATCCTTGATTACATTTGCAGGATCCTGTGGATCAACCTGCCAGCCCATTACAAGATAACCTGTTGTAGTCATAGCAAGGTTACCATTTCCATCGATGTAGAAAGAACCAGCTCTTGTAAACAGGTTTTCTGAACCGTTATTAACGATAAAGAAATTGGTTGAATTTGAATCAGTAAGTCTGATATCAAGTGCGTCACCAGTAGACTGTGCAGCACCTGCTGATGTAATGGAGATTTTGGTAGCTCCATTAGTAACACCAAGACCTATCTGCTTAGCATTTGTACCACCACGATTAGCTGTGGCGCCAGATGCCTGTGAAGTTGTCTGATACATAATATCAGAAAAAGTTGTTGAAGATGATTTGAACGCAACTGTATTAACGTTCGAGATGTTATTACCGATAACATCCATCTTTGTCTGGTGAGTCTTAAGACCAGCTACACCAGAGAAAAGTGATCTCATCATAATGAATGACCTCCGTGGATATAGCATCTTCAGTACTGTACTGCCGTATCTGTCAGTCAACGGCAATTAGCTTCCATAAGGTCCAGCTAAACTATTACAGCACCGTCAATATTTGTAAAAATGTTCTCATCTGATTCAGTTTGATCCATAGCTGTTACTACGGTCTGATTTGGTACATTAACAATAAATGCTAAAGTATCAACAAGTACAAGTGAATCAGTAATTCCCTTTGCCGAAGCCTTCTGTACTCCCTCTTCAAGTCTAAGTGACTGCTCTTCTGAAAGCTTAATATTTCTATCATCTAAACGCTGTGAGGCGTGCTTAGAAAACTTAAGCTCTGAGCCAGCTTCTATCTTTTGCTTGAAGATTTCTTCAAAGGATGCACCATTTAAAGTGCCCTGTGGCTTTGACGCTGAGGTTGGGTTCAGGTAAGTACCTGCAACTTGTTCAATGGAGGTAAAGTTTGGATTTATTTTTATATTACTCATGTCTTCCTCCTAACCCTCGTCTACTCCTTGTACTGGAGAGGTTTCTGTTGTTTCAGGTTCTTCTGTTGTATCTGAACTTTCTGTAGTCTGTGTTGTTGCTGCAGCACCAGAATTTTCTGCTGTTTCTGTGGAAGAATTAGTCTCTTCTGTCTTTGGTGTAGTGTTTTGTTTTACTTCCGCATCAGCCTTCTCTTTAATCTTCTTTAATTCTGCTATTTTATCAATCAATGATTGCATATACTTTGTAACATCCTCTCCGAGGAAGCCTCTTGTATATGAGTCTAGCGAATTAATCATTGTAGCTACCTTTGTCACATTTTCTTCATCACCAAGTGTGAGAAGTTCTGCTGTAGGAAGCTTTGCAATATCAGCGAGAATTGTATCTGCAACAAGTACTGCATTGTAATAAGTTTCATCCATAATGGATTTAATCTTCTCAACAGGATATTCCTTGTTGTTTACTGAAGCTAATAATTGGCCATCATCGTCAGTTCTTACATAGTCAACTCTGCCGTGAATCTCAACATTGTCATCATCTACAAGAGCTACCATCTTGCCTACCATGCTGTTACCCTGGATATTTTTCATATCAGCCTGTACTGCCTGGATGGCTTCGATTTGAGTGAATGATGCTAGCTGAGCTACATACTGACTATTGTCTGTTGGCTCAAGTGGATCTTGGTACTGCATTTCTGCTACCAAAAGCTTCATAAACATCTCTTCTGTATATCCGCCATCTTTTGTTTCGGCGGTTTTAGAAGTGGAAATGTTAGTATTGGATTTTGTAGCCTCTTGAGAAGCTGCGGTCTTTTTATAAGCACCGTTAACTACACTTCCAATTAATGATTCTGCCATTAATCTCCTCCTTACTTCTATGCTTGGAAATCAAGTGTATTTCCATTTTCCCTCATCATCTGAGCAATCAACATATCTTCTTCAGACATGATTCCTGAAAGTTCATCTAATGAATTGAGGTTAATTCGGCTATTTCTCTTTGAAGACTGCTTGTTCATCTGCTCCTCACGTCCGCTTTCATCTCTTGCATTCTGCTCAAGATTTCTTTCAAACTCGTGAGCTCCAACGGATACTTCGATTGAAGTTACCTTAGTTGAATTCTGATTGAGTTCTGTTCTAAGAGTCGCCATTTGATTTTCAAGAGCCTGCTTAACTGCATCGTTTTCAGTGAAAATCCTTGCTGTGATTACATCACCCTTTTGTGTGACTTCCATAAAGATTTTACCTAGTCCCTCTGGATTAAGTGTCATCTCCATTGTTGTAGATTCTGCATCTGTTAATACTTTTGCCTGTTCTACAAGTTGATTAACAATACTCTCTGCTCTTACAGTCTCGCCAGTAGGTAGAGTAACTACTTCCTGTTCAACTGAAAATTCAATTGGAGCTTCTTGTTGACCAAATACCACACCCTCATGTGCTTTTGATGCTTCATGAGTTACTTTAAA
This sequence comes from Pseudobutyrivibrio sp., assembly GCA_017557435.1. Lineage (GTDB taxonomy): Bacteria > Bacillota > Clostridia > Lachnospirales > Lachnospiraceae > Pseudobutyrivibrio. The sequence goes on along the minus strand of JAFYYR010000029.1, from coordinate 158,587 downwards.
AGTATCATCAGCAGTTTTAGCATTTTTTGAGAAATCAAATTCTTGTTTTGAAGAATTATTATTGTCGTCTACCTGAGATTTCATCTCCACTGGATTTTTTATATCACTCTGGATATTCTGTTGAGGATTTATCTCCTCATTTTCCATAGGCTTTATTTGTTCTGCAACAACAGCCTGTGGTTCAACTGGCTTAATGTTCTGATTTTCATCAGTAACAACATCCAGTTTTTCTGAATCTTCTGTAGGTAAATCGACTGTAACAACTTCTTCTGTGATTTGTGGATTCTTTCCTTCAAGTTCTGGAAGTACTATTTCCTTAATCTCTTCAAAAGAAATCTTCAAATCATCAAATAGCTGATTTGTAAGTTTTGACACATCATCAAGAATAGTTTTAAAGCTATCGTTCATCAAAAGTGCAACTGAATCTGTTTCTCCAGTAATTTCTGTCACAAGCTGAGCTAAACTCTGTGGATTAAATAAATCCAAAATGGTAAGCCCAAGTGTTTCCATAGCCTTTTCAAGTTCTTCATCAGTGATGTCGAGTTCATCTTTGATGACATCCTTGATTTCCTCGGCTACTGCTTCAACTTTCTCAACAACTTGTGAAGAGTCAGTTTTCTGATCCTTTTCAGGTTTATCAGCAGCCGTCTTAGCAATGGTGCCTGACTCAAAAGGCTTTTCTTCTAACTTAGACTTAGTAGGTTCAGCCTGTTTGATATCAACTGGATTTCCAGAATCAGCAACGTTCTTAAGCGTATCTTCGAATAAGCCTTTGGCCTTTGACACTGTCATCTTGTCGCTGACAGCTGACATGTCAATCTGACTTACTTGAATCAGCAAGTTCGAAACATTGCTACTTGTCATGCTTTCCTCCTTTCACCTATTCTATTTTCAAGCTTCAATATAAGACTAGGAGCTATGGTTCCATCATCTTAGTGATGATTGCTGCATTTTCCGCGTTCATTGCAGCTAGGATATCTGCTCTAGTACTAGCGTCCATTCCCTGTAAAATCTCACATACCAAGTCAAAATCATCTGTCATAGTATCAAATATGGCAGCTGCATTTTTAGGCTTCATACTTGAGTAGGCCTTAATATAATCCTGAATTTCCTCGTCTTTTTGCAACTGAGAAACCACTTGCTTATATATTGCTTCGGCATTTTCAGGCTCAATAGACTCATAGTAAGTCTTATATACGTTTATATCGGGTGCATTATCAGAAAAAACAACCTCTTCGTAAAATTTTTCTTTAGTTTCTTCAAAAGATGCTTCGTTTGCTTTATACTCTGCTAATTCTGCAGATGCAGCTTCCAGTTCAGCAATATAATCGCTGTTGGCATTACCTGAGGCTTTCAACTCTTCAATTTCCACCTCAAGCTCCTTAATTCTATCCACCGCTTCCTCTACTGTAGTGTACTGAGCGTAGGCATCTTCTTCCTGTGGAATGTACTCCTCAATACCAGGTAAAATACGGTTAACGTAAGGCACATCTTTAAGCACAGGAAACAGGACGGTTGATCCAAATCCGCCCACATCCATCTTTACAAGAAAGCCAAAAATAACAAGCCAAATCAAAATAATAAGGAGCACAACAACTCCCATTATTAGACGACCACCTATACCTAGGGATTCATCATCTTCTTCGTATTCTTCGCCATTTTTCTTAGCTTCTTTTTTAGCCTTTTTAGCAGCTTTTTTTGCTTCCTTAGCCGCCTTCTTAGCAGCTTTTGGATCTACTTCAGCAGCTTCGTTTTCCTGCATCTCTGTTACATCTGCCATAACTAATCATCCTCACTTGAATTGTTAAAGTAAGTGTAACTAACAAGCTCATCAGTTATCTTACTTTCTTCCCTATCAATCTCGTCTAAAAATTCTTCAAATGCATGCTCTCTAAGTTTCTCATGCATTTTTCTCTCCATCATAACTGCATTTAACTTTCTTCTAGCATTCTCCATGGCCTTTTGAGCCTTAGACACCTCAATTAGCTGACTTCTAAGAGCCACCTTCATAGCTGCAATTGCAGATTTACATGACCTAATTTCTTTGATGTCAATATCGCCTATAGAAATGTCCTTTAGATGTTTTTCATATCCAGCTTGACGAAGCATAATATCTCTAAGCTTTTGCTGTTCCTCATTGTATCTGGCTACAGCAAGGCCAAAATTAGCCTTTTCCTGCTCTTCCAGCTTCTGCTTTAGATCAAGTATATTTTGCATTCTGTAGACAAACTTTGCCATAAATTATCCCTCACTCCTGAAAGATTGCAGCCATCTGCTCCAAAATCTCATCATACTCGAATTTATCAGCTGTACTCTGTAATAGAAAATCATTAACTGCATCGATTTTTTGAATTGCATAATCGATAGACTTGTTAGAGCCATTCTTGTATGCACCAATATTAATCAAATCCTCTGCTTCCTGATATGTTGCAAGAACATTTTTTAGCTTTCCAGCAATTGATTTATGCTCAGGTGTTGCAACAGCTGACATAACTCTGGAAATAGACTGCAATACATCAATAGCAGGATAATGATTCTTCTGGGCCAATTTTCTATTTAAAACAATATGTCCGTCCAAAATAGAACGAGCTGTATCAGTGATAGGCTCATTAAAGTCATCACCATCAACAAGTACAGTATAAAGTCCTGTAATAGAACCTACTGCAGCATTACCTGCTCTCTCTAAAAGACGAGGCATCTCAGAATAAACTGATGGTGGATAACCTCTTGTAACGGGAGGTTCTCCAGAAGCAAGACCAATCTCTCTTTGAGCCATAGAAAATCGAGTAAGTGAGTCCATCATCAAAAGAACATCTTTGCCCTGATCTCTAAAGTATTCAGCAATAGCTGTAGCCGTAAGAGCGGCCTTTTTTCTAATAAGAGCTGGCTTGTCAGATGTGGCACACACAACTACAGAACGAGCCATACCCTCAGGTCCTAAATCGTTCTCAACGAACTCTCTAACCTCTCGACCACGCTCTCCAATAAGAGCAATAACATTTATCTGAGCCTTAGTGTTGCGGGCAAACATACCCATAAGAGTAGATTTACCTACACCAGAGCCAGCAAAAATACCAATTCTCTGTCCCTTGCCAACTGTAATAAGGCCATCAACAGCCTTAACTCCAAGAGAAAGTGGCTCCTTGATGATTACTCGTGCCATAGGATCTGGTGGATCCGCCTCTGCAGGATATTCTGGCAGTTCCTCAAACTCTGTAAGGTCATCAACATCTGAAGGCATACCAAGTCCATCCACCAAATGACCTAAAAGCTGGTCTCCAACAGGAATGCCAAGAGGATGGCCGGTATTTTCAACCATACAGCCTACACCAATACCCTCTACATTCTCATAAGGCATCAAAAGCAGACGTTTGTCTTTAAATCCAACAACCTCTGCTTTAATACGCTGATCTGAGCCTTCAACAATAATCTCGCACAAATCACGTAGCTTGGCTTCAGGTCCAACTGATTCAATTGTAAGTCCAACAACTTTTACAACCTTGCCGAGAGATTTAAAATAGTCCTTCTCAGTAAGCTGCATTAATAAACCCTGGTCCATTCTCCTCCTAACGCTATCCTCTGTATGCTAGCGCCTTTATCTCTCTAATCAGATTATCAAGTTCAGTATCAATGCTACAATCGAAAATTCCTCCGTCTGTTTCAATGATACATTGACCGTCATTTAAAAGAGGATCAGCAATAATATCAAGTCCAACTTCGGCGCCTATTTTGCCCTGTATTTCCTCTTTTTTACTTTTTATAAATTCTGCATTTGCATCACTAACTTTTATCTGCATCTGACCGGTGCGCTCAATTTTCATAATACAATGGTCAAGCAAATGATATATAACATCCTTTCTTCCAGTTAAATCGGCAGAAAAGACATGTTCAAAAACAGGAATGCACATTTCAACAATATCATGTTCCATGGTAAGCTGACGCTCCATGAAATCATTGGAAATCTGCTGAATTTCAGCCTCCATATCTCTTTTTGCATCTTGAAGCTCAAGGGCTGCCCTCTGGGTACCCTCGTTATAGCCTTCCTTTTCGCCGTCTTGGCGGGCAAGATTCTTCATGGCCTCAGCATTAAGCTGGGCTGCATTAATAATTTCATCAGCCTGTGCATGGGCATCGGCAATAATCCTCTCAGCCTCTGCATTAGCATCTGCCAAAATCTGCTCTGCTTCAATAGAGCTCTCAGGCTCTTCTTTTTGCATTATAGAATCGGCAAGACCTAGGAACTCATCAGCATCCATCCCTTCAGGGACCTCTTCACCTGCCTCTCGCATAGCTGCAAGACGACGCTCACGCTCCTCTTCTAAAAGCTTAGCCTTGTAAGCCTTTTCCTGCTTTAAGATAAGTTCTCTTGCTAAATCATTAGAATCAATTACAAGTTCATCATTGTTTCCTTCTTCGTCAACCTCATTAGGAGCAACTAAGAAACCATAGATGACATTGTTACTAGACAATGAGCTCATCTCCGCCTCCTCTAGAAATAACAATTTCAGCTGAATCCTCAAGCTTTCGGATAATACCAACTATCTTCTGCTGAGCTTCTTCAACATCCTTCATACGAACTGGTCCCATGAATTCCATGTCTTCCTTAATCATAGCTGCAAGACGTGAAGATAAATTCTTGAAGATAGCGGCCTGAACCTCATCATTAGCTCCCTTAAGTGCAACTCCAAGGTCTGAGTTATCAACATCTCTAAGCACACGCTGAATAGCTCTGTCGTCCAGAAGAAGAATATCCTCGAATACGAACATCTTCTTTCTGATTTCTTCTGCAAGCTCTGGCTCTTCGATTTCCAAAGACTCCATGATACGCTTTTCTGTACCACGGTCTACTGTATTAAGAATATTGACTACCGCATCAACACCGCCGGCGATAGTGTAATCCTGATTGATAAGCGAAGAAAGCTTTCTCTCAAGAACTCTCTCAACTTCCTTGATGACTTCTGGACTAGTTCTGTCCATAAGTGCAATACGCTTAGCAACATCAGCCTGCTTTTCAGGAGGCAATGCACCAATAATAAGAGATGCCTGACCAGCTGAAAGATAAGACAAAATCATAGCGATTGTCTGTGGATGCTCGTCCTGAATAAAGTTCAACACCTGAGAAGGCTCTGTCTTTCGAATAAACTCGAATGGACGAACCTGCAGTGATGCTGTCAGCTTTGTAATAACATCCTGAGCTCTGTCGTCGCCAAGAGCCTTTTCCAAAAGCTCTTTTGCGTATCCGATACCACCCTCTGCAATGTACTGCTGAGCCAAACATACCTGATAAAATTCTTCTATAACTTCTTCCTTCAGAGCTGGAGAAATACTTCTAGTATTTGCAATCTCAAGGGTAAGTTCCTCTATTTCCTCTTCCTTGAGATGCTTAAAAATCTGAGAAGACTTCTCTGGTCCTAAGGCTATTAGAAGTATTGCGGCTTTTTGAACGCCATTAAGTTCTTCTGCTGCCATACATTATCCCCAATCCTCGTTTAACCAATTTCGTAAAAGTTGTGCTACAGCCTCTGGCTTCTCATCAACAAACTTTTCGATTAGTATGCGGGCTTCGGATTTCTCCGTGTAGCCAATATCCTCAAGCTCCTCCTCCTCTTCTTGAGTAGAAGCAATAAGATCATCAATTGTAAGCTCCTGCTCCACAGGCTCTTCTTCCTCTGTACGAAGACTGCGGAACACAACAAATCCAAGCATTGCAAATATAAGCAACGCCAAAACAATCTGTAAAATATCTGTAAGACCAAGTCCCGATCCTTCTGAATACTGGAACATAGGAATCTCGTAAGAAACTACCTTAACGCTAGAAGCAGGGAAGCCAGTAGCTCTAGCTACTACCTCAACAATATCGTCTGATACTTCAAGCTGAACTGGATCAGAATTAGCCTTTACAAACTCATCGAATGTCTGTCCAAGCTCATCTAAAGTACCATCAGCCTCCATAGTGTCCTGGTTGTAAATAGCAAATGTCTTACATGTAACAGAAATAGACGAATCCTCAAGAACCTGCTTTCCTATTTCGTCCTTGTGAGTGGTAATTAACTCGTCTGGAAGATAGTCTTTTTCACCCTCTTCTGTTGTAGTTGAGGTCACATTACCATTTTCCATGACGTATGTAGTGTCATCGTCATTGGTATCTGTTCCTGGCACACCACCAGAACCTCCAGTAGACTCAGAGTTAGACCATGACTCACTATCAAGGTATCCTTCAGTACGACCCTCGTCTACAGAATAATCATAGTTAATCCAGCTATTCTCATCAAAGTTCATAGAAAGATTAACACCAACAGTTATATTGTCATATAGATTTGTTCCATCAAGAACATTCTCTACACGCTCAGCTATCTCTTTTCTAGCTCTGTCTCGCACATCCTGATTAGCAGATGCATTGCCAGCTGCTGAATTAGCGTCACCACCGGCAAAAAGAACATTGCCATCTCTGTCCATAATCATGATATTTTCTGTATCATCATTACCTAGATTGACAGACATGTACTTTGCAATACCAGCTGCTGTATTGGAGGTCATAGGATTAGAAAGTCCTACAACAACAGTTGCATAACCTGGCTCCGCATGAGAAATAAGCGTTCCATCCTCATCCGGGATATTAAGTGTTACATCAGCATCAGTAACCATGCTGAGACTGGTAATAGTATCTTCGAATTTGCTCTCAAGATAGAGCTTGTATTTCTTTTGCTTATCAGCTTCTGTTGTAGAAAAGCTGCCATCTACCGCATCATTGATTGAGTATCCTGAACTAGGAATTGAATTAGAGCCTAAAAGAATATTGGCATCTGCCTCGTCTTTCTCATTGATGAAGAATGTAAATCCATCCTGACTTGTCTCATAAGGTATGTCATTTTCAGTGAGGAGTTCCTTGACCGCATTAGCCTGTACTCCATCTTCGCAATCTATAAGCTTGACCATTGTAGGTCTAGTGATAATTACAGCCAAAATAATAAAAGACACAATAACAACAGCAGATATGGATACAATTAAAACCTGCTGCCTTCTTGTGAACTTTCTCCACCACTCTAATATTCTGTTAAGAAGAGCTTGAATTTGTTCCGGCATAACTTTCTCCCTTAAAATTAAGTAATTTTGTTACTTCGCTAATTTACTTAAAAAATACTTCTATTCAGACCCCTACTTGCATATTCCTGTAAAGCCGCATTATTTGAATAGAATTAGACCTGCATCTGCATAATCTGCTGATATGCCTCAAGTACCTTGTCTCTAACTGCTACAGTGTACTGTAAAGCTATATTAGCCTTCTGTTCTGCAATCATTAAATCATGGGTGTTATCAGTCTCGCCAAGAGCAAAGGCTACCTGTTCTCTATTAGCTGTCTTAATTGCAGAATTAGTATCCTCTAAAAGAGCCATAACAGAGTCAAGCATACTCTGGAATCCCTTGTCTGAATCAACTTTTGTCTCTGCTGTTGTAACAGGTGTTGCGCCATATAGGCCCTGTATAGAATTAACGTCCATTTATACTCCTTGAATAATTAAACCTGTCCAATAGATATGCCTGTAGTTGCCATTGATTTGATAGCCTGAAAAGCTGTTGTATTGGCCTCGTATGAACGGCTGGCATCAATTAGATTAGTCATCTCAGTAACAGTGTTAACATTTGGATATGAAACATAACCATTCTCATCAGCATCTGGATGAGAAGGATCATATTCCATAATAAAATCATTCTCCATGTCCTCTGATACTTTTGTAGCCTTAACACCATTGCCATTGTAGGCAGCTGTGCTGTCTTTTAAAATATGTCTAAATGAAGGAACCCCAGACTTAAGCTGCTTTTCCTCAAAAGTAACAATTTTACGTCTATAAGGACCACCATTTTCAGTTCTAGTGGTACTAACATTAGCGATATTCTCCGCTATAATATCCATTCTAAAGCGCTGTGCTGTCATACCAGACGCAGCTATATCAAAAGGTTGAAATAATCCCATATAAATACCTCCTAAAACATAAAAGCTATCTTAAAACCGATTTGAATCTAGAAAATTCATTTTGAATGCTAGTATTAATCGCATTATATCGAATCTGCTCTGAAGCCAATTCAACATTTTCGGTATCCATATCAACATTATTGCCATCTAAGCGATATGAGAAATACTCGTAATCAGTATATTCAATGCCATCAACATGATTGCCGTCATTATCAAGAACATCTACTGCCCTGTCTAATGTGCGTTCATGGGTGCCAATAAGCTCACGTCTTAAAACACTCTCAAACTCAATATCCTGACGCTTATAGCCAGGTGTATCATTGTTAGCAATATTATTCATAATAAGTGTCTCACGCTGCCAACTAGCGTCAGCTGCACCATCAAGCAAATTAATATATCCAAAGGCATCTGAACTAATCATACAATAATCCTCCTAGACTAATTTTATTATAAATTATCTGTCAGAAAACACAAGAAGTTTTTACATCATATAGTATAATTTAAAATATGATTACACAAGAATTTGTGTCATAAGCCGTTACATTATATAACTATTTATAATCTCTTTTATAATACGAAAAACATGTGAAAAAGTGATGAATTACTATTGTATAAAAAAAGGACTTACAACGGTAAGTCCTTTTATAACACACAATCCTTAATATTAAGTTCTTTTAAATACTATTTATTCTTCTTGATTTCCTCAAGCTCATCAAATACAACATCGTTTAATACCTTGATGTAAGTTCCCTTCATACCTGATGAACGTGACTCAATAACGCCTGCTGACTCAAACTTACGAAGAGCATTAACGATAACTGATCTTGTAATACCTACTCTATCAGCAATCTTTGATGCAACAAGTACACCCTCATTGCCATCAAGCTCATCAAAGATATGAATTATAGCCTCAAGCTCTGAGTATGAAAGTGTTGAAATAGCACTCTTAACTACCTGAAGCTTTCTGTTCTCCTCAGCTGACTCCTCGTTAACTGAACGCATCATCTCAAGGCCAACTACTGTTGTACCATACTCTGTAAGAATGATGTCATCAATATCGTACTGCTTATCGTATCTGTATACGAAAAGTGTACCAAGGCGCTCGCCTGCGATATCGATAGGAGCGATAATTGCTGAATACATATCAATATCACCCTTCTCGAAACCTAATGTCTTAAGGTTAACATTTTCCTTTGTAGAAAGAATTGAAAGTAATCTCTCATTGAGAAGTGGATCAATAAAACCGCCTACTTCATCAACGATAAGCTCACCAATCTCTGTAGTATTTGGAAGATGAGAAAGACCAAGAACCTTTCCCTTCTTAGAAATAACAAGAACTGAAGAATCCAAAATTTCAGTTAATACCGAACAAATATCATTGAATACAACCTTTGAAGAATTGTTGTTATGAAGAAGCTTTCCAATCTTTCTTGTCTTATCTAATAACTGTACGCTCATGAAAATAATTTCCTCCTAAATCTAATACGAATGTATCAAACTCCTCATACACAGCGTTCCCCTCTGTCACTCTTAGAGTGAATTTGTACAAATTATAGCACCGACTTGTGTGAATTGCAATAAAATTCAGACTATTCTTTTTGTTGTGTACATTTCCAACATTTTTGAATTATCTTATTCTTTATTTACACTTTGAACAAATCGACATTCATCATTTGCGCAAACTAATTTGTTGCCCTTTTCAACCATGTATGTGCCGCACTTTGGACACTTCTCAACAGTTGGTTTAGACCAGCTGATGAAATCACATTCTGGATGATTAGCACAACCATAGAACTTGCGTCCCTTTTGAGACTTACGAATAACTACGTCGCCTCCACACTTAGGACAAGGTACTCCTACCTTCTCAAGGAATGGCTTTGTATTACGGCACTCTGGGAATCCAGGACATGCCAAAAACTTACCATGAGGTCCAAACTTGATTACCATGTTACGACCGCATTCCTCGCAGATAACATCAGTAACTTCATCATGAATCTCAATTTTAGCCAACTCATCCTCAGCTACTTTAACGGCCTTTTCAAGGTCTGGATAGAAATTTCTCACAACCGACTTCCATTCAACTGTGCCCTCTTCAACTCCATCCAAAAGCAACTCAAGATTTGCTGTAAATTTATCATCAACAATTATAGGGAATGAATCCTCCATAATAGAATTGACTACCTCACCAAGTTCTGTAACAAAAAGGTTCTTCGCCTCTTTTGTAATGTAGTGACGTTTAATAAGTGTTGTAATTGTAGGAGAATATGTACTTGGTCTACCGATTCCAAGTTCCTCCAAAGTCTTTACCAGCGATGCCTCAGTAAAATGAGGAAGTGGCTGAGTAAAATGCTGCTTCTCATCAAAACTATTGAAAGAAAGCTTGCTATCTTCTGTAAGCTTTGAAAGTGGATGTGTCTTAGCATCCTCCTCATCATCTGCTGATACATAAATCATCATAAAGCCATCAAACTTTATAGCAGATTCAGCTGCTGTAAACACTTGATCCTTAGCCTGTACATTAAGTGAAATAGTATCGTAAATAGCATTAGCCATCTGGCTGGCCACAAAACGCTTCCATACAAGCTGATAAAGTCTGTACTGGTCTCTTGTAAGACTGTCCTTAATCTCAGATGGAACAAGCTCAATATTAGCAGGTCTAATTGCCTCGTGGGCATCCTGAACCTTGCCAGAATTTTTCTTAGAGCTTGCAACTGGTGCTGAAAGATAGTTATCACCGTAATTAGAAGTAATAAAGCTTTCAGCTGCTGCTCTAGCCTCATCTGAAACACGAGTAGAATCTGTACGAAGGTAAGTAATAAGACCGATTGTACCATGTCCCTTAACTGATACACCTTCATAAAGCTGCTGCGCAACGCTCATAGTCTTTTGAATTGAGAAATTCAAAGCCTTTGACGCTTCCTGTTGCATAGTAGATGTTGTAAATGGAAGTGGCGCCTTCTTCTCTCTTGTGCCTCTCTTAATAGAAGCAATAGAAAAATCTGCACCCTTAAGCTCTTCCATTATCTTATCAAGGGAGGCCTTGTCTGATATATCCTTTTTGCCAGTCTTGTCACCATAGTACTTAGCAACAATTGGCTTTTTAGCTCCTTCAGTATCAAGAAGAACATCAAGTGTGTAGTATTCCTGTGGAATGAACTGCTCGATTTCATTTTCTCTGTCGCAGATAATTCTAAGAGCTACTGACTGAACACGACCTGCAGAAAGCCCTCTTTTAACCTTTGCCCAAAGAAGTGGTGAAATCTTATATCCAACCATTCTATCAAGCATACGTCTTGCCTGCTGAGCATCTACCAAATCCATATCGATTTCTCTAGGATTCTTAAGAGAGTTCTTAACAGCAGTCTTTGTAATTTCATTAAAGGTAATACGATATACCTTTTTATCTTGAAGATTAAGAGCGTGAGTAAGATGCCAAGAAATAGCCTCTCCCTCACGGTCGGGATCAGTTGCCAGATAAATCTTATCTGCCTTCTTCACTTCCTTACGAAGTGCTGCAAGCAATTCTCCCTTTCCTCGAATTGTTATATATTTAGGTTCAAAATCATTTTCTGGATCGAAGCCGAGCTGGCTCTTTGGCATATCCCTGACATGTCCCTGAGAAGCCATAACTTCATAATTGCTTCCCAAAAACTTCTTGATTGTATGCACCTTTGCTGGAGACTCTACTATAACAAGATTTTTTGCCATTTATATTATGCTCCTTAAATTTATTATCATTCACAGTGCATGAATAGCACTGAAATTTAGAATCGGTATTCAATATACAACATAAATTTTCTATTTTCAAGGTGAATTTTTTTTAATGAGGTAACAATTTATCGAAATTTTAACAGAATTTCACATAATTATTCTTAAATACTTCTTCAATAAGGCCTTGTTTTTCAAGAGAATACACAACTGTCAGTAAATTTAAATAATCAATATTTGTCTGCTCCAGAATTGTTGCTAAACTCTTAGGATAATAATCAAATAATGAAAGAATCTTTTTCTCCTCAAGGGATATATTTACTCTTTGATTTTTCAAGATTTTCTTATTTTTATCCATCCCATATCTCTCTAATATCTCATTTAAAAAAGCATCCACATTGTATATGATACCTGCTCCTTGAGAAATTAATCTATTACAGCCCTCGCTAAGACTATCCCCTATTCGGCCAGGCACCACGTATATATCCTTCCCCTGATCTAATGCTAAGTCTGCAGTTATCAGGGAACCAGATTTCTCTCTTGCCTCTATAACAATCACAATATCAGACAGGGCTGATACTATTCTATTTCGTCTAGGAAAGTTCTGGGCAATTGGAGCAGAACCCATTTGATACTCTGACATTACAGCACCATTTTGTACTATTTCTTCATATATTAAATGATTCTCTGGCGGATAAATCACATCACATCCGCTGCCAAGTACGGCTACTGTCTTTCCCTCTGCCTCAATAGCCCCTCTATGAGAATGGGTATCAATACCTCTTGCCATACCACTTATGATAGTAAAACCCTCTTTTGCAAGTCTGTTTCCCAATTCAAATGCAAGCTTTTTACCATAAGCACTGCATCGCCTTGCTCCAACAATGGCAATGCAATGATTAAAATCCGGCAAGTTTCCATTATAGAAAAGCCCATAAGGTTTATCATATATATTGGCCAGCTTTTCCGGATAGCGTAAATCTTCCATAGTTATAAAGGAAAACGGAGACCGACAAAACTTTTCGTATTCTTTTTCCAAATCAAACACGCTTCTATTTTTTATAAATTTTTTTGCTTCAGTTTCCATCATAAGGCCCGAAGCAATCAGTTCATTAATAGATGCTGTGTATATATTGAAGGAATTATAGAAATACTCTATTAACTTCTGTTTTCTGCCATAGCTTATATCTTCGTTTTGCAAAAACCAGTACTGATAAGCCAATTCATTACTCAAATAGTCACCTCCCAAAACTTCTTATCTAAGCCCCTGTACACAAGGGATTCTCTTAAATGAGATATATTGATTTCTGAGGCGCCATCCATATCTGCAATGGTTCTGGCTACTCTAAGAACCTTGTGATAAGTTCTGGCAGTAAGTGAATATTTTTCATACATTTCTTCCATAAAAAAGGCTTCTTCGTCCCCTAGATTACAAAATGTATTGATTAAGCTATTTGGAATTTGACTATTAAATTTAAAGCTGTAATCCTTGTATCTCTCCTGCTGAAGCTGCTGACATCTCATTACTCTTTCTCTGATATCTTTAGAGCTTTCATTTTTACCTCTACTTGTAATCTGGGAAAAATTAAGAGTTGGGGCCTCCGCACAAATATCTATTCTATCAAGGAGAGGCTGAGATATTTTAGACATATATCGCTGAATAGAAAGTCTTGAGCAATGGCACTTATTCAAGTCGGGATAATAGCCACAGGAGCAGGGATTCATAGCTGCAACCAACACAAAATCAGCAGGATATGTAAAGCTTCCAAGAGTTCTAGAAATAGTAACTTCCTTATCCTCCATAGGCTGTCTTAGGATTTCTATGGTGCTCTTTGCAAATTCTGTTAGCTCATCAAGAAATAGAATCCCCTTATGGGCAAGAGAAATCTCCCCAGGCTTTGGATACTGGCCGCCTCCTACAAGGCCCTGAGCTGAGATTGTATGGTGGGGATTTCTAAATGGTCTATTTTTAATAAGCCCCTTTCTCTCATCAAATTTTCCAGAAACAGAATATATTTTAGATATCTCCATCTGCTCTTCCATATCCATGGCTGGCAAAATCGAAGGAATACACTTTGCCATCATTGACTTTCCAGCACCTGGCGGTCCTACCATAAGGATATTATGCATTCCAGAAATAGCCACCTCACAAGCTCGCCTTAGGGCCTGCTGCCCATTTATCATTTCAAAATCATATTCTGTCTCTATTGGAAATGTTTCATCAAAGGAAGGCAATTCTTCCATTTCAAACTGTCCCTCATTTAAAATTTCAATCACTTCAGACAGCTTTGACACGCCAATGGTAGTTATCCCAGAAATTAGTCTGGCCTCAAGTAAATTAGCCTTTGGCACAATAACAATTTCAAAATCTTTCTTTTTTGCTGCAGTAACCATGGAAAGGACGCCATTTACAGGCTGAATTTTGCCATCTAGGGATATTTCTCCAATCATGCATATCTTACTTAGGGTTTCGCAATTAATGATTCCTATGGCCGAAAGAATGGCCACAGCAATAGGCAAATCAAATCCTGCTCCTGTTTTTTTGATACTTGCTGGCGATAAATTAATGGTGATTCTCTTTACAGGCAAAGTGTAGCCCTCATTCTTAAGAGCAGCCCTTACTCGCTCCTTTGCCTCCTTCACCTCAGAAGAAAGGTATCCTACCATCTCAAAAATAGGCATACCTTCAGATATATCTGCTTCCACAGATATAAGCTTCGAATCGATACCGAAAACGGTAGCGGTATTTATAATGCTATACAATTAATCTCCTTGGGATAAAAATTGAATGTATAATAGAAAAAAGACAAGAGCATATTATCATACTCTTGTCTTTTATGTAAATACTAAATTATCTAATTCTCTCTACAAGACCAAGCTTCTTATGAACCTTGCGAAGTGTCTTGTTAGCAAAATAAGCAGCCTTCTCTGAATTTTCCTTTATACACTCATTGATAAATGTCTTATCCTTTTCAAGCTCAGCACATCTAGCATGGAATGGATCAAGCATATCAGCAACAGCCTCACCAACTGCAAGCTTGAAATCGCCATAGCCCTTGCCTTCAAACTCTCTTGCAACCTCATCCATAGTCTTGTCTGTTACAACGCCATAAATCTCCATAAGATTTGATACACCTGGCTTGTTCTCAATATCGTAGCGAACCTCTGCCTCAGAATCAGTAACAGCCTTCTTAAACTTACGAATGATAGTATCTCTGTCATCGATAAGATAAATTGTTGCATTAACATTCTCATCTGATTTAGACATCTTTTTAGTAGGCTCTGCAAGTGACATAATACGTGCTCCAGCCTTAGGGAAAAATCCCTCTGGAATTGTAAATACATCACCGTAAATATTGTTAAAACGCTCTGCAACATCACGGCAAATTTCAAGGTGTTGCTTCTGGTCTGCACCAATTGGTACCAAATCAGCCTGATAAAGTAAAATATCAGCTGCCATAAGGGCTGGATATGTAAAAAGACCTGCGTTAATATTGTCCGCATGCTTTGCTGACTTATCCTTGAACTGAGTCATACGATTAAGCTCGCCCATATATGTAAAGCAATCCAAAACCCATCCAAGCTCTGCATGAGCTGGTACATGGGACTGGAAGTAAATGCAGTTCTTCTTAGGATCAAGACCTGCAGCTACATACTGAGTGTAGATACGTCTAGCATTTTGCTTAAACTCTGTAGGATTCTGACGAACTGTAAGAGAATGTAAATCCATTACTCCAAAAAAGCAATCATAATCCTCATGAAGGTTAACCCAGTTTTTTAATGCCCCTATATAATTACCAAGTGTAAGCTTGCCAGTGGCCTGCATACCTGAATATAATACTTTTCTTTCCTTTTCCATTACTATTAATCTCCTAAAACCTATCTTTTATTATGTAAAATCTCTTTGCGAATATATAAACTTGTAGCCTTCTCGCCATGCTCTGCCAAATAAGACAGCATATCTCTAAGAAGTGCAGCTGATTCTGGATGCATAAGCTCCTTGCTACGGCCCTTATCAAAATACTCAAGGGCTGAACTATCAGAATATGCATCCTTGTGGTAAATTTTGCATGCTGCAACTCTATCACAATACATTTCAACTACATATTTTACCGGCATCTTAGCACCAGCTAATAATTTCTGACGTGTTGGGTCATAGTCAACCCAATATTCTAAATGATGCTTGTTTCTACCCTTGTGGTGCAACCAAGCATAGGATACGCCTCTATCCTGCCTCTCGGCATCGTTAGGGCTCCTATCCCCCTGAAAGTACTTAGCGCCAACAGAAAACTCTGTCCATGAATACTTGGATAAATCATGCAAAAGTCCCTGTCTATATAAACCCACGCCAAAGCACAGTTTCATAACCTGATGTCTGTGGCGTGTTATCGTCATAAAATGTTGTAAAGCCTTCAAAACAACAAACTCCTATTTCTCTTTCTTTTCTACCTTAATTCCCACAAGCACACTTATAGAGTTGCCAGGGACACTAAGTGATTGCTGATTATTAATAGGCTTTGGCTTAAAATCGCTCTTGTCATCATATTCAGCTGTATTAAAACAAAGACGCCATCGCTTACCAGGTGATAACAAAGGAAGTGCCATATCCACTGAATCATAGTGGAAATTATAGCAAACAAAAACTTCTTCTTTTTCCTTGGCATAAGCGCCATTATATAAAACACCAAGAGCCTTTTGCTCCTCGCCAATGGTCATCATCCATGGCTCTGATCCATGAAATGACATATCTGGAAGCCCCAAGTGCTTATAATCGTTCATTAAAAATGGTGTCTCACCTCTAATGCACTTATGGTTCTTTCTGAACTCTATAAGCTGTGATACAAAGCTAGAAAGTGCATTTTTGCTTTTGTTCTTAGCAAAGACAGTGTAACCCATCTTGTTATCCTGACAATATGGATTATTATTGCCAAGGTGTGTAGCTGCTGTCTCATCTGCAGCCACAAGAAGTGGAACACTCTGTGAAAGGAAAAGTGCTGTGAAAGCATTTCTCATCTCTCTATATCTATTGGCATTAATAGTCTTGTTAGTGGTCTTACCCTCTATACCATAGTTAAAGGAGTAGTTATTATTAGTGCCGTCTCGATTCTCTTCACCATTGTCTAAATTATGTTTTTCACCATAGGAATATGAATCCCAAAGAGAAAAACCATTAACATTAGCCATATAATTTACAAAACCGTAAGACTGATTCTGGCGTCTCATATGATTAGCAAATTGAACCATGCTGCCATTCATATGATTCTGAATCTGGCGTGTAACATTCATAAAGGAATCATTGTAAATAAACAGGTGCTTTTTACCGTGTTCCTTACATAAAATCTCCTCTGGAATATACTCGTAGAATATCTTGGTATCAGCAAGGTATGGCTCTGCAGCAATACGCTCAATAGGTGCTGTACAACCAACAATATGAAAACCATCCACATGGAAATATTTAACATAGTAATTAAGGCAATCGATGATGTAATCATCTGTCACTTCCAGGGCAAATGACATCTCCATAATCACCTCAAGTCCCTTAGAATGCATGGTAGAAATCATGCTTCTAAGACCTGCTACAGCATTGGTCTCTCCTCCGAAATATGATGCCTTAGGTGCAAAATAATTAGCTATACCAAAACCCCAGTAATTAGTCTTACCGGTGTACTCAGGAGTAGGCACCATCTCACCTCTTTTAGAAATAAGCACCTTATTTTCAATAAAAAGCTCCTCAAAATCGTAAAGAGGCATTATCTCTACGCTTGTGACTCCAAGCTTGGTAAGGTAGTTAAGCTTTGATAGTAAGCCCTTAAAATTGCCTATTTTAGCATCAGACATACCAAATCCAGCGGTAAATCCTCTCATATGAAGCTTGTATAAAACCATGTCCGATGGAGCTATATCAACTGCCTCATCCTTCCATGGCTTTTCAATATGGGAAATGCCTGAATAAACGGCAAATTTAGACTTCTTTCTGTTATCTACATCGCTCCAATTATCTCGTCCAACAACAGAGGTAGCATAACTATCGACATATGTCCTCTTATCTTCCTTAAGAAGGTAACAAATCTCATCTGGATTAATTCCTGAAATCTCAGCAGAATAAACTCTACCCACAGAATAATCTCTGGATAATTCAACATCAAAAAGCTGCTTTTTATTCTTTTTATCGAATAATATAATCCCTACAGTCTTGGCTGATGGCTCAACAGTAAAAGTAAAGATAACCGAGTCTTTACCGCTTACTCTAGGCCCGTATTCACCAAAATCTCCCTTGTTTACCTTCATTTCAGTCCCCACTTCCAAAAATAAGTGTATTTATATATATAAATTCTCTAAAATACTAGACATAAAACCTAATGAATTATATCATAAGGGCATGCCTTAAACAAATAATATATTAATTGAAGGAGTATAAAATGGACGAAAATCAGGTTTTTCCTATTGATAATGAAGATGACGATGTAGTCGTTACTCTTAATTTAGATGATGGTTCTGAAGTTACATGTGAAATTATTACTATATTTGAAGTTAACGATCAGGACTACATCGTACTTATTCCTCTTGATGATAAGGGCGAGCCAAATGCAGAAGGCGAAGTATATATCTACAGATATTTCGAGGACGAGACAGGGGCTCCATCACTGGAGAATATTCTTTCAGATGAGGAATATGAGGCTGTTTCTAAGAAATTTGATGAAATTTTAGAAGAGGAAATTGAGGATTAATCAATAGACATTTCACTTAAGAATCGGGACTTTTCCCGATTCTTTTTATTTGTATATGTAAGATAAAGAGCTCTTTTTGTACGTGTTATACCTACATAAAACAGTCTTCTCTCCCCTTCTATAGCTTCATCTGTATCAGCTCTATTAGTGGGAATTACGCCCTCATTTACCCCCATAATAAATACTGTATCAAACTCTAATCCCTTGCTGGAATGGAGGGTATAAAGCCCTACTTTTCCTGCTTTATCAACCTGCTTGTTCTTATTTTCATAATCTACCTTATATCTAAGAACATTAAGCTTATCGATGGCCTGCTTTATATTCTTACAATCTTTTATTATTTCTAAGAGAAAGTTTATAACATCAAAATACTCTTCAAATGAAGCACCGTTTTTTACTGCCTCTTCCTTTAGAAAGTTATCATACCCCATTACATTTCTAATGTAATTAATTGCAGCATAAGGGGACATTCTAGAAATCAAAAGAATGTCTGAATTGAGAGCGAGAACCCTCTGATATGCACTGTAATTGTCCTTATAAAAATATAATATATCCTCTACTTTACTTGCCTTTTCCAATGAAGCTCTATGTATAAAACGATTAGGCCTATTAATAATCCTAAGAAGTCTTGCCCTTGTAGAATTACCAATAGAAATTTGAAAATAAGCCTCAATATCCTCAATAACAAAATGAGAATAGAAATTTGTAGTAGCCTCTTTTAAGTAGATTGGAATCCCTTCTGACATAAGTCTGTTAATGAGATATTTGGCATCAATGTGATTCCTGTAAAGAACTGCAATCTCATCAAGCGGTATTCCACCGGCTATACTTGATTTGATTGTTTCGTAAATATAATCAGCCTCCCTAACCTCATCTGTCAGCTGCTTGGCAACAATTACCCCCTCTTCACTTATAGATATAATATCCTTTTTAAAACGAGTATCATTTTTATCAATTAGGCACAAAGCATCCTTTACAACATTAGAAGGATTCCTATAGTTGTAATTTAAAATGATTCGCTTACAATCCAAGTAATTACTTACAAAATCACTCATGATTTTAGGATTAGCCCCTCTAAATCCATAAATAGACTGGTCATCATCCCCCACACAAAAAATATTTTTTGTCCTCTCTGATAGCATCTTCATAAGGTCAAATTGCAGATTATTCATATCCTGCATTTCATCCACAAGAAAATATGAAAATCTATTTTGCCATTTATTTAGCACTTCTGGCTTATTAATAAAAAGCTCATAGGCGATACTTAACATATCATCAAAATCAACCACCTTATACTTTTGTTTTAAAGCTTTAAATGATGAATATACCTTAAAGAAATCCTCTCTATCAATAGTCTCTGGTATGAATGTAGCTTTGTTTTCCCCCTTATTTCTGTAGGTAGATACCTCATTAGATATAGAATTGACAATTGATAAATCGGTATGGTCTAGTCCTGCCATTCTTATGGCCTCCACCAGTATCTGAAACCTCATGGAGCCCATGACTATATCCTTACTTTTGTATCCTAACTCCCTTTGCAAAATCCCCCAAAATAAAGAATGGAACGTCCCAAAGGTCACCTGATTATTTCCAGATAACCTGTTGAAACGTTC
The DNA here is from genome assembly GCA_017557435.1 of Pseudobutyrivibrio sp. Lineage (GTDB taxonomy): Bacteria > Bacillota > Clostridia > Lachnospirales > Lachnospiraceae > Pseudobutyrivibrio. Next base: position 138,566 of record JAFYYR010000029.1, on the reverse strand, counting down.
CTTCATTTCAATGGCCGCAGCCTTAGTAAACGTAATAACTAAGATTTCACTGCCAGGGATTCCAGAATTAATCAATTCATTAACACGATGTGTGATAACAGCAGTCTTACCACTGCCAGGTCCTGCCACCACTAGGCATGGCCCTTCCTTGTGGCTGATTGCCATAATTTGCGAGTCATTAAAGTCCATAATCCTCCTAACTCGCCTATATGTATTCTGGGTTCCCCAACCCTATATTTATGATAATTTTTCTATTGCCGCCTTGATACGCTTGATAGATTCTTCCTTACCAAGAATCTCCATAAGCTCTGTAGCTCCACCAGGTGTCATCTGCTTACCAGATACAGCTGTACGAACTGGCCAGAGTACGTATCCATTTTTATATTCATGCTCTGTAGCAAATCCAGAAAGAAGTGCATATAAAGCATCATTAGAGTAATCATCCTGAGCCTCAAGAACTGGGAGCAGCTCCTTAAGAACTGCAAGTGATGATTCCTCATTAGTCTTCATCTTCTTGTGAGTATACATTGAGCTGTCATACTCTGGTACTGCATCAAAGAAATCAACATGATCCTTGATGTCTGGGAAAATCTCAATACGAGTCTGTACCATCTTTGCAATCTTTTTAAGATCGTAGTCGCCCTTGATATATTCCTTAAGGTATGGCTCAGCCATCTCATAGAACTTGTCAAAGTCCATAGCCTTCATGTACTCGCCGTTCATCCACTTAAGCTTTGTAATATCAAATACTGCAGGTGACTTTGAAATACGATGATAATCAAATTCCTTAATAAGCTCATCTAATGAGAAAATCTCATTGTCATTCTCTGGAGACCAACCAAGGAGGGCTACGAAGTTAACAACTGCCTCTGTTAAAAATCCCTGCTCAATTAAATCCTCGTATGAAGAATGTCCTGAACGCTTAGAAAGCTTCTGATGCTCCTCATTTGTAATAAGTGGGCAGTGAATGTATTTTGGAACTTCCCAACCAAATGCCTCGTAAAGACGATTGTACTTTGGTGAAGAAGAAATGTACTCATTACCACGAACAACATGAGTAATTCCCATAAGGTGATCATCTACTACATTGGCGAAATTGTATGTTGGATATCCATCAGACTTGATAAGAATCATATCATCAAGCTCTGAGTTATCAACTGTAATCTCTCCGTAAAGCTCATCTACAAATGTAGTTGTGCCAGTACGTGGATTGTTCTGTCTGATAACATAAGGCTTCCCAGCAGCAAGATTAGCCTCTACCTCTTCCTTTGAAAGGTTAAGGCAGTGCTTGTCATAAATATGAATTTCCTTGTCACCGATAACCTGCTTACACTCTGCGAGGCGCTCATCATCACAAAAACAATAGTATGCCTCCCCCTTTTCAATAAGCTTCTTAGCATACTCAAGGTAGATTCCCTGTGCCTGACGCTCAGACTGTACATATGGGCCTACACCCTTGTCCTTGTCTGGACCCTCGTCATGAACAAGGCCAGTAGCAGCAAGTGTTCTATAGATAATCTCCACAGCACCCTCTACCTGTCTCTCCTGGTCTGTATCCTCAATTCTAAGAAGGAAATCTCCTCCCTCATGCTTAGCAACTAAAAAAGCATAAAGAGCTGTACGAAGATTACCTACATGCATACGACCAGTTGGCGATGGTGCAAAACGTGTTCTTACTTTACTCATTTATATTTCCTCTCATAAATATTATTGTATACAAGAATTAGGACTGCTATTTGCAGTCCTAAATAATTCTATACCAAAATTAAATTTTTTCAAGTCTCAAGGCCCAATTATTAGTTGTCCTTATATTGATTTTCCATATCATCAATAGGCCCCTGTGGCCTCTGTTCAGGATTCATCTGCCCTGGGGCAAAATCATCTGGCATGTCTACGAAAGGTAAATCTCCATCTGGCTTTTGTAATTGTCCACCAGGGCCATCATGACCACCCATACCTTGGGCTGAGCCGCCTGCTTCCACCACGGTAGTTTCTGCTGTAACAGATATTTCATTATCACCAGAAATAATCTTATAAGTCTTTCCTATCTCAAATGTATTTGATGAAATAATCATAGTTGAACCTGATATAGCTGGGGTATATTCGAAAACCTGATTTCCATTCTCATCTGTTATTGTTATTGACTGGTCGGCGTCAAAACTGCCGTACACTATAGAAACCTGCCCACTTTCTTCTGAAATAGGACTGTTAACTGCTCCAATAGCAATCACTTCGCCACCATTTATAATTACACTAGAATTATCAGCATCAATACCACCTTCAGGTTCCTTTCCGCCTTGAACATAAATATTTCCACCGTTTATTGTAATGCAACCATCTACACCACCATTACAGTCAATACCATCACCAGTTTCACAAGTAATACTTAAATCTCCGTCATTTATTTCAATATAATTAGTAGCATTCAATCCGTCATCTAAAACAGAGATATCAATTATTCCACCATTGATATAAATGCTGTCCTTAGCTTCTAAGCCCTCATCATTGCTCTTTGCTGTAAGTTCACCGCCATTTATCTGTAAAACACCATCACTTTCCATAACATCACTAACTGCCTCTATGACAATAGTGCCACCATCAATACATATCAAATCATTTGCACTAAACCCGTCTGTCCCCTCAGTAACTACATTAATATTACCTGATTCTACATATAACTTATCATCAGAAGAAATACCATGCTTATGATTCCCATTAATATTAAGTGTTCCCTCCCCTATGATGATAATGTCATCCTCACAGGAAATAACGCCTTTACCAATCTCCTCACCTGTGGAAGAATCAGTGGCGTACTCATTAGAATCAGTCAAGGTATTAATTGAACCATCTGCCAATTCTATATATAGATTTTTCACCTGAGCACCATATATTACAGGCCCATCTACACTTTGTAAATCCACACCATTTAATATAAGTTTTACGTTTTCATCAGTGTTTACAACTACTGAAGAACTGCTTGATGTACCTTGCAGTGTGTAGGCACCACCTTCTGTAATATATATAATCCCATCTTCATTACTACATCCACTTCCATCTATAGTCAAAGCATCTTCTGAAAAAGTAATGGATGCCATTTGGTTCCAATCAGTCTTTACTGTAAGTTCATCATCATTGGAATTCTCCGAAGCAACTATATCAGTTTTTCCCTCACTGAAAGATGCGCAGCCAACAACAGCTGTTATAACGACAAGACATATGGCACTTATCAAAAATTTATTTCTCATAATTATAGTTCCTCTGCTTCACTCATATCACAACGTCCACAAACAACCGTAAGATTTCCATTTCTCATTCTAATTTCGTCTAGGAATTCCTTTTCAATATCTCCATCTACTAATTTTATCCTATAATCTATTTCATACATAGAACCCATATTTGTTGTTTTAACAGCAATCTGCTTATGGAATAAAGTAAATTTTTCAAAAAGATCATCAAAAATATCGCTATAGTCTAGGTTTTCAGGGATGGTCACTCGCAAATCTTTTTCTCCTGCTTCTTTATCACCATAACCTACCCAATTTAAAACAAAATGAATTACACAAATAATTGCTGTTACAATTAGGGCTAGAGACATCTGGCCAACTGCACAAATGATTCCAATGGTCATTGCAAAAAATATAAAACCTATATCTCTAGAGTTTCCTTGAAGAGATCTAAATCTAACAAGTGAAAATGCTCCCACAACCGCTAGACTAGTTCCGAAATTGCCGTTAACAGCAAGCATTACCATACAGACTAGAAACGGCAAAATTATAAGTGTTCTTGCAAAATTCTTTGATGCAGTTCCTGTTTTTATATATGTAAGTGAAATAATAAAACCTAAAACAGCAGCCCCCATTCCATAAAATAAAGCTTCTGTTGTTGTAATAGTCGATGTGCTAGTTGACACCAAAGTTGATAAAATCGATTCCATTAAAATAAACCTCCATAACTCTTTATGCTTCTTTTAAACTTCTTTTGTAAAAATTTCCGTATTTTGAAAATGATGTAGGATAAATCTTGTATATAGACAAAAGTCTTGCAAACCAAAGTGGCATTGAATCTGATATTTTCACTTCCATAAGTCTCATTCCCGGTTCTAACAAATACTGATTTTCCTCATCGCTGTATAATGTCAAATTAAAGTCCCTGCTTCTGATGTTAATATCAAAAGTCACTCTAAATTCCCCGTCTTCCTTTCCATACATAGCCAACCTATCATAGGCAATGTATCGTTTAGGCTCTAGAGGATAATGACTAAAGAAATAATCTATTTCTTTGAATATCTGATTGTGGTTAGATGGTAACTTACCCTCTATCAAATATCTTTCAGCCTCTTCCATAGGTATGGCTACCCTTCTCTTATTAACAAGCCCTTTATACTTTTTCTTAATCTCAAGAAAACACATACTGTCATAGCTAGGTTTACCATAACAACGCACCCGAAACTTTTCTTTATATTTAGGCCCTTCTATTGAAGTCCTAATTAGTTGATCATTTGGGGTATCGTAGTATATGTTTCTTATGGTATGGAGTCCATATTCATCTTCATTCATATAGACATCCAACTCTTTTTTTAGCAAAGAATAAGTCTTTTCATCTACGAGATATTTCTTCTCATATCTATTGAATACTTTTCGTATTTGCCCCATGGCTTCCTCCTTTTCAATTGATTTATAAAGATTAAATGGGCAAAGTGAATGTAAGGTGAAGAAAAACAAAAGACTTTAAGAATGTTGTGAAATGATAATAAGAATTATTTATGAAGAACACAAAAAAATCTTAAAATATTAATAAGTTATACATTGTTGAGCAGATGTTCAGAGGTTATAATGTATGTACTATGATTACAAAGAAAATTGCCAAAGAAGAATTACTAGATTTTTACCAATCAAAATTTGATTATTACAAAGTAGTAGGTGCCTATTGCGCAGTTATTATTGCCTTTAGTGAGATTTCCTACTTTTTTACTGATTGCCAGCTATACGGAAGATTCTCATGGGAGACATTAATCCCTAGGTTATCCGTTCTTGTACCACTGGCTATATTTTTATTGCTATATCCCAAAGTTAAGTCATACAAAGCCGGCGTACTTCTGTACTATCTAATTCCACATGCAGCTATGTGGGCTACAATCTGGTCTGTTTATCATCTTGAAAATCGGGACTTCGTCCGTGAAGGATTTATCATTATGCATTTCGCATTCCTTACTATTGGACTTGCTATGCCAGTTATGTATCACACTGTTATTCACGGATTTCTCTTTGTAAACATTCTCGTATCTAATCTATTTAACCACTATGAGCATCTGGATATGATGCTAACTCTTGCAATACCAATTTATATTGGTGTTATTCTACTGCAGATTATTTTAGAGAATACTTATGCAGACCACTATCTCATTAAAAAATCTCTTGAACTGAATTCAATAACAGACGAGCTAACTGGAGTCTACAACAGATTTAAAATCAATGAGATTGTGGACCCTGAAAATCATAAATTCTACACTGACGAAAGTATCTACATAGCCATGTTAGACATCGACTATTTCAAGAAAGTCAATGATAATTATGGCCATGAGGCTGGTGATATCATCCTCAAATACGTAGGTAGCCGTCTGGAGACTCACGTCCAGAGCCAAGATTACGTTATCCGCTGGGGTGGCGAAGAATTCGTCCTACTCCTAGTTGATTGTGACGCTGATCGAGTAGCCCGATTGACAGAGGAAATTCGAGGGGATATTGCCTCTGGCGAGAATTCTGTCTGCCCACTTACTATTTCAATCGGATACAGCAAATACAAGCCAGAAGAAAACTACCACTCATGTCTTGACCGTGCAGATAAGGCGCTATACTACGCTAAAAAACACGGCCGCAACCAAGTGGTAGATTATAATAATATTTAATTTTAATGCTTATACTCCTTCTACATTGAAGTATGAGAAGTCACAATAATTATTGCTTTCTTTACCGTTTGAAGAAGCATACAGACCTATTGTGCATCCAACAAATCCACCTGCCTCCTCGGTAGTATATGGGCTCAAATCAATACACTCTGCCACAAGTATCTTTTCGTTGTTTTTCTTAATGTAGATATTTGCAAGCTGATTTGCAGCCTCTAGGATAATTTCTAAATCTCCTGATGAAATATCAAAAGTAGCTAGTCTGATTTTAGTTCCCTTTATAACTGGTCCAACTCTAAACTGAAGCTTATCTTTTTTCTTTACTACTAATAGCTCCAAGTGATTCTCATTATTTTGGAATAATACCATTCCTGCACATTCATTATCCTTTGCTGGGGTAAACTTAAGACCGCAGCTTGCTTTAAATGAATGGGTCTTTTGACGAATTCCTAAATATGATGGATTACCTGTGTTTTCTATTGTCTCAGAACGAAGCTTTAATCTTAAGAAACCAGGATTTTCTGTAAGTGAATAAAAGTCTTCACTTCGCTTTTCAATTCCTACAAATCTATCATCTAAAACAGACTTTTCAAAGGTCATCTTATCCTTTGTAGTAATTTCCTTTTCAAATCTGCATTCAGGAAGATTAATCTCCACCTGATCAGTAAGTCGCCCAACCCCTGGGTTAACAACTGGCCATCCATCTTCCCAAACTACCTTTGCAAGGAATGTCTCTCTTCCCAAGCTACACTTTCCCTGGCATGGTCTAGATGCCAGCATTACCATATACCAGTTGCCATTAATATCATCTACTAAATCTGCATGACCAACATTGCATACTGGATAGTCCTTACCTAAATTTCTATGGGTAAAAATTGGATTTCTAGGGCATCCCTCAAACCATTTAAAAAGCTCCTTTGAACGAGCCACCGATATAGCATGTTCAAAGCTAGTACCAGCTTCAGCATGAAGAAGATAATAATAACCATCCTTTTTATAAAGGTGTGGTCCCTCTGGCCAAATAACATCCTTAAGAGCACCCTTCCAGATGGCCATAGATTCTCCCACAAGCTTCATCTGTTTTAAATCAAGCTCCTGAACCCAGATTTCCCAGTCGCCATTATACCGAACACCCTGGGGATTTGGTCTAGTACCAACGTAATAGCACTTTCCATCATCGTCAAAGAAAAGCGATGGATCAATGCCTGGTGCCTCCTCTTCCCCTAGATAATAAGGCTCTGACCAAGGGCCAGCTGGGTCTTTTGCAGTAACAATAAAATTGCCACCAGAGCTTACATTTGTAGTTATCATGTAAAAGAGCCCTTTATGCTCTCTAATAGTTGGAGCAAATATGCCTCTTGATATATCTCCCGACAATGGTAATTGACTATCTCTATCTAATATATTTCCTATCTGTTCAAAATGTGCTAAGTCCTTGGTGTGAAAAATTGGTACTCCTGGAGCGTACACAAAACTCGAACAAACTAAATAAAAATCATCCCCTTTTCTACAAATAGAAGGGTCAGGATAAAAACCCTTTAATATTGGATTGTTAGCTATAACCATGATGCACCTCTCAATTAATATTCAACCTCTGTGACAGAGCCTGTTAATTCAACTTCGAAAATATCACACTCTCTGCCCATCAGTTCTTTACTTCTATCGTCTGGCTGTTGTCCTCCAATGGAAATCAAAAACTTGCCAGGCTCTACAATACATTTTCCCTTCTCGTCGATAATAGCAAAATCTCTTGCTGTAAGGGTAAACTCCACTTCTTTAGTCTCTCCAGGCTCAAGCTCTAGGCACTTAACCTTTCTAAGTGCTCTAAGAGGCACCCTTGTACTGGCCTCCTCGTCCTTAACATATACCTGAACAGCCTCATGCTGGGTATACTTTCCAGCATTTTTAACATCTACCTTTATTTTAAAGTTCTCGCCAATTGCAGCTTTATTTTTATCAATAGAAGCAAACAGATAATCTACTTTTGAATACCCAAGACCATATCCAAATGGATAAAGTGGTGTTCCCTTGAAATATCTATATGTTCTATTGTCCATTGAGTAATCAGAGAAATCAGGAAGGTCCTGGTCAGATGCGTAAAATGTAAGTGGCATTTTACCTCCTGGACTTGCCTTGCCAAATAGAACATCTGCTACGGCGCGACCTCCTCTAGCACCAGGATACCAGCACTGCATTATCGCATTTACGTTATTAGATTCCTGAGCCCATGACAAATCAAGAGCTGAGCCTGAAAGTACAAGAAGTACCACTGGCTTTCCAATTTTGGCAATCTCCTCCAAAAGCTCCTGCTGGCAGCCAGTAAGCTTTAATCCCGGCTTATCTCCACTGCCAAACTGATTGCCCTCATCTCCTTCTTCGCCTTCGATTGAAGCATCAAGTCCAAGGCACATTACAACCAAATCTGAATGTTCTGCTACGATTTTTGCCTCTGCAAATCCATCCTTTGGCTCACTAATAACATGGATTCTATCCTTCCATAGATGTGTGCCCTCAGCATGGAACAGTCTAATATCATCACCTACAACCTGGCGAATACCCTCTAAGACTGTAATGTACTCAGATGAAAGTCCCTCATAATTTCCAATTAAAGCTCTTCTGGAATCAGAGTTAGGGCCAATAACAGAAATAGTCTTATAGTCCTTTTTATTTAGAGGAAGTATTCCATCATTTTTTAAAAGAACAAAGCTATTTTTTGCAGCATCAAGGGCAAGGTCAATATGCTCCTTGCATTCAACTAATTCATAAGGGATGTCATCATACTTACTCTTTCGCTCTGGAATAGTGCCAAGACGAAGTCTTATTTCCATAAGTCGAGTAACAGCCTCATCAATAGTCTCTTCCTTTACAAGGCCTGCCTTATAGGCATAAATCAGCTTCTCATAGGTGCAGCCGCAATTAAGGTCGCAGCCATTATTCACAGCAAGTGCTGCAGACTCCACCTCACATCCTGTTACCTTATGATTCTCATGGAAATCTCGAATAGCCCAGCAGTCAGACACAACATGGCCTTCAAATCCCCACTCACCTCTTAAAATATCCTTAAGCATTCTCTTGCTTCCACATGCAGGCTCTCCATTGATTCTGTTATAAGCTCCCATAACAGCCTCAACCTTCGCATCCTTCACAAGTCGCTTAAATGCATAAAGGTATGTGTCATACAAATCCTGGTCAGAGACTTTTGCATCAAAATGATGTCTGTCACCCTCAGGCCCCGAATGAACTGCATAGTGTTTTGCACATGCGGCAGCCTTAGGATTATCAAGGTCATCTCCCTGTAAACCTCTTACAAATGCCATACCAAGCTGTCCTGTAAGATATGGATCTTCTCCGTAAGTCTCATGACCTCTTCCCCAACGAGGATCTCTAAAAATATTAATATTAGGTGCCCAGTAGGTTAGGCCCTTATAGATATCTCTATCTTCATGTTTTACAAATTCATTGTATTTAGCACGACCCTCAGTGGAAATAACATCTGCTATATCATGAATAAGCTCTTCATCAAATGTAGCTCCCAGGCCTATAGCCTGTGGAAACATAGTAGAATCCCCAGTTCTAGCCACCCCATGAAGTGCTTCATTCCACCAACAATACTTTGGAATGCCAAGTCTCTCAATTGCTGGAGAATGATGAAGCATCTGGCTCATCTTTTCTTCCAATGTCATCTGAGAAACAAGCTCTTTTGCTCGATTTAATGTCTCATTATTCATAACGCCTTCTCCTATACATTATTATCCCATAATATTATCAATTGTATCATTACCAGCTTTTTCCCATGGAATAATATGTATCTGATTAATGGCATATTTTTTACATAAATTCCTATAAAAAAAGTTTCCAAGAGAAACTCTTGGAAACTTTAAAGGAATTATAAATCATTAATTGTATCTTTTATTTTATCTGCAAAGCCGCGCTTTTTCTTTTCAGCTTTGACTGTTTTAGGACCACCTACTGTTGTGTTACCTGTAAGTTCATCGAACTTTCTAAGAGCTTCCTTAGCATCTTTTGAAAGTCCAGTAGGAACCTGAACAACAAGTGTAACATAGTGATCACCACGCATGTTTTTATTTCTAAGTGAAGGTACGCCCTTACCTCTAAGTCTGATTGTAGTATCAGTCTGAGTTCCTGGCTTCACCTCATATGAAACCTTGCCATCAAGTGTATCGATAATTACCTCTCCACCAAGAGCTGCCTGAGCAAATGAAATAGGAGCTGATGAATAGATATCATAATCTCTACGCTGGAAAATAGGATGATTTGCAACAATTACCTCTACAAGCAAATCACCTCTTGGGCCACCGTTTCTACCTGGCTCACCCTTTTCACGAATACGAACACTCTGACCATTATCAATACCAGCAGGAATAGAAACAGAAATCTTTTTCTTTCGTGCCACATATCCAGTTCCATTACAATCTGGACATGGAGTATCAATAATCTCACCTGTACCGTGACAATCAGGACAAGTAGTAACATTTTGAACCATACCAAAGAGTGACTGCTGAGTCATCATTACACGACCCTTACCACCACACTTAGGACAAGTTCTCTTAGATGTACCAGGCTTAGCACCTGTACCATGACAAGCTGCACATTCTTCTTTTAATGTAATCTCTATCTGCTTCTCACAACCAAAAGCTGCTTCTTCAAAAGTAATATGAACCGCTGCTCTAAGGTTAGCACCACGCATAGGACCATTAGAAGAAGCTCTACCGCCGCCTCCAAAGAAGCTGCCAAAAATATCGCCAAATATATCTCCAAAGTCCATACCAGAGAAATCAAATCCTCCAGCTCCACCGCCGCCATTTTCAAATGCTGCGTGACCAAACTGATCATACTGTCTTCTCTTATCTGCGTCTGAAAGAATTGCGTATGCTTCTGAAGCCTCTTTGAATTTCTTCTCAGCTTCAGCATCACCTGGATTCATATCTGGATGATATTTTTTCGCAAGCTTTCTATATGCACTTTTTAGCTCACTGTCTGAAGCTGTCTTGGAAACACCAAGGACTTCATAGTAGTCTCTCTTCTGTTCTGCCATAATATTATCCTTTTAATAATTTACATACGGTTAAAGAGCACACTTCGGAAATGTGCTCTTTAATCCAACTTCCTTGGACATGATTTTCAAAATCAAGTTCCGAAAATCATGCCAAATACGAATCGAATAATTCTGATGAATTATTCAATTCTAAACTTCCTTAAAATCAGCGTCCACAACATCGTCGTTAGCTGGGCCCTGTGCGCCTGCACCTGCACCAGCGCCTGCTCCTGTGAACTGGCTCATATCTGGACCTGCACCTGCTGCTCCCTGAGCTGCCTGAGCCTGCTCATACATCTTAGCAAATACCTTCTGAGCTGACTCTGTAAGTTTCTCCTGAGCTGCCTTAAGCTCACCAATCTGTGAGTCGCTCATCTCCTCTGGAGTCTGGTACTGATCAAGAAGCTTCTGAGCTGCTTCGATATCAGCATCAACTGCTGACTTATCAGCTGCATCAATCTTATCACCTACTTCATCAAGAGCCTTCTTTGTCTGGAATACAAAGCTTTCAAGGTCATTTCTTGTATCAACAGCTTCCTTACGCTTCTTATCCTGTGCCTCGAACTCAGCTGCTTCCTTAACAGCCTTCTCGATATCGTCATCAGACATGTTAGAACCAGCAGTGATTGTAATGTGCTGCTCCTTACCTGTTCCAAGATCCTTAGCAGATACGTTAACAATACCGTTAGCATCAATATCAAATGTAACCTCGATCTGTGGTACACCTCTCATTGCTGGTGGGATACCATCAAGTCTGAACTGACCAAGTGACTTGTTATCCTTAGCGAACTGTCTCTCACCCTGTACAACGTTGATATCAACGGCTGTCTGGTTATCAGCTGCTGTAGAGAATACCTGACTCTTCTTTGTAGGAATAGTTGTATTTCTCTCGATAAGACGAGTTGCAATACCACCCATTGTCTCAATTGAAAGTGAAAGTGGTGTTACATCAAGAAGAAGGATATCGCCTGCACCAGCATCACCAGCGAGCTTACCACCTTGGATTGAAGCACCGATAGCTACGCACTCATCTGGGTTAAGTGTCTTGCTTGGCTCATGACCTGTAAGAGCCTTAACCTTATCCTGAACTGCTGGGATTCTTGTAGAACCACCAACAAGAAGTACCTTAGAAAGCTCTGATGCATTAAGACCTGCATCCTTAAGAGCCTGATTTACAGGACCTGCTGTAGCTTCAACAAGGTCATGTGTTAACTCATCAAACTTAGCACGTGTAAGGTTCATATCGAAGTGCTTTGGACCCTCTGCTGTAGCTGTGATGAATGGAAGGTTAATATTTGTAGTTGTAGCAGATGAAAGCTCCTTCTTAGCCTTCTCAGCTGCTTCCTTAAGTCTCTGAAGAGCCATCTTATCTGTTGAAAGATCTACGCCCTCAGCTGCCTTAAACTCAGCAAGCATCCAATCTGTAATCTTCTGATCGAAGTCATCACCACCAAGTCTGTTGTTACCAGCTGTAGCAAGAACCTCGATAACGCCATCACCGATTTCAATGATAGATACATCAAATGTACCACCACCTAAATCGTATACCATAATCTTCTGCTCCTGCTCGTTATCAAGACCGTAAGCAAGGGCTGCAGCTGTAGGCTCGTTGATGATACGCTTTACATCAAGACCTGCAATCTTACCAGCGTCCTTTGTAGCCTGACGCTGAGCATCGTTAAAGTAAGCTGGAACTGTGATAACAGCCTCTGTTACCTTTTCATTTAAGTAGCTCTCAGCATCACTCTTAAGCTTCTGAAGAATCATAGCTGAAATCTGCTGTGGGCTGTACTTCTTATCATCGATGATACGGCCATTATCTGTACCCATATCTCTCTTGATTGAAGAAATAGTCTTCTCCGCATTTGTTACAGCCTGACGCTTTGCTGGCTCACCAACAAGTCTCTCGCCAGTCTTTGTAAAAGCAACGATAGATGGTGTTGTTCTAGCGCCCTCTGTATTAGCGATAACAGTTGGCTTACCACCTTCCATAACAGCAACACAGCTGTTAGTTGTTCCTAAATCGATACCAATAATCTTTCCCATGATTTATATCCTCCTATATTCTTTCATACCATGTAATATATATAAAAATATGTCGTCGCTCCGCTCCTGACACTAACAAGTCTTCGCAAGCTCGACTTTTAGTGTCATTTTAATTAGCAACCTTAACCATTGAATGACGGACTACAGTGTCGTTGTACATGTAACCCTTCTGGAATTCCTCAACTACGATATTCTCGCCTACTTCTTCATCCTCTACATGCATTACTGCATTGTGGAAGTCTGGATTGAATTCCTGTCCTACAGCCTCGATAGGCTTAACTCCTACCTCATCAAGTGTTGTAAGCAATTGCTTATATATCATGAGCATTCCATCTGCAAATGGATCAGCTCCCTCCTCAACTGTAGCAAGACCTCTTTCGAAATTGTCTACTACAGGAAGAATCTTTTCTACGATGCTCTTAGCACCTGTTGCAAACATCTGAGACTTCTCAATTTCAGTTCTACGTCTGAAATTTTCAAACTCAGCCATCTGACGCATTACCTTGTCATTAAGCTGCTCAATTTGCTCGTCTCTTTTGTCCTTTTTCTTTTCTTTTTTCTTTAAGCCCTTTTTAGAATCTTTTTCCTCTACCTTTGATTCAGCATTTTCAGCTTCTGTCTCAGGAGCGGCTTCTTCAGTCATCTCTTCAGCATTTTCAACAGCTTCTTTAACTGCTTCTTCTGTAGAGAATTCTTCCATCTTTTCTTTATTCTCTGCCACTATTATTTCTCCTTAATCTATCATGAATCTTTGCCTTCTTTTTTAAGTAGCTTATCCAGCTGACCCTTAAGGCTTTTTATATTATCAACAACATTCTCATAATCCATTCGCTTAGGACCTACAATACCAATTGTACCCTTAACTCCATCCCCCAGCTCGTATGTTGCTGTAACAATCGAACAATCCTTCATAGTGGAAATAGGACTCTCATCACCGATATATACCTGGATGCCTGTCTCCTCTTCAGAAGATTTATCTGAAAGCAATTCAATCAATGACTGCTTCTCTTCAAATGTATCTAAAAGCTCAGATGCTTTTTTAGAATCAGACAACTCCGGATACTTGAAAATGTTAGTAGCTCCAGATGTGTAAACCTGCAAATCCTCATCCTGAGTGATTGTCTCCGCTACTGTATCAAGAACCTGTGAGATAATCTCATCATGGATTCCAGCCTGTTCTTTAAGCTTTGAGATAACTGCCAAGTTAATCTGATCAACAGACAATCCATTAAGATTAGTATTCAAAAGCATGTTAAGCTTAAGCAATGTCTCATTATCAAGTGGCTTATCCACATTAATGATTTTGTTCTTAACTATATTGCCGTCCATAACAACAACTGAAAGCAGCTGATTCTCATCAACAGCTGAAAGCTGAATGAACTTAAGTCTGTTTGAAATAACTGAAGGAGCTGAAACCAATGTAGCGTACTGAGTATTGTTAGCAAGTACCTTTGCCACATTCTTAAGAAGTGTCTCCATCTTCTCCTCACGCTCTATCATCCATTCCTTCATATCTGAGACTTCCTTGTCCTTAGAAGCGATCAGATTGTTAACATAAAATCTGTAACCCTTGTCAGAAGGAATACGACCTGCGGAAGTATGAGGCTGAACAATATAACCTAAGTCCTCCAAATCCGACATCTCATTTCTAATGGTAGCAGAACTGAGATTCAAATCAGTATATTTTGAAATGGTACGGGAGCCTACTGGCTCGCCAGTCTCCAGATAATTTTTGATAATTGCGTTTAAAATCTTAACTTTTCTCTCATCAAGCTCTGTATCAGCCATACATTCACCTCACTTCAAGAAGAATTATTATTCGCTAGTTCAAATTTAATTTGTTAGCACTCATCTCAATGGAGTGCTAATCATTTTCTGATGTTAATTTACACCTACACAAAAGGTTTGTCAACCGACTTTAGACTTTTTTTATAAATCCTTTATTTCTTAAATTTATTAGGATTATTCCTTACTGATTTTTCACAATAAAAGCACATTTATTTATTAATATTTACTATAGTAGTTTTAGATTACATTAGCTTACAAAAGGAATATTTATGGAAGTTAGCGTATACAATCAGCTTAAAACAATGGTTAATAGCTTTCCTCTTCCAGGAACTGTTTTTTCTGTTGAAAAAAATCCAGACGGTTCCTGCGGTGAAATACGCTTTTATGCAATCAACGAAGCTTTCAAAAAAAGCTATTACAATATGTTTGTAGAAACTCATAAGTCTACAATGTCAGCTAATGATATTAATTACGAAATGTTCCATACCTTAATCGAGGGGCAATTATACACATCAAACATTCCAAAAGAACCAAATTTTGAAGAGATTTGTTTTAGAGCAGCATGGAAAGGTGAACACATCCATACCTATGTAGATACCAGAAAAATGTATGGATATTGGACAGAGGACATATTACTTCCTATAGAATGTAATCATCCTGCCAATCTCTCCTACTGCTTATTCTTATATACATTAAATAGGAATTTAGACGCTGGTAAATATTCCTCTGTTTCACCAGATGTCTCAAGTTTTGTATTGAAAACTTGTCTGGAACTTAGAGATGAAACAGAGTTTTATTCAAGCATGGATAAGGTCACAAAAGATTTAAGAGAATACTC
The DNA here is from genome assembly GCA_017557435.1 of Pseudobutyrivibrio sp. Classification (GTDB taxonomy): domain Bacteria; phylum Bacillota; class Clostridia; order Lachnospirales; family Lachnospiraceae; genus Pseudobutyrivibrio. The sequence continues at coordinate 122,936 of JAFYYR010000029.1, read as the reverse complement.
CGATTCCTTTGTAGCATGTATTTTGACTGTTGATAAGGACCAGAAAAAAATCGAAGTCATTAGCGAATCCATGGCAGAAAAAAGAGACTATACCATAAAGGAACTATTCTCCAATGCCCCATTTAAAATGTTTTTAACCTGGGAGACTGCCCTTGCTGAGACCAACAATATCATAGTCAAAGACAATCATGATATGGACACCCTGGCTCAAAAAGCTCCTGAATGGGTTAAGCACATGCGGGAAAATGAAGTTAACAGACTGGCTTTAGTTCCATTTATTCATCAGGGGGAAATCATAGGCTATCTATATTTAACTGATTTTAATGGAGAAAATGTGGTAAAAATCAAGCAGGCAATAGAACTTGTTTCCTTTTTCCTTACAGCAGAAATTGCCAACCATATTTTCATGGAAAAGCTAGAATATCTCAGCAATGTAGATATTCTGACAGGTGTACTTAACAGAAACTGCATGAACATAAATGTAGATGAGCTTTCATTAAAACTAAAGCTGAATCCGCAGCCATTTAGTGTGGCTTTCTGCGACCTTAACGGCCTAAAGAATATAAATGATATCCAAGGACATGGTGCCGGAGATAGATTACTTAAGGAAGCTGCCCTTTTACTAAAGGAAATATTTGCAGATGACCAAATATACAGAGCTGGTGGCGATGAATTTACTATCATTTCTTTACATAGCACCAAAGAAGAATTCGAAGCCAAAATTGATACCCTTAGGAAGAGAGCTTGCAATCCAGACTGGCTATACTTTGCAATTGGCTCCTACTATGATGGAAAAGGTGGCAGTCTTAGAAAAGCTATGCACTACGCCGATGAACGTATGTATAAGGATAAGAAGGAATTCTACTTTAATAATCCAGAGAGAAAACGATAAATTGCCCAAATTAAAAATAGCTCAGAGGATTTACCTCCGGGCTATTTTTATGTTTTTTATTCTAATGTGTAATCAATAGAATTTCCCACATTTCCAGACATGTTAAAGCCAAAATGCACTTTATTTCCTGGCTGAAGTGTCTTATTCCAATCATAAGGTGTAAAGATATAGTATTCACTATCCTCTTCCATGTTAGCACACCAGAAGGAATCTATTTTAAACTCACCTTTCTTAATCTTTACTTTCCATCCATCTGTAGTAACATCTGTCTCATTAATAATTTCAACATTTGCTGAACCGCCATCACTCCAGCTATTTACAGTGCAATTAACGGTGTTTGTTTTCTCTTCATTAACAGGATTTTCAATTGGCTCCTCAGTCACTTCCTCTTCTGCAGGATTAAACTTAAATGAATCAATATCTAAGGCTGCTTTTCCACATGTAAATGTAAGATCATAATCATATCTAGTCATTGGATAAGTGATATCAAATGTCTTAGTTACAAACTCTCCACCAGTTGACTCAAGGAGGAAATACATGAAGCTTGGTCCTCCCTCACGGTATATACGAGCTGATATAGATGTAGGTGTTTTTGCTCTATAAGTGATTTCAAAACTCTTATATCCTTTATCTAGGAAATAATAGTCGCCGAAACAATCATTTGCTTGCATTGAAAGATAGGTAACATCACCTTCTGTTTTGATTTCACTATCATAAGTATAACGTACATCTTCGGCTTGATTTAAATCGTATACATCGTAGCTCTGCGCTGCTTCAACTGTAACTGGCTTAGCAACAGTAAATGCAATTATCACTGCTAAACCTGCGGTAAAAATCTTTGATAATCTTTTTTTCATTTCTTCATAACCTCCAAGTATATTATCCCGTTTTTCAGGGGATTCCAGTTGAATGTAACAATTATGAAATATATTAGCTATCTAATTCTTGCCCCATGGTTGTTAATTCTTGTTCCTGCATGCATAAGGATTATCATTTTAAAATTGTTATTTTTCTAATCCTTTGGTAAGATAAATTCAGTATTTTTTGTAGAGGTAACTTATGGATCAAAGTAAAATAAGAAATTTTTGTATTGTAGCACATATCGATCACGGTAAATCTACTCTCGCTGATCGTATTATACAGATGACTGGAACCTTGACTGACAGAGAGATGCAGGCACAGGTTCTTGATAATATGGATCTTGAGCGCGAGCGTGGTATCACAATCAAGTCTCAGGCAGTTCGTATTATATATAAGGCAGATGACGGTCAGGAGTACATCTTTAATCTTATCGATACTCCAGGTCATGTTGATTTTAATTATGAAGTTTCCCGCTCCCTTGCAGCTTGCGATGGGGCTATTCTTGTTGTAGATGCAGCTCAGGGTATTGAGGCTCAGACACTTGCCAATGTATACTTGGCACTTGACCATGACCTTGATGTTATCCCTGTAATCAACAAAATCGACTTGCCTTCTGCTGACCCACAGCGTGTCATCGAGGAAATTGAGGACATTATCGGACTTGAGGCTCAGGACGCCCCACAGATTTCAGCTAAGACAGGTCTTAATATTCACGATGTTTTAGAGGCTATTGTTAATCAGCTTCCTGCACCAAAGGGTAATGTAAATGCACCTCTTCAGGCACTTATCTTCGACTCATTATATGACCCATACAAGGGTGTTATCGTCTTCTGTCGTGTTAAGGAAGGCACACTTAAAGTAGGTGATAAGGTCCGTATGATGGCTACAGGGGCTGAGTTTGACGTTGTAGAGGTTGGATATTTCGGCGCAGGCCAGTTTATTCCTTGCGACGAGCTTCCTGCCGGCATGGTTGGTTACATGACAGCTTCTATTAAAAATGTTAGAGACACTCGTGTAGGTGATACTATCACTCATGTTAACAAGCCAGCTCCAGAGCCACTTCCAGGTTACAAAAAGGTTAACCCTATGGTTTACTGTGGTCTATATCCAGCAGATGGCGCAAAGTATCCAGACCTTCGCGATGCTTTAGAGAAGCTTCAGCTGAATGATGCAGCTTTACAGTTTGAGCCAGAGACATCTGTTGCCCTTGGTTTTGGTTTCAGATGCGGATTCCTTGGACTTTTACATTTAGAGATTATTCAGGAGAGACTTGAGCGTGAGTACAATCTTGACCTTGTTACTACTGCTCCATCAGTTGTTTATAGAGTTCATAAGACAGATGGCACAATGATAGAACTTACCAATCCTAGCAATCTTCCTGATCCATCTGAGATTGATTACATGGAAGAGCCTATTGTTGAGGCAGAAATTATGGTAACTTCTGATTTCATCGGTGCAATCATGGACTTATGTCAGGAGCGCCGTGGTCAGTATATTAGTATGGAGTATATCGAGGAGACTCGTGCACTTATCAAATATACTCTCCCACTTAATGAAATCATTTACGATTTCTTTGATGCACTTAAGAGCCGTTCCCGCGGATATGCATCATTTGATTATGAAATGAAGGGTTACATGAAATCAGAGCTTGTTAAGCTTGATATTCTTATTAATAAAGAAGAAGTTGATGCTCTTTCATTCATCGTATTCTCAGGCACTGCTTACGAGCGTGGTCGTAAGATGTGCGAAAAGCTCAAGGACGAAATCCCTCGTCACTTATTTGAGATTCCTATTCAGGCTGCTGTTGGATCAAAGGTTATCGCCCGCGAGACAGTTAAGGCCATGAGAAAAGACGTACTTGCAAAGTGTTACGGCGGTGATATTTCTCGAAAGAAGAAGCTTCTTGAAAAGCAAAAAGAAGGTAAAAAACGAATGCGTCAGGTAGGCAATGTAGAGATTCCACAGGCAGCCTTCATGAGCGTTCTTAAATTAGATGAGGACTAATATGACTCCTATCGAACTGTATATTCATATACCTTTTTGTGTTAAAAAATGTTTATATTGCGATTTCCTTTCTGGAGTCTTTGACGAAAAAATGCAGCGACGTTATGTCGCTGCTCTTTGTAATGAAATAAAATATGTTGGTGCAAAGCATCCAGGCTGTATCATCTCCACTATTTATGTGGGAGGTGGCACTCCTTCATGGCTTTCCGAGGATTTAATGGATGCCATTATCACTACAGTCAAAGAATGTTTTAAGCTTGACCCTTTGGCAGAGATTTCAGTTGAGTGTAATCCTGGTACTCTCTCTTCTGAAAAGCTCAATGTTTATCGCTCAATTGGCATCAATCGTCTTAGCATCGGCCTTCAATCAGCCAATGATGATGAGTTAAAGGAATTGGGTCGAATACATGACTACAATAGATTTTTACATACCTTTGATTTAGTTAGAAAGGCAGGCTTTGATAATGTAAATGTAGACATAATAACAGGCCTTCCACACCAGACTATAGAAAAGCTGGAACATACACTTAGCTCTGTTACTATGCTTCGTCCAGAGCATATTTCTGCATACTCTCTTATCATTGAAAAAGGCACACCTTTTTATGATAAGTACAAGTTTGATGCAGTCAAACAGCAGGCTGGCATGCCAACAGAGGAGCTCCCTACCGACGAGGAGTCCTATCGCCTATATAAATTCACAATGGAATACCTTGAGAATAAGGGCTACAAGCGATATGAAATATCCAACTATGCCCGTGGAGGTAAAATTTGCCGTCACAATGTAGGCTACTGGGATAGAGTTCCTTATTTAGGCGTTGGCCTAGGCTCTGCTTCTTTATTTGATAATGTACGTACAACTAACATCCGTGATATCTACAAGTATTGCGAGATTTCTGAGTCTATAGCTACAGGCAAAAACGTACCTTCAGAACACACCTCGCCATACTTTGACGATGAGGAGGCACTTTCAAAAAAAGACGCCATGGAAGAGTTTATGTTCCTTGGTCTGCGTAAAATTGACGGCATTGCCCGCTCAGATTTCTACCAGATGTTTGGAATCGATATCGAGGCAATCTACGGTCCAATTATCACAGCCCTTCGAAATCAGGGTTTTATGGAAGCAAAAGAAGGACGCCTATTCCTCACCGATATTGGAATAGACGTCAGCAATCAAGTACTTTCTCAATTTTTATTGGACAAATAAATCTACAGGAGGGCGCTAATTATATTTAGAATCCCTCCTATTATTTTTGTAACAAAATATATCCTCAATGCTAACACTGAAATACTAGTCATTATCATAAAAATAAACATATCATTCTCCTCTACTTATTCTTATTATGTAAAAACGTTCTATAAGAAACACATCCACCACAAATTCCAGCTAAAAGATAAATTGCAATAGATACTACAAATAGCAATGCTGCAGTAAGGCATACTAAGGTAAAATTACTCACCTCCATAAGGGCACCTATTACTATAGGCATTGCCCCGAGAATGCAAAGCACAATTCCTGCACATAAAGCAGCAATACCACCATTTCTCATCTGAGCCAGCTTTTCTTTAACCATTTTTTCTACGCCTTCACCAAGAACAAATTTTTCTTTTAATAAATAATGATATTTTTCTAATTTGAATCCCTGACGAATAAAAATCACAACCGCAAAAGAAACATGGATGAGTAAAAATAGAAGTGCGATAGCCACCGCCCCTCCTAAAGGTAGGTCCAACGCCTTGAAATATGAACTGCCAATAACAATAAGAGGTATTATAGGGCTTGTTACACAAATAGCGCACGCTAGTGCAATCTTCTTCAATACCTCTGCCCTAACGCTTAAGAACTCAGTAGCTTCATTTAATGAAACTACACGTAATGGTTTTTGCTCATACACATTATTCTCGGTTTCTTTTTCAACCTTATAATTTAATAAGTAATCAGTAGAAACGCCAAATAACTCCGCCATCTTTACAATTTTCTCAACTTCAGGTATGCTCAAGCCGCCTTCCCATTTTGAAACAGATTGTCTTGATACATCAAGTTTATCTGCCAGTTCTTCTTGAGACCAACCCTTCTTTTTTCTTTCATCGATAATCTTTTCTGATAAATTCATATTGCACCTTTCTATAATAAAGATTTATTGCAAAGTATTTGTCTTTGCGACGATTATCATATAAAATAACCCTGCTGTCCACTAGAAACTTAACTTTTCAATTTGTCAACCAGTGGTTGCATTCTTATAAATTGAGGATTTCTTCAATAAAATATCGTATATCTATTGACAAACCCCACTTAATTATCTATTATATTCGAGTATGCGTTGAACTGTCCGTGTCCGGCTACAGCGCAATTTATTGTAAATTATTTAATTCATAAAAATTGGAGGTGTAGCAACACATGGCAAATATCAAGTCTGCAAAGAAGCGTGTATTAGTTACAGCTGTTAAGACAGAGAGAAACAAAGCTATCAGATCTGAGGTTAAGACATACGTTAAGCGTGTTGAGGCTGCTGTAGAAGCTAAGGATAAGGCACTTGCTGAGTCTGAGCTTAAGGCTGCTATCAAGGTTATCGAGATGGCTGGTTCAAAGGGTGTTTATCATGACAACACTGTAAGCCGTAAGGTATCTCGTCTTACAAAGCTTGTTAACACACTTGCTTAATAATATTTAAAATACTTACTCCAAGGTCCCGTCAACCTTGGAGTTTTTTATTGTAAGCTTTGCTTATACCACCACTTATTGGAGATATTTTATGAAACTAAAAATATACTTTGCTCCACTTGAGGGAGTTACTGATAGCATTTTCAGAAACACATTTGAAAAATATTACGGAGGAATAGATAAATACTTCACTCCTTTCCTATCTCCTAACTCCACTTACAAGTTCACTACAAGAGAATTCAATCAGATTGATCCAGAAAAAAATAACATAGAAAATACTGTTCCTCAGCTTCTAACAAACGATGCTGAGCATTTTTTGTGGGCTGCTTCAGAAATAGCATCCCTGGGGTACAAAGAGATTAATTTTAATCTAGGATGCCCTTCTGGTACAGTGGTGGCAAAGAAAAAGGGCTCAGGTCTCCTCTTCTATCCAGAAATGCTTGATAACATGCTTTACCAGGTATTTAACGGGCTAGAAAGCGTTTGTAATAAAAAAGGCTGTAACACTCCAGACATTTCCATTAAGACCCGTCTAGGCAAGCTAGAAGCCGATGAATTCTACGAGATTCTAGACATATACAACAAATATCCTATATCTGAATTAACAATTCATCCTCGTATTCAAAAGGACTTTTACCGTGAACCATTAAAGCCAGAGTTTTTCGAATATGCCATCGCTCACTCTAAGGCCCCACTTGTTTTCAACGGGGATATTGTATCTATTTCTGATATTGATAATACATTTTCTAAATATCCTGATATTAACGCTATCATGATAGGCCGTGGACTACTTGCTAATCCAGGTCTAGTTTTGGCATACAAAAAAGGCCTAGAAGAAAATCCTCTAGACCTTAAAATCTTTAAATCATTCCATGATGATCTATTATCCCAATACACCCAGCTTCTTTCCGGAGAAAAGCCAGTCCTTCACCGTATGAAGGAATTTATTGCATACTGGGAAAGAAACTTCCCTAATGATACAAAAACCATTAAGAAAATTCGAAAGTCCAATTCAATCAATGAATATAAAAGTAATATAAGCCTATTATTCAATTAATTAATCAGCCAAACATTCATTACCTTTAGATTTCTTTAATTGAATCCAAATACTCGCTAATCCAATTGTAATCATAAGAATGCTTATCCATTGAGATGTAGATAAGTCAAAGAATATACCTCTAGCAGCATCATATCTGAAAGTCTCTGTAATCATTCTTAAGATGCCGTATAAAATAAAATACAACTCTATTTGAAACTGTCTTGAAAGTAGCTTCTTTAAAAATAGTAAAGCAAAAGAAACTATAACAAGTCCGCAAGCTTCAAACAATTGGACTGGAAAAAGCTTTACGCCATGTATTGCAAATGAATTATCTGGAAAAATCACAGAAAATGGACCATCATATGGCTTTCCAAAACAACATCCAGCCATAAAACATCCAACTCTACCAAATGCATGAGCAAGTGGAATCAAAAAAATCACTTCATCAGCATAACTTCTAAAGTCAATTTTATTAGCCTTGCTGGCTATAAGAGCCGCGATTATTCCACCAATAAATCCACCGTAAAAAACGAATCCTCCCTGCATTATCTGTGTCAAATAAGACAGATTAGTAATTCTAGACCAATCAATATCCTTAAAGGAAACAACTAAATAAAGTAACTTAGCTCCTATGAATGCTCCTAATAAACCAATGGATTCAATTATGGTAAAGTCATTTATATCCATCTTTCGTTTAGATAAAATATAAACCGCAATTAAATTAACAATTATTCCCCCTAATGCTATAAAAAAGCCGTAGGACGCAACTTTATGACCAAAAAGCTCTAAATAAACATGCATACTTTAACTCTTAAACTAATGCACCAACACAAGCTGCGCAAGCAATGTAAAGAAGTAAGCAAAGAATTAAGCCAATGATAGAGCAAACCAAACCGCCTGTTGCAATACCCTTTGACTCAGGATTCTTCTTGCCAAGAGCTCCTAAAACGATACCGATGATAGCAATAATTGCTCCTAACCATCCTAAAACTCCGCCAGAAAATAATCCGATTACGATTGAAATAATACCAAGTACTAGTGATGCTACGCCCATAACGTACCTCCTAAATTAAATTTTTAATATATACGTAGAACCGGAATACCTACGTAATGACAAAATTTTAACATAACAAAGGAAGCACTACAATAATAACTGTTAAAAATTTTTAACAAATTCTTAATTATTTATATTTGGGGTATTACTCATTAAGTCTATCTACTATTTCACTCTTCCAGTCTTCGCCGCTAGCATTATGTGAGATGCTGAAGTTTTGCTTTCTTCCGCTAATTTGTTCCATTTGCTTCATCGCAATATATCTCTGAAGAAATGCCGCATGCTTAGTAGATAAAATACATCCACTAAATACACCGCCTGCATCTTTTCTCTGATGCAATATTTTTCCAACAAGCTTGCCAACAAGCTTCTCTTCTCCGTCTTCACCGGTTTCAGTTAAATGTAAAATAAAAGGTACACCCTTTTTTACCATTCCCTCACCTAATTCAAAGAAGCCAACACCACAATAAGATAAATCCTTAACTATAACATGAAAGTTCTCACCTTCCTGCATTAAATTCATAACCTTATCGATATTGATTCTTACACCACGTCTGCGATTATACTTCTTTCCGCAAATCAAATCAGAAATAATCATATTGATATATCTACCGGTGGATAGATTTATCCTAAAGACCTTAACAGCCGTCCATTGAAACACTTCCTCATTTGTAACTACAAAAAGCTCCAAAACTGACTCATGGCCCTTAAATGAAATTTCAAGAAGCTTCTCTTCCCACTGCCTAACTATTGGTTCAAGGGGCAAAATCTCTTTTCCATATTTTTCTGTCAATTCGTTGTACTCTTCATCTGTTAATTCCGCATATTCAAGGGGCAAATCCAATTTCTTCCCCTTAAGGGTTGCAACAATAGATAAAGTGTAATCCTTTTTTATATTTGATAATAATAATCCTTTACTTACTTTTTTACTCATATGTGTTATAACAATAAAACCGCCTGTAATACTACAATATCAGGCGGTTTATAATATGTATTTATGTAATTAACAGTTCTATTTCTCGTCAACCACTTGGAAAACAAGGAATTTTAAATAGTAGCTTTCATCAGCTGCCCATAGTATTGGATGATCTGGCGCCTGAGTTCTAAACTCAACCTGGCGAAGTCTCTTATGGGCTGCTTTTGCAGCTTGCCCTATTACTTTTACGAAAAGCTCTTGTGTCATAAAGTGAGAACATGAGCATGTCGCGAGGTATCCGCCATCCTTAACCAGCTTCATTCCTTTCATGTTAATCTCACGATACCCCTTCATGGCATTTTTTGTAGCCTCTCTAGACTTTGTAAATGCAGGAGGGTCAAGAATAACCACATCATAACTCTCCCCTGCTTCATTTAGTTTTGGAAGCTCATCTAAAACATTGGCCTGTCTAAATTTAACTCGTGAATCTAGACCATTTAGTTTAGCATTGTTAGTCGCCTGTTCAACAGCAAATTCAGAGATATCAAGGCCAGTAACCTCTGCTGCTCCTGCAATACCAGCGTTAAGTGCAAATGTCCCCATATGGGTGAAGCAATCTAATACTTTCTTATCCTTGCATAATCGCTGTATTGCCAGACGATTGTATTTCTGATCCAGGAAAAATCCTGTCTTTTGGCCATTTACAACATCCACCATATAGTGGACGCCATTCTCCACAATCTCAACATTGGTATCAAACTCATCACCAATGAATCCCTTGTAAGGTGCCATTCCCTCTTTTTTTCTAACGGCCGCATCACTTCGCTCATAAACACCACGAACTGAAAAGCCATCAGCCAAAAGAAGTTCTTTTAAATAATCAACAATTTGAATCTTAAACTTATCAATACCAAGAGCCAGTGACTCTACCACAAGCACATCATCATATTTATCTATGACAAGGCCAGGTAAAAAGTCAGCCTCGCCGAAGATAACACGACAACAATTTAAATCAACTGGAAGCAATACGTTTTTACGATATTCCCATGCATTTTTCACACGCATACGAATAAAATCTTCGTCGATTTGTTGCTCCTTGTCTCGGGTAAGCATACGAACTCTAATCTTTGAATTAGTGTTAATAAAGCCACGGCCCATCATATAGCCATCGAAATCATGAACAATAACTATATCACCATTTTCAAAAGAACCTGTAATGGTATCAATCTCGTTGTCAAAAATCCAAGCCCCACCAGCTTTAATTGTTCTACCTTCACCCTTTTTAAGTACAACAACTGCTTCTGCCATATGTGCTCCTATTATTTACGACCCTTAGTCTTAATCTCGTTTACAATAAGCTCAACAAACTCGTCAAACTTAACTGTTGTAGTGCCCTGCTCACCGTGAAGTCTGTATGAAACAGTGCCCTCAGCCTCCTCATTCTTACCAAGTACTGCGAGGTAAGGAACTTTCTGAATCTGTGCCTCACGCATCTTGTAACCAAGCTTCTCAGAACGAGTATCAAACTCAACTCTTACGTCTGCATCATTAAGTGCATCAACAAGCTTCTGTGAGTATGAGTTAAGCTCATCATCATCATTCTTTACAGGAAGTACCTTAACCTGTGTAGGTGCAAGCCAAAGTGGAAGATTTCCCTTTGTCTCCTCAAGAATGTATGCCATAAATCTATCAAGTGAACCAAGAATAGCTCTATGGATAACTACTGGTGTCTGCTTGTTGCTATCAGCGTCTGTGTATGTAAGATCAAATTTAGCTGGTAAACAGAAATCAAGCTGGCATGTAGAAAGTGTAATCTCGTTACCAATAGCTGGCTTAACATTAACATCAAGCTTTGGTCCGTAGAATGCAGCCTCACCAATCTCCTCTGTGAAATCAATACCAATCTCTGTAAGAGTCTCACGAAGAGCCTGCTCTGCTGTGTTCCACATAGCATCATCCTGATGGTATTTCTTAGTATCTGCAGGATCTCTAAGCGAAAGTACACATCTGTAATCAGTAATACCAAAATCCTCATAAGTGCTGAAGATAAGGTCGCATACGCTCTTAACCTCTGACTTAATCTGATCCTGTGTACAGAAGATATGTGAATCATTCTGACAGAAGTGACGACCTCTCTCGATACCCTTAAGAGTTCCTGATGACTCGAATCTGAAATCGTGAGCAATCTCAGCGATACGGATAGGAAGCTCCTTGTATGAGTGTGGTCTATTTGCAAATATTCTCATGTGGTGTGGACAGTTCATAGGACGAAGAACGAAGTTCTCTCCCTCTACTTCCATAGCTGGGAACATATTCTCCTTGTAGTGATCCCAGTGACCAGATGTCTGGTAAAGCTGAACTGTACCAACGCATGGTGTCATAACGTGCAAGTAGCCAAGCTTACGCTCCTTGTTACGGATGTAGTTCTCAAGCTCTGTCCAGATTGTGTAACCATTTGGAAGATACATTGGAAGTCCACGACCGATTAAATCATCAGCCATGAAAAGCTGCATATCCTTACCAATTTTTCTGTGGTCACGCTCCTTAGCTTCCTCAAGAAGTGCAAGATGCTCGTCAAGCTGCTCCTGTGTAGGGAAGCATACACCGTAAACACGGTTGAGAACCTGATTTTCTGCATCGCCCTTCCAGTATGCACCTGAGTGCTTAATAAGCTTGAAGTAACGACACATCTTAACATTGTCAACGTGAGGTCCACGGCAAAGATCTGTGAAATCTCCCTGATCATAGCATGAGATAGTCTGAGTATTCTCATCCATGTTATTAATTAAGTCAATCTTATATGGATCATCCTTAAACATCTCAAGGGCTTCATCCTTAGAAATCTCTCTACGATAGATCTTGCAGCCAGACTTAGCTACCTTCTTCATCTCTTTCTCGATTTTAGTAATGTCTTCATCAGTAAGCATTACATCACCAAGATCCATATCGTAATAGAAGCCCTCTTCTACTACTGGACCAACCCAAAACTTAGCATTTGGATAAAGGTGCTTAACAGCCTGTGCCATCATATGAGCACATGAATGATTGAGAGTGTTTAAAGCCTCATCTTCTTTGAAATTAACCATGATTTTCTCCTTTTTCTAATGAATGAATATAAGTATCTACTTGTACTAAGGGTGCTAGCAAAATTAAAAAAACCCTCAGAAAATGCAATTCAAGCATTTCCCAAGGGTGCATAAATTCAAATAGCACGGTTCCACCTTAGTGTTTCACTCATTTTGTCTTTAACGGAACTACCCGGAGACGCTTCGCACAAAATATGCTTCTACGTTCAGCTCGAGAATGGTGTTCATATAAGTATCCACTAGACGCTTCCAGCCTAGGCGTCCTCTCTCTTAGCTTCCACAAATACTACTGTTTCTGTCATCGCTTTTCGTCTGTTATCCTAACATAATTTTTGAACTTTAACAAGACTATACTGATTGTAATATAGTGAATTTATTAATTCTAACATGTACTAGCAACAGACATCTGCTGTCTGGTATCTAATCACTTTTTCTATATCCTTAACTGCTACCTGTACTTGAAATCCTACTTTGCCACCTGAAAAATATACTTTCTCCAGCTGATTTAGGCTCTCATCAAATGTAGTCTTAAAGAATTTCTTCATACCTATAGGAGAACATCCACCATGAACATAGCCTGTAAGTGGAAGCAGCTCCTTTAGTGGCAACATATCAATAGACTTTTCTCCAACTGCCTTTGCTGCCTTCTTTAAATCCAACTCTTTTACTACTGGAATAACAAACACATAATATGTCTTTGACTTTCCCTGTGTCACAAGTGTCTTAAAAACTGAATTTGGATTCTCACCCATTTTTTCTGCAATCTGCTCACCAGTCAATGATGCATCTGGCTCATATGTCAGCCCCACATAATCTATTTTCTTCTGTGCAAGGGTACGCATAACATTTGTCTTTTCTTCTGCCATCTTCATTCTCCATCTCTGCAATTAATTCTAACAGTTGTATTATATCGTAATTCTTTTTGAAGTGCACAATATAAAACTCTCTACAGGCAGTAGCAAGGGACCTATCACGGGATAAATGTCCATATTCCATCATCTGAAATGGTGATTTGTCCTGAATTCATGGTGTAGATTAGGTCTGCACCAGTATCTTCTATTCTCTGAATGGCCTCCAGGGCTGGATGACCATATCTATTTTTCTTGGCACAACTGATTACAGCAACATCCGGTGACAATGCTTCTAAAAATGAGGCTTCGGAACTAAACCTGCTGCCATGATGGCTGACTTTAAGAAAATCAACGTCCTTCACAAGTCCCAAGCTTGCTATGTCTAATTCCTGTTCACTAGCAATATCTCCTCCAAAGAAGCCAGTGTAATCTGCTGTCTCATCACAATTAGAATCGTATTCCATCAAAAGGCATAAGGATAATGCATTCAAATCAACCTCATCACTACTGCCACCATAGGAAACAGCTGCTTCCTTGTCAGGATAGACACATGTAAATGACAGATGCTTGGAACCTAAGATATCACCTCTATTCATATAGATGATATTGGTTCCTTTTTCCTCTGCCAAATGGGTCAATTCTAAATATTTTTCATCAGCGGGAATCTCGGCCGATAAAACAATATTTGAAATCTCATAGTCCTGTTCTAATAGCTCAAACACTCCTGATACATGATCCTCATCCATATGAGACAAAAACCAGTAGTCAATGGACCCCACTCCCTTATATTTCAAAAATGGCAACAGGGTATATTCGCCTATCTTACTTTTTGACGTGCTACCTCCATCTATAAAATAATGAATTCCATCTCCCGAATTTATATAAATGCCATCGCCTTGACCAACATCTAAAACAGCGATTTCAAAGTCACCTTTATTGGGTACAAGCCATATAAGATAAAGTCCAATTAGAGCAAGGTATCTTACTATCCCAGCCTTATATTTTAAAATCAAAATTACTATTAGATAGTAAATAGTCGTAAACCAAAGACCATGATGTCCAATAATAAGCTTCGCTCGAGGCAGACCTAAAAAGAACCTGGATATGCTTTCCATATAAATGATAAGTAAATGACAGGGTTTTAAAATGATATCCGCAACAGCTAATCCAAATCCAATTCCAACCATTCCACCAAGTAATCCAAGGAGCAGTAAAAGTGGCATGACTGGAAGAATAACAATATTAAGCATAATAGAGTATGTTGGCACTTCATGATAAAGCATCACTAACAAAGGAAGCATACCCACATTTATTCCAAAAGAAAAAATCAAGGTTCCTCCAACATAATCAATCAGCTTGTTAATTACTTTAATGGCAAAATCTCTCGTCCTTCCATGACCTATTGAAAATGTTCTTAATCTATTTTTTTGCTCTTTTCTTAGCTCCATAAAGTTCTTATTTAATGGCAATGCAACAAACCAAATACTAAGAATTGCTCCAAAAGAAAGAAGAAAACTTCCATTTTTTATATACAATGGATTGCTAACTAAAAGCATTATTGCCATAGCTGAAGCCGCTGTAAGCATATCGTAGGATTCTCCAAGAACTTGGGCCAATAAATAAAGCAAAAACATACCAATAGCTCTGATTGAAGATACACTTCCCCCTGTAAAAATTCCGTATGCCACAGCCACAGCCCCTGCAAAAACAGAGCTAACAATAAAGCTGATACCACACCTACGAAGAAGTCTATACAAAAGCATACAAACAATGGATACGTGAAGACCTGAAACTGCTAGAATATGGGCAAGTCCTACTCCTTGAAAAAGACTGCGAGTATCCACATCAAGTTCAGATTTATTTCCAGCCACAACACTTGATAACATCCCAGCCTCATCTACTGGAAGCAGGCTGCTAAACACATTAACAAAAGACTTATTAAACCTATAAAAAAGGTCATAGTCAACCGATTCAGATGTATTAATTTCAAGAACTTCCACATCCTTGATTTGAAAATAGATACCAATAGAATTGTAGTAATCCTTAATATTGAATTCTCCGTGATTTCGAGGTTCTTGGAATTTGGAAATTGTACCACTTAATTTAATTTTACTTTTAATAGGAATAAGATCAGAATAAAAATTGAATGAATAAGATGTACTAGATAATGTTCCCTGGGCAGTTATAACCTGGGCATCTTTAACGAAATATTGCGTTTGACCATTTTTAATTTCCTTGCGATATATTAGACCGGTGGAGCAAACGCTATCTCCATCCACTAAAAACATATCAACCGCCTGCGAGGAGCCATATAGACCCAAATAATCATAGGGTCCATAGGCACTCAAGGCAATTACAATCACTATAAGCAAGGAAATTTTACAAAGACATCGTCCTTGCAATACATTTCCTCCTTTTAAATCAAATTTTATTAATTAGTAGAAGCCTCATCAGGATTCTCAGCTGAAGGCTCCCCATCACTTTCTTCTCCCTCAGGTGTTTCTTCATCCACGTAATCACTGTAATCCATATAGTCATATGTATAATCAGTGTCATCCTCTGTAGAGAAACCGCCATTGATATTATTGTTGATAATATCTTCATTTCTTGAAATAGCAGCCGAAATATCAACTTCTAGGTTAGAAAGATGAGGAACATCTCCGTTAACAAGTATCTGAACCTGCTTAATTGAATCCACTTCAGTAAGAGAATTAACTATCGAATATACGGTAACATTTTCTGTAACATTGCTGATAGCCGTCTCAAAAGTGGCATCAAAATTCACTATACACACTCCATTTTCCGAAATAGAAATTGAATTAAGCTTTGTATCTGCAGGTAAGCTAGCCAATAACTCAGAAGAGTCTGGACCATTTAAAAGCTGTTCTATAATCAGCTTTTCTGGGGATAAATTACGGCTATAATATACCTGTCTGGTCTCTGGAACCAATGACAATCCATCTGCGCTGGCAAAATATAAAGTCAGCTCTGTAGATAATAATGAATCTGTCTCCTGACCAAAATCATCGATAAATGTATCAGATGTCATAGCACCTAAAATTTCTCCAGATGCATCTGTAAATGGTTTGTCATTAATAAATAAAGAAACCGACTCAACACCATCAATCAAAGTCAAGGTCTTAACTATAGCAGCACGAACTAGAATCTCAGTATAGACATCAAGACTCTCATAATCCCCTGTAAGATAAAGACTAAGGCTTTGATCATCAAGCTCCCATCTATCAACATCAACTCCAGCAGGAATTGCAGCCATATAATCTACTGAATCAGTCTTTTTAGCAAGAGCTTTTAAAGCTTCTGAAATCCTATCTGCATCGTCACTAGATTTATATTTGTAATCAACAGGAGTAAGACCATTTTTATCCGTATTTACGTAGTAAATTTTATACTGACTAGACTTATCCTTATGACCACATGCACCAAGGGTAAACAATATGCAAATAATAAGTATTGTGGAAACTATCCTCTTCATTATTGATTCTCCTTCTCAATATAATTTAGAGGTATACGTACATCAAAGGTAGAACCCTCTCCTAACTTTGAACGTACCTTGACTTCTCCATTATGCATTGCTATAGCACTCTTTGTAATGGCAAGACCTAGTCCTGTTCCTCCGATTTCTCGAGAATGGGATTTGTCCGCTCTATAGAATCTCTCAAATATATGTGGTGCTGACTCCTCTGGAATTCCAAGACCATTGTCTTCTACCTTGATATAGAAGAATTGGTGGTCCGAATTTAGAGAAATATGAACCCATCCACCTTGATTATTGTACTTGATTGCATTTTCCACAAGATTTGTCACAACAAGTGTAAACTTAACCTCATCTACCTCGGCTACAACAGGTCTAAATGACTCAAATACAACCTCAATATCAGCCTTGTCAGCAATAGGTTTAAGCCTCTTTAAAATATGCTCTATAAGTTCATTGATATTAACGGCAGAAACATTAAGCTTCGCGCCACTTTTATCCATTCGAACCAGACTCAGCAAGTCATTGATAATTTTGGTCTCACGATCAATTTCCTCGCCAATGTCCACCATAAACTCCTGATACATTTCGATTGGCACATTGTCAGAACCATTAAGAGAATCTGCAAGCACCTTCATTGAAGTAAGAGGAGTTTTAAGCTCATGAGACACATTGGAAACGAATTCCTGTCTTGACTCGTCAATAGACTGAAGCTTCTCAATTACCTCGTTAAACTTCCCAGAAACCTGTTCAAGCTCAGTAAATGAACGCTGTTCTGGAAGCTCATTGGTATACTCACGAATGATTCCATCCAATGAATCAGACATCTTGTTAATTGGTTTTGAATATCTGATTGAACAAAATACTGCCACAAGTATAGAAAACAGAATTACAATTACACCACCAATCAGCATATAAGAAACGAAAATATCGATATTCTGCTCAACGTAATCTGTTGACTTATTCATTACAAGTGCACCTACTATCTCACCCTGAGAATTAGTAAGTGGAACTGAAACAATTATAGTTTTAGTGTTCTCGTCGTAATAATAAAGCTGATTTCCTTGAAGAGTATCGATAATATTTTCCCAAATGACAGTCTTGCCTATATCAACGGAAAATGAATCTCTAACAATTTTAAGGTTGGAATTAATAACTAAGATACGGCCGTTATTGCTGTCTGCTACTGCCTTAAGTTTGGTGTCGAGGACTCTATTCTCCTCTCCAGCAACATAACCGCTAGTGACTATTTGATTGTTGTATTGAACAGCCTCTGCCATAAGATTAGTGGCATCTGTGTGAATAGCAACAGACTTATAGGCTTTCAAAGAAATAGGCACACACACCATAAATGGTATGATGCCTACTAATAATACAATAATTGCAATTTTAAATCTTAAGCTGTGAAAATGTGCAGAAAAGCTAAAATTCTTCTTCATTAAAAAAACTCGTTCCCTAGACAAATTTTATTGATAATAATAGCCTACACCCCATTTTGTACGAACGTACTTTGGCTCCTTTGGATTAGGCTCAATCTTCTCACGGAGACGACGGATATGAACATCAACTGTACGCTCATCTCCTGGATAATCAGGGCCCCAAATCTTATTAAGAAGATCCTCGCGAGAGAATACTACCTTAGGATTAGTAACAAGTAAAACCATCATTTCAAACTCTTTTGCAGTCAAGTTATACTCTGTACCTAAAATAGTAACATTTCTATTTCTCTTATCTAAGATGATATCACCATCTTCGATTGTATTCTCATCAACCTTTTTCTCCTCTGTAGCTGGCTGTCCAGCTGCAGCACGACGCATGATTGCTTTAATTCTAGCCTTAACTTCAAGAATGTTGAATGGCTTAGTAATATAGTCGTCAGCACCGTATTCAAGTCCTAAAATCTTGTCCATATCATCGCCTTTTGCTGTAAGCATAACGATAGGAACATTAGAAAATTCTCTGATATTCTGGCATACCTCAAATCCATCAAGCTTTGGAAGCATTACATCAAGTAAAATCATGTCATAATGATTAGCAGTGGCAAGATCAAGTGCCTCCTGACCATCATAAGCACAATCAACTTCCATTCCGTCCTGCTCTAATGAAAATCTGATTCCTTTTACGATAAGTTTTTCATCGTCTACAACCAATACTTTTTTAGCCATAACAACCCTCTATTTTCTCTATATTTTTATTAGTGAATTAATTTGATTGAAAATACCATCACCGATTCCCGAAACCTTCTTAATGTCATCGATAGAAGAAAACGCACCATTAGCATCTCTGTATGCTATGATTTGAGATGCCTTAGCCTCTCCAATACCAGGCAAACTTGTAAGCTCAGCTACGGTAGCAGTATTTATATTGATAAGTCCATCATTAGCCGTCTGTGTAAGCGCCTCTTCTTCAAAGGCCTCTTTTTCTTCCACTGTGTAAACATATATCTTCTGTCCATCTTCTAAAATGGCAGCCTGATTAAGATCACTGTCATCTGCTGTATCCAAAAGACCACCTGCCGCATCAATAGCAACATACACTCTAGAATCCATCTGAAGTTCATATACCCCTGGAGCCCCTACTGCTCCCGCAACCTGCACAAAAATAGTGGAAGATCTCTCCTCTACTACTGTCTCTTCAGTGTCAGTCTGCTTATTAATGACCTCATCAGAATCCGTGGTTTTAAAATAAGATGTTTTGCCACATCCCGTAAAAATAAAGATGCTACAACAAACAAGACTAAAAAATTTTTTCATAATCTCCTAAAAAATGCACAGATAGGAGTATATAATATCGTCCTGTTCATTGTAGCGAAAAATCAAAAATATTACAAGAGTTTTACGTCTTTATGGCGCTCTCATTTTTACACAAATTTTTCAAAGACTCTCTCTATTTTTTCCTTAAACTCGTCAATATTCTGCTCGGTTACAACAAGTGGAGGAAGTAATCTAAGTACATCTGCACCAGCTGAAAGAACCACCAAATGCTCTTCTAAAAGTGCTTTTGTAACAACTTCCTTTACAGGAATTGTAAGAACAAGTCCCTGCATTAATCCCATACCACGTCTTGCAGTAATGAAATCATATTTCTCCACAAGTCTATCAAGTGTCTGCTCGAAATAAGGTGTAATAGCATTAACATGGTCAAGCATCTTATAATCCTCAAACATGTCAAACACCTGAGCTACAGCAGCTGTGCAAAGTGGGTTGCCACCGTATGTTGTTCCATGATCACCTGGAACTAAAGAGCTAGCTGCCACCTTGTCAGTAACACAGAATGCTCCAACTGGTACACCATTGCCAAGAGCCTTAGCAGTAGTAAGTATATCTGGCTTAATGTCATATTGCTGGAACGCATACATACTACCTGTACGGCCCATTCCGCACTGGACCTCATCTAAAATAAGTAAAATATCCTTTTCATCGCAAAGCTGTCTTACCTTTTGAAGGAATTCCTTATCTGCTGGATAGAGACCGCCCTCTCCCTGAACAGTCTCCATAATGATAGCGCAAGTCTTGTCAGAAAGTTTAGCAAGTATGCTACCAAAATCGTTGAAAGTTGCAAACTCAACGCCAGACATCAAAGGATAAAATGGCTCACGATAATGCTCTGTACCTGTAACAGAAAGTGAGCCTACAGTACGACCATGGAAACTATTTTCCATAGCGATAACCTCATAATCACCTGGGCCCTTTTTTGTGTATGCATATTTTTTAGCAGTTTTAAGAGCGCCTTCAATTGCTTCAGCACCTGAATTTGTAAAGAATACCTTATCCATACCAGAAGCTTTTGTTATCTTCTCTGCTGCCTCTATCATAGGAATATGATAGTAGAGGTTTGAAGTATGAGTAATTCTCTTAAGCTGAGTTGTTAATGCATTTTCAAAATCCTCATTGCCATAGCCAAATGCCATAACACCAATTCCTGAGGCGAAATCCAAGTACTTTTCATCCAACTCATCATAGAGATAAACACCCTTGCCATAATCAAAAATCACAGGAAATCGATTGTATACATGTAGTAAATTCTGGTCTGCCTTTTCGATATATTCTTTTTTATTCATCGTAATACCTCGTATCCTTGTTGCCTATAATAGCTGTTCCAATTCCCTTGTTAGTAAAGAACTCAAGTAGTAAACAATGAGCAATTCTACCATCTAAAATATGGACTCTGTTAACGCCCTCCTCGATGGCATCGATACAATTAGTAAGCTTTGGAAGCATTCCTCCACCGATGTAACCGTCGCCAATAAGGCTCTTTGCCTCATCAACTGTAATCTCAGAAATAAGAGTATCTGGATCGTCCTTATCCTTGTATACACCCTCAATATCTGTAAGGAATGCAAGCTTTTCTGCATGAAGTGCCTTTGCAATTGCACATGCAGCATCATCTGCATTGATATTGTATGTTTCAAAATTGTCATCCATACCAATTGGACAAACGATAGGTAAGAAATCCTTTTCAAGTAAATCCTCTAATATTTTAGGATTAACCTCTGTAATCTCTCCTACATATCCAATATCCTGACCATCAGAAAGCTTCTTCTCAACCTTTAAAAGACCACCATCCTTGCCAGATACACCTACAGCATTTACGCCAAGGGCCTGAACATTTTGAACAAGCGACTTGTTAACCTTATTGAGAACCATCTCAGCGATTTCCATTGTAGCTTCATCTGTCTTACGAAGACCATTGATGAACTCTGGCTTGATACCATTCTTCTCAACCCACTTGCTGATTTCCTTACCACCGCCGTGAACAATGATAGGCTTAAATCCAACAAGCTTAAGCAAAGTAACGTCCTGAATAACCTGCTTTTTTAAGTCCTCGTCAACCATGGCACTTCCGCCATACTTAACAATCATAATCTTGCGATTAAATCTCTGAATATAAGGCAAAGCCTCGATTAAAACCTGAGCCTTGTCCAATATTGGCTGCATACTACTATCCATCTTTATCCTCCTAGTCCGCAGTTACACTCACAAACCATATGATTAGTTCCCTTTACTAAATGTAAGCTACTCTAATATATGTGCTTGTTAATTACTGCTCACTTAATAATTTACTTAGCTACGATAATCGGCGTTAATTTTTACATAGTCATAAGTCAAATCGCAGCCCCAAGCTGTAGCCTCAGCATTTCCCTCATGCATATCTACAAATACTGTAACTGCGTCAGCTTTCATAATCTTAAGAGCCTCATCCTCGTCAAACACAATAGGTGTGCCCTTATCAAATACCTGAAGTCTTCCATTAACACTTTCAAAGAAAAGCTCTACATCATTTTGGTCAAAATCAGCTCCAGAATATCCCATTGCACAAAGGAATCTACCGAAGTTGGCATCACAGCCAAATATAGCAGCCTTTGAAAGATTAGAACCAACAATTGCTCTAGCAAGTGTCTTAGCATCTGCTACAGATTTGGCGTTGACAACCTTGGCCTCAAATAACTTGCTTGCGCCCTCTCCGTCAGCAGCCATACGCTTTGCTAAATTCGTACATACGAATTTCAAAGCTTCTTTAAATGTATCAAAATCAGCTCCCTTTGATGAAATCTTTGGATTGCCAGCTAAGCCATTAGCCATGCAAATCAAAGTATCATTTGTAGATGTATCACCATCTACAGTAATCATATTAAATGAGTCTGCTACGACCTCACTAACAGCCTCCTGTAAAAGGCTTTTTTCAATATCAATATCTGTTCCAAGGAATGCAAGCATTGTACACATATTAGGGTGAATCATTCCTGAACCCTTGCTCATCCCACCAAGAGTAACTATTTTGCCGCCAATCTCAAACTCAACAGCAATTTCCTTGTTAACAGTGTCTGTTGTCATAATAGCCTTTGATGCATCTGTACCAGCCTGAATACTGTCATCAAGAATCGGTGCCATGGCCTCAACTCCCGCTACAAGCTTATCAATTGGAAGCTGCATACCAATTACACCAGTAGATGCAACTGCTACTGAATCATAAGGAATAGAAAGTGCCTTCTCAACCCCCTTAGCAGTAGCCTCACAAGCATCAAATCCTTCCTTACCTGTACAGGCATTAGCAATACCTGAATTAATAACAACCGCCTGAATTGGCTTATCCGACTTTACGATATTCATATCCCACTGAACACATGCAGCCTTAACAACATTACTTGTAAATGTACCTGCACTTACACATGGCTTTTCTGAATAAACCATAGCCATATCTGTACGTCCCTGATATTTAATACCTGCTGCTGTGCAGGAAGCCTTAAATCCTTTTGCTGCGGTAATACCGCCTGCGATTTCCTTCATATCTATCTCTCCTACTTATTAAATGCTGTGATATTTTCATCGTTTAAAACGAAATCATATACATTTAAATCATCTCTTTTATCCCACTGTTCAGCCTGCCAAAAACTATTACCTAGCTGATTTTCTCTAAATGCTACTAACTGGATTTTATTGATTCCCTCGTCCTTAAGTCTGACCATGGCCTCTGCAGCCATTGCCTTACCGATGCCCTGCTTACGGTAATCCTCGTGAACGCACACGTGATAGAAGCAAGCGCGTCTTCCATCATGTCCGACTAAAATGGAACCAACGATTTTACCATCTGAAACAGCTACAACAGAAAGCCCTGGATTTCTTCTAAGAACTCTTGTAACACCATCTCTTGAATCATCTAATGAACGCATAGCAAAACCATGGATTGTAGTCCAAAGCTTGTAGACTCCATCATAATCCTCTTCTTCCATTGTCCTAATCTGATAATTCATCTTAGCTCCTAAATCTACCTTAAAACTAACGCTTTCTGTAATCATATTAACTCCTAATTATGGGAACATTGGTGCAAAATCAAGTCCCATTTTCTCATCTAAACCAAAAATAATATTCATATTCTGAACTGCCTGACCAGCTGCACCCTTAACAAGATTATCAAGTGCACCCATCATAACAACTCTGCCAGTACGCTCATCAATCATGCAGCTCACATCAACGAAATTGCTGCCCTCAACCCATTTTGTCTCTGGGCACTCGCCATAGCCAAGTACACGAACAAAAAACTCATTATCATATGCATCATGATATGCCTTCATTACCTCTTCCTTTGTAGGAAGCTTGCCATCTTTCTTAACAAGGCTAGCATACTCAGTTACTAAAATACCTCTGTTCATAGGAACAAGATGAGGTGTAAAGTTAAGCATAATCTGCTGACCGCATGCATAACCAAGCTGCTCCTCTATCTCAGGTGTATGACGATGTGTTGTAACACCGTATGCCTTTATGCTCTCATTAACCTCGCAGTAAAGATTAGGAAGCTTTGCTCCACGACCTGCACCTGAAGTACCTGACTTAGCATCGACAATAAGTGTAGATGGATCAATAAGTCCTGCCTTAACAAGTGGATAAGCTGTAAGAATAGAGCATGTTGTATAGCATCCTGGATTAGCAATAAGTCTAGCTCCCACTTCCTTGTCTCTATTAATCTCGCAAAGTCCATAAACAGCCTCTTCTATAAATTGTGGACTCTTATGGGTGATTCCGTACCATTTTTCATATGTGGCAACGTCCTTGATACGATAATCAGCAGATAAATCAATAACCTTACAATTTGAAAGGATTTCCTCTGTAAGTACTCCTGCTAAATAGCCCTGTGGAGTAGCTGTAAATATAACATCAACCTGCTTTGAAAGTTCTAAAATATTGTCATCAAGGCATTTGTCCTCAACTAATGTGAACATGTTCTTATATATAGAAGCAAATCTCTCATCCACATAAGATCTAGAACCGTACCAAACAATCTCAGCCTGTGGATGGCTGTAAAGCAATCTAACGATTTCAGCTCCTGCATAACCAGTAGCTCCAATAATTCCAACTTTAATCATAGCAAGTCTCCTTTTCTTATAATCGAACAGCTATATTCTATTACTTCACTTTCGCAAAGTAAAGCATTACAGCGAAATTTAATGAATTATTTTTGCATAAATATACACTCATTATTCATATAAATCAAGTACATTTTTCACAATCCTCATATTTATTCTTGTAATATGCATAAATTTGCACTTGTATTTTCCACTTTAACGTGGTACAGTGTTAATAATTCAAAAACAAGCGAATAAATATAAACATAAAGGAGAAATATTATGGCACAGGAAAAAGTTGTACTTGCTTATTCAGGTGGTCTTGATACCACTGCTATCATTCCATGGCTCAAGGAGAATTATGGATATGAAGTAATTTGTTGTTGTATCGATTGCGGTCAGGGAGAAGAATTAGACGGTCTTTCAAAGAGAGCAAAAGCTTCTGGTGCTGCTAAATTATATATAGAAGATATCGTTGATGACTTCTGCGACAATTACATTGTACCTTGCGTTCAGGCAGGTGCTGTATATGAGAATAAATATTTACTTGGTACTGCTATGGCTCGTCCTGGTATCGCAGCTAAGCTTGTAGAGATTGCTAGAAAAGAAGGCGCTGTTGCTATCTGCCACGGTGCTACTGGTAAGGGTAACGATCAGATTCGTTTCGAGCTTGGTATTAAGGCACTTGCTCCAGACATCAAAGTTATCGCTCCTTGGCGTAATGACAAATGGAAGCTCCAGTCTCGTCAGGATGAGATTGATTACTGTAAGGCACATGGAATTGATCTTCCATTCTCAACAGATCAGTCATACAGCCGTGACCGTAACCTTTGGCACATCAGCCATGAGGGACTTGAGCTTGAGGATCCATCTCAGGAGCCTAATTACGAGCACCTTCTTATGCTCACTACTCCACCAGAAAAGGCACCAGAGAAGCCAGAGTATGTGACAATGACATTTGAGAAGGGTGTTCCTACATCTGTAAATGGAAAGAAAATGAAGGTTTCAGATATCATCAAGGAGTTAAATGAAATTGGTGGTAGAAACGGAATCGGTATTATCGATATCGTAGAGAACCGTGTTGTAGGTATGAAGTCTCGTGGCGTTTACGAGACACCAGGCGGAACTATCCTTATGGAGGCTCACGCTCAGCTTGAGGAGCTTTGCCTCGACCGTGCCACAATGGAAATGAAAAAGGAAATGGGCGCAAAACTTGCACAAGTTTGCTACGAAGGCAAATGGTTCACACCACTTTGCGATGCTATCCAGGCATTTGTAAAGTCTACTCAGGAATATGTAACAGGTGAAGTTAAGTTCAAGCTTTACAAGGGCAACATCATCAAGGCTGGTACTACTTCTCCATACTCTCTCTACTCAGAGAGCCTTGCATCATTTACAACTGGCGACCTTTACGATCACCACGATGCAGAGGGATTTATCACACTTTGGGGACTTCCACTCAAGGTTCGTGCAATGAAGCTTCAGGAAAATCAGAAAACCAAATAGATTGTTCTAAACTCGAGAAAAGCCACGGCATCTGCCGTGGCTTAACTTTTATTTATTAACCTACAAACATTAACCCATAAAAAAGGTCTCTAACGTACTCTCCATTTATCATTCCATCATATCCAAAATCGTTTATACGGATTCTTACAACATTACCATCAGATGTTTCTGCATCAACCCAACTTTTTCCATCTGTTCTGATTGGCACATAAACACTACCAGTTGGAACTGTTGTATTTACTCCCGTAGGATTTCCATTAGAATCTACAGTTTCAAACTCCAATGCTTTTTTAGAGGTTATCTTCTCAGAGCATACTCTATAAACTTTACCGGCCTCTTCTTTTGGCTCAGGTGTTCCATCTGGACCAACTGTATAATAGTTGTAATAATAGAAAGTTCCAAAACCCTCTGAGATATCTCCAAGTAAAATATTGTTAGGATCTGAAAAATCAGGTGAAGATGTATCTAGTTCATCAATGTACACATATGTCTCCCACATCTCATCAACGAATTTTGCTTTTCCATCTGTAATATCGAATACAATTAAATCATAATAATCATTGGATGAATCAGCTTCTAGATACAAATATTCACGATTATCCTTTGTGACCATTCTAGTACAATCATTACCCGAGAAAAAATTTACACAAACCGAAACTGTATCCTCATTTTTTCCATTGACTAGAGTTAATTCACCAACATAGATATTGTCAGCTTTTGAATCAACATCTCCGTCAGATTTAAAGTATAAATCAAGACCTTCAGCACTTTGATCTTTACCTAAAAGAGGAATACCACTATCACCAATGTAATAATAATCTTCTTTTACAGGCGGCTCCTCCTCTTGTTCTTTCTCCTGAACTTCCTCCTCCAAATCCTCATCTTCTGAAGATACTTCTTCAACAGCAACTTCCTCTGTCGCTTCATCATCTTCAGAAAAAGCACAACCAGTCAGAAGCAAGCTTGCGCATACTAGTGCTAATACATTTTTCTTTTTCATAACATCCTCCAAGTTATTTTATTCTAGCCAGTAAATCATATCATTTTTTCCCAAAAATCTCACATACTAAATTGCGAGTTCCATCCTTATCTATCATCACATATTCCCAATGAAAACCAGTATCTGTGATGTCAGAAAAAATCCAATAGGTACTTTCCTCATCAAGGACTTTTCCCACAAGCCTATCATCTTCTTTTCTAAAAGTAAGCCTCTTCATTATCCCCTCGCAGGTATACACAACATCATAACAATCATCATTCTTATTGAAGATTCTTAGTGATGTTCCATATTCTCCATCTGGTTGTGGGTTAGCGTCTCTAGTGGCGCGAGATGGAAAAATAAAAATATCCTGAATGCCTATTCCCTCTAGCACTCGTCTAAATATCCATTCTCCCTTTACATGTCGCTTTTTCCCGTCAAGAAAATCATAATAATCACAGTCCCAATCACCAATTAGTTTCTTAAACCAATCGTAATCCTCAGGGATTCTTCCTGTCTTCTCGCTCAAAAGAGCCTCTACAAAAGTGTTCATAACTTACCTCCTCAATTCACTATATAATTATTTAATTTTATTAACCGCTTCATTAAGAATAAGGGATACATCAGCCCCATATACATCAAGTCCTATTGCGCTGATAAGCTCTACATCTTTAATACCATAGAAACTTTGGCAAAGTGTCTTAACATATCCATATCCAAAATCTTCAGGAACAGAATTTCCGCCAGCTGTCATGACATAATATAGCTTATTAGCCTTACATAATCCCCTTGGTATTCCATCATCTGTGTACTCAAACGTAATCCCTACTACATTGATAAACTCTAAGTACCGCTTCACCATAGCTGGAAATGACAAGTCCCAATATGGTGCAGCTATAACAATGGTATCCGCAGCTGCAAACTGCCGAGCCATAGCAAATAAGTCATCATCAAATTTCTTATTTGCAATAAGACTATCCCTTTTTGTTAGAAATGACTCATCAATCTTTGGAAATGTCACATCCACCAACTTAATCTCAATATAATCATCTGAAATCCGTGCAAGTTGTGCCTTTGCAAGCTGTAGCGTCCGAGACTCAGCTCGCACACATGCGTTTATAAACAAAACCATCCTATTACCCCAAATAAATATATACGCTACTCCTTACGTTCTAATATCTGTACTAAATTATAGTATATAAATAAAGCTCGCAAAATGCGAGCTTTAGCCAATCATTATTTAATTATATAAGACTAGCAGCCTTTTCTGCCACTTTTGTGGTCTTCTATTGAACAGGCATCTGCCGTACCATATTCTATCAGCCCTGCATCAGCTGGGTCAATAGATACTCTACCATCTTCGAAAACAAATGCAGGGATTCCCACATCGCCAATTTCCTTGCAATGATCGAATACAGGGTTAGTGTCTCTAAGTCTAGTAAATGCCCCCATATTGCGAATATTTTCGCCAATATTTATATACTCAAATTCATTTTCACGGCCCTTAATCTGCTCATGAATATAATCACAATAAGGACAAGTAGGCATTCCATAAATTTTAATCATAATCTATACCTCACTTACAAAACCTAAATTTCGCCTGCAAACTTCTTACCAAATTCTTTTGCAGCATCAATTTTCTTTTCAATGCTAAGCATGTGAGCATAAAAATATTCATCCTCTACCTTGATTCCTTTAGAGGCAAATATCTTCTTTAATGCTGCCACAGTTCTCTGTGACCAATTGGATGTTGTAAATAAAACTATTTTTCCAATTTTATCACCGCTAAGAGATTCTGCATATTCTCTAAGCTCAGGAGCCATGATATTGGCATAAGGTGCTCCACCTAAAAAGAGAATATCCGTATATTCGGTAAGTGAAGGCTCCTCATCAATACTAACTGCACTGACGCCAATTCCTTCAGCGATGGCATCAGCAATTCTTCTAGTATTTCCCATTTTAGTCTTAGAACAATAACGTACCTTTACATTGCTCATAATGAAACTCCTCTTAATACTCAACCTCGTTAAAAATCTCTACAGGTTCAGAAGCTTCACTCATTTCTCCAAGAATAGGGAATGTCTTTGTAAAGTGCTCTGTTGCCTCATGTGCCTTAAGAGCATCTCTATCTCTCCAGCACTCAATAAAAGCAAATTTCTGCTCATCTTCTACATTCTGATTTAATGTATAGAAAACATTAGCCTCCTCTGCATTTGACTTTCTAATTAAGTCCTCTGCAGACTTCTTAAAATTATCGATTTTGTCCTTTTTGATAGTAAGTCTTGCTACTACTTTTAACATGTTACACCTCCAATTAATATAATAGTTGCGTTTAATTCTATTGCGTGCAACTATTATAAACCATGGAAGAGATTTTTTCCATATCAATATTTTAATTTAAGAATTACTTAATAAAACCTCATGCAATCCAAAGACTACATGAGGCTCTTATGATTTGTTATATTAATATTTTTTAAATTGGATCTGCCATCTTATCTGGAACTATCCAGTTCATCATATCTCTACCTCTTTTTTCGAGCTACAAGATGTAATCTCATTTTCTTTTCTCGTTTTAGCTTCTCAATTTTAAGATCTGCAACATCACAAAACTGCTGAACCTGATCTAATGAATAGGCACTGACATCTCCATGGCCCATTAAATTAGCGAATGGCATCTCTGCATGATTCATAATCCAAAGAACAAATTTAGAAGCTGTGTAATCCTGCAAAATAAGCCTTCCGCCTGGTTTTAATACCCTTTTTGCACTATCGAAAAATTTCTGTGGATTAGGATAATGATGAAAACTATTTGAGCAAATAATTGCATCAAAACTATTTTCTTCAAAAGGAAGATTCTCACAATCTCCCACAACCCAGTTAACCCCTTCAAGATTCTTATTCTTAGCAACCTCAATCATTTTCGGAGTAATATCCAGCCCTGTATAATTTTTACTAGAATCATTCTCATATAAAAGAGATATCATAGGACCTGTACCACAACCGCAATCCAAAAGATCATTATAATCTTCTTTTTCAAGCTCCGATGCAATATAAGGATAGTCATCCTTACACATTTCATAAATACCAGCATTATCAGTTTCATAGATATCTGCTGCCTTAGTAAATTCCTTAATTGTTAAATCCTTGTACTCCTTCGATGTCTTCATTTGTAAATCCTCACTTTAATTTTTCCTTTCTCCATTATCCTTGGTTAAAAACACTGCACAAACCAAATACATAAGCAGCCAACCAAGTGATTCAAATCCGGAATCAAGTCCATCTGCTAAATAATTAGCAAAATTTCCAAGGATAGCAATTATAAGTGGGTTACAGATTAGAAGTATCTTTTTTACAGGAATCATCCCCTTTAGCACCATTCCAATCCAAGCTACAGTGACTCCCAAATCACATATTATGTATCCAGCTAAAAGTGGAATTGCTATACTCTTCAAGACTCTAATCATCATATCAACAGAACTAACTACATCACCTGTCACTCCCATTCCCGCATTAAAAACTACAACCAACATACATATGCATATATGAATAAAAGCAAAATAAAAAACTCCTGCCCAGTTAGCATATTTAAAAAGCTTAAATAAAATTGACTCCCCAAGATTATACTTTTCAGTCATTACTTTAAGTACTTCAACCACTGCCACATAAAAAACTGGCGCACAAACAAATCCAAGAATAGAAGAAACTGCCAGTCTCCAATCTGCAATTACATTCCACTGAATTCCCCTATAAGCATCTGGTGCTGTAGATACATTAAATGTACCAAATCCAAGTAAATAATCACCGATAATGGCAAGAATCATTGATACACAACCCATTAATATCTTTTGTTTAGATGATAATTTTTTCATGTATTTCTCCTCACATAATTCTATTTATAATCAACTAATTACATATTACTACTTTAGGTTAGGTATTTCTAACTCTTTATCGTAATTTTATGCACAAAATTTATCATTTGAATATATTCAAAGAAAAAGACCAGCCTAAGCTGGTCCAAAAACTATTCATCAATATTATCAAATATCCCTGCCTGCCTATAATTGTTCCAAGCAGCATTGTAACTTTCAGCCGCCTTCTTATCCATTATCTGCTTCCTGTCTGAAAGTATTGCAAGCATCTCGTCTGCTATCTCCACCTCTGGCAGATGGTCATAATGTGCCAAATATCCAAGCATCCTACCGGCAGTAAAGTCAGTATTTAGATTATCAGTTATCAAAGTGGCAAACTCTATTGAATACCCATCCTCAACTAGTGTGCTATATAGCTCCTTGCTGAGGGGGGATTTTCCAGGATTTTCGTATGACATTTAAACTCTCCCTTATCATTTATTCAGAAACATATTTCCTGATTGTAGCTGCCACATCAAGTGGCACTGACATTATTTCCTCATCCACATTTTCTTTAACAGAATTCCAGTCATCGTTTGGCAAACTAAAATCAAATGTCTTAACAAAATCAGAAGATGGTAATTTACCTGTTATTACCTTTGTAAGAACAGTAGCAACAAGATAATCACCTATTGCTGATGCATGAGCACCGTCCACATAATATAAATCTGCATCATATTTGGCCTCTAATTCTTCTCTTGCTGCACTCCAAACCTCACCTACTGGTGCAAGTAATACATCCTGCTCCTTAGCTAGCTTTCTGTATCTATTATTCATTTCTAGCTGATTTTCAGGCTTTGCTTTCTCGGCCCATGTTTCAAATATTATAGGAACTGTCTTAGCTATTTTACAAAGCTCAATTATCTTTGAAGCATAGATAAATGTATCACTCTCCTCTGGCATTGGGTGAGCCTGTTCCTGAATAACACAATAGTCATAATTACCATGTAATATGTTAAATCTCTCAGAGAAATATTCCTCATCCATATGCCATTTCAAAGATCTTCCAGAATATGCCAGCATGAAAACTTCACAGGATTCGCTAGTTACATTCTCTACCATCTCACTAAGAAGCTGTGGCATGTCATTCATATAGGTATGGCTATTTCCAATAAATATTATTTTCATTTTATTCTCCTAAGAATTTTAATTAATCATCAGTCAATGGTTTGCATATAGGTAATCCTCTAACACATACACCGATTTTGTACTTCTTCCAAAATCTAAATCGTTTCCAAAATACAAATGTATAGGAAAACTCTGGCCCATCGTTTATAAGCAGTTCTTTTAAATAACTAAGGCTTTTATCTTTGGGAGAAATAGCAATTACCCCTTTGCTTTCCATTTCAAGAAGGGCATCATAAATCAAATGATATATACTCATATATCTTTCCCAGCTTACATTATTGGCATTGGGATTAATACTATTTAATTCTTTGATTTTCTCTTCAAGAGTTTTAAAATCCATATTCTCCTCTCCCAATAGCATTTCTTTTTAACTATTACTGCCTGGATTCACTTTCTCGTTCTAAGCAGTAGCCATTTTTCAGATTTCTACTGTCTAAATTCAATTTTCCTCTACAGGCAGTAACCTAGTCCAAAATCTCTACTGCTTAGAATCGATTTTCCTCCACAGACAGTAACTTTCCCGAAAATCCCTACTGCCTAAATCTATTTTCCCGCTACAGACAGTAGCTTTTTCAGATAGAACCTATCCATGGCGCTGTGTACCACCTCCGCCGGCTTTTCAATGAGATGATAGCCGCACTTTTCGTAGAGATGCATGGCAGGCACCAGATTAGAATGTGTTTCAAGATACATCTGGGTAAATCCCATCTCAAATGCCCTAGCCTCTATATACTTCATCATCTCATAAGATATGCCATAGCCCTTAACATCATCGCACAAGTATAGCTTCTGCAGCTCTGCTGTATTATCCATGAAATCAAGCTGCTGAAAGCCAACGCCTCCGACAACTTTGCCATCAATCTCAACCACAAAATACTTTCTATCTAAGGCCCCTCGGTAATACTCACTGAGATGAGCTAAACTCTCATCAAAATAAGCTGTACCTGGAATATCAAGATGATATGCTTCTAGATTGTCTCTAATAATTCTAGCAAGCCTCTCATCGTCAGCTTTTTCTATTTCCCTAAATGAAATTCTTTCTCTCACCCTAAAATACCAATTTTCTAAAATTCTTAACTACAAAGCTACTCTATTATTAACGTAAGCACAAGCCTAAAATCATAAGCCTTCTTTTCCGTACTTTTTCAGCAACTCATCTATTTTAAGATTAGTGTTTTCTACTGCCGATGTCTTAACATCAATAAGCCTAATCCAAAGGTCCAAATCCACATATCTTTTCCTAGTTCTAGACTTAAGTGACTTGTCATCAACTACCATTTTTACTTGAGCCTGCTTTTGCTCTAATAGGGGAATTATAACATAATAGAGTCTGTCATCCTTGAAACTGAGGTAACCTAGAATTTCTCCTCCTCTGTTTCTAAGATACAGTCGATGATTAGAAATACCAGCAGGATAAAGCACGGTCCCAACCTTAGGGATGGCTGCATTAGGGCTTAACTCAACCATGGCAGCAATCTTATAGGCGTCAATATCCATTACGCCCAGTTCCTTTAAGGTAAGTGTGCTGTCAATAAACTGACCTGTCAAAAGATAGGTCAGGTCAGCCAAGTACTTTTGCTTAATTACATCAGGCACCTGAAAGAATAATGAAGGTCTAGCGTTATCAAGCAACTCCTTGCTGGTCTCATATAGACTTTTTAAAAATAAAGAAAACTCCTCATCTCTGGTCCAGACATATTTGCCACGGGCGATTTCGATGGTGCCAATGCTTTCTCCATCAAATGACTCCACCTCATGAAAAATAGGCCTAACACAGTATGCATTCTTGTTTTCTTTTGCATTCCAATTTTTCTTTTTAGGCTTCTTGCTTTTGCCAGAAGCCACCACAGCCCCACTCTCAAAGCCTTTCATAATAAGCTCGTAGGCTGTATTTATCTTAGCCGCCATCTGCCCATCTGCAGTGCCACTGCTATCTGGATGATGGTCATGCATAAGCTTGCGATATTTCTTTTTTACTTCTCGCTCATTCTCCGAACCATCTAGTCCAAGAATCTTGCGTGCCTGGGATTTGTTCATTGATATCTTCCTTGTAGATCAGTTTACTATCAATGAAGATTATACTACAAATCCTCTTTGAATTTCTCCCAAGCTTCTGGATGTACCACAAAATAAAGTGGACACTCCTTGCCTGTAACATCATAGTGTCTTATTACATCATCAGGTTCCATATGGAACTCATCTAAAAGCCAATCACAAAGCTTTATAAGGGCATCGTATGACTCCTCGGTAAACTCTCCATCCACTCTAGGATGACATACCTCTATAGAAATAGTGTCGTGATTTCTGTCATTGCTGGCAGATGAACGCTCATCGAGAGGAACGCACATAATAATAGTTCCGTCCGTTCCTACAACAAAATGAGAGCATACATCAGAATCCTCTTGATTATAGAAATTGCGATTCTGCTCTGCAGTGGTGCCTGGATTGCCCACATAGTGAACTACTATATTGTTGACGCCATCCAGTGGCAAGCCTGTTCTAGAAGGATTACCCTCGTCAATCAAATCAACTGTAATCCAATCAGGTATCTCAGATTCCTTTGCCACCTCTAGTCTATCTACTTTTTTATCTGGGGCAAAAAGCTTTAATCCTAAAAATCCAAATCCTACTAAAATCAAAAACTCAAGTGTTAAAATTAATAATCTTCTACGGCGTCTACGCTTTCTTCTAGCAGCAATCCTCCGGCGTCTATAATAGTCATCATTGTAGTCGTAATATCTTGAACTTCTATCCATTTCTTCCCTTTTCTAAATACAATTATTTTTAATCAGCCAAACTGTATTATCTGTACTACATAGTATAATACACACAATTCCCCTACTATGCAACAATAATTGTGAAAAGCCTACGAAAACATCTCAAAACCCCACGGTATTTCCCTACAAATAAATCCATAAAAACCTACACATAATGTTCATAGTAATTTCATTGACTTTTATATACCCAGATGTTACTTTCGTTGTGTACAATCCAATTATGCACATGTTGAATTTACATGTTCTTCGGGGAAGGAAGGTATTTATTTATGGGAAATTTTGATTACGATGTGCGATGCCAAGGCACTTTTAGATGGTCCAGCAGAGCTTGTATCAGCCTTAGAACGCTACAAAGACCTTGGTGTTACCGCTGATATTAAAATGGACTGGCCAAAATTCATAGCCTATAAGCATAAGTCTATTGACCCACTTGCAAATGTTATGACTGGCATGCTTACAAATGCCGGATTTACAATTATAAGAGGTAGTGCAAAATTCGTAGACAGCCACACAGTACAGGTAGCCGATCATGGAAATGATGATGGGAACAATTTGGGCATTCCCAACTCAGACAGATGGTCTCACAGAAATGCTTGCACCAATGCTCCATTCTGATATGCCAAAAATGTAGCTTTAAAGGCCCTTGTAATTCTTAGATAAATATATAGCAAATAAAATAAGTCCTATGGTTTCCAATCCATGATAAATAATGGAGGTCCATACAATACTTATGATTTTGAAATTCGTTTCAAAAGTAATCATTTGAAAAATAGTAAATGCCAACATAAAGACACCTGTCACGCTGACAGTAACGATTTTTAAAAATCTATCCTTTAGGAAAACGGCAGTTACAAATATTCCAATGATAAGTGCGGCGAACATGCCGATATATTTAAACCCGTGGGTGGAATTATATATATCGTAAAAAGTCACTGCATTCTCGTAAGTATCAAGTGGTATCAGCTCTGATAATCTGCGAATGAGACTCCTATATTCATAGTTGGAAACCAGTGACATTATTTGTACAAAGACAAAAATCGAAACCCAAATTTCCAAAAGCTGATAAATAGCTTCTGCCTTCAAAGTAGATATATCATCTGGTATATATTTTCTCTGCAAAATTGCCATCTCATCAGATTCATCATCCTGCATCAACCGAACAATATGGCGCATCTTACGAATATTATTACTAAACACAAAAATGATAACTAAAATAACAATCACCTGCAGTACCATGCTCACAATAAAAATCACTTGATTGAGCATATCAGGCTCAGGAACTTTTGTATCAAAAAAGAATCTTGATACCGCATTTACGATTTGAGCTAAAAGTCCTATTCCTGCAGAAATATATATAGATTTTGAAAGATAATGCTTTTTTGTATTTATGTACATAAACTCAGTCCCCTTTTAGTAAATAGCAAACATTTAAATAAAGTATACCACATAATGCCTGCCCTGCTAAAAGGCTTATTTATGCATAAATGTAAATATCCTCTGGCTTATCAACTTGCTTAATGGAATTGGCATTTAAAAGAATAATCTGCTTGCCTTCGCTAAGCTCACCTCTTTCTACCGTAGCTTCCATCTCAATCCAATCCTTATCCTTAGGCTTATTCTCATCTGCCTCAGCTATAAATCCAATAAACTGAGCATCTGCCTGACAGCAAATAGCAGCAAGCCTTCCCACATAAAACTGATTGTCAGAAAGTCCCTTGCCAGATGTAACCATAGCCTTAAATGCCACACGCTTTCCATAGTACTTATCAGGATTCTCTATACAGTCCACAAACCAAGAACAGAAAATATCCTCCTCCACATGAACGATACCATCCTCCTGTGGCATAAGAAACTCTTCCATTCCATCATCTATGCTGCCATCCATTCTTGAGAAATAAAGCTGACCATTTGGATTTAAAATCTTAATAGGTCTTCTGATTTCTCCCTTTTTAGTATTCTCCGTGCATCTATTAAACAAAATCACATCTGATACGCTAATAGGATTCATAATGACCTGGCGCATGTTAGTAAGATAAATGTCGAATGTGGTAGCATCCACAAGGGTAAATACATTCATCACAATCCACCCCTCTGGCATAGGATTTTGTAGGAATTTCTTCAAATCCCACATACCATTAAACTCTATATACACTGTAGATGGAGTATACTCCTCCTGAATCTTCTCCAGGTAATCTAGGTCAAAGCCATCCTCATCTTCCATCATAACAACTGATGTATTAAGCTCTTTTAGCTGATTGCTGTCGTACTCTTCCTCTCCATCCTCAGTACAGATAATTAGGGACTTATTTTCCTTATTAATCACATCAGCATTTCTAAGTAAAACACCCTGTAGTGCTGTAGTCTTACCGCTCTCTAAAAATCCTGCAAATATATATACACCTGTATTTATAATGTCCACCCTCTTTCTAATTTGCAACACTGTTGCATTTTAGTATATGTGTCATTATAAAAGGTGTCAATCTAAAATAGCATTTTAATTTAGTCATCCCCAGTTTCAATTTAGTCATTTGAGCCACTTTTGACTATATTAAACTTAATGATGACGAAATTAAACCATAAACTAGTCTATTCCTCTTTTACATTAAAATAGATATAATAACCTGGATATGAAATAATATTCTACGAGAGCGGAATTTAAACTATATACTATGAAAGATTTTAACCGACTAATAACTGAATCAATGAATGAGGTCACACACCTTGGCATTAAGCCTGGCAATATCACCTCATGGACTATAAACAAAAGAGCCAAAACAAGATGGGGACTTTGCAAGCAAAATCCAGATAAGACCTTTGAAATACAAATAGCCGAGGCCCTACTTGTGGACGATAGAATCTCAGAGAAATCCTGCAAAGAGACTATTATCCACGAGATACTTCACACCTGCAAAAACTGCATGAAGCACACAGGCCAGTGGAAATACTACGCCGAGGTTATTAATCAGGTCTATGGCTACAATATTAAGCGAGTAACAACAGGCATAGAAAAAGGAGTTGAAGACTATAAGTCCAACTCCTCTATGGCTATCAAATATATATTTACTTGTGGCAACTGCGGCGCAACCATCTATAGAAAACGTGACAGTCAGTTTACTAAAAACTACCACCACTATGGATGTGGAAGATGCGGTGCCGTGGCGTGGCAAAAGAAAATGGTTTAGGAATTCTTCTTGTATTCAAGAGCCAGATTTCTCATCTCACGGGCATTCTCCATAACAGCCTCTGTTATCTGAGCACCACCAAGCATACGAGCAAGCTCAGGTACAGCCTCATCAGAATGAAGCTTCTTAATTCCAGAAATGGTGTGGCCATTCTCCACATTTTTCTCAATAAGGAAATGTGTATCAGCCATGGCTGCTATCTGTGGCAAATGGGTAATGCAAATTACCTGGTGTGCTGATGCTACAGTAGATAATTTCTCTGAAACAGCCTGTGCTGTTCTTCCTGAAATACCAGCGTCAATCTCATCGAAAATAAGTGTATCGATGCCGCCACCTGAGGCTAAAACAGTCTTAATAGCAAGCATAATTCTACTCATCTCACCACCTGAAGCAATATCCTTAAGTGGACGAAGTGGCTCACCTGGATTAGTACAGATTACAAACTGTCCGTCATCCACTCCACCTTCAGTAAAATGATCTAATCTCTTAAGCTCCACATCAAACTCAGTGTTTAAGAAATTCAAATCACTCATGGCTTCCTGCATCTTCTTAGAAAGAACCTTAGCAGATGCATGTCTTATATCTGAAAGCTTATCTGAAAGCTGTGACAGCTCATCAGTAGCCTCATCTACCTTTTTCTTAAGGTCAGCTAAATACTCATCAAATGATTCAAACTTAGCCTTCTGCTCCTGGCGCTTTTTAAGCTCCTCTAGGATAATCTCAATAGTAGGACCGTATTTGTCCTTAAGTCTGTTGATTTCATTAAGGCGAATCTCCACCTCATTAAATCTATTGGTATCAAAAGCTGCATCTGACATGTAGCTTGAAAGTTCACGGTTAAAATCTGAAATAATGCTGTCAGCATCATTAAGCATAGCTAAAAACTCTGGTGCTCTCTCATCAATACCCTCAATGTGGCGAATCTCAGAAATAGCTGAGCTTATAGCATCAGATGCTCCTCCGTCGCCAGCCATAGCCTCATGGGCTCTGCCAAAGGATTCCATAGTCTTGCTGAAATTAGAAAGACGTCTATACTCATCCTCAAGCTCCTCATCCTCGCCTACCTTAAGCTGAGCTGACTCAATTTCATTTATCTCATGGTCTAAAAGAACAATCTCTCGCTCCTTAGAAACATCACTGGCCTTGGCCTCATCAAGCTCCTTAATAAGAGCTCTGTATCTGCCATAGCTTTCAGCTATTTTGTCTTTTAAGTCACCTATATCATTTTTAGCAAACTCATCCAAAAGCTCCATGTGCTTATGGGTGTTAAGAAGTGACTGATGTTCCTTTTGACCATAAATATCAAGAAGGATATCTCCCACCTCTTTTAGCTTAGAAGCAGGCACCTGTTCTCCGTTGATTTTACCAACGCTTCTAGACTCTGTAATCTTGCGGCTCATGATGACCTCATCATCATAAGGCTCTACATCAAGTGCCCTAAGTGCCTCTTTTGTCTTCTCATCGTTAATAAGATAAACCGCCTCAACAAAAGCCTCTGATTCTGCATCTCTAAGAAAATCCTTGGAGGCCTTGTCACCAAGACTGAGATGAAGTGCACCTAAAATAATAGATTTACCTGCACCTGTCTCACCAGAAAGGATATTAAGTCCCTTTGAAAATATAATCTCTTCTTCATCGATAAGCGCTAAATTTTTCACATGCAAGCTAGCAAGCATATTATTCTCCTTTTCTACGCCTATATGCATATTAAAATCAAAGCCCCATAGCTTTAATCAATAATCAAGTTTATTTGCTGCGGTCGATTATTCTCTTAAGCTTGCCCATAAGATTAACTGTATCATCAAGTGTTCTTACAGCGCACATAATAGTGTCATCGCCGGCAATAGAGCCAACTATCTCAGGGAAATCCATGTGGTCAAGGGCTGCCGCCACAGCCATAGCCATTCCTGAAACAGTCTTAACTACTAATATATTGGTAGCATTGTCCATAGATACAAAACCATCAAGGAAAATGCGTATATATTTCTCATTCATATCATCCTGAGTGGTCTTAAAAGCCACATAGCGAAGCTTTCCAGAAGCATCGGCAACCTTTGTAAGCTTCATCTCGCGGATGTCTCTTGAAACTGTAGCCTGAGTAGCATTAAATCCAGCTTCTTCAAGCTTTGCTGTCAGTTCCTCCTGAGTACCTATTTCATTTTTTACAATCAATTCTAGAATCTTGGTTTGTCTCTCAATCTTCATTTAAATCTCCTGCATTCGTGCTCTAATTCTCTCTAAGAAATTAACATTCTCAAGCATCACCATATATGATGTGGTCTTTGAACGGTAAATCTTAAGAGTCTCTTCGTTTAAAAGAACCTGTCTAAGTGTGCCATCGTAAATAACATTGGCCTTTGCATTATCCTCCTCATGACGAGCTGAGATAGAAACCTCCACCTCATCATTAGAGGAAAGAATGATACTTCTTGAATTAAGGGTATGTGGATTAATAGGTGTAAGAATAATACAGTCAGCATGTGGGCTAACAATAGGACCATTAGCTGAAAGATTATATGCTGTAGAACCTGTAGGTGTTGAGACAATAAGTCCATCACAATTATGGCTATACAGCTGGATGCCATTGACCTTAACTGTAAGATTAAGTACGTAAAGTCCAGCAGCCTCTGAAGCCACCACTATATCATTAAGTGCTCTAAAGGTATTAGCGCTGTCGTTAGAACACTCTCCCTCCAACATCATTCTCTCATCTATCTTGTAATTGTCGCTAAGCAACTGGTCCAGACAGTGAATTACATTATCAACTGTCATATCACAAAGATATCCTAAATGTCCACAATTAAGACCTACAATTGGAATCTTGCGATTAGTAACATTTTGAGCAACTCTAACCACTGTACCATCACCGCCTACAGTGATAATACATTCTATATTGTCGTCAACTGTCACCTCAGCCTCTGAGCTATCTGGGCATGTAGCCAAATCAAGGATACACATGCCACCCTTGCTCTTAATATAATCAGTGATTATACCTACGTATTCTTCGTGTAAATCGCTAAATGATCTTGCAACAATTAAAAAATTCTTCATTATTTGTCTAAGCTACCGTGAGCCGCTGCCACAACTGCAGCAACATCAATTGCTTCCCCCTGTTTTTCCAAAGTCGAAATGTGAATCAAATACTCTATATTACCCTCAGGTCCCTTGATTGGAGAATACTCCAAATGAAGAACATGAAAACCTATCTCTGTAACGAAATCAATAATGGTATTGATAACTTCCTCATGGACTGCTGGGTCTCTTACAACACCCTTTTTGCCAACCTTTTCTCTGCCTGCCTCAAACTGTGGCTTAATAAGACATACCATCTCAGCATCTTCCTTAAGAAGTGCCTTAGCCGGTCCAAGTACCTTAGTCAGACTGATAAATGACACATCAACAGAGGCAAAATCAAGCTGCTCTCCTATATCATCTACAGTGACATAGCGAATATTGGTTTTTTCCATGCAGACAACCCTAGGATCCTGTCTAAGCTTCCAGGCAAACTGTCCGTATCCTACATCAACAGAAAATACCTTTGATGCACCATTTTGAAGCATACAATCAGTAAAACCGCCAGTAGATGCGCCGATATCCATGCACACCTTGCCATCTAATGTGATATCAAAATGAGTCATGGCCTTCTCAAGCTTAAGTCCACCACGGCTAACATATTTAAGCTGCTGTCCGTGAATCTCAATATCAGCATCTACGTCTATTTTTGTGCCGGCCTTGTCTTCTCTATTGCCCTTAACGAAGACATTGCCCTCCATTATCATAGTCTTGGCCTTCTCTCTAGAAGGTGCAAAACCACGGTCTACTAATACAACATCAAGTCTTTCTTTCATTTTAACTTCCTATAAAATCTAATTTGCTCTTAATTATCAAGAGCCTTTAAAACACGTCCCGCGATAGACTCAGCATCCATCTGAAGCTCCTTGAATAAAAGGGTCACACTGCCATGCTGAACAAATTCATCTGGCACAGCAATCTTAAGCACCTGGCCCTTATATCCATTATCCACAAGGAATGTCTGTACCTGCTGGCCAAATCCACCAGTGACAACATTTTCCTCCATAGTAACAATCAAGTCGTAATTACTAGCCAGTCCCCTGATGTATTCCTCATCAAGTGGCTTAGCAAATCTAGCATTGCAGATACCTGCATCGATGCCATGCTCCTGTAAAAGTGCCTCAACTTCTTCTGCTCTTTTCACCATGGAACCGAGAGCAAAAAGCATGACTCTTTTACCTGGCTTAATCTCCTCAGACTTGCCAAGTACAATCTCTGCACGATG
Organism: Pseudobutyrivibrio sp.; assembly: GCA_017557435.1. GTDB lineage: Bacteria > Bacillota > Clostridia > Lachnospirales > Lachnospiraceae > Pseudobutyrivibrio. Next base: position 80,464 of record JAFYYR010000029.1, on the reverse strand, counting down.
CTCCTTAAGGCCACAATAAGCCTCGCCTCTAGGGTATCTAACAGCAATCGGTCCATTATAAGACACTGCAAACTTCATCATATCTGAAAGCTCCCATTTGTTCTTAGGAGCCATCACTGTCATATTAGGCATAGATGATAAAAAGCTCACATCGAAAATACCCTGATGAGTGCTTCCATCGGCACCTACAAGACCTGCTCTATCTATTGCAAAAATAACATGTAAATTCTGAAGACATACATCCTCTAAAATCTGATCGTAGGCACGCTGTAAAAATGATGAATACACCGCAAAAACAGGTACTCTACCTCCTAGTGCAAGACCAGCTGCAAATGTAACTGCATGCTCTTCTGCAATACCTACATCAAAAAATCTATCAGGGAACATATTCCTAAAGCGCTTCAGGCCTGCACCCTCAGCCATGGCTGCTGTAATGGCAACCACCTCAGGATTTCTATCTCCCATCTTTCTCATAACAGTAGAGAAAACATCTGTATATCCAGGATTACTACTTCTCTGTGGAAGACCTGTCTCTATCTCAAAAATATCTGTACCATGGAAACGTGATGGATGTCTCTCAGCTGGCTCATATCCATTACCTTTTTTAGTAATAACATGAACTAAAACTGGTCCTTCTATATTGCTGGCCATCTTGAAAGCATCAAGCATAGCCTTCACATCGTGACCATCTACAGGACCTAAATACATAATTCCTAAATCCTCAAAAACCATGTTAGGAACCATGAGCGATTTGATACCATTTTTAGTGCTGCGAATCTTACGAATTATGCGCTCTCCATGAGGCCATGATTCCAAAGATGAAAGTACGTTATTCTTAAGTCCAAGGTACTTTTTGCTAGTTCTAAGTCTCTCTAAATTGGTAGACATACCACCAACATTTTTAGAAATAGACATCTCATTATCATTAAGAACAATTAGGAAATTGGATTTCTTAAGCTGAGATGCATTATTAAGAGCCTCGTAAGCAAGACCTCCTGTAAGGGCGCCATCGCCAATAACAGCCACCACCTTGTAGTCCTGACCCTGAAGGTCTCTGGCCATGCAATAGCCAAGTGCTGCAGAAAGTGATGTAGAACTGTGACCTGTATCAAAACTGTCGCAATCACTCTCCTGACGCTTAGGGAATCCACTCATACCACCAAACTGTCTCAGATGCTCAAACTCATCTGCTCGACCTGTGAGAATCTTATGTGTGTATGCCTGATGTCCAACATCCCATATAAGCTTGTCCTTAGGAAAATCAAGAAGTAAATGAAGAGCCATAGTAAGCTCAATAACTCCTAGATTGGATGCCAAATGGCCCCCAGTCTTTGAAAGATTTTCTATAAGGAAATTCCTAATTTCATCTGGAAGAAGCTTAAGCTCTTCCTCTGTTAAATTTTTAATATCATTAGGTTGCTTTATTTTTTCAAGAACCATAGCTTTTCCTAGTTGTCTCTATAAACGAGATAATTAAGCAGCTCTACCAAAAAGTCATTATGCTTTGGAAGGCTATTTAATTTTTCAATGGCCTCGTCTGTAAGACGTCTTACCTCTTGTTTTGATTTTTCTATACCAGCGAAAGTAACATATGTACTCTTTTCATTGCGCTCATCTGAGCCAATTGGCTTACCAAGCTTCGCCTCGTCCCCTTCTATATCAAGAATGTCATCCTGAATCTGGAATGCCATTCCTATCATAGACGCTACAGACTCAACTGTAGTAATCTCCTCCTCGCTAGCACCGGCAAGTGCTGCGCCAATCATCATAGAAGCCTCAATCAATGCGCCAGTCTTAAGCTCGTAGATGAAGTGAAGTCTCTCCTCATCGATTTCAAGCTGATGCTTCTCTGACATAACATCCACAACCTGACCGCCGATCATGCCAAATACTCCAGCCTTTCTGGCCAGAATCCTCATGGCAGATGTGATGGCATTTACATCAGCATCCTCTGCATCATAAGCGTTAAGAGCTGTCTCAAATGCATAATTTAAAAGTGCATCACCAGTGAGAATCCCCATAGCCTCACCATAAGTAGCATGGGTGGTAGGCTTACCACGACGAAGCATGTCATTGTCCATGGCTGGCAAATCATCGTGAACCAGTGAATATGTGTGAATCATCTCGATAGCAGCCATAAAAGGCTCGATTACATCTGACTTGCCACCGAACATGATATATGTCTCATTCATAAGAATAGGACGAAGTCTCTTGCCACCAGCTGTAACACTGTACTCCATGGCATCGAAAATCATCCCCTGATGTCCCTCCACATCAGGCAAGAATCTACAGACAACATCCTCTGCAGACTCAGCTCTAACAAGAAGCTCGTTTTTGATATCCATGTTATTCATCCCCTTCGAATACTTCTAATCCGCCGTCCTTGCTAATGGCAAGTACAGCCTTTTTTGTCTGTTCTATTTTAGCATTAGCATGCTGTAACTCTTCCATACCTGATTTATATAGGGCAAACGACTCATCTAAGGAAACATCTGAAGATTCCATCTTAGTGATAATCTCCTCTAATTTCTCAAAGCTCTGCTCTATTGTATTTTCATTAGTATCCGCCATGTCTTCTCCTATCTATAGTAGATTCTAAACATCTAAAAGGCCAGTAATCTGGCTCTCTATTGAACCGTCCTTAACTCTAACAGTAATATTATCTCCAACTGAAAGTGACTTTACCGAATCAACTCTACCACCACTGCCATCTGTTACATATCCAAAACCTGCAGCAAGCTTTTTGGCAGGTGATAGACCATCAAGTCTACCAGATACAGCAACAAGTCTATTCTCCAGTCTATCGATTTTACCATTCATCAAATTATTAAGTCTGATAGATAGCTGTGCTAGCTTCTCCTCATTGGCCTTAATCTTGTTCTCAGGGCGAAGCAATTGAAGTCTAAGTTTTAAGCTATTAAGTCGCTCAGAATATGACTGAAGTCTATAGTCTAAAGCTCTATTTAATCTGTCTGAGTATCTATTAATCTCGTTGGCAAAATCCGTATATACGAAGTTAGCATATTCTGCCGCCTGGGAAGGTGTAGCTGCTCTTTTGTCTGCCACAAAATCTGCAATGGTAAAATCAGTCTCATGTCCTACCGCAGAAATAATAGGTGTAGTGGCATGGAAGATGGTCTTAGCCACAATCTCCTCATTGAAAGCCCACAAGTCCTCAATAGAACCACCGCCTCGTCCTACGATAATCACATCAAGTCCCATCTCATCTAGGCACTGGATACCAGCCACAATAGATGGTGCTGCACCCTCACCCTGAACCTGTGCAGGATAAAGCACAATCTGAACAAATGGATTCCTAGACTTAGATACACGAATAATGTCGTGAACAGCAGCTCCTGTAGGTGCAGTGACTACGCCTATCTTCATGGCGTGTGTAGGAAGTGGCTTTTTATACATGGGATCAAACATACCCATTTCATCAAGCTCAGCTTTTAAAGCCTCGAAGCGCTGATATAAATCGCCAACACCAGCAAGCTCTATCTCATTGGCGTAGACCTGATAGGTACCGTAAGGCTTGTAAACTCCCACATAGCCTGTGACTACAATCTGGTCTCCGTCCTTCATCTGAAACTTAAGTCCCTTAGCTCGCTTACCAGCAAACATCACACAAGAAATAGCTGCCCCATCGTCCTTAAGGGTAAAATAAATATGTCCAGTATGATTATATTTACAATTGGAAACCTCTCCACTAAGGGAAAGATTTCCAAGCATAAAATCATCTTTGAACATTCTCTCGATGTATGTATTTACTTCTGATACGCTGTATACATTTTTATTCATTATACAAGTTTAGCTAAAGCTCCATTAACAAAACCAGCTGAATTGTCTGTACCGAACTCATCTGCAAGAGTAACTGCCTCATTGATAGCAACACCTACTGGGATGTTCTCAAACTTAATCTCATATAATGCAAGTCTGATAAGTGTAAGATCTACCTTAGCCATACGTGTAGTCTTCCAACCATCAACTGACTTGTTAATAAGCTCATCAATCTCAGATATCTTAGCGATGATGTCCTCTGACTTAGTCTTGATGTATTCCTCGTCCTCAGGTGTCTTGTTATTCTTAGCAAGATCCTCTGTCTCGGCGATGTCACGACCCTTTAAAAAGGTAGAAATAATGCCATCCATCTCCTCTGTATCATGAAACTCATTCATGAAAACGGCCTTGAATACTTCTTTTCTAATCTCGTGTCTATTCATTTATAATTACTCCTAAAAAATATCTATTTATAGCTAATAATAGGGTGCTATCCAATGAATAGCACCCCATAATTATACAATATCATGAATAAAAAATAAACAATCCTACATTAGTTAGTAGAAGAAACGCTAACAGTTGCAATGCGGATGTCTACTGCTGTAACTTCAAGACCTGTCATTGTCTCAACGGCCTGCTTAACTTTCTCCTGAACAAGCTTAGATACCTTAGGAATCTCGTAGCCATACTTCATATTAATAGCCATTCTAACAATGATCTTACCAGGGTCAGCATCAACTACCTTAATAGCCTTTGAAAGTCTACCGATACCAGCCTTGGAAATTGTATCAAGTGTAAGATTACCAGCAAGTGAATCAACGCCATCTACCTCAGCAGCGCCAAGACCTGCGATAATACCAACAACCTCTTCAGAAATATTAACGCCCTCAGAGCCCTTAACATTTATAACAAAATTCTTATTCTCTGCCATATATGCCTCCTAAATTATAGAAAAACTATGGTAATTATATCAGTAACCAACATTATTTACAACACCGACCGAGACATAGTTATTAAGTATGGCGTGAAAGTCTGTGTCCTCTTCTGCCTCAGGATTATAGACACCTTCCACTACATAACGAACGCCGCCATCATCCAATTCCTCTACCACATTGTAGTGGTCCTTATAAAACATTCCTCTGGATACTTTCCTATCATATAAAATGCCCTGACATTCTCCAAGTGGACAATCTGGGAAATTTACATTGTGGATAAAGCCTGGCTCTAAAGGTGTGGCTATAAGCTTCTTAAGTATCTCCTTAATGTATTTATCAGTGACCTCATGACCATTACAGCCCTCCGAAAGGGCTATAGCATGATACTCCTGAAAGCTTGCCTCAAATGCTGCTCCTGCTGTAGCTGAATACTGTATATCTGATGCCACATTGTACCCAAAATTGATTCCAGATAATACGATGTCTGGCTTAGCTGGCATAACGCTAAGACTTCCCACTCTCACACAATCTCCAGGTGTTCCGCTGCATGAATATGCATGAACTCCATCCACAGGAAAATCTGGACATGGGTAAATATCTATCTCATTGTGAAGGGTAATGCTGTGACTTGCTGCACTTCTCTGGCTCTCAGGTGCCACTACCCAAACTTCACCAAATTCTCTTGCTGCATGGGCAAGGCGAATAATTCCAGAAGCCTCTATACCGTCATCGTTAGTAATAAGTATTCTCATAACATCTCCTTAAATGTATTCCCTAGGATTGATTTCCAAGCTTTTTCTTTTGTTGTCTTCCAGTAATAGCCACACGGGCTGGGTATGGAAGCAAATGAGAAAATGTGGTAGCAAGCTTCATTTTAATAGAAGGAACTATAATCAGCTTACCCTTTTTCATTCCTGCAATGGCCTCTCTAACACACCGCTTAGCGCTAATACCCTTAAGAGCAAAAACAACATCCGCTGTGTCGTTAAACTCTGTATCCACAGGTCCAGGACAAAGTGCGCTGACTTTAATATTGCTTTTTGCCTCCTTAAGCTCTCTAGCTACTGCTCTTGTAAGGCTAACCATATAAGCCTTAGAGGCATAGTATGTGGCCATGTAAGGTCCAGCTGGAAGAAGGCCTGCTGATGAGCATACATTTAATATATTGCCCTGGCCTACCTCTGCCATATTCTGAAGAATACCCTTAAATAAAATATGCATGGCAACGTCGTTAACCTTAATCATGTTAACTTCTTTTTTGATGTCAGTCTCCATAAATGAACCTGCCAAGCCAAAGCCTGCATTATTAATGAAAACATCTATATTTTCATCTTCAAGCTTTTTAAGCAGTTCAAAGCATTCCTTTTTCTTGGATAGGTCGCAGGGAATTATTTCCACCGGTACTAAAAGCTCTGATTTTAATTCCTCAAGACGCTCCACGCGACGTCCCACAATAATAAGTCTATAGCCCCTTTCAGCCAGCTGAATTGCAAACTCTTTACCGATTCCAGAAGTAGCCCCTGTAATAAGTGCAGTCTTCATTTTTTTACCCCTTTATTTATAAAATTAATGGTTGTTTCCAAAAGAAAATATCACAGATATTTTCACTTTCATATTAACATATTTGAAGAGGCCCGCCAAACAAATGACGAGCCTCTTCTTTTATAAACAAAAGGTAAGTTTAGGGGATGCTAATTATTAATTACGACACCCTTTCGAAGAATGATATTAGCGTATATAGCCGTTTCTGTTGACATGATGACGCAGGTAGATTTGTCACGGGTTTGATCGTAGAAATCCCATTTGTTAATCTCCTTAAAGGCGCCTGCGCCTCTGTCATCATATTTTTTAACAATACTCTTGTACTCATCCCAAATTGGGGTTGCGACTTTGCCCACATCGCCGGGTTCTAGTGCCATAAGTGTACATGGTGGGTCTACTTCGCCTTTTTTATTTGGATAAGTATCAAGTGGAAATACCTGTAGAATCGCATCTAGTATTTCAGGTACTCCATGTCCATCAAGTCTAATTACAGGCTTGCCAAAGCTATGACCGGGGAAGTTGCCATCTGCTATGACAATTTCGTCTGTATGTCCCATCTCATCCAAAACCTTAAGAAGCTCTGGGGATAAAATGGTTGGTATACCCTTTAACATATTCAAGTCTCCTTATTATTAGTCATAAAGGTTTGGTGCAATCTCAGGATCTTCCATGTTGTCAGCATTGTACCAATAACCATCTGTAGGAACGTCTGAAACTGACTTGCCAGATGCTGCATCGCAAAGAACGTCTACTGTTGTGATACCCATAACAAGTGGAGACTGTGTAACAGCACCGTACATTGTTCCGCTTGAAACTGCAGACTTGATAACTGAACCAGCATCAAATCCTGCTGCAAGAATCTTATCACCTAAAACGCCAAGGTTCTCATTAGCTGTAAGGATACCCTCTGCTGCAATCTGGTTTGAACCAAACATACCGATTGTATCTGACTTATTCATGATTGCTGATGCCTCTGTAGCGCAGAGCTCAACTGTTGTCTGTGCAGGAACTGCAACTTCGATAACGATATCTGCATCTGCCTCTGCAACTGTCTCAGCCTTAGAATCATTTACATACTTCTCATTACCGATAACTGCTACTGTGTAGCCGTCAGCCTTTGCAAGCTCAGCAAACTTATCGATAAATCCAAGACCTCTGTTGATGATTGACTCAGATGTAGCTTCCTGGTTAACCTCACCAACTCTAACCTGTCCGTTACCAATCTTGTCCTTAAGTGCTGGATAAAGGTTCTCAGCTGCTGTAGCACCTGCTGAGTAGTTGTCTGTAGCAACTGTAGAAACTACAGAACCTGCTGGTGCATTAGGAATACCTGAATCGAAACATACTACAGGGATACCTGCATCAAGTGCTGCCTGAAGAGCATCAAGACATGCATCCTGATCACAAGCTGCAAGACCGATACCGTTAGGAGCATTGTTGATAGCATTGTTAAGCATGTTAACCTGATCAGCGATATCTGACTCAGCGTTAGGACCTGTACAGTTAACTGTAACGCCCTTTGCCTCAGCTTCCTGCTCGATACCCTTAACAGCTGCCTGCCAGTAAGATGACTGATAAGACTTTACAATGATTTCGAACTTGTAATCGCCTGCTGCTGCCTCTGTAGAGCCACCCTCTGTAGCTGTAGCTGTGTCGCCGCCAGCTGAAGCAGTATCAGTTCCTGCTGAATCCCCACAGCCAGCGAAAAGTGTTGCTGCCATTGCAGCTGTCATTAATGTAGCTAGAACTTTTTTTCTCATGTTTTAACCCTCCCGTGTCTTTAAATGAGATTATTTATATGAACCTTCTCCTCTTTAGGTTACATATACAAAATGTTATTTTGCCTCACGGCGTTTCTTAATGATGTCCACAAGTACCGCTGCGATTAATACAAGACCTGTAATAATCTGCTGCCAGTTAGCCTGCAATCCAACAAATGGTAAACCAGTTTTAAGTAAGCAAATTACAAATACACCTATCAAGGTACCCTCAATACTTCCTGCGCCACCTGTTGCGGATACACCACCGATGATTGCACCACCAATGGCCTCAAGCTCAAATCCTGCACCAGTTCCAGGCTGTACTGTAGGGAATACTGCTGCATAAGCAATTGATGCAAGGCCTGCAAAGAATCCAGAAATCACATAAGCCATAATGTGATAGAACTTAACATTAATTCCTGAAAGGACTGCTGCCTCCTTGTTACTACCAATGGCAATTGTGTATCTACCGATTTTGGTATGATTAAGAACAAATGCCATAATAGCTACAATAATAAGAATCCAGATGAAACCGATTGGAATTTTCGTACCACCAATCTGCATCTTGAAAATGCTTCTGAACCAGCTTCCAGGTGCACCAGTTGTTGGCCATGAAATACCAAATCCCTTTGAACATATAGAACCAAGTCCTCTAGTTATCATGCAGGTACATAAGGTTGCAAGAAATGGTGGAAGTCCCATTACCGCTATAAGAACACCATTTGCAAATCCTATAAGAATACCAAACAAAACACTTACTAAAAGTCCAAGTCCTGTTGGCCATCCCAAGTGAACTACTAGATAACCACCTGCCAGTGAATAGCAAATAAGTCCTGTACCAATTGAAAGATCTACACCACCTGTAATAAGTGGAAATGTTACACCAATTGCCATAAGCACGATGTAATATGAGAAATCAAAAATATTAAGTACAGTAGTGTATTTTCTAAAGTCCTGACTTGCTATAGAAAAAAATGTAAATAATACGATTACCACCAGAAGAACAATAAACTTCTGACCACCTAGCTTGGCAAAGATGGATTTTTTCTTTAAATCGCCTGCCATTATTCCCCCTCCTACTAACTAATCTCTCTGGTAGCCATATTCATAATCTTTTCCTGTGAAACCTCTTCGATTCCGATTTCACCAGTTACCTTGCCTTCGCACATGACTATGATACGGTCACTCATTCTAAGTATTTCTGTCATTTCAGAGGAAATCATAATGATGGATTTACCCTCCGCAGCCAAACGATTCATCAGCTTATAAATCTCGTTTTTAGCACCTACGTCGATACCTCTTGTTGGCTCGTCAAATATAAGTATCTCCGAGTCTCTTACAAGCCATTTTGCAATAACTACCTTTTGCTGATTACCACCTGATAGATTAACTACAAGCTGGTCAATGCTAGGTGTCTTTGTTGCAAGAGAATCAACATATTTCTGTGTAACCTCATTCTCCTTCTTCTTGTTGATGAAGATACCCTTCATATACTTTTCAAGTGTTGCAAGGGTTGAGTTTTCAGCTATAGTCTTTTGAACCACAATACCGAATCTCTTTCTATCCTCTGAAAGATATCCAATACCATTTTTAACTGCATCCTCTGGAGAATTGATTTCTACCTTCTTGCCGTTAATATAAATGTCTCCACTTTCCTTAGGGTCTGCACCAAATATTGCTCTAGCTGTCTCTGTACGTCCAGCACCCATAAGACCAGAGAATCCTAAAATTTCTCCTTTTCTAAGCTCAAAGCTTACGTCACGAACCATCTTTCCTGCATTGAGATGCTCAACCTTAAGTACTACAGGCGCATCATCAGGAACAAGACTCTTTGTCTTTGGCTCCTCGTAGATAACACGACCAACCATCATGTTAATAATGTCATCCTTGGTACAATCCTTTGTAATAAGGGTACCAACATAACCACCATCTCTCATGACAGTGACTCTATCGGTTATCACCTTAATCTCATCCATTCTATGTGAGATATAAACAATACCAAGCTGCTGTTCTCTTAAATCTCTGATAATCTTGAAAAGCTCAGCAATCTCAGATTCTGTAAGCGCTGCCGAAGGCTCATCAAAGACAATTACCTTCGCCTCATGGGAAATAGCCTTTGCTATCTCACACATCTGCTGCTTACCTACTGTCAAATCTGACATGGTAGCTGTAGGATCAATGTCGATATTAAGTCTCTTAAAAAGCTTTGCAGCCTCTTCATTCATCTTCTTATCATCGATTCTGAATCCCTTTTTGAACTCTCTACCGATGAAAATGTTTTGAGCAACTGTAAGATGTCCCACCATGTTAAGCTCCTGATGAACTATTACAACACCAGCATCCTGAGCTTCTCTGGCATTATGGAACTCCACTTCCTTGCCTTCGAATTCTATTGTTCCAGAATCCTTTGTATAGATACCGGTAAGCACCTTCATAAGTGTAGATTTTCCGGCACCATTCTCTCCCATGAGGGCATGTACTTCACCTCTATTTACGTCGAAATGAACATGGTCAAGTGCGTGTACACCAGGGAAAGATTTGTCAATGTCATTCATTGTAAGTATTACTTCTCCCATTTTATCCCCCTCCTGGTTAATTCTTTCTACGTCTTGCAACAACATCCGCATATACGGCAACTATTACAATGATACCTGTAATAATCAGCTGATAATCTTTGGTGAATCCAAGAGCAAGAATACCTTCCTGCAAAAGTGCGATTATGAAAACGCCGATTACTGTACCACTTATGGAAGCAAGGCCACCGGCCATTGATGTACCTCCCATAACACATCCTGCAATAGCTTCGTTGTTGTACTGATCACCATATCCTGGCTGAACAGTTGTGTATGCACCTACAAAGAAAATAGCTGCGATACCAACTAAAACACCACATATAACGTAGGCAAGCATTTCCCATTTTTTAGTGTTAACACCTGAAAGTCTAACTGCTTCCCTATTGCTTCCAAGACATAGGATGTATCTTCCTGGCTTAGTCTTGTTTAAAAGCAAAGCACAAACAATTGCCACCAAAACAAATATTACAAGTCCTACTGGGAAGTTTCCGATTTTAACAAGCTGTCTAAACCAACCTCCCGCTGCAAGCTGTGGCCATGACACTGACTGTGTCTTCGTAAATACGGATGCCACACCCTTTGCTATGTTCATGCTTGCCATTGATACGATAAATGGTGGCACTGACCAGTAGGCAACCAAGTATCCATTAAACAAACCGAAGCAAAAACCTACGAACACGCTAATCAAAAGAGCAAGTCCCATTGGAACCCCAAGGCTTGTAAGGCTGTATCCAGAGATAAGTGCCGCACAAAACATTACAGGTCCAATTGAAAAATCAATACCTCCAGTAGCGATTACAAATGTTACCCCAAGTGACAGGAAACCTAAAAAGTATGCATAATTAAGTGCACTAAGAATTCTAGGAAGTCCTGCGAAGTTTCCTCCTGTGGCCACACAAAACAGCGTGTACATTAAAAGGATAACAAACACCAGTACAATTCTGTTAAATCCCAGTTTTTTAACAATAGGATTTTGTTTAATCTTATCCAATTTTTATTCCCCCAATCGAATATTTAAGCCTTATTTTCGCTGCCACATACCTTGATCTTTTTCTTTACCAGCTCAGTAACCTTCTCCATACCAGCTGCATCGTATTTCTTAGGATCAAAGGCCTGTGGATTGTCCTTAAGATATTCTTTTATACCGTCGCTATAAGCAATTCTAAGTTCTGTTGCGAAATTAACTTTGCTTATACCCCTCTTTATACATTCCTTAACTGTCTCATCTGGAACACCAGAAGCACCGTGTAAAACAAGTGGAATGTTAACTACTTTTCTAATCTCTGTAAGTCTGTCTAAATCAAGCTTTGGCTCGCCCTTGTAAATTCCGTGGGCTGTTCCAATGGCAACTGCAAGTGATGTAATTCCTGTCTCCTCAACGAATTTCACTGCATCTTCAGGATCTGTGTATCCTGGATCATTGCACTCTAGGTCGTCTTCCTTGCCCCCGACCTTTCCAAGCTCTGCCTCAACTGGAATACCATTTGGCTTACATGCATCTGCCACTTTTTTTGACACTGCTATGTTTTCCTCAAATGGTTCCTTTGAACCGTCAATCATAATTGATGTATATCCTGCCTTTAGAGCCTGCATAGCAAGATCAAAACTATTGCCATGGTCCAAATGAAGTGCAATTGGAACCGAAGCCTTATTTGCTGCCGCTGCTACATTTGCAACGTACAAATCAAGTCCTGCATATTTAACAGTTGATGGTGTAGTCTGAAGGATTGCTGGAGAATTCAATTCCTCGCATGCCTTAATTACTGCCATCACCATCTCCATGTTCTCAACGTTAAATGCCCCAATGGCATATCCGTTTTTATCAGCTTTACTCATCATTTCTTTAGAAGTAACAAGTGCCATTTTTTAATAACCTCCTCCCAGGTTATGAGAACTACCGCTCATAGGCGAAACGTTTCGTCCTCATGTATGTATTATCCCACATGCCATATCTATTTACAGGCAATATCTTGTAAAAAAATATGACTATATTCACTTTTAACTAAACTGCATCTGGACAATCCTTGATTGTTCCATCCTCGTCCCATAAATCATGCCAATCTTTTGCTCCTGGCCACAGGAAAACCTGCCCCTTTACAAGTCGATTATTCTTCTCAAGACCAGCAATTATCTCCATCTCCTCATCTGTCAGAGGCTCAGTAACTGTGCACTCTAAGTTAGCTACATAGTTATGAATAGAAAATGGAATTGGTATCTGCCCTCTTTGAACTGCCCACTTAAGAGCAATGATTGCTGGATGAACCCCATGTGCTTCAGCAATCTTCTTCATCTCAGGCAACTGTAAGTCTGCAATATCATCTGGCTCCATATCGCGCTCTGGTCTCATTGGAGAACCCATTGGCATGTATCCAACTGGCTGAATATCATGGGCTACAAGATAATCAAAAAGCTCCTGTTGCTGCATACATGGATGAAGCTCAATCTCACATGCAACTGGCTTAATCTCAAACTTATCAATAACCTGCTCAAGCTTTGGAATTGTCATATTAGAAATACCAATATGTCTTACGATTCCCTTTTTAACTAAAGCTTCGCACTGTCTGTATGTATCCATAAACTCCTCCACTGAAAATGGCTTAGAATCAGGATTTCTTGATGTTACATCACAATGTGGTGCATGATAATTTGGGAATGGCCAGTGAATAAAAAACAAGTCAATATACTCACATCTCAAATCTGCAATACTCTTTCTTGCACTTGCCTCACACTGTCTGTGCATATCATTCCAAACCTTCGTCATGATATACATGTCTTTTCTCTCACATACTCCCTCTTTAAGGGCATCTTCAATGACTTTTCCAATTTCTTTTTCATTGCCATAGCAGGCTGCACAGTCAATCATTCTATATCCTGCTCTGATAGCTCCTGCCACAGCATTTGATACTTCATCAGCATCAAATCTGTCTGAACCAAAGGTTCCAAGTCCGACACATGGCACTTTGTCGCCAGTGTTTAATGTAATCTGAGGTACTTTTGTTGCGTCCATTTTATCTCCCTTTCTAAATATTATTGTTCGCTATCAATTAGTATCTTGCCCTTCACAAGTCCTGGTGTCTTGAACATTTCAAAAGCATCAGCGATCTGTGATAGTGGCATTTTCTTAAAGATGAATGAATCATCATATTTAAGCTGACCAGTGCTGAAATAATGAGCTGTAAGTTCCCACTCATCTCCAGGGAATGGTGCTGAATAGCTCATCCATGAACCAGTCAGAATAAATTCTTTTCTGTTGATTGCCTCCCACTCATCAACTGTAAATGACAGCTCTTTTGTAGGAGTTCCGATAAAGCAAACACCTGCTTTATTTGCTGCAAGCTTAAATGCCAACTTCATTGTGATAGTGTTGCCTGCTGTCTCATATACATAGTCAAAACCACGGCCACCTGTTATTTCATTTACCTGATCCATAAAGTCTGGCTTGCCTGAATTAACCCCGTAATCTGCTCCAAGTCTCTTTGCAAGGTCAAGTCTTTCATCTACAATGTCAAATACTGTAACTGACTTTGCTCCAAAGATTTTTGCCCACTGGGCAGTCATCATACCGATTGTTCCGCCACCTAAAATGGCAACTGTTTTACCGCCTTTGTAAGAAACTCTTCTAAGTCCATGAAGGGCTACAGTGGCTGGCTCAAAAAGTGCTCCCTGCTCAAAAGGCACATCATCTGCAAACTTAACCGCATTCTTTTCAGGTACCTGAACATATTCTGCAAAACTTCCAAATTCACGGGAACCAATAAAGCTATAATGCTTGCAAAGTGAATAATCTCCCTTTTGGCAATCAGCACATTTCATACATGGAACAAGTGGAACACCTGCCACCTTGTCTCCCTTTTTAAGCGTAGTAACGCCTTCGCCAACTTCATCTACCACACCAGAGAACTCATGACCTAGTACATTTGGATAGTAATGGCATGCATCTCCATTTACTCTAGGAACATCTGAGCCACAAATACCTGTGTATTTAACCTTTACAATTACCTTGCCAGGCTCAATCTCTGGCTTTTTGATATCCTCAAATCTGATATCATCTCTTGCATGTACAACTCCTGCTTTCATCTCATCTTCTCCTAATATTTGCTAAATGTTTCCCTTAGATCTCCGTAGAGTTCTAAATATAATTCCATGCTCTTTTCGTAGGCTCTGTGATTCTCCAGGTTCGGCTCATGAACCCTTTCGATATTGATTGTTTTCTTCACCGCCTGCTCATAAGAGCTATAGATTCCTGTTCCTATTCCAGCTAAGATAACAGCTCCTAGTGTTGTTGCTGTATCTGATGCCGGTACTACAATTCGACAGCCTGTAACATCTGCCTTTATCTGAGTCCAAAGCTTTGAATTAGCTGAACCTCCCATAGAGTTAAGCACCTCTACTTTTGCACCTGTCTCCTTGGCAACTCTGAGGTTGTGCTCCAGTGAAAATGCCACTCCCTCAAGGACCGCTCTAGTCATATCAGCCCTTGTCTTATCAAAGGAAAGTCCGTAGAACACTCCCTTGGCATCTGGATTCCAGATTGGAGAACGTTCACCTGACATATAAGGTAAAAATGTAACTCCATCGGAGCCTACAGGAACAAGCTCAGCCTCCTTAGTTAGCTCATCAAAGCTTTCATTCTTGCCAAACTCCTGCCTAAACCATCTAAGGGCTCCGCCGCCTCCAACAGTTCCGCCCTGTAAAAGCCACATTCCAGGTACTACATGAGGGCTTAAAATCAAGTCCTTATGAGCCATCGCCTTATTCAGACAAATGCTCATGCCTCCAGCCTGTCCGCCCTGTTCCTGGGTCTGACCTGTCTTGTAAACTCCTGCCCCAAGAGCGCCACAAGCCGCATCAAGTCCTCCTGCTACTACAGGAGTCCCCTCCATTAGTCCTGTTAATTCTGCAGCTTCCTTTGAGACCTGACCTACCACCTCATCACATTCATATAGGTGAGGCACCAAATCAACTGAAAGCCCCAGTTCCTCAGCCAAATCGCTGTCATAAAACAGCTCATGACAATCGAAAAAGTGAATTCCATATCCTTGGGATAAATCCTGACTCATTTTTCCCGTGAGCTTATAAACGATAAAGCTGTTGCTCTGCAAAAATTTAAATGTCTTTTCAAAAATATCAGGCTTATTTTCCTTAAACCAAAGCATCTTTGGAGTGGTATAACTTGGTAAAAATTTATTGCCAGCCACATTAAAAATCCTATCTTCACCAAGCTTTTCATTTACCTTTTCACAAATATCTCTTGAGCGGGTATCCATCCAAATCGGTGTATTGTAAAGTACATTTCCATCTTTATCTACAGGAATTGCTGACCAGCTCTGTCCATCTACACCGATTCCCTTGATTTCCTCAGGAGATACTTTTTTGTCTGCAAATACCTCTCCTATTCCCTTAACTATGGCCTTCCACCATTCATTTGGGTCCTGCTCTACGAATCCAGGATGTGGATAGTAGACGCCGTAAGATTCATTAACCTGCGAAATAACTGTTCCATCCTCATCGAAAACAGCTATTTTACAAGCAGATGTACCTATATCTATTCCCAGTAATTTTGCTCCCATAACATTTTTCCCTCTACTACTTAAGCTTTTTTATTGAATTTCCCTTTTCAATTTTTGTGCCAAGAATATATTCAATTGGAGGTTCATGGTCCTTTTCAGCTATCCTTTTTAAAATTAGGTTTGCCGCTCTTTGTCCCATCTCCTTCATAGGCTGCACCACCATGGTCATCTTGGGCTGGACAATATGAGTCAAAATCAAGTTATCAAAGCCCATTATTGAAATATCCTCAGGACATGAATACTTGGATTCGTTTACCGCCATAACTGCACCAAGTGTTACTTCATAGTTGGTTGTAAAAACTCCTGTAGGTTTGTTCTTAAGAGCAAGAAGCTGTTTCATGCTTTCATATCCATGCTCTATAGAATGAAATCCCGGTTTGTCAAAATCCTTTTCAACAGTAAGTCCTGCATCCTCTAGGGCTTCTAAAAAGCCCCTATATCTCTGCAAACCTGTGTAATTATGTGCCGAGTAGATAACTGCATTTTTCTTGTGTCCATTTTTCAAAAGCTCATTTGTTGCTTTATAGGCTGCCTCTCTGTTGTTGATTCTCACACAGTCAAAATCGCAATTACGAAGTGATCTATCCAGCAAAACCACGGGCACTTTTGCCGACACTGCAGGCTTTAAAAATTCTCCCTTGTCAGCAACAGGAATCACAATTATTCCATCCACTTTCTTGGATAAGAGAAACTGTATGCTTTCAGCCTGATTAGCCTCATCATCTCTGGCGTCACAAATAATCATGCTGTAGCCATTGTCCTTAAGCACATCTCCTATGTACCTAAGAAGCAATCCGCAGAATATACTGGCCACATTGTGAACAAGCACTCCAATGGAACGGGTCTTATTGGTAACCAGGCCCCTTGCCATTTCATTTACCTGGTAGTTCAGCTCCTTAATGGCCTCCTCGATTTTCTCTTTGTTTTCCGGTAAAACATTTCCACCATTTAGATATTTTGAAATAGTGGCAAGTGATAATCCTGTTCGTTCCTTTATGTCCCTAATCGTTGATGGCAATTGCTCTTCCTCCCCGAAACTCAAGCGAACCGTTTCGCTTTTCTTTTTAAAGCCGCCGGAAGCATCTTCGCTTCCGGCAAACTCATTTAAATAAACTCCCTTTAACTATCTAACTGTCTTGTAAAGTGGACCATAAGCTGCACAAGCTCTAAAATCCTGACCTTCCTTATCTGCTCCAAATGCATTCCAAGCTGCTGGTCTGTAGATATCCTCATCTGCTACATTGTGTAAGCAAACTGGAATTCTAAGCATTGAAGCCATTGTGATAATATCTGCGCCTATATGTCCGTATGAAATAGCACCATGATTTGCGCCCCAGTTGTTCATAAGGCTGTATGCGTTTTCAAATGGGCTTCCCTTTTTACCGTCACATCTAGGTGTAAACCATGTACATGGCCATGTGTAATCTGTTCTCTTCCAGAGAGTGTCTGAAACCTTTTCTGGAAGCGCCACTGTCCATCCTTCTGCAATCTGAAGAACTGGTCCTAGGTTTTTAACAAGATTAAGTCGGATCATTGTGGCTGGCATCTCTACCTTTGTCTCAAATCTTGATGACCAACCGCCACCTCTAAAGTAACCATTGTCGGCTTCACACCACTCCACAGCGTTCATAATCTTCTTTTGATCTTCCTCTGTGATTTCATACCAAGGCTTAATACATGGATTTCCATCCTTGTCATTGCACACGCCAGATGCATCTAAGCAGCAGGCTCCTGAGTTAATAAGATGGATGATTCCATCAGCTTCCTTAGCATGGCCTTCAAGCGTGTAATCTGTAACTCTCTTTACAGAGTCTGTATTCCAGCAGGTTCTAACATCTGCAAACATTTGAGCCCTGTTTGTAAGAAGCTTCATGAAAAGCATTCCAAGACCATTAAGTGCATCATTTTCAGTTGCTAAAATAAATGGCTCTCTTGCTCCGTTCCAGTCAAAGGATGTATTTAAAACTGCCTCAGGTAAATCACAGTTTGGCCAGTGGTCTGTCCACTGTCTCTGTCCCTGGAATCCACCACAGATAGCATTGTGACCAACAGCTTCCTCCTCTCTTCCCTCTGGAAGATTTGGATTGCCCTGATACAAATCCTCGATGATAACTGCCATCTTGGCTACAAATTCCCAATCCTTTTCCTTTTGCTCATCGCTTTTCTTTACGAAATCTGGATTCTTATCAAAGCCCTTTTTGCACTCAGTCTTTATCCAGTTAAGAGCCTTTTTATAATCCTCTTCGTTATATATCTTTTCATCGATTCGTCTTAAGATTTCTACCTCATCAATGGATTCAACTCTCATTCCTAGATATTCCTCAAGGAAGTTTTGATCCATGATTGAACCGCCAATACCCATTGTCACTGAACCAATCTGTAGATATGACTTATCTCTCATTGATGCTGCAGCAACTGCTGCTCTTCCGAATCGAAGTAACTTTTCTCTTACATCATCAGGTATTACTGTGTCGTCAGCCTCCTGCACGTCTTTGCCGTAAATGCCAAAGGCTGGAAGACCTTTCTGTGCATGTGTTGCAAGAACCGATGCCAGATAAACTGCTCCAGGACGTTCTGTTGCATTCAGTCCCCACACACCCTTGATTGTGAGAGGATTCATATCCATTGTCTCTGAACCGTAGCACCAGCAAGGTGTAACAGAAAGTGTAATTGCTACTCCCTCTTTTCTGAACTTAGCCTCGCATGCAGCTGACTCTGCAACTCGTCCGATTGTTGTATCTGCAATGACAACTTTAACCGGTTCGCCATTTGAATACTTCAAGTTTTCCTCAAAAAGTTTCTTTGCTGATTTAGCCATGTTCATTGTCTGATCCTCAAGAGATTCTCTAACTTTAAGAGGTCCACGACGTCCGTCAATACATGGCCTGATACCGATTACAGGGTATTCCCCAATGTACCTGTTTTTACTCATACTCCATTACCCTCCTTGCGATTCATTTATTGTTTAAGCGAACCGTTACGTTATAAATTGATTATAGGGAATGGTTTTTTCCATAAAAAGTGATATACTGAATAAAAATATAACGATATTCACTTTTTGTATTTGGGGGAATAATTATGAAGTATATCGATTATCAAGAACATCGCCAGCACGGCACATTTAACTTTCCAATTGCTCATTATCATGAGAATCCACACACGCCTAGATATCTTATGACCTACCACTGGCACACCAACTACGAGATTGTCTACATCAGAAAGGGTTCCTTTAATCTGACCCTAGACGACAAGACTGAAACTTACCACGAGGGCGACGTGGTATTCATCTCTGATGGCATGCTACACGGCGGCACACCTACTGACTGTTGGTATGATTGCATTGTTTTCGACCTGAAAATACTGCTTAAGAACAATAATGCCTGCAGCAAAATGGTTCAGGACATTATCAATCACCGGATTCGAATCAACACTTATCTTTCTAAAAACAATCACATCATTTCCGCTATCGTTCAGGACCTATGTAATACTCTTGCCAGAAAACAGCCTGGCTATGAATTTAATGTCCAGGGATATCTATATATTTTGTTTGGGGAAATTATTAGAAACGAAATATTTACCAAGAATCCAATGGATAATATGACATTAGAGCGCCTTAATTCAATAAAAGAAGTGCTCTCCTACATTTCAGACAACTATTCCAACAACATTACCTTAGACAACTTAGCCCACATAGCTGGAATGAATCCAAAATATTTCTGTCGCTATTTTAAATCTATGACCGATAGAACTCCTATCGATTATTTGAATTATTATCGAGTGGAATGTGCCTGTGAAATGCTTTCTACAAAAGATATTTCAATCAGAGAAGTGGCTATTTCCTGCGGATTTAACGACGAGAGCTATTTTATTAAGACATTTAACAAATATAAGAGCATTACGCCAAAGCAATATATGAAACGCTCATTTTCAGCCTAGAATATTATAGGGTTTTGCAATTCACACTTCCTTTACACTTCCTTAACACTTATGTGCTACTTTAATTATAGAGCGAGGCATACTTAACTACTTGCAATAAGTTTAAAGGAGGGTTGAGATATGAAAAAAAGAATCTCGGCAGTAGCATTATCGCTTATACTGTTCCTTGCAATCTTTTCTTTCATTCCTTTCAATACCGTCTATGCCGCTAGTAAAATCACTTTGGCCGATGCCAGAGAATTAGCTCTAAATGATGCCGGATTGGAAGAAAAGGATGTTACAATTGCTAAGGCAAAAACTGAATATGTTGTAGGGGTAGAACGATACCACATTATCTTCTACTATGGAACAACCCAGTACTCTTATGAAATAAGCAAAACAGGGGATATTATTTCTTCTGCAATTGAATTAGAGTCAATTCACGCAGAGGAAAATCCTAGAGAATCCCAGGATGACACTGATCCAGCAGCTGGTAAAAATATAACAGAGGATGCTGCCCTTGAAATTGCTCTTAAAGATGCCAGCTACACAAAAGATGATTTGAGATATTCTAAAGTCACCAAAAACTATGTTGATGGTAAGGGCATATATGAAGTTCTATTCGTAGTTGGTAGATATCAGTACAATTATGATATTGAAATTCAAACAGGCAATATCATCAACTATGAAGTTAGTTAATTACAAATTCATAACCAAAAACTAAGGTCACCTGGCTTTCCAGGTGACCTTTAATAATTTAACCGCAGTATTTGGTTCTAAGTTCATTTGCAGCTTTAACAAGATTTATAAGACTTGCCTTTGTCTCAGTCTCTCCTCTTGTCTTCAGTCCACAATCAGGATTAATCCAAAGCTTTTTATCATCAACTCTCTTAAGCATCTTATCAACACCAGCTACTATCTCATCAACTGAAGGGATTCTAGGACTATGAATATCATAAACTCCTGGTCCTACTGCTGTTCTAAAGTGATTTTCCTTGAGTGAATCAAGAATCTGCAAATCAGAGCGTGAAGCCTCAAATGTAATTACATCTGCATCCATAGCATCTATAGCAGGAATAATATCTGTAAATTCGCTATAGCACATATGGGTATGGATCTGAGTTGTCTCCTTAACTCCACTTGCCACAAGTCTAAATGCTGGAATAGCAAAATCCAAATATTCCTTGTACCAATCAGACTTTCTAAGAGGAAGCTTTTCTCTTAAGGCTGCTTCATCAATCTGAATAATATTTATTCCATTAGCTTCTAAATCAAGAACCTCATCACGAATAGCAAGAGCAATCTGAAGCATGCTTTCCTTAATGGAAATGTCCTCTCTAGGGAATGACCAGTTCAATATAGTAACAGGTCCAGTAAGCATACCCTTAACTGGCTTATCAGTACAGCTAGAAGCGAATTTTGCCCATTCAACTGTAATAGGATTCTTTCGAGACACATCTCCCCAAATTACAGGTGGCTTAACGCATCTAGTTCCATAGGACTGTACCCATGCCTTCTTTGTAAAAAGATAGCCCTCTAAGTGCTCTCCAAAATACTCAACCATGTCGTTTCGCTCATACTCACCATGAACCAAAACATCAAGGCCAATTTCCTCTTGGAGCTTTATGCAATCTGCAATCTTGTTTTTGTTAAACTCAATATACTCTTCCCTAGCTACCTGTCCCTTTCTAAATAGCTGTCTTGTACGTCTCACATCTTCTGTCTGAGGGAATGAGCCAATTGTAGTTGTAGGAAAAAGTGGCAAATTAAGGCATTTACTCTGAGCTGCTGCCCTTGCATCAAACTCAGGAGCTCTTCTAAAATCAGACTCCTTAATATTTGCAACTCTTTCTTTTACCGCCTCATCAACACTATTTATTCTGCCTGTAAATAATGCTTTATTTTGCTCTAAGATATCACTATTTCCTTCACCCTCTGCCAATAATGAAAGGTCCTTAAGTTCTGTTAGCTTTTCGATTGCAAAAGAAAAATGCTTTTTATATTCTTCCTTAAGATCTGTTTCACTTTCAAGTGTGTAAGGAACATGTAGTAAAGAACATGATGTAGAAATAACAAGCTTGGCATCAGTTTTATTCTTAAGCTTTTCTATTATCTCGAGGGATTTTTCATAGTTATTTCTCCAAATATTCTTGCCATTTACAACACCTGCAAATAAATATTTGTTCTTAGGGAAGCCAAATGTCTCCACCAAATCAAGTGTCTTTTTGCCCTCTACAAAGTCTAATCCGATTCCATCAAAATCATACTGAATCAACTGATCATATATATCTCTTACATCTCCAAAATATGTCTGAAGAAGAAGTCTTACGCCACCACTTGCAGCAGTTATTTTATCGTATATACGTTTAAATAATGCCTTGTCCTCAAAAGACAAATCCATAACAAGATATGGCTCATCTATCTGCAACCAGTGAGTTAATCTATCATCTAATTTCTTGATAAGCTTAATATACTCTTCAGTGAGAGCATCCACAAAATCCTCTGCCTTTTTCTCTCCTGTATATCTGGCAAGCTTTAAAAATGTAAACGGTCCAACAACTACAGGCTTTGTCTCTATTCCAGAAGCCTTAGCTGCATCGTATTCATCAAAAAGCTTGGTTCCTACCAACTGGATTTTTGTATCATCCTCAATTTCTGGAACAATATAGTGATAATTTGTATTGAACCATTTTTTCATAGCAAGAGCTTTCACATTGCCCTTATCCCCCTGATATCCTCTTGCCATAGAAAAATAAGTATCAAGATTTGAAAGTCCTAATGCCTTATATCTCTTTGGAATAACATTAAATAAAACTGCTGTATCAAGCACATTGTCATAAAAAGAGAAATCATTTGAAGAAATAAAATCTATACCTGCCTCTTTCTGACTGGTTATATTAAAATTCTTCCAAGTATTAGCCACATCATATAAATCAGATTCGCTAATTTCATTTCTAAAGTATTTTTCTGTGGCAAACTTTAATTCTCTATCTTTTCCAATTCTTGGAAACCCTACTACTGCTGTTTTCATTTCTCTACCCTTTCTTTTTTAATAATTACAAAGAGTATAAACCTAGTGATTATGTAGGTAAAATATAAAAATCAATAGGTCAATCATAGATTTAATCTATGTCAAAGTCATTCCGCGAACTAAATTCTATTTACAAAAAAATTCTATTATTTTCAAATTTACAATACACCTTTAGTTATTAACTGTTATAATAAATAGAAAATGATAGCTTAATTATCGAAATGCTTAATGGGGGGCACAAAAATGAATGCTAAAAAATTAATCACATCAATTTCAATTCTTACTATTACACTTATGGGCTTTGTCGCCTGCGGCAAGGATTTAAGCGCAGATCCTCCATTCACCACTTTTACCTTTGACACAACATATGATGATATGATTAAGGAATTAGGGGAGCCAGATTCTGAGAAGGAATCATATTATGGTAATGCATACAATTATTCATCTGATTATTTAGATTTAGAGGGTAATGTTCAGTACGCCTTCGATGAAGACGGAAATATGACCAACATGACATGGGCATACTTTAGTGAGGATGGAGAAGAAATCACAGATATTTACAATGACCTGCACAAGCAGTTACAGAACAGTCTCGGTAAGACAAAAGAAGCCACCAACACAGTCACCAATCTAGCAGACATTTGGCGTCTGGATAGTGGCAACATTGAGTTGGCAGCTATAGTTACGTCAGATTACAATGTAGTCATGTTTACTTATCTCTCACCTGAGTATTCAACATCCCAAGAAGAGATTGAAGAATAACAGACTAGCCTATCTTTTCTATTGTTATTTGATTAATTAGTTTTTCCATATCAGACATATTAAACCGGCCGGTCTCCTCTGTCATCGCCGATGCAGCGGAGATTGCGCTGGCTTTTTTTAACCCTTCTGTAAACTCTAGTCCCTGTGAAAATGAAAGTGCAAAACCTGCAATCATAGAGTCACCACATCCTACCGTATTTACGGCATCAATTCTTGGAACGATAGCTCTAAATACACCTTCATCACAGACCATTAAAGACCCATCTGCACCTAATGAGACAACTACTATCTCCACTCCCTTGTCTCGAATTTGTTTTGCTGCAGCTATTACCTCTACAAAAAAGCCTTCCTCATCTACAGATATTTTTCTTCCTGTTAGCATGGCAATCTCATCAATATTTGGCTTTATCATGTATGGGACTTCTTCAACTGCTTCAACAAGAAGCTTTCCACTGGTATCCAAAATCACTTTTTTGCCAAGACTTTTTCCTATTGCAATCAGCTTTCTATAACTGTTAGAGTCAAGTCCCTTTGGAACGCTTCCAGAAATAGTAATAATATCTGCGTCTTTAGCCAGCTCCTTAAACTTCTCCTCAAACCCCTTCCAATCATTTTCATCAATGACAAATCCTGGCTCTAAGAACTCAGTTTGCTTTTTCTTTTTTGAATCCCATATATTTATACAAGAACGGCTCTCTGCCTTCACTTTATAGAATCCATCTCTTACTCCATAATCAGAAAGTCTAGCGCAGATATAATCTCCTGCATAACCGCCTACAAATCCGGTGGCTACCACATCAGCGCCTGCAATAGCAAGTGGTTTTGAAACATTCAAGCCCTTTCCTCCTGGTACATATTCGCACTCCACCACTCTATTTACTTCGCCTTCCTCAAAGTTTTCTACCACGTAGCGCTTATCAATAGCTGCATTTAAAGTAACTGTTAAAATCATAAATTATGCCCCCATATTCCTTAAATTTGCAACTATTATGCACTAACACCTATTAAAAAACTACAAAATGTGTATATCCTTATATTCTTTTCCAGCAAAATACAAAAAGCTCTCCTCAATTAATGAGGAGAGCCCATTTAATTCTTTTATTTTTCCTCGCTATTAAGTGCTCCATCCATTATGGATACAAGCTCGATAGCGCTGCGGAAGTTAAGCTTCTCATCTCGGTCAGCCCATGTGACCTGCCCCTGCCAACTTCCATTCTCGCATTTATTTACACGTACAACAAATGTTGCTTCTTTGCCATTATCTGCCATTTCTCCCACCTCCAACTATCTGTACTTTTTAAATAATAACATACATCGTCAAAAATATCATATTTTTCCAACAATAATTAATTATTATTCAAAATCTAACTCTATTGGACAATGATCTGAGCCAAATATATCAGTGTGAATCTTGGCATCCTTCATTCTATCCTTAAGGTCCTCAGAAACTATAAAGTAATCAATACGCCATCCGGCATTTTTCTCTCTAGCCTTAAAGCGATACGACCACCAAGAATAGATATCAGCCTGATCTGGATAGAAATATCTAAAGCTGTCAATGAATCCCTCAGATAAAAGCTGAGTCATCTTCTCACGCTCTTCATCGGTGAAACCTGCATTACGACGGTTGGTCTTAGGATTTTTAATATCAATCTCCTCATGAGCAACATTTAAATCGCCACATAAAATGACGCCTTTTTTCTCATTAAGCTTCTTAAGGTATGCTCTGAAATCATATTCCCAAGTCATACGATAATCAAGTCTTTTAAGCTCATTTTGAGAGTTTGGAGTGTAGCATGTAATGAAATAGAAATCCTCGAACTCAAGTGTAATTACTCTACCCTCGTGGTCATGCTCCTCTATTCCAATGCCATAGCTAACTGAGATTGGCTCCTTTTTTGTAAATACTGCAGTGCCAGAATATCCCTTTTTCTCGGCATAATTCCAGTAAACATGATAGCCATCTCTAGTCTCATCAAACTGTCCCTCAGACAACTTAATCTCCTGAAGTCCAATAATATCTGCATCAATGCTGTCAAAGAAATCCCAAAATCCCTTTCCTACAACAGCTCTAAGTCCATTCACATTCCATGATACGAATTTGCTCATATAGCCTCCTAGTTAGTCCTCAAGGCATCAATAGGATTAAGATTAGCCGCCTGATGACTTGGTAATATACCAAATACTATACCAATAACCATGGAAAAAGCAACTGCAATAAAGGCTGCAGGCCATGAAATAGCAACAGGAGTTCCACTCATCATAGATATAACCTTTGCAAGACCAATACCTGATGCAACACCAAGTACACCACCCATGGAGGTAAGCACTGCTGCCTCAGTTAAGAACTGTGCCATAATCTTGCCTTTTCTAGCACCAATAGCTTTTTTAAGACCGATTTCTGCAGTACGCTCTGTAACTGAAACCAGCATAATATTCATAACACCAATACCACCAACTAAAAGTGATATTGCAGCAATCCAAATAAGCATTGAATTTGTAGATGATGCAAGCTGTTGAAGCTGCTGTGCCTGCTCAAGCAAATCCTTTGACTGATACTTAATAGCATCACTATCAGGATGAATATTGCCATTTAAAATATCGGCTGTCTTTTTTCCTGCTGCTGTCATATCATCAGTAGATTTAGCTCTAACCAAAACATTTTCTGGCTCATCATATTTGTAGCTGATTGGCCAGTCAGTAATCGGAATATAAACTGTTCCTGATTCATCCTGGGCGTAAGTCTGATAATCAGAAATAGAATTGATTACCGGCTCAAATGTTGAGCGGGAAGCTACAACACCCACAATTACATAAGAGTCTCCTCCAATCTCTAAAATCTTACCAATAGGGTCTTCATTCTGAAGAACACTTGAAATAATACCGTCATCAATAATGCAGACCTTTTTATAGTCTTTTACCTCTTCATCTGTAAATAATCTTCCTGATTTAACAGTCATATTGGCTGTCTCAAAATAATCTGTCTCAACGCCCTTAACATAACCGCCGCTCATGGAATTATTTAAATAATACACTCCATCATATATCTGCCTGCAAGTATATTTACTTGCAGATTTTACTTCCTCAAGATCCTTAATCTCTTTTAGAATCTCATCGGAAATCTGTGGAACACCATAAGGTGCTTCACTATAGCTTAGATCAATTGGCCAATCATTCTCATATAGCTGTATATCAACTGTGTTAGAACCTGAACCAATAAGATTCTGTTTAATTTGCTGATTTGTACCCTCGATAGTAGACACGATTGCGATAATAGCAGCAATACCAATAATAATACCTAGCATTGTAAGGAATGATCTAAGCTTGTGAGTCCAGATTCCTCGGAATGCTAATCTTAAATTCTCAAACATAGGTCCTCCCTTAATAATCAAGCGATTCTACTTTCTTGCATTTGATTCCCTCTATAGCACCATTACCATAAGGGAATGCAAGACAGTCATCCATTGTAAGTCCAGACTTTACTTCAAGCATCTCACCCCAAAGGGACTTGCCGATTCTCACATAAACCTTTTCAAGTCTGTTTTTGTCATTCATTTTCATAACATAGTTTCCACCAGAATCTTTTCTAATAAAGAAATTTGGTATATACATACCACCTGCTTCCACATTGTCTGGTGTAATAGTAATGCCTACAGCTGCACCAATTTCAATTCCGCTACTTCTGTCAAAGCTAGCTTTAAATACATAATTACTAACATTAGTATTACCGCCGCCCATATAGTAGTTGCTTTCCTCTGATGTATCTGGATTGTCACTGATATCTGTAATCACTGCCTCGGCTGACATACCATTATCCCATGAGGTTACCGCTACTGTATCACCCACATGGACATTATCTAGATAGAATTCTCCAATAGTTCCAGAAATAAAGTACTCATCTGTGGCAGATACAATCATAAATGGCTGTGTACTATTGTAGTTGTCAGCGCTCTGTACCTTAGAGACAGTTCCTGATACCTTGGCAATCATCTCACCATTTTCATTGGTGTTTTTCATTTCCTCAAGCTGGTTACTCTTAACCCTAAGATCAAGATCAGCTCTAGCCAATTCCTTTTTAGTGGTATCAATGGCTTCTTCTAACTGAGTAGGTGTGTAGCCCTTAGGCTCAATGTATTCTTCTCTAATCTCGCCATGTGGACCAATTCCTTCATGGCCAACAATATTGCCATTTGATGTATCGTAATACCAGTTACCTACAGTGATTTCCTCTGTAACCTCGTATTCATCTATGTCAAATACTGCTTCTAAATCTTCTATCTCATCTAATGCAGATTTGATAGATTCTATAGTATCTGCATCATCTTCCTCATTTAAAGGATGCTTTTGATCTTCGTGGGAATAATAAGATTTAAATACTTCCTCGCCATTATACATATATGAACACTCAAAAACTATGTCACCCGAAGAATAGCCATTCCAGTCAGTCTTTGCATAATATGTTTTTTCCATTACATAAGTTACATCTCTAGTATCTGCCTGCGATGCTATATGCTCTGGAATAGGTGTTGTATTCTCAAGTCTATCAAGTCTAGTGACATTGGCATTGTAAATCTGACGGGCCTTTTCAACCTCAAGCTCCTTACCTCTGATATTCTGAGATTCCTTTTTTACTGTAAGAAGCACATCTCCTGCCTCCACATGGTCTCCCTCTGCAAAATTAACACTGAGGACCTCTGTACCAGATGCTAAATATGTAGTCTGTGATTTCTCAGATGTAACTGTACCGTAGCTTTCAATGGAATCGCCCCAATAGCCATCCATTCCGTAGCTGGCAAGGGAAACAACCTGTGCTATTTTCTTGCCTCGGTTATATCTGAAATAGCCATATAATCCGCCAACCACCAGGCCAACAATAACAACTATAACAATAAGTGGCTTAATTATCTTCTTCATCATCCACCTCCTGTTCTAGTCCATCATAAAGTCGACCATCAACTATTCTATATGTCTTTTTAGCGTGGCTTGCTATGTTAGCATCATGAGTAATCATGATAATTGTAGTTCCCTCGTCATTAAGCTTCTGGAAAAGATCCATAATGGCAGCACCGCTCTTTTGGTCAAGGGCACCTGTTGGCTCATCAGCAAGTAAAACCTTTGGATTATTAACAATGGCTCTTGCTATGGCAACACGCTGCTTTTGACCACCAGAAAGCTGGTCTGGTCTGAATTTCACTCTGTCTGCAAGACCAACTCTTGTGAGGGCATCTATAGCTCTCTTTTCGCGCTCCTTTTTAGGAACACCTGCATAACTAAGTGGAAGTGCCACATTTTCGATGGCGTTTTCCTCATTCATAAGATAAAAACTCTGGAAAACGAATCCAATTGAATTAAGTCTAAGGTCAGACATCTGTCTATCCTTAAGCTTCAGCACATCCTTATCCTCAAATACATATTTTCCGGATGTAGGCTTGTCCAAACATCCGATAACGTTCATAAGTGTACTCTTACCTGAACCAGACGGCCCCATGATTGCAACGTATTCCCCCTTATCTACAGTAAGGCTTACGTCGTTTAAAGCTGGCACCGATGTCTCTGTCCCAGATTCACCATACACTTTAAAAATATTCTCCAACTTTACTATCATGTCTACACCTCTTGTCCACTGACAGTCTTCATTCCTTCTTTGTAATCATCCATTGGGTAAGCAATTTTAGTATCATGGTCAATACCACTTACTGAATATACCATCTGCTCCTCATAGTAATCTCCAAGCTCTATAGTCTGCTTTGCAAGTCTATTGCCATCTTCTACCCAAAGG
Organism: Pseudobutyrivibrio sp.; assembly: GCA_017557435.1. Taxonomy (GTDB): domain Bacteria; phylum Bacillota; class Clostridia; order Lachnospirales; family Lachnospiraceae; genus Pseudobutyrivibrio. Next base: position 50,817 of record JAFYYR010000029.1, on the reverse strand, counting down.
AATGGAGTGCCATCCTCTTCATATGAAATGTAGTACTCGTAAATATATGTTCCATCAGAGAAATCCATCTCAGGTGCATCTGTCTTACCTAATTCTACATAAACATGCTGTCCCATCATCAATCCTTCAGAATCATCAAGTGTAATGTAGAATGGATATTTTGTAGATGAGTTCTCGCTGCTTCCACCGTAAGAATACATTGAATCAGTATTTTCCTGCTTAGACTCTGTATCTATCTTTGTAATGACACCTGTCCATGTCTGAGATGCATCCACACGTGATCTAAGAGTAACAGGCTCATCCACATTAATAGCCCACACATTTTGCTCATTAATCTGGCCCTTTACGCGCATCTCACTAGCACCAAGGATAGTTATAAATGAACCATCTGTGGTGTATGGATTAGTATCATCTGCAATTTTGGTAACTACTCCAGAAACGGAAGACTTTACAACAGAATTGTTGATTTTTTTATTATTCTCCTCAATTTTGGCATTAGTCTGGTCTATATTGTTCTGGGCGATTTGGATGTCAGTATTAAGACCTGCTATCTCATTTGCAAGGGCTTCCTTTTTATCCTTATCCTCGTCTGTATCCCCTGTTATCTTATCAAGCTCTTTTTGCTTTTTAGTAATATCATCATTGTACTCTTGGATTGAAAGATTGAATCCTTCTATATCGAACCCATATTGTACATTTTCAGCTTCTAAATTATCTGTCTTATAAGAAAAAAGTGGAGTGCCCTCCTCAACTGTATCTCCCTCTGATACATAGATGGTATCCAATTCTCTTTCTGTACTCTTAGTTACACTACTAGTCTCCTGGCCCTCAACAACGCCCATGAAAACATCTGATGAATAGCTGCTATTAGCCCCCATAATTTCATCAAGAGTCATAACATAGACTTCCGCAGAACTGTCTACAGACTTCGAACCTCCCTTAAATAATCCCTTTTTGTACGCAACAAAACAGCCTCCACCAACTAATAGTGCTGCAACAATTAGCACAATTATTTTTTTCTTCATAACATTATTCCTTTCAATTTATAAAATTACATCCGCAACTGTTCTATCTCCACTAATACAGTTATAACATTATTAAAGGGGTAATGCAATACAAACATTACCCCTTGTGTAAAATATTAAATCCAATATAAATCTTATCTACAAAGCAATGTTTCTCTAGTAGAAACCCACTTGTCTGCAAGACATACAATCCAAGCCTCACGGCTTTTTGGTACCTTAGTAAAGGTAAGTGGCCACATATGAGTCTCTATTACAGATTGTGTTTTCTTGCAGATACCAAAATGTGCCACTGCATTTCTTCTTGCAGTACGGGAATGAGAAAAACCATGTAGTCCATTGCCTTCATCTGTCTCATGCCAATCGTACAAATAATAATCGTGAAGGAATGCACCTACTGTAAGAACATGCTCGTCTGCATGAAGGTGCAATCTCTTATTAATCCAATAGGAAAGCTTTGTAACACTTTCAGCATGCTCATATGTAGTGATTTTACCATGCTGAATAAACTGCTTCATTTTCTGAGTCCTCTCATCATTTCTGAAAGGCTCTAAGATTGTCTCCAATCTATTGATTTCTTCTGGCTTTAGCTTCATAAATACCTCTTATAACACATCATTTCCCTTGAAGCTAGGCAGAATACTATCAAAGAATTATGACTATGTTGTGAATCATTGGTTAAAAATTATCTAAATCTATATAGGCGATTAGTATCTCTTCCGTCATTAAATGACCCGGTAAGAATAATGGCCCCATCAGCATTAATCTCGGCCTTGCCCACAATAGCTGAGTAGTCAGAAATGTTTGTTATATAGAAAACATAAACATCCTCTTGGAAGAAATAATCGTATCTCTCCTCTGGAGAAAGCCCCTCCTCTACTTCTTCACAGCAGGCTCCAATATCTATAAGGAATCTTCCCACATATTCTCTATCTTGTCTACTGTAAGTAATTGTGTATCCATCATCCTCTGGGAATTCCTTTTGAAGCTCCTTAAGTGCTGCATTTTCATCAGCCACCGCTGTAGCCTTATACTGACTTTCTCTGACTGCTTCCTTTTTATTATATGTAGGAAGGCTAAGCCATACACTTAAAATATATATTTGAATAAATAAAATCAAGGTTAAACATACTATGCAACTGTACTGAAATGCACGCTTAGCCTTGCTTTTTTCATGTCGTCCTCTAGTATCTTTAGACTCTGTAGTCTCATCAATTTTTTTTGATTTAGATATCAAATAACTAAAGAAATTTTTAATCCCATGGAATAGTTTATTATCAAAAATGCGCTTAAAATCAAATCGTTTATTTTCTTTAATCTCGTTTTTACTTTCAGCGTATTTGCTTTCTAATATGGATTTCAAGCACTCAGCACATACCACTCCATTATCGGCAGGCTTACCACATATAACGCAGTTGCTATCATGCTTTGCATCGGAAGCAATATCAAAAATCCTGCTTTTAAATCTAGTGCCAAAGACAGAGGTCAACAGCTTACGCTCATTTTCCTGGCGAAGAATCTCCTCCACTATAGCCATGTCTTTAAAATCATATTTAGTTGCAAGCTTGGCAATATAGTACAACTCCTGCCTTAATTTATCATCTGCCATTAGTTTTCCTCGTTATTCAAATAATCATTTGTGCGATCATCCATTCCTTTAAAGCACAAATATGCAAGTAACTTGTTATCACGCTCTCGAATCTTTCCTGCAAAAAAGATTCCTTCTTTTATGACCTCGGCCCTATTGATTTTAGCAACCACACAAAGACTGAAATCAGAATCATTAGCAGTATCAGCAAAATTAACCTCTACCACATCTCCAATTGTAAATAAGTTCTGATTGCCTATAAATGAAATACCAGCGTCGCTAATATCAATAACAGAGATGGACATGCGCTTTAAATCATCCTTGGCTGCAGAGCCTGGCTTATGCACATTTACCCTCTCATCAACTCTTCGCTCGCTAGATGCTGCTATAGTTCCAAAATTTTTGGAATCAACCACATAATAATCAACATCTCTGTAATTTATAAGCTTTACAAGGACATTTTTCCACACAACTCTTCCACTTGACTCTGGATCAATGCAATGCAAATTAAAGCTCATACTCTTAGGCGAACCTGCAGTAAAATCCACTACAGTGCCATTGTATATGTATGGCTTCAGTAAGACACCTGTATTATCGTTGGTGCCCACCACTTCAGTTTTAATCTCAAAAGAAGATCCACCGATTAGTACTTCAAGAGTAACCTCTTGACCCGCTGTTAACTGATCGATTGTCATATTTCATAACCCCTTATATTATTAATACTCTAATTATACTTAAAACCCGCTTGCTTTCATTTATTTTCGGTTATTTTTTATAATTTTTTAGCTGCCTCAACAACATGCTTCACTAAAATACTAGTGGTAACCCCACCAACTCCACCTGGAACTGGTGTAATAGCATCTACTATCTGCTCTGCTTCATCAAATTTAACATCTCCGCAAAGCTTACCTTTTTCATCGTTCCAGCCAATTCCAACATCAATAACCACCTGTCCAGCCCTTAAATACTCTGCTCCTACGCTTTCCATCTGGCCAGATGCAACCACGAGAATATCGGCATTTTTAGCCTCAGCTGGCACATCTACAGTTCTAGTGTGACAAATTGTAACAGTGGCATTCTCATGCATAAGCATCATAGCCACAGGACGACCAATTACAAGAGAACGTCCTATAACAGTGATCTTCTTTCCAGAAAGTGGAATATTGTAATACTTAAGTATTTCTACTGCTGCCTCTGCTGTACATGGAGCAAAACCCTCACCTGTTCCAGTAAATACACCTGCAAGAGAAATATCTGTACATCCGTCTATATCCTTACTTGGAGAAAGTAGCTTTCTAGCCTTCTCCTCATTAATATGCTTTGGAAGTGGTCTAAACATGAGAATACCATGTATAGTTATATCCTTATTTAATTCTTCTAATTTCTTAAAGAAGTCTGCTTCAGACACATCAGCAGGTAAAGCAACTACTCTAGCCTCAACTCCAACTAGCTCACATCTTTTAATTGCACCCTTCTCATAAGAGATATCATCTGCTCTCTCTCCCACTCTAAGAATTGCAAGTGTAGGATTAACTCCCTTTGCTTTAAGAGCAGTTACATCTTCAATCATCTTTGCATTAAGAGCTTCAACAACTTCTTTTCCCTTTAATAATGTCGCCATAAAACCTCCAGTAAACTATAGTCTTTTAAACACATCAGAATAGATTTCAGCAGCCTTTTTTGTATACTCAGCCACAAGGGAATCTACCTTTTGATTTAAATCCTCCGCATAGGCTCTATCCTTCATGGATTTAGTATTAATTCTAACATTGATAGCAGCACCCTTGATTGCCCCCTCAAGCATGGCCGCACCAGTTGCAGCATCACTAATCATTATCACAGAGCCCTTGTCTGCAAAATCTCTCTGCAAATCAACAGCCTCACATGAAAGCTCTAAAATCTTAAAAGGAACTGCCGCAGCATCCTTAAGACATTTTTCCATTATCTCAGCTCTTGATGAGTCATCAGCTGGGATAGAGTAAGCCTTTGACAGTGGCTCAAATGCGATAGCATCCTCCTCGATACACTTAAGAAGCTCCACTCTAAGTGTCTGTGCCCTCTCCATCAGTGCCTTAATTTCATCTTCTACCTCAGCATACTTTTTCTTGCCAATAGTAAACTCTCCAACCATATCCCCTAAAGCTATGGCAACAGCTCCTACAAGAGCAGATGCTCCACCGCCTCCTGGGACAGATGTCTTTGATGCAAGGGCTTCAGTAAACTCAGTACATGTCATTTTCTTAAAATCCATAATTATTCTCCTATAAATAAAACAAGACCCCAAAGCATTGAATAATCAATGCCGTGGAGTCACTCATTCCTGAATATAATCAAATATAGTCATCTGATTGGCATCTGCCACCAAGTTATTGTACTGTTCTTTCTCCTCTTCAGTGAGTTCCCTATGAAAAACATAGGTCTCTTGGTGAATTGAACCATCCATATCAAAAAACAATTGTCTATATGAAATGTCTTTGTCCTCAAACATTGTCCATTGCCCAATCTATATAGTAGTAGGCCAAAAACTCAGCCAAGAACAATTTTATCATAATAGGAGAAATTTTCAATGTAGTTGTTAATTTCTAAGGAAGTTCTATGCCAAATTCACTTGGTAAAAATCTAGGACACACATTATCAGATGTAACGATAACTGATGCAGCAAGTGTTGATCCGATTTCGCAAGCTTCTTCAAGTGTCTTGCCATATGTAAGACCAATTGTAACGCCTGCAAAGAAAGAATCTCCTGCACCTGTTGTATCCTTAACATCTACCTTTCTGGCTGGAACAAATCCTGTCTTGCCATTAATATCCGCATATACGGCACCCTTACCTCCTAAAGTTACAATCATCTTTTGAATCTGGGCGCCCTGAATTTTCTTAGCAAGAATTTCCTGCATCTCCTCCGGTGATTTTTCAGAATAATCATCCATAAAGAGGATTCCTGCCTCCTGCTGATTACATACAAAACATTCAACATTCTTAAGGAAATCTCTGCGCTCTACAGCAATACTCATATTAGAAACTGCAGCATATACCTTAAGATTGTACTTTTCAGCATATTTAAAGACACGCTTAATAGTGTCCTTTTCCATATCGATTTCAAGAGCTATGCTATCTGCATCGCCAAAGATCTCATCTCCCTGCTCATCAAGAATATCATTGATAGCAGAAAGGTCAGGTCTCTTAGAAATAGAGGCAACCACATCACCATGGTTATCAAAAACAGCAAGCCACTTGCCCATTCCATCAGGAGTTCTGCGGACATAGCGAGTGTCTACCTTGTGATTATTAAGCTTCTCAAGTACCCCTGTACCGATACCGCTCTCATCCACAAGACTTACAAACTTTGGACGAAGCTCCACATTTGCAATATCTTCAACTACATTTCTACTAACACCGCCATGAACTTCTTCTACTGTACCAACATTTCTACCAGCTGGTATGTAACTAGAAGTAGAATGTCCCTTTATATCTATAAATACCGCACCTAAAACTACGATTCCCATATTGTATAAATACTCCTTTAATGAAAATTTTTCGCTAATATCATAGCATTAAAAAAGATTTATGAATAGCATAATAGCAAATATTTGTGTACAATTATTGATACTTAAAGCTATATAAATACAGGTAAGGACTAAAAAATGATTAAAGTTGATTTGATAACAGGCTTCTTAGGAAGTGGTAAAACCACTTTCTTAAAAAAATATGCTAGGTATTTCATGGACCAGGGACAAAAGGTTGGAATACTTGAAAATGACTACGGTGCAGTTAATGTAGATATGCTTTTACTTAATGAGCTAAGAGGAGAAAACTGTGAGCTTGAAATGGTTGCCGGTGGATGTGATGCTGATTGCCACAGACGTCGATTCAAGACTAAACTTATCTCCATGGGAATGAGCGGCTACAATAGAGTTATTATTGAACCATCCGGTATTTTTGACGTGGATGAATTTTTCGATGCGCTTCGAGAAGACCCACTGGATAGATGGTATGAAATCGGCAATGTAATCACTATCGTTGACAGTAATTTAGATAAGGATTTATCCGAGGACTCTGACTTCTTTTTGGCATCCCAAATTGCTAATGCTGGAGTCATTGTACTAAGCAAAACTCAGCTTGCCACATCAGAGATAATCAGTAACACCATCTCCCATCTAAAGGCAGCTGCTGAAAAAGCAAAGCTATCTAAGGATATAGACAGCATTATATTTGATAAAAACTGGGATGAACTTGAAGACACAGACTTTGAGAAGTTGTCTAATTGCGGATACTCTACCCATTCATACATTAAAAAGCTTGGAACTGATGACAGCGGCTATAAAACTGTCTACTTCCTGGAGCTTAAAATGAACAGGGAGACAATAAAAGATAAAATAACCACTCTAATGACTGATGATTCCTTCGGAAAGATTCTTCGTGCCAAGGGATTTTTCAAGGAAGATGAACAGTGGTATCAATTTAATGCCACTAAATCTCAATTTGAGCTAAGTACCATGCCAGTAGGCCAGGAGGTATTTATAGTAATCGGTGAAGATTTAGACTCAGAAAAAATCAAAGCATTTATGGAATAATTTCATTTAATCGGAGTGACGCGATTCGAACGCGCGGCCTCTACATCCCGAATGTAGCGCTCTACCATCTGAGCCACACCCCGTGAAGCTGCAGGAAGCCCTGCAGCTTTTTTATATCTTTTCTGCAAAATAAAGTCTGGCGCCAAAGTCAGGGAAATATCTCACCCTATCATCATAGCCTGTGCCAATAAAGCTCTGGGCAAGCTTCACTCCAGCATTATTTAAAGTAGCACCACTTGCCTCAACATCCTCTGTCTCCCCAGGCATCTTAACAAATTTTGCTACCACATTGTGAAGGATACCATCCTGCTTTATATGAATTGGAGCAACTGTATTTACCAAATCTCCAAATCCTTTTAGATTGTATTCTAGCTTACGGCCATAAAAATGGTATTTAGCATTTTCATCAAGTCCTGCCTGTTCAATTCGTAAATACGGATTGTTAGGCTGAACCTCTCGCTGCATTACCATGGTAACCGCTTGTGATTTATCCCTAGAGACAATGCTCCACTCACATATATTTCCACTTTTTAGTCTATAGAAATCTCCAAACTGAAGTGTTTTTCTATATTGCTTATAAAGCTCTATCTGCGCCTTTACAGATGCCACATCTTCAGACTTAGCATCATTTAAATTAAGCTCATATCCTAATACTCCAAAGCTTGCAACTGCAAATCTAGATTCCATAGGTGTAATTCTAAGAGTCTGATGATTAGGACAGGATGAAACGTGCGCAGTATAAGTACTCTGTGGATATCCATAAGAATAGCCATTTTGAATATCAAGTCGGCTAACTGCATCTGTATTATCGCTGGCCCAAATCTGAGGATAATAGCATAGAACTCCTAAATCAAATCTATTGCCGCCAGAAGCACATCCCTCTATCAAAAGTTCAGGGAAACTCTCTGTCAAAGTCTTAAGAAGTCTATACAGTCCCAAAACATATCTGTGAGAAACCTCCTGCTGCTTTTCTGCAGGAAGATATTTTGAATAGTAATCGGAGAAATTTCTATTCATATCCCACTTTACATAAGATAGGCCTGGGGTAGAAAATACACCGCTCATTACATCAATTAGATAATCCACCACCTTAGGATTACATAGGTCTAAAATCCTCTGATTTCGTCCCTCTGAGTGATTCTTTCCAGGAATATCTATTGTCCACTCAGGATGTCTCTTATAAAGCTCAGAATCCACATTTATCATCTCAGGCTCAACCCAAAGACCAAACATAAGCCCTAGGTCATTAACCTTTTTAGCCATTCCCTCTAGGCCGCTTGGAAGCTTCTTTTTATTTACAATATCCCAGTCACCAAGGCCCCTTTTATCATCATTTCTCTCACCGAACCATCCATCATCCATTACAAATAACTCGATACCAACATTTCTAGCTGCCTTAGCAAGTTTCAATAGAGATGATTCATTAAAATCAAAATATGCAGCCTCCCAACTGTTAATAAGAATTGGACGCTCCTTCTCTTTCCACTTACCTCTTGTAATATGCTCCCTAACAAACTTGTGCATGTTAAGACTCATCTGTCTGTAGCCTGCATCGGAATAGGTCATAACAGCCTCTGGTGCTTCAAATTCCTCTGATGGTTCCAGAGTCCATGCAAAATTCTGAGGATTAATACCATAGGCTACCCTAGTCTTCTCCCATGGAGATACCTCAACTGCTCCGTAATGATTGCCTGAATAAATCAAATTGTAGCCATACACATTTCCTGCTGTCTCAGTAGAATCTGCATCTGATACTATAAAAAATGGATTGCATCTATTAGAGCTAGTTCCTGTAAATGATGAATTTACGTATTTTCCTGCAGAAAGAATCGTATCTGATCTATTCATCTCGCTTGTCCATTTACCATGGAAGGATGTAATCTTCATTCCTGCATGGTCAAAATCCATAAGCATAGACAACATACGAGTTAACTTCACCTGCTTAGATGATGAATTAATAAATTTAGCACTGCGGCATATCACATCGCAATCCGCATATACGTAGTACGAAAGAATTAAAGTAAATCCATTATTCCCATCTACCATTTTTATATTTAGAGTCTCCACCTCACTATCTAATCCATATGAGCTAGGTAATGTTTTAAACTCTTTTTTACCAGAAAAGGTCTCGTAACTGTCATATACAAAATCAAGAGAAGTGCTTCCATCACCGCAGATTACCTCAATCATAGGCTCTCTAAAATCACCCTTGCCTATAGCAGACGTCTCAAGTCTTACATCTTCAAGAGTCATTTCTGGATGATCATCATCGTATAAAACAGTATTTCCTGGGGCAAATGCGCGCTTTTCAGCAAACATCGCTCCATCCTCACTGTCAATCAAACCACCATAGTATAAATGCTCAAGCTGACCTGTCTCCATCACTCTGAAAGCATAGGTGGTATTTTTGGTATTTAAGAAAAAGTATTTTCCATCTGCCTTTATCATTTTTCTTCTCCTATTAGATATGGATTTCTCTAACGTAAACTAAGTTCCTCTCCAATCTCCTGAAGCTTTTCATCTGTTAATATGTATTTTCTTTTAAATATTAAATATGCAATCACAAGTACTGCAATTGGTCCAACAGTCATAACCATTCTAAGGCCCATCACTGAACTGTTATCAATTAGCTGAGGCTCTCCCAAAGAAGACATTTTGTAAGCAAGCCCCTTAGCGTCTAGAACCGACGCACTATCTGCCTGGATATTAAATACAGCAAGACAAATTGATGCAACAAGGGCTGCTATACCTGAAGCAAGCTTCACCACAAAAGTCTGCATTGAAAAGATAACCGACTCATCTCTTCGATTGTTTTTAAGCTCACCGTAATCTACAGTGTTGGCAAGAAAAACAGTAACCACAACATTTAACAATCCAAATCCCGACATAATAAAGAATCCTGGGACAAAGAATGCAAATACATTGGTCACTCCTGATATAACCATTGCCAAAAGCACAATATATCCTACAATCTCTGCAAATACACAGATATAAAAAATCTTCAAAGTGGTAAATGCCTTGCGAAGCAAAGGAAACATTATCATCATAGCAAGAATCTGCATTCCTCCCGCAAAGGTGTTAAACAGGGTGTAATTGCCCCTCCAGTTACTACCAGCCAAATCATATTTAAAGAAATAAATCAAAAGATTTGATGTAATAAAAAGGGCTGTATTTACAAGAACAATTGTGGCAACTATTGTCATGGCCTGATCATTTTGGATTAAAGCTCTAAACATCTCTCCAATTGATGCTGCCTGCATATCAACAGTAGATTTTTCCTTGATACAAACACAGGTAATGGTAATAAATAAAACAAATAGAATTCCAATTATGATAGTGAAATACTTGAAACCTAGTCTCTCTACCTCCTGGTTAGACTTAACATCTATAACCACTTCGCTATCTAGGTTTTCTGTCATAGTCCAGTACTCTTCTACTGGCACATAAAGTGCAACAGTCACATTTGAAGAGTCTTTTGAATCTATTGCAACTTCAATATCAGAATCACCATCAGATTTTTCAAAACTCACATCATCTGTCTTGAACGAGTAATCTGAATTATCATTTTTCAAATAAATGGCACCATCAAGACCCTCCTCAGAATCATGGGCTCCCTCAAAGAAACGCTCAGTTCCCGTTACATTTAAAGTAACTTTGGTTCCATCCATTTGCATATAGTTGTCTGTTGGATTGCCATCCTCATCCCTACACACCACATAATAATCAATATCAGAAGATTTTCCCGAATATACATTTACGATATTGTCAGTGCTTTTAGCGGCCATCATAGAACCAAGGGAAGCAACCGCCATAACTGTCACAATTGTGATAATCGCAGAGCCAACGCCAGCACAAGAACGTGCAAGTGCAGAAAGCCCCTCTCTCTCCTTGCCACTTTCTGTAAATGCAGGAACCATTGACCAATAAGGAATATCCATCATCGTATAGGTCACGCCCCACATAATATATGTGACAGCTGCATAGGCAATCATACCGCCAGCTGTAGCTGAAGGCGGTGCTGCAAACATCAATATCAAAAGAACTGCATTTGTTATTGTTCCAATCATAAGCCATGGCCTAAACTTACCCCATTGGGTTTTAGTTTTGGCAACAATAACACCCATAATTGGATCATTGAAGGCATCAAACACTCTTGCCACAAGAAGTATGATTCCCATGGCTATGGCGCTTACTCCCATAATATCCTGAAAATAATAAAGTACATAGGATGCAGAAAGCATGTATACCATATCCTTGCCAACTGCACCTATTCCATAGGCAAATTTTTCTCTACCCGTTAAATTTCTTCTCTCTCCCATTTAAACCATCCCCTTATTATATTAGTTAATTTAAGCATTCAACTGACATACTAATCTTAACTGGCTCAAGCCCATCAGAAGTAATAATCAGTTGTCCATCTCCGTCCTTGCCCAGGGATTTAATATATACTCCAGCACATCCCCCGGCAGCAGTAACCACCTTTGGTCCAATTATCTCAAGAGGCCCCTCAACCTCAAATGAAATTGGCTGGTTAAAGTAGTATAGCTGATTATCATTTTGATCAACTATTTTTATTCTCACATGGGATACATCATAGGTATGAAGCTCTGTCAAAAGTGTATGACTTGCTCTTACTTCAATCTTTGGACTGGTAACAGAAGCCTTTGTAACAGTCTTTACAACCTGATCATTTTTAATTGCCTCAAAACGATATTCTCTCGATTTTCCGCCCCAATCACCAATATATTTGTTATAAATTGGCACAACTTGAGAAGGGCTAATTCTATGAAGAACCACAATCCTAAAGGCAAGCCATGCCAGTGAAGGTGTAATCTTATATCCCTTTACAGCCACTTCATTAAGAGCTTTTTTAATAAGCTTCGCCTGTCTCTTTGTATAGTTTCCTTCTTTCTCAAGGGCATCTCCCACATAGTCATCAATTAATATTGGACCATGCTTAAGGTTTTTGTACTGACTATCCTCAGGGAAATATTCCTTAATTAATTGATTGTTCTTATACATCTTTACAGAGTCAGCATTTGTAATTATGTATGAACGACCTCTGCTAGATGCAGGATGCTCACCAATGTCAAAGCTGCTTGTAACCTCAAGAACATTTTCTGACTCTGAAAAAGCAGAATATACAGAAGCAGCAAGCTTTTGATTTCTAAACATATCCATGACCCCATGGTAACAAATCCTGTCGCCTGAGCCAAAATCCTTGTGGGTATTGTAATCAAACATACACCAACCAAATGAGCCTGCTATGTCTATCTCCCCTGCTATAGCGTCCAAAACATTGGCATGTCTAATTGCATGCTCCTGCCTATGCTCCTCGTCATCATAAGCTTTTGTAGGATACATATGGCCATTGTATTCGCTTACAAGATAAGGCTTGTCTTCATCTGAGGTAATATCCGCCTTTTTAGAGCAGCCCTTATTATCTCCAGAATGAACAAAGTCATTGTAGGTATATACATCCTCTAATAGGGAACTCTTAGCATGTACTCTAACACCACCTGTTGGACGAGTTGGGTCATACTTATGAGCCATCTCATTTGTTCTCTTATAAAATTCATCATTGTCCACAGATTCGTTTATACGAACTCCCCACAATATAATGGACGGATGATTGCGATATTGGAGAATCATTTCCTTTACCGTATCTACAGCTATGTCCTGCCACTTTTCTCCACCAATATGCTGCCATCCAGGTATCTCTGTAAACACTAAAAGACCAAGTCTATCACACTCATCTATAAAATATTGAGACTGTGGGTAGTGGGAAGTGCGCACTGCATTAACAGCTAATTCTTCCTTTAAAATCTTTGCATCAAGTCGCTGCATTGACTCAGGCATGGCATAGCCTACATAAGGATAGGACTGATGTCTATTTAAGCCTCTTAGCTTTACCCTGCGACCATTTAAAAAGTAGCCTGTCTTTTTAAACTCTGAACTTCTAAATCCAATTGTAGCCCTATGCTCATCAAGTACCCTCTCCTCATATACAATCTGAGTCTTAACCTGATATAACTGAGGGCTTTCAATGTCCCATAGCTTAACTGTAGTTGGAGCCGATGTAATATTAATTAAATAGCCATCCCCAATTTCTTCAATATTTCCAATTGGCTGAGAAAGTAAAAGAGTGTCATCTAAATACTGTCGAACAAATATCTGCTCTTTCTCTGAAAGCTTAAAAATATTCTTTGTCAAAAGACACTCTGTCTTAAGAATGCCCTGAACTTTCATCATTTTAATCTGCTTAGGTGAACGCTTATTGGTAGAAATTCTTTCAAGAAGAGCTGGTTGTAGAAAAACGTCTTTGAAATGAACCTTCTCCATTACCTCAAAATAAACGTCTCGATAGATTCCCCCGTAAGTCATATAGTCAATCACATAACCAAAAGGTGGTTGATCAAGAGTCTCATTAGAATCCACCTTAACAGTGATTAGATTTTCATCCCCATATTTAAGCACCTTAGAAACATCACAGGTAAATGCTGTATAACCACATTCATGATGGTATACATGCTGACCATTAATATACACATCAGCCTGATGTCCCACTCCCTCAAAGGTAAGCTTAATAACCTGCTTTTCCCATTGAGGTGGTGCTACTATAACCTTCTGATAGCAAGACACCATCTGATAAATGGACTCATCAAAATACGAAAGTGGTGTCTCCTTCACCGTATGAGGAATGCTAACAGTCTGGCTATCCCTCATAGGAACTTTTATCATGTCCTCCGTAAAATTCTCATTGAATTTCCATTTTCGGTCTAAGTAAATTCTCTGTCCCATTATCCATCCCTTTATTTAGCAATACCATCTACCATAACGTCAACAACTTCCGCCAAAGCCTGAGGATATCCCTTGCCATTTTTCTGAAGGAAATCTCCCATTAAAAGCTTATCAATGCAGGCTTCATACATAAGCTTAATGATATTCTCATCAATTTTACGTATTTCCCCATTGTCCATGCCTTTTTTAATTAAATCAAAAGTCTTATCCCAGCCACTATCCAATCTATAAATAAGCTTTTCATAGGCCATAGGATACTTTTCAGCCAACTGATGCATGGCTGTATAATCAAAACCATAATGAGAATCTGGAAGCACAGCCAGTATCCCTCTGATTTTTTCTATAGTAGAAAGACTGTCATCATAGTAAATCTTATCCTCTGCTTCTTTGATAAGATCAAATGCATAATCAAGCATCTCACACATCAACTCGTTCTTATCTCTAAAAACAGTATAGATGGTCTTCTTACTCATCTTCATTTCTGAAGCCAGGTCATCCATTGTAAACTTAGGTCCCTTTGCTCTAAACACATTAAGGGCGCCTTCTAAAATTCTCTCGTTCATCTCTCGTTCTCCCAAAACTATTTTAGTGAGTTATAGTTTCCACACTTAAATTTTAACAAAGTGAGGAAACTATCTCAATAATAACTCGTTTATACAAATTTCACAATTTCTTTACAAGGATTTTGTTGACAAATTACAGTTTAGGCCTTATCATAACCTTCGGAAAAAAAAGAGATTAAGGAGGAAATAAGAATGTTCGAAGAAGTATCATTCCAGATGTACACTATTTATTCAGATTATGAGAAATACTGCCACAAGCAGAAAAAGGAAGGCAAAGAGCCAGTATCATTTTTCAAGTACGCTTTTGGACAGTACTAATAGCAAATATAAAACAAGGCCTTGATTCATTTTGAATCAAGGCCTTTTATATTTCATTAATACTGACTAGTTCTTATTCTTAAAATACTCATCAATAGCTGCTGCGGCTGTCTTACCAGCGCCCATAGCAAGAATAACAGTTGCTGCACCTGTTACAGCATCACCACCTGCGTATACAGCATCCTTTGTAGTAGCGCCCTGCTCTGTAGCAATGAGGCACCCCTTCTTGTTAGTCTCAAGACCAACTGTTGTGCTAGAGATAAGTGGGTTTGGAGATGTACCAAGTGACATAATAACTGTATCACAGTCAATCTCATACTCACTACCTGGAATCTCAACTGGACGACGACGACCTGAAGCATCTGGCTCGCCAAGTTCCATCTTGATAATCTTGCAACCGCGAACGCTTCCCTCTTCATTAACAAGAATCTCAACTGGATTCTGGAGAAGATCAAAGATAACGCCCTCTTCCTTAGCGTGATGTACTTCCTCAGCACGTGCTGGAAGCTCTGCTTCACTACGACGATATACTACATGTACCTCAGCTCCAAGACGAAGTGCTGTACGAGCAGCATCCATAGCTACGTTACCACCACCAACAACAACTACTTTCTTACCGCGAGCGATTGGTGTATCATAACCCTCTTTGAATGCCTTCATAAGATTGTTTCTTGTAAGGTATTCGTTTGCAGAGAATACTCCATTAGCCTGCTCGCCAGGAATATGCATAAACATTGGAAGTCCAGCACCTGAGCCGATGAATACAGCCTCAAAGCCTTCCTTCTCCATAAGCTCATCGATTGTAATTGAACGACCGATGATAACGTTCTTTTCGAACTTAACGCCGAGAGCCTTAACATTCTCAACCTCAGCCTTTACTACCTTCTCTTTTGGAAGTCTGAATTCTGGGATACCATATACAAGTACACCACCCATCTCGTGAAGTGCCTCAAATACAGTAACATCATAACCAGCCTTAGCAAGGTCACCAGCTGCTGTAAGACCTGAAGGGCCTGAACCGATAACTGCTACCTTATGTCCGTTAGGAGTAGATGTGTTCTTAGGCTTGATACCATTCTCTCTAGCCCAGTCAGCTACGAATCTCTCAAGCTTACCAATAGCAACTGCCTCGCCCTTAATTCCGCGAATACACTTGCCCTCGCACTGTGACTCCTGTGGGCATACACGACCGCAAACTGCAGGAAGTGCTGATGACTCAGAAATAATCTCGTAAGCCTTCTCGAAATTTCTCTCCTTAACTTCCTGAATGAAAGCAGGAATATTAATAGAAACAGGACAACCGCCTACACACATAGGCTTCTTACAGTTAAGACAACGTGTTGCCTCTGCAACTGCCTCTTCCTCTGTATATCCAAGACATACCTCTTCAAAGTTTGTAGCACGAACCTTTGGGTCCTGCTCTGAAATAGGTACTCTAACCATCATATCTGCCATTATTTGTCACCTCCACAATTTCCGCAGCCACCGTGATGTGTATCGCCCTCCTGCTGCTTAAGAAGTGCTCTACCCTCTTCAGTCTTATACTGCTTTGCTCTAGCCATAGCCTGATCAAAATCAACAAGGTGACCATCAAACTCTGGACCATCTACACAAGCGAACTTAACCTCATCTCCAACAACAAGACGGCAAGCACCGCACATACCAGTTCCATCAACCATGATAGGGTTCATAGAAACAACTGTTGGAATGCCAAGCTCCTTAGTAAGAAGGCAAACAAATTTCATCATAATCATAGGACCGATTGCTACGCAGTGGTCATATTTCTTACCCTCATCAACAAGGGCCTGAAGCTGCTGGCAACCGTTACCGTGGAAGCCATAGCTACCATCATCTGTGGCAAGATAAAGCTCATCAGCTACTGCTCGCATCTCATCCTCGTAGAAAAGAATGTCCTTTGAACGAGCACCGATAATAACTGTAGTCTTAACTCCGTGTTCCTTAAGCCACTTAACCTGTGGGTAAACTGGTGCAGTACCAACACCACCAGCGATAAATACTATGTTCTTCTTTTTAGTCTCTTCAAGATCTGCCTCGATACATAACTCTGATGGCTGTCCAAGAGGTCCAACAAAGTCAGCAAAAGCATCACCCTCACTAAGCTCTGCCATTCTCTCAGTAGAAGCGCCTACTGTCTGGAAAACTATAGTAATAGTGCCCTCAGCTCTATCATAATCGCAAATAGTAAGAGGGATTCTCTCGCCCTCCTCATCAATCTTTACAATGATAAACTGACCAGGTAAACATCCGTCAGCAACACGTGGTGCCTTAACCACCATAAGGAAAATCTTATCTGAAAGCTTTTCCTTTTTAAGAATTGGATACATAAAACTAGACTCCCTTCCCTTTTTCTTCCTTTTAGTATTGTATTATATCTTTACACTGTCGCGTTGTAAAGTGCTAAAGTAAAAGAATCGTATATTAATGTAGCAAAAAAGTTACTATCCGAAAATGAATAGTAACTTTCAAAATTAACTAAAATAAACTAACTCATCCTCTGGCTTCTCAGCAGGTTCAACACTGACTGGATAAAGGACCGGCCCCTTACCCTTATATTCCTTTGCAAATTCCACTTTAATCTGTGCTGTAATATCAATCCAGCTACGATGACCAAGTGTAGATGCCTTATCCCATTTGCATTTCATGCCAAGGAACTGAATATCTTCTACACAACATGTCATAGCAAATCTTCCTGGAATAAACACGTCACGTCTTAACTTGCCATCATTAGGATTGTAAACAAGACCAAGGAAATGAATTGTCTTACCGTCATATTTCTTTGGTGTCTCCATGCAATCCATAAACCAAAGGGCATAATCAGCATCTGTTATCTCAATAACATCAGCATTAATATCAAATGGAAGCTCCTCTGGTGAATCATCAATAGTACCATCTGCTCTCTCATATACAATCTGAGCTGGTCTATTCATAGATTTAATCTGACCTCTGAACTTAGTCTTTGGTGTAGCATCAGTACAACGATTAATAATAACTACCTCTGCCTTAAAAATCTGCTCCATAATCATAGTACGCATATTATTAAGGTACATCTCAAATGTAGTAGCATCTACTGTTGCAAGTGACTGGGCTGGAACCCATCCTTCTGGAAGAGGCTCATCATAAATCTTATCAACGCCCCAAGTACCATTGTACTCAAGGAAAATAACGTCTGGATTATACTCCTTAGAAATACGAGTAAGATTCTCAAGATTAAACTCTTCTTCAGAATCGATAGAAACAACCTGAGCATTAACTGTCTTAAGCTTTTCAATATCGTATTCTACATCGCCATCCTCGCAAGAGAGAATAAGGATTTTATCCTCTCCACCTGCAGCGAAATCATTTTCAAATAATGTCTCCTGAATAAGGGTAGTCTTACCACTATCCATAAATCCAGTAAAAACATAAACTGGTATATCTCTAGCCATAAAAACCTCTAACTATCTAAATCTAACAATCTGAACAAAATAACCCTCAGATTATAATCCGAAGAGCTCCTCTAACTTATGCTCATCAATGTCTGCACCAATTACTACAAGACGACCTGTGTAATCTGGCTCACCTGAACGAAGCTCATACTCTCCATCAACAAAATCGAAGTAAATCCAGCCGCCTTCTACAGACTCAACCATACCCTTTGAACGAAGGACTGTACCATAGTCATTTGTATTAGCAAACGCCTTCATAGCCTTCTCAATAACTGACTTCTCAAACTTGTGAGGTGTCTCGATTCCCCAAGTATCAAATACTTCATCAGCATGGTGATGGTGGTGATGATCGTGATCATGGCAACCGCATGTGCAATTCTCGCCATGGTCATGATGGTGATGGTGCTCATGCTCCTCGTGGTCATGATCGTGATGATGGTGCTCGTGCTCCTCGTGGTCATGGTCATGATGATGGTGCTCGTGCTCCTCGTGGTCGTGATCATGATGATGGTGCTCGTGCTCCTCTTCCTCATGCTCATGAGCCTCTTCGGCAAGATGCTTCATCTCAGAAGCTAAATTATCCTGTCCCTCCATTACTGAAAGGAGCTTCTCGCCGGTAATCTCATCCCATGGTGTAGTAATAATAGCAGCCTTTGGATTAAGCTTCTGAATCTGCTTAACACAAAACTCAAGCTGATCCTCAGTAGCTGTCTGTGAACGTGAAAGAACAACTGTAGTAGCGAACTCAATCTGATTATTGAAGAACTCGCCAAATGCCTTCATCTGCTTAGATGCCTTAAGTGCATTAACTACTGTAACAAGACCGCAAAGTTTAACATCTGCTGTCTCCTCTAACTTAATAACTGAAGTCATAACGTCTGAAAGCTTACCTACGCCAGATGGCTCAATAAGAATTCTGTCTGGGCTAAACTTCTCAAGTACTTCGTGAAGATTCTTGTCAAAATCACCTACAAGTGAGCAGCAAATACATCCAGAATTCATCTCTGAAATAGTGATACCTGCATCCTTAAGGAAACCACCGTCGATACCAACTTCACCAAACTCGTTTTCAATAAGAACTACCTTCTCGCCCTTATATGCTTCCTCAAGCATTTTCTTAATATAAGTAGTCTTACCTGCGCCTAAAAAACCTGATATTATATCAATCTTTGTCATTAGTAATACCTCTTTTCTCAAAGAATAATTTTGAATTCACCAACAAGATATTCTAACATATAAATGCAAAAAAAAATAGCCCACTTGCAAAAAGCGGGCTATCCTTATTGATTTAATTTTTCAATTAATCCATCTCATCAAGTGCAATTCTTTCGATATGCATTGCGAGATATCCTATTTCGGCACTGTCGATATCTTTGCCTAGACTCTTACTAAGTTCCTTGCAAATGTTTGTTGCCATCTTGAATGAGTTGGCTGCAGTTGCATTGATGTAGTCATTCATATCAAGCTTTATAATCTCTCCCTTTAACGTACGGGCAATCATATACCTAATATGATTAAGCAACCTATTATATGACAATGATTTGATGTCAATTTTCTTACTGGTCTCAGCCTCTACCAATGTCACACACTGCCTAACGGCTTCTGCCATTTGCATAGCCTGTGAAACAGCCTGATCCATAATAGATGAATGTATATGTAGGGCTATATATCCAATTTCGTCATCGGTCAACTGAACACCAAGACGATCTAAAATGATATCCTTAGCTCTTTCTGCTACCTTAAACTCAGTATGAAATAATACTCTTATATCATCGGTCAAGGGGTTTCTAAGTTGCTCGTTATTTCTACTTCTCTTTACAGCATATTCAATATGGTCTGCCAGAGGCAGCATTACATCCCTATCAATGGTATGGAATTCTGCCTCGGCCCCATCTAAAAGTTCATTTGCAATTTCAAGATATACAGGATCAATACTTGTCGCTAAATCCTTTTTATCTCCGCGCTCTGTGGACTCTTTTAGGGAATAAATCATACAGTCATCAGCTACTTCTATTGTTTCACTGACGTGCTTTCCAAAACCCACTCCCTTGCCCATAATCAGAAATTCCTGTGTAGTATTCTCAGGAATACCGATAAGAGCGTTGTGATTTAACACTTTTTCAACTCTGTACATCTTAAACTCCTAAAATAAGTTTACTCGTAAAAATCTACTGCAAGTAAATCTTCACCAGCCTTGATTTCGCCATCAGCAAGACGACGAAGCTTCTGGTTACCCTTAAGCTCAGTGCAAAGTACAGGAGTTGCAATTGAAGGTGCGTTCTTAGAAATGTAATCTAAGTCTGCCTCCATAAGTAAGTCTCCCTTCTTAACCTTCTGTCCATTTGTTACATGAACATTGAAGCCTTCACCCTTAAGCTTAACTGTATCAATACCAAAGTGAAGAAGCATAGCTACATCGTCATCAGTCTTGAATCCGATAGCGTGCTTTGTATCAAATACGAAAACTACTGTTCCGTCTGCTGGAGCTACTACCTTACCATCGTTAGGAGTAACAACTGCACCATCACCCATCATCTTCTGAGCGAAAACCTCATCTGGAGTCTCAGCTAAATCAGCTGCAACACCTGAGATAGGGCTACCAAGAACAACAGTCTTTACAACCTCGCCTGTTGGCTCAGCTGAAGTAGAAGCAGCTGCCTCATCTGCAACTGTCTCATCTGCTCCATTATATTCTACATTTGGAGCTGTCTCAAGATAATCTTCAAGATTAGACTTGATAACTGTAACGTGTGGTCCGTAAATAACCTGAACACCGTTACCCTTGTGAACTACACCTGAAGCACCTGTAGACTTAAGCATAGCGTCATTTACGAGCTCTGACTTGTGTACTGTTACACGAAGTCTTGTTGCACAGCAGTCAACATCAGAGATGTTAGCCTTACCACCAAGACCGTTACAAATCTTCTCAGAAGTCTGGTCACCCATAGACTCCTTCTTAGCATTGTAATCAGAACGTCTGTAAAGCTTAACTTCCTCGTCAGCGTCACGACCTGGTGTCTTAAGATCAAACTTCTTGATAAGGAATGAGAACAAGAAGTAGTAAACGATGAAGTAACCAACACCTACTACTGGTACCCATACCCAGCTAGTAAGCTTGTTTCCAGGAAGAACACCGAAAAGAATTAAGTCGATGATACCGCCTGAGAATGTCATACCAACACCAACGCCAAGGATGTGCATTAACATGTAAGATGCACCTGCGAAGATACAGTGGATACCATAAAGAGCTGGAGCTACGAATAAGAATGTGAACTCGATTGGCTCTGTGATACCTGTAAGCATTGATGTAAGAGCTGCAGAAAGAAGAAGACCACCTACTTCTTTTCTCTTCTCAGGAAGAGCTGTTCTGTACATAGCAAGAGCTGCACCTGGAAGACCAAGGATCATGAATGGGAACTTACCAGACATGAAACGTGTAGCTGATACTGCAAAGTGGCTAATTGTATCCTGTGCACCAAGCTGTGCAAAGAAGATGTTCTGAGCACCTTCGATTGTCTGACCTGCAACCTCAAGTGTTCCACCAAGTGATGTCTGCCAGAATGGAAGATAGAATACGTGGTGAAGACCAAATGGGATAAGAAGTCTTTCCATGATACCATAGATCCATGTTCCTGCGTAACCAGACTCCATAACGATACCACCTACTGCAGCGATACCCTGCTGTACGAATGGCCATACGAAGAACATAGCAATACCAACAACTGTATATGTCAAACCTGAGATGATAGGAACGAATCTTGTACCACCGAAGAATGATAATACCTGTGGAAGCTGAATCTTATAGAAACGGTTGTGAAGTGCTGCAACACCAAGACCTACGATCATACCACCGAATACACCCATCTGTAATGAAGTGATACCGCAAACTGAAGTTGTTGCACCTTCAAGTAATGCCTCTGGGCCACCGTGAATTGTGATCATAGCGCCGATTGAAGCATGCATGATTAAGAAAGCGATTGCACCAGCAAGAGCTGCTACTTCTTTCTCTTTCTTTGCCATACCAATTGCAACACCGATAGCGAAGATAATTGGTAAGTTAGCAAATACAATGTTACCTGCGTCTGACATAACAGTAAGGATAGCGTTACCTACTGTGCCAGGGCCTAAAACTGAAGTGAGGTGATAAGTCTCAAGCATTGTTGCGTTTGTGAACGAACCACCGATTCCAAGAAGCAAACCTGCTACTGGAAGAAGAGCGATTGGGAGCATGAAGGATCTACCTACACGCTGCAAAACACCAAAAATTTTGTCTTTCATTTTTTAATCTCCTATACATGAAAAATTTTGTCGCACTTACATAGGTATTATGTCTTTTTTGCCACTAGATGGGTTTTGGGCATAAAAAAAGACACGAACCCACATAAATACAAAAAGTTATTATGTATAGTTCGTGCCTTGATTGGTTACAAGTTACACACTACGATTAAAGAATTTAGCATGTAATTCTAATACTGTCAATAGTTTTTCGTAATTTTCGTAAACGTTTAAGTAACTTTTTTAGAAAACCCACTACTACAGCACCATTTCTAATTCGTTGACCATCATCTTATCCCCCCTCACAACGATTGATAAACATAATAAAAATAACTTCACAGGGCTCCTTTCTCAGAGTATAATTAGCAAGTACATTTTGTTTATTATAAAGAAAGATTGAGATTATCTATGATTAAATTAGTAGCGACAGATGTAGATGGTACACTTGTAAAGGACTCTTCTCCTGAAGTGTATTCAGAAATGATAGAAATGATTAAAAAGCTCCGTGCGCAGGATATAATCGTCTGCATTGCAAGCGGACGCCAATACGGCAGTATCTCAAAGATGTTTAAGGAAGTGGCCAATGATTTGATTTTCATTGCCAATAATGGCGCCCACATCAAATGCCGCGGTGTGGATATGCACATTTCAAAAATTGACCGCCCTTATGTAGAAGAGCTTACAAAGGAACTTCGACAGATTACAGATTGTGAAAAAGCATACGAAGGTGCCGGTGTTACATATCTTGAGACAAATAACGAAGACTTCATCCATGTACTAAGAGATCAATATAGAAACGATGTAGCTTTTGTAGATGATGTTCTAGCTGAGAATGTTGACCTTGTTAAGATTTCCATCTTCAATCGCCCTTCTATTAGAAAACTTGGGGAAGAAAAACTTATCCCTGAATGGAGCGACAGACTCAAGGCTGTTATGGCCGGCGAGGATTGGGTTGACTTTATGGATAAGTCAGTTGATAAAGGTAATGCCTTAAAGACCATCCAGGATTTCTTCCATATTAGTCCTGATGAGACCATTGTTTTTGGAGATAATAACAATGACATCGGCATGCTAGATGCAGCAACTGAAAGCTACGCAGTTGCAACTGCACCAGAAGTAGTTAAGGCCCACGCCAAGCACATCTGCCCTTCTTGGAAAGAAAAAGGCGTATATCAAGTTTTAGCGGAAAAATTCGGCGAAGTATAGAAAGTAAAAAGACGAGCTTTACGCTCGTCTTTTATTATGCAATCTCTAATTTTTCATTAATGGTATCTTCACATTCAGCCATAGCTTGAAGTGTCATGTCTAAAAGCTGATTCAATTCCCAGCCTAACTGATCTGCCCCACGCTCGATAACTTCTCTGGAGCAACCTGCAGCAAAGCCTTTACTTTTGTACTTCTTTTTCAAAGATTTAAGTTCCATATCCTTTGTACTCTTAGAAGGGCGCATCAAAGCTGCAGCTCCAATTAAACCTGTTAATTCATCAACTGCAAAAAGAACTTTCTCCATCTCTCTAGTAGGCTCCACATCTATAGTCTCACCACATCCAACAGTAATACCATAGCCATGGGAACAAACAGCATGGATAATATCCTCATCTACCCCAGCATCCTTAAGCAATTCAGGCGCCTTTATGCAATGCTCCTCTGGATATAATTCAAAATCAATATCATGAAGGAGTCCAACTATACCCCAATATTCAGCCTCATCACCGTATTCTAACTTATTAGCGAACCACTTCATAACCTCTTCAACAGTAAGGGCATGCTGAATATGAAAGGACTCTTTGTTGTATTTTTTTAATAACTCAAAAGCATCATCTCTTGAAATCATAATTAACCCTCCCTTAATTCTTTACTACATACTTTAACACATTTGGCTACTATTTCATCATCTTCTTTTGTTTTTGACTGTGTTTTTGCTAAATATACACCTACAAGTGTGATGCCAATAGCAATTACTGCCTGTGTAGATAATTCCTCGCCAAAAATTAGCCATGCATATATTGCTGCAACTACTGGCTGAGATAATGTAAGCAAAGATGAAAGACTGGCATTTACTTTGCCCAAGCAATGAGCAAGTAATCCCTGGCCCAAAATCTGTGATACAAGTGCAAGTGCAAGAAGTGGCCAAATAGCTCTAAAGGATGTTGGAGCATGGAAGCCTTCTGTAAAGAAAATAGCAAATGCCAAAACAATCAAACTACCAAAAGCACTAATAAACATAATTACATTACTTTTTACATAATCTCTAAGCTTATATACAGTAAGCATAAACATTCCATAGAATACTGAAGTTGCAAGACATAATAAATCTCCAATCATTCTCTCTCTTGAAAGTGTCACTTTGTTTGACATAAGTACAAACACACCAAGCAATGTAATAAATCCACCAAGTAAAAATCTCTTAGTCATCTTCTCCTTGAATAAGAAATAGCTGCAAGGAATTACAGTAAATGGAGTAAGATTGGCAAGTAGGTTTGCATTAGCAACACTTGTATAAGAGAAAGAAATATTCCAAAGAGCCAAATCTCCTGCTAAAAAAACACCAGCAAGTACAATAGTAATCACCTGTTTTTTAGTGAGTTTCAAATCTTCCTTCTTTAAAAAAGGCATAAGCATAGGAATTGAAAACAACACTCTATAAAAGCCAGTATTGATTGGCGGAAGTTCACTTAATTTAACAAAAATCCCTCCTGTAGCTAAAAAACATATGGCTACAAAAATTAATATAAAATACTTCGTTTCATTTTTTCTCATATTATTGTCACCTCGCCTCGTTTTTTATAGAATGTATAGTAATTCTCAGGTGCTGCATAGTACCAGTAGATGTTTATTTTTTAGTGCCAGTTAAAGAGGATTGAAATGATTACATTAAGAAGTGATATTAAATCTCCATTTTATGAGCAAATCTATGAGCAGATAAAAAATGATATACTCCATGGCTACCTAAAACCAGGAGAAAAAATCATGGGCACCCGCTCTCTTGCCAACCTACTTGAAGTTAGTAGAAATACAGTTGACAGAGCTTATCAGCAATTATCAACAGAGGGTTACATAACCAGCAAACAATCTGCTGGATTTTTTATAGCTGACTTGCCTTTTGATTTTTTTGAATCTGTAAATAAAAATGAAAGTAATCATATTAGAAAAATTCAATCTAAGGCAATACCTAAGAAAACTCAAGGGATAAAATATGACCTAACAAACAACAGCTATACCAATAATCTTTTCCCTGCAAAAATCTGGAAAAAACACTACCTTAATGCCCTTGATTCTATTTCTTTAAAAGAAGAAATAACATCTCTTCAGTCTTTTCAGGGTGATTATTCTCTAAGAAATGAAATCAGCAGATATGTGGAGCGAATACGTGGTGTAAAATGCACACCTGATCAGATATTTATTACAAGTGGTCTTCAACAATCCATTGATTTATTGTGTACTTATATAGGCAATTCCAAGGCCAATGTATTAATGGAAAATCCTACATATCCTAAGGCCAGAGAAATCTTTCAAAAGAATAATTATGATATTTCATACGGTGAAGTAGACACTGATGGATTACTGATTGATGAAACCTACCACAATAAACACTTGGATTTCATCTACACCACTCCATCTCACCAGTTTCCTCTTGGAATGTGCATGTCCTTAGAACGCAGATATGAATTACTTAAATATGCTAAGGAAAATGATACATTTATCATTGAGGATGATTATGACAGTGAATTACGATATTACCAAAAACCAATACCTGCACTTAAGGCTATCGATTACTATGAAAAAGTAATCTACCTTGGTACATTTTCTAAAATTCTAGCGCCATCATTTAGAATGGGATATATAGTTTTACCGCAAAAACTTACAGAGGATTTCTTAGAGAAATTTGAGAACTACAATAGTACAGTAAATCTTATTAATCAAATTGCTTTGGCGGATTTACTTTCTTCTGGTGATTATGATCGCCTAGTTCGCAAAATGAACTACATTTTCAAAAAACGATTTGAAGCTTTCAAAGATGGATTCAATTCATTTACCCTACCACTGAGCATCACACCAAATGTAAGTGGACAGTACTTTCTAATTGAGTTTCCGGAAAATGTTGATAAGGACATTCTTATTGAAAAGGCATTAAAACAGGGTGTTAGAGTTTACGATTCAATGCTGTTTTGGCACGAAAAGTACTCCTGCCCTAGCAACAGCATTTTCCTTGGATTTAGCAAAATTCCAATTGAAGATATCGATGATTGTATAAGCCGACTAAAAAAAGCATGGAATACATAATAGAAAATGCCAGCGAAATGCTGGCATTAATTTTATGCAAGTAGATTCCCTAACTGCTCATCACCATCTGGTGAACAAAGTGAACAGGTCTGAGAAATAATCCTGTCTAGCTCATTCTTCTCGTCTGGATTCTCATAGTAAACTGTCCCATTGTATGTAGGGCCCACGGCTGTTACTATATTTTTATATTTTGTAGTTATCTTTGAAACTTTATCGTATGTGCCAAAAACCTGAATGGAAGCTAATATCTTTCTGATGCCCTCCACATCATTCTCCTTAACTAAATTCTCAATAGTAGAATATAGTGCTGATGCTTCATAATCATCTGAATCTGAATATCTATCAACAAAGGCTAAAAAATTTTTTCCTAAGGAAAGGATAAATTCTGCTTCGTGTCTTCCTGCAAATTGTTCTTGGGTCATAAACGACTTTCTTCTAGTCCTTACGGTAATCATAGAAATCTCCCATATATGTTACAAAAAATCATATATCTAAAAGTCCGCAATATGATATAACATTTTAAATAAGCAGTCAATAACATTTCTGCCTAAATATTTTTACTTTTTCATTCTATCATTTTCCTGCTCCGCTTTAAAGCGCTTATTTATGCGGTCTGAGGTATTTAAAGTGCTGGCTCTTTGAACAGCAGCATTTCCAAATCTTCCCCTAATTGAATCAAGTGAGGCGTCAAGGGCCTTTCTTTTTTCCTTATCGGGGTCCTCAAAAAGTGAAATCTGCTCAAATCCGTCTCTATCTATATCAGATAGAGAAAGCCCCACAAGTCTTAGAGCCTCGCCATGCCAGCTTTCCTTAATAAGTTCCTTAGCAGTCTTAAATATAACATCTGTAACGTCAGTGGACTCCTTTAGCTTAATCTGATGCGACTTATTAACAAAATCCAGATTTCTAAAGGTCACACCAATGCATCTGCATTTGCCACCATCAGCTCGCATCCTGGCTGCCACAATATCCGCCTGAGCTAAAATCACCTGAAGTATAGCATCTAAATCAACAAGATCCTCCTCCACAGTGGTCTCAGCTGAATATCCCTTAGCATCTTCTCTTTCGTCTAAAACTGGAGAATCATCTATTCCATTAGCATAATTATGAAAATGAAGTGCTCCCCTTTCAGAAAAAATCATCTGCAGCTGCTCCATAGGAGTTTTTGCCAACTGACCAATAGTGTCAATGTTAAGGCTTTTTAGTTTTATTGCAGAAGCC
This sequence comes from Pseudobutyrivibrio sp., assembly GCA_017557435.1. Classification (GTDB taxonomy): domain Bacteria; phylum Bacillota; class Clostridia; order Lachnospirales; family Lachnospiraceae; genus Pseudobutyrivibrio. The sequence continues at coordinate 22,725 of JAFYYR010000029.1, read as the reverse complement.
TTACCGCAGGTAAAAAGATCTCCCACAGGAAGGGGCCACATCTTCTCAGGAATTTCATCCATAAAAAGAGTATGTACTTTATTAGGCTTTTCAAAATCACTGGCCATCTTAGCGCAGAGTTTATTTGATGCCACTCCCACATTTACTGTAAAGCCCAACTCTCTATATATTCTATCCTTGATTTCATAGGCTGTAGCTATTGGGTCAGGATATATCTTACCCATACCAGTCATATCTAAAAACACCTCATCAATGGAAAATGACTGCATTGTAGGCGTATACTCCTGACATATTGCCTTGAAAGCTCTAGAACATTTTACATACCAATCAAAATTAGATCTGGCAATTACCAAATTAGGGCACTTTCTTATGGCCGCACTTACAGGCTCACCTGTTACTATCCCGTATTTCTTAGCAGGAATTGATTTGGCAGCCACTATTCCGGTTCTGGTATTAGGGTCACCACCTACAATAGATGGAACTTCACGCAAATCAGGCCCGCCTAGAGCTAACTGCTCTACTGCGGACCATGATACAAATGCACTATTAACATCGATGTGAAAAACCAATCTATTTTCCAACTATATCTCCCAAAGCTAAAATCAATCCCTCATTTTCATTGTGTTGCTTTACCGCTATTCGATAGAAGCCCCTGTCGAGACCAACGTAATCACTACAGTCTCTAATCATTATTTTATACTCCAAAAGCTCCTTTGCCAAATCTAAGTTTTTGGATTTGAATAAAATATAATTGGCATCTGATAAAAATGTCTTTAGAGAAAGTTCTTTAAGCTCCTCCAGTAAATATTCTCGCTCCCATCTGATAAGCTTTACCGCCTCATCAATATAATCAAAATGCTTCAAGCACTCTGCTCCTGCCATCTGGGCAAAAATCGAAAGATTCCATTCAGGGAGCTGCTTTTTAAGCAAATCCGCCTGCGCCTTTTTAGAGCAAATAGCATAGCCAACTCTCACACCTGGAATGGCAAATGTCTTAGTAAATGCTCTAAGAACAATTACATTGGTGTATTTATCTATATGATATGCAAGTGACCTATCCTTTTCCTGTCCAGTAAGAGGCAAAAAGCACTCATCCACCACAACTGTAGTATTAACAGTTTCAGCAGCCTCAATTATGTCATCTAAAAGATCCTTATCTATCAAGGCACCATTTGGATTGTTAGGATTGGTAAGGAAAAGAAGCTGTGGCTTTTCAACAAGAATCTGCTCAACAATATTATGGTGAAGCTGAAAATCATTATCCTCCTGAAGGTAATGATAGACAATCTGACATTTAGGAACTGCCCCTATTAAACAATTGCTGTAGCCTAAAAAACCAGGAGCTACAAGCATTGCTTTTTTAGGTTGAATGCCGTGGCAAATGGCCATAATTATCTCTGAAGCCCCATTGCCATAAACAATTCTATCCTCTGCCACAGAAAAAACATCTGCAGTATCCATAATCAGTCTCTCATGGATAATATCAGGATATTTATTGGCATGAAGAGCCGCCTCTGTCAAAACCCACTGGACCTCTTGTGGAACTCCCATTGGGTTAATGTTTACAGAGAAATCGAATTGTATGTTATTTCTATAAATGTCTCCGCCGTGCATGTCAACACACCTTTCATAAAACAATTATTACCATAATCAAAGCACATATAATTTCACACAAAACTGCTGTGGCAAACATAAGAACATTGGCTCTTTTTATATCTTCTAGTTCAATATTTCTTACACTGTCACCTATGTACTTTTTATCAATTACCTTGCCAAAATAGCTAGCTGGCCCTGCAAGCCTAAGGCCCAAAGCTCCTGAGCAAGCGCTTTCTGTCTGAGCTGAATTTGGACTTGCATGATTGTATCTATCTCTTCTAAATATTTTAAATGCATCAATGGCGCTATATTTTTTCCCTAAGAAAAGGCAACTTATAATCATAAGTATGGCACTTAATCTAGCGGGGATGTAGTTGACCACATCATCAAGTTTTGCAGCCACCCTGCCAAAATCCATATATTTATCATTCTTATATCCCACCATAGAGTCCATTGTGTTAATTGCCTTGTAAACAAATCCAAGAACCGGTCCACCAATGGCAAGATAAATCATTGGTGCTATCACACCATCTGAAGTATTTTCCGCAACAGTCTCAACAGCTGCCTTTATAACGCCCTTTTCTGTAAGCTCTGCAGTGTCGCGACCTACAATCATAGAAACAGCCTTACGGCCTGCCTGCAAGCCATCATCCCTAAGAGCATGGGATACTTTCATACTCTCCACGCAAAGTGACTTGGCAGCAAGACAATAGTATGTCATTACAGCTTCTATTATAACTCCTAATAATGAATTTACCGTGTATGCGAAGTAAAGTATTAAAAAAGATGTAGCAGCCGTCACTGAAATTACAATAACGACCAGCCACATACCCATAATTCTTTTTCTCTTTGAAATAGCCTCTATATCAAGACTTCTGTCTGCTCTTTTTAAAAATGAATCTGTAAGGGCACCAATCATTGACCCAATCCATCTAATTGGATGAGGCCAGCCCATTGGATCACCTAAGAAAAGATCTAGGATGAAGCCCGCTATAAACGCCGTCAGATGATAAATCAAATGTATATCCCTCACTATTTTCTATATGATATGAATAATATTCTCCGCCAAAAATCTCACTGAGTATGGCCATTATTGTGCCACCGTGACATATAACGGAGATATTTTTATAATCCGTGGCCTGCTCTATAAGACTTTGAAATCCTCTTAAGGCTCGCTTGCTTGCAGCATCTCTGCTTTCTCCACCAGGGAAAGCATCTACTCCTCCCCCATCAATCCAAGCCTGATAGTCTGGATTACCGGAAAGGTCCTTATAATTTTTACCCTCGAAAATTCCAAAATCAGTCTCTCGCAAATCATCTATTACAAGAATATCCATGCCAGGATAAATAATTTTAGCTGTTCGAACACACCTGGCAAGAGGACTGGAAAAAACTATATCAGCCTCAGGGTATTTTCTCATATATATTTCCTGCTCCCCCTCTAGAGTCATCTGCTCGTCGGTTATGCCAATATAGCGCTTCTCGTAATTACCTCTGGTTTTGCCATGACGAATTAATGTGATTGTCTTATCTATCATTTTATTCTCTGACCTATACCACAAACTACTCTGTGAACCTCTGCGGCTTCCTTTGCTAACGCTGTAAGAATACTACCTGTAATCTCTCGCCATCTTCTATCCTCAGGCTCTAAAGGTACCACTCCATTTCCAATCTCATCTGATATAATTGCCCAGTCACCTTCTTTTATTATCTCTAAAATCTCGGCCATTATATCATCTGGTTTTTTCCCCTCATCCAGTCTCTTTTTTACAAATAGATGAAGCTGATTCAGATACCTGTACTCAGGAAAATTCTCCCTTGCATATGCTGTTTTACCTTGATAACTTCCACCGATAATAAGAATCATAATCTACCCCAGTTTTGAAAATATAGCTATAGCTACCGCCATCAGAGTCTCAGCAATGCAGACAAACCAGCCTGCCAAGTCTCCTGTGATTCCGCCAAATTTCGAATATGCGGTAAATACATAATAAACAACTGAAATAACAAGGGCCAAAAGTGCTGCTGTCCAGTAAAACTGAAAAATAGCTCCTGCCATCATAGCCCAGAGAATGAACTGCAATGCAAGGAAAAATACAACCTTTTTATCATCTGCAGTCTCAGCACTTGTATTTAAAATGCCCTCTGCCTTTCCCTTTTTATATTTAATAACACAAATACCACTTATTGCCCTAGAGACAAAAAAGGTGAATGTCCATGCCATAAATCCAAGCTCATCCATGGAATAAATTGCAGAAAAAAGGATAATCCCAAGAGTAATCAATCTAATTACAGCAAAGGCTCCCACATGGGAATCCTTAAGTATCTCCAGGCGCTTTTCCTTATCACCCCATGAGGCTAGGGCGTCGCTTGTATCCATATATCCATCTACATGAAAGCCACCAGTTACAATAACTGGAATAACTATAGCAATTAACGTAAATACGATATATGAAATATTAAACTGGTAGGAAAGCTTCTGCCAGCCCCACTCTAGAGCGCCTATAACTGCACCTACCCAAGGAAAGAAAATCAAATGATATCTCATATCCTTGCTATTCCAGTTAAATCGTGGCATTGGAATCCTTGAATACATGGAAAAGGCCACAATAATTGACTTAATAATACTCATAACATCCTACCTTTTTCTTTAACGGGAATGGCTATTCCTACAACTACTTCATACACCTCATCAGCTATAGCTGAGATTCTCTGATTAATCTTGCCAAGAGCTCTAAGATAGTCTTTTGTTCCCTCATCATATTCTGTGCTATCTTCAAAAACATTATTGGTAACAATAACAATATTGCTAACCTTTTCATGAAGTTCCTTAAGATCATCTATTATCTTACTGAGGCAATAATCAGAAGAAAAAACCTGTCCATCTCTGAACATTTCATTAGCCACCAGATTAGACATACACTCAAGAAGAATAATGTCCTCCTGGGGCAAGCTGCTATCAGTAGAAAAATCTCCTGAATCAACTGTTAATATCTCAGGTATTGCCTCAGTAATATCAACCGAATGCTCTAGAGTGACAAAATCCTTTCCTGCTCTAAGATTTCTATGGCGCTTAACTCTTTCCTTTGACTCCTCGTCATAGGCCACCATAGTGGCAAGATAATATCGATTTTTGAAATTGAGCTTGCATACGTAATCCTCTGCATAGGAAGATTTGCCGCTGCTGCTACCACCGTAAATTAATGTAATCATAGTTATTGAAATTTCTCATATTGCTCTACACCAGACTCTCCGAATTTAAGTGCATCATGAAATACTGTATCTGTCAGTCTGAGAATCTGCGCCATCATAACTGCACCTGCTCCTTCTCCAACTGCCATATTAGCTTCAAGGACAGTTGGAAGATTCAGCTTGCTTGCAAGCTTTACAGCAACAGGTTCCTTGCTGATATGGGAAGGAATCAAATAATCCTTAACATTCTCAATTAAACGCTCTGCCACCAGTGCAGATACCTGTGTTAACATGCCGTCAATTATAATTGGCACCTTATAAAGGCCACCACCTATGACAACTCCTGTCATGGCTGCAAGCTCCAGCCCGCCAAAATTGGCACATATCTCCACTGGTGATAATCCAGAATACTTAGAAAGGGCCATGGAAACAACAGCTCTTTTTCTACTGAATCCCTCATCATCAAGTCCAGCGCCTCGTCCTGTAACCTGCTCAGCATTTAAATCAAGCAAATATCCTGCAACCACCGCTGCTGATGTGGTATTGCCTATGCCCATCTCTCCAAGTAAAAGTGCAGTAAATCCCTGCTCCTTACTCTCCTTAACCAGATCCATACCCACCTGCACAGCACGAGAAAATTCCTCTACCGACATGGCTGGCTGCTTAAGGAAATTACAAGTGCCATATTTCACTCTTCTGTTTAGAGTACAAGGCACTTCCCTTTCGTAATTAATTCCCACATCTACAGCCATAATATCAATGCCAAGATGCCTAGCCATAGTGCCTGCAGTGGTAAGGCCCTTGCCTATATTAGTAGCACAGATTCTAGTAACCTCCTGGCTAGTCTGGGTAACTCCCTCCTCCACAATGCCGTGGTCTCCACAACATACAATAAGTCGCATGTGGGATAAATCAGGAGCCTCAAATCCCTGTATGGCTGCTATTTTAGAATGTAAATCCTCCAAGGCCCCAAAGCTATTAATTGGCTTAGAGACTCTATCCCATTCTAACTTAACTTTTCCATAGAGCCCCTTATCTAAAGGTTCTACAACAAGCTTGTTTTCTAAAATATCATCAAATAAATATCTAGTTTCCGCCATAGTTTTTCATAGCCTCCACAAATTTATCTACAAATACTGGTGCTGATGGATAGTACAAATGTGGGAATCCAATATAAGATGGTCCCACCTTATGAATACACTGCCAGCTTCTATTACCAGTTGGTTTCTTAGCTGTAAATGATGAACCATTATTGTCTGTGTCGTAGTAATGGAACTCATGGCCCTTGATTTCAAAGCCATCAGCTTCAATGGTCACATACCCAAATCTCACTAATTTGCCAGTCCAAAAAGCACTGCCATTAATTGCACCAATCATGCTATAGGTCTTTTCCTGATCATTTTTAATGGTGTCTAAAAGGTACATAAATCCTCCGCACTCAGCTAGCATTGGAATACCTCTATCCATGGCCTTTTTGATTTCTGACTTAATCTGGGTGTTACCAGAAAGAGCCTTCAAGTAGTTTTCAGGGTAACCACCACCAAGTAAAATGCCTGATATATCCTCTGGTAAATGCTCATCTCTCAAAGGTGAAAACTCTACAAGCTCCACACCTCTTGCCTGAAGCATGGTGAGGTTTTCTCTGTAATAAAAACAAAATGCCTCATCCCTTGCTACAGCTAAGCGAATGGTCTTTTCACTAGATGTGGATGGGCCTGTAAGAACCTGAGAAGAAGAATCATTTATATCCTCCATCTCCTTTGAAAGGGCAATTATTCCATCAATATCTACCCCATCCAAAACTAGATTCTTTTGTCTTTCTAATTTTTTATTAATATCCTCAACCTCCTGAGGAAGTAAAAGTCCCAAATGTCTAGAGGATAGCTCTATATTTTTCTCTTCTGCAACAGTACCAAAGCATTTGATATGAAGCTCATCTTCAATTAATCCTGCAAGCTTTTCTCCAAAGGCCTTGCTTGTTCTATTGAGGATAACTCCCTTTATAAGATGCTCACTGTCGTAGTCAAGAAAACCTCTAATCTCTGCAAGGACAGAACGTCCTGCCCCCTTTGCATCTATAACAAGGATTATAGGAGTCCTTAAAACTCTGGCCAAATCGTAGGATGAGCCAGTAAGCTCCACTCCACCTATGCCATCAAAAAGTCCCATAACACCTTCTATAACGGCTATATCGCCTGAGAATTCATTGATAAATAATTCCCTTGTAACATCATCCTCTGTAAAAAATGTATCCAGATTCCCTGATGGAATTCCAAGAACATTTCTATGAAACATTGGATCAATGTAATCCGGTCCACATTTGAAACTGCAAGGACTAAGTCCCCTTTCCTTAAGTGCACCTAGAATTCCACATGTTATAGTAGTTTTTCCGCTGCCGCTTTTGCTGGCAGCCAACATTACTCTCGAATAATTCATTTAATTAACCCCAAAAGAAACGATATATACTGGATTTTGTCCCTGCATAAGTGAGTATTCACCAGCCTTTTTAGACTTGCTTACAGTCACCTGGACAATATCCGCATCATCAATCTCAAATTTCTTTAATACACTATTTATCTCGCTGATTGTCTCTAATGTAACTGCATTAATTACAATCCGTATATGCGAATTTCTACTTTTAAGCTCAGATAAAATATCCTCAAGCCTTCCTCCACTGCCTCCTATAAATACATGTGTTGGCGCTGGTAGGTCTCTTATTACATCTGGGGCAGCCCCCTCAATCAGCTCTATATTTGAAGCCTTAAATTTCTCGATATTTTTCTTAATAAGACTGCAGGCCTCAGGCTTTATCTCCACTGCGTATACCTTTACAGAGGAATCTAAAAGAGCAAGCTCCACTGCCACTGAGCCACTTCCGCTTCCAATATCGTAAATCACAGAATTTTTAGTAGGCTGTAATTTGCATACAGAAAGAGCTCTGATTTCTTCCTTTGACATTGGAACCTTATCCCGGATGAACTGAGAATCCAAAAGGGAAGGCGATAACTTCTTTGGAATCACATTATCATTTTTAATCAAAATGGTAACAAGACCATCTCTATTAAAGCTAGAACACTTATCTGCTGTCAGCCACTCTAACCTCTCATCTGTATAGAGATTAGTGGCAACAAATATTTTAAATCTAATATCATACTCTTTTTCAGCAGCCACAAGCATCTCGCCTATAAGGCGCACATCCTTGGCACCAGAGGTAATAACAAAAGTCTTTCTATTATGAACAGCCCCCTGTAATACCTGCTGCTTCCATGTAGATTCCTTAATTCCATGGGTACTAAGAATCACACCATCCTGCCAGTTTTCCTTGGCCCTGGCTGCAATTGCACTTATTGATGAAATGCCAGGTAGAATTTTAGTCTTGCAGAAATTAAGCTCATCTAATGCCTTGCCAAGCTTAGCCGCTCCGCTGTAAAATCCCGTATCCCCGGACATAAGTATAACTACTTTTTTAGTGCCATATTTTAAATCAAGAGCAATCTGCTGAAGAAGAGGCACTATATCCTCCGCCAGATAATGTGGATACTTTTTAGCCTTAGACTCAAATCCAACAAGCATTCTTGGGGCGCCAAAAAGATAGTCAGCCTCCTCTATGGCCTCAAGCACCTCTCTAGTCTGGCTAGCTGGTCCCATTCCATAGCCTGCAAGTATCACATGGATTTTATTCTCTAGATTATTGTCAGGTGTCACAGCAGAAATATCATGTGACTCCTCTTCCTCATTAGAACTATCTATTCTAAATAAATTAAATAGCCTGTCTCTCACCTGCTCAAATGTGAGCCCTTCAACCTTTTCCTGTGGTCTTTTAATAACAAAACACTTTATTCCAAGGGCATTTGCAGCCTCTATACGCTCTGCCTCACCCGAAGCCTGGCCCCCCTCCTTCAAAACAAGAATACTAGCACCAGCTTCCTTTAAAAAGGCCACATTCATTGCCTTTGAAAATGGTCCCTGCATAGCAATAATCTGATTGCCCTTTAGTCCCTGCTCCTTGCAGATTTCAAGACTTTCGATATTGGGAATAACACGAGCTATTATTCTCTCTCTTAAAGACTCGCTTGCGCAAAAGACAGGCAGTTCCTTGCTTCCTGTAGTAAGAAACACTTTGCCTGTGGTGTTCTCAAGGGCTCTAGCCACATCAAGTGCTGAATCAAAAAAGGTACAGCCACTGACGTCCACCTTATCTTCTTCTCTTGCCAAGCGATAAAATGGAACTGTTTTATATCTAAAAAGTGCATCTTCAATCTCAGCCTTAACTGCTGTAGCAAAAGGATGAGTGGCATCTATAATTCCGTCAGGCATCTCACATTCAAACATCTCAACCATAGCTGTAGAATCCAAGCGTCCTGTCCTAACCTCAATATAATCAGACTCCTCTATAGGGTCCTTGCCGTAGTCTGTAGCCACACAGTACACGCAAAAAACTTCCTTTTTCGCCAGAGTCTGGGCCAACTTTCTTCCTTCTGTAGTTCCACCAAATATAATTACCTTGTTCATATTTTATATCCTCTAGGTGTTACAAGCTTATCTGAGATTATCCTTGTATTTGAGTTTCCAATAAACACAGTTGTAAACATATTAACCTGAGTATTTTTAAGCTGTGAAAGGGTACATACGTGAGAATTCTCCCCTACTCTTCCAATGTTCTCCACATAGCCACAGGCTCTGTCTCCACTGGCACCTGCTTCAATCAAAATATTGCAAGCCTTCTCCAGATAATCATGTCTTTTTTTGCTGGATGGATTGTATAAAACAATTGAAAAATCTCCCATAACAGCAGCCTTTAATCTCTTTTCAATCACTTCCCATGGTGTAAGCAAATCGCTAAGGCTTATTAGGCAAAAATCATGATTGATAGGTGCACCTAAAACTGCCGCTCCAGAAATAGCTGAAGTCACACCAGGAATCACTATAAGATTATCCTCGGTTAAATCAGAATTAGCCTCCATGTATTCAGGCAAAAGCTCATACATAGGCGCAGCCATACCGTATATTCCAGCATCACCACTGCAGATAAATGCAACTGTCTTGCCTTCAAGAGCAAAGTCAAAGCATGCTCTGCATCGCTCTATTTCCTTTTTCATTGGGGTGGTGAAAAAATCCTTATCAGGGAAATGTTCCTTCACCAAATCAATATATACTGTATATCCAACGATAACATCAGCCTGCTCCATTGCCTTAAAAGCATCCTCTGTCATCATTGATTTAAATCCTGGCCCCATGCCAACTATGTATATCTTTCCTGCCATTTTTTCTACCATTCTATAACTAATTTTTCTCGTTTTGCTGCTGCAAGAGTCATGCCATCAAAGGCTTCCTTGGCCTTAATAATTGTGGATTCTTCTCCTGCTGCAAGGAGGGCTGCCCTCTCACAAACATTTCCTACGCCTACATTTTCTTTTACAAAATCAGATTCATTAAAGTCCCCCTCTACCGCTGAAAGCTCATCAGCAGAATATGTAACAAAAGGAACTCCAAAGTACTGGGCAAGCTTAATAAGACCAATTTCTGATGATTTAACATCAATAGACGAAATAGCATAGAGATTGTCGTATAGATAATCCTCATCATATATGCTAGTTACAAACTGAAAAATCTCCTTGAAGGTCTTGCCCTTTTTACAGCCAATTCCAAGAGTAAGTCTCTTTGGCACCAGCCAAAGTCCATCAATATCAAGATAATCCTGAGTCTCTATGGCATTAAGCTTTTCCCCATTAAGTACCTTTCTAGAGACCTCTTTAATCATTTCCTTGTTCTTGATTTTAAAACCGTTTTCTCTGGCGAAAACATCTACCGCAAATACGTTATTAATATCTGTGGCAGTTGTAATAACAGCATTGGAATCTATCTTTTCTGCAATAACTCTCGCCCAGTCATTGGCTCCACCAAAATGGCCTGACAAAATCGGAATAACATTAAGTCCAAGCTCATCTGTTACTATTACTGCAGAATCCTTAAGTTTATTATTAACAAATGGAGCTATAGCTCTAACTGCTATTCCAACTGCTCCAATAAATAAAATAGGCAAATGATTTTTGAAGGAATCCTCAACCCAATCATTTAGAGAAAGCTCTTCATTTCTGTATTCAGGGATAGCCTCATCCCAGCCATCAAATAGCCTTAAGGCCAGCTCCTTTCCATTATCTGTAAAATATGCAACTCTAATAATTTTCTTAGTTTTCATAACTCTTTCTGTATCCCGTTTCAAAAGTCGGATCATATAGCTTCGATAAAGAATAATCCGCTTTTCCTATTACATCCCCCACCAATATAACTGCGAATCTATCAATACCATTTTCAGCAGCTGTCTTAGCCAAAGTGCCTACTGTACATATAAACTTTTTCTCCTGTGGCCAGGTTGCTCTATACACAATTGCTGCCTTTGTACTTTGAGAATATCCACCAGCTATAAGTCTCTCTTGAAGCTCCTGTAACATGCCCGAGCTTAAATAGATAGCCATTGTAGCTCCATGCTTTGCGAAACTCTCTATGGACTCTTTTTCTGGTACCGGTGTACGTCCCGCCATCCTAGTAATAATAAGAGACTGGCTAATATCAGGAAGTGTAAACTCCAAATTCAAGCTAGCTGCTGCACCAAAGCAAGCGCTGACTCCTGGACATGTCTCATAATGTATTCCGCGCTGATCTAATATACGCATCTGCTCCTGGATAGCTCCATAAAGACTAGGGTCACCAGTATGAAGTCTAACTACCTCTTCACCTTTTTCAGCATCCCTTATCATAACTTCCATAACCTCATCAAGAGTCATACGGGAGCTGTCATAACAAAAACAAGAATCCTTAGCATATCCCAAAAGTTCGTCGTTAACTAAGGAGCCGGTGTAAATAATAGTATCAGCTCTAGTTAATATTCTCATTCCTCTAATTGTAATCAAATCTGCTGCCCCGCAGCCTGCTCCTACAAAATAAACCATTATTTCTGTCCCATCCTTTTAAAGTCATCAAAAAAAGTAAAATTTCTATTTCCAAAAGGTACCTGCTCCACATCTGAAGTACCATCATCATGGATGGTTATAAGAGTAGCACCTCTTTGTTCAATATCTCTTGCTATACCTGACATGGCAAGATAATCAATACTCATGCCATAGGTAAGCCTAATCCCCTGATATTCAAGGGACATATTGTTATAGTGGTCATGTCCGCAAAAAATTGCATTAGTGCTTTTAAGCTCCTTTGCTGTATCGAATAATTTACTAGGATACTCAGAGCATGACACCTTACCTACTTTGGATTCTTTATTAGCGCCAAAATAGTAAGTCACTTCATTACTTCCTGCATTATATAAATCAGCCGCTGTAGCATACTCCTGAAGAGGAATATGGATAAATATCATAGATGGTACTATCTTTCCTTCTTCATCTTCTATTTTCAGAACCTGATCTTTGTACCACTGTACCTGGTCATCATGAATGTAATCATATTCACTGCTGAACCCCTCACCTGTATAGGCATTGGAATCTATTAAAAAAATTGCCTGTGCCATTGTGCCATCTTGATTTCTTAGCTCTATAAGCTGATTGTTTCTTCCTGTAATATCTGGCTGCACATATGGGTACATAAGAGTCTTGCTTGTATCCCAGGATAGGGATTTGTACAACTCATTCAAATCACTTTTCGATGATGCGGCATAGCTTTCTGTATCGTGATTGCCGTAAGTAAATGCCCAAGGTATTCCCGTATTTCTCATAAAGGCTGCAAACTGCTGGACTGGCGCAGTGTTATTAAATGAAAATGATGCATACCCTATAGGGAAAACCAAATCGCCAGTTACTATTACAAGGTCCGGCCGGGTCTCATCCAAAAGCTGGAATATAGTGTCGAATGCCTTTAAATCCTTGTCGTAGGATAGAAAACTTCCTCCTAGATGAATATCTGTCAGCTGAAGGATTTTAAAATCTCCACTTTCCTTTGTGATGGTATAAACACCAGTGTCCTCATCATAAGAAATCTCACTGTGCCCATCGTAAATATTTGGCACATGATTTATATATGGCTGAGTAAGCCAAATATCTCTGCATAAGAAACTGTAGCCACCTACACCTATTGCAACAATTAAAATCATTGCAATAACCAGCCTGTTATATTTTTTCTTAGAATGGGTAAACTGGTTTAACTTAAAGAGGTTAAAGACAAGTGCTATGAAAATGTATAGTCCGCTAAAAAACGGCGCACTGTCTATAACAAAGACTTCCTCAAAGTAATAGTAAATGACACTTGCAATGACCCAGTAAATCAAAGAGAGAATCATCACTCTCTTATGAAGCCCCTTAAGGGCCTGTGCATTTTCAAAATTGTGGTTCTTAGAAAACCACCCTACCAATGTGTAATTCTTGATAATGAAAAAAGCTATTACTTCAAAGACTATCAGATTAATATTTATCTTTTCCAAAAACTCAAAGGGCTTTGAGTTAATGCCAATGGAAATAAGAGAAAAGCTAAATGAAAACACCCACCAAAAAGCCACAAGGCTCCAGTTGATAAGTCTTCTATTATATCTGTCAAAAAGTCGTATAAAAGGTATAAGCTGCTCGTCTACATTCTCAAGTAACCCTACTGCACTTTTCCTTCTTTGGATTTCAGAAATAATAAGTGCAATAAGACATGCCGCAAAAAGCCCACCAAAAAGCCATAGGAAACTACGCCTGTATATAAAGGCATTCAAAAGGAAAATAAAACATCCAATTCCAAGAATTATATTTAGATATAGATGTAGCTTAAATTTCCTGAATCTAGACTTAAAGCTCATAACCCCCACCCCAATTTTATAATCAACTACTCATGTAAACATTTTAACATATTTAATGCCCCATGAGACTGTGCTAATATGCCAAATTCATTGGAATATAAAATACACTGAATATTGATTTTATTTCCTGCTCTAAAATTCAGATAGAACAGAATCTTTTCAAGGACTATATCCATTGTGGCCTCAAGTAGATTAGCCCCTTTTATGAGATTAAGTGCCTCTTCAGTATTAAGGCAATCAAGTACTTTTCTTGCAAGGACCGCATCCCCTCCAGCTCTAATGACCTGGGATGCTAAAATCTCCATTCTGGCATCTGCCTCGTGAGAATGGGTATTCATAATTCCTCCGGCCACCTTTATAAGCTTTCCTATATGGCCAGTTATAATCATACCCTCAAATCCAAGCTCTATTACTTTATCAACTGTCTCGCCTATGAAGTTGGAGCATTTTACACTGGCATCCAAATCATAGTCGAAGGTGTCTTTCATAAATTTAAGACCGTAATTGCCTGGAGTTACAGCTGCGTATTTAAATCCCAGGGCCTTCTTTTGAGAAAGTTCTACATTTATAGTATCAATAATAGCCTTATTACTCATAGGCTCTACTATTCCTGTGGTACCAAGTATTGAGATACCATCTGTTATGCCAAGACGTGGGTTAAATGTCTTGTTTGCAAGCTCTATTCCCTCTGGCACAGAAATCTCCACATTGAGAATTCCATTGAAATCAAGAAGCTTGCAGACTTCAACAACTTCCTTGGCAATCATCTCACGTGGTACACTGTTAATAGCTGCATTGCCAACTGGCTGATCAAGACCTGGTAAAGTAACTCTACCAACTCCTACTCCTCCATCTATTAAGACATCAGGCTCATCAAATGATTGCTCTATAGTATCTCTTGCTATGGAAACAGTGGCAGTTACATGTGCACCTGTTGTAACATCCGGGTCATCTCCCCCATCCTTAATAACAGCACATGTCACCTGTCTTTCATTTCTTATGACATCCACTATCTCAGCTGCAAACATCACACCTGCAGGAGTCTCAATTTCTATATTAAGTTTTTCTTGACCTGTTAAAAGCATGAAAGCTGCTGCCTTGGCCGCCGCAGCTGCACAGCTTCCGGTTGTAAAACCTTTTCTCATGAAAACTCCTATTTATCAATATTATAAAGTATCGCATTTACGATAGCCGCAGCTATGTTGCTGCCGCCTTTTCTACCCTTATTTATAATATAAGGCACATCAGAGTTTAAAAACAGTTTCTTTGCTGCCACCACATTTACAAATCCAACAGGAACTCCAATAACAAACTCCGGCGTAAATCGCCCTGCCTCCATCATCTCATGAAGGCATATAAGTGCTGTAGGAGCATTACCTATGGCAAATATAACCGGCACATTGAGACCTGCTGCTCTTTCCATGGAAACTGTAGCTCTAGTAACCTGTCGTTCTTTAGCTTCCTTTGCCACATCCTCATCTGCCATAAAGCAGTGAACCTGACCGCCATACTCTGCCAGCCTTTTTTTATTAATTCCAGATAATGCCATATTAGTATCTGTCACAATATGAGCACCATTTTTAATAAGCTCCTTAGCTCTTGCTATGGAACCTTTTGAATAACTCATTGTGGAAGCATAATCAAAATCAGCACTTGTATGGATAACTCTCTTTGTGATCGGCTCCTCTTCCGCTGGGATAGAAATTCCCATTTTATCAAGCTCTTCTGAAATAATCTCAAAGCTTCGCTTTTCAATTTCTGATGGTAGAATAAAATCTATTTTCATATAATCCTCGTCTGATTAATACTATACTGTAGGCAAATCAAGGAGCCTTCTAATAAGTGACATATCCAAGTTCTCTCTTATGATATCTGCCAGCTTATCATATTCTCCCTCCTTAAAGGCCTGATAGTCAAAACTAGCATCTCCTATACTTACGCCCTTATTCTCAGCCAGCTTTGAAACCAGCTTAAATGCAATATCCTCATGGTCAAATATTCCATGGACATAGGTTCCAAAGAGATTATCCTTTTGCAAAAGAATAATCTGCCCCTCCTCATCTCTTTCTACAACAAGGCCATCATAATCTCTGTCATCTTCTGCAGAAAGCTCTGTATTTCCGTTGTGAATCTCATATCCCACAAACTCTTCATTTGAAAGGCTAGAAAATACTCCTGTTAAATCGTCAAAGCAATCCTCTGTCTGACTGCGATGTTTCATAGGCTGAAGGCTTGTAACTATAGGGAATAAATCAAGTCCATGGATGCTGTCCACATCCTCATTTTCTATACCCTCTGGATCAAAAATCTCATTTCCCATCATCTGGAATCCACCGCAGATTCCTACCACTGGCTTATTCATTGCAAATCTTTTTATAGCAGGCTCAAAGCCTGATGTCCTAAGCCAATTCATATCACCGATGGTATTTTTGCTGCCAGGGATAATCACCATATCTGCCCCTTCAAGCTCTCTAGGGTTTGAAACAAAAGAAACTCGTACCCCTGGAATGCTCTCAAATGGAGCCACATCTGTAAAATTAGAAATTCTAGGCAATCTAACTACAGCAATCTCTACCGTATTTACGTTATCGCCATAATCAAATTCATTGCCAAGTCTCTCGCTTAGGCTATCCTCATCATCAATCATAAGATGGGCATATGGAATAGTTCCCACAACAGGAACATGACCTCTCTCCTCAAGCATCTCTATTCCTGAATCAAGAAGACTCTTATCACCGCGAAACTTGTTAATTATAAGTCCCTTTACTCTATCCCTCTCATCAGCCTCAAGAAGCTCAAGTGTGCCTAATAGCTGAGCAAAAACTCCGCCTCTATCAATATCTCCAACTAAAAGAACAGGTGCATCTACAAGTTTTGCCATGCCCATATTTACTATGTCATCAGATTTAAGATTAATCTCCGCTGGAGAACCAGCTCCCTCGATTACAATCACATCTGCCCACTCTTCTAATTTGTGGTACGCGTGAAGAATATCAGGAATCAGCTTTTTCTTATAGGCAAAATAATCCCTTGCAGACATATTGCCTATGGCCTCACCATTTACAATCACCTGACTGCCAATATCATTGGTAGGCTTAAGCAAAATAGGATTCATATAGACGCTAGGCTCCACCCCGGCACACTCAGCCTGCATAGCCTGAGCTCTGCCAAGTTCCAACCCATCCTTTGTGACAAAAGAATTGAGGGCCATATTTTGTGATTTAAATGGTGCTACCTTTAAACCATCCTGTTTTAAAACTCTACAAAGTCCACCAACAAGCAGGCTTTTGCCTACATTTGACATGGTGCCTTGAATCATAATTACTTTTGACATAATACTCTCTTTAATGAATTAGAATAATCAATCAAACCTGTTGCAAGTACATTGCTTTCATCCAGCGACATGTGATACAAAGATGCCAGATTTTCTCCTGTTAAGATCTCATCTGGTGTGCCAATTTTAAATACTTTTCCATCTGACACTGCCACCACTTTGTCTGCAACAGCAGGAACAAATTCAAGCTCATGAATAGACATTAATACAGCAATATTTTTCTCCTTAGCAAGATTTTTTATTACAGATAAAATGTCTATCTTAAACTGAATATCAAGAAATGATGTAGGCTCATCCAGAATTAAAATCTCTGGCTCCTGACAAATTGCTCGAGCCAGCATTACTCGCTGTCTCTGGCCGTCACTTACCTTGGAAAAATCCTTGTTAGCCACATCCTTAGCTCCAACCATCTCAATTGCTTTTTTAACTATCTTAATGTCTTCTTTTGATAAGATTCCAAGTCGACCGGTATATGGATATCTACCTGTGGACACCACCTCAAAGCAGCTCATAAGCTCTGGGTGAATCCTTTCTGTGGTAACCATGGAAAGCTTTTTAGCCAGATTGTCTTCTGAAATACCATCCTCATCCTGACCCATAATGACAATCTTGCCATCCATCTTTTGAATCTGTCTAGTAATTGTCTTTAAAACAGTGGATTTACCGGCGCCATTTGGACCTATAAGGGCAACTATTTCTCCAGAATTCACAGTTAGATTAACATTTTCAATTACCGGACTCTTATAGCCTACTACTAGGGATTCTAAATCTATGCTACTAACCATGGGAAACCTCTTTACGTTTTATAAGTAAATAAATAACTATAGGGGACAAACCAATTGCAGTTACAGCACTGATACTAATCTCTCTTGGTGAAAATGCGCTTCTTGCAATTCCATCACATAAAAGTGTAATTATAGCGCCCCCTAAAAAACAACCAGGTATCATAACAATTGGCTTTGATGTTTTCAAAATTGTTCTCAAAATATGAGGCACTGCTATTCCCACAAAAGAAATAGGCCCAGCAAAAGCTGTAACAGTAGCCGACAAAATGCTAGAAAGTAAAATCAAAAGAATTCTAAGATGCTTAATATTTACACCCATATTCCTAGCATAGCTCTCTCCCAACTGATAGGCCCCAATAGGCTTTGAGAGCACAAATGAAAAAACAAAAGCCACAATAACGATAATCGCTGAAATTGCCACATCTTCCCAACTGATTCCTGAAAAGCTTCCAAGAGACCAGTTGTGAAGGTTAACAATATTAGTGTCATCCGCAAATGCGATAATAAATTCTGTAATTGCAGAGCAAAGATATCCAATCATAACACCACAAACAACAAGCAAAGACATATTCTTTACCTTGTTAGATAAAAGCATTACTATTCCCATGGCAATCAAAGAACCAATAAAGGCTGCTGCTACCATGCCAAGAGCACTTATGTATTTACCCTGGCTTAGCATAAATACCATAACAATGGCAACAATAAGCTTTGCTCCTGATGAAATACCCAGCACATAAGGCCCTGCAATTGGATTTCCAAAGAATATCTGAAGTAAAAAGCCTGAAACCGAAAGGGCTCCACCAAGTAAAATAGCAGCAGTAATTCTAGGCAATCTAATAGATACCACTATTCTTCCCATGTGCACATCTCCAGGATTTAGCAGGGAACCAAATATTTCTTTTAAAGTGATATCTGCACTTCCCCAGCCAAGACACAAAAAGAAAAGTCCCACAAGAAGGATAAACATAACTGCCATTATGGTTATATACTTTCTACTTTTATTCTCCACTATTTACTCCTTAAGTTTGAAAAGGTGTTGTAGGGAGCCATTCTCCCCAGTCAAAATAATATGTACGTCTTCTATAAATTCTGCCACATCAGAGCTTTGTTGAAAATAGCCTTTAGACAGACAATAAACATTTCCAGATTTTACAGCCTTAAAATCTCCTAGGACTTCTGCCTTTTTAATAAGCTCATCCACAGATTTAATCTCGCCTTCAATTGTACTGTTATAAATCAATATATCAGCATCAACTGCTTCAACATAGAAATCTTCCATTGTGATTTTCATAGTGGACAGTGCATTATCATCTGAGACTGCAATATTTGCAGGCACGTAGCTTCCGCCTGCCATCTCAATCATAGATGAAATATAGTCACCAGGCTTTCTAATAGAAATCATGCCATTTGAATCAATTGAGAAAACTGCCACCTTAAGTCCAGTGCTTTCCATATCTGAAATAGCCTTAGCCCTGGCCTTTTGCTCTTCGAAAAATTCATTGGCCTCATGCTCTTTTCCATATAAAAGACCATAAAGCTTTATCCACTCTAAACGTCCCAGTGGATCATTCTCATAACTAGAGCGTTCTACCATAACAGGTATACCAAGACTTTCAAGCTTCTCTTTCACCTCTGGATTGTGATAAATCATGGTATTTTCGATGGCAAAATTACATTTCTCTGAAATCAAAAGCTCATAGTCAGGAGCTGAATATTTGCCTGCATATAAAATATCTCCTGAATTCATCTTTTCTTTTGCCGCAGGAATATACCAGTCAGCCACATCAGTTCCTGAAAATCTGATACTAGAAAGACCATCAATTTCAGCCATTAAATCCATTACAGATGTAGATACAAGATATGTCTTATCAAGATCCTTAAGTAGCACTACATTATCTGAAACACCAGAAGGAATCTTGCCATTTTCACTAATCATGAAATATTGGCGGCTGCCCTCCGAACCTATAGTGATAAGAGTATATGTATTCTTATCCTCATCCTCATAGTAAGAAACTGAAAATTCTTTTGCATAATCAAGCTCCATAGATGAGACAAATTTCAGGTCTCCAAGAGTTACCTCTCCTGCATCCTCTACCCCTGTATTTGTGGTAATAGCATCGACTACACTATTAACCTCAGGACTGATAACCGTGAGGGTATACTCAATCTCGTGAGGTGTACTCATAGCTGTAGTATCACCAATCACTTTAAATGGCTCATCAAAGCTATCAAACGGTATGGTAAATACGGAATTATCTCCAGGGGCTGCCTCGTTGTCGAAGCGTTCTCCATCCACAATCATGTAGTCATAATTTGGACTAGACCATACAAGCTCAACAGTCTTCGAATCCTTTTTTACAATTACCTGAGCAGGAGAATCTACAGAAGCCCTGCCACTTCCACCTTCAAGATTTACATAGCAGGAATATATGCCTGGCTCATCCTGATTTGTAGTTTTGAAAAATATTTGTTTAATAAAAAAGCCGCAGGCTGCTAAGCAAGCCAGCAGCACTGCAGCTTTAAGAATTTTAGTTCGCTTCATATGTAACCTTTACTTTATGATCATACCAAGTTCCCTTTGTTCCAAGAAGGGCCAAATCAAACTCTTCATTTAATACTGATACTGGCACATCAAAACCATAAACTGTCTCAGTCATACCATCATCATATGTTACTTCATCCTCAGTATAGTTAAGCCAATTAGCCTCATCAGACTCAGCATCAGCAGCAAGACCAACATAAAGATTGATAATGCCTGTTCCTGCAAGAGTAATATGAACAGTTCCCACACCGTCCTCTACTGTAAGAGTTGCCTTGTTATTAAGAGTCTCATTGATGTGGAACATGCTACTGTCAGTTGTAAAATCTACAGTGTACTCTCCATCCTCTAAATCAAGTTTAGCAACCTCAGGCTCTTCTACAGACTCTTCTGCTGGCTCTTCTACAGTTTCTACCACTGTCTCAGCAGAAGCGTCAGCTTCCTTATCAGCGCCGCAAGCCACCATAGAAAAAGCCATAGCTGCAACAAGCATTAAACTAAAAAACTTCTTTTTCATTAGTGATATATCTCCATTATTAATTGTGCTGGCATAAAAGCCAGCACATTATTTTAAATCTAATTATTCTGCAATTGCATCAGCTGTATGAGCAACGTAAATCTTCTGAACGTCCTCAATCTCACCAAGGCCTGCAATCTGGCAATCTACTGATTCAAAGCTTCCATCAGCTGTGAACATTGACTTCCATGAATCATCATCGTCACCAGCCATATCGTTGTTAGCGTGATCACCAGCAACAACCATAAGTGGGCGAATTACAACCTTTGTGTAACCAGCTTCCTTAACAGCAGCGATAATATTCTCGCAAGATGTCTCCTCTGGCTCACCCTCTACTGTACCAATAAATACATTATCGTAGCCAAGCTTATTCATCTGTGTCTGCATCTGTGAGTATGTAACCTTTGCAGTGTGGCTTGTACCATGTCCCATGAATACAAATGCAACACCATCCTCAGCTGCAGCATCTAAAGCATCGTAATCTGTAGTAGCAACAGCCTCAGCAACTACTGCCTTAGCAACAGCTTCCTTATCTGAGTTGATCTCTGTAGCATCTGCACCTACCTCACCAAGAAGTGGCTCAGCAATCTTTACAGACTCAAAATTATCAGCATAAGCATCTACAGCTGCGATAAGATCATCGTACTCTGCACCATGCATAAGGTGTGTAGGCTGAACAACAAGGTTCTTAACACCATTATCTACTGCTCTATCAAGAGCCTGCTCTACGTTATCAATCTTCTCCTCGTCACGTGCCTGAATATGATTAATGATAATCTGTGATGTAAATGCACGACGTACTGACCAATCTGGATTAGCCTCAGCAATAGCCTTCTCAATACCACCGATATCCTGAACACGGCTAGTATTAAATGAAGTACCAAAACTTACAACAAGAATCTCATTCTCGCCAATCTCATCCTGATTCAAAGGATCATCCTGGCTAGCATCACCTGTATCTCTACCAAAGTAATCTGGATCTGCGTTCTCACCCTCTACAAGCTCCTTCTGAGCATCTGTAAGACCATCCCATGCCTCTTTTGCAGCTGCACACTGAGCATCTGTCTCATCTGTGCGCTCCTGCACGTAAATAGCGTCGATAAGCGCTGCACAATTATCTGCTGCCACCTGATCTGCATCCTCCTCAGCTGTCTCAACTACTTCTTCCTTAGCATCATCAGTTGCTGCTGTGTCAGCCTTCTGTCCGCCACAAGCTGAAAATGCCATACTTGCACTCATAACAAGTGCTAAGCCCAAAGCTAGTCTTTTCTTCATGTCTTTCATTTCCTCCATTTTCCGCGGACATAAAATCAAAAGGATCGCACAAAGCGACCCTAATTCACAAAAATCATGAATTAAGATTCGAAGGTCCGCAAATCATTAATTATAAAGAATAGGCAGGTCTCCTGACTTCGATCAACATCTGCTTTCTCTTCCCGACTAATCAGTGACATAAAAGCAGACTCCCTAACACAGTGACGGCTTCGCTCTGGATTCTCACCAGATTCCCTTTTCACCCATGCTCTCCATGGGCACCTAATCCATATGAAACTATTAAATTCAGCAACAACTTAGCACATTTATACCCCTCTGTCAAACCGCTCCCTCCGTCCTCCGAGGCTATAATTCCACAGGGTAAAAATGATTCACAGCAAATCCTCTATTTCCCCACTCTTAGGCCCTGGCCCCATGCCCTGCCGGCACCCCTGGCTGGTAACAATTTTTGCGGATATTATAGTTTTTCAATATGCAAAGAGTGAACATCTAGCATGTGTCTTTTTAAGAATACATTGTTTTCAAAAATGTAGCTAAGCTGTGTGGACACCTATTTGGTAACAATGGCAGTTTTACAAAATGATTCTTAAGAGGGTGTTTAGGGCTCATGATACATTCGCTAAGAAAAATTAAAAAGCAGGTTTTGTATATATCTGCACCGTGGCACATTCGACATCGTGTCTCAGCGTGACCACTGCTGCCGCC
>JAFYYR010000028.1 GCA_017557435.1 Pseudobutyrivibrio sp. | reverse complement strand
CCAGCGGACTAGAAAGTCCGATCATCCAAGAGAATTTCTCAAGGATTTCAAAGGCATCTGTGTTACAGATGGCTATCAGGTTTATCACTCCATTGAAAAGGAACGCGATGACCTGACCATAGCAGGATGCTGGGCGCATGCGAGACGCCGATTTGATGAAGCCCTAAAGGCTACACCAAAGGACAAGCAAAAATCCTGCACTGCGAATAAAGCTCTGAAGATGATTCAGGCTATCTATCGCGAGGAGAAAAAGCTAAGTGACCTTTCTCCAGCCGAAAGATACGAACATCGACAGCTTACTGTCAAGCCTCTGGTTGAGGCCTACTTTGCGTGGGTTCATAAAGCTGAACCAAGTGTATTAGCTAATAGCAAAACTCATAAAGGATTACAGTATTCAATAAACCAGGAACAGTATCTAAAGGTCTTCCTTGAAGATGGCGAAGTTCCTATGGATAACAACTCGGCTGAGCAGTCAATCCGTGGCTTCTGTATCGGAAAGAAGAACTGGGTTATGATTGATACAATCTCTGGCGCCAAAGCAAGTGCCGTTGCTTACAGCATCGCCGAAACGGCCAAGGCGAATAACCTTAAACCTTATGAGTATTTCAAATATCTTCTTACTGTAATTCCAGAGCATCTGGATGACACAGATAGAAGTTTTATGGATAAACTACTTCCTTGGTCAGATGAACTTCCAAGTGAATGTAGAAAACCTGTGAAGTAACCGTCGCGCCTGCGGGCGCGGCTAAATTTTAGAAAGGTACGGATGATTTACCGTTTACGTATAATTTAATACATAGATTAAAGCATGTCGTGGCTGAATATTACGGAAACTAGAGTAATAAATTTTAAAGGACACTTAAACAGTATCATTTACAATTGGGATGGAGGAGAAAAGAATTGATAAAAGATTCGTATTGTTGTACTAACTGTTTTAACAACAAATATATAAAAAAGTTTATTGAAAACAACGTTGAAGAAGAAGGTGATTGTCCATATTGTGCGAGCATTAAGGTACAGATGATTTCATTAGAGACCATGGGAAAGTATCTTAGAGATTGTATAGAAAAGGCATATGAAGGTTGTGATGATGGAACAGGGGCTATGTATGATTCAGAAGAAAAAAAGTATTTAGGGCCGGACGGAGAAGAGGCAACAACCTATAGTATACGAGAAATCTTAATAGATGAGGAAATGATTTTAAATGATGATACTATAGAGACATCTCTTTTAGATGATTTATTTGAGAATCTTTATTCTTATAGAGAGATTCAAAAAGGAGCTGTAGATTTATTTGATGATATTGATTCTCCGATGTGGGTAATTAAAGATGATTTGTATGGGGGTGAGCAGACGAGAGTCTTTCACGCGTGGGAATCATTTAAGCATATAATAAAACATTATGGTCGCTTCTTTGAACCACAAGGCTTTAATCTCAGAGAGGATTACTTGGGACGAATGGACCCATATATTTATGAATTTATAACTGATGTGCCGAGTAGAACAATTTTTTATAGAGCTAGAGAAATAGACGATGACCTTTTACCGATTGAGAGAATAGAACCTTATTCTCAAATGGGGCCACCACCGGCCGTAAATGCAAAAACTAATAGAATGAGTCCGGCTGGAATACCGTATTTATATCTAGCTTCTGACCAAGAAACGACATTAAAAGAATGTCGAATTGATTCGGGAAAAGAAGCTGTTATTGCTGAGTTTATTTCAAAGAAGGAGCATTCCTGTTAGGTAACAAATAGCGGGTTTGTAAAAAATGAGTGTCTTCCATAGAATAATGATTGTTAACTTGCCGGTTAATAAAAATCATTATCCAAGGAGACACCCACAAATGAATTGTAAGCAGAATGAAAGAATCAATCAAGTAAAAGAATCAACTTTGGTAGTTGGAATTGACATTGGAAGCACTACACAGTACGCCAGAGCATTTGACTGGCGAGGCATCGAGCTTGGTAAAGTCTTTAAATTTAGCAACAGCAGAGAAGGTTTTGACGCCTTCAAAAGTTGGATGCAGTGGTTACAGGACAAATATAAGAAATCAGATGTAATTGTAGGAATCGAGCCAACTGGTCATTACTGGTTTGACCTTGGCGCTTATCTTGAGGATGGAGGCATCCTACTGGTTATGGTTAACCCTTATGCGGTAAAGCAGACCAAGGAACTGGATGATAACAGCCAAAGTAAGAATGACTGTAAGGATCCAAAGGTAATAGCAAAGCTGGTTATCGAGGGACGTTATTCTGCACCATATACACCAGACGGTGTGTATGCAGATTTAAGAGTGTTGACAAACAATCGAAAGCGAATAATTAGGGAACTTACCCAGATCAAGAATCGCTTTGCAAGATGGTTTGCGATATATTTTCCTGAATTCAAAGATGTGTTCAAGGATTATGAAAAAGAAGGAAGCATGATTGTTCTTAGAAACGCATGCACGCCAGAAGCAATAGTTAAGTTGGGACCAGATGGAATCAACCAACTTTGGAGAAATGCTAAGTTAAGAGCTGTAGGATTAAAACGAGCAACGACTCTGTGTGAAACAGCGAAACGAAGTATTGGTTTAAAGAAGGGGATGACAGCAGCTGAGTTCGAAATGAAAATGTTGCTTCAGGATTATGATTATAAGATGGCACAGCTTGAAGCCATCATGGAAGAAATTGAAAGCTTGTGTAAAAAGATACCTGAAAGCGAGCAATTGCTTGCCATTAAAGGTATAGGATTAATCACTGTTGCTGGATTTCTGGCAGAAGTTGGTGATGTAAGACGTTTTGAATCACCGAGACAAACACAGAAGCTGGCGGGATTATCTTTAAGAGAAAACAGTTCTGGAAAGCATAAGGGACAAACGACCATAAGTAAACGAGGTCGAAGTAAGTTACGAGCTGTGCTGTTTAATGCAGCAATCCCTTTAATAGCAACTAATCCAGAATTTAGAGCTTTGCATGAGTATTATACTAACAGAGCTCAGAATCCGCTGAAAAAGAAGCAATCAGTGATTGCAATCAGCTGTAAGCTGATAAGAGTTTTCTATGCAATACTAACCAAAGGTATATCTTATGATCCACATAAGATGATGTCAGATATTCACAGGCAACCGTTGGCTGCATAAGGAAACAAACTGTAAATTTCAGGTAGACGTCCACCGAAAGGTGCTGAAAAGAACAGATACTTTTACTTTAATAAAAACATAGAGAGCCGTAGTCAGATTTTTTACCATCAGAGCACCGACTCAGCCAAGGAGCATAATGACGCCCCTTTATGGATAAGCAGAACGAAGGAATTAAGGACCCTGGAATCAGGTGATCCCGTATGATATGGGAGGTTAGGCTGCCGTAAGGACTTGGGGATAAGAATGGCCAATCATAATGAAATAAGACGACGTCTTATTAAGTGCACCCCAAATACCTGTATATCCGTAGTTTTGGTCAAGGGAATGGCATGGACTTAGATTGCTTCATCTATGTGAATTAGAAAAAGTGAGAAAAAGTGAGTTAACAAGAGAAAAACTAAGATTATTATGGGAGGTTCAAATTCTTGATTTATCCACAAATAAATATTTTTCATCGGATAGTATATTTGATCCCGAATATGATCATGATAATACTTGGATGAATAGTTTTTGGAAAAGCTTCGTCAAGGAGATTTCTGAGCCGGTTTCGGAGGATAAGGAAGATCATTCTTACGAATATGCAGCGACTCAACTTGTTGCAGAGTATTATCGGACAAAGGGATATGATGGAATATGTTTCAAGAGTAGCGTAGGCCCAGGAAAAAACTATGTATTCTTTATGGGACCAGATCCGAAATATACAGCTAATGCATATCCGTATCCATTTAACAGTGAGTATTATTTTGATAATCTTCCTATTTTGGAAGAATTTACTGATGTGTTTATAATTAACGAAATAAATCATGTGGATGGGAAATTGAATATTATTAAGACGCGCAAAATATAATGTGTTAAGCGATAATAGAATGTGTAAGACGGCTTAGAATTTGAGTATGGAAGCGGTGGCTGAGGTTGCCGCGGTTTTGTAATAAAATTTTGTATTTGGGGGAAATAATAATGAAGGAAATTAAAAAATTTGATTATGTAGGTGATGATGGTTACCGTGAAAATGTCATTTTTGCAATTCAGAGATTAGACGAGCTGTTGTTTTTGTATACAAAAGATTCATATAAGGCTCCAATATATAATTTAAAAGCATTATTAATGGAATATATGGAAGTTTACAAAAATGCAAAGGCAGGAATAATAGATGAAAAGCATTTGGAGCCAATAGGAGAGGAGATTTTGTGGAGTTTGCAAAAAGATGAGGAAGCGAAAATTCTTATTGGAAATGGTGCCGGTTCTGCCTTTATTACAAAATATGGGCAAATGAATTTGGATGAGAAATATAATGTAATTAAATTATTTAATTATAAAATAGATAAAGAAGAATACGTTGATTTGATAAAAAAATCATTGATTAAAGCAATGATGGGGAATGAGAAAAGTAAAATCGATGAGAAATTAGTTCGTTTAGTAGTTGCACTGAAATTTATAGGGTATGAAAGCAGATATATTTATAAGATGCTATATATGGATTTAGTTCGACCTAAACAGATATCTTTTGAAGAGTTTAAATTATTTTTAAATAGATTTGATTGCAAACAGAAAAAATATGAGTTGATTGTAGTTCAAGAAAAAGGGGTTCTTGACTGTTGTTTAAAATTAGGTCAAATATTAGATGATATTAAGATAAAAAAATTAATCCCAAAAATTTCCCAGAGGAATTATGTCCTTTACAAGAGAATGAAATTGCATTGTCAATAAAGAATATTGAGACATATGATGAATATGCTGCTGTAGAAGAGACAAAAAGCATAATTAAGACTTTTGAACAGTTTTTTTGTTTCATAGAAATGAAGCTCAAACAAAATCGAAAATATATATAAAGATAGATGATATGTACCAAGCGCTTCGTTCAGATGAACGTGGTATAAAAAAATCAGTAAAAAAGGATAGTAGAAATGATTCACTAGACAAAGCGAAGAGTATGTTAGATATTTCATTGAGGACAATGAGTGCATTCTATCATTTAAATAGATTATTAGATATTCACAATACTGCCTTGGAAGTAGAATCACCACAAAGTGCATTGTTGAGTCTTTGGTCAATTTTGGAATTATTACTAGAAGAGAATAAAAAAGGGGGTAGTAGTCGTATAGTTCAAATAGAGAAAATGCTAATACCTTTTTTGAAATACAATTATATAAAGGGTTTTGTTTTAACATTTAATGAGGATTTGGAAAGATGGGATGAAGATAAGTATATGCTGTTAGAAGTGCAGTTTATAATGGGGACGATTTGAGTTTACCAAGGAAAGTTGGGGTTTCTGGAGACGAGGCGATGGCTTATGCTAGCAAATTGACGGAAAAGCTTGGGGACAATGGTTTGGTTGTGGTGTATCCATACTTTATAGCGGAGAAGAGCGGAACTTTGAAGGTGGAGTTGAATCGTATTATTATTGAGACTGTAAAAGGGGATTTATGGAATTTTGTCTCCGATGGTTATAAAAATGCCACTATTATAATTCAAAATGATGGTGAAGAAGATATTTTGGGTGATGAGGAATTTTTAAGTGAAGTAGAAAAGGATGAAATTGTAAAATGGGTGCCTAAGATACGTGGAATGTTTAGGGATGATATATATTCTGGAGAGAGTGTTCTTCTTGAGTGGAGTTTTGCTTCTGATTCGGATTCCAAGGGAGAGAAGATTAGTGATAGTTATTTAGTGTTTTATGAGGCAAGAACAGTAGAATAATGAAAAGAATGGTATATATTTACATCCATCGGCGAAGCCGATTTTCAATCCCACCTTGCTCGCGGCAGCGAGTGGTCTCGGGAGTCGGGGAGACCTGGCCGCGGAGCGGGCTGCTTGGAATGGTAACATAATTCACGTTCACATTTATATAACAACTTCATCCTATAATGTTGCGTACTAACTACACGGAGGTGGTTGAGATGAATCGAGCAAAGAAGTTTTGTGCTGTAATCTTTTCCCTGGTATTCATTGTGGCTTTTAATCCGCCGTTGCCGGTGAGAGCGGCCGATGGGACGACGGTTGTTTATGTGACCAAGACTGGGGAGAAGTACCATGCGGACGGATGCAAATATCTGAAGAAGAGCAAGATAGAGAAGAGTTTGGAGGATGCGGTTGCTGAGGGATATGAGCCTTGCAGCAAGTGTAGTCCGCCGGAGTTGTAGAAATGAATATGTATTTGAGCGGTGGCTGTGCTGCCGCTTTTTTTGTTTGGGAAAAGTTATAGAAAGTTATAGAGAGTTATAGAAGAAATAAAAAGTTATAGAGAGTTATAGAAGGCATCTAATATTTTTTATGCAAAAAGATTGCATAAAAAATATTAGATGCTATAATTATGTTGAGGGAGTTGCAAGTGGAGGAATGTGCGATGATTATTGAAGTAAGAGCAAAGAATTGTTATGCATTTGATGAACAGGTTTCTCTTTCTATGAAGGCTGACATGCGTAATAAGAAATTTGCATCAAATGTACATAGAGAAAATAATTTTAATGTTTTAAAGACGGTAGGTATTTACGGTCCAAATAATTCTGGAAAAACTTGTCTTATAAGATGTATTAGGGCGATGAAAAGTGTTTTACTCAATCGAGGTAATACATTAATGTCCAATATATTTACAGATAATGAGATATGTGAGTTAGGAATAACATTTCTCCATTTAGGAAGAAAGTTTGAATATGATTTTAAATATGATACTGAAAAAAAAGAGTATCTATATGAATCATTTATCGAAATACTTAAGGATCAGTATAACAATGAAAAAGAGATTTGTTGGTTAAAGAGAGATACATTAAAGGATGAGTATAGTTGTATAGATACTGACTTAGAGCAGATGATGCCTGTTGTAGCTAAAAATAATGTGCTTTTCCATCTGATTGATACAAGTAAGTTCGCAAGTGTTGATGAGATGAAACAAATTCTTACAGGATTTGCTGAGAAGATAGATATTATTAACATGAATAATATCCCAATGGAGCATACTATCGAATTAATGAAGAATAAAAATGGTTTGCAAGATAAGGTTGTAGAATTTATCAAGAATGCAGATCTTTATATGGATAATTTCGAGTATGTAGAGATGAATGATATAAAGGTAAATGCAGGTGATAATGAAAAACCTGATGAGGATGTACTTGTATTTGCTGATAAGGTTATGGAGCAAATAAGACTTGTATCTACATATAAGGGTGTTCATGTACCTAGTATGTTATTTGATTCTACTGGCACAAAGAAGATAGCCGCTATTGCTAGTTATGTAATAGAAGCTTTGGAGAAAGGGCGTATTCTTATTGTAGACGAGCTAGATAGTAGTATTCACTTTAAGCTTACTAGAGCAACTGTTGCAATGTTTAA
Organism: Pseudobutyrivibrio sp.; assembly: GCA_017557435.1. Classification (GTDB taxonomy): domain Bacteria; phylum Bacillota; class Clostridia; order Lachnospirales; family Lachnospiraceae; genus Pseudobutyrivibrio. The sequence goes on along the minus strand of JAFYYR010000028.1, from coordinate 211,213 downwards.
TAATGAGTTGAATGATGATGCTCAAATGATATTTACTGTACATGATATCAATTTGATGGATTGCAAGCGTTTGTTTAGAAAGGAACAAATCTGGTTTGTAGATAAGGATGATGACGGTGTATATGTATATTCTCTTGCAGACTTTACTGCTGAAAATGGGGTGAGAGATACATCTGATATCATTGAAAAATATCGTAAAGGTGCTTTTGCCGCATTGCCTGATCCAGAGTTAATAAAAACATTGCTGAGTATTAAGGGAAATACTAAGGAGGCTGCATTAGATGGTGAATAGACTACTGCAATACAGTCAAGCTAGTGGACACAATTTGATTAGTAAAATTCCAGGAAGGCAGACTAATGCTGCCTAGCCCAGAATAAATCTTCTACTTCATTAGGAGTCAAATATCCTAGCGAAGAATGTGGTCGCTTTGAGTTGTATCTTTCTATATATTCAAAACAAGATAGATATAAATCTTTTAAAGAGTGGTAGCGATGACGATTGAGTTCCTCTCTTTTCATCTGCTTGAAGAAGCTCTCGCAGCAAGCGTTATCATAAGGATAACCTTTCTTTGAAAATGATTGAATAACATTGCATTTATCTAGTCTTTGACGGAATGAGAAGGCAGTGTACTCAGAACCGCGGTCAGAGTGAAAAAGCACATAATCAGGGCATCCGCGATTCTCATAAGCCTTGTTAAAGGTATTAATAGTAAGATTGACATCATGCCTAGAGGCAACATGCCAACCTATTACTTTCCTAGAAAATAGATCTAAGACAACGCAAAGATAGTTATCTTTTCCGTTGACTTTAATATAAGTAAAATCACTAGCCCAAACTAAGTTTGGAGCTTGTTGATTAAAAGCCTGCTGGAGATGATTTATACAAGGCCCATTGTCATTATGATGGCCTTTCCATTTGGGTTTGGCAGTAGACATCTTTGGTAAATCCATTGTAGCCATAAGTCGGTACACTCTGCCGACACTGATGGCAATGCCATAATCTCGCTCAAGAACACGGCGGATTTTATATGCGCCAATACTTTTATCATAATCAGTATAAATCTGTAGAATATCAACTTTGATTTGCTGATTAATGTTTGTTCTTGGAGCAGGCTCAGAATAAAAATGCTTGTAATAAGTGCTCCTATTTACATGAAGAACCCGGCAAAGAGTTTTGACATCATGCTGGCTGCGGAGCTTATGAATAGCATCTAATCGTTGCTCGAGTGTGGCGTGAAGATGGCAATCGCTTTTTTTAATATCATGTTTTCTTCTTCAAGTTGAGCATTACGCTTTTGAAGCTCAGAAATCTGCTTAGCAGTAAGGATTTGCCCATCATCAGTCTCGACGGTAGAGTATTGCTTAATCCAACGAGACAAAGCGGTTAGGCTTACGCCGTATTCTTTACACAGAGCACTTTGAGTTTTACCGTTGTGATAAAGATCTACAAGAGTTCTTTTGAAATCTTCGTCATAACGAGTTTGACGTGTGGACATACGAATACCTCCTTTTGGTGTATGATTTAATAGTACCCATTAAATCGAATCGTGTCCACTTTTATAGGGTAGAACCAATTGAAGAGTTGATACGTAAGCTGATTTGTTGAAGGTGATTCGATTATATACGGTTAACTTAATAATTGTGATGAGTGAAATATTAGGGGGCTAGGGAAATGTTACAAAATAGGTGGAGACAAAAATGTTGACACCTATTTTATGAGATAGTAGAATACGTAAAATAGGATTTATTAAAAAACGGGAAGAGAAAATAGTGCATCCGAAATACGTTCTGCCTAACGCTGCAAATTCACTTGCAAATTTGCAGCATGGGTTTTACAATTAGAAAAAAGGAGGTGTTCGGTATGCCAAATATAAAGCCTATATCAGATTTAAGAAATTACACTGAAGTTTTAAATGAAGTAGATAATACAAGTAGGGTTTATTTAACAAGAAATGGTAGGGGAGAGTATGCAATCCTTAAAATGGAAGAAATAGACGAATTGGATAAATATCGCGCAGCGTACTCGTTGTTTTCACATCTTAAGGAGGCAGAAGAAAGAGCTTCATCAGAGGGATGGATAGATGATGATGACTTAGATGAATTGATTGGAGAGTAATTGTTAATGAAAATAAAGTATTCACCAGATGCAGTTGATAAATTAAAAGATATAAAGACTGTATATGGCTGTAAAACATATCAAAAGATTAGATCATCAATTCAAGAATTATCTGTAATGCCGAAAAAAGGAGCGCTAGTAGAAGATTATATCGGAATACCTAATCCATATAGGTGCTTGCATATTTTAAAACACTATATTTTTTACAGAATAGATAAAAATAAAAAGTTAATATATATTACAGAAGTATTTAATGAACGGGAAGATTTCTTAAATGCGATGTTCGGAGTAAATTTAAGGACGCAAGAGAGTGTAGAGTATTGGGGAGACTGATAACAGTTTGTCTAGTATAAACGGTGCACTTTATATCAGATTATTATAACAAGGAGTGGTAGTATGACGGCAAGTGAGCGTATACTTCAGATTTTAGATGAGAGGAAGATATCTCAAAAGGACTTTTCTGAAAAGACAGGCATTCCACAGAGTACAATTAGTGATTGGCGAAAGAAAAAAACAAATCCAGGCACAGATAAGATCATGATTATCTGTAAGGTACTTAGCATAACACCAGAGTGGCTTCTTTCTGGTATTGAGGAAGATGGAAACAGAGGGAAAAAGACTAATTATTACGTAATAGATAAACAATCGGAATTGGGCGAGTTGATGGTTGCTTATAATAGTATGGAGCCAAAGCAGCGTGAGAGAATAATGGGATACGCAAAAGCGCTTCTTGATTTATAGGGGCATATATATTTTTTATTAGTTGGAAAATATAAATTCGGCTTTTGCATAAAATCTGCAAATATTGGATGTATATTTGTCGTATTACGAATTAAGATTTGCTTAGAAAAAAACTATTTACACTATTTGCCTAAAATGCTAATCTGTAATAACGCCTAGCGGTCAGTAAATATAAATCCGTTATGGCTATGATCCTTTTTTTAAACTATCGCGCACTAGTTTAATAGTGCAGAAGGAGGGAGCATGCAGAGCAGACCATACTTTGATATGGAAGTTGTGGGAAAAAATCTCAGACGACTTCGTAAGGAAAAGAATCTTAAAGTTAGTGAGGTTAGAGAATATCTTGGATTTGAATCTGACCAAGCTGTGTACAAGTATGAGACCGGAAGAGGATATCCACAGGTTGATACAATGTTTGCATTGATGCAGCTATATGATGCTGATATCAATGATTTGATTATACGACATGATGTAGAAGGAGAAGGCTTAAAGCCTTCTCCTTTTGGCATTATAGGATTTAAATATAAAATTGAACTATCTGTTCAATGACATACAGTAGGTGAGATGATAATCTGTTTACAGAAACAAAAGACGAGTAAATTTAACGGAGGAAATTGATTCAAAGATTGCAGCTATGCAAATTGCGCTTGATAAGTTTAATCAAACATTTGAATTTGATGTAGAGTGGTAAGTCATTTCCGTGCAGACTTATATCTTATAAATTAATTAAAGATACAGTTGGTATATTGTTCATTGATATAGTTTTAGTTCGTTTCTGTTATTTCTTATTGGATAATTGTTCAAGGTCTAAATTATGAAGGAGCAAATTCTTATGAAGTATGTAAAAGTCTGCAAAAAACCTATCATTCTTAATGTTTAAGAATGTGGCACTGAGGTTCGGTTTTAAGTGTAGTTGAAGAATTAAAGCAAGTATCAGGTTTATTTTTATTGTAATTCTATTTATAAGCTTGTTAGGGGAACGGAAAATATTACAAAATGTATTGAAAAATGTCTACCCCTGCCTTATTATATATGTAAAGTGAGGTGGATAATATGACTAATAATATATATTTATTGAGATTAAGAGTAAGTGGTATAAAAAGTATAGCAGAAGAAATAGAATTAAATTTTTACAATAAGATACTGACAAAATTTGATCCTGAACTATATAGAATTAAAGCTATTTATGGCGAGAATGGTTCGGGCAAAACCGGAATAGTCACAGCTGTTAATATTCTGAAAAAGGTTGTTTTAAGCAAAAATTATTTGTTGCAGCAAGAAAATCAATCGTTGCTTGATGAATTAGTAAATAAGAGGACTAAGAAGTTAAAGATTGAAGTTGAATTCGCATATAAGGAAATATCATTAAATTCATATATTTATAGTTTGACGCTTGAGAAAAAAAGTGACTCTTATGAAATTATTCATGAAACATTAGCGTCTATTAGGGGATATACAAAGGATAAAAAATATATTCCGGTTTTTGATGTAGAAAATGGTAAATTGAGTTATTTGGATGTTGATAAGAACAATTATGATGAAATTGAAAAAGATACAATGAATTTGTTATCACACAGTTCTTTTTTGATGCATTTCATTAACTACAAATTAGATGATGAGAATCTTGCACAGAGGGATGCAATAATGACGCTTGTCTTTTTTGTATCGCTTAGTACATATCTAGATGAGGAAGATACTCATGAAATGTATTTGATAATGAATATGATTCGTAAAGGTATGATAAAAGAAGACAGCGATGGTATCATAAACACATTTATTGATAGACAAATTGATTATCTTGATTCTAAAGGAAGGGATATAGTAGATAAAAGAAAAATAAAAAATTATGAAAAGAAGGTAAACAAACTCCAAGAGTTCTTAAAGATTTTCAAGAAGGATTTGGAGTCTATCTCTATAGACAAAAGGCTAGATGGAGATAAATATATATGCGAATTGGTCCTTAATTATAAAGGGTATTCTGTAAATAAAGAGTTTGAAAGTACCGGTGTGAAAAAGCTAATTAGAATGTATGATGCATTGGCAAATGTTGATGCAGGCGGTATTTCATTCATTGACGAAATGGATTCGAATTTAAATGATATCTATTTATGTAAAATGATTGAATACTTTATGTATTATGGAAAAGGTCAGCTATGCTTCACAACACATAATTTGGATCCAATGACTGTTCTTAAAAATAATAAAAATTCAATAGATTTTCTTTCGTCGGATAACAAACTTGTATCTTGGAAAGTTACTGGTAACGCAGCACCAGATAGATATTATAAAAATGGAATGATTGAACATTCTCCGTTCAATATTGAACCAGCTGATTTTATTGGAATGTTTGGAGAGTAAATTATGGCATTACAAATAATTATATGTGTGGAAGCTGATAAAAGATCAGGCACTGATAATGTCTATGTGGGAGAAACTTTGAGACGATTTTATGAGATTGGAAATGATTTCAATATCAATTATGTCAACATGGGAGGCAAATCAAAGTATAAAGCTACAGACGTAACACGAAAGATAAAACAATTAACAAAAGACTATAAATTAGGCGAAACAGTCGTGGTATATTGTATTGATACTGATAATTATGAATCAAATGCAGATCATCAGAAAGAATTAAATGAAATAATATCATATACTAAAAATAATGGTTATGAGTTAGTTTGGTTTTGCCATGATGTTGAAGAGGTTTTTGTTGGAAATTCAATACACAAAGATGCAAAGAAAACTCAGGCGTTGAATTTTAAAAAGAAGGGTGAGATAAAGCAAGTTAATGAAAAACAACTTGCGGTCTCGAAGTATCGCAAATGTACGAGTAACATCTTAACAGTTTTTGATAGGTATTTGAAAAGGAAAATCAAGATGCCATAGCAAAGTTGTTGAATCTCAATTACAATGTCGGCAAATAAAAAGTTATAGAAAGTTATAGAAGGAACACCATGAAAAAATTACTTATAATCGGTGCTGGCGAGTATGGCCGTCTTGTAAAGGACTTGGCGCTGGAGTCAGGATATGATGAGGCAGCTTTTTTAGATGATAATAGCCAGCTTGCCATTGGAAAAATTGCAGACTATAAAAAGTTCATTGGAGAATATGATGAATTCATAGTAGCTATGGGCAATCTCCAGGTTAGGAAAAAATGTGTGGAGATGCTATCAGCAGATTTTAAGCTGACTACCATTATTCATCCACAGGCCTATGTCAGTGGGGATGCTTCTATCGGGGCCGGCTCCATTATAGAGCCTGGCTGTGTAGTGTACAGAGCCACGAAAATTGGCCAGTCCTGCATTATTAATGCTGGCGCGGTGCTCAATCACGACAGCACAGTTGGCGACTTTTGCCAGATTGGCTGCAACGCAGTGGTTACGGCCAGAGCTGTTGTGGCTGCTGGGACCAAGGTGGAGCACGGGAGCGTAGTTCATTCCGCTATTTAATTAAATGTGTGCAACTGCCCCTAATCCGTGCTACAATCAAGTAAATACACAAATTCACACAAGGAGGGTTTTAAAATGTTTGAACAGATTAAATTACCATACGCAACAGACGCTCTTGAGCCATATATAGATCAGCTTACAGTGGAGACCCACCACGGCAAGCACCACGCCACATACACCAAGACTTTCAATGAGTTGGCGGAGAAGGCTGGCATGGCTTTCTACTGACAAGTCAGGCAAGCTTGCTGTTTCTAAGACTGCCAATCAGGACAATCCAATTTCCGAGGGCACAGGCATGATTCCACTTGTAGCACTTGATGTGTGGGAGCATGCATATTATTTGAAATACAAGAATCTTCGTCCAGACTATATCAAGGCATTCTTTGAGGTGCTTGATTGGGCAAAAGTAAGTGCTAGATATGAGGAGATAGTTGGCTAGTTTGGCAACCGACCAGAATCATATAAAGGGGGATTCATGACCAGAAGAGAACGAGAAATCACAGATCCAAATGAAATCAACCGCATCCTAGACACCTGCAAGTATTTGCACCTGGGATTAGTGGACGAGGGCAAGCCATACGTGGTGCCAATGAATTACGGCATAGACCATGATGCAGATGGACATCTTATTGTCTATCTGCACGGCGCCAACACTGGCCGAAAGCTAGACATAATTAGGAAGAACTCTGACTGCTGCTTTACCATGGAGTGCAATATCACACCATTCGAGGGTAAGATAGCATGCCAGTACGGAGTTGCTTACGAGTGCGTCATGGGCACAGGCCAGATTCATCTCATCGATGACCCAGCGGAAAAGGACCGTGCACTTCAGGCCATCATGAAGACCCAGACCGGTCAGGACCATTTTACCTTTGATGAGAGAATGGTTTCCATCGTCAGCGTTATGCGCATTGACGTGGATGAGCTTTCAGCAAAGCACCGTCCACTTCCAGCAGCGCTTAGTGAGGGCGAGTAGGGAATCCGCTTATTGATTAAAATCCATCTATACATTATAATCCTAGAGGGCTATGCGAATTGGCGTAGCCCTCATAATAATATAGAAGGAACTAGGTTATTACGATGAATAAAGCATTAGATTTATTAGATATAATTGTTAAAAAGATTTTTGGATTCATTTTCAAAATAATGCACAAAGAATACACTGATGGGGTCCACGAGGCCATGGTGCAGTTTGTTAAGTTCGGCATCGTCGGTGTCTCTAATACATTTTTAGCTCTGGCCATCAATTGGATATCTCTGATTGTCATGGAGAAGATGGGCGTACTGGTGGACAATCCTACCGCCCAGGCTTCTGTAGCCAATGTTATAGCATTTCTTCTCAGTGTGCTTTGGTCATTCTATTGGAACAATAAGCTGGTGTTTGTTGTGGAGGATGGTCAGCAGAGAAATATGCTTCGCACCCTTTTGAAAACTTATGTTTCCTACTCGTTTACAGGCATCTTTTTAAATACACTTTTCCTCTACCTGTGGATTGATGTGATTGGCCTGTCTAAATTTGTGGCACCATTGATTAATCTGTTAGTCAGTGTTCCAATCAATTTCCTTATTAACAAGTTTTGGGCATTTAAGACAAAATAATCTATTGGGGCACATAGCCCTGTTACCAAATTAAATAATAGTAGAAATTTAGCCCCCTGCGGCGCTTGACCTGTGATGTGGTCTAGTGTTGGCGGGGGCTTTTTTGCGCACATTTTTATAAATATTATTTTTTTACTACTTTTTAATTAAAAAGTGTTGACTTAGCGAGAAGAAAATATTAGAATAAAAATCGCATAGTAGCATAATAGTACTCATAGAAACGGGTTTAAATACTTAAATGAACCGGGGAGTGAGATTTTGCTGAATTGTTACAATCGAATAAGCGCACTAGGGCAATTATTAGCAAAAGGAATAAAGTGGTCAATAAGACACTTTATAAAATAATAGGACAATGAGGTGAAAAAGATGGAAAAATTAACAAAGGAGGACTTGAGTGAATTAACTGGCATGACCTTCAAAATTGTTACAGTTAATGACTCAGTAGTAAGAAATTCTGACTGTGCTTTTTTCGCAGCACTCAATGATGAAGAGGCTAACGCATTTATCGAGGACATGAAAAAGGAAATTCCTGAGGGGGATTACAATTTCGCAACTAGACCATACGAAGTGCCTAATCTTTCATACATCAACAAGATGTTTGACAACAACTATCGTGGATTTGAGATTGTTAATTCCGGATTGTATGCGCCAGCTGAGGAGCTGTACGAGAAGAGACAGGACGTAGTTAACAAAATCGCTAGTATTTACAACGATGACGGTTGCCTATATGTGGCAATCAATGCACAGGGCAAAGCCATTGCCAATCCAGTTGGAGATGTACAGGTTACAGCATCATTTTTTACAAATGTAGAGGATGCTAATGAGATTCAGGAAAATGGAGTTGCTGCACACTCAATTGAGAGATGGATTACTAATCCACCAGCAGATGCTTCTATTTTCTCTATTGATGGTCAGGTTGTATACGGTTGGGAAATCGTAGAGGCAACCAACAAGGTTTGGTCTCAGTATATCGTGGGCCTGGACAAGCTCAAGGAAGTAGTTGGTAATAAGACACTCAGTGTACTTGTTACAGATGACGAGTCAAAATCCCTTATCAAATACGAGGGTGTTCCTATTATGTTCCTGACAGCATCATCTATCAAAGATTTTGTTGAGGAGAACAAAGGTAAGATTGCCGAGAAGTTTATATTGATGACAGTATCAAATGCTGAAGGCGTGAAATTAGTGACTGGAAGAAGTAAATATGCATTTCTCGATACTGATGAAGGCAGATATGTATGCGCAGGAGAAGATTTGGAGAAGGCGCTTGCATAATGCCATTAAGACATATTAATGGATGTAATTGAGAAAGGTTATAACAGTGATGGGAGAATATGCAGAAAAATCAACAAGCAGAGGAATTGGGTTCGATAATTCTGATGTTGCCTATAGTGCTATTGGAATTGGCGATGTTGAATTAGCTAATGAGCAAGTTATGAAAATGTATGACGAAGTTGAGGCAACTGTTTATTTTACTTGTGCAAATGTGGCCGCTGCCCGAATTCGCGATAAGGTTAATCTATACAATACTTTTAGTCGTGACGAAATCGACGCTTTGCTGTTCTATTGTATGGATGCCTATCATAGCGTTAAGGAAAAAAGACCATTTGACGGCTCATCTCCATTTGAAGCATATATTACAAAATTCGTATTGCCTACCGGTCGTCAGCTTTACGCTAGAAGCAAGCAGACTGACTATGACCATCTAGTGTCAACAGCTGTAAATAAAAAAGGCGAGAAAAGCTACTACGGTACAAATGGGAAGATGGTCAAATTCTCAACTATCAATGATCTTGATGATGAGGATGAATATAATCGCCTAGGAACAAGATACGAAGATGGATTTGAGGACCTGATTATCAACAAGGTGGACGCAGAGGCTGTACTTATCGATGAAGAGTTACTAACAAAATTAGCGACTATTCATCCTCTGTTGAAAATTGTTTTTAATTTTTGGGCATCTGACTGCAAATATGGATATTTACCATTTTACAAATATTTGTCTGATGAGCGAGTTTTACGTTTTGCAGCTAGAGATGAAAAATGTGCTAAATATGTTCTTCAGAAAGAAGATGGTGAAAAATACATAAACCCTAGCACAGCTTCCAAACTGTTATATAAATTTCAGTCCGTTCTGACTTCGGAAGAGGTCGAGGAAATAACAAGATTTGGAACCAATGTCACGACGAATCCATATCTGGGTTATATGATGAGTGGACCGATGATACTTTAGAAAGGAAATGTGAAAAATGAGTGAGTTACTTACTAAAGAATTGACTGTAAGACAAAAGGAAATTCTCAAGTCAAAGGATTTACCACAGCAGTGGGATGAGCTTGACATGAGCATTCAGGAATCTATCGAGTCAATCGAAGAAATGCTCCAGTTTTTAGAGCAGAAGTATGGCAAGACCTTTGTCTATGCAGGCTACAAAAAGGAAAATCGTACTTATCACGATGAGGAATCCCTTTTGGCATACGCTGTAGGGGATGACCCTGAGACACAGAAATGTCTTGTGAATCGTACAAAAGATGGACTTGAAGATACATATGGTTGGGTACTTGCATTCCCAGTTTTCCGCAAAAAAATGCAGGATAAAGTCTCTGACTTACTAATTGATAACAATTATAAGCTATTCACCAAACTCCTTGGAGTTTCAAACGATGGCACAGTTAAAGCATCTACAGTTGTAGTAGTAATTGAAGCAGCTTATGACGAGGCTTCAAAGGCACTCTTTGACAAGGTGGCATCAAGACTTAGCAATGAGGAAGGAGTATACAAGGTTCTCATGTATTGTGTCGCACCTGGCACAACTGAATCTATGGCTCAGCACAACTACGAGCAGATCATGAATTCAGACAATACTTTGGGTAGATACTCTGCATTGGCTAGCGCAAGCAAGTAGAAAGGAGTGAGGTGAAAAAATGACAGATGAAAAGATAGCATTACTTGAACAAATAACCTATATCGATGGTGAAGTGCTACATGCGGCTGGAATAGAAAATTTGGATAAGCTTCCTATAGATGAAACTATGAATGTTTCGTCTATGTTAGCAATGTTTGGCGAAAAAGAGATTGAAAACCTGAGAAATATGGGCGATCAGAAATTGGGTGGTTCATGGGCTAGTGGCAAAGAATGGGCTGGCATTATAGAAGCCTTAAAGAACGATCCTGAATTGTCTGCGCTTCAAGTTACTAACCACCAATTGGATGAGTCGGGAATGTTGAACTTAAATGTATGTTATAAAGATCCAACCACTGGACAAGGAATAATAACATTTAAGGGAACTAGTGGCTATAATGAGTGGTATGATAACTGTCAAGGCTTAACAGAAGTTTCAACAGAACTTCAAGAGAAGGCGATGGAGTTTTATAATGAGTGTGCAGGTCAGTTTGAGGATATAATTGTTGCTGGGCATTCTAAGGGTGCCAATAAAGCGATGTATGTGACTGCTTTAGCTGAAGATGGAAAGATATCTAGATGTGTGGCATTTGACGGTCCAGGATTTTCAAATGAGTTTTTGCAGACTTATAGCGATTTGATTGAGCAAAATGGTAGTAAAATAACTAACTATGCGATAAGTACCGATTTTGTCCATGGTTTATTGAAGCAACTTCCAAATGCTGAAATGGTATTTTGTCAAGGATACGGAATGACAGATCCAGGACAGTATCATAGCCCTAATTCATTCTTTGTTATTGATGAGTCTGGTAAAATGCAGATGGATGAAAATGGAAATCCTCAATTTAGCATTACAGAAGAAAATGAAAATATAAAGCAAATAAACGGGTTCTTGACATATATTATGGATAATTATCCAGAAGATGAATTGCGTGAAATGGGTGATTTCATGGGTAATTTGACAGGATATGGCCTCGGCACTAAGGATGGAGAAAAGAAAGCTCTTGAGTATCTTATTTCTAATAAAGATAAGTTTGAGAAAATGACTGATATGATTAGAGCATATGGTGAAGCAAATAACCTTTCTCAAGAGGATTTGGATAATTTTATTCATACATTTGCTGTAGGAAATGGTCAAAATATTGTGGCAGAACTTGTTTGTTTAGCTACACGTGATAAAGAGAATTATGATTCTGCCTTTGAAATTGGAGAAGCTTATCTTAATGAAGGTTTAGTTGGGGCAATACCAGTTATCGCAGATGAAGGTAGTGAAATACTTGGAAATGTCATAGAAGAGGGCGCCGATAAATTAGGAGATAAAGTTGAAGAGAAAGCTGACGAGATTTCTGAAACTATCGATCAGGGAAGTGAAGATATTGGTGATAAAATATCTAACGCTGGTGATGACTTGGGAGATTGGATCGAAGAAAAAAGCGAAGCCTTCGGAGCTCCTGGTGAAGTAGTTGGAGATATTTTAGGAGGACTTTCACGATTAGGTGGAGACGCACTTGGCGGAATAGTTGAATTCGGCGGAGATGTGCTCGGTGGAGCAGTAGAAACTGGTGGTAATATCGTAGATGGATTGTTAGATGGTGCTGGAGAGTTGTTAGGCGGAGCAGCAAAAGTGGTAGGAGATGGCTTATCCGGTTTAGCTGAAACTGCTACTAATGTATACAATGGAGCAAAAGATGCTTTCGGCGCGGTAAAAGAGGCATTTAGTGATGTTGGCTCATTTATTGGAGAAAAACTATTTGGTAAGACTCCTGCTACAAAGGAGACAGCAGAAAATACTCCTAATCAATCAGAACAGCAGTCGAGCGAACAACACCAAGCTGCTAAGAAAGAAAAAGAGGCAGTTGAGGCTGCGAATGAAGATCATGCCATTAATCAGGTGGAAGACCAGTATTCTTATCCAACAGGCCAGACTATGGAAGATGTGCTTAGTGGATTATCAGCAGAGGGCAATATTGTTATCATTAATCCAGTTATTATCAATGGCCAGGTTGAGGGTTCTACTATAGCTCCTTCATACAATGCAGGTAGCCACGCTGAAGACCCTTATGTGATTCCTTTAGATGCTAAGAAAATCTTAGATGTAGATCCACTTGCTATGGGTATGAAACAACCTATATCTAAAGAAGATCTTTCAGGTGTGCTGAGTAGCCAGGGTGGAGATATTGCTTTGATTGGCGATATTGCAGCATTGTTTGGTGCATTATCTGAACAAGAGAATCAGCTTGATTTTAGTGAAATCGCAGAAAATTGGCATCCTGTTGTTGTTGAAAAGTATTTGGAAGGTAAAGAGAATTCTGTAGATGACATTAGTGAAAAATTACCTGGTATTGCGCAAAACCTTCTTGAGGGTCAAGGCAATATAGAAACTGGAATTCTTCCTCTTGCTGGAATACAGAATGTTCTTCCATTTGATTCAAGCTATACTCCATATAACTTTAATAGTACGGAATATAAATCTATTATCATGCCTGAGGCAGATAATCAGATGCAGGCTACTAGAAGAATGGCAGCACACTGCTAATAATTTGTTATTTGAGTACAGCTTTTCTGTATTATAAGTAAATTGTGCGTAAGCATGAAGGGTGCAACAAACGGAATACTAAAAGTGTTCACAAAGTTGCATCCTTTTGCAGCACAATTGATTAATATAATAGTTTTGATGCTAGTGGTACACATGATTATTTAAATTTAGAAAAATAAGGAAGAGGGTATAAAGGATGAAGATGAAGCTTTTAATATTGATGTTAATTGTTTCTTTATTTGGAGTATGTTTAGTTGCTTGTGGTGATTCATTAAATGGTGAATCAGCTGTAAAAAAATATCTAAAAGATAATGGATTTAAAAATTGTAAGATAGAAGGCAATCTGGTTGAAGAAGACAGTAATCAGTATTGGAATATATATGACGAAGAAAACGATATCAGTTTTAATTTACTCCAAAAAAATAGTCCAGGTGGTCCATATGCTTCGTCGTTAATATATGATAATTATGATTCTAAACTAGCTGAAAAGAACATAAATGAATTTCCTGCTCATGATGGTGTGGAAATAATTACAGATGATATATGGAGTGAAGCACCTATTTTTAAATTTGAATTTGAAAGTTTAGAGGAATATGAGGCTAAAACAGAAATTATAAAAGAATGTGCCAAATATTTAGCTGGGTTGAAAGCAGATGCAGAGATTACAATTAGTCCAGTTTATATGAGCGAGCGTGCAAAAATGTATAAAGATAATAGTGTCGGTGATATTTATAGTACATTAGAATCTGCCCGCAGATGTTCTTGTTCTGAGATTGAAAATGGTGGAATTTTCAATGAAATAAAACAAAACTATTTTAATTTAGGTTATTATTATCACTTCTCTGAGATAGAAGATGAAATGAAAGATTCTGATAAAGATAAATTTTGGTCAAATGAATATAACCATTATTGCGTAGCTGTATATCGAAGCGGAGATCCTAATGATAAAAACAATAAAGATTTCGATGTATATAAAGATATCTGTTGCGATGGTGCTGCAGTCACATTTGGAAATCTTTATAAGCTATTGGTTGAAGAAGGTTTCGATGTTGAAGGAAATGTTGAGGATTTTACAGTTCAAGGAGTGAAAGGACAAGTCTGTCATTTTTCTTATGAGAATGTAGGTGATGGGAAAAATACAACCTACTATTTAGTTGATGACGAACAAGTAGCAAGTGATATTAATTATTTCTCAATCGATTGCAATACTATAAACGATTTATTTGGATTGACCATACGTTCTCATGTGGAGTGATTTATTATATTAGAGAGAAATTTAACAAATATAGGATGCGGCAAGAAATTGCTGCATCCCTTTCGTGTTTATTCTATTAGGGAGATGACTATGAAAAAGAAAATTATTATTGCGACAATGCTATCTGCATTTAGTCTTTGCTTTGTCGGATGTAAAGAAGAAAATCATACAAAAGTAGATGTGGATTCATATCTAAAAGAAAATGGTTTTGCTAACTGCCAAGTAGAGGGCGACTGCCGGGTGGAGGAAGATAAAAAGCAATACTGGGATGTGTATGATGAAAAGAATGGTGTGCATTTTAATGTTATAAATGTCACTGATGAATCCGGTTGGATGGGCAGTCAGGATATGTATGATAATTATGATGCAAAACTAGTGGAAGAACACGTAAAAGATCTTCCTGAACATGAAGGCGTGGATATTGTTACAGGAGACATGTGGTCAGAAAATGCCAGCTTTGAATTTGAATATACTAATCTAGATGAGTTGGAAGAAAAGTATAAGCTGGTGAAAAACTGCGCAAAATATTTGGATGATTTAAAGTCTGATGTCGAAATTAGAGTTTCGGCTAATTTGGCTGGACCTAGAGTAGATTATTATAAAGACAAAACTATTGATGGTATTTTACAGTATACAGATGTTGCTCCGCTAAGCACTTACTCATCAATTAAAAGCGGAGAAACATTAGATTATATCAAGAAACAATACTTTCAATTTGGATATACATACCGTTTCCCTGAAATTGAAGAGGAAATGAAAAGTTCTGATGTAGAGGCATTCTTTGAGGATAAATACACTAATTGTGCTGCGGTATATCATAGTGGTGATTCAGATGATAAAACCAATGAAGATTATGTTGTGTATGATGATATTTATACGGATGGAACGCTTACCTTTGGAAATCTCTATTATCTATTAATTGATGAGGGATTTGATGTAGAAGGCTCTGTAGACAACTTTACAGTTCAAGGAGTAGATGGTCAGATGTGTCAATTCTCTTATGGATATGCAGGTAGCGGCGAGCACGGAACCTATTATTTAGTGGATGATGAAGAAGTATCATGTGATTGTAATTACTTCAAGTTATATCCGAAAACAATCTATGATTTATTTGGATTAACGGTTGAGGAATACAAAGAGTAACACTTAATTAGAAAACTATTATTATCTTATAACACAAAGGAGGATTTGTTATGGCAGAAAAGTATAGTAAATTAACTTTCATATGGGCAATCACATCAATATTTTTTTATTTCACAGGTTTCATTGCACTAGCGTATTCCGCTAAGGCAATAAAGGCCGGTGGAGAGGATAATCAACAAAGAAAAAGAGGTGCAACTATAGCAAAAGTGGTATTAATTTTTTATCCAATTTTTGGTTTGGTCTCATGTATGAATGCAATAACTAAATTCCAAATCCCAGGCTAAACAGACAATGAAACAATCTATTGAATATAATTATTGCAAACTAACAAAAGACCTGACAAACGTCAGGTCTTTCTCACTATAAAGGATTACTCCTATTCATTAGCAGCAGTAATAGCAATCGTGAAAGATCTATTGTATTCCTCTGAACTCTTTTTTACCAGTAATCTCCACGGTAAATTCCTTACCTTCATATTCCATTGATACGTGAACCATACCTGTAGCTGCAGGTGTAAGATTTGGAACAGTATTATCTGATGGGAGAACATTAGACACATCATTTACCGAAGGGGTAAAACCATATTTTTCATAACTTAGTATATTACTCCTTTGCGGTTATTTTTTTGATACGAACATTATACTGCAAGCCCTATGAGAAGGCAAATTACAAAAAGAAAAAAGAATTCTTGGAAAATGGAAAAAAAACTTTTATTTTTGTTGAAATAAATATAGGGAAAAGAAAAAGAATTTTTTCAAAGAAAGAGGATATAAAATGTCGGAGCTAAATTACGTTAAAAGCGAGCCGAAAGAACATATTTTAAAATCAGAAGTTTATGAGGTTCAGTCATATTTCAATGATCCAGATCTGATGGATATATATAAGCGACTTAAAGCTAATGTAATTGATATCAACGGTTCGAGCATTGTAAAAACAGTACAGGGAACAGAGCAGGACTTCCTTGAGATGATGAATAAAGCGAAGAGATTTCTTGTTCAAAACTATTACGGATTAAAGGATGAGGAGCAGAAGAAAATATTAGAGATGTTCCAATCTGCCGTGTTTGGATATTACGTCCTGACACCTCTTTTGGATGCTGTTGATGTATCAGATATAAAAGTGCTGGCATGGAACAGAATTGTTTGCAAAGCATCGGGTAATCGATACGAGACAAATGTTAGTTTCCTGTCAGAGCAGGATTACAACGACTGGTACGAGCGTCTACAGAAGATTCATCGAATAAAAAATAATATACACAATGCGGCAACTTATTGCACAGACAGAAAATGTGATGATTCCTATTATCTTCGAATCGACTGGCAGAACCGCAGACTGGTGTCTACAGATGATAACAACATCCACATCAGAAAAATTCCTACTAAAAAATATTCGTGGGATTATCTGAAGGAAGCGGGCATGGTAAATGACGAGATGATTGAGTACTTCAAGGACCGTATCAATAACAAATACGGATTCCTGATTTCAGGAGCCGGTGGTTCCGGTAAGACATCTCTTTTGAACAAGCTGTTAGATTGGATTCCTTTTAATGAATCAGTGCTGATATCCCAGGAGTCAGATGAGTTGTACTCAACAGTTCATCCACAGATGCAGTTTGAGCACACCATGACTTTAGAGCAGGGACAGGAAAGCGCAACCTACTCCTTGGAGGATGAGCTTAGACTGGGATTGCTGCAGGATATTGATAACTTTGTCATCGGTGAGATAAAAGGTGCAGAAGCGTTATACGTATTTACTACAGCCTTGAATACCGGTGCCAGATTCCTTGGAACAATCCATAGTAATGACGCTGCAAGCTCAGTTACTCGTCTTGCACAGTGTGCTAGATATAAATCAGATTATCCTATGGAAACATTGGAAGAAATGCTTACAGTTGTTCCATTTGTTTTAGTTCATATGAGCCATTTCGGGATCAGAGAGATTCTTGAAATAGAAGGCTATGATTATGAATATCAGCGATTGAAATTTAGAAAAGTATATAAGAAACACAATGGTTAGCAGATAGAAAGGATTTAGAAATGGAAAATCATAAGTTATTTTTACATGAACAGGAAGTTGAAGTAGAAAGCACAGAAAAACACGCGACAATAGAAAAAGTAGAAATTAATGAAGGCACATCAGGTGGAGACATCACAGAGAAACTAGATAAATATAGACCACTTATACAGGAACAAAAATTAGCTCCAAATTACGATACAGAAAACTTCAATCCAAACAAAAAGAAGTTGATAACAACAGAAAAAACAAAAACTGTAGTTAAGAAAAAGAAAATAGCAAATCCAGCACAGGAGGCAATGCTTCGCGCAAAAAAATTAGAAGCAGCTGCTGATCGTCAGTTAAAAAAGGAAGAGGCAGCTGCTAAAAGAAAGCAGAGAATTGCTGAAAAGGCTCTTAGAAAAGAGGAGAGAAAAGCAGAGAAGGCTCACAAGAAAGAGATTGAGCGCTTAAATAGAATGCTCAAGCCTGTAAGTCGAAAGACATTTGAGTCCCTTGGAATTATTTCTTTCGATTCTAAGGTAGCTGCTATTAGAAAGACTGACGATCACTGGATTAAGACATACAAAATCGAGGGCATGAATCCTCAAAACAGAAATGAGTTTATCGACCAGCTGGTAAAAGTCCTGACAATCAGATCGAGAATTACATCAAACTTCCATCTGGCTGAGACAGGAAAACTTATCAGAACTGATTACCTTACATTTTTCCTTGATGCAGAAATCTACGAGACAGTTAAGCTCACACTTGATGCTGAGGTAGAGAGAATCAATAGAATTCTTCCAGAAATCAATATTGTAGAGATTTCTATTAATTGCCTGATGAATCAGGTCAGAAGAAACTTCCTTTATGATGGGGCTGACGAGGATTTCTCAGTGATGGTAAAGAGAAAGAACAACTGGAAGCAAAATGCATTTAATGACATCCAGGTAATCGATGATTATTTCGCTATAAGTGAAAAAACAGGTGCTTGCCTACAGGTAATCCAGTATCCAGGCACAATAGAGACTGATTTGCTCAGTGAGCTTCTTAAAATCAATCAGCCTATCATGTTTGTGACAGATATTCATCCAGTCAATCAGGAGGCCAATGATGATTACAAGCGCGTAATCGAAAGACGCTTCAATCAACAGATAGACGAGTTCGAAAATTCATTTATAAATGTTGGATTTACAGTTGTTGTAATCACACAGACACTCAGACAAAAGGATGAGGTTATCGATTCGGTTGAAAAACTTTTCTGCGACAAGCAGATGGTTATTTCGCCAGTATACGGAAATATAACTGATGTATTAGAGAGTAGTTTTTCTTATGGAATCAAGGATTATCATTCTATGAGAAATATTCCTATGGACCAGGTAAAGAAACTGGTAGTGTAAGTTGGAGGATTTCTAAATGGTATTAACAGAATATGCCCGCACAAAATTAATGGATGAGCCGCTACACGAGAAATTTGAAACAGTGCAGCAGGTGTTTTCCATTGTCAGTGTGGATGATACAGGAATATTTGAATTACCAAATTCATATTTTTCAAAACAGTATAAATTGTCAGATGTTAACTTCTTGGGCGTTACAATTGAGGAGCAGGCCGCTATTATCCGCTGGTTCTCAAAGGTTCTAGAGACTGTACCTTGTAGATTTTCCTATATTGTAGCCAACGAGTATGTAGATGAAGTAGAGTTCAAAAATCAGGTATTATACCCACTTGCAAATGACGAGCTAGACAATCTCAGACACGCTTTTAATAGAGTAATTGCAGATAAGCTTACAGATGCAAAACAGGGATTATATCAGAGCATTTATTTCACACTTACATGTAAAGCTGATGATATGAAGGATGCAAGAACAACATTCTCCACTATGGACACTGCCATTAGAACAGCATTTATCGAGCAGGCTACAGATGGTGTTTCTGGTTCTGTTATGACAGAGGTGGGCATCAATGAAAGAATGCAGCTTTTATACAATTTTACTCACATAGGTTTAAATACAAGCTTTAAGTTTGATTTTGACGAGGAAGTAAAATATAGACGAGATTGGTTAAACACAATTTCACCGGGGTCGCTGAGATTTGAAAATGAGATTTTTTATATGAATGGAAAAGTAGGAAAGGTTATCTATATCGATGACTATCCTCGAGTACTTGAGGCTGACATTATCAGTAAGCTTTCTCAGGTCAACTGTACATCATATATTTCTGTAAATAATGAGATTTTGCCTACTGAAGTTTTGAAAAAAGAGCTTCAGAGAAAGCATATGAAGGTCGGTTTGAAAATCGAGAATGAAAAAAGTCGAAACCGTAACCAGCATGATTATTTGGCAGATGCTTCTGCAACTCTTCTTGCGTCCAATAAAAAGATTGAAGATTTTGAACGCGAGATTGAGGATGAGGATCAGAAGTATTTCAATACAACAATCACCATGCTTTTTATGGCTGATGATTTAGAGCAACTTCAGAGTATTGAAAATAAAATCATTACTCAGGCAAGCCTAAAGTCAATTCAGTTCAAGCCATGTTTTGCAATGCAGAGAGAGGGAATCAACACCTCATTAGGACTTGGAATTCAGGAGTTCAAGCATGTATGTAACATGTCCTCTACATCTGTAGCCATGTTTATGCCATATAAGACTCAGGAGCTTAATGATGAGGGCGGCGTATACTACGGAATCAATCAGCTTTCTAAAAATGCGATTTTTGCAGATAAGAAGCGATTGAAAAATAGAAACAGCTTGATTCTCGGTCAGTCTGGTTCTGGTAAGTCAGTAGCTGCAAAGCTTGAGACAATCTGCTCATATACCGTATATACGGAAGACCAGTTTTTGATGATTGACCCTAATGCGGATTACTTTGAAATCGCAGGTATTGTTGGTGGAACAGTTATTTCCTTTGACCCACAGAAGCAGCTTTTTGTAAATCCTCTTGATGTGGATTTCACAGATGTTGAGTATAGCGATTTGGAAGGTGTTATTTACGAAAAAGCCGACTTTATCCAGACTCTTATCAGCTCATGTATCAGAAGAGATCTGAGCGAGGATGAGCTTCCGGTTTTGAATAAGGCAATCGAGAAAGTATATAGCGAGAATTATTCAACTAGAAGACAGCTTAATGGTCTGGGAAATGCCGAGTCAGAGTTTGTCATTCCAAAGCACATGCGAAGCGAGATGTACTATGGAAATGAGAAATACACATCACTTTCTAGAGAAGAGCAGATACGTCAGTACTCACCAACACTACAGGATATTTATCAGTGCTTGGTTGATATGAATGATTTCCATGCAGAGCATGTGGCGAAAATGATGGATACATTTGTAAATGGTGCCCTTTCACTATTTAACCACCGTACAAATGTTGATTTAAATAGTAGATTCATTTCATTTGACCTGTCACAGACACAGGAAAACATGCGAGTAACTGCCATGGTAGTTATGATGGAAATGGTTAGAAATACAATCCGTAAAAACGGACGAGAGGGAAAATGGACTCATGTATATATCGACGAGTTCCATGAGCTTTTGGGAATTGAGTGCGTAGCAAAATTCGTTTTGAAGCTCTGGAAAGAGGTTCGAAAAATGAGTGGTCTGATGACCGGAATCACTCAGAACATGAGTGACTTAATGCGTTCAGAAAATGACATGAACCTTGCGCAGATTTTCTCAAATACAGAGAGCTTTTTCTTATTATCACAGTCTACTCAGGATAAGGAATTGCTTATGAAATTTTTACCAGGTATTTCAACAGCGATGTTTGCTTATGTTGATAATGCAGCAAGTGGTACAGGCTTGCTGAAAATGGGACCTGTAACTGTTCCATTTGACATGGTAATAAAGAAAAATAGCGAGATTTATAAACTTGTAAATACAGATGCCGGTGTCATTAGAGGAGCATAAGTATGAAAAATTATGGTACACAGCGATTGTCCAAGGACGAGCTAGTTCACGCTAAAAAAATTGGAAAGCTGTTGGAAGACGGCGATCCATCACTGGGGCATAGCGACAGATTATTACGAGAAGCTACAAAAAACATTATAAACTTTGGAGGCGGTTCACCAATTGGCAAGGATAGATTTGGTGAAGAGACTTTAGATCTAGAGGATTTTGAAGAAGAAGCTGAAGAAGAAGTTTATCAGCTGAAATCAGGCAAGAAAGACAAAAAATCTTTCTTTAAGAAAAAGGCTGAGGAGGAAGAAGAAGCTGAAGAATCTGTAGATTTAAAAAAGGTAATATCGCCCAAAACAAAGGATTTCAAAGAATTAAAGAAAGACTTGGCCGGAAGCTACATGATGAATGCCAGAGGAGGCAGAAAAGGCCGCGGCAAGGACGACGGCAAGGAAGCTGCTGGCAAGATGCTTGGCAAAATGATGATTGGAGGAGCCTTGATGATTCCGGGAGCCAATGTAGTCGGTGGCATGAACAAAATGGTGCTGAATAAGACTCCCGCCAAGGTGGATACCAAAGAGTTTACCCCGGAAGAACGAACTGCAATTAAGAAGCAGACTGTAGCCAATGTAATGAAAGAGTCAAAAGCTCTTGGTGGCGGACCGATGGAAGGCATTGGTGGCGAGGGCGGCTCTGGAATCGGAGATATTTTCAAGGGCTTAAGCGGTGGCAAGGCGGCTCTTTTAGGGCTTGTGGGCAAGGCTGAATCCGGAATGCAAGGCCTGCTTGCAGCAGCTTCCGCGAAATTTGGAGCGCTGATATTTCCGTTTGTATGTATAACGCTGATATTTGCAATAGTATTCTTCAATTTCCATGGTATATCATCAAGTATCCTAGAAGGATATGCTACTGTTCGTGGTGAGCTTAGGGAGAGTTATATCTCTCCGGATGTAATAGAAGATATGATATTGGAACGAGGGTATAGACTTGACGAAGAGGGAAATAAAGTCTCTACTCTTCCAGAAGAACAGCAACAACTCTTACGTTTTTTGTTTTCTACGGTAGGATGTGGCTATTCTCAGGCGTGGAATAAAAGACAAGGACCAGATAGCTATGATTGCTCCGGCTTGGCCTATGTGTCAGAGCACAGTATAGGCAAAAATGTGCCAGATGACTGTGCAGCTGGAGAAGCCTATGGATTGTTTCAAGACGGCAAAATCATAGAGGATGTTACCACTGATTTGGAAATTGGTGATTTGATCTTCTATGGTGGCCATGATAACGGTCGTTATCTAGGAATATATCATGTGGCTATTTATGTTGGAAATGGTCATGTTGTAGAGGCGTATAACTCGAAAAGAGGCGTAATATACGGGCCGGTTAGGACAAAAAATGCAATTATGATAGGTCGCCCGTAAAGAGTATTTTTAATAAAAAGGAAAAGAAAAATGGCTGGTATAACTAAATCGAAAAAAAAGGACCCAGGTACAATAATATTAACCTGGTTGGCAGTAGCATTATTACTTGCTTATGTAGGTATGATGTTTGGCGCTGTATGGGATAGAAGAGGTGGATTCACAACTTTATTCAAAAATTTTGCAGATTACTATCTTACATTCCCACCACATCTTATTGTGAAATACACTAAGTATTCCAAATATTTCATAGTAGTATTTGAGAGTATCTGGACATTGTTTTATCTGTGGAAATCTACAAAAGTATCATACGATTTCGCAGGTGAGGAGTATGGTGATGCTCAGTGGACTACAGCAAAAGCATTTACCAATGAGTTTGGAAATCATGATGAGAATAATTTGGTAGAGGTTAATTTTGGTGACAAGGAAGCAGAAGTTAGAAGAAAGTTTCCTACATTACAGTTTCCATATACTGTTAACACCAAAAACTACTGGATTGCAGAAGGTGTTTATTTAAATATTGATAATCACAAGACATCTAACTTAAATGCGTTAGTTGTAGGACCTCCTGGTACTGGTAAATCATTTAGATTGGCCCGTCCAGTACTTTCTCAGCTGGCTGGCAACTACGTAGTTACTGACCCTAAGGCTGAGCTCTTCCACCAGACTGGACAGTATTTCGAGGATAATGGATACGAAGTAATGGTATTAAATGTAGAGTCTCAGGACGCTATGAAGGATTCAATTCACTTTAATCCATTTAGATATATCAGAAATGAATCTGAAATTATGTCTATGGCCCAGATTCTCATGAAGGCTACTACAAAGCCAGATTCAGATGCCGGCGCTAACCAGTTCTTTGAGGATTCAGCAGAGATTCTTTTGACTGCTATTTTATATATTCTTCATTACGATAGACCAGTTGAAAAGCAGAACTGGAGAGAATTTGTAAAGCTTCTTGAAGCAACTGCAGTACATCAGAATGAGATGGGTAAAATCGAGAACTATGGTATGCCTCGATACAATCCTGATGGAACTGTAATGACAGACCATAGTGGTAATGTCATGGTTCAGGGTGGTCCAGACTGTGAGCCTGGTATTCTCAAGATTATTACAGACTGTGATAAGAGATGGAGAGAATCTCCAGAGCATAAGGGAGATGGAAGCCACTTCCCAGGATATGTTGATATTGAAAAATACTACAATGGTGCAGCTGAGACAACTTCATCAATTGTTGCATCACTTGATGCTCACTGTCGTTATATGAAGCTGCAGTGCGTTCAGGATTTGCTTAGTGAAGATGAAATTGAGATTGGTAAATCATTTGGCTACAGTAAGCCAGATGAGAATTCTAGAACCGGTAAGCGTATTCTCTATCTTGTTACATCAGAGAATCAGCATTACTTTGACTGGATTGTATCAGTTATCTATTCATTATTCTTTGATGAATTATACCATCTTACAATGATTGACCCATGGTTTAATGAGACATTGCCTCATCATCTTACATTCCTGATGGACGAGTTTGCCAATGTAACATTGCCTGATTCATTTGTCGAGAGACTTTCTACAATGCGAAGCCGAAATATGTCTGCCTTTATCATTGTACAGAACTTAATTCAGTTAAAGAGAAAGTTCCCTAAATATGATATGGACCACGATTTGATTGGTAACTGTTCAGTAATCGAAATTCTTGGTGCACCAGATCAGGATTCTTGTGAATACTTAAGTAAGATGTTTGGTAACCAGACTATTCACAAGAGATCTATGGGAAATACTTATGGTATGCAGGGCTCATCTAGCCATACTGATGACATTATGGAGAAGCCACTTTTCTCAGCTCAGCAGATGTATGGAATGAAAAAAGATGGACCAGCGGCAATTATTGTAAAGGGCTCTAATCCACTTTACGAACCAAAGGTTGCCTTCGAAAAGAGTCCGCTCATGCCACTTTTATGTAGAAAAGACCCTTATTATGAGCCAAAGCAGAGGACTCGAAATGTGGTAGAAGAGCCTGTTGCAGCAGCTCCAGTTGTCCAGCGAGAAGTTGACTATAGCAAATTTGGCGATAGAAGACTCATTGTTAAAAAGCTGGTAACAAAGGGATTCAATGCAGACCAGATTGATGCAATGACGCCTGTTATTATGAATGTCCGCACAAGACTGGATGACATATATTCGTTGATTAATCCTGATATGAGCGTAGAAGAGATAGAAGAGAAACTATACGCAAATTAATTGAGGCTCAAAAATTAAGACAATGTAAAGTATATGGTATTGTCTCGAAAGATTATTCTATTTGTAAAACAAGCCTGTCACTTTGAAAAGTGACAGGCTTGTTGGTTTATTACATTATTGCAATCAATGCTGATTATTCTTCTTCGTTTCTTGAGACTATATAAATAAGAGATGAGTACTCGTACTCGGAAGTATCGTCTTCGCGATTACTTACCATATAAGAATTTAAAGATATGTAATCGGCATTATCTTCTCTTAAATAGCTATATCCGTTTGAATTAGTAACAGCAAGAGCGGTCCCTTTATCCGTATCCTGTATAGGCACGCATATGATGAAATTATCTTGATTAGATCTTATACGGTATGATGAGATGAGCGTTTCATTTGCAGCATCCATATCATATGTAGGAGGCTCTGTATTAGGCTCAACGATAACCGGCTCATCTGATTCACTACAGATGACTAAAGAATCATAGTATGTAGTGTATACAGTAGTCAGATATGGCTCAGAACCTTCTTCATTTGGATTGTAGTACCACAAATATTGACTTATATATGGCATAATTTCATCTATGCCATAACCGGAGCCAGAGAGATAGATGTTAGTGTTTGGCGATGGCATTTTTTGGTTATCGTTATAGTTGATTATTGAAATAGAATCAAAGTCCAATTCTGATTTTAATTTTTCTATTGGAAAATCGTTAACATCTGGTTCGCATATTTTAAGAATGACATCGGAATATATATTATTAGTAACTAGATCATTATAGTTTTCTCCTTCGAATTTTGGACTAAATAAAGACCAATTCTCTTCAAAAGATGGGAAAACGACTTCTTCTACAGATGGATAATTAGTTATTAGATAGGTTGTTAATGAATCAATTATTTCATCCTTTTGATAATCGTCTGCCCCTTCAAGTGATTTCCCGGCACCAGTTATTTCAACAGTAAATTCCTTACCCTCATACTCCATTGATACGATAACATCTTCTTTGGGGGTGGGCCAAAAATCAGGAACAGATAACTCAGGAAAAGTGTTGCTAACGTCCCTTACTGTAGGAGTAAAACCATATTTTTCTTCAATATAGTTTATAGCATTTGAACGGCCAATACGCTTATATTTTGCCATATTGAATCTATCTCCTAGAGTATAGCCACAGCTAGTAAAGAAGAGTGAAAGAATTGTTAATAAAGATACGGATTTTAAAATTGTTTTAGTCTTCATGGTATCCTTGAACTACTCCCTTTTTATTGTTTTAATAACCATATATAAATAATACAAAAAGTAAAATAAAAAATCAAATATATAAATAATATTTAGAAGATAATAAAAGAAGACATGTTCCGCTTGAGTAAAAGAAAAGTAGAGAAATTATTTCGATTTTGGAAAAAAGACAATTTATTTTATTAAATAATATATGAAGGGAAAGGAGAATGGGTACACATCATTAAAAAGTTTAAAAAAATTTTTAAAAAATGGAAAAAAGGCATTATCCTTTTTGAAATATATAAGAACAGCAAAGAAAGATTAATTTTGTTGAAAGGAGAAATACATGAATTCTATAGCAAAGCTGAATTACCTTATGTGCGTGGCAGGAGACTTTACAGGTCCAATTAGAAAGCTCGCCAAGGTATTAATTACAGTTTCAGGTGCATTGGGAGCCGTCATTGTTATTTATGGAGCAATTAGATTTGCGCTGGCTTTCCAGAAACTTGATCAGCAGGGCGAACATCAGGCTACACTTACAATTGTTGCAGGTGGTATCTTGATTGGAATTTCTGCGGTGTTAGGTGTTTTAGGCGTAGGAGTATAATGTTATCAAGGCATAATGAAAGCATAAGTGTCTGATGATTAGTTAGGCGCTTATGCTTTCTTTTATGAGGTAGAAGAAATGGAAGAAGTAATAGAAGGACTTTTTGATGCTGGTTTTTCCGTTTGGAATAATTGTATAGATCTTGCGGGGAATATGTTTCAGCACTCACCCCGGAGTTATGACGGACATTTATGGGGTATTGTTATGGGTCTTTTTAAATATATATTAAATGGTTCAGTGCCATTGGCGACACTGTTTTTTATTATCGCAATTTATAAGTCTGTTGTTAGTTCTCCGCCAGAACAGGCATTGAAGAAATTCTTATCTGACGCAATGAGATATGGGATTATTCTGTTTGTAATGTTTAAACTATCAGATATTATAGAAGGCATAATGCTGTTTTCAGATAGATTTGCGCAAAGTGTTATAAGAGCAGCAAATATCTCAGGAAAAGTGAGGATAGAATATGGGTATGGGCCAGTAGATAGTCTAATGGAAAAAATACATCAGTTGAACATGGATTTAAGTACAGTTGATGTTATGGATTTTGGTGCTACTATTCAAGAATTTTTTAAACAGATGGGACCATATATTCTTTACTTTATAGGAGGAGTAGTAACGCTTCTGATACTTGTCAGTTCAGGATTATCTGTTATTGGAATAGCATATCAGAGAATTGTTAAACCATTATTAATGATGCCCCTTTCTACAGTTGTATTAAGTATGGGCTGTTGTTCTGATGAGGGCACAAAACAAATTTGGAGCATGGGAAAAACATTTTTAGGCCTATGCTTATCTGGTGGACTATTCGTACTAGCAGTTAGAATGGGTGGGAGCGTTAGTTCAACTCTTATAGCTGATTATTTGAGTGGAAGTGGTAATACATCAATGTCCGGACAAATTATTACAATAGTAGGAGCTGATGCAAACGCTTTGATTATAACGGCACTTTTAAAATCTATGGATGCAATGATACAAAAGGCATTTGGCTAGTTGTAAGGAGATAGTAAAATGGCAGTACAATTTGAAAGAAATATCAATTTGGAAGATATCGATAGCGATGCATTGTTTGGAATAGAGTATTTAGCCCATCAGACTGTTGGGCAGAAAATAATATTATGGGGAAATGTCATTATAGCCGTATTTGGATTTGTATTCTTACAATTGGTCTATGATGCACCGGTTTTAATTACATTTCCTGTGTTATTTGTTTTCTTGTCGATAGGATTTTTGTTTGGAGCTAATCAAAGCGAAAATCTGTCTATAGCAGGATATTTAAAATTGTTATTTTTTAAACCTAAAAAGTATTTGAACTTTAGTTCTACAGAAGATATCAGCCTAATGAAGGAAGAGGCTGTGAAATTAAAGAATGAGGCCGAAATTCAGAAGAAGAGAGAGGTATCAGCTACCCCAGAGGGTCAGAGAAGAAGTCTCATAGTAGTAATTGTATTAATAGTTACATTTATAGTATTTGCAATGGTAATGTTTGGACTGAAAACATATAAGGTAAATAATTCGGTTCATCATACAGTTGGAGCGTTGGTTCAACAACAGAGTCTATTTTAGGAGATAATCCATGCAAATTGATTATGTGAGTGTTTTTGAAAGACTAAAACGACGAGACATATTATTTAATGGAGAAAACAATCTTGCAATTAAAAATGAAATAAAGCCATTTATAAATTATGGAAATCCAAATGAGATTATGGCTTATAAATATTTGTTGGTGCAATATGAGTTTTATATTTTTCATTCGCTGTATTGTGCCGACTTAATAGAATCTGATGTATGTGAAACAGATATGCTAAAAATGGGTTTCACATGTTTTGAAATAGATACAGCAAAACAGCTTTTAAAGCGGTATGGCAGAGCATTCGAAAAGAAGAAATATCTCTATTTTGCGAATATGAAAATGGGATTAATTGCCAATGCCATATGTTTGATACTAGAAAAAAAGCCATTAGATTCAGTTCCTATTGAAATACTAGCTTCTGCTAGACGTAGGATAAATTATGCAAATGCTGAGTATAAGAACGAGTTTATGATAAGGAGTTCATAAAATGCAAAAAAAGATTCTAATCATAATAATCATTGTAGCATCAGTATTAATGATTGCCAGTGTAGTATTGTCTCAAACGGGAATACTAGATGCTGGAGAAGCCCAGGCGGCTGGAGACGGTAGCATAGAAGTAATAAATAATGTTGAAGAATTGGAAGATGAATGTTTCTATATCTGGAAGAATTGCAAGGGTAAAAAGATAAACGCAAAAGATAATGAATTTA
The DNA here is from genome assembly GCA_017557435.1 of Pseudobutyrivibrio sp. Taxonomy (GTDB): domain Bacteria; phylum Bacillota; class Clostridia; order Lachnospirales; family Lachnospiraceae; genus Pseudobutyrivibrio. Next base: position 181,835 of record JAFYYR010000028.1, on the reverse strand, counting down.
TTCTATGCCCAGAAGAAAGATCCAATATCGATTATGAAGACAAAGACGATGGAGAAGCTAATTACACTGTTTGGGTGGATTCTTCTAAAGATGGATTGATTCCTACTTTGACCAGTTCAGATATGTTATTATATAAGAGCAAGAAAGGTATTCCTGAGGCATTTGATTTCTTGCGATTATATGAAAATGGATATTCAATAGGTGTTACTTCCCTGGCACCAGATGATGGTCATTATTATATTAGTGGCTATGATGGTGATATTGATGAATATGTTAATATTAAGAGTGATGCTGGTGAATTGGATGGGCTAAATGTCGAGAGGCTTTATTTTGATAAAGTTGGAGGCGTTTCAGTTGATGAAAACAACATATCTGCGTCGGGAATAATTACTGGATTAAAGAAAAATAAACAGTACGTGTGTGAGTTATACACAGGTACATATTATCAGGATTATATGCTTACATCTAATCAGCATACATTTACTGAGTTTGAGGATTTTGAGTGTAAAGGATATAGTTTCTTACATTCGAGCTGTATTTCAGTTGAGATTCCAGAGTGGTTGTGCACAGGCTACTATTACTTAAATGGTGAGGCGCTGTTTAGATATGTAGATGATAATGATGTTGCAATCTACAATGGTAAGCCATATGATAAAAATATTGATTGGAATGTGCCATTGATTCAATACAATGAAATGGGACAAGTAATATTTGACCCTTCGCAGCCAGTTGATGAGGAAGCAATAACGGCAGAAGAAGATGAGCCGGAAGGTGACGACCAAGTCCCTGAGGTTGCAAGTGGAAACACGGCGACTTGGACTTATAATATAGTAGGAGATGAGGCATTCTGTGCAGTGGTTAATGTTACACCACTCGAGAATAGTGAACAGGCATATTTATTCGTCACACCTCCAGATGGAGAAGAAGTCAGCTATGAGGAGAAAGACAATCAGATAGTTGTTAACATAGCTAAGCCACAAGAAGGTGAGTACACCTTTAGAATAGAAAATATCCCAGGTAGAAAATTTTCAGTTTTATATTCAACGGGTGATACTTATTATGGAGAAGGCGAATAGCTAATTTCAAAATAGAAATTGAACTATAAAGAAAGCTTAAAATAAATGAAACCAAAGGAGAATAGTAAAATGAAAAAGATGAAATTAGTATGGTTATCAATGGCTATTATAGGTACAGTAGTATCTTTTGCAGCCTGTGGAGACAAGGGTGGATCTTCTGATGGTGGAAATGATTCTTTCGAGGAAGGTATTTTAGATGATGAGCCAGAAGGAGATGACAATGTACCTGAAGCTGATGAAGAGGTAGCTTTTGGAGCAGGAGTTGCAGCAGAGTATCCTATCTCTTCAGCAATGCAGAGCCAGTTAGATGCTTTGGATAGTAATTATAAAAAAGTAAATTGGCAGGTTGCTTATGCACCAGCAGATAATGATGCTATTATTGTTTCTGAAACAAAATATAATTACGAAGGTCGTAATCATCTTGTTGTAGCCTATACAAATCTTTCAGATGCAGGAGTTAAAATATCATTCGAAGGATATGCCGAAAATACTGGTGGTGAGGTTGTATTTGATATCTTAGAGGATAATGTTGAAATTGGTCCCCAAAATACTATTGCACGTGACTATCTGTTAAATGAAGCAGAACCTTCAGGAGAGATAAAGTGGAATAGCTTTACGGTAGAAGCTTCGAGCGAGGAATACATACCTTTTGAAATTACAAGCGAATTAAAGAAAGATAATAGTGAGAATTATTATATAGAATCTATAATCGATTCTGAAACTAGACTTGAATATGGTGCAGATAAAGGCTATGGATTTGTTTTGGATAATCTCGGAAATATTATTGTAGGTGGAGAAGAGTTCCTTAATAATAAGGTGGAGTTTAATATTAAATCCTTTGGCGGAGAAGAGGTTGATGTTGTATATTATGTAAATGGATATAAAGTGAATTGGTAAAAAATTCTATAAATATAAGACTATTTACATATGCGATATACTTTCTTAAAAAACTATTAGGAGAGTATTACTATCAGTTAGATACATAATGGAGAAAAAGTGTCGCGGCTTACGCCGTGACACTTTTTTACATAGTAAAGAATAAGATATATATTTTATGGACTACAAACCCCGTCCCCCTAGGCCCATTATATGTGCAGTTTTATTGGGAAAAGTAGTTGAAACTTAACGGGGGGGGTAGTGTATAATTACTTTATCTGTTTGTGATGATTGTTAATTTGTACTACACAAAAGGAGAATAGAAAAATGAAAAAGATGAAATTAATATGGTTATCAATGGCTATTATAGGTACAGTAGTATCTTTTGCAGCCTGTGGAGACAAGGGTGGATCTTCTAATGGTGGAAATGATTCTTTCGAGGAAGGAATTTTAGATGATGAACCAGAAGGAGATGATAATGTACCTGAAGCTGATGAAACGGTGGCTTTTGGAGCAGGAGTTGCAGCAGAGTATCCTATCTCTTCAGAAATGCAAGGAAAGTTAGAGGCATTATCAACAGACTATTCCAAAGTAAACTGGCAGATTGCATATGCGCCATCCAATAATGAAGGTGTTATTGTATCTGAAACATCATATTTTGATGATAATCGCAATTATTTGGTAGTTGCTTTTACTAATTTAACTGATGAAGGTGTTAAGTTGTCTTTTGAGGGATTTGCGGAAAACACAGAAGGTGATGTCGTTCAGGATCTTCTAGAATCGGATGTAGAGTTAGGCCCTCAGTGTACAATTGTTAGAAACTTAGAATTTGATAATGCAGAACCTTCAGGAGAAATCAAATGGAATAGCTTTAACGTAGAAGCAGGGACTGAAGAATATGTTCCTTGGGAAATGACTAGCGAGTTAGGGAAAAATCCTAGTGGTGAGTACTATATTCAAGCAACTATTACTGCAGATGTAAATATGAGTCATGTTGGTACTAATGGATATGGATATGTTTTGGATAAGGATGGCAATATCCTTGCTGGTGCGATTGAATCATCGGGAGATAAAGTGGAGTTTTATGGAGTAGAATCATTTGGTGGAGAAAACGCAGATGTAGCATATTTTGTAAATTTATTTAAGGCCCATTTCTAAAAGTATATTGAAAATAATATAGTACATAGATAAAACATGTAAAAGTTAAGCCTGGCTGCAAATGTGCAGTCAGGCATTTTTTATATGGAAAAGAATAATGATCCACAAACCCCGTCCCCTAGGACCATTTAAAAATTTTTACAGAAAATGGAAAAAAACGATTTTGTTTTTTAAATTATTATTGTGGATAAGAGGGATATTTTATGTTAAATACAGTAGAATTTAAGGATTTGTTTGGTCTATCAATAAAAAAAGTGCAGCAGAGGTTTCAAACACCAATAAATAAATGCAGAAAGGAAAAGGTGAGAATATTTAATGAAAAAGAAATCAATGAAATTTTTGGCCTTGTGTCTATGCCTGTCATCGGTTTTTATGGCCTGTGGAGACAATAAGGTAAAAGAAGAAGAGGTTGCTGAACAAGAAACAGTAGCCGAAAAGGATTTATCTGTAAAAGAGAAGGATTCCAAAACACAAGGCTCTGGTAAGCCTTTGGATGTAGAATGTGTAACCTCCTTCGATCAGATAGATGCAGACTATCTGGCAAATATGACATTTGTGTCAGAAAAGACAGTTGAATATATACAAGCAAAAGACTGTCCATGCACAAATCCGTCCTATAGTAAATTTATGTACGATGACGACAACTGGGATAAACATCTTAACTTCGATTCATACAAATTAGTGGGCAGGACAGTGGCTCCTTGTCATTTTGAAAACAACAAAAATATAGTTGGATTTATATACGAATTACATTATAGCCAGCATACAGAGGTAACAACCTATGCAATTTTATTTTGGTATAACGTTTATCCTATAAAAAGTGAGGTGTCTGATGTAACATGTCACGACTACGGTGGAATTACAGAAGCGGATGGACTGAAGTACTTTGGTTACAGCAGTCTAGATGAACTGAAGGAGAGTTTGAGAAAACCATTTAGACTTGAAGATGGTGAAGAGATTGTAATTGAACCGGTAGAATAGTTGGATAGCATAAATGATATGGAGAATTAATCATGAGAAAAAATAGATTACTGGCACTGGTCATAGCGGGAATAATGATGACTGGTACCGCTTGCGGGAGCAAGACAGATGATGAGGCTGAAAAGCAGACTCCTGAAATTATAAGTTCATTAGCAGATGAGTATGCCAAGAAACTTGGAATGGAATTTGATGCTCCAGAGGGCATTGAGAATGTTAAGTATACAGTGGATACAAAAAATCACATAGGCCAAGTTGAATTTACAGAATCAGGTGTAGATTATGTGCTGAGAATGATGGAAGGTGAACGCCCAGATCGTAGTATTTTAGGCATTGACTGTGATTGGGATTATAATTATGACAAAAAATTTGGAGAATATGTAGTTGGCATTAATAGAGGGCATACAGATGATAAAACTGTAGATTTAGCTTCTTGGATGTTCGACGATACTGATTGGATTTATACAATGGCAACTACAAATGCAGGCAAGGAAGGCGTAGATATTACAGGAGTTGTAGGCGCAATTATTGATGTCCACGAGGCAAAATATCAGGAGCAATTAGCTGCATTTTCAGGGTTAGAGGTTTCTCAGTTACCTGATAGTATCTACTCTTCATCTACAGATCAAATTCTGTCTGCTTCTAATGAAAATGGAGTGATTTCTGTGACATTTGAAACTGTGTATGATTATGAAGGACTAATTGAAGGTTTACCGGTCAACCGCCGTGGAATACCGATTATTCCTAACTTTACAATATCTGGTAATGCAGATGAAATAGAGTATGGAATTATAGGTGTAGACAGCGAGTTTCAGGCTAATTCAAATGCCGACGAGATGATAGAAATATTGCAGGATGCTATAAATAATCCAATTCCAGGATGTCCAAGCGTTGACTTTTCTGTTGAAAACGGCAAGATTACAAGAATTTGGATTCTATACGCATAAAATGCAGATATAGTTTTCTTTAAAAATATATACAACCGCTGAAAATTAATAGATGGATACAGACCACTATTAAATAATTATTTATAAAGGAGCGAAATAATGAGTAGCAAAAAGAAGTATTTGTGCCTTGCGATAGCAGCAACAATCTTAGTAGGTTGCGGTAATTCAAAGACTGACGGAGCAAATGATAGCTCAGTGGAGATAGGAGAGGTTAAGCAGGAAGGGGATTCCGAGGAGGCCGCAGCATTTGGAGAAAAAACTGCAGCAGAAAATCCTCTATCTGATGAGACTAAATCGAAACTAGATGCCTTAAATACCAATTATAAAAAAGTAAATTGGGATGTAGTTTACTCTGCACCAGATAATAATGGAATAGTTATTTCTGAAACCAAGTTTTATGATAAACAGGATAGCCTTAATAACATTTTAGTTGTGGCTTATACAAATGTTACAGATGCACCTGTAAAATTTTCTTGCGAAGGATTTGCAGAAGATGCAGCTGGCGAAGTGGCTGTGGATATATTGGAATCGGATATCGAATTAGGACCTAATAATACAATTGCCGTAAAATATGATTGTGAAAACGATGAGCCATCAGGAAATATTAGATGGAATAATTTTACTGTAGAGCCATCAGATAAAGAATATGTACCATATGAAATAAGTACTGAGTTGAAACAAGATAGTGGATATTATTGCATAGAGGTTGAATATTCTTCAGATTATGATTTCAATCCGGATGTTTGTCCGCATGGTTATGGATATGTTTTAGATAAAGACGGTAAAATAATTGGCGGTGATGAGGAGGAAAACTGGGGGAAAAGCGTTCAATTGTGGGCGAAGAGCTATGATGGAGAAAATGCAGATACAGTTTTCTTTAAAAATATATACAACCGCTGATAATTAATAGATGGATACAGACCACTGGCATGGTTTTGGATAAAGATGGAAACGCAATAGGAGGAGGCTCTGAGTTTAGCGGTACCATCGCCATGTTTAATACTAAAACATTTAACGGAGAGAATGCTGATGTTGTGTATTTTGGTGATGCCGAGAAATGGTAGTAATGAGTAATATAGAAATGCCCTGTGCTACGTGTGCACAGGGCTTTTTTTGAAATATTGCACGTATTATTTTGCGATGAATTTCAGCACATTACGTGAGACACAGTTAAAAATCTACTGCTTACACGTAGGTGTAAGCAAGTAAGATGCAACCATGAACCAATTTTGCAGTAAAAACTACGTGTAAAGAGCTAAAAAGATAGATTACACACGTAGTAGGCACCAGATGCATCAGTAAAAACTACGTGTAAAAAGAATCAAATAACAAGTAGTACACGTAAGTGATGTAATCAAGACGACTTTACATGGAGAAAAATCGCGAATCAAATTCTGGAACCAAATTATTGATAATTGGCTAGGACTATGTGACTAGGCTAGTTCTTAACCTCGCCCTCATGTTCCATGAGAGTTGCAGATATTACATTGCCAAGGCTTACAAGTTCATTAACCATGTCGCTGCCAGACTTTGTCTTAACCTCTATGATGAGGGTTACAGCTGAGCTTGTAGCTGACTTTGAGTCTACCTTGAAGCTAGATGCATTTTTCTTAACAACATCCAATGCCTGCTTTTCTGCAGCAGAATCATTTATCTTTAAAATCAAAAGCTGTGGTGCTGAGAAAGCTGGAACAAGGTTTAAAAGCACGATTCCGATTGTGACAAATACTGCAATTAAAACGCCAAGTGAGAAGAGGCCTGCGCCGCATATGATACCAGTGCCTATTGACCAAAATAGGAATAGCAAATCCATTGGCTCTTTGATGGCAGTTCTAAATCTTACGATTGAAAGAGCACCGACCATACCAAGTGAAATAACAAGATTTGACTGCATTGCAAGGATGATTCCTGCTGTGATCTCTGAAATGATTGCCATTGAGATGGCGTAGTTCTTATTGTAGAAGCTGCTTCTTGTGATGAAGCGATACACCATGAAAATGTAAAGTGCAATTAGGAATGTCTCGATTAAAACAACTGAAACATATTTTGCTGACATATCAGCAGAAGAAAAACTTTCAAGAACTGATTTCTTAATAATATCTGAAAAACTCATGATAATACCTCTCTTACTATTGCGTATTTTGAAAATGATTGTCTCTGTAAACTGTTAATATCAACTAGCTGTAAAATATGACGTGGTAAAAACTCGTCGTATTTAACCTCTAAGATGTGCATGCCAGGCTCCATAACTGGAAGGGCAAATTCCACGTCAGATTCCAGGAATCTCTCCACCTCAGTGCTGCCTCGCAAGTTCATGTCAAATGTGATTCGCACATTGCCAACTGGCTCTACAAATGCACATCTGTCATATTCGACTATGCATTTTGGCTGCATCCCGGATTTCATACTGGCTGCAAAAAGCTCTGTGGTAAGACGTCCCTTTGTCACGTCTGAGTCACCGGTTATATAGCTTTTAACCTGATTAATCTCAAGGGCCTCAGCCTCTTTTTTAGTCATGCCGCGCTTTTTGTATTTTTTCTCAAGATTAATGTAGTCTAAATTGCCACTGTAATAACGGATTCTATATTTAAATCGATCATCGGTGCCCGCTAGATTTTCGTTCAAGCAACTATCGAAATAATCGTCGAAGTACAGGCTTCTGATGGTGTAAAATTCACCTTGTTGATGCTCGTCATTGTCCATAAATGGCGCCAACCTGTATCTCAGCTTTTCGATAGTCAAATCGGACACCAGAAATTTCAATTCATGGCGATATTCCAATTTTATATCCTCACTAATTATTATTGTTTCAAAACTCGATATTGCTATAATAATACATAAGTATTTTGAAAGGCAATCTATTTAAATAAATGACTAAGAAAAAATTAACCTCAATATTAATTATTGGGATTTCACTGATAATTGCTGCCGTGGTTTTAATCACCCACAAAAGCGATATTGCAGTGATTCATTCTAATGAGTTATACATAGATGATGGGCAGTACCAGAGTATTGTATCTAGCCGTCAGCCAAGTGAGCAGCCTCTGACTATCAATGTTTCCTTTGATGGACAGAATCTCATTTACGACAGCGACACTAACAGTTTTTATTATTCTCTAGTGGAGAATTCTGATACAGCCTTCTGTCCAGAGGCCCTAAGTGATGAAGGGATAAATGTGGCGCTTCATGGGCCGGAGATTTCTCCAGAGCTTGTTGCAGCTAATCAGCCAATAGAACTTATTATTTATAATAAGGAAAGTTTTAGCATTTCAAATCTTGTATGCACCACACTTCCAGTGATGAATGTGGGAATAGATGAGGCCACTGTGGCAGAGCAGGGGCTTGATGATACATTTGACATAATTTCCTATACAGGAAGCACAGTTTATGTTTTTGACAATCGAGCAGATTTTGATGATGTGAGCCGTGCTACTATTTCAGATGCGAAAATCAGACGTCACGGCCAGTCTACTGCAGGCTACCCTCTGAAGGGTTATCGTTTTAGTCTCTTAGCAGATAAAAATGATTTCGAGGGAGAAAATAGAAAAGAAAATCTCTTAGGACTTCGCAAGGATGACGACTGGGTTTTATCTGCATCATATCGTGATTACGAAAAGGTGAGAAATGTTTTCTCCATGAATCTGTGGTACGAGTCTTGCACTGACCACAATGAGTGGCGAGTAAACAACTCTACCCAGTACAAATATATCGAGCTGTTTTTCAATGGACACTATCATGGACTGTATGCCCTCTGCTACAGAATCGATGCCAAGGAGCTAGGCACTGGCGAGGGTGAGAGTACCTTCAAGAAAAAGGACTGGACCATGAGTGAGTATGACCTGGACCTTACATACGAGGGGTATCCGGACGGTTCCGGCGGAGCCAATGTGCTACCTGGCTATTCTATAAAATATGGAGATGCAGCAGACTACAACACTTTGCTTCAGCTTTATATAAATATGAATTATTCTCCTGACCCAAATGTTGTCAGGATGACCTCCGATATGGATAATTCCATCGACCTGTGGCTTCTGTATAAGTTGACTCAGGCGGTTGATAATGTATACGGTGGCAATGTTAAAAATATGTACGTGACCGTTAAAAATTCAGGTCAGGGAATTGAGGGCCACGAGCTCCTTTTCACACCATGGGACATGGACCAGACCTGGAGATATGTGTCAGAGGCAGCCGAGGGTCAGTACAGTAGACCTGATTACGATTTGCCGCTAGAGTGGGGCACAGTCTATCGCCTTATGGCAATCGGTGATGCCACTATCAATGAGGAGATTAAGGCTCGCTACCATGAGCTTAGGGCAGACGCATGGTCAGATGAGAATGTTATGGCAATGCTTGATGAGTACGAGGCTGACATTTATGGCTCGGGAGCATTTGCCCGCACACAGGCCAAATACATGTCGGGCTCTTACAATGACCCAAGTGTTGGGCTATCAGAATTTAAATCTTATGTGCTGGCACGACTTGCATGCATGGACGCATATATTGAGGCACTTTAATTAGGTATTTTATGGAACAATCGATTTATAAAAATTCAAAGATAATAAAATCAATATTGCTGCTTGTGATTGCATGTCTTGGGCTTGTGGCTGTTCTTTTTATCGATAACAGACTTCACGGTGGTTTTTATTGGGACAAGATTCAGCTTAGCGACAGGGATTTTACAGCCTACAGTGAGAGAGTCACAAGTGACACACCTCTTGTGACTGATATTTATTTTAATGATGAAAAGCTAATTTACGACTTTGTAGACAACACTTTTTATTACTCCGTTACTGGTGAGGATGGCTATACTCCATTTATCACTTTGGCAGATGCAGGCGCATCTACTAGAGATATGCTTTTGGCCAAAAGTCCTAGGGTGGCTATCTACCCTGGGGAGACTATGAAGCTGGTGTTGTACACAGCTGATTCTGTCAGTGTTTCTGATTTGGTATTTACCACACTTCCAGTGATGAATATTTCTATTTCCGCTGAGACTATTGATGAGCTGGGCCTGGATGAGACCTATGCCATCTATGATTACGCACCTGTTTTCATGGATTTATATGACAACAGTGATGATTTTGATGGACCTAGCCGCAGTATTCACAAGTCAGCCAAAATCCACATGCGTGGAGGCACCACAATCGATGCCCCACAGAAAAGCTATCGCATGTCACTACTTGAGGATTCTGGGAAAATGAATTCTAAATCCAAGGCAGATTTGTTGGGACTGCGAGAAGATGATGACTGGATTTTATTTGCAGCCTACTCTGATTATGAGAAAATCAGAACAGTATTTTGCATGAATTTGTGGCATGATATGGCCGCAGGGGACAACGAATGGAATGCCCCTGTTTCCAATGAATATAGATTTTTGGAGCTATTTATAAATGGCAGATATCACGGACTGTATGCTCTTACATACCCAATCGATGACAAGGAATTTAAGTTAAAGGACGATGAGACTCTTTTCAAGAAAAAGGATTGGGCAGGCTCTGAGTATTCAATTGACCTAGAGTACAGCGAGTACGAGGATGGCTCAGGCGGTATCTACATTTTGCCAGGCTATTCGGTTCAGGAGGGAGATGCTGGTTCATTTGTGCAGCTCCATAACCTCTACTTTGAGATGGCATACTCAGGAGAGCCTGATAAAATCAGGGCTACTTCCGATATGGATAATTCCATTGACCTGTGGCTTTTTTACAAGCTGACTCAGGCGGTGGACAATGTTTACGGCACGGGAGTGAAAAATCTCTACACTGCTACCAAAAATTCCGACGCTGGCATAGATGGCTATAAGCTACTTTTTGCCCCATGGGATATGGATCAGACATTTGGAAATAGGTATGTGGATGGAGAGGGAAGCCACGGTATTTCTTCATATTTTAATGCACCGGACTATGACCTTCCTATGGAGTGGTCTACCGTCTACTTCCTCATGCAATCAGGAGACCCTGAGATAACATCTCAGGTGAGAGACCGTTATTTACAGCTTAGGTCAGGGCTTTGGTCCGATGAAAATATTAGTGCCATGATTTCAGATTATGAATCTGATATTTACGGCTCAGGGGCATTTACTCGTACTATGAATCGCTGGCCAGATGGCAACTATCACGACCCGACTGTGGGACTTTTGGATTTTGAAAACTACGTGTTAGCTCGCCTTGCTTGTATGGATACATATATCCAATCACTTTGACATAGGCCATCAGTGTTTTATAATGGGATATATTAATTTTTGGAGAATATGTAGTGATTACAGATATTAAAAATTACTTGAAATCAAAAACGAATATAAAAAATGGATTGTTTCTCATACTTTGCCTGGTGCTAGTCCACTATGGACTATACTACGGCATTCTTACAAATGTGAGAGTTATGATAATTGCAGGGATTTTTATCATTGCCCGCAGCATTTATTTAACTAGGATTCCATTTGATTTAGGTATGCTTTTTCTCTTTGAGGGATTTGTAGTGAAGGCTATGCTTGACCAGCACACTGGTAAGGCTTGGAAGGTACCTACTACACTTGCCATGCCAGTACTTATGTACCTTTTTGGAAAATTTGTTGTGGCAGTGCGCCCTACTAAAAAGACTAAGACTGTCACCAAAATCACACCAGAGGGTTCTGTTATGGCGGAGGTGGCTAACCCTACAGCTGAGAAGACAGCAGGTGTGTTTACATCTTCTGAGAGAGCGGTGCTTTCACTTATTGCTGTTTCAATCGGCATGACCGTTTATGGCATTATGAATTATCGCCTTACTCAGGGGAATCAGATTATAGCCAGAATGGGCTACTACTTCTTGGCATTTAGAGATGGTGAGTTTAGTAGCAAAAATACATTCCTATTTTCATTTATTCCGCTTGTTTCTATAGTGGTAGCATTTTTAGCATTTGCCTTTTACAAGCTTGCAGCTAAAAATGAGAGAGTGAATAAGATTAAGCATTTTGTATTGCTGGGTGTTTTTGTTGTTATAGCACTAATTGCAATTCGTATATACGTAGGAGATATTCGCTTCGAAGCTTTCAAAGAGGCTGTTCACTTGATGGTTGTTCAGCACTGGGGTAATTTTAATTTTACTGTATTAGAGCTTGATACCAGTGGCAACATGTGGCTTGACTATGGCCGTGAATCAGGAATCATGGTTCTTATTCCGATTTTGATTTTCTTCGGCCTTACAATTAAGGACACCATACAGCTTGCTCTTAACAAGGCGGTGGGAATTTTTACTAAGACACTTTTGATTTCAGCCTTTGTGCTGTTTAATGTTTATTATTTCATAGAGTCGGATGCATTTATTTTCCAGTTCTACTGGTTCATTGGCCTGGCTGTAAGTGGAGCCATCAGCGTCCTTAGATTATCAGGCAAGGATGAGTAGCATTACCGTATAGACGATATAATTCTATGAAATAATTATGGATATACACCATAACAGATTTTTTTACGATATAATTAATAGAGATAATTGAATAGATGATTAGTGTTTGGAATTGGAGTTATGGACACATTTTTAGCTGAATGTAACTGAGAGGGGAAAGTTATGGCAGGTTCAAGTATTAGGGGACAAACACGAAAAACAAATGAGCGCTTCTTTGATGAGTATAAAATATTCGACGAGATACTTTGCGAGCGATTTAATGTGCAGGAGCATGGAGTTACCGAATACATTAAGCGCATGAAAGAGGCAGTAACTGAGGCTAGAGAGGCGATTCCTGAGTGGGATGTGACCTATCAGCGACTTATCAATATTAAAAAGCGTTCGGACGGGCTGAAGAGTCAAGAGCTGACGTTTGATGATTTCCAGGGCAAGGACGAGGATGTGGTTTGGATGAATATTTTCTGTGAGAAGATGGACGCCAACGCAGATCCACTTTCCAAGTATTCCACCATGAAGTTTACCTATAAAAGACGTAGCAAGACTTTATTGCAGCGTATTATGGATGCTCTGAATCTGGGATAGATTTAAAACATAGTAACATTAAAACAAGTATACCGGGGGTGTACTTGTTTTTTTATTGTGCTATAATTAAACAGATTATGTGCGCCTATATTTATTTGGCGCTATGACAGGAGAGAAAAATTGAAGATTCTGATTACCGGTGCAGCCGGATTTGTTGGGAAAAATTTAGTTGAGACTCTTAAGTGCGCCGCTGACGGTAGAGACCGTTTCCACGGCATCGACACTGATGAGCTTGTTATTTATGAATATGATATGGATTCAACTCCAGAGGAGCTTGACCGCTATTGCAGCGACTGCGATTTTGTTTTCAATCTTGCAGGTGTCAATCGTCCAAAGGACAATAGTGAATTCATGGCAGGCAATTTTGGATTTGCCAGCACACTTTTAGATACACTTAAAAAGCATGGTAATACATGCCCTGTTATGATTTCATCCTCTATCCAGGCCACACTTCTTGGCCGCTACGCAGGCAGTGAGTACGGACAGAGCAAGCTTGCAGGTGAGGAGCTTTTCTTTAAATATGAGCAGGAGACCGGGGCAAAGGTTTTGGTGTACCGTTTCCCTAATCTTTTTGGTAAATGGTGCAGACCTAATTACAACTCAGCAGTTGCTACTTTCTGCAACAACAAGGCCAATGATTTAGAGATTACAGTCAATGATCCGACTACAGAGCTTGAGCTTGTATATATAGACGATTTGGTAAATGAGATGGTGGATGCCTTAAGAGGTGATGAGCATCGATGTGATTTCGATGATGAGGGACAGGTTGTTCCTGACACAGCAGGCAAGTATTGCTTCGTTCCAGTTACTCACCATGTTACATTGGGAGAGATTGTTGAGCTTCTTGATAGCTTTGTTGCTCAGCCAAAGACTCTGCAGATGCCAGCCATTCCAAATGGCTCATTTGCGAAAAAGCTTTACAGCACATATCTTAGCTATTTGCCAAAGGACAAGGCATGCTTTGATTTGAAAATGAATGTGGATAATAGAGGTTCGTTTACAGAGCTTTTAAAGACAGCTGACCACGGTCAGTTCTCTGTTAATATTTCCAAGCCTGGCATTACAAAGGGCCAGCATTGGCACCATACTAAGTGGGAATTTTTCATCGTTGTTTCAGGCCACGGCTTGATTCAGCAGCGCCGTGTAGGATTAGATGTAGATGGCAATCCATTCCCAGTTATTGAGTATGAGGTGTCAGGTGAGAAGATTCAGGCAGTGCACATGCTCCCTGGATACACTCACAACATTATCAATCTTTCTGACTCTCAGGATTTGGTTACACTTATGTGGGCCAATGAACAGTTGGAACCCAACCGCCCAGATACCTACTATGAGATAGTATAGTGTATTTAATAATTTTAATGAGCTGGTAAGCATCAAGCTCTGAGATTTCTTGAGCGAGACGTGTTAGTCGAGCGGAGAAATACTCAGGCTTGTAGCTGTAACCAGCGGATTTGGAGTATTGAATGTTTAAGAATAATGGAAAACTTAAGTTACTAATAATAGTAGGGACACGTCCTGAGATTATTAGACTTGCTGCGGTTATTAAAAAGTGCCGCAAGTATTTTGACTGTGTGCTTGCTCACACTGGCCAGAATTATGATTACAATCTTAACGGTGTATTCTTCAAGGATTTGCAGCTTGATGATCCTGAGGTCTACATGGATGCAGTAGGCGATAATCTTGGTCAGACAATTGGTAATATCATTGCAAAATCTTACGAGCTCATGGTGGAGATTCAGCCAGATGCACTTTTAGTTTTGGGTGATACCAATTCATGTCTTGCAGCTATTTCTGCAAAGCGTCTTCACATTCCTATCTTCCACATGGAAGCAGGAAACAGATGCAAGGACGAATGCCTTCCAGAGGAGACTAACCGCCGTATAGTTGATATAATTTCTGATGTTAATTTGGCATACTCAGAGCACGCTCGCCGCTACTTGGCAGAGTGTGGACTCCCTAAGGAGCGCACCTATGTAACTGGTTCTCCAATGGCAGAAGTTCTCCACGAGAATCTTGAGTCAATCGAGGCATCTGGAGTCCTTACAAAGCTTGGACTTGAGCCTAAAAAATACATGCTTCTCTCAGCACACCGCGAGGAGAACATCGATACAGAAAAGAATTTCACCAGCCTGTTTACAGCTATTAATAAGCTGGCTGAGAAATATGACATGCCAATTCTTTACAGCTGTCATCCACGCTCTAGAAAGCGTCTTGAGGAATCAGGCTTCAAGCTTGACCCTAGAGTTAAGATGCATGAGCCACTTGGTTTCCACGACTACAATCATTTGCAGATGAATGCATTTGCAGTGATTTCAGATTCGGGAACACTCCCAGAGGAATCAAGCTTCTTTACAAGCATTGGCAGACCATTCCCAGCTGTGTGCATCCGCACATCAACTGAGCGTCCAGAGGCACTTGATAAGGCTTGCTTCGTGCTGGCCGGCATCGATGAGAAGTCACTTTTACAGGCAGTTGACACCGCAGTAGAAATGAACGAAAATGGTGACCTTGGCATTCCAGTACCTGACTACGTAGAGGAAAATGTTTCCACAAAGGTAGTCAAAATCATCCAGAGCTACACTAACGTAGTCAACAGAATGGTATGGCGACGTGATATTTAAAACCGAGCTTGCGAAGGTTTTGAATATCAGGAGGCCCACTGGCCGACGACTCGTGGCGCTGTGCCGACGGTTAGAATGTTGTAAATAATATTTTTATATGAGCTAGTTAGTATTTTAGCTAGGTGAGCGCGAGCAGGGTGCTGAATGTCCGGTGGACATTCGCCCAGCACCGACCGTAGTGGAACGGAGACGGCCCCATGCCGGGTAAGGAAGGGGCCCACACCGGGCGGGAAGGTTTCCTTACCCGAGTATGGGAGGTGGCCTGCGGGAGCGTAGGGCTGAGAGAGTAACTAGCGGATTAGGAGATTAAGAAGATGAATTGTGAATTATTTAAAGACAAGACTCTTATGATAACAGGAGGTACAGGTTCTTTTGGTTCTACTGTACTTAAGCATTTTTTGGATTCTGATTTAAAAGAAATCCGTATTTTCTCACGTGATGAGAAAAAGCAGGATGATATGAGACATCAGCTTCAGGCTGAGCACCCAGACCTTGCTGGCAAGGTAAAGTTCTACATCGGTGATGTTAGAAATATGCGCTCAGTTCAGGATGCTATGCCAGGTGTTGATTTCATTTTCCATGCAGCAGCACTTAAGCAGGTTCCTTCATGCGAGTTCTTCCCAATGGAAGCTGTTCGTACAAATGTAGAGGGTACTGATAATGTGCTTCATGCAGCTGTTGACGCTGGCGTTCAGAGAGTTGTATGTCTTTCAACTGACAAGGCTGCTTACCCAATCAATGCAATGGGTATTTCAAAGGCTATGATGGAGAAAGTTATCGGAGCAAATGCTCGTGTAGCTGCAGGCAAGACTACAATCTGCTGTACACGTTATGGTAATGTAATGTGCTCTCGTGGTTCAGTTATTCCACTTTTCATCGACCAGATTAAGGCAGGAAATCCTATTACAATCACTGACCCTAACATGACTCGTTTCCTTATGAATCTTGATGAGGCAGTTGCGCTTGTTATGTTCGCATTCGAGCACGGTGAGCCTGGTGATCTTTTCGTTCAGAAGGCAGATGCCTCTACAATCGGCGACCTTGCTAAGGCTGTTCAGCAGCTCTTTGGAGATACAGGCACAAAAATCATCGGTACTCGTCACGGCGAGAAGCTTTTCGAGACACTTATGACAAACGAAGAGTGCGTTCGCTCAGTTGACATGGGCAACTACTACCGCGTTCTTCCTGATGGACGTGACCTTAACTATGACAAGTTCTTCGTTGATGGCCAGGTTAACACTATGGCAAACGACGCATACACTTCTCACAACACAAACCGTCTTGATGTTCAGGGCACAGTAGACAAGATTATGACTACTGACTACGTACGCGAGATGTTAGAGAAGTGGGATAAATAATAATCTTTAAATTCAAATGGGTCATGCTTGGCATGACTCATTTTTTCAATACCAAAACTTGTTTATGTAATATTACATAAACAAGTAGCTCTAGTAGCCTCGTGGTATTTGATAATAAACTAGCTTTTCAGAGATTCAAGAGTTATACTTATATGGCTTATGAAGGAAAAGAATAGGTAGAGAATATGAGTAAACAGACAAAAAGTATTGTGAGTACCACGATCGTAATCACGATATTATCCATGTTTTTTAAAGTACTTGGATTTGTTAAACAAGCTGTAATAGCTTATTATTTTGGAACCAATTTAGATACATCTGCATATTTTGTAGCATTTGGTTTTGTAGGGACACTTTCTTCAGCGTTTATCAGAGCCATTACTTTATCACTAGTCAGTATATATACACATACTTTGGTAAATAAGGGCAGAGATGCTGCTTCAAAAGTAATTAGTGCTTGTCTGGAATTGCTAGTTCCAATAGTAATTATTGTTACAGTTTTAGCATACGTATTTACTCCACTGATTTCGACTGTGGCTTCAGTGGGATGGGCAAATGATCCAGAGAAAATTGAACAATTACAAACATATTTAAGAATATGTTATCCCTTCTTTTTATTTGCCGTAGTTACACTTGTGTGGAGCTCGGTTATGGATGCTAACAAAGATTTCGTTATTAGCAGAACTGAGTCGGCCATTACAAGTATAGTTACGATTTTATGCTGTGTTATTCTTAGCTCCATGAAGGGCGTAGATGTTCTTGTTATTGCCCAATATGCAAGTTATATTTGCTTTGGAACATTGCTTTTAATTAGAGGGCGTCGTCACTTTAAACTTTCTTTTGTAAAATTTAAGGACGTGCCTGAGATAAAGACTTTATTGATTACAGCTCTTCCACTATTTATTGGAAGTTCCGTGGCCCAGATTAATAAGATTGTAGACAATTCTCTTTCTACAGCTATTAGTGATGATGGCCCAGCAGCTCTTGCTTATGCAGTTACATTGGAGGAGTTTGTCACATTCCTTCTTATTAACAATCTTGTGGATGTGTTATATGTAAATTTCTCAATATATGCATCTAGCAATGATTTTGATAAGCTGATAGATACAATGAAAAAGGCTATCAACATAATGATTTGCATTATGCTTCCTATCACAATAGTGACATGCTTGACGGCTGATTCAATTGTATCCATTGCCTTTGAGCGAGGTGCTTTCCAGGATACCTCTGTGAGCATGGTTACAGCCTCATTGATAGGATATGCCATTGGCTTTACCAGCATGGGCATAAGAGATATAATAGTCCGCGGATTGTATTCATTCAAAGATACTAAGAGACCTATGATTACAGGTATATTTGCAGTTGCCTTTAACATATTTTTCAGTATCGTCTTATCAAGACATATTGGAATTATGGGTATTACAATTGCAAGTTCAATTAGTTTGACAATCAACTTTTTGATAAATTCAAAGATGTTGAAGTCACACATACATGATTACAGCCTTTTGGTTCACATTCCTGTGTTACTTAAGCAGATACCAGCTATAATATATACAGTGGCAGTTGTGCTTGTTGTAAAGCATTTCATTCACAATGATATTTTATTATTTATGCTTTCAGCTCTAATCGGCCTGGCTGGCTATGGAGTGATTCTTCTGTTTATGAAGATAGAAGAGGTGGATTACATCAAAGCTAAAGTATTAGCCAAGCTCCCAAACCGTAGATAATTGACGAGTTTAGATTTGGATTGAGAGCTAAATCGTAGATAACTGACGAGTTTATGAATTGCATTATTATAAAATGTAAAGAATAGCACCTACAAAAACTATAAATAGCTTGTAGCTATCAAGCTCTAAGATTCACTTAGCGAGACGTGTTAGTCGAGCGGTGTGAATACTTAGGCTTGAGAGCGTAACAAGCGAGATAAAAAATTTCGCTAGGTGCGTAAGTATTATAAAGGAGGAAATTATGATTCCTGTTATGAATGTACAGAGACAATATGCGTCTCTTCAAGATGAATTAGATAAAGCAGCCCTTGAGGTTCTCCACTCAGGTGGATATATTTTAGGACCAAAGGTTGCAGATTTTGAAAAGCAGTTCGCAGACTACTGCGGAGCAAAATATTCTGTCGGTGTAGGCAATGGTACAGATGCTCTTGTAATTGCTCTTTTAGCAGCAGGCATTGGCCAGGGTGATGAGGTAATCACTACAGCTATGACATTTGTATCTACAGCCGAGGCTATTGCTCAGGTTGGTGCTACTCCAGTATTTGTAGACATCCAGCCAGATGTTTATACAATGGACCCAAGCAAGCTTGAGGCTGCATTTACAGATAAGACAAAGGCAGTTATTCCTGTTCATATTTATGGTCAGGCTGCTGATATGGATGAGATTTGCCGTATCGCTCATGCTCACGGAGCTATCGTAATTGAGGATTGCGCTCAGGCAGCTGGTGCAAAATATAAGGGCCGTCGCACATGCTCACTTGGAGATATGGCTTGCGTTTCATTTTTCCCTACTAAGAACTTGGGAGCTGCAGGAGATGCCGGAATCATCGTTACTAATAACGAGGATTTCTACAAGGGATGCTTAGCTTACCGCGTTCACGGTTCAGGACTTAATGGTGCATACACTTATGCTCGCCTTAACAATCAGGATTTTGATGAGAGCAAAATTGATTTCCACGGAAATCTTCCAAAATACTACAACTATCTAGTTGGCTTTAACTCACGTCTTGATGCTCTTCAGGCAGCAATGCTTTCTGTTAAGCTTCCACATTTGGATAGCTGGAATGAGCGTCGCCGTCAGATTGCAGCAATTTATAATGAAAAGATTACAAACGCTAAGATTACAAAGCCTGTAGTTGCAGACTACAATGAGCATATTTTCTATGTGTACCCACTTCGTGTTGAGAATAGAGCAGCTTTCCGTGCTTTCCTTGAGGAGCGTGGTGTTACAACTGGCGTATACTTCCCAGTTCCAATGCACGAGCAGGCTTGCTTTGCAGGACTTGGCTACAAGCACGGTGATTTCCCAGTTGCTGAGGATTTGGCAGAGCATGGTGTTACAATCCCAATGTTCCCAGAACTCACAGACGAGGAAATCCAGACAGTAATAGATGCAGTAAATGCATACGCAAACTAAAGTTAAGGGCTTACACGAAAGTGTAGGCCTTTTTATATTGACATAATTTGTGATAAAATACAGATATAAGTATAAGGAGGAGAAATATGGTAGATGATTAATGTTCGTCACAGATATGATTCAAGCAATAATAGATTATGTATAGAAATATATACCTCAGGCTTAGAAAAAAATAGCCTGGGGTTTTATTATGCTCTTTAATATGGTAAAGTGGAAAAAGCGAATTTAATCAGGAGGGAAATGATTATGAGCAATAATGGAATAGGTACAAAATGTGTGCAGGCTGGTTATAGACCGGGCAATGGAGAGCCACGTCAGATTCCTATCGTACAGTCTACTACTTTTAAATATGACACAAGTGAGGATATGGGTAAGCTCTTTGATTTGGAGGCATCTGGATATTTCTACACAAGACTCCAGAATCCTACTAATGATTACGTAGCAGCAAAGATTGCAGAGCTTGAAGGTGGTACAGCAGCAATGCTTACATCATCAGGACAGGCAGCTAATTTCTTTGCAATTTTCAATATTTGTGAGTGTGGAAGCCATATCGTGGCATCATCTTCTATCTATGGTGGAACTTTCAATCTCATCGCCGTTACAATTAAGAAGATGGGTATTGATGTGACTTTCGTTGATCCTAAGGCAAGCGAGGAAGAGCTTAACGCTGCATTTAAGGAGAATACTCGTGCTGTATTTGGCGAGACTATCGCTAACCCAGCTCTTACAGTTTTAGATATCGAGAAGTTTGCTAAGGTAGCACATGAGCATGGTGTTCCTCTTATCGTGGACAACACATTCCCAACACCAGTAAACTGCCGCCCAATCGAGTGGGGTGCAGATATTGTTACTCACTCTACTACAAAATACATGGACGGTCACGGTGCAGCAGTTGGTGGATGTATCGTAGATTCAGGTAAGTTTGATTGGATGGCACATGCTGACAAGTTCCCTGGACTTTGCACTCCAGACGACAGCTACCATGGAATCACATACGCTGAGAAATTCGGTAAGGAAGGCGCATTCATCACTAAGGCTACAGCACAGCTTATGCGTGACTTTGGTTGCATCCAGTCACCACAGAATGCATTCCTTTTAAATCTTGGTCTTGAGTCACTTCATGTTCGTATGCCACGTCACGTGGAGAATGGACTTGCAGTTGCTAAGTTCTTAAGTGAGCAGCCAGAAGTTAAAAAGGTTACATATCCAGGACTTGAGGGAGATGAGTACTATGAGCTCGCTCAGAAGTATCTTCCAAAGGGCGGATGCGGCGTAGTTTCATTTGAGCTTGAGGGCGGACGTTCAGCAGCTGAGAGCTTCATGAAGAAGCTTAAGCTTATTGCTATTGAGACACACGTTGCTGATGCTAGAAGCTGCTGCTTGAACCCAGCTACATCTACACATCGCCAGATGACAGATGAGCAGCTTGAGGCAGCTGGAATCCCAGCAGGTCTTATTAGAGTATCTTGCGGTCTTGAGGATAGCGCAGATCTTATTGCTGATATTGCACAGGCACTTAAATAATTTATAGAAATACTAATAAAAAGACATCCTATACTTATGGCAAATTGGCCATAGTACAGGATGTCTTTTAGTTTCATGTAAAATAGTCTATTGATTAATACCAATAACTTGGATTATATAATGGTGAAGTAACCATTCTAAAAATCATAGAACAAAAAACTATTGTAAGAACAATCAATACACCTGCGATAACTAAAGCAATGATAGACATTTTTTTATTTGACTCATCCTTAGAAGTAGCAACTCCGATTATTCCAAGAATTAATCCTACAAAAGGTAATAGAATAGAGAAAACAAGTGCGCAGATAGCAAGAGCCTTGCCTTCAGGCTTCTGAACAGGCTGGTTGTCATAGTATTCAGTCTGCTGAGCCACTGGAGTCTGAACCGCCTCTACTACAGGTTGAGCCTCTGGAGTCTGAACTGCCTCTGCTACAGGCTGGCCACAGGCGCTGCAAAAGCTAGAACCCTCAGAAATTTCGCTTCCACAATTTGTACAGAATGTCATATTATTATCTCCTTACTTTTAAAAGAATTATTTTTTATCTCCCCGCGGAAATAAAATTACTTTTCACATTATACAGTAGTAAAAAAATAACGTCAAATATAATATGGAAGAATAAAAATAAAAGAAAAATAGGATTAGAAGTGGATATCTGATATATTGAAAAGGAGGAATGAATAAAAGACCAGATTGAAAATGGAGAAGAATATGACTTTTACAACTCTATGTTATTTAATAAAAGATAATAAATATTTGATGCTTCACAGGACCAAGAAAAATGCAGACATAAACGCTGGCAAGTACATCGGTGTAGGTGGCCATGTGGAGGAGGGAGAGTCTCCTGCTGACTGCATAAAAAGAGAAGTTTTTGAGGAGACAGGATTGACTCTTAATTCCTACAAATGCAGATGTCATATCACATTTGTGATGGGGGATATAACAGAGTATGCATTTGTCTACACCAGCGACGATTTCTCTGGAGAGCTTAACTATGAATGCGACGAGGGGGAGCTTGCCTGGGTTGATATTGATAGAGTTATGGAACTTAATCTCTGGGAGGGGGATAGAGTATTCCTTGAATTGCTCAGTCAGAGGGAGGAGTTTTTTAGTTTAAAACTTGTCTACGATAAAAATGATAATCTTCTGGAATCAGTAATTGAATAGGGAAATACCTACTATATGGCACCCTCTCAGGGGGTGTCATTTTTATAGTGATTTTAGTTATAAAATATGAGAAAATAATACTTAATGTAAATTAAAGGGTGAACCCAAACAAGGAACAGATATGTTATTTAATTCATATATTTTTATATTTTTATTTTTACCAATTTGCATACTGGGATATTTCCTTATAAATAAGACTGGGAAATATCAGCTGGGACGAGCTTTTTTGTTGGGCATGTCCCTGTGGTTTTACGGCTATTTTAATCCAGCCTATTTGCTGATTATTATTTCCAGTGTCTGCGTAAACTATCTATTTTATCTGTGGATGAGCAGGTTGCAGCAGAGCGCTACACCTAAGTCTTGCAAGCCAGTAATGATATTTGCTGTAGCGGTTAATTTAGGAATTATCGGCTACTTCAAATACATGGATTTTTTCATTGAAAATGTAAATGCTGTTGCAGGTACTGATTGGCCTCTTAAGCATATAATGCTGCCACTTGGAATTAGCTTTTTTACCTTCCAGCAGATTTCATTTGTCGTAGATACTTACCGTGGACAGGTTCCTAAATATGATTTTCTTACATACGCTTGCTACGTGACATTTTTCCCACAGCTTGTTGCAGGACCTATCGTAACTCACGATGAGCTGGTTCCACAGCTATTGGATGTAGATAAGAAAAAGGTTGATTGGGATAACATGGCAAAGGGCTTTTATATTTTTGCCATGGGTCTCGGTAAAAAGGTTCTTATTGCTGATGTATTTGGTGGTGCTGTTAACTGGGGCTATGGAAATATACTTACCCTGCAGTCTACCAATGCTATCATGGTTATGTTTGCCTACAGCATTCAGCTCTACTTTGATTTTAGTGGATACTGCGACATGGCAATTGGTCTTGGCAAAATGCTTAACATTGACCTGCCATTGAATTTCGACAGTCCATACAAGTCCCTTAATTTGGCTGACTTTTGGAACCGCTGGCACATGACTCTTGGTCGCTTTTTCACTAGATATGTCTACATTTCTTTGGGTGGTAATAGAAGAGGCAACTTAAGAACATACATCAATATTTTCATTGTTTTCCTGCTCAGTGGATTTTGGCACGGAGCAGCATGGACATTTGTAATTTGGTCAGTGCTTAATGGTCTTCTTGTTATAGTGACTAGGATGTTTAAAAAGGGATTTGACGCCATGTATCCAGTGATTGGATGGCTGATTTGTCAGGTATACTTTAGTATGTCCCTTGTATTTTTTAGAGCAGTTAGAACTAGAGATGCTATAGAGTTTTTTAAGCAGATTTTCCATTTGAATTTTACAAAGGTAGATTCAAATATTCTGCTGGCTTTTAGGACACCATTGTTAAAGCTACTTTTTGATGGTTCGACAATTGCAAATTTTATGCCATTTATCTACGCAGCTATCTATTATGTGATAGCACTGGTGATTATTATTGGATGTAAAAATGCCCATGAAAAAATGGTGGCATTTAAGCCAAATGTCCGCAGCCTACTTTGGACGGTATTTCTTATAGCAGCAAGCGTTCTGTCCTTTAGCGGTATAAGTACATTCTTGTACTTTAATTTTTAAAATTCGGAAGAACTCTAGCGGAGTGAATTAATATGATAAATAATGTTAAAACTTGGTTGGCATGTGCCTTGGCGCTATTGCTAGTAGTGCTTGGGCTTGTAGGCGGAATTATCGCTTACATTGACCCATATTTTCACTACCACAAGCCACAGCCTAACCTTTACTATAAACTTGATAATCAGCGAAGCCAAAATGATGGTATCATCAAGCGTTTTGATTATGATGGCATGATTATTGGTACTTCCATGTCAGAAAATTTTAAGACAAGCGAGGCTGAGGAGCTTTTCGGTGGCACATTTATCAAGGTTCCATTTGCCGGTGGTACATACAAGGAGCAAAATGAAAATATTGCAAATGCCATAGCCGCCAACCCTAATTTAAAAACAGTAATTCGACCACTTGATTATGCATATATAATTGATGAGCCGGATAGGGTAAGAGATGATTTGGGAGATTACCCAGAGTATCTCTACGACAACAATCCATTTAATGATGTAAACTATCTTTTTAATAAAGAGATTTTATTTGATATTTGTATTCCTATGATTCAGGATTCCATGGCAGGCTCACCTGCAGGAATCACAAGCTTTGACGATTATTCCAACTGGATGGATGAGGCTACATTTGGAGCTCAGGCAGTACTTGGCGATAGAACTGAGTTTGCGCCAGCTCCATATAAGGAGCCATTTGTGGACGAAATCAAGGCTAACGTAAATGCGAATATTACTGAAAATGTTATTGACCTTGCAAAGGCCAATCCAGACATTGACTTTTACTATTACCTTACCCCATACTCTGCCGCATGGTGGGGCGCCCAGAATGAAAAGGGTGAGGTCCAGAGATGGATTGAGTCAGAGAGATATGCTATTTCTCTTATGTTAGAATGTGATAACATCCATCTATATTCATTTAACAATGAATATGACATCACCACCAATCTGGACAATTACAGGGACGAATGTCACCATGGTGATTGGGTTAATTCTCAGATTTTGGCCTGGATGTACTCTGGAACAGACCAGCTGACCAAGGAGAATTACAATGAATACATCGAGGTTGAGATGATGTATTATCTTACATTTGATTACAACAGTCTGCTAGAGCAAAAATAGCAGCACTGTTTTGATAAATCGATTTCAAGTCCATTATGGATAAATTGGAATCACAAGTTTTAAGGAGTTAATAGTTATGATAGAAATTAAAAACATCAACAAGAGCTATGGCAAGCACAAAGTGCTGAAGGGCTTAGACTTTACAGTTGAGCCAGGTGAAATTGTTGGTATTCTTGGTGAAAATGGTAGTGGCAAGTCCACTCTTCTTACTATTCTTGCAGGATTGCAGCATCCCAACAGCGGATTTTTCAATATCGATGGCAAGGATCTTTTGAAAAATACTAAGCTCAGAAATGAGCTTGTTTCTTATGTCCCACAGGAGACTCCACTTATTACAGAGCTCACTGCCTGGGATAATCTCAGAATGTGGTATCCAGTTGACAAACTTAAAAAAGAGCTTGAGGGCGGATTCCTTGCTATGCTTGGAATTAACCAGTTTATCAAGGTGCCGGTAAATCAGATGTCTGGTGGAATGAAAAAGCGTCTGACTATCGGTTGTGCTATCAATTCCAATCCAAAGCTTTTATTATTGGATGAGCCAACAGCGGCACTTGATTTGGTTTGCAAGGAGAGAATTTATACATACTTTGAGCAGTTTAAGCGTCAGGGCGGTTCACTTATTATTGCCACCCATGAGGTTCAGGAAATTGAGCTTTGTGACAAGTGCTTTATTTTAAAAGAGGGAGTGCTTTCATCATACAAATATGACGGGGATATTCCACATTTGATAGGAAGATTATAGAGTTATGATTAAGTTTAGAGATTATTTAATAATACAGTACAAGAGAATCTTTAAGCTCCTTCCAGGTATTGTAGCCATGATTTTGGTTATAGCAGCACTTTTAGGTGCAGCAGGTATTGCTTTGATGTACAGCGATGCTTATCAGGAGGAGCAGCAGAGATATAAGCTAGGTGTTGTAGGTGAAACTGATGATGAGATGATTAGTCTAGGTGTGTATATGATAGGCACCCTGGATGAAAGTCGATACATGATAGAGCTTGTAGAATATGATGACGAGGAGGCAGCCAGAGATGCTATGCGCTCGGCAGATGTCTCAGCTTATATCGTAATTACGGATGAGTTTAGCGACGCACTTAATGCTATGACCAATGATAAAAAGCTGAAGTACTACGCTACATCTGGTCAAAAGGGTATTTCAAATGTAATGATGGATGAAATTGCTTCCATCGCTACCAATATTATCGTATATTCGGAGACTGGTATTTGTACAGTGCGCCAGCTTATGAAGGAGCAGGGCTACGCCAAGGCCTACCGCTCAGAAAAAATTGATGAGTTATTTATGCTTTATATTGCATCGCTGATGGTGCGTACAAATGTTGCAGAGATAACAGAGCTTGGATTGTCAGATGGTCTATCTACCCCAGCATACTATTTTTCTGGAATACTGGCATTTTTCATGATGCTGCTTTCCTTCTGCGCCATCTCATTTTTCCTGGGTCAGAAAAATGCCCAGTACAAATTCATGAGTGCAAAGGGAATTACAGCTCCATATCAGGTGGCGGGAGAATACATCCCATTTTTATCAATAAATGTTTTATGTACAGCCATTACACTTGGAGTTATATTTACGGTTATGGGCCTGGGCATCTTCTCAATGGAAGAGTTTTCAAAGGGCTATGTAAGTGACTACATTGGATTTGGAATAAAGCTTATTCCTGTATGCATTATGTTTTCCGCCCTTGGATTTATGATTTTTGAAATCCTTATTGGCGTTATCAATAAGATTCTAGTGGCATTTATGTTCTACATTGGTATGGGATATGTGTCAGGTTATTTCTACCCAAAGACATTTTTCCCAGGGCTGGTGCAGCGCATTGGAGAAATCATCCCATCCGGTGTGGCATTTAGGTATATTAGTCAAATATTAACCAGGGGGCATGTGGGATTTTCTTGCCTGTGGATGTTTGGTTACACTGTAGTATTTTTAGTTGTGGCGACTGGTTTGCGCCAGCAAAAGATTAGATAGAGTTATGAGATATTTATTATTATTAAAACGATTATTAAAAAAGAAAAGCTATATAGCCATGCTTTTAGTAGTTCCTCTTATGGTGTTCATGCTTAATATCATGAGTTCTGCAGATGCGGGCCTTATGACAATTGGTATATATATTCCATCGGATGATGAGTTTTCGCAGGTCTTGAGGGAAGACATAGCCAATAATCCTGGAGCATTGCAGTTTGTTTTCTATGATGATAAGGATAAGGCAATTTCAGACGTGGAGCGCCAGCAGATATCAGAGGCTTGGATAATTCCAGAAGATTTTGAAAAGACTGTTACTGATATGGCAGAAAAGGGCAGGACAAAAGAAAAGATTGAAATAGTTATCAGAGAATCAGGTCTTACCCATATGCTTGGTAGAGAGGTGCTCTGTAGTAGAGTTTATCCTCTTGTAGCCAGACAAATCGGCATCAAATATACAGCCGAAGCAGTTTACAATAATCAGCCTTCAGAGACAGAGTACCAGCATATTGTTGATACCTATGATAATTACGGAATCAATGGCAATCTCTTTGAAATGGGCTATGTGGATCAGCCAGAGGGTGATGAGAACCAGGTGAACTACTTGATGATGCCTCTTCGAGGAATTCTTGCTCTATGGCTGTTGCTCTGTGGTGTGGCAGCATCAATGTATTACATAGAGGATGATAAAAACAGTCTCTTTATATGGTGGAAAACAAAGTTCCCACTTCTTAGAGATTTCCTATATTATTTGGTAATCATTTTGATTCCATCAATTATGGTTTTGATAGGGTTGGTCTATGGCGGTGTATTTACAAAGCCCCTTCGAGAGATTGTGGCATTGCTTGCCTATGACTTTGCTATTATCTGTTTGGCCAGTGTTTTGAGACTTTTAATTCGTGGAATAAAGGGACTTGGAATAATTACACCTATACTGATTATGTCATCAGCTATCCTTGCCCCAGTGTTCATTGATTTAAAAGAAGGAAGATTTTTACAAAAACTTTTTCCAACATTTCATTA
The DNA here is from genome assembly GCA_017557435.1 of Pseudobutyrivibrio sp. Lineage (GTDB taxonomy): Bacteria > Bacillota > Clostridia > Lachnospirales > Lachnospiraceae > Pseudobutyrivibrio. The sequence continues at coordinate 153,324 of JAFYYR010000028.1, read as the reverse complement.
TTTGTATTGCATTCATGATGAATATTTTGTAAAATCATTATTGATTTATGGTACAATTTTGTTAATATTTTGGTATCTATTAAATACTTTGAGTCAGAGATTCAAGTAGAATTTATAGGAGGAGATGAATTATGAATTGTTCTAAATGTGGACAGGAAATACCTGAGAATACTAAATTCTGTCCAAAGTGTGGAACTCCGGTTGACGAGGCTCCAGTAGAGGAGACTCCGGTAGTAGAGGAGACTTCAGCAGTGGAGGAGACTCCAGTAGCAGAGGCAAATGCATCTTTATTTGATGATAAGAACGAGCCATTATTTGAGAAAAATGAGGGTTCTATTTTCGAAGAGACTTCTGCACCTCAGGAGGATGCGTTAGGTGACGCTCCTACAGAGGAGCTTGTTCAGGAGGCTTCTGCACAGACAGCAGATTTAGCTGCTGACCAGCAGCCTGCATATCAGTATGATGCAGCTCAGGCTATTCCAGAGGCACCTAAGAAGAAGTTCAACAAGGTTTGGCTTATTGTTATTGGTGCAGTTATTTTAGTAGGCGCTATTGTAGCAGTTGTTTACTGCAATTTCCGTGCAGCTTTCACTAATCCAAAGAGCTTAATGAAGAATGCTCTTGTTGGATATACAGAGGACTCATTTGATAATTATGAGGATCAGTATAATTCACGCATGGAAGTGTTAGAGAAGAACGGAAATCAGCAGGTTTTAGATGCTTCAATTACATTAGATGATGGCTTCAGAGAATTACTCGATAAATATGATGTAAATGCAGATTGGCTTGAGTCAACACATGTCAGAGTTGAAGCTAAGGCTGAAGAGGAGAGCAGCATCGGTGCTAATATCTACGCTGGTGTTAATGGAGTAGATGTTATTTCATTATTATATCTTGCTCAGATTGATGATGAGATGATTTATGCCCAGATTCCTGAGCTATCTGATCAGTATATGGGTATAGATTTAGCTGAGCTTGGTGATTTAAGTGGTACATTTTCTAACTTAGATTCTTTAACACAGGTTGAGCAGATTTCTAACGAGGATCTTAAGAAATTATCAGTTAGATACGTTAAGGTTTTAACTGATCAGCTTAAGGATGTTACTAAGGAAAAGGAAGAGCTTGAGGTAGACGGCGTTTCAGCTAATTACTACAAGCTTACAGCTACTATTGATAGAGAGACATCTGCAAAAATTGCTATAGCAATTGGTCAGGAAATCCTTGATGACAAAGATCTCAAGGATCTTATGAAGATTTATTTTGACACTTATGGTTCTAATCCTCAGTTAGCTGAGATGTATGGTATCTCTTCAACAGATTTCGATGAATGGTATGATGAGTGCATGGAAAGCGTTGAAGAAATGGTAGACAACCAGAAGGAAGAGCTTGATAGAGTCAAGGAAGAAGGCATTGCAGACGAAGAGGTTGGCGAGCTTGTTGTATATGTAAACCGTGTTGGCGACCTTAAGGGCTTGGAGCTTAATACATTAGACGATTCTGCATTCTATATTTACTATCCAGAAGATGGTGATGAGTTCGGTATGGAGATTGGCTACAATGACGGTGGCAGCGATTTTGTTATAACAGGTTCAGGTACAAATTCACATGACATTGTTGATGGTGAATTTATAGTTAAGACTGATGATAAAGATGTTCTCGAGATAGAAGTAGCTGACTATGACACAGCTGCTGCTGAGGATGGTATCATGGTTGGTACATTTACTGTAAGAGCTGGTGAAGATGCAGAATTAGGTTCTGACATGGCATCTGAGATGTTAGCTAGTCTAGAGTATCAGTTCAAGTTTGATTCATCAGATGATGCTTCAAAATGTTCTGTAATTATTAAGAATGATACTGTAAGCTTTGCAACTATCGACATCCAGACATCATATGATGATGTTGAGACTATGTCAGCTCCATCTGATTATTTAGAGGTAACTAATAATTCAGATATTCAGGATTACGTATACTCAATGGATTTAACAACACTTATCGACAAGCTTAAAGAAGCTGGTGTACCAGATAAGTACGTATCACAGCTTGAGTTTGTTAATGAGTACTATTTGCAAAAATAAAACCTAGTCATTATATTGGCCCCTGCTATTTGGCAGGGGCTTTTATATATTGACTAGGTGTTTTATTGTATTTCTTCTTAAAGCATCTATTAAAATGTGACAGATTCTCAAATCCAACTTGCTGTGATATGGTGAGAATGTTTTCCTCGGTAGATAGCAGGAGTCTAGCTGCCATAGAAAGCCTGTAGTCATTCAGATAGGTTATAAAACTCACACCAAACACATCCTTGAAAAATCGCATGAAATGGGATTCTGAAAATCCTGCCAGCTTTGCCATGTCAGCAACAGTCATCTGTTGGCTATAATGTAATTCTACATGCTTAATTACTGGCTTTAGCTTATCGATTCTTTTGCTTTCTGCAATATCGATTTTTTCCTCATATAGTGTTACTAAATTAAATAAGAGAAGATACATGTTGCCCTTAATTGCCAGTCCCCAGGCACCTTCTCTGTGACTGGAAATATTGTCATTGGCATCCAGATATTTTTTGATACTCTCATATCCGGTGACTCCTCGATGGAAAATGTGAGGGATTTCTACTGTGTTTTCAAAAAATGGCAGCAGAAAAGTATCATAGAAGTCATCTGTGGTAGAGGAAAACATTTTTGTATCAAAGAGAATGTTTTCATATTCAATGGAAGAATTCTCGAATTGATAGATGCCGTGAACTCGTCCGGGGAGAATAAATGCAATATCTCCAGCCCCTACAATATGCTCCTGCCCATCAATGACAATTATGCCTTTGCCCTTTTTAATATAGATAAATTCAGTGTCCTCGTGCCAGTGCAGAGGTACGCTGTCAAAATCCAAAGGGATGGTGCAGGGATATGTATTATATGGGATGTTGTAGTCAAAGTGACTTGTCTTTTCATGTATCGCCTGATACTCATTTATATTAATCATGATAGAATAGTATCACTTTTTGGCGTAATAACGCAAGTAAATCGTGGTAGAATAGCAGTATACTCTTATTATCACAGGGCGTTAATTTAAATTAGTCTGTAGCTATCAAGCTCTAAGTGTTGCTGCAATATCTTAGGCTTGAGAGCGTAACAGACGGATTGATATTAGAGGAGGAGAATACAATATGACAGCTAACGAGTATATTAAGATTAGATTTGGCCGCCACATGGATCAGTGCACTAACGAGGAAATCTACATTGGCCTTTTGGAGTATGTTAAGGATAAGGCTCAGAATAAGGAGATTAAGGGCGGTAAGAAAAAGCTTTACTACATCAGTGCGGAGTTTTTGATTGGTAAGCTTCTTTCAAACAATCTGATTAATCTTGGTATCTATGATGAGGTTAAAAAAGAATTAGAAGATAGCGGTAAGTCATTGGCCGAGATTGAGGAAATCGAGGTGGAGCCATCTCTTGGAAATGGTGGATTAGGCCGTCTTGCTGCATGTTTCCTTGATTCGATTGCAACACTTGGTCTCAATGGTGATGGTGTGGGACTTGCTTATCACATGGGACTTTTTAAGCAGGTATTTGCAAACAATCTCCAGAATGAGGAGCCAAATCCATGGATGTCTGAGCACAGCTGGATGACAAAAACTGACAAGACATACCAGGTGGATTTCGGTGGCTTCAATGTGCAGTCGCGCATGTATGATATAGATGTAACTGGCTATGATTCAGTGACCACAAAGCTTCATCTTTTTGATGTGGAAACAGTTGATGAGTCTATTATCAAAGAGGGAATCGATTTTGATAAGAGCGAGTTTACAAAGAATTTGACTCTTTTCCTATATCCAGATGATTCAGATGACAATGGAAGACTTCTTCGTGTATATCAGCAGTATTTCATGGTTTCAAATGCTGCTCAGCTTATTTTAGATGAGGCAGTTGAAAAGGGTTCAAATCTTTATGATTTGCCAGAGTATGCTGTTATTCAGATAAACGATACTCATCCATCAATGGTTATACCAGAGCTAGTTCGACTCCTTCAGATTCGTGGCCTTACTATGGACGAAGCGATTGATGTGGTTTCAAAATGTACCGCATATACGAACCACACAATCCTGGCTGAGGCCCTTGAGAAGTGGCCAATCCACTTTATGATGAAGGCTGTTCCACAGCTTATGCCTATTATAAGAGAGCTTCACAACCGCATCGCTAAAAAGGTTTCTGACCCTGATGTGGCAATTATTAGAGATGGTCTTGTGCATATGGCTCACATGGATATTCACTATGGCATTTCAATCAATGGCGTTGCTGCTCTTCATACAGAGATTTTAAAGGAGACAGAGCTTAACAAGTTCTACAAGCTCTACCCAGAAAAATTTAATAACAAGACAAATGGTATTACATTCCGCCGTTGGTTATTATACTGTAATCCAGAGCTTGCTAATCTTGTGGAGGAGCTTATTGGTCCTGGATTTAAAAAGGATGCAACAGAGCTTAAAAAGCTCGAGCAGTACATGAATGATGACGCTGTAATTAAGAGATTTCTCGAAGTAAAGGATGTTCGCAAGAAGATTCTCAAGGATTATCTGACAAAAACTCAGGGAATTACTCTTGATGAGAATAGCATTTACGATATCCAGATTAAGCGTCTCCATGAGTACAAGCGTCAGCAGATGAATGCTCTTTACGTCATCAATAAATATTTTGAGATTAAGGAAGGCAAAAAGCCAGCTAGACCAATCACTGTTATTTTTGGCGCCAAGGCTGCACCTGCCTATGTAATTGCAAAAGACATTATCCATCTTATTCTCTGCCTCCAGCAGGTCATTGCAAATGATCCTCAGGTGAGTCCATATCTCAAGGTGGTTATGGTAGAAAATTACAATGTAACACTTGCTGAGAAGCTTATTCCAGCTTGCGATATCCATGAGCAGATTTCCCTTGCTTCCAAGGAGGCATCAGGTACATCCAACATGAAATTCATGTTAAATGGTGCTGTTGCCATCGGTACAATGGATGGTGCCAATGTGGAGATGTATGATTTTGTAGGTGACGACAATATCTTCATTTTTGGTGAGGATTCTGATACTGTCATCAAGCGTTATGCTGAGGGCAGCTATGTTTCAAAGGATTACTACAAAAAGGACAAGAAGATTAAAAAGGCTGTAGACTTTATCATTTCAGATAAGCTTCTTGAAGTGGGACAAAAGGAAAACTTGGAGCGCCTATACAATGAACTTTTAAATAAGGACTGGTTTATGACATTCCCAGATTTTGAGGACTACTGCGCTACAAAAGAAAAGGCCTACAAGGCATATGAGAACCGCCTAGAGTGGGGCCGTAAGATGATTAAAAATATAGCAAATGCAGGGTTCTTCTCAAGCGACCGTACAATTGCTCAGTACAATGAGGATATTTGGAAATTGAGTTAATGTGCCGGATGGTGTTTCGCGAAGATTAGATTGATTTTGGGGTTATGGCATGATAGAATATCACTTAGTTGTGGCCCAGTAAGGGTCTAGGTAGGAGGATTATTTTATGAGCCCATTAGCAATTACTTTGCTTGTTATCGCAATAGTACTTATCGTAGCTATTGTTGTTTTATATTTCTTAGGTAAGAAGGCTCAGGCAAGAGAAGCAGAGCAGAAGCAGCAGATGGATGCTGTGGCACAGCAGGTTTCAATGCTTATTATCGATAAGAAGCGCATGAAGCTTAAGGACGCAGGTCTTCCTGAGGCTGTTGTTAAGGAGATTCCTTGGTACGCTAAGAACACAAAGGCTCCAGTTGTTAAGGCTAAGGTAGGCCCACAGATGATGACACTTCTTTGCCAGGCAGATATCTTCGATGAGATGCCAGTTAAGAAGGAAGTTAAGGCTACTGTTTCTGGTCTCTACATCACAAAGGTTAAGGGACTTAGAGGTGGCAATGTTCAGGCTGACACTAAGAAGAAAAAGGGTCTTAGAGCTTGGGCTGCTAGGAAGCGCAAGGAACTTGCAGAAGAGCAGGCAAATACAAAAAAGAAATAAAATTAAGAATCTATACGTAAAACACCTTGTTTTTATCGCAAGGTGTTTTATTTTTTTATGCAACGTGCTAGAATTGAGTAAATAGTCAGAATAATGTCCCATCATTATGGGAAATAATGTTTTAAAGCATTATTTGGAAGTATGTTATGAAATATGGAGGATTTATGGAAAGACTTTTAAAAAACAAAAAGCGAATTATTGCTTCGATTTTATGCATTTGTTTGGCATTTGCGTTTGTACCTAGTGTTGAGGTAAAGGCAGCAGCAAATGACAACATCCAGGCTGTAGCGGCAGTCTTTGATGAAGCATACTATGCTGCAATGTATCCAGATGTAGCTGCTAAAGCAAATGGTAGCCCACTTTATCTTTTAAACCACTACGCAAATTGCGGTATTTACGAGGGTAGAAATGCTAGTGCTACTTTTAATGCTACAGACTATAAGACTAAGAACCCAGATCTTGTTGCCCTTTACGGTGACAATATGATTGCTTATGTTTACCACTATGTTAACATGGGCGCAGCAGAGGGAAGAGATGCTACACCTACAGTAGGTGGCGGAGTTGAAGTGCCAAGACAGCTTAAACTTCTTGGCGTGTATGCTACAGAGTACGACCCAACAGCTGCACGTGCAACTAATATAACTATAGCTGCTGGAAATGTTAATGGAACAGTTGTTGCTCCAGGAAAGACATTCTCAGCAAATAATGCAATTGGTCCACGTACCACAGCAAATGGATATGTTACTGCTCCTGTATTTATCAACAAGGAACATGCAATGGGACTTGGCGGCGGTATTTGTCAGGTTTCTTCAACTATCTATTCAGCAATGAGAATGGCAGGCATTCCTGCTACAGAGCGTCATGCACATTCCCTTCCTGTAAATTATCTTCCTGCTGGTTGGGATGCTACAATTTCATGGGGTTCACTTGATATGAAATTTGCAAACCGTTATGACAAGAATATTGTTATTTACATGAATGCAAACAATGGTATATTGACAGCTGCGTTATATTTGCAGAATTAGTCGATTTGTCCAATAGATTTGTAACGATTTTGATGGTATAATTCTCTCAACAGATAGGCAGACAGAGGGAGCGTTGATTTTGGAAGATATCCTTAGTAAGAAATCACCAGAAGTTGTAGAGCTGGTGGATGAGATAAATAAAATTCGCAAGGTTGACAATGAGCGTCACCTTGATTTGGCATGCGATTTATTTGATATGGCCCAGGAGCGCGGCAATGAGGATCTTAAGGATTTTTCTAGCTGCATTTTGGGAGATGCTTGCTGCCAAAATGGTGATTATTCTCAGGCTCTTTACTACTTGTCTGCAGGTCTTCAGGGTCTAGCTCAGACAGATGAGTATCTTTTAGCGTGTCTTTGTTACAATGAGCTTGGCATCATTTTCAGAAGTGAGTGCCACTATATTACCAGTGAAGAACATTTTATCAATTGCATAGAGTTGGCTAGAGCTCAGCGCTTGTATGGCGCTGAGGCTAATGCCTGCACTAATTTTGCCTCTCTTTGTAGGGAGATGGCATCACCAGAGAGAGCTCTTGAGTATAATTACAGAGCTATCGAGTGTTGCGCTTACATGGAGGATGGCCTACAGAAGAGTTCTGTGATGGCAGGCAATTACGCATGCATTTTCAATATCTACTGCGAGATGGGTAAGCAGGCCAATGCGGAGGAGGCTTACCGAGAGCTGGAGAAAATTATAGCGGATTGCCCTGAATGCGAGAAATATTTTGACGTTATTCTTTCTAAGTATCACTACTATCACATGATAGGAGATGAGAAAAAGGCCGAAGAGGCTTTGAATGATACTCTTGCAGCATTTTTCTGCTGTGATGATTACTATACATATTTTGACGAGATCAAGGATTTGCTTCAGATTCTCTTAGAGGAGAAGCAGTACGAGACTCTTGAGAAGATGTTTATTAGAATTGATGAGACATCCATCAGAGGTGATGTTTCCAATTTGAATCTTTTCGTCAGCAATTGCAAAATTCAGATGTATGAGGAGCTTGGTGATGAGGAGAAAAAGTTGCAGTGTGCCTACGACTTTTTCAAGTATTCTCAGCAGCAGTCCATTGACAATAAGAGAGCTTTTCTTACCACTCTTAGACTTCGCTCTGAGCTTGTGCAGCAGCGTACCAGAAATCTTTTTCTTTCAGCTGCAGCAGAGACTGACCCACTTACTGGAATTGCCAACAGACTAAAGCTCAACTCAGTTATAGATGAGCTATTTGATATGGCCAATCGTGAGGGCAAGAATCTGGGCGTAGAGATGATGGATGTTGATTGCTTCAAGCATATCAATGACAGCTATGGTCATGACAAGGGAGATAAGCTCCTTGCTGCCATAGGTCGCGTTCTTAAAAAGATTGTTAGCGATAATATTTTTGTTGCCAGATACGGTGGTGATGAGTTCATCATTTATTACTATGATATGAGTGATGAGGATATAATTGAAAAGGCAAAATTTATCCAAAATGAGATGGATGCCATATCAGTTAAACTTGAGATTGAAAAAGTTACACTTTCTCAGGGCGTAGTTAATCATATTCCTCAGCATGGCAATAGAGCTTGGGATTATATGAATTCCGCCGACTATGCACTTTATTTTGTGAAGAAGCATGGCAAGGCCAATGTAAGACTTATTCACAAGAGAGTTGATCTTGAAAAAGAAGAGTGGAAAAAGGTATTTTAGCCTAAGATTTTGACACTACAACAATTAAAATGTAAAATATGTAATTAACTGGACAGAAGACTTCTATCAGTCTTCTGTCAATTTGTGTAAAGGGGTTTTGTTATGGCGAAACTGTATTTCTATTATGGCGCAATGGGCTCATCTAAAACTGCTAATGCGCTTATGACTCATTTCAATTATGAGGAGGTCGGTCAGAATGCTCTTCTTGTGAAGCCGGCTGTTGATACTCGATTTGGAGAGCGAGTAGTTCGCTCTAGAATTGGTCTTGAACATGAGTGTGTTTTCCTTGAGGATTTAATGGAGATGTCTGAGGAGGAGATTAAAAAATACGATTGCATTATCGTGGACGAGGTGCAGTTTGCCACACCGGAGCAGGTAGATTACTTATCGGATATTGTTGATTTTATGGATGTGCCTGTAGTAGCTTATGGACTGAGAGCTGATTTTAGAAATGAGCTTTTCCCTGGTTCTAAGCGTCTTATTGCCATTGCAGATGTTATTCACGAGGTGAAGACAGTCTGCTGGTGCGGTCGCAAGGCTACTTGCAACACTCGTTACAATGAAAATGGAGTAGTTCGCTCAGGCCCTCAGGTTATGCTTGGTGCCAATGATTCTTACGTAGCACTTTGTCGTAAGCATTTTAAATTGGGACAGTTAGCTCCTGAAAAATAGAAAGGAATTTCCATGTTATCTAATATAGGAATTACATTTGTATTTTTTATATATAGCTTAATCTGGATTCAGCTTCCAGGTATGCTTTTTACCCAGCTTCTTTTGCCTAGAAGACTGAAGGTGGCTACTAGACTTTTGGCTAGCTACTTTTTGGGATTTATGTACCTAGCAGTGGTGTTTTATATCCAGACTTGGTTAGGCTGCAGCTGGCTTGTTACTGTAGCAGGCCCTGTAGCTACTGCTAATTTTCTTTTTGTATATTGGAAAAAGGGTAGACCATCTATATTTAATGCAGGCGAGCAGCTTAGCATCTCATTTATAATTATTTTTGTGTCTACATATATCATATCGCTGATTAATTTTAAGCTTAAATTTATAGGGGCTTTGTCTGGCCAGACAACTCAGATTTACCACGATTTCCTTTTCCATACTGGAAATATTGCATCTCTTAGCAAGGGATTTCCTTCTGGAGATATTCGAGTTGATGGTCTCACATTTTATTATCATTATTATTACGAGCTTATTTTTGCTATGTGCAAGAATATTTTCCATTTTGATGCCTTTAAGACATATCTCAATGGAAATGCATTAGTTTGCGCTTGGCCACTTTCACTTTCTCTTATGATTATAGGAGAGCGTTTAAGGGCAGGCAGATGCTGCAGACCTAGGAGATTCTTTTTCTATTGTATAGGCACATTGGTTTCTTGCATTTGCCTACTTCCACTTAATGTGGTGGGAGGTACACTTCCTGTATCATGGCTTGATAATCATCTATTTGGCAATGGTAATGCTATGGGGCTTGCTATGGCTCTTACCATTCTCTGCGTGGATATACTTGTGGAGGTTTGGTACGACAAGTATTCATTTAAGGTAATGTGCGCAATCTACGTGCTTGCAGCCGCTATCACTGGATTTAAGGGCACATCGGGAGCCCTGCTTGCAGCCATTACATTTATAGTATTTGTGGTGGAATTTGCTCTCACTAAGAGATTTCACTGGGGCAGATTTTTATATGTGGCTGCCACTGTGGCTGGATTCTGCTTTACTTATATGAGCGTTACGATGGGACTTAATCCTTCCGGCGCTAATAACAGAGCTATGACCATTACTCCTGAGGGGACTTTAGAGGCAGGACGTGTAGGTCAGCTTCTGAGTAAATTGGGTATCGATTACATGGGTACTCCTTGGGTGGTGCCTGCGGTTATTGTTGCAGCTATCTGCATCGTGGGACCATGTATTTTACCATTTACAGGATTTACTGTTTCAAAGTTTAGGACCCTTATCCATGATGGGGTTATCGGCAATATTTTTGACTGGTTTGTCATTGGCTCAGTGCTTATGGGCGTAATCGGATTTTGCTTTGTATCTGTGCCAGGACTTTCTCAGGGCTATTTTGTTATCACTAATGCAGCCTTCATATTCTATGGAGCGATGATGTATATCAATGATAACAGAGGCAATTTCGTATCCTGCGTGATGCATGTATTTTGGTGTCTGGGAGTGCTACTTTTAGCGCTTGATATAGCATATTTCTGCCGCGACGATTTCAAGCAGCATGCTATTTATAAAATGGAGGCAGGGGATAGAGCTGACCTTGTTTCAAGGGATACAATGGAGGCATATCTTTGGCTTAGGGACAATACTCCTGAGGATTCTAAGATAGCTGTAGATAGATTTTCAGAAGAGCTTGATTATCGCAATATCTATTTTTACGCAGGTGCTTTTTCTGAGAGACAGTGTTACTTAGAGGGCTACGATTACTCAGACATTAGCGAGGAGCGAATCGCCGCCATGCGAGCTGTTAATGAGAGATTTTACAGCAGGGATTGGAAGGAGGCTGACGCCTCAATCGAGCTAAACGGCATTGATTACATCGTTGTAACTGACATGGGACATCCTGATTATGTGGGAGATAACTGGCAGTTAGATTTGGTGTTTGAAAATGATGATGTTAGAATATATAAATACAATTACGAAGCTAAGCCATAAGAAAGGCATGGTAATATGAAGGAACTAGAATATCCATTTGACAGTGATTATTTACTTTCCAAGAAAAAGAGAATAAAAAAGGAGCTACTTGCTTCAGATGCTAAGTTCATAGATAAAAAAGTGGCTATATTAGGCGGTAGCACCACAGCTAATATTATGCTGATGATGGAGCTGTTTTTGCTCAATAATGGTATTCGACCAGAGTTTTACGAGAGCGAGTACAATAAATACTACGAGGATGCAGTTTTCCCTAACCCTGAGTTAGAGGAGTTTGCCCCTGATATTATTTATGTTTGCACTAGCAATAGAAATATCAGCGACTATCCAGATTTATCTATGTCTAGAGAGGCTGTAGATGAGCTTCTTAACAACCAGTATGCTAAGTTTGAGACAATCTGGAAGACACTTGCTGACAAATATAATTGCCCAATTATCCAGAATAATTTCGAGATGCCTTTATACAGGCTTATGGGCAATCGTGATGCTTACGATTATCACGGTCACATGAATTTTATCTCTAGACTGAATCAGCGTCTCTATGATTACGCTGAGGCAACAGAGAACTTCTTCATCTGTGATCTTAACTATATTTCAGCAGACTATGGACTTAAGGAATGGTCTGACCCATTCTACTGGTATATGTACAAGTACGCTATGTGCGTGCCTGCCATACCTAGTCTTGCATTTAATGTTGCCAATATTATCAAATCCATTTTCGGTAAGAATAAAAAGGGCTTTGTCCTTGATTTGGACAACACCCTGTGGGGTGGCGTTATCGGTGATGACGGTGTAGATGGAATCGTCATCGGACCAGAGGAGGCTGAGGGCCAGGCATACAGCGAGTTCCAGCAGTATCTCAAGGCACACCAGCAGCTTGGCATCATTTTGAATGTGGATTCGAAAAATGATTACGAGAATGCAATAGCAGGAATCAATCATCCAGACAGCGCGTTCAAAGAGGATGATTTTATCTCTATTAAGGCCAACTGGGATCCAAAGGATAAGAATTTTGCAGATATAGCAAATGAGCTTACCCTTCTTCCTGAGAGTCTTGTTTTTGTAGATGATAACCCTGCTGAGCGCCACATTGTAACAGAGCAGCTTAAGGGAGTATCTGCTCCTGAGCTTGATAATGTGGTTCACTATATACAGACTATTGATAGATCAGGATTCTTTGAGACTACCAGCATTTCTGCAGATGATTTAAAGAGAAATGAGATGTATCAGGAGAATGCCGCTCGCGCAAAGCTTCAGAGCAGCTTTACAGATTACGGACAGTATCTTGATTCTCTTGAGATGACAGCTGAGATTGACAGCTTTTCACCTGTATATATGGCGCGAATTGCTCAGCTTACTAACAAGTCAAATCAGTTCAATCTCACCACCAAAAGATATACTCAGGCTGAGATTGAATCAACTGCAGCAGACGACAATTATGTGACACTTTACGGTAAGCTTATCGATAAATTCGGTGACAATGGTGTTGTTAGTATCACAATCGGTCATGTGGACGGTGAGGCTTGCGATATTGATTTATGGCTTATGAGCTGTCGAGTTTTAAAGCGTGATATGGAATATGCTATGATGGATGAGCTTGTGGCACGACTTAAGGCTAGAGGTGTTAAGACACTTCGCGGTCACTACCTTCCAACAGCTAAAAATAAAATGGTTAAGAACTTCTACGGTGATATGGGATTTACACTTGTAGAGGAAAAAGAGGACGGAGCATCTGATTGGGCGCTTGACCTTGATGGATATGTTGACCAGAATAAACACATTAAACGCTAGTTTATAAAAGAGGGACTATGTTAAAAGATATTATTGCTAATAAAAAATTAATAGCAAAGCTTGCAAAAAATGATTTCAAACAGAAATTTGCCGGCTCAACACTGGGTGTTATCTGGGCTTTTGTACAGCCGATTATCACCGTGCTTGTGTACTGGATTGTATTTGATAAGGCACTTAGCTCAGGAAGTCAGGGCACAAGAGAAGGAATAAAGGCACCATTCGTGCTTTGGCTATCAGCAGGTATTGTTCCTTGGTTTTATTTTAGCGAGGTACTTTCGGCGGGCACTGTTGTATTGCAGGAGTACAATTACCTGGTTAAAAAGGTGGTATTTCCAATTAACGTGCTCCCTGTGGTAAAGGCAGTATCATCGCTATTTGTCCATGGATTCTTTGTGCTTTTTACATTGCTAGTATATTTCCTTTATGGATTTGGTATTTCACCATATATTTTACAGGTAATCTACTATTCATTAGCTATGATGGTACTTGTAATTGGGCTTATTTATATGACAAGCGCTCTTTGCGTATTTTTCAAGGATATGGCACAGCTTGTAAATATAGTACTTCAGGTGGGCGTTTGGGCTACACCAATCATGTGGAATTTTGACGATATGCTCGATAAAATTCCTCTATGGCTGGCGTATTTGCTTAAGCTTAATCCTATGTACTACATCACTAGCGGTTACCGTGATTCTATCATTGGTCACACAGGTTTCTGGACTCGCCCATTGCTTACTTTATACTTCTGGGTGTTTACAGTGGTGATTTATCTCATTGGTACCCACGTCTTTAAAAAGTTGCAGCCACAGTTTGCGGATGTGCTGTAGAAGTGACATTTAAAATCCAGCAAAGCGAAGATTTTGAATGTCAGTAGGCGAAGCTTTTTATGCGAAGCTGACGGCCACCTAGTAGGCTTGAGAGTGTAAGAAAAAAATAGATAAAATATGTATAAAAATTGCTCGGAATTTTCGGGCAATTTTTTTATTGGAGTTTTAATGTCAGATAACAGGCTGAGTGGTACAATATAAATAGCTAGAAGAGAGGGGGCTTGAATTATGAGGGGGTTATTATTTTCTAAAGTGAGGAGAACCGTTGCTGTCAGCGTGGTTGCCTTGCTTTGTTCTTTTCTATTCTTCAATGAATTCAAATTTTTACCAGCCGACGCTGATGAAGATATTGTGGTTCAAATAGTGGCTCACAGAGGTTACTCGGGAGCCTATCCTGAGAACACCCTTAGTGCCTTTGCAGGAGCTTATGCCTGTGGTGCTAAGACTGTTGAATTCGATGTAAGAAAAACAAAAGATGGGGAGCTTGTTATCTTCCACGATGACACGCTAGAGAGATTTACTGGTGACGAGTCTACAGTTGCGGACTACACTTACGATGAGCTTCTTCAGTTGGATGCTGGTTCTTGGTACTCAATTGATTTCGTCAGTGAGCGTATTCCTACATTGGACCAGACATTGTCCTTGCTTCAGTCTACTAACATGCGCATGTTCTGTGAGCTGAAGGATATCGGGGATGATCCAGAATTCGTGCAGCAGGTTTACGAAAAGTGCGCTGAGTATGGAGTGCTTGATAGAGTGATATTCCTGTCATTCAATTATGACTATTTATCAGCTATCAAGAGTATTAATCCAAGCCAGCAGATTATGATGCTTGCATCATTTGGTAAATCAAATTTACCTACAAAATATCCTGCTGATTATTATGGAATCAACATGAAGACTCTCACACCAAAGACTGTTAGAGCAATTCACGAGGCCGGAGCTAAGGTGTATTCATATGCGCCAGAGAACAAAGGCCAGATGCTTTCTTTGCAGCGGTTAGGCGTTGATGGAGTAATCACAGATTACGCTGATATTGACGCTTTATAATTCTATATCCTCCGCTTCAGGTATGGGGTTGCCTGAAGCTACTGTGCAAGTGGCACCTTTATGGGTGCCACTTTTTTGCTGTTTATTGAAGGTCCTTCACATTATATGCGATTGTGTTGTCAATTTGGTTGTATTAAGTTTCAAAATATATTAAAAAAAGCGCGGGAAATAGTTTGATATGTAGTAATTGAATAATACTTTATAATGTGCAATAATATACTATAAGACACGGAGGAGAGGAGTATACCAATGATTACTACAGCAAAGAAAAAAGAATTAAATTTTGCGCAGTGTGTTTGTTTAGTATATATTGCTCAGCTTTTTGTATTCGTAGTTCATATGATTGATGCATGGCATCCTTTTATGTTTAACTGGATTGATTGGATTTTATATATGCTATGCATTAGCATGGATGCAATAGCATCGAGATGCTTGGATGATTTTGGCACAGAGGATGTGCATAAAAAGCTTAAAGGAAAATTCTTTAAGTTATTTAGCTGTGAGCTTGTAATCTTTATTGTGGACATGTTTGCAGATTATATCCTTTGGGCATTTGTTCCATTTCTTATCGCATTTATTGCTAAGTATGTGATTTTGTGCAGAATCCCTTTAAATGTTTTTAAATATATTTCAAATCAATTTGCCCAGAGGGAAGAATATGAGGGTGTAAATCAGGTAAACAAGTATAAAAAACAAAGCATTATAATCGGCGTATTTCTTATAGTTTTTCTTGTGCTACAAGTATTTAAGAATGATCAAATTTGGGCATATGTAGGATCCGTATCATGCGCAATTTTGTGGGTAGTAAATTTTATTTCCTCTGCTAAGGTTATGCAAGAAAAAGATGATTATCTAAAGATTGGCAAAATGGTAAAGAATACTGAATCAGAAGTACCTCAGGTCGAGAAAATATTTATAGACCATACTTTAGATAATACTTCAGATGGCAAATTGGAGTATAAAGAAGAGGTTGAGGAAGTTGTCTCAGTTAAGAAAGAACGTACAATTAAAGTGGCAAAGAAACTTTTTAAAGTATGCTGCGCTGTATATGGAATTGCAGTTTTGATGAGCTTTGTTGGTCAGAATATTTATCATGGTGGAGAGTATTATCTCTATGATGAAAACGGAAATAAAGTTTCAGAACAATCTTCTGCAACAGAGTTCTATTCGTATTGGGGTGGTTCGTGGAGAGATTCTGAATGTCCTGAGGTGCTTTCATTTGATTATTATATTTACACTGAAGAAAATATAATGCCAAAATGGACTGGGTTACATAAAAGTAGATGTGGATTAATGCGTGAAGATGGTAAAACCAATGGTAAAAAGTATTCGAGTTATTTGTTCACTCCAGATAGGAATGGATGCTTGCCAGATGGTGAAGGGCATATAATTGATGTTTCTGGAAATATAATTACTGATATGCCATATAGTTATAAGGCGAAAATATCTAATAGAACAAAGTTAATTAGAGCGTTGTTTCCATGCAATTATTCTAACAAGTTATTATGGGGAACTAATGGTGGATACGAAGATTATGGAATATATAGATTGGGAACCTATAATTATATTTCGGAAAAAGGTAGAATTAAATATTATTCAGAGGTATTTAATGGAAGAGGTGTATGTGATAGTAAAGGAAGGGGGATTCTTTCTCCTGAATATGAATATATAGATGTATCTGCAGATCTAGATATAATGCTTGTAGCGGATAGAAGTTATTCTTTTGGCTTTTACGATAATTATGGTAATTGTTTAACGGATAAAGTTGAAATTGATACATGCAATATTGTTCCGGATGCAGGATTGGCTTGGTATGAAGTAGAAGTATACAAAAGTGTCAGCTATAGTCATGATGATAACGGTTCAGATCCTTGGAGTGGACGCGGCGTGATAGTGGATTATCAAGGCAATATATTAGAGGAAAAAGTAGATATTTCTAGTGGTACTAGATATGATGAGTATATTACATATTATAAAAACGGAGCAAAATATCATATGGGCGCTGACCACGTAGCACATAAAGTTGAAGAAAAAGATGAATAAATAAGACACATAGGGCGGTCCATAGGGCCGCCCTTTTTACGTAAACCTTTGCGCTTATAGTGTTTTATGGTAAAATATATGGTAAATTTGGAGGCACTATGAGCGATTACGTAATAGAAGTAAAGAACGTGGACAAGGTCTACAAGCTTTACGATAGTAACAAGGCTAGAGTGGCTGATACACTTGGCCTTACCCGAAAGAAAAATTACAAGGAGCATTTTGCTCTTAAAGATATGTCCTTTGAAGTTAAAAAGGGCGAATGTGTAGGACTTATTGGAACCAATGGTTCTGGAAAGTCCACAATTCTTAAGATTATAACTGGTGTACTCTCTCCTACTAGAGGAGAGGTTACTGTAGACGGCAGGATTTCAGCTCTTCTTGAGCTTGGCGCTGGATTTAATCAGGAGTACACAGGTATTGAGAATATTTACCTTAATGGTACCATGCTGGGCTACTCTAATGAGGAGATAGATGCTAAGCTAGACGATATTTTGGCATTTGCAGATATAGGAGATTTCGTTTTCCAGCCAGTTAAGACATATTCTTCTGGTATGTTTGTCAGATTGGCATTTGCAGTAGCTATCAATATTGACCCAGAGATTCTTATTGTAGACGAGGCTCTTTCTGTAGGTGATGTTTTCTTCCAGGCTAAGTGCTACAAGAAGTTCGAGGAGTTCAAGGAAGCTGGCAAGACTATCCTTTTTGTATCCCATGATTTGGGCGCTATCAGCAAGTACTGCGATAGAGCCATCCTTATTAACAAGGGTGATAAGGTGGCTGAGGGCACACCAAAGGATATGATTGACATCTATAAGAAAATCCTTGTGGGACAGGAGCCAGCTCTTAATAGCAAGGTTGACGCTTTGGATGATTTGTCAGATGTGGCTGGGCCAGGGGTAGATGATGGCACTCTTTGGAAGTCTAATTATCAGCTTAATCCTAATGTTAATGAATACGGTGATGGTAGAGCTGCAATCGTTGATTTTGCAGTGATTGATGACAATGGTACATTTACCAACGCCATTATGAAGGGCAGTACCTTTACAGTTAAATCCAAGGTACACTTCAATACAGACATCGAGAATCCTATTTTTACCCTTACTTTTAAGACTCTTAAGGGTATCGATGTGACAGGCACCAACACAATGTACGAGAAGTGCGATGTGGGCCTTTGCAAGGAGGGTAGCGAGTACGTTGCCACATTTACTCAGAAGATGGATATGCAGGGTGGAGAATACCTGATGTCTATTAGTTGTACAGGCTATGATGGAGTGGATTTCGTAGCTTATCACAGACTTTATGATGTGATGAATATTACTGTTGTCAGCACTAAAAATACCGTGGGATTTTATGATATGAATTCTAAGGTCAGTGTTGAGCAGGTTAAATAATGGGGTGAGTTCTGAGAAAATGGAGGAGAGTTTATGCTTCAGGAAAAGTATAACAGGCGTATTTTTGATGAGGGAACAGAAGATGCCATACAGATGCTTTCGCATTTGCGAAGCAATGTTCTGACGCCCCTTGATATAAACCAAGGCGACAATGTACTGATTCTCAATCCTGACAGTGTATCCCTTGTGGAGTGGCTTACCGAGAAAGCATCAGATGTCACTGTGGGGATGACAGATGATTATAAGAGTGAGATGACAGGTGTCCTTTCCATGTTACCTAATGTGAAAAAGGAGATTATAGGAGATATTAATGGCACATTTAATATAATAATCAGCCTAGGCCAGTTGGTTGAGACTCCTACAGTCCTTAAGAGACTACTTAATGCGGAGGGCAAGCTTGTATATGCCCTGTCTCAAAAGGATAGACTTTCAGATTTTACAGAAAAGCTTCTTGGTGAAGCGGGATTTTCCGACATCTTGAGCTATAGAGTTAGTCCTGATTATTTGTACACCACAGAGATTTATGCGGAGGATTACAAAGGGGGAGGAGCAGGAGATTATCTGCTTATTGCTAAATAAAAATGGAACGATTACTTTACGAGAAGCTCTCTAATGAGCGCAACCCAAAATACAATATTATCACCGATATTGTGGAACGTGATGGTAAAAAGGTGGTAATTAAAAAGCCATACGAAGATAAGGCTATAGACCATATTCACAGAGTTTATGATAGTTACAGAGGCTTGCAAAATGTTTTGCAGGGCTCTGATTTTTGCGTAAATGAAAGCGAATTGGTGGGGGATACAATAGAGAGTGAGTACTTGGAGGGAGAGCATATCACAGTTGATGATGCCCCTGCATATATCGAGGCTGTTAAAAAGGCCTACATGCCTCATGCTAAGGAGTTTGTCACATCTCCAGAGTTCGAGCAGGTATTTGGTAGGGTGGATTTGCCTAGAGGAGTGCTTGCAGCTAATTATTTAGATATAGATTTAATTTTTGAGAATATCATTAAGACAGATAAGGGCTGGGAGATAATCGACTACGAGTGGACCTTTGATTTTCTGGTGCCTATCAACTACGTGCTTTATAGAGCTGTGAAATTCAGCCAGCTTCCTAGCAATCTTGTAGAGATTTCCGATGCTGAGCAGGAAGTTTATCAGCAGATGGAGGATCATTTCCAGAAGGACTACTGCTTCAAGGATGTTAAGAATCTCCACGAGCTTAGAAAGCATGCTGATAGCCACAGCAAGACTGCGGCAGATTTTGCCATCGCTTCTCGTGATTATCAGATTAAGCAGCTTCAGGAGCTTATCGCGGCAAAGGATGTTCATATCAGAAATATCGAAGCGGTAAATGCTGAGCTTCGCACCATTTACGACAATACTGTTAATACGAAGGGCTACAGAGCTCTTGAAAATATTCGTGCCTTCAAGGCTTTCTTAACTGGCAAGGATACACCAGCTAGACAGGAGCGCAGACAGCGCAAGGAATTTGACAAGGCGGCAAAGCTTGCAGAGAAGGAAGCTAAAAAGCTGGCTGCTAAGGGTGAGATGCCACCATCAGTTGCAGTTCATCTTCACCTTTTCTATGTGGACTTGCTTCCAGAGTTTGTTAGCTATTTTTCCAACATACCTTTTAAATTTGATTTATACATTTCCTGCACCGAGGATTCAGATGTAAATGCCATTGGAGCAGGCTTGAAGGAACTTAAAAACATCGGCAAAGTTGACATAAGACAGCTTCCAAATCGAGGCAGAGATTTGGCGCCTTTATATGTTAAGTTTGCAGATGAAATATTAAATCATGATTACTTTTTACATATTCACAGCAAGAAATCACTGTATTCTGGCCAGGAAAAGGGTGGCTGGAGACAGTTCTCGCTGGAGCTTCTTCTTGGTTCTTCAGAAAAGATCAACCACATTATGGAGCTTTTCAAGACAGGCAATGCAGGACTTGTCTATCCTGATATTCATGAGGAAGTGCCATCTATTGCCTACTCATGGCTTGCAAATGAAGCCATCGGAAGACAGCTTTTTGAGGAATACGATTTAGGGGATATGCCATCGGTATTTAATTATCCTGCAGGTTCATTTTTCTGGGCCCGCACAGATGCCCTCCGCCCTCTATTTGAGAGAGGCTATACCTATGAGGATTTCCCACAGGAGCATGGTCAGACTGACGGCACACTTGCTCACGCACTTGAGCGCATAGTCCCATTCGTATCGAGAAAACAGGGCTATGACGACTATATTCTTTATCTTAAGGACGAGGATACTGTTAAAAATAAGAGTCTTAGACCATTTTTTAACACCTTCAAAATAGACAAGGAAATCCTTACCATGAAGCTTGCAAGCTACGATGTGATTTCCTTTGATATTTTCGACACTCTGATTACTCGTGGCATCTATGAGCCAGATGATGTGTTTAGGCTCATGGAGATTAATATTAAAAATACATACGGCAAATCTGTAGACTTTTTGAAGCTTAGAAAAGAGGCAGAGGCTGCCGCTACAGAAAAATACGGTGCCCTTACTACCATAGATAAAATCTACGTGGAGGTTGCTAAGGACAAGACAATTGGCGACGTGGCTATGGATATCAAGCGCCTTGAAATCGAACTTGAGACCAGACTTTGCATGCCACGCAAGGACATGGTAGAGATATTTAATTCTCTTAAGGCTATGGGTCGTCATGTGATTCTTGTGAGCGATATGTATCTTAACAGAGTTGAGGTGGTAGGACTTCTTCATAAATGTGGAATCGGCGGCTATGATGAGCTTTTGATTTCCTGTGAGGTAGGAGCCAGAAAAGACGACGGTTCAATGTGGGATTATGTTCTTTCTGGCATGAATCCAGATAGATTTATCCATGTGGGAGACAATTTCCGCAGCGACTCCCAGATTCTTATGGACAAGGGTATTGCCACTCATATAGTTCTCAACTCAAGAGCTATGCTTGAGCTATCAGATTTTGCATATCTAAAGGAATTTGCAAAATCAAGCCTTGCCAACTCTATTATGGTGGGACAGGCAATTAACGGAGGTATTTTTAATTCTCCATTTGCATTTGGTGATAAGGGAGAACTTAGATTTAAGGATATCTACGATTTTGGATATACAACCATGGGTCCACTTATGGCCAGATTTGTCCAGTGGATTGTGGAGGAGAATAAGGACAATAAAGAACGTCTTCTTCTTTTGGCAAGGGAAGGCTACATGCTTCAGATGATGATTGAAAGCTACTGTAGCGTCAGAGGAATTGAGATTCCTGATGTACATTATTTCCTTGCATCTAGAAGGGCTTGTGCGGTGTCTGCTCTTGAAAATGACGAGGATATCAGAGAGCTGATTACTCAGAAATATCAGGGTAGCTTCAGCAATCTTTTATCTGAGCGATTTGGCATTGAGCTTCACGAAGATGATGAGGATAGACAGCTTGATTACAATAGCAAGCCAGAAGAGATAATGGAATTGCTTGCTCCTTACAAAGAGGAGATTTTTGCCAAGGCCTCTAAGGAGAAAAATGCATACATTAACTATGCTAATGAATTTATCTCAGGAGCCAGTGATTTAGCGGTTGTTGATGTGGGATTTTCTGGAACAATCCAGTATTTCCTTATGAAGCTTACTGGCAGGGATATAGCAGGTCATTATCTTGCACTCCATTCAAATAAACCTGAGCGAATTGGTGGCAGAGCCGATGCTATATTTGAAATCCGTGATAAGAAATTAATTGATAATAGCAAGCTTTTGCGATACCAGCTTTTCCTTGAAAATGCACTTAGCGCCCCATCGGGACAGCTTATTAATTTCACAATGGAAAATGGAAAGCCTGAGCCACACTTTAAGGATGACGACTTTGTCAGCGATCAGGTTAAGAGACTTCAGTTTGGTATATTGGATTTCGTGTTGCAATTTGCTCACGCCAGCAAAAATTCCCCAGACGGTCTTTTTGCAGATACCACACTTGTAGAAGATTTATTCTATGATATAATTGCAGCTGGCACATTGACTGAGGATATTGCCGCTTCACTTACGGTGGAGGATGGTTATAGCCGAGGCGGTGTCCAGAAATTTGACGTGGAATCTGGCACATGGAAAGTGAGCTAGTTATTCCAAATCATTAAGTTAGAAGGAAGAAAATATTGAGAGATACTTTTAATGTGGTGTTTATTAGATACCACCTGACAAAGAAAAATACATTATTATTCCAGGGATTTTACCCATTTGACAATCCTAAGGGATATTCCCTTGTGGCTGAGCTTAATGGCAAGCCTTATCACATGGATATCACTATCAATGAGGGCAATGAGGTTCGTCGTCGCTATATCGCAGCTCACAAGAGTGTTTCAAAGGAATATGTGGGAGAAATTCAGCTTCCTGAGGATTTGAAATCAGTTAAAAGCCTACGCCTTATTTGCGTATTAGGTGAGGATGGAACAAAGCAGCAGGTTCGTTCAGTAGTTTACAAGGCTTCTGGCAGAGATTTAGAGAAGCTTAAAAAGGAGTATGAGTACAACCTAGAGCGCGCAGCTGTTACTGATGACAAGATCCAGATTTTAGGCTGGGCAATTGGCAACGTGCCTGAGGAATTTCACCTCTACGATGGCAATACGGAGATTCCAATCACTGTAAAGCGTATGTTCAGAAAGGACGTTTACGGTGTATATCCTGAGCTCACTGAGAAATGTGATTCAGGTCTTGAGATTGTATTTGACAAGGGAGACTATAAAAAGCTCCGCCTTACTATCACTGCAAATGGACAGGTTTACGATTGCAAGGTGGATACAGCCCATGTACTTACAGGCGGCAATCTTCTTCCAAAGAAGAGTCTTTGGGAGCGTATTGAGCTCTATCGTCAGGACAATGGTCTAGGTGCCACAATCAGACATGCTATTGATAAATTCAAGGACGCTGATGCGCCTAAATATACATATATGGATTTCCTCACAAGCTTTGGCCCTACAGAGGTGGAGCTTCAGAGACAGCGTGATGAGAAATTTGAGTATAATCCTCTCATGAGCATTGTTATTCCTATGTACATGACTCCTGAGAAATATTTGGTTGAGCTTATCGATTCCATTGTTGCTCAGACTTACTCTAACTGGGAACTTTGTCTTGCAGACGGTAGCCCAGATGAAAAAATGGGTCAGTTCATAGCTAAAAAATATGGCAGCGACTCTCGTATCAAGTATACTCATCTTGAGGATAATTTAGGTATTTCAGACAACACTAATGCAGCTATAGCTCTTGCAACAGGAGACTATATCGTACTTTCGGATCACGACGATACACTTGCTCCTAATGCTATGTATGAGCTCGTTGCTGCTATTAATAAGGACAGATCCATTGATGTGCTTTACACTGACGAGGACAAGATTTCCATGGATTCCAAGGAATATTTTGAGCCAGTGTTTAAGCCAGATTACAACTTGGATTTACTTTGTTCAGTTAACTATATTTGCCACCTTTTTGTTTTCAGTAGAGAAATCTATGAGAAGGTTGGTGGATTCAATAAGGAATACGATGGTGCCCAGGACCACGATTTGATTTTGCGCTACTGTGAGGCAGCCACCAAGGTACATCACGTACCAAAGGCTCTCTATCACTGGAGAAGTCACGCGGCTTCCACAGCTATGTCAGCAGAGTCTAAGCTCTACGCTTTTGATGCAGGAGCACGTGCCGTTCAGGCCCACTACGATAGACTTGGCATTCCAGCTACTGTGGAGCAGGATACATTCTACGGATGCTATCGCACCACATATCACTGGGACAAGGAGCCACTTGTTTCAATCATCATTCCTAACAAGGACCACACAGATGATTTGGACAAATGTATCAAGTCAATTGACGCTAAGAGCGTTTATAAAAATATTGAGTATGTTATTGTGGAGAATAACTCTACAGAGCCTGAGACATTTGAATACTACAAGAGTATTGAAAACAGGCCAGATGTTAAAATTGTTCGCTACGAGACACCAGGATTCAATTTCTCTGCTATCAACAATTTAGGTGCTAAAAACGCCAGCGGAGATATGTTCCTTCTTCTCAATAACGACACTGAAATTATCAACGAGACCTGCATCAAGGAAATGGTAGACGTATGTCTTCGTCCTGACGTAGGTATTTGCGGTGCATTACTTTACTATCCTGACAACACTGTGCAGCATGCAGGCGTTGTTATGGGAATCGGTGGTATTGCAGGCCATACATTTGTAGGACTTGAGCGTTCTGAGCCAGGCTATATGTTTAGAGCTGTGACCACTCAGGATTTATCAGCTGTTACTGCTGCCTGCCTTATGATTAGACGAGAAGTATTCGAGGAAGTAGGCGGCCTTACAGAGGAATTGGCGGTAGCATTTAATGATGTGGACTTCTGTATGAAGGTTCGCGACAAGGGATATCTTGTAGTTTACAATCCACATGCTGAGCTTTATCACTACGAGTCAAAGTCTCGTGGTTATGAGGATACAGGCGAAAAGGTTGCCAGATTTAATTCTGAGGTAGAAAAGCTAGAAAAATTCTGGCCAGAAATCCTCGAAAAAGGCGACCCATACTACAATCCAAATCTCTCAATCCTTGACGGATGGTATCGTCTAAAGGAAGAATAATTGATAATAGTAAAAATTAGATGAGCTCAATAGCTAACAATCTATCAGATTGTTTAAGCGCCTGTAGTTCACAAGCTCTTAGATTGCTTAAGGGAATCGTGTAGATGACCGAAGCAATACTAAGGCTTGTGAATGTAACAGGCGATTGAGAGATTGTGAGCGTAATTGAGCGGACTAAGGAGTTTATTATGGATAGACGAATTGCTGTGGCAGGAACAGGCTATGTTGGCCTTTCGATTGCTACATTGCTTTCCCAGCATAATCATGTTGTGGCAGTGGATGTTGTGCCAGAAAAAGTAGAGTTAATTAATAATAAAAAGTCTCCAATTGTAGATCCTGAGATAGAGGATTATCTTGCAAACAAGGATCTTGATTTGGTTGCAACTTTAGATGGAGAGTCAGCATACAAGGATGCAGAGTTTGTAGTTATTGCTACACCTACTAACTACGACAGTGCCAAGGATTACTTTGATACATCTGCTGTTGAGGCTGTTATTGAGCTTGTACAAAAGGTTAATCCTAATGCATACATGGTAATCAAATCTACAATTCCAGTAGGCTATACTAAGCGAATTCGTGAGAAGATGGGCTCTGATAAGATTCTTTTCAGCCCAGAGTTCTTACGCGAGTCTAGAGCACTTTATGATAATCTCTATCCATCTAGAATTATCGTGGGCACAGATGAGAGCGATGCTGCCCTTACAAAAGCAGCAAAGGAATTTGCGGCTTTGCTTGCAGAGGGAGCTATCAAGCAGGATATCGAGACTTTGATTATGGGATTTACAGAGGCAGAGGCTGTAAAATTATTCGCAAATACGTATTTAGCTCTTCGTGTCAGCTACTTCAACGAGCTTGATACTTATGCAGAGACAAAGGGGCTTGATACACAGGCTATTATCAAGGGCGTTTGCCTTGATCCTCGTATCACAGACCAGTACAACAATCCATCATTTGGTTACGGTGGATACTGCCTTCCAAAGGATACTAAGCAGCTCCTTGCCAACTACAACGACGTGCCTCAGGAGCTTATCCGTGCAATCGTAGAGTCCAATAGAACTCGCAAGGATTTCATTGCTAATCAGGTACTTAAGAAAGCTGGTTACTACACCTACGAGGATATGAACCAGTACAGCAAGGAACACGAAAAGGACGTTACAATCGGAGTCTATCGACTTACAATGAAGTCTAACTCTGACAACTTCCGCCAGTCATCAATCCAGGGCGTTATGAAGCGTGTCAAGGCTAAGGGCGCCACTGTAGTTATCTACGAGCCAACACTTGAGGATGGCACTACATTCTTTGGTTCAAAGGTGGTAAATGACATCGAGAAATTCAAGGCTATGAGCGATGCTATCATTGCTAACCGCTACGACAAATGTCTTGATGATGTAAAAGATAAAGTTTACACAAGAGATGTATTTTCTAGAGATTAATATATTATGAAAAAAAAGGATTCAGGAACTATCGGTTGATAGATTCTGAATCCTTTTTTGTTTTAATTATTCAACTGCAGTATAGTACGAAAGCACCTGGCTTAAGAAGTCGTCAACTTCCAGGTCGTCTAGGTAGCGGACCTGACCGTCCTTGGTGCTTACCAAGTATGAGGCATCATAGAAGATGCTGTCGAAATCTGAGCTGGCCTTATCGTCGAAAAGGCTGGTGCCCAGGAAATAATTTTCTGAGTTAATGTCTAAGTAGTCTAAAAGTGTTGGTGCAAAGCAAAGAGAATTTTTGCCTGCGACATCGACGGTCTCATGGTCTATTCCCTTGTAGTATATGAAAAATGGAATGGAATCCACATCAGTACATTCTCTTTTATAGTCAGGGAAGGCCTTCATGTAGGTCTGATCCGCGTATGTTGCATGGTCTGTTGTGAACACCAAAATTGTGTTGTCGGCTAAATCTGATGACTTAAATTCCTCTAGGAATTCACCAAATTCCTTGTCCAAATAGTAGAAGCGATTTAGCACTTCATTGGAACCATCCTCGAATACAACATCTTCATCAGGTGTGTCAAATGAAACATGGGTGCCGAAAGTGTAAATGCTCAGGAAAAATGGGTCATCACCCTCTGATAGCTCATAGGCGCTGTCCATCAAAAGTCGATAGGCTTCACCGTCTGTCATACCCTTGGCCTCGCCGGTGCAGTGCTCTATGTCAGTAATCACATTGTCAAATCCCAGATTGTTGCAGTATTCAATGAAAATATCATTGATAGGCTCTACATTAATAAATGAAGTGGTGTAGCCCTGGTTCTTCAAAATGCTCTGCACTGATATGAGATTGTTGGCCACCTCATTGTCGTCTAATTTGTAGCCGCTATAAAGCTGGCCCTGGACGCCCCTAAGAGTAGGGAAGGTGTGGTTGTAATAATTTGTAAAACTGAGAGATTCCTTTTCCAGGGCTTTAAGATTTGGCATAACATCCCTGTTGTCATAAATCACATTTGAAGAAAGTCCCTCTGTGAAAATCACAATAATATTTGGATTTTCAGGAAGGTCTGTAGGCTTTTTAATTCCATCCTCAAATGAGCTTCGATAGTAGCTTTCTCTGGCAATTTCTGGATTAACACTTGCTCTTTTTACCTTTTGATATCTGATTTCACTGGCAAATATTGTTCCAAAACTTTGAACTGGGCTGAACCTTTTGTAGGAACCGTGAAGGACGATTTCTACAATAAAAAGAATGATAACAGGTGCCAGCAATATTTTCTTATTTACCTTATGTAAAATGTTTTGTCCTGGCATGAAGACTATAGCAAGAACAATTACTGTGCCCAAAATATAAGCCACAGCTCGACCTCCTAAGTCCTGCAAGAACTGGACATTTTTAAGCATGGTGAGAGTGACAAAGCTATTTCCAAAATAGAGAACTAGCATCTGCGCCACATATATGAAAAACAGTAGGTCGGCTAGAATTCTAAAGACTATTTTTGTATCAACTAACAGGTTGTAGATAACAAATATAAGAGCAAGTTCTACAAGCCCTACCACAAGGTAGGATGGCTCTTTTGCGGTAAAATATGCAAGCACTGTAAGTACAGCAGCAAAAACGAATTTTATAATTGTAAGCAATGTCCTGCGGGCAGCTTTATCTTTAAATGAAAAATTAAACAATCTAATATCCTCTCGTAACAATTAATTATGTCTCACGAGTTGCATTATATCATACACAGCCACAAAGATATAAGCTAATAGGACAATCATTACTTAATGTAAATTGATTTAAGATAGGTAAATGAGGTAAAATGACTACCCGTAGAAAGGAATCATTTGGTGATTATAAATGAATATTAAGGCTATATTTTTTGATATTGACGGTACTTTGATAAATTTTGATGGAGAGTTTCCAGAGTCGGCAAAAGTGGCTCTTAGAGAGGCAAAGAAAAATGGTCACAAGATTTTTCTTTGCTCTGGCAGAAGCAAGTGCCAGATAGAGGATAGACTTTTAGAGTTTGGTTTTGATGGATTTGTTACAGCTTCAGGTGCATATGTAGAATATGAGGGGAAGGAAGTCTTCTCTAGCTACATGACTGAGGCTCAGCTTAAAAATCTAATTTCTTTTTGCGAGGAAAATCAGATTATATACATGCTTCAGTGCACAGATGCAACTGTTTCTAGCAGGTTCTGCTTAGATGCAATGCATCAGGGATTTTTAGCAAGAATGAAAAATAAAAAGGCTAGCAACTTAGAAAAAATATTTGCCAGCGAAAGATGTGATGACAATATTGTTGCCAATGCCAGCAGATATCTTAATGCAGAAAAGCTCTGCTATCACAATTCTAAAAAGGGCCCAGAAGAGGTGGAAGCAGATTTGGGTGGAGAATTCCAGGTCACATCTATGAGCTTTAGCGAAATGCAAAAGACTTCTGGAGAGATTACAATAAAGGGCGTTGATAAGGCTCTTGGAATACAGAAGATGATTGAATATCTCGGAATAGATTTGGCTGATACAGTAGCATTTGGTGATGGTCCAAATGACTACGAGATGATGGAGTATGTGGCAACTGGTGTTGCTATGGGCAATGCCTCTGACGACTTAAAGTCACTTGCTAGCTTGGTTACTACTGCCATCAATGAAGATGGAATATACAATGGTATGAAAAAGCTGGGATTGATATAAGAAAGATGGTATAAAATCTCGGCTGTGCACAATTTGTATGAATCAAGGCTATATGATAAAATGAACCAGTTAAAGAGACTTACTTTAAGGAATATTTTTGATGGAAAATAATACATTAGGAAGTAGATCTTTGGGTAGAGATAACAATCTTAACCTAGTGAGATTAGTCGCCGCCCTTATGGTTATGTACATGCATTCCTTTGCCTTGTGTTCCAATGCGCAGCAGCAGGATTTGATGTACACCCTGACATTTCATAAGGCGCTTTCAGGTCAGGTGGGCGTAGATATATTTTTTATAATCAGCGGCTTTTTAATTTATAGAAGCTACGATAGAAGTAATAATGTATTCAAGTATTTAAAAGCCAGATTTTTGCGTATATGGCCACTGTTGGCACTGTTCGTTCTGGTTTCTGCACTTGTTCTTGGACCTATGTTTTCTGTACTTGACAGAGCTACATATTTTAGCGGTCACGAGACTGGCAGAGTTGATACATATCTTTTGAATTTGATATTTATCTCAGGAGCCAATAGACTTCCTGGAGTATTTTCATTTCATATTAATCAGAGTGCCAATGGCAGTATTTGGACTCTGCAGCATGAGGTGATTTGTTATCTTTTAGTGCTTGCTATGGTTCCACTTTTTAGGCGGCACAAGAGAGGGATTTTTGGATTTATTGCAGCTTCCGCAGCTCTTTATTTTTACATGAAATACGGCAATGCTGCAGACTATATGCCTACCAATTTCCTTGTGAATTTTGGCAGACTGACATGGGAATTTGAAATCGGTGTTATGTATTATCTTTATCGTGACAGGATAATCATGTCATGGAAATATGCGCTGATTGCCCTTGCAGGACTTGTGGCAGCAGTTTATTTTTTGGATTTTGAAATCGCATTTACGATATTTGGAGCATACATAGTTTTGTTTGTGGGATTTGGATACTGGAAGATTTCCAAGTTCTACAACAGGGTGGGAGATATCTCCTATGGTGTTTACATTTTCTCGTTCTTTGTGCAGCAGAGGGTGATAGATGTGCTTGGCCATGCTCCAGACGGCTATATGGTACTTATGGACCCTTATGTAAATTTAGGAGTGTCCATTTTGATAGTGGTACCACTTGCTTTTATCAGCTGGCATCTATTTGAGAAGCAGCTTTTGAAACTAAAATAAATCATGGATTAGAACAACATGAGTGATATTAGAGAATACAAACAACCTAAAAATAAAATAGAAAAGGGTCTGCTGTATCTTCAGCACTACGGCCTTAAGAAGACTGTTGCTAAGACTATCAGAAAGGCTCTGGGACACGACCAGGAGCACTATAGCTACGCACAGTTCTTGAAGGCTCACCCTGTGACAGACAAGGACCTTGAAAAGCAGCGTCATACCATTTTCAAGTTCAATCCTGTGATTAGTATAGCTATTCCGCTGTACAATACTCCAGAGAGATTTCTCGTAGAATTGATTCAGTCATTTACTGCTCAGACCTATCCTAACTGGCAGCTTTGTCTTGCTGACGGCAGTCCAAAGGAGGGTCTTAGAGATATAATTCTTAAGGCAACTGATGGCGTGTGGGATGAGAGAATCATCTACAAGAAGCTTGAGGACAACACAGGTATAGCAGGCAATACCAATGCGGCACTGGCACTTGCCACTGGAGAATTTATCGGATTTACGGATCACGATGACCTGATTACTCCAGATGCTATGTACTATATTGCAAAGGCTCTTAATGAGGACCGCACAATCCAGGCTCTCTATTCTGACGAGGATAAAATCGACATGGAGTCCAAGGAATATTTCCTTCCTCACTTTAAGTCAGATTTCAATATAGATTTGCTCTGCAGCCACAACTATATCACCCACCTTTTTGTGGTAAGGGCTGATATTGTTAAATCAAGCGGTGGTATCCGGTCAGAATTTGACGGTGCACAGGACCACGATTTTGATTTGCGAGTACTTGAGAAATGCAAAAACATTTACCATATTCCACGAGTGCTTTATCACTGGCGCACCCACCCTGCATCTACTGCAGACCACCCGGAGGCTAAGATGTATGCCTATGAAAATGGTCGCCGAGCAGTTGAGGAGCACTACAAGAGACTTGGCATTCCTGCCAATGTGCAGCTGGATACTCATCTTGGATATTATCGCACTAAATACCGCTGGCCAGGTTCGCCACTTGTGTCTATTGTGATTCCAAATAGGGACCATCTTAAGGATTTGCAGGCATGTGTGGATAGCATCATTGAGAACAATGAATACAACAATATCGAGTTTGTAATTGTGGAAAACAATTCTACTGACGAGGCACTTGGTGCATACTATCATGAGCTTCAGATGAGAAATGACATAAGCGCCAGAGTATTTGACTATACAAAAGAATTTCCAGAAACTAAGGGCCAGTTTAATTATTCAGCCCTTGTTAATTATGGTGTTGAACATGCCAAGGGAGAGTACATTCTCCTTTTAAATAATGACACCAGAATGATAAATGGTGATGCAATTTCTGAGATGCTTGGATTTGCTCGCCGTGAGGATGTTGGTGCTGTTGGAGCTAGACTTTATTACGGCAACAACACAGTTCAGCACGCCGGCCTTATATTAGGACTTGGCGGTGTTGCCAACTCACAGTTCTTAGGAAGCGGACGAGAGCAGGTAGGATATTTCTACCGAAGCACTTGCGTCCAGGATTTATCAGCTGTGACTGGTGCATGCCTACTTACTTCAAAAGAAGACTACCTTGCGGTAGGTGGTTTCGATGAGGGGCTTGCAGTTGCATTTAACGATGTGGATTATTGCTTGAAGCTTCGAGCAAAGAATCTTTTATGTGTATATACACCATTCTCAGAATGGTATCACTTGGAGTCAGTTAGCAGAGGTCTTGATTTAGAGGACCCTGATAAGCGCTCACGTATGGAAGCTGAGACTGCATACTTCACATCTAAATGGAAAGAGGTTATAGAAAAGGGGGATCCATATTATAACCCTAATCTTTCCTTAAAGACTTTTGATTACTCGTTTAATATATAGGCGGGTTTGTTAAAAGGTGTTTTGACTTATATAGTTAAAAATATAGCTAAGTAAAGGAGAATAATTTATAATGTTTACTAAAGAACAAGCTATTAATGTGTTGAGGGAGAATAAGCAGGAGCACGTCATGAAATTCTTTGACGAGCTTGATGCTTCAAAACAAGCAGAATTTCTTAATCAGATTGAGAATATTAACTGGTCTGATTTCAAGCTTATCGGTGGAGATGAGTCTGCCGAAAGAGGACAGTTTTCTGTTCCTCCTGCTGTAGAGATTTCTGAGATTGAAAAGAGACATGATGAGTTTCAGGCTGTTGGTCTTGAGGCTATCAAAAAGGGTGAGGTTGCAGCAGTACTTCTTGCAGGTGGCATGGGTACTAGACTTGGATTTGATTTACCAAAGGGTTGCTTCAATGTGGGTAAGACTAGAGAGCTTTACATTTTCCAGTGTCTCATTAACAATCTTATGGATGTGGTAAAGCAGGCAGGATGCTTCGTTCCCCTCTATATCATGACAAGTGAAAAAAATGATCAGGCTACTAGAGCTTTCTTCAAGGAGCATGATTATTTCGGATATAACCCTGAATATGTTCAGTATTTCATTCAGGATATGGCATGTGCTGTAGATTACGATGGCAAGCTTCTCTTAGAGGACAAGGGCCGTCTTGCTACATCACCTAATGGTAATGGTGGTTGGTATGCATCTATGGTCAAGGCAGGTCTTGATAAGGATTTAAAATCAAAGGGGGTTAAGTGGATTAACATTTTCGCTGTAGATAATGTTTGCCAGCGTATTGCTGACCCAGTATTTGTAGGTGCTACAATTGCAGGTGGTTTCCAGGCTGGCTCTAAGGTAGTTAGAAAGGTAGACCCACAGGAGAAAATGGGACTTCTTTGCTTAGAGGATGGCAAGCCTTCAATCGTAGAGTACTACGAGATGTCTGATGAGATGGCAGAGGCCAAGGCAGAGGATGGCAGCCTTCTTTACAAGTACGGCGTTATCCTTAATTACCTTTTCTCTCTTGAAAAGTTAGATGAGATAGTTAACAACAATATGATGGTACATGTTGTTGAGAAGAAAATTCCTCATATTGATGCTGATGGCAACCAGGTATCACCTGAGTCACCAAACGGCTACAAGTTTGAGTTATTAGTGCTTGATATGGTTCACATGATGGATTCAAATCTGGCATTCGAGGTGGATAGAGTTAGAGAATTTGCACCAATCAAGAATCTCCATGGTGTTGATTCGGTTGATAGTGCAAGAGAATTGCTTGAGAAAAATGGAGTTACACTCTAAAAATTAGGGTATATCCCGAAGCTTTTAGGAGATAAACGTGTATAAGAAGAAAAAACGTTCCTGGGTAAAACATCTAGATTTCATAATGCTGGATATGTTGGCAGCTGAAATTGCCCTCTTCATAGGTGTATACCTTAAGTTTCACAGTATTATCTTTCTAGATAAATATGAGTGGTACAACTTGTATCAGAACCTGGCAAAGATTTTGCCATTCATTGATTTGACAGGTGTGCTTTTCTCAGAGACTTACACAGGAATACTTAGACGAACTAAATATCAGGAGCTTACGTCTACAATTTGGCATTGCGTAATTAATTTCTTGGGTATATTTGTGTACATGTATGCTAGCCAGACTACATACTACTACTCCCGTTTTGCAATAGGTGCCTTTGCTGTTGCAATGGTATTTGTTACCTATTTCTTCAGAGTTGTTTGGAAGAGATTAATTCGACGCAGAAAGCTTCTTGATATCAATAAGAGGTCTATGATTGTGGTGGCTGAGTCTTCCACAGTAGAGCACTGTCTTTCTGAGATTGCCCACAGCCCATACACAGAGTTTAAGGTAGAGGGCGTGGCAGTTGTAGATGAGGATATGACAGGTCAGGAGATACAGGGCATTCCTGTAGTTGCATCCGCTGACAATCTACTAGAATATCTCAGAACCAATGTTGTTGATGAAGTGTTCCTTGATGGTAACACTAGAGCCAGTGAGGAGAGCCTTGCAGGACGACTTGTTGAGCAGGGACTTACAGTTCACATGGCCCTCATTCACACCAACAACTTAATGCCTAACAGAATAATGGAGACTTATGGTGACTATGTAGTACTTACCACAAGTATGCATATTTCCAACAACAAGCAGGCTTTCCTTAAGAGAGTTATGGATATTGTTGGGGCGCTGGTTGGTCTTATACTTACAGCCATTGCATTTATTATCTTTGCACCTATTATTAAAATTCAGTCTCCAGGACCAGTATTTTTTACACAGACTCGTATTGGTCAAAATGGACGCAGATTCAAGATTTATAAGTTCCGTACCATGTATGTGGACGCTGAGGAGCGCAAAAAGGAACTGTTAGATCAAAATGAGATAGAGGGAAATATGTTCAAGATGGAAAATGACCCAAGAATCATTCCTATCGGACATTTCCTTAGAAAATATTCAATTGATGAATTGCCACAGTTTTTGAATGTTCTCATTGGAGACATGTCACTTGTTGGTACCAGACCTCCTCTTGAGGATGAGTACGAAAGATATGCTCTTCATCACAAGGCTCGTCTTTCAATTAAGCCAGGCCTTACTGGAATGTGGCAGGTAAGTGGTCGCAGTGACATCAAGGATTTTGAGAAAGTTGTTGCCCTTGATACACAGTATATTTCTGATTGGTCCTTGGGACTTGATATTAGAATTATATTAAAGACTATAGCTGTTGTTTTTGGCGGAAAGGGCTCGAAATAGTGGCAGATGCATATTTTACATTAGTCGTATGGACTATTGATACCAACATGGACCAGTTTAAGGACATGCTTGAGTCCATCGACCAACAAGAATATCGCGAATTTGAACTTTATATTTTAGATAACAATCCTTCTAATGCAATCGAAATCACAATCAAGGAGTTTTTCCCTGATATTGTGGATAAGGTTCATTACAGAAGATTGAAGAAAAAATCAGGCGGCGCCTATGCTTACAACATTGGCGCTCATTTTGCTGAGGGAAATTATTTGGTTTATCTGGGACAGCACGACCGTCTCAGCGCCAAGACCCTTGGTGCATTAAATGAGAGAATCACTTCTAGAGAGGATTTTAATTCTATCATCTATACGGATTCAGACGAACTTATTGGTCTAGATAGAATGAATCCCCATTTCAAAAGCGATTTCAACAAAGAACTTCTTTTGCAAACTAATTACATAGGAGATTTCTTTTGTTTGCCAGTTGCTCTCTACAAAAAGCTGGGAGAGTTTAATGAGAAGGCAAAGACTGCCTATATTTACGAGTATTATCTGAGGGCAGCATTTAAAAAAGAAAAAATCGAGCACATCCCTTCCCTTCTATATCACAAGAGAGTTGAGAATAAAATCAAGACAAAAGAAGACAGGGCAGCGGAGCGATTTTACTGTAATGAGCATATGGCCCTTGCCATTTCCTACCTTAAGAAGACGGGAGTTATTTGCCGAGGGCGAGTGGATGCCAATATGAAAAAGTGGCATATCGACTATGATGAAACTTCCTTTAGGAGATTCTCTGGCGATTACATGTTTTTAAGAGATGAAAATGTTAAGCTTTTCACCAGAAATAATGCCAGAAGAATGTATGCATACCTCAGTCAGCCAGATGTGGCGGTGGTAGGATGCCGATTTATAAACAGGGGATTCACCATTGACAATGTAGGATATATTTACGGAGAAGATGGGGCTCAGTACCCAGCATTTCACGGACAGCGAATCTTCAGGGATAGTTATGAGGGACTTGCCAGCATGCCTCATGATGTAGCTATGGTAGACAGCGGGTGCTGCATGATTGATGCCAAAGTATACAGAATGCTTAGAGGTTTTGACCCTAGACTATCAGGCCGAGATGCAATGCTTGATTTTTGCATCAGAGCTCGTGAGAGAGGATATAGAACTGTAGTAGTTCCAAAGTGTATCGCAAGGTACAAAAATAAAGACAATATCTCCACAGAGGAGTCTCATGACTTTCTTATGGAAAAACACGGGGAGCTAATTGAAAAAGGTGACGGCTTTTATAACAAAAATCTGCCTGTAGGTATGGAAAATTATCGACTTCCAGGAATGGAGGAATAAGACCTAAAAAAGCTAGACGTGTTTATTGATTTTTTGGTGGTTTTTTTAGTGAATATGACGGAATAATTTCCGTTTTCTTGACAATATGAGAATACCTAGAGTAGACTTAATCAGTATTACTATTTTTAAAGATTACTACTTAAAGATGGGAGACAGTGGAAAATGAGTAATTTCGAAGATTACGATTTGACAAGAGGCAATGGCAATAGAAGCCGTGCCGGCAGAACACCAAATCGTGTTAATAATGGAGCACCTCGTAGGAGACCAGATTCTCAGTATTCACAGGGACAGATGAATTACGATAATTATGATAATTACGATATGTCTTATGGTGATGAGATGGATATGTACAATTACGACCTCCAGGGTGAGACTATGGGTCAGGGCGCGCCAAGACAAGGAGCACCACGTCAGGGAGCACCACGCCAGGCAGCATCTAGAGCAGGTGCACCACGTCAGGGACAGCCACGTAGATCATCACAGCCTGTACGTCATTCAGCTAGCCATCCAGGCACTAGAAGCAGTTCTTCTCGCTCAGGTAGAGGTGGTTCTTCTAGACCTAGCTCAGCAGGCGCATCAAGACGTCCATCTAGCTCAAAGAAGGGCAGCTCTCCTAAGAAAAATAAAAAGAAAAAGACTAGAAGAACAGTTATTGTAGTTGAGGTTGTAATTCTTTTAGTTCTTGCATTGGTATTCTTCCTTTGGAACAAGATCAGCAAGATTGATACAGGTATCAAATACGAGAAAGAGACTAATGACTTGGATGAGGCTACAGTAGAGCTTCTTAGCAACTACACCACCATTGCTCTTTTCGGTGTAGATAACCGTAGCACAGGAAATACTGATTCTGGTAATTCCGATACTATCATGATTGCAGCTATTAATAACGACACTAAGGAAGTTAAGCTTGTATCTGTACAGCGTGATACTTATCTTAAGGTAGATGACGACAAGTACAGAAAGTGCAATTATGCATACGGACATAGTGGCCCTGATGGAGCTTGTAATATGCTCAATGCCAACTTAGATATTTCTGTAGATGGTTTCGTCGCTGTTGATTTCTGGACTCTTGCTACTGTCGTTGATGATCTTGGCGGATTAGAGCTTGAGATTACACAGAAGATGATTAATACTGACAACCCAGACACTCACCAGAACGCTCTTGCAGGATATATTGCCGAGGTTGAAAATGTACTTAACTACCATCCAGATGAAAAGGATGGTTGGAAGAAGAGCGATTGCTACTTCGATTCTCCAGGTACATACAAGCTCAACGGTGCGCAGGTAGTTGGTTACTGTCGTAACAGATACGCTGTAGATAACGATTACGGTCGTGCAGCAAACCAGCGTATGGTAGTTAATATGATTGTTGAAAAGGCTAAAAAGGCAGACTTGGTTACACTTAACAAGATTACAGACCATGTCTTTGATAATATGTCTACAAACTTGTCTAAGACACAGCTTATTTCTATGGCTACTGCAGTAAAGGATTACGAAATTGTTGGTTCTTCAGGATTCCCATTTGATTTGACTACTGGTACATTCGGTAGCAAGGGAAGCTTGGTTGTACCATGTACACTTAGCACTAATGTAGTTAAGCTTCATGAGTACCTCTATGACCAGCAGGATTACACTGTAACAGAATCTGTTCAGGCTATATCTGATAAGGTATCTAGTGACACTGGTACAAGTGAGGGCAGTGCTACAGTCAACCAGACGCCGGATTCGTCTCAATAAACATAGGAATAATAACTAGGGTTTCTTGTGGGTATCTTTAAATAATATACCCACAAGAATCTTGTTTTATTAAGAGAAGTTTTTATAGTAAAATAATTTATTATAGGCTCAAATTTTTTATAAGAGGATAATTTATATGTGTGGAATAGTAGGTTATGTTGGTAAGTCTCAGGCAGCTCCAATTTTGCTTGATGGACTTAGCAAGCTTGAGTACAGAGGTTATGATTCAGCTGGTATGGCTGTTTACGATGGCAAGAAAATTGAGTTTGAAAAGGCTAAGGGACGACTTCGTCTTCTTAGTGAGAAGACTCATGACGGTGACAGCATGAAGGGTACTATTGGTATCGGTCATACTCGTTGGGCTACACATGGTGAGCCTAGTGAGACAAATGCTCATCCACATTTAAATGAAGATGAGACAATCGCCGTTGTTCACAATGGTATTATTGAAAACTATGCTAAGCTCAAGGATAAGCTTATTAAGCGTGGTTATTCATTTAAGTCAGAGACAGATACTGAGGTAGTTGCACACCTTCTTGATTACTATTACAAGCAGGGCAATGACCCACTTACTTGTGTAACAAAGGTTATGCACCGTGTAGAGGGCGCATACGCACTTGGTATTATTTTTGCAGATTTTCCAGATCAGATTTATTCAGTTCGTAAGGACAGCCCACTTATCGTTGGACTTGGTAAGGATGGCAACTTAATCGCATCTGATGTACCTGCAGTTCTTAAATATACTCGTGAAGTTTATTTCATCGAGAATGAGGAGATTGCCAGACTTTCAGAGAATGCTATTGAGTTCTTTGATGTGGATGGTCAGCCAATCGAGAAGGAATCTAAGACAATCGATTGGGATGTTGATGCAGCAGAAAAGGGTGGCTATGACCACTTTATGATTAAAGAGATTCACGAGGAGCCAAAGACTGTTCGTGATACACTTAACCCTCGTATCAAAGATGATAAGGTAGACATCGAGGAGCTTGGTATGAGTGATGAGGAGATTAAGGCAATCTCTCGTATTCGTATCGTAGCTTGTGGTAGTGCTTATCATACAGGCGTTACTGCTAAGTATGTTTTCGAGGAGATGGCTCGCATTCCTGTAGAGGTAGATATCGCTTCTGAGTTCAGATATCGCAACCCAATCCTTCAGGAGAATGAGCTTGTTATTGCAGTTAGCCAGTCAGGTGAGACAGCAGACACTAAGGAAGCAGTTCGTATGGCTCGCGCAATGGGCAACATGACACTTGCAATTGTAAATGTTGTAGGTTCATCTATCGCTCGTGAGTCAGAAAAGGTTATGTACACTTGGGCAGGTCCTGAAATTTCAGTTGCCACAACTAAGGCTTACTCAGCACAGCTTATTGCATTCTACTTACTTGCAATGAAGTTTGCAGAGGTTAGAGGTCTTCTTGGCGAGGAGGAGATGAAGGAGCTTATCAAGGATCTTAAGAAGCTTCCAGAGCAGATTGAGATGCTTCTTGGCAACAAAGAGCGCATTCAGAAGTTTGCTAATAGATTCGTTGCAGCTAAGGACGTATTCTTCATTGGTCGTGGTATTGACTACGCTATTTCAATGGAGGGTTCACTTAAGCTCAAGGAGATTTCATATATTCACTCAGAGGCTTATGCAGCTGGTGAGCTTAAGCACGGTACAATTTCTCTTATCGAGGAGGGTACTCTTGTTGCAGCAGTAGCTACTCAGGATAGTGTATATCCAAAGACAGTATCTAATATTGTTGAGTGCAAGACACGTGGAGCATTTATCCTTGCAGTTACTACAGTTGGTAATGAGGATATTGAGGATGTTGCTGATTATGTTATGTACATTCCTCAGACTAACAGATACTTTACTAACTCACTTGCAATTATTCCATTGCAGTTGTTTGGTTACTATGTATCAGTTGGCAAGGGTTACGATGTTGATCACCCAAGAAACTTAGCAAAATCAGTTACTGTTGAATAAATTATCACCTAAACGTCACATTATGGTCTTACACTACGCTTAGTACATGCGAAATGGAGGCGAGTTTATGAGTGACATGTATAATAATCAGGGACAGGGCGAATCATTTTATCAGTGGACTCCATATGATGATGGTAGACAGCCTAAGAAGCCTAAAAAGCAAAAGACTTTTTTGAGTAAAGTCGGACAGACTGCATTAATAGCACTTGTATTCGGATTGATTGCAGGCATTACATTTGAGTCTGTTATTACCGTTTCTCATAAGATGTTTGGCAGAGATGTGGAGATTAAGCAGACACAGGCTGCTGGAGATGAATCTGGACCGGTTACTAGTACAGATACAACAGAAGGAGCCACAACTGTCAGCAATATAGACATTGCTACTGATGTATCTGATATTACAGGCAATGTATTGCCAGCGATAGTTCAGGTAACAAATGTAGGCCTAGTTGAGTATCAGACATTCTTTGGTACATACCAGCAGGAGGTTAATCAGGCTGGTTCAGGAATAATAATTTCACAGGACGATAAGAACATCTACATCGCTACTAATAATCACGTAGTAACAGGAGCAGAGACTCTTACTATTACATTTAGCGATGGCGAGGCAGTTGAGGGTACTATTAAGGGTACAGACTCTTCATGTGATTTAGCAGTTGTTTCAGTTCCTGTTAAGAAGATTCCAGAAAAGACACTTTCAACTATCAAGATTGCCACACTAGGTGATTCTGAAAAGGTAGATGTTGGAGAGTTTGCTATAGTAATTGGTAATGCCATGGGATATGGTACATCAGTTACTACAGGTATTGTATCTGCCAAGGATAGAGAGGTTTCTGTCAGCGATGAGTCTGGTAATGTAGTTACCAATAAGCTCATTCAGACAGATGCAGCAGTTAATCCTGGTAATTCAGGTGGCGCTCTTTTAAATGCTAAGGGCGAGGTAATTGGTATCGTTTCAGTAAAGCTTGTTGATACACGTACAGAGGGCATGGGCTATGCTATTCCTATTTCCTTTGCATGGGATATCATCCAGCAGATGATAGACAATGAAGAAGTATCTGAGCTTGATGCATCTTATTTTGGAATAGCAGGATATGATGTTACAGCGGAGGATGCTGAAAAATACGATGTGCCTCTTGGGGTATACGTAGTAAAGGTTGCAAAAGATTCTGGTGCTGAGGCAGCAGGTATTAAAGAAAAAGATGTAATCACATCTTTCAACGGACGTACAGTTACTTCATTTAGCACCATAGACAACATAATGAAGTACTTGCCTGCAGGTACCACAGTAAAGGTTACAGTGGCCAAGGAATCCGACAATTACAAAGAAGAGACAGTAGATGTTACTCTTACCCACAAGGCAGGAGACGTAAGATAAAACATAATTGAGTGAAGCCAGTTTGTTGGCTTCACTCTTTTTTTGTTTAAGGAGAAATAAGGTTGACTAGAGAGTTATAGAGTAGTATATTACTACTGTGCGGAAGCCGGATCATTATTCGGCGTCGGAATAAATTGAACTGTATTGTTAGGGAGAAAAAAGATGGTTGAATATGACAAGGAAAGTAACAAAATTGGATTAATCATTCTTTTAATATTTATAGCAGTGTTTGTGCTAAAGAGCTTTGATATGGAACTAGAGTATAAAAAGTCTATAGATAATAATAAAACAGAAATAGCATATACAGAAGAAGAGTTTCAGAAGATAAGCGAAAAGAGTGAAAATGAGTTTACAGTTGAAGAATACAAAAAATATACTAATGCAGGAAGAGAGTATTACGATTATAAAGAGGAAGCGAGTGTAATAGGTATTGTGGTGGATGTTATAGAAAAAGGAAACTCTGATAATTCTATAATTATTGCAGATGCAATGGATACTCCAGTAAATCAGCAAATTAGAGTGTTCTGTTCACCAAAAGAATTTGATATTGGAGATAAAGTGCTAGTGGAAGGAAGTTTTCGATTCGGTTCACCTAGGACAGCGATAACCAAATATGAGATGTATTATGAACGTTGGAGAGGGACTCCTAATATTAAAATTATTGAAAATGATGAAGAGGAATTAGATTCAGTTCAAAGTGTTTCTGAAACAATAGAAAAGGCAAATGTTTATACAAGCACTTCAGTTAATACTGTATCCGGTACAATAATTGAATACCAGGGCAATTATTATCTTAGGGACGAGAATGAACTTAGTGAGGACCATATGGTAGCAGTGAGTTTTGCCCCGGATCAGACATTTGAAGTATTAGATAAAGTTAAAGTACGGGGATACTTTAATCCACTGGAAATCGGTTGTTGTACGGATGATTTTCGTATTTATGCAAATGATTACATTGATTTGTCGGATGCAGAAATAATAGAAAGATATTAATAGTATGAATAGAAAAGAGATAATAAAGAAAGTTATATTAATATTGGTGACATCGTTAATTCTTTTTGTAATAGTATTTAATAAAAGATTTTGCAAATTAACAGTGGGCTTATCATTATATTTAAAGTATGGAGCGGTGGTCAAAGAAATAGAAATGTCTGACTTCTATGATTCTAAAACAGCACCTGGGATAAGATATTTTGAAGGTACAACTACGGAAGGAGTAGATTTTACTGGTAGATGCAATGGCGTAGGATTAATTGAAGAGGAAAGCTATTGCCATTGCTACTATAGCGAAGAAATATTAAATAAAATAGCAACAGTATTAGACAAAAATGGTATAACTGATTACTGGCTAATAGATGAAGCTAGTGAATTATACGATTTAGAATTAATTACATCTAAAGTAAAAACTTATGAGAA
Source organism: Pseudobutyrivibrio sp. (assembly GCA_017557435.1). Classification (GTDB taxonomy): domain Bacteria; phylum Bacillota; class Clostridia; order Lachnospirales; family Lachnospiraceae; genus Pseudobutyrivibrio. The sequence continues at coordinate 110,467 of JAFYYR010000028.1, read as the reverse complement.
TTATAAGGCTGAAAATGATAGTAAATCTTATTATCATCATTTAATTGTTCTTACAAAAAATGAGTATGAACAGGATACATATAAAAAGTTGTTAAGTGAGATATATTCGCAACTTGATGTAAAGTATAATTTGGAATTCGTAAAAGTAAATAATGAGCAATTTCAAGCTGCGGAAAATTACGGACATTATTTTGCAATAGCGAAGGATAGTCCAAGGGATATAACAGATGCATGTAAATATTTCATTGATACTTGCGGTACTTGTGATTTTCTTATATCAAAATGCACCCTCGAAAATGCAAGGCTGGATGATTTAGGATTTGGTGTCTACCCAATATATGATGCTGATGGCAATTACATAGATTATGTGGTGTTTGATTATTCAAATTGATTTATTTCATAAATATCCTCCTAGAAACAAAATAGGTATGGTACAATACCATCTATGAATAAGAAGAAAATAGTTATTAGAATTGTTATTGCCCTGTGGCTTTGTTTGATTTGGGGACATAGCTTGCAGCCGGCAGTTGTGTCAGAACAGGAAAGTGGATATTTCCTGGATTTCTTAATTAAATATTTACCTGCTATATTTGATAATGAGGCAGGGATGTTTATCCTTAGAAAATCGGCTCATTTTATGGAGTATTTTATACTTGGATTTTTGCTGTGCGGTGAGTTTATTTCCTATTTGCGAGGATTCATTAAGAGGCTTTCAGTTCCAGTGTTAGTGGGGCTATTTGTGGCATTTATTGATGAGACAATACAGCTATTTGTAGTGGGACGTTCTGGCGAGATTAGAGATATTTGGATTGATTTTGTAGGAGTGGCACTTGCTACACTTATTATGCTTGCTATATCAGGAAATAGAAGGGGCTCAAGAAGATATTAGTCAGTTAAAATATTCGCCTATTTATTCGGTAATTGCATTTTTATAGAGAGGCAAATATGGTAAACTAACTATATAAAAGCATAAGGCAACATAGGGAGGAAAGACATGAGCAAGAAGAGAATAGTTATTGCACTTGGACATGATGCACTTGGCACAACTGTATTAGAGCAGTGGAACGCTACAAAGCGTACAGCTGTTGCAGTAGCAGAATTTATTAAGCAGGATTATCAGGTGGTTATCACACACAGTAATGGACCACAGGTTGGCATGATTCACACAGCACTTTCAGAGTTTTATCAGAATCACCCAGATTACACACCTACTCCTATGTCAGTTTGTTCTGCAATGAGCCAGGGTTACATTGGATACGATTTACAGCAGGCTATTCGCTCAGAGTTGGTTGGCAGAGGAATTTACAAGCCAGTATCTACTGTTCTTACTCAGGTGACAGTTGATCCTTATGATGAGGCATTCTACAAGCCTACTAAAATCATCGGCCGTGTTATGACAGCTGAGGAGGCAGAGGCTGAGGAGGCTAAGGGCAATCACACAGTTAAGGTAGAGGGTGGTTACCGTCGTATTGTTGCAGCTCCTAAGCCAATGGAGATTGTTGAAATCGACGCTATTAAGGCTCTCTGTGATGCAGACCAGGTTGTTATTGCTGCAGGTGGTGGCGGTATCCCAGTTCTCTCGCAGGATAATAAATTAAAGGGCGCTTCTGCAGTAGTTGAAAAGGATACAGCAGCAGGACTTCTTGCATCAGAGCTTGATGCTGATATGCTTGTAATTCTTACTTCAGTTACCAAGGTTTGCAAGAATTTCGGCAAAGCTAATGAGGAGCCACTTGATTATCTCTCTGTTTCAGAGGCTAAGAAGATGCTAGAGGCAGGAGAGTTTGGCGCTACAGATATGGCTCCAAAGATTCAGGCAGCTATTGAGTACATCGGCGACTCAGCAATTAGAAAGGTACTTATTACTAAGCTTTCTGACGCTGGCAATGCAGTCGGAGGCCAGACAGGTACAATGATTGGTAAATAATTAAATTGATATATGACAGCATCGTCAGTTAATGACGGTGCTGTTTTTTTATTGGGCGTTAATTGGAGGTATTAAGTTAGTTTATCCCACAAAAAATGAAAAGTGTGAAACTTTGGTTAGTCGCTTGCAACTGTAGTTAGAAGGTGGTATATTATATGTGCGTTAGAAGGTACTAACACAGATTATATTAATGAAATCGAGGTTAGAGAATGATGCCATTAGTTGTAGCACCAGCAGGTGAAGAACAAATGATAAAAAGAATCGGTGGTAGCGAAGTTGTTAAGCGCCATTTACAGGAGCTTGGCTTCGTTCCGGGAAGCTATGTCACCGTAGTAAGTGAGATTGGAGGCAATCTCATTGTTAATGTTAAGGAATCTAGAGTGGCTGTAGATAAGCAGCTAGCTCAGAAGATAATGGTATAAAGGAGAAAAAATTATGACACTGAAAGATGTTAAGACCGGCGATACCGCAAAAGTTGTAAAAGTTTGCGGCGAAGGCGCTGTAAAGCGCAGAATTATGGACATGGGAATCACAAAGGGCGTAGAGATTTTTGTTCGCAAGGTTGCACCACTTGGAGATCCTGTAGAGGTAACAGTTAGAGGTTACGAGCTCTCAGTACGTAAGGCTGATGCTGAGATGATTGAAGTAGAGTAGGAGGAAAGAAAAGTGGGAATAAGAATTGCGTTAGCAGGTAATCCAAACTGCGGTAAAACAACATTATTTAATGCCCTTACTGGATCAAACCAGTTTGTGGGTAACTGGCCAGGTGTTACTGTAGAGTATAAAGAGGGAAAATATAAGGGAGACAAGGAAGTTAAAATCGTTGACCTTCCAGGTATTTATTCTCTTTCTCCATACACTTTGGAAGAAGTTGTATCTAGAAATTATCTTATCGATGAGAAGCCTGAGGCAATCATCAATGTTATTGATGGTACAAACCTTGAGCGAAATCTCTATCTTACAACTCAGATTGTTGAGCTTGGTATTCCAGTAGTTATCGCTATCAACATGATGGATGTAGTTGAGAAAAATGGCGATAAAATTAATACAAAGAAGCTTTCAGAGGAGATTGGCGTTCCTGTAATCGAAATCTCTGCTCTTAAGAACAGAGGTCTTAAGGACATCGTTGATGCAGCAGTTAAGGCAGCTAAGGAAGCTAAGCCACAGTCTCCAAAACATAGATTTAATGGTTCTGTTGAGCATGCATTTGCTCATATTGAGGAGCTTTGCTTACATGGCATCGAGGACGAGAATGTTCAGAGATGGTATTCAATTAAGTTATTTGAGAGAGACGAAAAGATTCAGGAGAAGCTTGGTCTTTCTTCAGATGTAATTGATCATATCGAAAAGGATATTGCTTCTTGCGAGAAGGAGCTTGATGATGATGCAGAGTCAATCATCACAGGTGAGAGATACAATTACATTGGCACAATTATCAATGATTGTGTTAAGAAGGCTGCTAAGGGTCTTACAATTTCAGACAAGATCGATAGAGTAGTTACAAACAGATGGCTTGCACTTCCAATATTTGCAGTAGTTATGTGGCTTGTATACTACATTTCAGTTACAACAGTTGGTACATGGGCTACTGACTGGGCAAATGATGGTGTGTTTGGCGATGGATGGCATTTATTTGCTGTCGGTTCTAGCGATTACACAGATGCAGCTGATGAGTTTACAGCAAATCAGCTTATTGTAGATGGATACGATTTATATGTAGAGGAAAACGGCTCAGAGCCTACTGGCGATTTTGAATATCCAGTAGAGGATGAGGAGACTGCAGCTGTTGATTACGAGACAGCTAGTCTTGATGATTATGCAGCAGCTAAGGCTTATGTTGAGGCAAATGAGGAGCCAGACCCAGCAGATTATGGTGTATGGGTTCCAGGTGTTCCTGTATTTGTAGAGGCAGGTCTTGATGCAATCGGATGTAACGATGTGGTTAAGGGTCTTATCCTTGACGGTATTGTAGCCGGTGTTGGTGCAGTACTTGGTTTCGTTCCACAGATTCTCATCCTGTTTATCTTCCTTGCATTCCTTGAAGCATGTGGTTACATGGCCAGAGTTGCATTTATCATGGACCGTATCTTCAGAAAGTTTGGTCTTTCTGGTAAGTCATTTATTCCAATGCTTATCGGTACAGGTTGTGGTATCCCAGGTATCATGGCATCTCGTACAATCGAGAATGATAGAGACCGTAAGATGACAATCATGACAACAACATTTATTCCATGTGGAGCTAAGCTTCCATTTATCGCAATGGTAGCTGGTGCTATCTTCGGTGGCGCTTCATGGGTTGCTCCATCAGCATATTTCCTTGGAATATTTGCTATCATTACTTCAGGAATCATGCTTAAGAAGACAAAGATGTTCGCTGGCGACCCAGCACCATTTGTTATGGAGCTTCCAGCTTACCACTGGCCAACACTTGGCAATGTTCTTCGTAGCATGTGGGAGCGTGGCTGGTCATTTATTAAAAAGGCTGGTACAATTATCTTACTTTCAACAATCGTAGTTTGGTTCTGTACATTCTTCGGTGTTGTTGATGGTGCATTTACAATGCTTGAAGAGGACCAGATTGATCACTCAATTCTTGCAACAATTGGTAGATGCCTTGCTTGGATCTTCATTCCTCTTGGATTTGGCGATTGGGAGGCAACAGTTGCTTCAATCACAGGTCTTGTTGCAAAGGAGAATATCGTAGGTACACTTGCTATTATCTACGGTGCATCTGGTGATGTTTATGAGACAATGCGTGCTGCATTTACAAATGCATCAGGTTTTGCATTCCTTGCATTCAACCTTCTTTGCGCTCCATGTTTCGCGGCTATGGGTGCAATCAAGCGTGAGATGAACAATATCAAGTGGTTCTGGAGAGCTATCGGATATCAGTGTGGATTCGCATGGGTAATCGGACTTATCATCTACCAGGTTGGTAAGGTCTTCACAGGCGAGGGCTTCACATTTGGTACAATCTTCGGTATTGCAGGTATCTGCGTAATCCTTTATGGATTGTTCCGTAAGGATAAGTATAATAAGTAATTTTACTGGTTACGATAACAAGCATTTATATTCTCAGCTGGACAGCACGTCCTGCTTGAGAACATAAATAGCTTGTTATCTACCAGAGTGTATTAGAGTAACCTGTCAGCTGTGCTGACAGATAGAGGTAATTAATATGGGTACAGTTATAGTAGTTTTAATTTTAGCGGCAATCGTAGCAGCAATAATAGGCTCGATGGTTAAGGCACGCAAACGCGGCCAACACCCAATTTGCGGCGGAGACTGTGGCCATTGTGGCGGCAGCTGTGGATGCCACTAATCATTTAATAGTAAAAATATAGTTCCTTTTGCCGATATATTATTTGTAGGATTAAAATGCAGCTTTTCCGCTGCAGCATTTTAACTAGAGATTTAATTGGGCATCAAGCGTAATTAAATCCGTAAATGCGGTATCTGCCGCAGGATTATAACTTAGTAAAAGGATTTACGGGTATCAATGGATTGAAGTCTGTTGATACCCATTTTTTATTGGGATATAGCTCTGCTTGAGATGGCAAGCAACAATTGCAGGCTCCCATATTTTTATTTAAGAAAATAATGGTGAAAGGGCGAGGGAAATATGGAACAGTTACTATTAGTCGCAGGTATAAAAATGGAAAAGTTCAATTTTGAAGTATCAAATGATAGCAAAAAAGATAGAGCTAGATTGGGTGAAGAAATAGCTTCTAAAATTAGAGAACAAGTCCATGAGTCAAGCAATGACAATTCTCAGAATGATGAAAAGATGATGAGAAAAATCATGGCCAAGCTTAAGAGCGGGAAAAAGCTTACCACAAAAGAAGAAAACTATTTAAAGCAGCATAACCCAGAGCTGTATTTGCAGTATCTGCGCATAAGGAGAATGGCAGAAGCATTGGAAAGCAGACTAAAAAATGCTGACTCAAAGGAAGAAGTCAATGACATTATCATGGAATCCTTGTCTGCAATCTCTGACAAAGACCCATATAAGGAATACATCGTTGCAGCCCTTGATGAGGTGGCTAAGGAATTTAAAAATTCTGATGGCTATGAAGCTTTGCCTGCCACATCAGAGGAAGCAGCCGAAAAGAATTGCTCCCCTAAAAAAGCTGATGGAAAGAGTGACTCTTCAGATGATGAGGAGAATTCAGATGATGACTTTGATCCAATGAGCTGGTCCCCACTTCAAGAGATTGTAGATTCTATGCCAACAATCGATTTCCCTGCTTAGGGGATGCAGGGGCCAATATTTTTGCAGCGGATATTAGTATCTGGCGACAGCTAGTATTAGCTAATATTATCTGAGGTAATGTTTTGCATTGTGGGAGATTATAATTTATCATAGTTTATATTTAAATTGTCCGCGAAAGTCTGGCGAAGAGTCAAGTCAGACTTAGAAGAAAAAGTCAAACCAGGTGAGAAAATCCAATATTAAAAGTACTCATAAGAAAAGGGGATAAAGAATGTCAAAGATAAAAGACAAAGAGCTAGATGAATTATTGGCTGAATTAGATAAAATTGGCGCAGATAAAGCAGAAGAGGAAGACACCAAGCGATACATTAAAATTCTAAAGATATGGGCGCTGATCCTATGGGTGGTATTTGCTTTTTCGATGTTTACGCTATTTAAGCCAGAATATAGTATACCTAAGGGAGACATCATTCTTCCGCTTATTGTTATAGTTGTTCTTTGCGGCTATCTCTTATTTTTGCAAAAGAGAAGAAAATATATTAGCACCATATTGCTGCAGGATTGCAATGTAGAAAGAATGCTTGGAGTTCAGAGAATATCCCTTCTTAAATTTCGAAGCAAAAGAGATAGAGCTAGAAATTTCTATACCATGATTAAGACTCTAATCATGGGTGGCTATACTGATTTGGCAGAAAAATATATTGATAAAATGGCTGAGTATGGTGAGCCTCATTTGGTACGTATATACGGAGCTATTCTTAAGATGGAGCTGTATTTAAAGCTTGAGGATTTCCGTGCCATGGGCCGCGAGATGACAGAAATGAAAAGGATAAATAAGGAGGAGAGAATTACTCCAGATATATTACAAGTATATCGCAGCGGTGCCGTAATATTTGAGCTTGCAAGTAAATGGGACATGGAAGAATATGATGTGCTTTTAAAAATGCTTGAGAAAGTTGCAAACGCAACTGAGGTGTCAAATCTAGCTCGAGTGCGCTCATCCTACTATGCATATAGAACAGCTCAGAAAATGGGCGACAAGGAAAAAGAACAGACTTACAAGGATTATGTTATTAAAAATGGTGGTACCACATTCTATAAAAAGGAGCTGGTATCTGCTGATTAATCCTGTAGGACAATAATAAAAATCATGGGTATTAACACCTCGGGTGTTTTTTGGTATCATGGGAATATGAGCGACAATATTAAGTTTTCCGTGATAATGCCTACCTATGGAGTGGGCGATTATATTGGTGATGCCTTAGGATGCTTGATGATGCAGACTTATGACAACTTTGAAGTTATTATTGTCGATGACTGCTCTCCAGACAAATCTGGAGATGTGGCTAGGAGCTTCCTAGAGCGTGATGATAGATTTTACTACTATCGACATGACCACAATATGGGAGTTTCTGCAGCCCGCAACACAGGTATTGAAAAGGCCACAGGTGACTACATTTTGTTCTTAGATCCAGACGATTTGTATGAACGAAATTTGCTTAGAGTTTGTGCAGCCATGCTTCAGAGAAATCCTGTGGATTTATTGGTGTACAGTTTTACTGAGGATTATCGTAATTCCGAAGGTCGAGTTGAGTACATGAAGGGGATTTCCCTTGAAAATATGGATTATGATGATGACACAGTCACCACCAATGACCCGGCACTTATTCACAAGATGGTTATGCAGATGGAAGAGATTACCATGCTGGGATATCCATGGAACAAGTGTTACAAGACCAGCATAGTTAAGGATAATAATGTTAGGTTCCAGCAGATAAAACATGTTGAAGACATTCTTTTCAACTGTGATTTCCTTGATTATGTTAACAGTCTTACTGTTATTAATGATGTGCTATATCACTATAGAAATCAGGGCCAGCCACGTCTTACTGGCGGTGCCATCGATGACTATTTTGAATTACAAAAGATTAGAGTTAAGAGAATTTACGATCAGCAGCAAAAATGGAAGAGCTGCGATTTTGAGGTTCTTGGAATTTTATCTAAGGAATATTTTAGAAGCTTTCAGTCAGCTATGGTTCGCCAGCTAGAGGCAGGGGCAAAATGCGATGACATTCTAGCCTGGTGTAAAAAGCAGCAGGACACGGAAGCGTACAAGGAGCTTCGCAAATATTTACCTAATGATTCTAAAATCATTAAGTTTTTATATAAGCCACTTGCTGAGGGCATGTTTGGCACAGCTCTTACAAGAGCAAGACTCATGGGCTATACCAAGCATCATTTCCCAGGACTTTTTAACAGAGCCAAGCAGATTAGATAATTTAAATATTTTATTAGTATATTTAAGCACAATGAGGTGCTGCTTTTGCAGGTCTTATTGTGCTTTTTTATTTTATAGGATTGCCATTTCCTAGAAAAAGGAGGATTTATTTTGAGAGATGGATTTATAAAAGTAGCAGCGGTTTCACCAAAGGTAAGGGTGGCTGATATTGAATATAATTGTAAGGAAATATCCGCATATGCGAAAAGCTTAGCTGATAAAGGGGCAAAGGTTATTGTATTTCCAGAGCTATCAATTACGGGATATACATGTCAGGATTTATTTTTCCAGGACAAGCTAATTACAGCGGCAAAGGAAGGCCTGATAAAAATCGCAGATAATACAAGAGATTTGGATGCAATTATTTTTGTGGGATTGCCATTTGAGATAAATGGAAAGCTCTACAATGTGGCATCTGCCATAAATAGAGGGAAAATAATTGGCATTGTGCCAAAGACCTATTTGCCAAATTACAATGAATTCTATGAGGCCAGACATTTTTACTCAGGAAAAGATTTGGAAACAAAAGTGGTACTACAAGATGAAGAAGTAAATGTTACCACCAACCAGATTTTCGGATGCAAGAGTATGGAATCTCTGAAAATAGCAGTAGAGTTATGTGAAGATTTGTGGGTGCCAAATCCACCTAGCATTAACCATGGACTGCAAGGGGCTACATTAATTGTTAATTTATCTGCATCCAATCAGATAGTAGGCAAGGGAAGATATAGGAAGGAGCTGGTAAGTGGCCAATCCGCCAGACTGGTATCCGGATATGTATATGCTTCTGCGGGACCAGGAGAATCCACACAGGATGTGGTTTATTCGGCTCACAATTTAATAGCTGAAAATGGAAAGATTCTTAGCCAGTCAAAGCTATTTGAGGAAGGTGCAATCATGACTGAGGTGGACTGCAACTATCTCTTGGCAGAGCGAAGAAGAATGACCACTTTTCAGGGAAATGTTCCAAATGAAAAATACGTAAATACGGTATTTGATTTAAAAAAAGATGAGACCAGTCTAACCCGAACGATTGACCCTAATCCTTTTGTGCCTTCTTCAAAAGAAGAAAGAGCCATAAGATGCAATGAAATTTTATCTATACAGGCAATGGGATTAAAAAAGAGGCTTGAGCATATTGGATGTAAAACAGCGGTGATAGGTATCTCTGGTGGATTGGATTCTACACTTGCTCTTCTTGTTACAGCAAAGGCATTTGACTTGCTGGGGATTGATAGAAGCGGCATTCTAGCTGTGACCATGCCTGGATTTGGAACCACTGATAGAACCTATGATAATGCAGTGAAGCTTATCGGTGAAATGGGAGGAACTTTCAAAGAGATAAATATAGCTGATGCTGTAAATCAGCATTTTAAGGACATTGAACAAAATCCAGCTAATTGCGATGTTACATACGAAAACAGTCAGGCTAGAGAACGCACCCAGATTCTTATGGATTTGGCAAATAAGAATAATGGAATAGTAATCGGAACAGGTGACCTATCAGAGCTAGCACTGGGATGGGCAACCTATAATGGAGATCACATGTCAATGTATGGTGTGAATGTGTCGGTGCCAAAGACACTTGTGCGATATCTGGTTCAGTATTATGCAGATGAAACGGAAAATGTTGCGCTTAGTAAAACTCTATATGACATTTTGGATACACCTGTTTCGCCGGAATTGCTACCACCTGAAGAAGGACAGATATCTCAGATGACAGAGGATTTAGTTGGGCCTTATGAGCTCCATGATTTTTTCCTCTATCATATGCTTAGATTAAGTCAAAGCCCAGACAAGATATATCGTCTGGCCCAGTTAGCATTTTCAGAGCAATACGATAATGCCACCATTCTAAAGTGGGAGAAAATATTTTATAAAAGATTTTTCGGACAGCAGTATAAGAGAAGCTGTCTTCCTGATGGTCCTAAAGTGGGCTCAGTGGCAGTATCTCCAAGAGGAGATTTGAGAATGCCATCTGATGCCTGCGCCAATATATGGCTAAAAGAATTAGATGAAATAGAGTAAATTTGATTTATGCTTTGGTTAGCTGTATAATCAACGTAGGTTTTTTAAAGAGGAGGTTAAGGATGACAGATCAGGGGTTTTTAATTTTCTTTTTTGCACTTATTCTTTTAGTTGTTATAGTTGCTGTGATTGCAGTAGTTTCAGCAGTGTCTGGTGCGGCAGCGGCAATTGCAGATGAAGAGGACGAAGAGGATTCGTAAGTAGAGGTTGTATTTGTAGGGCACCTGTTAGGTGCCCTATAGTTTTAATAGGAGTTAATATTGGATATAAAATTATTAATTGCATTGCACAAGCCCTATCAGGTGCCAGAGGAGGGGATATATGTACCACTTCAGATGGGAGCTGATGGGAAAAAGGGAATCAGAGTAAAGGACTGTCCAGGTGCTCATCTTCCAAAGTTACACAAGGAGACTGGAGCCATTTTAAGAGATGATGACGGAGATAATATTTCAAAAAAGAACCCTTACTATTGTGAGCTGACAGGCTTATATTATGGATGGAAAAATGTAGATGCAGATGCTGTTGGACTGGTGCACTATCGCAGATATTTTTCCATGAAATCCCGCAATTATATTAAGAGCCACGGGGCTTTTCAGTCGGTGCTTACAGAGGACGAGGCTACAGCACTTTTAACTAGGGCTGATATTGTAGTGCCTAAGAAGCGCCGCTATTATATTGAGAGTTTATATTCACACTACGCCCACACTTTGGATGCTTCACATCTTGATTTGGCTAAGAAAATTATTGGAGAAAAATATCCAGAGTATATGTCAGCATTGGCTAGGGTTTATGAGCGCTCATGGGGATATATGTTTAACATGGCAATTTTTCCAAAGGAATATTTGGACGAATATTGCACATGGCTTTTTGATATTTTAGGAGACCTTGAAAAGGAAATTGATGTAACAGGGCTGGATGCATTTTCTGCTAGACTATTTGGCAGAGTTAGCGAGATTCTTTTCAATGTATGGATTCTTAAAAGGCAGGGCGAGGGCCTATCAGTTGTAGAGTGCAATGTGATAGACATGGAGCCTATTAATTGGCCTAAGAAAATAATTGGATTTTTACAGGCTAAGTTCTTTGGAAAGAAATATTCTAAGAGCATGTAGCGTGCTGGCCATGAGTTTGGCTTTTGGCAGGCTATTATTAGGTGAGAAATATTATGAAAATATCGGTGATTACTCCTTTTTATGAGGGAGATAAATACATGCAGGACTACGTGGACTGTATGGAGAAAAATAAAAAAATATTGGCAGAGGCTGGCCATGAGCTTGAAGTAATTCTTGTAAATGACAGCCCATGGAAGACCCTGGAGGCGCCTTTAAATGGTGGTCAGTATTTTAAGGTGATTACCAATAGCGAAAACCGGGGAATCCACTACAGCAGAGTTAGTGGTCTGTCAGAGGCTGCTGGTGACTATGTGATGTTTTTAGACCAGGATGATTTGCTGGCTGAGGATGGATTGCTTAGACTTGCTGAGGTGGCAGTAAATTCACCTGCTGATATAATTATCGGAAATGCGAATTTAGGTCAGGCAGATGGTAGCAATCTAGTTTGGTACCGTACAGCTGAGCATGTGAGACTTATTTGGGATTTGCAGACATATCTTAATGTGGGAATTCAGATTATTTCCCCTGGTCAGTGCCTGATAAAAAAAGATGCTGTTCCAGAGTTTTGGAAGGAGCATTTTGTTAGGGTAAATGGAGCCGATGATTATTACCTCTGGCTTTTGATGATGGCAGCTGGCAAGACTCACAGCTTCTGTGGCGGAAGCCCAGTATACAATCACAGATTTACAGGGGATAATATTTCCGCAGACACTACAGCCACTGACGATTCAGTGTACGACTTTTTGGAGCTGCTTTCTGATTGTGATTATTTCAAGCAGGAGGATGCTTTCAGACTCCACGAGATGATTACCTACAAGGCACAGTTTAGAAAGAGCAATTTGTTTGGCAAGCTGACATGCACCATTGCGAACTTAGATATTTTCTTTGCCAATTTGAAATTCAAAAGGATAACAAAAACGGGGTACGGTTTTAACCGATAATTTTGGAGAATGTTTATGAAAAATATTGTTGTCTTACTGGCTACATTTAATGGAAGCCAGTACTTGAGAGAACAGTTGGATAGTATCTTTGCCCAGACATTTCAGGATTTTAGAGTGGTGGTTCATGACGATGAATCCACCGATGATACTGCAGCTATCATAAATGAATACTATGAGCGGTATCCTGATAGGATGGAGATTATATATGGCAGCCGCCTTGGTAGTGCTAAGGCCAATTTCATATATCTACTTAATAAAAGCGAGGCTGACTATTATTTCTTCTGCGACCAGGATGATGTATGGCTTCCAGATAAGATGCAGAAAATGATGGATGCCATGAGGGAGACTGTGTCTGGGGATACCAGTATTCCTACTGCAGTTTTTACAGATATGTATGTGGTGGATGATAAATTGTCTATCATGTCCGATACGTTTATACGATATATTGGCCGTTCTCCAGAGAATATCGCATATACGCAGATTTTGATTGATAATCCAGCAGCAGGCACAGCTATGTTAATTAATAGAAGTCTTAGAGATATTGCTGTTTCTAAGAAATCAATTAACTGGGAGTATGTGCCAATGCATGATGCATGGCTTTTGGAACTTGCGGCTATTTTTGGCAAGATAAAATATATTGATGAGCCTCTTGTTTATTATAGGCAGACCGGTTACAATACCATGGGCGCTGAAACTGAGACCACTATGGACAAAATCCGTCGCAATATGGAGGACACTAAGGGTCTCATTGAGAAAAAGAAAGCCTTTATTAATGAGGCCAGATCTTTTGCTAGAGAGGTACTTAAGCTTGAAAATATCCCAGAGGATAAGCTTAAGGTCCTTAGCGATTTTGTAAATATCAGTACAAGGCCAAAGTTATTTAGAATTAAGTTTTACAGAGAAAAGAATTTTACAAGAGCCCATCACAATTTGTGGATGAGACTTTGGGTATAGGAGTTATACGTGGAAAAGTCGGCAGTATTTTTTGATATAGACGGTACACTTTGGAACTATGACAAGTACATACCAGATAGTGCTAGAGTTGCTATTAAAAAGCTTAGAGAAAATGGACACCTGGCATTTATCTGCAGTGGTAGAGCTAGAGCCTTCATCCAGGACAAGGATTTACTTAGCCTTGGATTTGATGGTATTGTTTGCTCTTGCGGTTGCCACATTGAGATTGATGGCAAAATTATCTATGAGAAAATCTTGGATAAGGATTTTGCAAAAGAGACCATTGAGCTAGTTCGTAAATACGGTATTCGTCCTATCCTTGAGGGACCTAAGAATATATATATGGACGATAGCGAGTTTGGATTTGATGATGGATTTGGCAATATTCTCCGCCGTGATGTGGGAGAGGACCTTGTTCCAATCGGTGGTGATTACTACGGTGATTGGGTAATCAACAAGATGTCTTGTGCTACAGATATTGAGGCGGACAAGAGAATCGAGTGTTTTGAAAAGCTTTCAGAGCATTACTCAATTATCGAGCACAATTCTGGTGTTTGTGAGCTTGTGCCAGTAGGTCACAGCAAGGCAACTGGAATGATGAAGGCTTGTGAGCTTGTAGGAATTAATCCTAAGAATACATTTGCTGTAGGTGACAGTGAAAATGATCTTGAGATGCTTCAGGCTGCAGCAGTTGGTATTGCAATGGGCAATGGTACAGACAGAGCAAAAGCCGCAGCGGACTATGTCACTACGGCCTTTGATGATGATGGCATTTACAATGCCCTCAAGCATTTTAATTTAATTTAGTTTACTGAGTCAGGGGTTCTTACGTTACATCCTCATTTTCAGGTTCTGTATCTGATGGGATGTCATCCCCTGGCTTTTCATTTTCTGAAGAATTATTTTCAGCCTGACCATTTTCCATAGATGCATCTGATTCTTCTGATTCATCGGATTGAGAGGCTTCAGTTTCTTCGATAGATTCATGGTCATCTTCTTCAGTAGAATCATCCTCTGATGGTTCGTCAAATTCTTCAGACTCTAGTTCTTCTTCTGTGGTAAGTTCCTCTAATTCAATTTCTTCTTCATTAAACACAGTAATTTCCAATTCGATTTCTTCCGGTTCAAAGGCTTCTACATTTTCGATTTTTACCTTCCCGTCAATTGAAAGAAATACATTGATAGAATAGCTTTTTTCTATGCTGCCAGAAAGTTCATCCACACAGGAGATGATATCCTTGATTTCAGGAGCAGCATTAGTAAGTGGTTCATCAAGAGAATGCCCCTTTTCAACACTAAAAACTGATTCTAAATTCATGGTATCAATGTCCCCTGTTGGACAGAGATTTTCCATTACATAGTATTCTTTTGTATATGAAATATTGATGTGGCAAATGTGGGTGCATGAGGTTTCTGATTCTTCAACTGTAATAGTTTCTGTTGCTGATTCTGCTTCAGGTTCAGTTTCTGGTTCTGCAGAGTCTTCTATATTCTCAGTATCCTCAGTGCTAGAATCCTGGGGAGCACATTCGGAAGTTAGTTCGGCAGTATCTTCAGCTGCCACAACAGTTGTGGAAAATGAATATCCCAAAATTCCTGCAATTATCATGGCAATAATTCTTTTTTTCATAGTATTATCCTCTCATTAATATTTATAAATACGGGAGCTTTTAGTATTTAATGGTTATGTAATTAAAGTTGATGGTGGAAGTGGACTCAGCCGTATGACCGACCTCCAAACCTGTAAAATATTCATTTTCTGAATACATATTGATTACAACATAGGCTCCCTCCAATTGAGCATCTGAACAGTCACGTAAATCAAAGGTATATTTGGTCTCTCCCTGGTTGAGGGACATAAGTGTGATTGTCTTTATTACTCCGCCTTTCTTGTTGTATATGGTGAATGTGTTTTTGGAACCTGATGCAGAAACAGTGATGGATTTTGCACCAGGCTTAATATAGCCTGCAGCAAGGGAACAGGTGCCGGAAGTAGATGTGTGCAAGGTGAAACCGCTGCCGGTGTAGGTCTTAGACTCCCGCTGAAAATCATGGGTTTTCCCGGAAATGGCAGATTTATCAGAGGCACGATAAGTGTATGTTCCGGTGGATTTCTCTACGCGAGTGCTTCTAGGAGCAACAGGTGTATGGGCAAAATCTGCAGTGTAGATGTAGGCTGAGCTGTCTTCTGATTTTGTTATAGAAGAATCCACAAATACTTTTCTATTACCACATCCACGGCAAACTCCCTCTGCAGTACATGATTTATGATTGGCGTCGAAATGATATGAATACTGATAATCGTGACCATTTACCTCACACTGATTTAAAACCACATAGGTCCAGTTTACGCTGGTTTCTTCTTCGTGAGCCCAGCATGAGCCCATTCCGATAACTGAATCATTTGATTGAAAATATGATTCTACGTAAACAGAAATAGAAGTAGACCAAATATATTTTGCATCTAATTGGATGGTTGGCGAAACGCTGTAGCTTTCTAAGTTTTCAGAAATAACCGTTCCAGTTGAGGTGTCTACAATTTGCCATTTATAGCCTCTAGCTCTTGAGGTGAAGCTGATATACTCCACGCCAACAGGTTTTTGAATTGTAAAAGCACCGGTAGTTCTGTGACCAGGACAGTAGAATCCAGACTTATTTGGATCCCATACGGATCTATTACAACCTGGCATCATGGCTGAGCCGCAAACTAAAGTCTCGGTCTGTCCTTGTTTTGCCATGGCATCAGCTACGGCACTGGAAGGTCCATTTGAAGAATGTTTTGCATAGTAGCGAAGGAGCCATTCTTTTTTCAGAATTGCCACAGAGGAATCTCCATCTGAAAAAGTTCGAATTCGGCTCCAAATGCCATCTCCTGAAAAACATATATTATATGCAAACCAGTCGTAGTCACCGTCACCTAAACTGCTTCCACTGTAATCGCAATCAGCATCTCCTCCGAAGATACCGTTTAGATTTACCTCTAAGTAGACATCAGTTGTTCGAATGTCTCCAGTCTTTCCATTGGAGGAAAAAACATTTTTAAATAATTCGCCTATTCGAATCTGATTGTCGCTATTTGCATAGCTAAAAAATTCCTGCCCCTTTGAAGAATTAAAGCCTTCATTTGAAATGGCCATTAAGTTATAAAGAGCTTCGTTATTATTTTTTGCAGCAATAGCACTAGAACCTCGTGACTCATAGTCAAAAACAAGATAAGGTAAATATGTTTTGCACCAGTTCTGCTGGGTGGTGGTGAGGTCATTCCATCTAAATGCAAGAATAGCCAGGACTTTTAAATCCCAATAATCTTTTCTTGCAAATCCATACTCAAAAATGTTGTTGGATTTTTTGTAGCCACCGCCTAGCATGTATCCGTTTTTGGTTAAGTCCACAATGGCATCGCAAAAGACTGGATGTACTTTATAGTTGTTGCAATAGCCCTCAAAGACAGTTGGGCAGGTGTTAATCCAATTGGAAACAAAATCGGAATTGGCATTGATGGTTCTATAGAGAAATGGATCAAAGCTTGAATTGTATGTGACTTGAGTATTTTTTGATGATAGGGTAATGCCTGATGAATTGGTGTAATCACCATAGTAAGTGCTTGACCAATTAGGAGTACTGGTCTCTTCTTTAAATAGCCTGAACCACTGGGACTGAATGATGATATCTTTGTTGCCAGCGTTGCTAGTGACATATTTTACTAAATCACTTCTGAAGGGAATGAAAATCTTTGACCCTTCGGAGCCCTCAGCAGAAGAAATGGTTCCTGTGCCTAAAAATGTTCCTGCTATGATAATTCCTGATAGCAGGAGATTAATTGCGGTTTTTAAAAACTTTCTCATAACTCTATCCTCTTTTTAAAAAGGTTTGAACTGGCCGTTGACATAATATCCGTATGCGCCTGTTTGTGAGTTGTAGCCAAATTCAAAGGTCCTGTTTTTATCTTTAAGTAACTCATTGATTGCATCGATTTGAGATTGGAAATCATTACCCTGATTACTGATAGTCTGATTTACAGTGTTTATCTCATTTGAAAAATGCTCATTTGATTCATTGATTTGATTAGTGAGATTTTGATTTGTGTCGTTAATTTGATTAGTAAGATTCTGATTTGAGTCGTTAATCTGGTTAGTTAGACTCTGATTTGTGTTATTGATTTGGTTGGTAAGATTTGTATTGGAATCATTAATCTGATTAGTAAGATTGGTATTGGTATCATTAATCTGATTAGTGAGATTTGTGTTTGAATCATTAATTTGATTAGTAAGACTTTCATTTGTTTCGTTGATTTGATTTGTAAGATGTTGATTCTGTGCAGCCATACTCTCACTGAGGTCTTTGTACATTCTTTCCATTTCCTCGAAAGTTGTACGCTGCAGATTACTTATAATCTCATCTAAATCAGATAGCTTCCAATATTCAGTGCTTTCAGGTGTTGATGAATTGTTATCGGTGGTTGAGATATAAAGCTTCTCGTTGTAGATAACATAGTCACCGGCGTTATAAGTATTTCCCTCTACATAGTCTTTGGCACCAAGAGAATTTTCATAAGTGCGACGAAGCTCATTTATCATTGAATTCAAATTGGAATGGTTTTCTGCCATTCGATTGTCTGCATAGTTTTGAAGCTTTTCAATCTGTTCATTTAATTCTTTGTAATTGGATTCATCGATATTCGTATTTGCGGATATTTCATTTAAGAGAAATTGTTTTAGCTGTGAAATATATTCTTTGTTTTCGGAATACTTGTTTTCGATTAGATTTGAAATGTTTTTGATATCATTTGAGTTCTGGTGAACATCTTCATAAATGGTGGTGTTTGAAAGATATTCCTCCATTATCTTGTTAAGAGCTTCCTGTTGCTGTTCTGTAAATCCATTGCTGGATTCTAAGTATTCTGCCAAAAGTTCTAGGATCTTTTCCTTGGAATTAGCTTGATTAATTCCTCCTTCGCCATATTTGCTTATGGCGTCCAAGTATGAATTGGTAATGAAATCCTCTATTTCTTCAATGGTCAGCTCTGAGGCAGTTACGGTATTCATTTTGCTAATGTTTTTGATTCCCTCAATGACAAAGTGTCCTACTGTTACTAAAAGAATCAGCGCAAGCGTTGAAATAAACACTGCGATTTTGTTGAGTGTGCCGTCTGGATAGCGATAAGTATCCATGATGTCTTGAAAAAGGGTGCTTTCTTCCCGTGACGATTTGTTTAGTTTCTTCATAAACTCTCTCCTTAAATAAAAGTTAATAAAAATAAATGTTAGTGGAAAATTTGGCTGACACGCCAATTTTTGAATGTGTCGAACTGACACGAGCGATACTTTATCACAGAAATTTTATGATTACAAGTAAAAAATTTTTTGATTTTTAAAAATGATATATAACGAAAGGGGGCTAGCCCTTTATTTTACTGAAAAAAATAGGCGTTGAAAAAATTCTTAGATTTCAAGGAATAGTGGATTATAAAGGATGGTTTATTAATAAATGGGTTTAATTACACAGATGAGGAAGATGTGAAAAAGACTTTATTTTTATGTAACAATGTTGTAATATATCCGAGAGAAAAATGCAACAAGTTTTCTCGAGGCGGGTCTAAGAGGTTCTTAGACAAAAAGTTTTAAGGAAGAATGAGGTGTTTATGAAAAACAAAAAATTATGGTTAAGCGTTCCTAGCGTTGCCATGGCTATTACGGTGGCTCTCAGCCAGCCGAGTGTGGCATTGGCTATGGAAGAGGCAGAAACTCAGGAAGTAACTGAGACTCAGGAAGTATCTGAGGAAAGTGCTAGTGCAGTTGTAATAGTAGTTCAGGGAACTGATTCTACTAATGCAGAAGATGAGACAGAAGATGAAGAAGCGGCAGAATCTGATCAGGTGTATGCAGATACAGACGTGGAGGATACAGATGACACAGATGATACAGACGTAGACGACACTGATGTAGATGACACAGATGATACAGACGTAGACGACACAGACGTAGATGACATAGATGATACAGACGTAGACGACACAGACGTGGACGATACAGATGATACAGATACTGACGACACAGACGTGGACGACACAGATGATACAGATACTGACGACACAGACGACACGGACACAGACGATACAGATGTGGATGATACACAGGATGAGGAACCTGCACCTGGATATCCAGATGGCCCTGATAATACAGTGGCAGATGATATTGTAGATGCTGAAAAGTATGGCGAAGCGGGTTATGATTCTAATCTTTGCTGGGCAGCATCAGCAGCAGATGTACTGTGGCAGGCAGGCTACCCACAGAATGCTATTAACCCATTAACTAATGAGGTGTTCCAGAGTGAGGATGAGGTTTTCGATTATTTTAGAGCATGTTTTACAGATGAGGGTTCAAATCAGGTTGGAGCGCTCAGCTATTTTATCGATGGTTACTATCCATATGATGGAATGGAAGGATTCAGTCAGTTAAAGGTAGATGCTCCACAGGGAGGACTTGTTCCAGAAATTAATAGTGACGATGTAACAGTATATTTATCTGATAGTGGTGATTTAAGTACAAATATATTTGCTGATTATGAAACATTATTAGCTGAGTACGGTGGAGCAGCATCCCTTGCAGTATCTTTCTGGGATCAATCAGAAGAAAAGTATTTAAGTGGTCATGCTATTACATTAGTATCTCTTGAGAAGGATGAAGTGGGAAATTATGTAGGTATTTGGTTTGTAGATTCGGATAATGATAAACTTGTTGAGTGGGAAGATTTATCAGATGAAGAAAAGGCGCAGATTGCAGCAACTGCACCAAATAGTTGTCAGTATTATACATTGTCAGCAAAAGATATTGATAATGGTTTGTATTGGGTAATTGATGATTATTCTGGTTATGAAACTGTTATTGATTCGCTGGTATATTTAGCACAGTATAACCCAGAGTTATTCGCTCAAATTTATGATGAGGTAATTGGTGGTGGTTCTGGTTCAGGTGCTCCATCTAATTCAATTACTGAGGAAGCATTTGCGGCTATCAGAAATATGATGGTTGATGCTGGATGGGCTATCTATTCACCATCTAACACAATCTATGATGCAACTAAGGACACAGGTTACAGCGTATTTGTTGCTGGTCCAACTTCAGAGTTATTAAATGTTTACGTTGATGGTCAGCGTTTAAGTGCTGGTGCCGGCGAATACAAGTTATACATGAGCCCAAGTGGTGTATTCTCACTTACAATTGATACAGCAATCATGAGATCATTAGCTTCAGGCGAGCACACACTTACATTAGACATGAACTCTGGTGAAGATATTGTATCAACTATTAATGTACAGTAATGACAATAGTAAGACTGCATTGTTACCTAGCCTTGACAGAATGGGGAAATTTTTCTATTATAAGTAAAGTTTAAATGCGTTGATGAAGAGGAGTACGCAAAGCTCGTTCTGTAGAGAGGATCGCTCACCGGCTGAAAGGTGGTCTAGAATAGAATTGCGGAAGGTAGCTTCGGAGCAGGTGGTGAACAAAGCGCCTTTGAGCGGACAAGCCAACCCGAGTCGTTCCCGTAAGGAATAAGATGAGTGATAAATGCAGGTGGTAACGCGTCGAAAAGTCGCCCTGTGTACGATATGTACACAGGGCTTTTTGATTTTATTCAGAGCCAAGTAAATCTTGAGCTGATAGTTGCCACTTGTGGCAAACTTCAGGTAAAGATTTATTTGGCGAGATACCGCACATGAGGAAAAGGAAAGCAGTGGAACTGCGATTTTCCGAATGGGGGCTGAATAAAATCAGCTAAACTTGGAAGGAGTAAAATAAAGGATGAAAGAATTAGCAAAGACTTATGATCCTAAGGGTCTTGAAGACAGACTTTATAAAAAATGGGAGGAGAATGGCTATTTCCACGCTGAGGTGGACCGCAGCAAAAAGCCATTTACTATTGTGATGCCACCTCCAAATATTACAGGACAGCTTCACATGGGACATGCCCTTGATAATACAATGCAGGATATTCTTATTAGATATAAGAGAATGCAGGGATACTCAGCACTCTGGCAGCCAGGTACTGACCATGCAGCTATAGCTACAGAGGTAAAGGTTATCGAGCACCTTAAGAAGCAGGGCATCGAGAAGGATGACCTTGGTCGTGAGGGATTCCTTGAGAAGTGCTGGGATTGGAAGGATGAGTACGGAACACGTATCATCAACCAGCTTAAGAAGATGGGTTCTTCTGCTGACTGGGAGCGCGAGAGATTCACAATGGATGAGGGCTGCTCAAAGGCTGTAGAGGAAGTTTTTGTTAAGCTTTACAACGAAGGCTATATCTATAAGGGCAACCGCATCATCAACTGGTGTCCAGTTTGTCAGACATCTATTTCTGATGCTGAGGTTGAGCATGAGGAGCAGGCAGGACATTTCTGGCACATGAAGTACGAAATCTTAGGTGAGCCAGGACGCTTTGTTACATTTGCAACTACTCGTCCAGAGACAATGCTTGGCGATACAGCTGTTGCTGTTAATCCTAAGGATACCCGCTACCAGGATATCATTGGCAAGACTGTAATGCTTCCATTTGTAAATCGTGAGATTCCAGTTGTTGCTGATGAGTATGTAGATATGGAATTTGGTACTGGTGTTGTTAAGATTACTCCAGCCCATGACCCTAACGATTTTGAGGTTGGTAAGAGACACAATCTTCCAGTTATTAACGTTCTCAATGACGACGCTACTATCAATGCAAACGGTGGCGAGTTTGAGGGAATGGATAGATATGAGGCTCGTGACATCATCGTTAAGAAGATGGACGAGATGGGACTTCTCGTAAAGATTGAGGAGCACACTCACAACGTAGGTACACATGATAGATGTAAGACTACTGTTGAGCCTATGGTTAAGCCACAGTGGTTCGTTGCAATGGAAGAATTAGCAAAGCCTGCTATCGAGGCTATCAAGACAGGCGAGCTTACATTCGTTCCAAAGAATTACGATAAGACATATTTACACTGGCTTGAGAACATCCGTGACTGGTGTATTTCACGTCAGTTATGGTGGGGACACAGAATCCCTGCATACTATTGCGAGAAGTGTGGTGAGACAGTTGTAGCTCGTTCTTCAGAGGCTCCAACAGTTTGCCCTAAGTGCGGTCACCCACACATGAAGCAGGATGAGGATACTCTTGATACATGGTTCTCATCAGCTCTTTGGCCATTCTCAACACTTGGTTGGCCAGAGAAGACAGAGGAGCTTGATTACTTCTATCCAACAGACGTACTTGTTACTGGATACGATATCATCTTCTTCTGGGTAATCAGAATGGTATTCTCAGGATATGCTCACACAGGAAAGTCACCATTTAGCACAGTACTTATCCACGGTCTCGTTAGAGATTCTCAGGGACGCAAGATGTCTAAGTCACTTGGAAATGGTATCGATCCACTTGAGATTATCGAGAACTACGGCGCTGATGCACTTCGTCTTACACTTATCACAGGTAACGCACCTGGAAATGATATGAGATTCTACAACGAGCGTGTAGAAAATAGCCGTAACTTTGCAAACAAAGTATGGAATGCATCAAGATTTATCATGATGAACCTTGCTGACAATGCAGTAACAGAACCAGCAGCTGCTGACCTTGCAACAGAGGACAAGTGGATTATCTCTAAGGTAAACACTCTTGCCAAAGATGTTACTGAAAATATGGATAAGTTTGAGCTTGGTATCGCTGTTCAGAAGGTATATGATTTTATTTGGGATGAGTTCTGCGATTGGTATATCGAAATTGTTAAGCCACGTATGTACTCTGCTGAGTATACAGCTAGCAAGAATGCAGCACTTTATACAGCAAAATATGCACTTACTAATGCACTTAAGATGCTTCACCCATTCATGCCATTTATCACAGAGGAAATCTTCTGCACTCTTCAGAGTGAGGAGGAGACAATCATGCTTTCAGCATGGCCTGAGTATGATGAGTCTAAGAACTACCCTGTAGATGAGGCAAAGGTAGAGCGTGCTAAGGACGTAGTTCGTGGTATGAGACAGCTTCGTACAGATATGGATGTTCCACCTTCAAAGAAGGCAGCTATCCATATCGTAGCTGAGGATGCTGATGTACGTGCTACATTTGACGAGATTACACCTATTTTTGCAACACTTGCTGGTGCAACAGATGTAATCGTACAGGCTGACAAGCTTGGCATTGGTGATGATGCAGTTTCTGCAGTTATTCCAGATGCAACACTCTTTGTTCCACTTGAGGACCTTGTAGACTTCGAGAAGGAAAAAGAGCGTCTCACAAAAGAAAAAGAAAAGCTTGAAAAGGAACTTGCACGTTCTCGCGGCATGCTCTCTAACGAAAAGTTCATGAGCAAGGCACCAGAAGCCAAGGTTGCCGAGGAGCGTGAGAAGCTTGCCAAGTACGAAGCCATGATGGCCCAGGTTGAGGCGCGCTTAGCTTCTATGCGTTAGGAAACTTACGCCGGTTACGGCTACAAGCCTTAGAGCTTGATGCCTACCGGCTCGTGGCTAGAACACTTGCATTTAAATGCATAGTGTATAAATAGCTTGTAGTTTAACAATCTCTGAGTGTTGCTGCAGGAGACATGTAGTCGACGAAAGCAATATCTCAGGATTGTTAACGTAACAAGCGGGAGATACAGGAGGATTATAAATAATGGATGTAAAGAATATTTTAAGTAAGTGTGACCACACTCTTCTTGGTGTGGATGCAACATGGAACGACATAAAGGGTATTGTTGATGATGGAATGAAGTACGAGACTGCTTCAGTTTGTATTCCAGCTAGCTTTGTAAAGCAGGCTGCAGACTATGTTAAGGAGCAGGGCGGACACCTTCCAATCTGTACAGTTATTGGTTTTCCAAATGGCTATGCTACAACAGCTTCAAAGTGCTTTATGGCAAGTGATGCTGTAGATAATGGTGCAGAGGAAGTTGATATGGTTATCAATGTTGGTTGGGTTAAGGAAGGCAGATATGATGATGTTCTCGCTGAAATTAATGCAATCAAGGCTGCATGCAAGGGCAAGCTTTTAAAGGTTATTATCGAGTGCTGTCTTCTTACCGACGAAGAGAAGATTAAGATGTGCGAGGTAGTTTCAAAGTCTGATGCTGATTACATTAAGACTTCTACTGGCTTCTCTACAGGTGGAGCTACATTTGATGATATCAAGCTTATGGCAGACCATATGACTAACGGCAAAAAGATTAAGGCAGCAGGTGGAATTGCAAATCTTGATGATGCACAGAAGTTCATCGATCTTGGAGCAAGCCGTCTTGGCACAAGCCGAGTAGTTAAGGCTGTTAAGGGCCTTCCAAATGATGGAAAGTACTAAATTGTGCCTAATAATGAAAATTTAATGAAAATTCTGTTATTGTATGAAAATTCAATGACAAATGACGAATAAACTAATATAATTAATATGATGTAACATAAACTAATTTTAGGCATTTCATGGGGGACCTATGGCTGAGGCTGTTAGCGCATTTGCTCCAAAAGTTCAAGTTTCATCTAACGGACTAGAGGCTACTTTGACCTTTAAGATACCGGATGGAAAAAATGATGTACCCAAGTTTACTGTGCAACAGTTACTTGGGTTCTTGAGTAATGCAAATGTTACTTTTGGCATTGACCAAGAGGCGGTAGCGCGCTTAGCTGAAAGTCCTGTATATGGAAGGCCTATTGTTGTTGCTGAGGGAACTGCTCAGGTTCAGGGTACCCCAGGATATTTTGAATATTGCTTTGAGACTCAGTTCAATCACAAGCCTACTATTAGGCCAGATGGAACTGCAGACTACATGAGTATTAAGACTATCGAGACTGTAAAAGAGGGTGATGTTATTGCAATTTATCATCCAGCTGTACAGGGGGCTCGTGGTATGTCTGTCCGCGGTCAGGTTCTAGAGCCAAAGCCAGTTAGAGATTTACCACCACTTATTGGTAGAGGTTTTGAGCGTTCAAATGACAACTTGACCTACACTGCAAAACTTGATGGTAAAATCGAGGTTAACCAGGGCAAAATCAATGTGTCTCCTGTTCATGAGGTCAGCGGAGATGTTGGTATTGAGACTGGTAATATCAAATTCAATGGCGATGTAATCGTTCATGGTGGCGTTCATGACGGCGCAATAATAGATGCAGCGGGCAACGTAATTATCCATGGATTAATTGAGGATTGTGATATCAGAGCAGGCAAGGATTTGTTCTTGCTTTCTGGTGTTAAGGGCAATGAAAAGACTGTTATTAGCTGCAAGGGCGATATTACAGCTCAGTTTGTAGAGTACGCAGTTATAACTTGCGCAGGCAATATTAGTGCAGACTATTTCTTCAAGAGCAAGATTAGTTGTGAGGGAAGAATAGAACTTACAGGTAATAACGCTTCTATCATAGGTGGATTTGTTTCTGCGGTTCAGGGCATTGAGGCCAATGATATTGGTAATTCCTTTGGAACAATAACAAATGTTGCAGTTGGCGTGGATGATGAGCGGTTGGCAGAATTTGATATTTTGGCTAAGAAAATCGAAGCAATATCATCCAATGTTGCAAAGATCAAAAAGGGTATCGAGGAGTTTGACCGTCTAGGTGAACAGAGGGGAATCAACTTCAAAGAGGACCCACGACGTATGCAGCTTCTCAGAGTTAGAATTCGAGATGAAGCTATCGTGCAGGAAGAGAAAAAGAGACTTGCTCAAATGAAAGAGGTAATTGTCTCTGGTAAAGATGCAACAATCAAGGTGTTTAGAAGAGTGTATGCAGGAAGCAATATCACTGTAGATAATCACCATGTTTCTATTAATGATAATCACGAGCGAGTTGAAATCTCCAAAAGTGAAGAGGGCGTCAGACTCACCAGATTGGTGGAGCAGGCAGCCAGCAATTAATGAGGTGCTAAAGTGATTGATTTTGAAGAAGAATTAAAGAAATATGAGCCTGCCATTGAGGTAGAGCAGGCTGAGGCAGATATTAAGGCAAGAGATTTAACTGATTTGACAGATCTCTTATACAACATGACTGTTCAGCAGAACAACGGGACGAAATAGGCAAGCTTACGGAGAATAATAAATGCAATGTTATATGTGTGGTGCTGAGGTTGGAAACAGCAAAGTCTGTTTCAACTGCGGCGCCGATATTTTGTTATATAAACAAATCATCTACACATCGTATGTGTTCTATAATCAGGGCTTAGAAAAGGCTAAGGTTAAGGATATATCTGGTGCTATTGAAGCTCTCAAATCATCTCTGCAATACTACAAGTACAATACCACAGCAAGAAATTTACTTGGTCTGTGTTATTACCAGGTGGGAGAGACTGTAAGAGCTATCAATGAATGGGTTTTATCTAAGAATCTTCAGGAGGAGAACAACCCTAATGCAGACAGATATTTGGCGGAAATAGAAAACAACCCAGGACTGCTTAGCAAGGCTAATTCCACCATCAAAAAATATAATCAGGCAATTGAATATTGTAAGGCGGGCAGCCGAGATTTGGCCATGATTCAGTTGAAAAAGGTAATCAGCCAGAATCCTAATTTAATTAAGGCTAATCAGCTGCTGGCACTTTTGTATATACAGGATAGGAAATATGCTGACGCAAGAAAAATCTTATCTGCTATTTCCAAGATAGACAGCAATAACACAACTACTATTCGATATATCCACGAGGTAAAGGAGCGCCTTAAGGCTGAAAATACCGGACGTAGGAAAAAGAAAAACGATGTGGTTACCTTCGCAGATGGCAACGACACTGTTATCATGTCAGAGCATTCTTTCAGAAGTATGCTGGACAATTCAAAGGCAAGCTTCATGAATATTCTCATGGGACTTGTTGTTGGACTTTTGATTTGCTTTTTCCTTGTGGTTCCAACTGTCAAAGAAAATATGACAAGTGGTACTACAGAGACAGTTTTAGCGCTGGATGAGGAGCTTGCTTCTGCAAAATCAGACAACAAAAAGCTTCAAAATGAAATAGATGATTTGCAGGAGAGCTTAAGTGCTTACGATAACAAGCAGGACATTCCAACATCCTACGAGAATCTTATGGCAGCACAGAGTTTATTTGCTGGCGGAGATGCTCAGGCAGCTAGCGAGTATATTCAGCTTGTATCCAAGGATGTCCTTGGTGAAGCAGGTAAGGCTGCATACGACAATCTTTACACAGAGCTTTCGCCTACAATTATCGAGGGATATTATAATGATGGAAATACATTTTACACAGAGGAAAATTATGACAGCGCTATAGCTAATTTTCAGACTGTGGTAGATATAGATGAGTCCTACAATGAAGGTGCTGCACTTTTCCTTTTGGGAGATTGTTATCGACTGACAGGAGATACAGATGCAGCTCTTGAGTACTTCCAAAAAGTAGTAGAGCTTTATCCAAAGAATAAATGGGGCAAACAGGCTGCAGTTTATATTGCAGCAGACGATACCGAGTTAAGCGCGGCAGATGTTGGTGAATAATTAGGGTATTGCTATGAAAAAGATTAATGTTGGGGAAATTAAACCTGGAATGATTCTGGCGGAAGAAATCGTCAGTCCAAAGGGGCAAGTTTTAGCTGGGCCTGGTACACCGATTACCGCTCAGCAGCTCTTGCACGTGTCTTACTATGGCATTGAACAGCTTGCAGTGCAGGACGAAAAGGATGCCATAGAAAAGTATGATTTCGATGCGCCAGATGAATTTATAGGTGAGACTCAATCGTGGAGAATCGTTAATAGCG
This sequence comes from Pseudobutyrivibrio sp., assembly GCA_017557435.1. Taxonomy (GTDB): domain Bacteria; phylum Bacillota; class Clostridia; order Lachnospirales; family Lachnospiraceae; genus Pseudobutyrivibrio. The sequence continues at coordinate 82,295 of JAFYYR010000028.1, read as the reverse complement.
AGGAGTTCCAGGAATTTAAAAGAGCCTACAACAAATGCTCAGAAAAGTTGGAGGCTATAGTAGATGATTTCGTAAATCACCAGACACCTCTTAAGGACGAGGAGTTGATTGAGGATTTACATGTAGTTTTTAAGAAACATGCTACTGGATTGGGCATTATGGCAATGATGCTCAATATCCAAGAAATCGATACAAGTACATACAAGCATTCGGTGAATGTTGCAATAATTTCGCGAGTATTAGCCTCTTGGCTAGGCATCACTGATGAAAAAGAGCTTGATGTAGTTACAATGTGCGGACTTTACCATGATATTGGAAAGGCATTGATTCCTCAGAGTATTCTGACGAAGCCAGGTGCTCTTAATGCAGAGGAATATGGACGCATGGCTGAGCACCCAATTCTAGGCTACAACATGCTAGACGGTGTGCCTATCGATAGGCGCATAAAGCTAGCTGTACTTCAGCATCATGAGAGAAATGATGGAAGTGGATATCCTTACGGTCTTACTAAGGATTTTATCAGCCGATATTCCAAATTGATTGCAATTACAGATGTTTATGATGCCATGACTGCAGATAGATGTTATCGAGCAGGAATATGTCCTTTTGAGGTTATTGCTCAATTCCAGAGGGAAGACAGGGCAAAATATGATCAGAGCATTCTACAGGTATTTCTTAAAAATATCGCTCAGTCCTATATAGGGACAGGAGTGCTTTTGTCGGATAATTCTCGAGGGATTATTACAATGGTAGAAGATAAGGCCTTATCAAGCCCACTTGTTAAGCTTGATGATGGCTCATTCATAGATCTCCAGGAACGTAATGATTTGTTTATTAGGGCTTGTATTTAGAAGTGTGTAGGTGTCGCAGAGGGACAAAATACTTTTTTTTTAATTAAAAAGAAGTATAATATTTGTCATAAGAGGACATTTGACCTTTTTGGTTTGCACATAACAGTTTATTATATACACATATAAACTGTTATTGTAAATAAATACAATAAACAAAAGAGAAGAGAAGGAGAAATCTAATGAAAAAGAAGATTTTATCAGTACTCATGTGCGCTGCAATGGCAGTGTCTTTGATGGCCTGTGGTGGTTCATCAGAAAAGACATCTAATTCAGGAGCATCTACTTCAGAGGGAGGAGCAGAGAGCTCAGAGTTCAAGATTGGTCTTGTTACAGACGTAGGTGGTGTAAATGACCAGTCATTCAACCAGTCAGCATGGAAAGGTCTTCAGGATGCAGAGAAGGATTTTGGCGTAACAGTTAACTATCTTGAGTCTAAGACAGATTCTGATTACAACGCTAACATCGAGTCATTTATCGATGAGGAGTATGACTTAATCATCTGTGTAGGTTACATGCTTGCAGATGCTACTAGAACAGCAGCTGAGGCTAATCCAGATGTTAAATTTGCAATTATCGATGACGCTACTAATGCAGATCTTGACAATGTAACATGTCTTACATTCAAGGCTGAGCAGTCATCTTACTTAGTAGGTTATGTTGCAGGTCTCACAACACAGAAGAACAACGTAGGTATCGTTCTTGGTATGGCTTCTGAGACAATGCACGGTTTTGGTTACGGTTATGTAGCAGGTGTTCTTGATGCTAACCCAGATTGTAAGGTACAGCAGATCAATGCTAACACATTCTCTGATTCAGCAGTTGGTAAGACATCAGCTAACACAATGATCACAAACGGCGCTGACATTATCTTCCAGGCAGCTGGTGCTACAGGTATCGGTGTTATCGAAGCTTGTAACGAAGCTGGCGACGGCATCTATGCTATCGGTGTAGATCAGGATCAGGCTTACCTTGCTCCAGATTCAGTTCTTACATCAGCTATGAAGTCAGTTGACGTTTCTGTATATGATACAGTTGAGAATCTTGTAAACGGTACACTTGAGGGTGGTAACGTAGTATACGATCTTGCATCAAACGGTGTTAATATCGCTCCTACACAGGACCTCCTTACAGATGATGTAATCGCAGCAGTTGAGGATGTTAAGAGCAAGATCATCAGCGGCGAGATCGAGGTTCCAGCTACACAGGCTGATTTCGAAGCTAAGTACGGCGATGTTTACGAGTTAGACTAATTTAGATAGACATAATTTAAAATTCAAGTGACAATAGCCACTATACTAGAATACCGAATCGGGGTCTCCCTGGTTCGGTATTCTTAATCAAGGAGGAGAAATCATGATTAGACCGATTTCTAACGAAAGAGTTGAGAAGACTCGAGAGGAAATATTAGATATTATTAAGAGTTCAACTCTTACTCATGAGCAGAAGGTAACATGTCTTGCTAACAAGGCTGATTCATTGCTTGAGGTTCTCGATGAAGTGCCAGGGCTTGATGAATTATTAAATTGCCCACAGGAAGACAGATGTATCTGTGATTTATCAGAAGGACATGCACCACTTCGTCCTAGATATATTGCTCCAGATTATCAGAAGCTTATGAAGGAAGGCTGCAAATATTTGAACTTAGCTCCTCCTACTGATTTGTTTGAAGCACTTAACACATTATTGATTTTCTATAAGCACGTTCCTAGCGTTACAAACTATCCAGTTTATTTAGGACAGCTTGATGATTTGATTGAGCCATTTATTGACACAGTTGATGAAAAGACAGCTGCAAAGCTAATCAAGCTTTTCCTTTTAAATGTAGATAGAACAGTTTTAGATTCATTTGCTCATGCAGATATTGGACCAAAGCCATCTAAGACAGCTCACTTTATTTTTGAAGCTGAAAAAGAATTAGAGGATGCAGTTCCAAATCTTTCCCTTAAGTATCAGGAGGGAGTTAGCTCAGATGAATACTTAAAAGAAGCGGTAGAATGTGCATTAGTGTCTGCTAAGCCAAGTTTTGCAAACCACAACATGTTCTCTAAGGAATTTAATGGCGAGTATGTTATTGCCAGCTGCTACAATGGACTTTACCTTGGTGGCGGTGCATACACACTTTGCCGTCTTATCCTTGGAAATATTGCAAAGCGTTCTTCATCTATTGAGGATTTCAAGACAAAGCAGCTTCCATATGTAATGGATGTTATGGCTAAGTACATGGACGCAAGAATTAAATTCGAGGTTGAGGAAAGCGGTTTCTTTGAAAATAATTTCCTTGCCAGAGAGGGATTTATTTCTCGCGATAAATTTACAGCAATGTTTGGCTTAGTTGGCATGGCTGATGCTGTTAATATGCTCTTTGAGAAAGAGGGGAAGACAGGTCGCTATGGCAGCGATGAGGCTGCTAACCAGCTTGGCGTTGAAATTATGGAGATTATCGATAAGTTCAATCAGTCTCACACTAACAAATACTGTGAGACAACAGATGGACATTTCCTTCTTCACGCACAGGTAGGTTTGGCAGAGGATATTGGCGTTACACCAGGTACTCGTATCCCAATTGGAGAGGAGCCAGAGGAACTTATTGACCAGCTCAATGTTCTCTCTAAGTTCCATAAGTATTTCCCATCTGGAACAGGTGACATTTTCCCAATCGATTTAACTGTTCACCGCAACCCAGAGTACGTTATGGATATAATTAAAGGTGCATTCGCTAAGGACATTCGCTACATGTCATTTTATTCTAGCAACAGTGATGTAATCAGAGTTACAGGTTATCTGGTTAAGCGCTCTGAAATGGAGAAGCTGGATGCTGGTAATAATGTAATTCAAGATACTACAGCACTTGGACTTGGAGCAGCAAAGAACGGCCATATATTAGAAAGAAAGGTAAGATAAAATGTTGGGAGTTGTTACTAAGATAATTCCTTTCAGTTCGGTGGATGGACCCGGAAATCGAACCGCTATCTTTTTACAAGGTTGTAATATAAACTGCAAATATTGTCACAATCCAGAGACGAGAAATAGTTGTATCAACTGTGGATTGTGTGTGCAAGTATGTCCTCAGAAGGCACTTTCCCTTGAAAATGGGAAGGTGTCTTTTGATGCGTCTGCATGTATTTCTTGCGATACATGTATCAAGACCTGTCCCCATGGCAGCACTCCTAAGACTAGGCTTATGACACCTGAGGAAGTCATGGAAATAGTGAAGAAACAGATGCCTTTTATCAGAGGTATAACTGTCTCTGGTGGTGAGTGCATGTTGCAGCCAGATTTTATTACAGAGCTGTTTAAGTTGGCAAAAAAAGAAAATCTGGGGACATTAATCGACAGTAATGGTACAATAGACTTTAGAGAGTACCCTGATTTGTTAGAGGTATCCGATGGAGTGATGCTGGACATTAAGGCATTTTTCCCAGAAGATCACAGGCGTGTGACGGATGCTGACAATAATAAAGTACTTGAAAATGCACAGTTTTTAGGGGAAAATAATAAGTTGAGTGAAGTCAGAGCAGTTATTGTTCCTGACTTATATGACGTTGTGAAAAATATAAAAGCAATGGGAGAATTTCTAGTCCCATTGTACAAGATAAATCCATTTCGAATTAAAATCATTGCTTTTAGACCAATGGGTGTCAGAGAAGAATATGCCAATTTGCAAGTACCTACTAAGCAATTACTTGAAGAGCTGAGAGGCATTCTGGCGGATATGGGTTTTGAAGATATAGTTATCATCTAAATCTAATTCAAGGGAGGTATAAAGATTGGAAAAGATGAGCCATATGGATCCAAATACTGTTGTAGTTGAAATGAAAGAAATCGTTAAAAGATTTGGCAACTTCACAGCTAACGATCACATCAATCTGAAGGTACATAAGGGTGAAGTACATGCGATATTGGGAGAGAATGGTGCAGGTAAGAGTACATTGATGAATGTACTTTACGGCCTTTACAAGCCAACAGAGGGCGATATTTATATTAACGGACAGAAGACTGATATACACAGCCCAAAGCATGCTATTGAGCTTGGAATAGGTATGGTACATCAGCATTTCATGTTGATTCAGCCATTTACAGTTACCGACAATATTATCTTGGGAGTTGAGCCTCGCAAGGGTATTGTAGTAGATAAAAAGCTTGCTAGACAAAAGGTTTTAGAGATTTCTGAGAAGTACGGAATGGCTGTTGATCCAGATGCTAAAATCGAGGATATTTCTGTTGGTATGCAGCAGAGAGTAGAGATTCTTAAGGTTTTATACAGAGGTGCAGATACTCTTATTTTAGATGAGCCTACAGCATCTCTTACACCACAGGAAATTGACGAGCTTATGGAGATTATTAAGAATCTTACAGCAGATGGTAAGAGCATTATTCTTATCACTCACAAGCTCAAGGAGATTAAGGCTTGTGCAGATAATTGTACAATTATCCGTCTTGGTAAATATATCGACACTGTCAAGGTAGGCGAGGTTACAGAGAATGATCTTGCAGCCATGATGGTTGGTAGAAATGTTAATTTCAAGGTAGAGAAGAAGGAGCAGGAAGTTGGTAAGCTTGCACTTTCTATTAAGGACCTTCACGCTAAGGATTACCGTGGAGTAGAGATCCTTAAGGGACTTAGCCTTGATGTTCACGAGGGTGAGATTGTTGGTCTTGCCGGTGTAGATGGTAATGGTCAGACAGAGCTTGTAGAGATTCTTACAGGTCTTAAGAAGGCAGAGTCTGGTGCGATTACTATGGCAGGAACAGACATCTTCAACAAGACTCCTAAGGAGACTTTCGAGGCAGGTGTTTCATCTATCCCAGCTGATAGACAAAAGCATGGTCTTGTTCTTGAGTTTTCAGTTGCTGACAATCTTATCTTGCAGCACTTTGAGGAAGCTCCATTTTCTAAGAATGGTATCTTAAGCAAGAAGGCTATTGCAGACAATGCAAGCCAGCTTGTTGAGAAGTACGATATTAGACCACCACACTGTGAGAACCGTCCAGCAAAGACACTTTCAGGTGGTAATCAGCAGAAGGTAATCATCGCTCGTGAGGTTACCAATGATAAAGAATTACTTATAGCAGTTAACCCAACTCGTGGTCTTGATGTTGGTGCTATTGAGTTCGTTCATAAATATATTGTTGAGCAGAGAAATAAGGGAAGAGCTATTCTTCTTGTTTCTTTCGAGCTTGATGAGATTATGAGTTTGTCAGATCGTATCGAGGTTATTTTCGATGGTCAAATTACAGGAAGCGTATCAGGCAAAGATGCTAATGAAAAAGAACTGGGCTTCTTGATGGCAGGAGGTAAGAACCATGAATAAGAAAACCAGTATTTTACATAGCAATTTCCTTTATACAGTCATTGCAATTTTAATTGGATTTATTATCGGTGCAATCTTCCTTGTATGGGCAGGCGTTAGCCCAATGGAAGCATACTTTAAGATTCTTGATTCAGTAATAAGCAAGCCTAAGAATATCATCACAACACTTGCTTATGCTGCACCAGTTATTCTTACAGGTCTTTCAGTTGCATTCTCTTTCCGTACCGGTGTATTTAATATCGGTGCTGAGGGACAGTTTGTTGTAGGTACACTTGCAGCAGCACTTATTGGTATTTTCGTAGATGTTCCAGCTATTATCCATATTCCACTTTGTATAATAGCAGCAGCTGCAGCAGGCGCTTTGTGGTCACTTGTTTGTGGTGTCATGAAGGTTAAGAGAGGTATCCATGAGGTCCTTTCATTTATCATGTTTAACTGGATTGCTTACTATCTTTCAAATTACGTTGTTAATATCGAAGGCGTTAAGAAGGAAAGTGGTGGAGAGGCTACAAAAGATTTGTTAGACTCTGCTAGATTAATTGTAGATGGCAACAACTGTGCTATTTTTATCGCAGTAGTTCTTGCTGTTATCACATGGGTAATTATCGAGAAGACTACTCTTGGTTACAAGCTTAAGGCCGTTGGTTTCAACAAGTTCTCAGCTCAGTACGCTGGTATTGATTCAGGCAAGTCTATCCTTACAGCTCTTGCTATTTCAGGTGCTCTTGCAGGTATCGGTGGTGCTGTTCAGGTTATGGGTATGGGTGGACGTGTTGCCCAGTTTGCCAGCCAGGAAGGCTACGGATTTGAGGGTATTACAGTTGCACTTATTGGTGCATCTAATCCACTTGGTGTTATTTTTGCCGGCATCTTCTACGGTGCAATGAAGTTTGGTGGATCTAAGCTTACAATGATCCATGCACCTTCAGAGATTATCAATATTATCATGGGTTGCGTAGTTATCTTTATTGCTATCGCTCATGTATTTAAGGCATTATTCTTAAACATTGGTAAGAAGAAGGAGGCAAACTAATGGATATGTTAATTACAAATTTAGGTATATTAATTAATGCAGCGCTTATTGCTACACCTCCACTTCTTTTTGCAGCTCTTGGCTCATGCTTTTCAGAGCGTAGTGGTGTTGTAAATATCGGTATCGAGGGTATGATGACAATCGGTGCTGTAACTGGTGCTATCACAGCACTTACAACCGGCAATGGTTTACTTGCATTCTTATGCGGTGGCTTAGCTGGTGCGTTATTTGGACTTATTCACGCAATTGTTTGCGTATCATTACATGCTGACCAGACAATCGCTGGTACAGCTATCAACTTTATTGGACCTGGTATTGCTGTATTCTTATGCAGAATCCTTTACAATTCTTCAGATACACCAGCTATTGATGCATCTGCTAAGTTGCCAAAGCTTTTTGATGGTATGTTCAAGTCAGGTAGCTTTGCATACAACGTATTCAGCGTTTACATCATGGCTTATCTTGTATTTGTTGTTGCATGGATTTGCTGGTTCGTATTCTACAAGACTAGATTTGGCACACATTTAAGAGCCTGCGGTGAGCATCCAGAGGCTTGTGAGTCACTTGGTATTGATGTATACAGAGTTCGTTATATCTGCGTTATTCTTTCAGGATTTTTAGCAGGACTTGGCGGAGCATTTGTTACACTTGCAACTGTATCTCAGTTCAGACCAACAGTTATCGTAGGTCAAGGTTTCATCGCTATCGCAGCAGTTATCTTTGGTAAGTTCTCTCCACAGGGAGCTTTAAAGGGTTGCTTGATTTTCGGTATTTGTAACGGTGTTAAGTCACTTGCTACACAGAGCAATATCGTTTCAGTAAACATTATTTCAATGATTCCATACGTTGTTACAATCATTGCACTTATCGCATTTGTTGGACGTGCTAACGCTCCAGCAGCCAATGGTAAGCCATACATCAAATCTCGTTAGGAGGCATTGTTATGGTGTCATATGATGAGTTGATTGCCCAGGCTTTAGAGGCCAGGGGATTTGCATACACACCTTATTCTCATCACAAGGTTGGAGCTGCGCTTTTATGCACAGACGGCACAGTTTATACTGGCTGTAATGTGGAAAACGCAGCCTATACACCTTGCAACTGTGCAGAACGTACTGCAGTTTTCAAGGCGGTTAGTGAGGGACATAAGGATTTCAAGGCCATCGCAATTGTAGGTGGCTTTGATTCTACTGAAAAGCTTCCTTTCTGTGCTCCATGTGGAGTTTGCAGACAGGTGTTAATGGAATTTGTTGATCCGACTACATTTGATGTTGTGCTTGGCACAGATGTACCTGGAGAGCAAAAGGTCTTTAAGCTTCAAGAGTTACTTCCACTGGGCTTTGGACCAGACAATTTAGGAGTATAGATATATTAAGGAGTTAGCATGCCAGTTTTTGCGGAAAAGATGCCAAAGATAGATTTGCATTGTCATCTTGATGGCTCGTTGGATTTAGAGGTTACACATAAGCTACTTGCTGAGCGTGGAGAAGACTACGATTTTCAGGAGTTTAGAAAGCTGATGCAAGTGGATCATGATTGCCAGAATCTGGCTGAGTATCTCAAGAGATTTGACTTGCCAAATCATTGCCTTCAGGATGTGGAGGGGATTAAGACATCTGCTTATCACTTTGCAAAAAATGCGGCACTTGAAAATGTTAAATATATTGAGGCTCGATTTGCCCCTGTTCAGTCTATGAAACAGGGACTTAAGCCAATAGAGATTATTGAGGCAGTTGAATCAGGCTTGGCTCAGGCTAGGGCTGAGTTTGATATAGAGACTGGTATGATTATCTGTATGATGCGTGGAATGGATGATGACTTTAATTATTCCATTGCAAAAGCTGGCCGCGAGATGCTTGGTGCCGGGGTAGTTGCATGCGATATTGCCGGTGATGAGGCCTCTTATCCTATGGCTCAGCAGATGGAATTATTTAGAGCGGTCAAGGCACTTGATATGCCATTTACAATTCACGTAGGCGAGACAGGTAACGGGCAAAATGTTCGTGACGCCATTGATGTTGGGGCAGTTAGACTTGGTCATGGTATAGCCATGGCAGGTGATGAGGAGCTTATGAGATATTGTGCTTCTCGCCATGTCGGTGTGGAGATTTGCCCTACTAGCAATCTACAGACCAAAGCATACAGACACATTAAGGATTGTCCAATATGTCTATTTATGGACCATGGCATTCCTGTGTCATTAAATACTGATAACAGAACTGTTAGTAACACCAATCTTTCTACAGAGTTTGACAAGGTAAGTGTTAGCTTTAGACTTACTGACGAGCAGATTCATAGAATCTATACTGACTCTGTTGAAATGTGCTTTGCATCTGATGATGTTAAGCATAAGTTGCTTAGTAAATGGAGATAGTATGTCATTAGAAGAGAACATTAGTCGAATTATGGAATTGCAGAATAATTTGCCTAAGGAACAGTCAGAAGCCCTTAACAAATTACTTAGCAATGCACCACGCTGGGTTCTTGAGTCTACACAGATTGTAAAAAAGGATAAAAACACCATTTTCATAGAGGAGAACACTCCTGCAGATACGGTCTACATTTTGGTGGATGGTACAGTTAGAGCTATTGATTACAGAATCAGGGGAGTGGTCTATGACTACATGTGGTTCCATGCCATAAAAGTATTTGGCTCTATGGAGATTTTCTTTGAGATTCCACTTTACATGACAACTCTTAAGACAGTTACTGATTGTACTATGCTTGTTATGAGCAGGGCTAGTTTTGACCGTTGGATTTGGGATGATAAAAATGCTCTTCGAATGGAGATTGCCAGAATTGGAGATTATCTTCTAGAGGAGAGTAGAAATGAGCGTGTTATCCTGTTTTTACAGGGAGCAGACCGTATTATTTATCTTCTCACTAAAAGCTACGAAGCAGAGAATCCAAAGGATGAATATATAGTAAATATCAGCCGTCAGGAGCTTGCAGAGCGAAGCGGATTTTCAATTAAGACTGTGAATCGCTCAGTGCAGAAGCTTCAGCAGGATGGCTTTATAGGACGTCGTGGTAGACGAATAGTTATAAGTAGGGCTCAATACGATAGTATGATTAATTATCTAGAACCTGTTATAGCCCATGAGTGGGAGAAAATTTAATAGCAAAAAATAAGGGCACCGCATATACGGTGCCCATTTTTTATATTAAATTTTATTAGGTCTCGATATATGTGCTAGAGCTTACAGTAGAAATATTTTCCATGTAGTTTAGGTTAAATCCGCCGCCACCATAGTTTTGTACAGTGTTGTCATTTGATGACTTGTAGTTGCCATCTTTCCACTGTTTAAACTTATCCTCTACTGCATCATAAGTCTTAGATGAGATTTCAGGTAATTCCTTACCCCAAGTGCCTGTAGCCTCCTGGTAGCCCTTCTTGAAGGCTTCTAAAAGCATATCAGCTTTTGATGTGTCACCGCCAGAAAGTGCAATTGCAAAATCAACGATTCTGTCAGAAGTCTTGTTAACGCCCCAATAGCCATCTTCAGAAATGTCTTCTTTTGCCTTTTCAACTGTCTCAGGATCTGCAGTAAATTTTCCTTCTGCAAGGAATTTCCACATATCATCCTGTGTAGCAATTGCAAAAGTGCTGCCCTGACCCTTGATAGTCTTCATAACAATATCGAAAAGATTGTTAATCATCTTCTCCTGGTCAGCCTTAAGCTGCTGAATTAGGGCTGTTCTATCTGATTTTTTGTATGTATCTGTTGTGAGAGCTTTGTCATCAGATTTTTCATAAACGGCTGCAGCATCAGAAAACTTAGATGCTTTAACCTCTTCTTTTGATGCGCTGAATTCAAGAGATTCTGTCACAGAACCATCTGCATTAGTGGTTTTTTTATAGGTTCCTGCAACATTTGAAGAAACGCTGCTATAAGTACTAACATCCATAATCTAACCTCCTTGTTAATGTGGCCAATACAACTAAACCAGACGGAAATCCTTTTCCTAATCTATTTATCGGATCTTTAATGATAAAAAATCACTACTAGATTGTATTTATTTTAATACAAAAATCTTGTAAATGTGTGGTATCTTTGTTAAAATTTAGTAAGATTGAATACAAAATACACGCAAGTGCAAAATACATGGATGTACAATGGATAAAATAGATGTTAAAGCTTTAGCAAAAATCAATATAGGCCTTGATGTTACAGGCATTCGAGAGGATGGCTACCATGAGGTCAAGATGATAATGCAGACAGTCAATCTCTTCGATAAGATCACCATTTCTAAGGTGGAGGAGCCTGGGGTTTCAATGACCACCAATCTTAAGTTTTTGACTGTGGGAGATGACAATCTCTGTATTAAGGCAGCAAAGCTTCTTATAGAAGAATTTGATATAAAAGATGGAATTAAAATCTACCTTGAAAAGCATATTCCAGTGGCAGCAGGTATGGCCGGAGGCTCTACTGATGCAGCCGCCATTTTATTTGGTATGAATAAGATGTTTAAGCTGGGACTTTCTCGCAAGGATATGATGGAGCGAGGAGTTAAGCTTGGTGCTGATGTACCATATTGTGTTATGAGAGGGACAGCTTTGGCTGAGGGCATTGGAGAGATTCTTTCTCCACTTCCACCTATGGTAAAGTGCCCAGTTTTAATTGCTAAGCCAGGTATTGCTGTTTCTACCAAGCAGGTTTACGAGGCTTTGGATTCATGTTTTGATAAGGTGATTCACCCAGATATAGATGGAATTATTGAGGATATAAAGAATCAGGATTTGCTAGCCATTTGCAGCAAGATGGGCAATGTTCTGGAGGATGTTACTATTCCGATGCATCCAGTTATTGCAGACATCAAAAAATGCATGATGGATAATGGGGCTGTCGGCGCCATGATGAGCGGTAGTGGTCCTACAGTATTCGGATTCTTTAATGATAACAAGACAGCTAAAGCTGCCAAAGAGGCACTTACCAAATCGGGGATGGTAAAGCAGCTTTATCTTACTACGTTATTCAATAACAAGAATTAACCTTGAAAAGGAGAATAAGTATAATGACAGAAAATCTTACACTTCAGATGGACGATTATTTGCCACTCAGAGATGTAGTTTTCAACACACTTAGGGAGGCGATTCTAAAGGGGGAACTTAAGCCAGGCGAGAGACTTATGGAGATGCATCTAGCTACAAAGCTTGGTGTTAGCCGTACTCCAATTCGTGAGGCAATACGTATGCTTGAGCAGGAGGGGCTTGCTGTAACTATCCCTCGCAAGGGAGCTCAGGTGGCTAAGATGACAGAAAAGGATTTGCAGGATGTGCTAGAGGTTAGAGATGCTTTAGATGCACTTGCTGTAGTATGTGCCTGCGAGCGTATGACAGATGCTCAGTTTGTAGAGCTTAAGGAAGCAATGAAGGCATTTGAGAATGCTACCCATACAGATGATGTGCGTAAAATAGTTGAGACAGATGAGGCGTTCCACGATGTGATTTATGCAGCAGCTGCTAATCCAAAGCTTGAGAATATTATTAGTTCAGCAAGAGAGCAGATGTATCGCTATCGCTATGAGTATGTTAAGAATCCTTCTGTATACGCCCAGCTTATTGCAGAGCACAGAGCTATTATTGAGGGATTTAACAGACGGGATGTGGAATACCTTAAGAGCATTATGCACACACATCTTTCAAATCAGATCAACGCTGTGCGCGTGGTTATTAGAGAACAAGTATAATAGATAGGAATTAATATGGCAGGAACATCATGTAAGATTTCGCTGTGTTCTAGGCAGCGAATGGGTGGTGACGAGGAGATATCTGAGGAGAGTTATTTAGGCTCTTTTATAGAGAGAGGTGATAAGAAATATCTTTCCTACAAGCGCACCACTGAAGATGGAGTTATCGACTGTTTGATTTCCTTCAATCGAAGGGAATTTACCCTTACCCAAAAGGGAAGTCTTAGCTCCAAGATAGAGTTGAGAGCTGGTGAGAAGACTGTTAATAAATACAGCACATCTGTAGGGGCTCTTTCCATAGAGATATTTACCCGCAGATATGAGTTGATTGAGCAAAAGGATGATATTAGAATTGGAATAGAATACGATATCATAACCGGTGCAGACTCAATACAGACTACAATGGATATAAAAGTTAAAATCAAAGGAGAAGCTTAAAAATGAGCTTCTCCAATTTTTTGCAATTTTTTATAAACCAAACAGAGGGGTATTTTATCTAAAATGGATATTATTTTGAATAATTTAGTTAAAAACTCTTAGGTAAGTTTGTGGGATTTACACAAAAAAATGGGGGTTTTTCTTGTGCGAAAACGTTATACGATATAACAAAAGTTGCCAAATGATGTTAGTTTTTGCCTGTATATAGAAATCTACTAACCAAAACTGCTACATTTTGTGCTAGGGGAATTCATGGTTCGTTCTGTGGCTGATAATAGGGACTGACCGTGGAATGAGCTATGAAATGTGAAGTTTGTAGTTTCAATGATTAGTAGGAGGACTTGTATGAGGAAACAGGTGGTAAAAGGTCTATCACTAGGCCTATCAGCAGTTACACTTGCTGGTTCAACATCAATTACTGCATATGCAGATGAAATTGATGAATTTAAGGGTGAGGAACAAACACAAGAAAGTCAGCAGGAAGCCAATGAAGCTGAAAAGGCTTTTGCTGAACAGACAGAGTCATTAAATGAGGATTTTAATGAACAGGAATTTTCAGGTGTTGGTTCTGAAGAAGATGCAACAGGCGTTGCAGAGTTAACTGAAATTATGGCTGATGAAATTGATTCAGATGACTCTCCAGTGGCTGGTGAGACTTGCACAATCACAGTTGTTGATGAGTATGGTCAAGTAGTTACCGACGAAGAAACAGGTGATGTAGTTACAGAAGATGTTACATTTGGCGAGGCAGCAGATTTGGCTGCAGCAGTAACAGATGATGCGGCAGTAGATATTGAGAACTTGAATCAGGCGGCACAGGATCTCTATACTGCAGCAGGAGAGATGGATGCGGCTGAGGCAAATGCAGACGCAGAAGTCGGAGCAGCTAATCAGGCAGCATCAGATGCTCAGGTAATCGCAGGTGAAGCACTTGCTGCTTCAAATGGGGCATTGGAGGCTGTAGAAAATGAGACTATGGAAAATGCTGCTTATATTATTGCTACAACACAGGATACATACGATAAGGCAGTAATAGATTTTGAGAAGAAGGAAGAAGCATACAATACTGCAAAAAAGGAATATGAGACATACGAAAGTGAATTCCAGCAGAAGGTTAATGCTTATAATAATAGTTTAAATTCTGCTTATACAAATCTTGAATGGGCTGAAGAAGATTTAGCAGCTGCACAGCAGAGACTTGCAGATCTTCAGGATAACTTACAGAAAGCTTATGATGAATATCTTTCATCAGCAGCAGGAGTTCTTGCAACTGCAGAGCAGACATATCAGGATAGTGACAAGACAGATGAAGACAAGAAAGAATACATCAAGGCTATTCTTGAAAACTACTACTTTAAGGCAGAAGAAGGTCAGACAGTTTCTGTTACTGAAATTGGGGATTTCGTAGATTACGAAGGTACAGAAAAGGATCTTATTACTGTTAAATACCAGATTATCGATGATGCTACTGGCACAATTGTTCAGGAAAAGAGCGTAAATCTTGGATATGATATCAGTGGCACTCAGGTAGATCTTTATGAGAAGGTTACATACTATGATTATTATGATGAGGATGGAAATGTAGCTCACATCACTCAGGAAGATATAGATACAGAATTGGCTAAGCCATTGGCTGAACAGAAGATTGTTAAGAGATATAAGAAGACTGTAGAGGTTGATGGTGAGGAAAAGACATCATACCTTGTTGCAGATGTATACGACAAGCTTACTGATGAAGAGAAGGCTGATTACACACTTGATTATATTGTTCTTGGAAATTGGGACTGGGATAATGCAAAAGTTACTGGTCTTGACAAGACATATACATCTTATACAGATTTAGATGGCAATACTGTTCAGAATGCAGTTGCTTCAGAAGAAATTGCTTCTGACGATGAAGTTATTAGAGTTTACTCATTTGATGCAGATGGCAATTACATTTGCACTGCTACAAACCTTAGTACTAAAAAGGTTTACACCTATGTAAATAATAAGCTTACAGCAACTGAGTACTTAAAGAGCAATGAGACAGCAGCAAGCATTGCAGCAGCAAAGACAGGTTATCAGATTCTTGATGCAAGAGATGTATTTAAAGCTTCTGGTTATTATGTGCCAAGATACATGCTTAAAGTTGCATATAGTGCAAATCGTGAATTAACATGGTCTGCAGACCTAAAGACCAAGACTGTTCTTGGAGTACCTTGGCCAGATGGTGTTACTCCACATGCTCAGCCAACAGCTGCAGAGGCCATTGTAAATGGTAAAAATAATGCAGCAGCCAATGCTGGAAATCCATATGATGATAAGTATGAATATTATGGATTTACATTTGACGGCTATAATAATGATTGGACAGCGGTTAAAACTGCTGAAGACGCTCCATACAATGTGACATGGTTTGTAGTTGATGGAAGTGTTACATACCATGTGGCAGGTACATACAATATTTCCTATGACATAGTTACAGATGATACAGTACATTACACTGTAGGTGATGGATGGAATGACTTCTGGACAAAAGTAGGAAACTTCTTTACTGGAAAAGATAAGGAGACTACTAAGGAAGCAATCATTAGACAGTATGAGCAGGAGCAGCATACAAAAGTAGTTGGTGTTAAGAGCTGGAACTGGGATACAAAAACTGCAGAGTTCTATGTTGTTAAGGCTACAAATGTAAATTCAACAGGCAGTACATATGCTGCAGTTGAAGTAAACGGCAATATAGATGGAAATCTTAGCAATCTTACATATGGCAGAGATATCAACTATATTGGAAAATCAACTGCTACATCTAATGATGATTATAACAAGGAAGCATCAGTTGACCAGGCTGTTACAGAGAAATTCTTCTATAACGATGGTGATTCTACATTTAGCAATGCAGCAAGCGCTTATGTAGAAGGTCTTGAGCAGGCTGGCGCTACAATGACAAAATTCTTTAATCTCATCAATCTTGTTAATACTGCAAAAGAGGCAGTAGAAGATGCTCAGCAGCAGTGTGAGGACATTAGAGCTCACATCGAAGATCTTAACAAGACATTGGCTCTTGGTGATATGGAAGTATTGCCAGAATTAGCTTTGTGGCAAGGAAAGCTTCAGGAGGCTGAGGATACATACCAGCAGGCTAAGGAAGATCTTGATGATGCAAAGGAAAACTTAGACAAGGCTAAGGAAGACTTCAAGAACAAGTATAGTAATGATGGAACTGGAGAAGATGGTACTGAAGAAGGTACTGGTTCAGATGCAACAGGTACAGAAGGTACTGGCACATCAACACCTGGTGGTGTAGCAGATGGTACTCCTGGAACAGATTATCCAGCTGCAACATTTACAATTACTGACCCAACAATACCACTTGCTGGTGATACAACAGCAAATACTACTACACAGGTTGCTAACAGAAATACTAGAAATACAGCAAACAACAATGCAGCAAATGCTAACGCAGATGCAGACGCAGATGCAGATACAGCAGACAACCAGGAAGTAGCACCTACACCAGAGACAGCAGAGGATGAGACAATCAAGCGAATCGCTGATGAGGCTACACCTCTTGCAGCAGAAGAGCAAAGTTCATCTGCTAAATTAGGATTGTGGGTTTCAATTCTTCTTGTTATCGTTGTAGTAGCAGGCTCTATTGCATACTATAAGAAAAAATTAGATGCTAAGAATATTACTAAGAAATAATCGCCAGCACTAATCATTTTTCACATATCATTATTCTAAAATAGGAGGAACTTCAAATCTGAAGTCCCTCCTGTTTTACGTTTAAAAATATTATTTATTTTGTGATGTAGCCATATGTTTTAAATAATCCATAAGAGTTCTAATTGGTGGAAGTAGAAGCACAACATATGTTACAAGTGCCTCTGCAAAAACGTAGATTCCATTGTAGGCAAGTGAATATGGCAGTGGGGTCATATTGTAGTCAGCAGCATATTCTCCAAAGAAGAGACAGCCAGAAAGAACTGCAAAAATGTATCTACCGATTATTGCAAGGCCGTATCCCTTATAGAGACCATATTTAGATTTTGAAAAGAATCCGGAAAGTCCAAGGGCTGCAAAGGCAAGAATATAGTCCACAATTACCTGGGCTGGAAAAAGAATATATGGGTCTACAATTAGGTTCAAAAGACCATAAGCAACACCTGAAATTATTCCAAGAACTGGGCCAAACCAAAATCCTGGAAGGCATGCAACTAGCATTGAAAACATGGTAATGGAGCCACCCATTGGAAGCTTAAGGAACTTGATATTAGAAAGAACAAATGCAAGTCCTATGGAAGCGCCACAAAACGCAAGCTTCTTCGCTGTAAAACCAATTTTAGAATCCGTTGATGCATGATTAATCATTAAAAAATCTCCCTTCGTACAAAAAAATGCCAGGAGATCAAATAAGCTTCCTTACGCTGGTATTATCCAGTTCAAGTAATAAGGGTCGGTATATATCACCTCTCAGCAAATGCACCCCTAGCAATCTATTTATTTTGATAGATACAACATAACACTAGAGTATTACCTCGTCAACATGAGATAAAAAAATCTATAATTCGATTTTTTGCGGGGGTGATGCAAAAATGATGTTTATTTCAAATATAATTACAATAGGGTATAATTGCAACCATGGTACATGGTGACCACTATTTTTATTGGAGGAAAAGTTATGAAAAGAAAAATGATTTTACCGTTGTTGGCAGTGATGGTATTTGCTACGGGATGTGGCAAATCGGAATCAGGCATTGAAGCAACTCCAAGCGATGGAGTAGTATCAAGCGGCGAAACAGGTGAAGTGAGCCAAGACAGTGCAACTGATTCAGGTGATGATACAAGTTTAGAGGACAACTCAGAGGCATATAAGAAAGCATATCTTGAGGCAGCTGAAAGTCTAAAAGAGGATTATGATGTAGATAATCTTAAGTTTTCATTTATAGATTTTGATGGAGATGATACTCCTGAACTTTTAGCTAATGTAGGAGGCGCTTATTCACTTTATACATATGAAAATGGGGCAATTCGCTGCCTTATGGACCAGTGGCCATTTGGTGCTGGTGGCAATCTTGGTTATCAGTATGCGCCGGGAAAAGGCATTCTTAGAAATGATGGCAATCCTTATTATGGAGCCTTTTACTATAGCACCTTTTTGTCCAAGCACGAAGAGGGGGAATTGGAGTCTGATTACACAGTAACGGAGTATCACTTTGATGATAAAGACGGGGATGGCTATCCATCTGATGAGGAATTAGAGAACTTTTCAGAAATGGAAGTCTATAAGACCGAGTACACATGTGATAATGGTGAGAATCTAAGTGAGGACCAGATAAAAGAAAAGATTGATGTGTATGAAACTTACACCTATGAAGATTTTGATGCCTCACTTAGCTACGATGAGCTTATAAAAGAACTATCATAATAATTGGATAAGAAGGGAAGAATAAGAGAATGAAAAAGAAAGTATTAGTTTTAATGATGGCAACTATGATGATATCTATGTCAGCTTGTGGACAGAATACAGAAGATGCTACAGATGATGTGGATATTGAGGTAGAGCAGATTGAAGAATCAAGTGAACCTGTTCAAGAAAATGATTCTGAAGTTATTGATGATACAGAAGAAGATATCAGTGACGATGCTGGATACGACTTTGGGGATATGGATCCACTATACGTGTCTTATTTGAAAAATGAGATTAGTGTTGAAAATCCTTATGTGGATGGAGATCAATTAAATATACTTACTTACAAGGAAGATTATACATCGGAATTTCAGGACGCTACTATTGGTTATGCACTTGTAGATGTTAATGGTGATGGTGAAAATGAATTGGTAGTGAATGTAAGCGGTGCTGTGGATCAGCTTTTGGAAATACTTACTGTTTCTGATGATAAATTGACTGTAGTTGATATATTTGAGTCCCATAATATGCGAATGGGAGCTAGTGTGTATACAAATGGTGTTGTGGGCGAAGATGGCACCTATGATGATATGATGGAGTCCTATTTTTCATATGATTTATCAGGGCAGCGAAAAGGCATAATAACATTTTATAAGGCAGCTGACAGTGAGAGCCAATTACTCTATGAATATTATTATCTTGATGGAAATTCAGATTCTAAGGTAATGCTTTCGTCAGATGATGAATACCAAGAATTACGAGCTAAATATGTGGGGCAACCAGTAGAGTATATAGACATTACAGACTTTGTTGAAAGTCTGTAAGTCTTGAATACTTAAGCAATAGGCGACATTTGATGGAAAGGGAATAATGGCATATGAGCAATCGAGCTGAGATTTTAAAAAGAGAATACAACTTAGAGCAGCATCCTGAGGGCGGCTGGTTTGTGGAGGTCTATACTGCCCCATTTGAAAAGGATGGAAGACCTCTTGCAGGTAGCATTTATTTTTTATTAGACAAAGGTGAGATTTCTCATTTTCATCAAATCGATTGTGATGAAATCTGGTATTTCCATGAGGGCTGTGGAATGAAGGTCACAATGCTAACAGATGAAGGAAAGCAGGAATTTCTCCTAGGAAATGATGTTGAAAAGGGCCAGCGGGCCATGGTTTTAATTCCAAAAGGTGCTATTTTTGGTGCAGAAAATCTGGACGCAGATGGCTTTACCTTTGTTTCTTGTGCAACTACCCCGAACTTTACCTATGAAGGTTTTAGACTTGTAGAAAAGCAGGAAATAAGAGATAAATTTCCAGTTATTGCCAGCGAAGTAGAATATTTAGCCTATTAGAACTAAAAGGGTGGGCCCATTTTTTAATGATTACTATGAGGAATCAAAATTAAATGTTATTATGGAGGTGGTGGGAGAACCATCCAATTTAAATTAGGATATAGGTAAATGATAAATACAGAAAAGATAATTGAAAAAGTAATACTAGTTGCAGTGTGCGAAGGCGACGAGGCTGAGGCTAGGGATTCTATAGATGAGTTGGCAGAGCTTTGCGAGACAGCAGGAGCCCAGGTGGTTGGTCAGATTATGCAAAATCTTGAGCGCAGAAATCCAGGTACCTATGTGGGCACTGGTAAGGTAGATGAGATTGCAGATTTAATCTGGGAGACAGGGGCTACCGGCATCGTATGTGATGATGAGCTTACACCAGCCCAGATGAGAAATCTGGCAGATGCCCTTGATACCAAGGTCATGGACAGAACCCTTATAATTCTTGATATTTTTGCGGCACGAGCAGGTACAGCTGAGGGTAAAATCCAGGTAGAGTTGGCACAGCTTAGATATGAGATGACCCGACTTACAGGATTCGGTAAAAATATGTCTCGAGTAGGTGGTACTGCAGCAGGTGGCGGCGGAGCCATTGGTACTCGTGGTCCTGGTGAGAAAAAGCTGGAGATGGATAAGCGTCTTATTGCAGGTCGCATTTCACAGCTTAAAAAGGAGCTTGCTGATGTGGTAAGCCACCGTGAACTTACCCGTGCAAAGAGACAGAAAAATGGCGTGCCTGTGGCTGCGATTGTTGGCTATACCAATGCAGGCAAATCATCACTTTTAAATAAGCTTACCGATGCTAATATTTTGGAGTGGGATGCTTTGTTTGCAACACTTGACCCCACCACCAGAGAGCTATTTTTGGATAATGATCAAAAGGTACTTCTTACTGACACTGTAGGATTTATTAGAAAGCTTCCTCACCATTTGGTTGATGCATTTAAAAGTACACTTGAGGAGGCAAAATATGCCGACTACATTATCCATGTGGTTGATGTGAGCAATCCACAGATGGATAGACAGATGGAGATTGTGTACGAGACTCTCGATAAGCTTGGTGTTAGCGATAAGCCTGTTATTACCATTTTTAACAAGGTGGACAAGGTGTTAGACGAGCATGATTATCATGATTTGCGAGCAGATTATACGGTTCACACATCTATTAAAACTGGCAAGGGTCTTGATAGAGTAAAAGAGATTTTGGCTGAACTTTTACGAGATGGAAAAGAGTATGTTGAGAAGTTAGTTCCATATTCAGAGGCTGGCAGTATTGCGAAAATAAGAGAAAATGGAGAACTTATTTCAGAAGAATATCGTGAAGACGGAATTTTTATCAAAGCATACATATAAAATAAAAGAATTTTTACGAAATACTTAGACATTCTTCAATAGTCATGTTAAACTATCTTCGGACAAATAAGAAAAGGTTTAAAATTTTTATTTCTCGTGAAGGAGAAATACGGTAGAAGGAGAAAGAAATGACAATTGCACAATTCTTATCACTGCTAGGTGGAGTGGGCTTGTTCCTCTTTGGAATGTCTATTATGTCCACTGGCTTGAAAAATAGTTGCGGTGACAATCTTCAGATAATCTTGGAGAAGGCTACTACTAATAAGCTGGTAGCTGTTCTTGTGGGAATCGCTATGACGGTTCTCGTTCAGAGTTCTTCAGCCACAGATGTTATGGTTATCGGCTTCGTTAATTCGGGCATGATGGCTCTTTCACAGGCTATTGGAGTTATCCTTGGTGCCAATATTGGTACTACAATCACAGCTCAAATCACAGCATTTAATATCGCTACATTCACACCATTTTTACTTTTCATTGGTGCTGTAATGTATCTTTTCATGAAGAATAATCTTACCAAACATATTGGTTCAGTTATCATGGGATTTGGTATGCTCTTTCAGGGTATTACCATCATGAAGGCTGCCATTGCACCACTTTCACAGTCGGCGCTGTTTGTTAATTTCCTTTCAACACTTAAGAATCCATTTTTAGCATTGCTTTTTGGTATTGCATTTACAGCATTACTCCAGAGTTCATCATCTTCAACAGTTATCTTCCAGGCATTTGTTGTTCAGGGGATTTTAGATTACGATGTAGCTGTTTATTTGGTAATTGGTGCTGCTATCGGTTCAGTTACACCTAACCTTTTGGCATCACTTACTGCTAATAGAAATGGTAAGCGTTCTGCTATTTTGAATTTGTTATTCAATCTTATCAGAGCTCTTGTAATTATTGTGGTTATAAATGTAACCCCACTTTTGTCATGGATTCAGTCTACATCAGCTGACCCAGGACGTCAGATAGCTAACACACATACAATCTTTGCTTTGATTGCAGTGTGCATTATCTTCCCATTTACAGATTACATTATTAAGCTTACATATATGTTTATCCCAGAGCTTCCTGAGGAGACTCGTGCAGCTGAGGATAGACAGCTTGTGTTTATGTCACAGGTGACAAATGTGCCACCTCACATGGCTATTCATCAGGCGCAGCTTGAGGCAGCCAGAATGGGTGCTATTGCAGCAGAGAATTTCGAAAAGGCTATCGACTGCTTCTTCGATTATTCTCCAGAAAAGGTGGAGGATGTTGAGGAGCGTGAGGAGACAGTTAACATTCTAAATCACGCTATTCAGGATGCTATGGTTAAGCTTCAGGCGCTGAACCTTACACCTGAGAATCTCCGTAAGATATCAGCTATCACAATTGCTGTAACTGATATGGAACGTATTTCTGACCACGCTGAGAATATTATCGAGTACGCTACTCGTATGAAGAATAAAAAGACTAAGCTTTCTAAGAAGGCAGCCAAGGAACTTAAGGATATGGCTGAGAATTCTATGGAAGAAGTTGAGCTTGCTCTTGAGATTTTCACTTCAGAAAATTACGAGAACTTACCTAAGATTGAAAAGTTAGAGGCTAAGGTAGACAAGCAGGAGAAGCAGCTTATCAATCATCACGTAGAGCGACTTATGGATAACAAGTGCGAACCTATCGCCGGAGTTATTTTCTCTGACATGGTTACTGACCTTGAGCGATGCGCTGACCACGCTATCAATATCGCATATGCGTTAAAAGACCACTAGTGAACCAAGGGGACGGGGTTAGTGGTCCATTTATAAAGAGATAATTTAACCCCTCTTTACCAGCTAATTGGTGAAGAGGGGTTTTTGCATACATAGATATAAAACAGTAGAAAGGTATTTGTATGATTTGGATTTTGATGTTTGTTGGAGCAGCATTGGCTTCAGTTTTTGGAATTATCTATATGACAAATTCCATTGCCAAGTTTAAAGTGATTAAAAATAGACTTGTGGCATTTTTGATTATTGTAGCTTTATTTGTGATATTTATTTTTACCCTAGAGTGGATTAATGCTCTTACCATCACCATCTATACCACAGCTTTCTTTTTGATTTTTGGCTTACTTGGAAGGATTGTTAACCATTTTTCTAAAAGGGAATTTAAAATTCATTGGCAGGGACTGCTTGCTATTTTGTCATCTGTTATCTTTCTGGGAAGCGGATATTACTTGTGCGCAAGCGTGGTGGAAAAAGACTATGATTTGACTACGGTCAAAGAAATTGGGGATTTAAAAATAGCTATGCTATCAGACTCCCATATTGGCACTACATTTGATGGAAAAGGATTTGCCAAGCATCTTGAGACTATTGAAGCCCAGTCTCCTGATATCCTTCTTATAGTGGGTGATTTTGTTGATGATAGTTCTAAAAAAGCGGATTTGGAGATTGCTTGCAAGACAATCGGTGAGATGGATTTAAAATATGGAGCTTGGTACGCATACGGCAATCACGACAGGGGCTATTTCGACCATAGAGATTTCACGGCAGAGGATTTGGAAAATACACTTCTGAAAAATGGAATTAACATTTTGGAAGATGAATCTGTACTGATTGACGATAGATTTTATTTAGTGGGACGAGCAGATAAGGGATATAATCATAATCGAATGACCATAGATGAGCTGTTACAGGATATGGACACCAGCAAATATATAATAGTAATGGACCATGAGCCGGCAGATTATGATGCTGAGGCCCAGTCCGCTGCGGACTTGGTTTTATGCGGTCATACCCATGGGGGCCAGATGATTCCTATTACGAAATTTGGGGTGTGGTCAGGGATAGATGACAGCACATATGGATTGGAGAAACACAATAATACTAATTTCATTGTGTCCTCTGGTATTTCAGACTGGGCTATCAAGTTCAAAACAGGAACCAGGTCTGAGTATGTGGTTGTAAATCTTAGCTCAGAAAAATGAACCACTAACCCCGTCCCCTAGGACCAAAATTTTCAAAAACTATTGCATTATCTGTGGCATGCGCATATAATACAGGAAAATTAAAAATGCAGAGTAGACTGTAGAGCGTTAAGTGCTGTGTGAACAGGGAGTTGTCATGCAGACGAAGGGAAAAGGGTACCCGCGGTTTTATGGTCGCATCCCGCTGCTACATAGTAAGGCTTTTCACACCTTCATTGTAGACAAGAGGAACTGCAAAGGAGGTGTATTTTTTATGAAAAAATTATCTAACACTAAAACACTTACACTTGCAGCAATGCTTACAGCAATCGGTATTGTTCTGGGATATTTTAAATTCCCAATCAATCAGCTTATTGAAATCCGATTTGCCTTTGTGCCACTATGCTTGGCTGGCTTGTTGTTAGGCCCTGGTATCGCTGGAGTTATGGGAATACTTGTGGATATAGGAGGATTTTTGGCTTATCCTACTGGCCCATATTTCCCAGGATTTACATTCAGTAGTATGATGACAGGCGTAATATTTGGACTTTTCCTTTACAAGAAGAAAGTGACACTGCAGCGTATAATTGTAACTATGTTTACATATACAGTTATTGTAGGTGTATTACTTAACAGTATCTGGCTCAATATGCTCTATTTGAAGCTTGGATACTTTGCAACTATTCTCTATCGTCTTCCAAAGGAAGCAATCATGCTTGTGGTTAATACTGCAATTATTTATACCTTGCTTAAGGCATTCGAGAGCGTAAAACTTTATGAAAAAATATAGTTATCAGGAGGCAATTTCTTTTTTTGAGGAATTGCCTCATTTTAAACCACCGAAAAATACAGGGGCACCTCTAAAGGATATGTTTTCTCTTGATGCGGAGCTTGCCCTTCTAAAAAAACTAAATAATCCCCACATGGATTTAGAGTATATACATGTGGCAGGCACCAATGGAAAGGGCTCAACAGTAGCCTACATTTCATCCATTTTAAATGAGTCCAAACTTAAAATAGGTACATTTGCATCTCCATTTTTGCACAGGTACAATGAGCTGTTTGTGATAAACGGAAAGGAAATCACAGACAAGGATTTCGCCACTATTTTTGGTGAGGTAAAGCCTGCCTACGATGAGCTTGCAGCCCAGGGGATTTTCCCTAGCGAATATGAGATTCTCACAGTAATGGGATTCTTATATTTCAAAAAGCAAAAATGTGATGTGGTTGTACTAGAGGTGAGTATGGGAGGCAGAGTGGACACTACCAATGTTATCCCAGCGCCGCTGGTGACTGTTATTGCTCCTATTAGCTATGACCACATGTCCATTCTGGGAAATACGCTTACAGAAATAGCCACGGAAAAGGCCGGCATAATTAAGCCAGGTACAAAGGTGGTATCTGCAATTCAAGAACCAGAAGTAAAAAAGGTGTTGAGTCATACCTGTAAGAGTAAAAAAGTTCAGATAGATTATATTAAAAAGCCTAAGCTAATAGATAAAACTCTTTGGGGCCAGTCTTTTGAAGTAAACCGCAAAATATATGAGACCTCCCTACTTGGCACCTATCAGATTGAAAATGCATCACTTGCTATACTTGCCATTCAAAAGTTTAACCAGTGCTTTACCAGCAAGAAATTCTATATTTCCGAGGAGATGATAGCTGCTGGAATAAAGAATACTAAATGGTTTGGAAGATTTACTCTGGTAAATATAAAGCCATACGTAATTGTAGATGGAGGCCATAACAGGCAGGGAGCAAAGGTGCTAAGGGAATCCCTAGAGCAGTATTTCCCTGATAAAAAGATTACGTTTGTGATGGGAATTCTAAGGGACAAAGAGGTGGATATCATCCTAGATGAACTGCTTCCTATAGCTAAAAAATGTTACACCATGGAAGTGCCAAGTGAGCGAACCATGCCACCTGAAGAACTGGCTGCTAAAATCAGGAGAAAAGGCGTCAGTGCTCAGGTGATTGGAACTGAGGATACAGATAGATTAGATGTGGAAAAACTAGCGGAAAAAGACGATGTTTTGTGCATATGTGGTTCATTATATTTACTAAGTTTTTTCACATTTTAATGCTACAATCAACAAAGATAAGGATTCTGTGTCTTAATGTCCATGGGGGTATCTATGAGCGACAATTATTACATTTCCGAAATGCAGGGGCGTTTGCCAGTTGGTTTACCAGGTGGTTTTTTCATATATGAGGCAAATGGAAGTGAACAGATTTTATTTGCAGATGAAAATGTAATCAGACTTTTCGGATGCAAAACATTTGATGAATTTCTTGAGTATGTGGATGGCACATTTAAGGGAATGGTTCATCCAGATGACTTTCACAAGATTGAAAATCAGATTGAGGCACAGACTATCTATGCAGAAAAACGCCATGATTATGTTCGCTATAGAATTATTCCTAAAAATGGAGATGTTAGATATATAGAGGATTTTGGACATCTTTTACATTGGCCAAATGGACAGAGCTTTTACTATGTTTTCATAGTGGATGTAGAGGAGAATGAGTATGCCAACAATGCAAGCAATTCTTACGCAGAGGCAGAAGTGCTTGCATCAAATCACGAAACTGATGAGCTGACAGGATTGCTTACAATGGCATTTTTCTATAACAAGGTTCAGATGCTTCTTAATTCACCTGATGTTAGGCGGCAGGATGTGGCCTTTATTCATTTTGATATTCCTAACTTTAAACTCTACAACGAGCGCCATGGATTTATTATGGGCGACGAGATTTTAAAGGATTTGGGTAAGACAATCAGAACAGTATTTAATGGCTCTACTGTGGCCAGATTTTCTGATGACCACTTTGTTGTATTTACAACTACACCAAAGGATGAAGTAATTGAAAATGTAGAAGAAATCTATAGAAAGATGCTTCTTACAGAGGATGTTAATAAAAAGATAAAGGTTAAGGCAGGTATTTATTTTATGGAGGACCCTCACGCTGAGGTGGGCCTAGCCTGTGACCATGCCCGTCTTGCTTGCAACAGTATCAAAAATCGTCATGATGTAAATTATTGTATTTATGATGAGATTATACGTGATGGCCTGCGTCGACAGCAGTTTGTTGTGGACCATATTGATGAGGCCATTGCCAATGATTATATAAAGGTATTTTATCAGCCAATCATTCGTGTTGAGACTGGCAAAATCTGTGGATACGAGGCTCTTGTAAGATGGATTGATCCAAATGACGGAATGCTTCCACCTAGCTACTTTGTGGAGACTCTGGAGAAATTCCACCTGATTCATTTCGTAGATGAATTTGTGGTAAAAAAGGTGTGCCAGGACATTAGAAGACTTGCAGACCAAGGTGAGGAGCTGGTTCCAGTTTCCATAAATGTATCCAGACTTGATTTTGAAGTCTGTGATGTATTTAAGCTCCTTTCAGATTTTTGTGAGATATATCAAATCCCTCATAATATGCTTGAGGTCGAAATTACAGAGAGTGCCTTTAACGATAATACAGGTATTATCAAGGACGCCACTAAAAAGATTCGTGAAGCCAGCTTTGATGTTTGGATTGATGATTTTGGAAGCGGCTACTCATCTCTTAACACAATCGCTGAGTATGAGTTTGATGTATTAAAGCTTGATATGGTATTTCTTAGAGGCTACGAGAAGAATCCTAAGTCAAAGCCTTTGATGAAATATATTGTAAGTGCTACCAATGCCATGGGAATACGTCCACTGTGCGAGGGTGTAGAGACAGAGGAGGCCTACAATTTCCTTAAGGAAATCGGCTGCAACATGGCTCAGGGCTACTATTTTTCAAAGCCAATGCCATTGGATGCACTGATTGATTCCATGTATGCAAAAGGTTATGAGTGGGAGCAATTAGGATAATTGATTATTTGAGGGAGTCTGGAGAAATCCAGGCTCCTTTTTGGTGCTTCAGTCTTTATTTTCCATAGGAAAAAAATTATAATAATTTCATGAGATTATCACAGTTATTAGAATTCGAAAATATAATAGTTCAGTGCCATAATAACCCTGATGCAGACGCATTGGCTTCTGGCTATGCGGTAGTCAAATACCTTAAGTCCAAGGGAAAAAATGTCAGGTTTGTTTATGGCGGCAATTTTGAGATTTCCAAAAGCAACCTTAAGCTGATGGTATCTGATTTATCTATCAAAGTTCACTATATTCGCTATCAGGAACAGATAAATGAGCTGCTTGGGATAGAAAAGGGACAGCTTCCAGATGTGATTATCACAGTGGATAGTCAGTATGGTGAGGGTAATATTCAAAAGTTCGAAGCGAAAAATATTGCCATCATTGACCATCACCAGGTGTCTCGTTGCCTTCCAGAGCTTTCTGAGATTCGTTCTTATCAGGCTAGCTGTGCCACTGTTGTTTGGGATATGCTTCGCCAGGAGGATTTCCCAGTTAATGAGGATATTCTTTTAGCTACTGCTTTGTACTACGGTCTCATGACAGATAGTAATGGATTTTCCGAGGTTCATCATCCCTTGGATATGGATATGCGAGATGAACTGAAATACAGCACTTCTATCATTACTAAGTTTAAAAATTCAAATATTTCCCAGGACGAGCTGAGAATTGCAGGAATAGCTCTGCTTGGCTCTGAGTACTACAGGGATTATCATTATACAATCGTAAAAACTGACCCTTGCGATCCTAATGTCCTTGGTATCATTTCGGACATGCTACTAGAGGTAGAGGACGTGGATTGTTGTCTTGTTTACTCTATTCATGAGGGTGGTATTAAAATCTCTGTGCGAAGCTGTGTCAGAGAGGTTAAGGCTGACGAGCTTGCCAAGTTTATCTGCAACGGTGTTGGAGATGGTGGCGGCCACAGGGTCAAGGCTGGTGGTTCTATTAGACGAGCACTTCTTGAGCTTCAAGAGATGGATTATGCAGCGCCTACTATTCAGCAGTTTTTCAGAGGCCGTATGCATTCTTACTTTAGAAATACTGAGATTATCTATGCTGACAGTTATAAGGCAGATATTTCTAGTATGGACTCATATCGCAAGAAACGCATCAAAGTCGGTTATGTAAAGGCTACAGATGTGGTACCTGCAGGAACTCGCAGCATTATCCGTACCCTTGAGGGCGATGTGGATATGCCAGTTACTGACGATACTGTTATAGCTATTGGTATTCAGGGTGAGATTTATCCTATGAAATGGGAGGATTTCATCAAAAAGTATGAGCCTACCTCAGAAGAATACAATTATCCAGGGGCATACGCTCCTACCATTAAGTCAGTGGAGACTGGTGACAGCAAGAATCTTTTGCCATTTGCCCACGGATGTATTTCCCTTGGCACCGGTGAAATCTATGCAAAGGAAATCAAAATACGTACAAAGGTATTTACTCGCTGGGACCCAGATAGCTATTATCTTGGCAAGCCTGGAGATTTCATGGCAGTATCTAAGACCGATACTTCAGATGTGTACATTATAGAAAGAGATATTTTCGGCAAGACATACGAATTAATAAAATAGAGTTTTGCTTTGCAAAACTCCAGCTTAAACAAAAAATGGGCTTTGGGATCCAACTAAACTGGGAGGTACCAAAGCCCTTTATAATTTAGCGCCAAAGGCGCATTTTACATGAAATTTTTAGATTGAAACAATAGAAAATCCGTCCTGTAAGCCCTTAACCTGGAGGTAGGATTTTACATTGATAACTCTTTTGGTCAGCTTGTGACCGGTCTGGGTAAATCCATCAGATTCCACTTCATTGAAAATAATGTCATTACCTTCCTCGATACCACGTCTATCTGTAACATGATATTTGACAAGTCCGCTGGCAATAGCGGCAAATTCTTCTTTTGAAACAAGTACACTGACTTCTGTATTGCCACCTGCGGCACCAGTTCTAAGGGTGTTGGTGTCGGCGAAAAACTGACGGCCCAGTTCATCTTCTTTAGAGCCATTCATTGCTTGACTTAATCCTTTAATCAGGTCTTCTCTGCTATCCATGAGCCATCCTCCTGTAGGTGAAATAATTTGAGTTTCAGTACATATAGAATACAATGTATGTTTGAATAAACTGTGATAAAAACATGAAATCTGATACAATAAAATTCGAGGGCAAATGGCCCTTTGGAATTTGGAAATATTAGAGTATGAGACGAATTAACGAAGATATTAAAAACGAAAAATTTAGAAATCTGTATTTGCTCTACGGCGACGAGGAATATCTTAAGCAGCAGTTTAAGGACAAGCTGATTAAGGCCCTGGTCAACGAGGGAGATACTATGAATTTCTCTAAATATCATGGCAAGGACATCAGCGATAGAGAGATTATCGATTTGGCTGAGACTATGCCTTTTTTTGCCAAGCCTGTAGGTGCTGACGGTACTCAGTACAGGGTTATTCTTTTAGAGCGATGCAATCTGGCCAGCAGGTCAGCTACCGCTAAGAAAAAGGATGAGCCTGATTTAATAGAGTATTTTTCTGCCCTACCTTCTCATGTTATTTTCATTGTCCTTGAGGATGCAGGAATCGGCAGAAGCAAGCTTTTTAAGACTGCAAGCTCAGCTGGTCTTGCAGTTGAGTTTACCATGTTAAATGATGCTGACTTAGCCAAGTGGATCGGGGCTAAGCTAAAGTCAGAGGGCAAGATGATGAAGCAGGATGCCTTCCAGCTTTTCCTTAAGATGACCCATGCCAACATGAGCAACATGGACACAGAGCTTGAGAAGCTCATTAGTTATGTGGGAGATAGAGACCAGATTCTATCTGAGGATGTGGCTGCCATTTGTGTGGCAGGAGTTGAGTCCAAAGTATTTGATTTGGTTAATTCTATTTCGGAGAAAAATTTAAGACAGACCATGGATATTTATCAAAAGCATTTGGCTCTTGATACTAATCCAAGAGAGATTTTAGGTGCTTTGATTGCCGAGTTTAGACGTATGCGTGTAATCAAGGAGCTATATGATGCAGGGGATGATTATCGCACTATCGCAAATAAAATGGGAGCTAAAAGCGAGTACGGAATCAAGATGACAATCCCTCGAGCCAAGCTTATGACAATGTCAGAAATTGACGGTATTTTGAATGATTCGGCCCAGTATCTTCAGCAGATTAATACTGGACTTTTAAATGATAAAATGGCCATTGAGCTGCTTATTATGAAATACGCAGGCAAGGCTTCTTAAGTTAGAAAGGAAAGTGTATGAGTTTTGTACATCTGCACACCCATACAGAGTATTCACTGTTAGATGGTTCAAATAAAATAAAATCCTATGTAAAAAAGTGCGTGGATATGGGCATGACTGCTGCGGCAATCACTGACCATGGCAATATGTACGGTGTAGTTGATTTTTATAAAGAATGTAAAAATGCTGGGATTAATCCGGTTATCGGTTGCGAGGTGTATGTGGCACCTGGCTCTAGATTTGACCGTGAGAGAGTGCAGGGTGAGGATAGATATTATCACCTTATTTTGTTGGCGGAGAATAATGCAGGTTACCAGAACCTGATTAAGATAGTTTCTGCAGGTTATGTGGATGGTTATTACTACAAGCCACGTGTGGATTTTGAGATTCTTGAGAAGTATCATGAGGGCATAATCTGCCTTTCTGCTTGTTTGGCCGGAGAGGTTGCAAGAGCTCTGGATCGTCAGCAGTATGATGAGGCAAAAGCAGTTGCTCTTAGATATTTAGAGCTTTTTGGAGAGGGCAACTATTATCTTGAGATGCAGGACCATGGCATTCCTGCGCAGCAGACTGTTAATCAGGGACTTATGAGACTTTCTCGTGAGACAGGCATTCCTCTTGTTGCCACCAATGACTGCCATTACACCAATAGAGAGGATGCAGATAGCCATGATGTGCTTCTTTGTATTCAGACAGGTAAAAAGCTTAACGATGAGGATCGAATGAGATTTGAGACTCAGGAGTTTTACGTTAAGTCTGAGGAGGAGATGCTTGAGCTTTTCCCTTATGCCAAGGAAGCTGTTGCCCGCACCCAGGAAATTGCAGATAGATGTCACGTAGAGTTCGAATTTGGCGTGACCAAGCTCCCTCATTTTGAAGTGCCAGAGGGATATGATTCTTGGACTTATCTTAACAAGCTTTGCTACGAGGGACTTGATAGACGATACGGGGATAGAGCTGAGGAGCTTAAGCCTCGCCTAGAGTATGAGCTTGATGTTATTAAAAATATGGGATACGTTGATTACTTCCTTATTGTATGGGATTTCATCAACTATGCCCGTACCCATGGGATTCCTGTTGGACCAGGCCGTGGTTCTGCTGCGGGAGCACTGGTCAGCTACACAACAGGCATTACCAATATTGACCCAATCAAATATTCACTTGTGTTTGAGCGCTTCCTTAATCCGGAGCGTGTCAGCATGCCCGATATAGATATTGATTTCTGTTTTGAGCGACGCGGTGAAGTTATCGACTATGTAGTTCGTAAATACGGTAAGGATTGTGTGACCCAGATTGTTACCTTTGGTACCCTTAAGGCCAGAGGTGTTATCAGAGATGTTGGCCGTGTTATGGATTTACCATACGGCTATGTGGATTCTGTAGCCAAGATGATTCCTACAGATTTAGGTGTCACATTAGACAAGGCTCTTACCATGAATCCGGAGCTGAAAGCGCTTTATGAGGCTGATGATCAGGTGAGAAATCTCATCGATGTTGCCCGTACACTTGAGGGACTTCCTAGAAATACAGGTATGCATGCGGCCGGTGTGGTTATTGCCGGCAAGCCAATGGATGAGTATGTTCCACTTTCTCGTGGTGGTGATGGTACAATTGTCACCCAGTTCGTTATGACTACAATCGAGGAGTTGGGCCTTTTGAAAATGGATTTCCTAGGCCTTAGAACTCTTACTGTTATAAATGATGCTGTTAAGCTTGTGGAGAAAAATTACGGCAAGAAGCTTAACATGGATGAGATTGACTACAATGACCAGGCAGTTATGGACATGATTTCTGCAGGTAAATGCGAGGGCGTTTTCCAGCTGGAATCTACCGGCATGAAGAATTTCATGAAGGAATTAAAGCCACATTCTATTGAGGATGTTATCGCCGGTATTTCCCTTTACCGTCCAGGTCCTATGGATTTCATTCCTGATTACATTAAGGGTAAGAACTCAGGTGAGGAGATTACCTACGACTGTCCACAGCTTGAGCCAATACTTGCTCCTACCTACGGATGTATTGTTTATCAGGAGCAGGTTATGCAGATAGTGCAGCAGCTTGCTGGCTATTCTCTTGGTGGTGCCGATGAGATTCGTCGTGCCATGAGTAAGAAAAAGCAGTATGTCATTGAGGAGAATCGTGAGATTTTCGTCAATGGTGGACAAATAGAAAATCACATCACAGGTAAAATCACTAAGATTCCTGGTTGTGTGGCAAATGGCATTTCAGCTGAGGTGGCTAACAAGATTTACGACCATATGGTTGATTTCGCCAAGTATGCATTTAACAAGAGTCATGCAGCAGCATATGCAGTTGTTGCCATTCAGACAGCCTACCTTAAGAAGTATTATCCTCTTGAATTCATGGCTGCCCTTATGACATCTGTTATTGATAACAGTGGTAAGGTCTCTGAGTATATTGCTGTCTGCAGAACTAATGGCATCGAGGTACTTCCTCCTGATGTTAATAGCGGAAGCGGCAGATTCTCAGTTGATGATGGCAAAATCAGATATGGTCTGTATGCTATCAAATCTGTTGGCCGCAACACAATAGATGCCATTATTTACGATAGAGAGAAAAATGGTCCCTTTAGAGACTTAGAGGATTTCATCAATCGTGTTAGCAATTATGATGCTAATAAGAGAACAATCGAGAACTTAATTAAGTCCGGTGCTCTTGATTCCATGGAGGGCAATCGCAGACAGAAGTGTCTGATTTTCCCTACCATATTAGATTCAGTCAACAGCGGCAAGAAAAATAACATTCAGGGCCAGATGTCTCTGTTTGATTTTGCAAATGATGAGCAAAAGGAGGATTTGAAAATTTCTCTTCCTGATGCAGAGGAATTTGATAAGGAAATCAAACTTGCTCTTGAAAAGGAGCTGATGGGTGTATATGTAAGTGGCCATCCTCTTGATGACTATATTGGTCTCTTGGAGAAAAATATTACAGCCAAGGCTTCCTCATTTATTGTGGATGAGGAGACAGGTCAGGCTTCTGTTACAGACGACAGCGTAGTTGTTGTAGGTGGTATGATTAGTGGAGTTACCATAAAATACACTAAGCAGAGCAAGGCTATGGCATTTATCAATTTAGAGGATTTGACTGGCACAGTAGAGGTGGTTATTTTCCCTAACAGCTATGAGAAGGCACGCTCCCTTATATCAGAGGGTAACAAGGTGTTCATCCAGGGCCGAGTGCAGGTGGAAGAGGAAAAGGATGCCAAGCTGATCTGCCAGGATATCAAATCTTTTGATGACTGCGGAAGAGAGGTGTGGATTCGCTTTGCAAATAAGGAGGCCTATGAAGCGGCAGAGGGCCAGCTGACTGAGATTATCAGACAGATGGACGGAAGCGATGGACTTGCTATTTACCTTACAGAGGAAAAGGCGATAAAACGCATGGGACCTAACTGGACACTGGCTGCATCCATTGAGAATTTGGAGGTTCTCTACCAAAACTTTGGACAGGAAAATGTTCAAGTAGTAGAGAAGAAGATAAAATTCGACAGTGGAAAGCGTAGATACTAGCAAATTATTGATAAAATGCCTATTGAAAACGTTTACAAAAGAGTATAAAATTACAAGGAATTGTTTTGAAGCGGGATATTAGGAGGAATAATCAAAATGGCAGATAAAGTAAAAACTATTGGTGTTCTTACTTCAGGTGGTGATGCCCCTGGTATGAATGCGGCTATCCGTGCCGTTGTTCGTCAGGCTATTGCCAGAGGAAAGACAGTTAAGGGAATCAGAAGAGGCTATGCGGGTCTTCTTTCTGGTGAAATTATAGATATGAATGCACATAGCGTTTCTGAGACTATTCAACGTGGTGGTACTATTCTTCAGACTGCACGTTGTTTAGAGATGCTTGATCCTGAGTATCAGGAGAAGGCAGCTAAGAATGCAATCGCAGCTGGTATCGATGGTCTTGTTGTTATCGGTGGTGACGGTTCTTTCAAGGGTGCTCAGAAGATTTCTAAGTTCGGAATTAACACAATCGGTCTTCCAGGTACTATCGATCTTGATATTGCTTGTACAGAGTACACAATCGGTTTCGATACAGCTGTTAACACAGCTATGGAAGCTATCGATAAGGTTCGTGATACATCTACATCTCATGAGCGTTGCTCTATTATTGAGGTTATGGGTCGTGGCGCTGGTTATATCGCTCTTTGGTGCGGTATTGCTAATGGTGCTGAGGATGTTCTTCTTCCTGAGAGATATGATTACGACGAGCAGAAGCTTGTTAACCACATCATCGAGGGACGTAAGAAGGGTAAGCAGCACCACATTATTATCAATGCTGAGGGTATTGGTCATTCTACTTCTATGGCTAAGCGTATCGAGGCAGCTACAGGTATTGAGACACGTGCTACTATTCTTGGTCACATGCAGCGTGGTGGTTCACCTACATGTAAGGACCGTGTATACGCATCTACAATGGGTGCTATGGCAGTTGACCTTCTCTGCGAGGGTAAGACTAACCGTGTAGTTGGTTACAGACACGGTGAGTTCATCGATTTCGATATCGATGAGGCACTTGCTATGAAGAAGGATGTTGATGAGTATCAGTATCAGATTTGCAAGTCTTTGAACAATGATTACAAGTACTAATAACAATCAGATTAAAAACATAATTGCACTTAACAAAAAAGCCAGAGAGCGTCGCGCTCAAAGGCTTTTTGTGGTTGAGGGGATTCGCGGGGTAGCTGAGGTACCGGGCGATTTTTTGCATGCCATCTATTATGTAGAGGGCTTTGGTGACTCTGAGGAGGGCCAGAAGTTCTTATCAGAGATACACTCTAAGGCTCCACAGGTTACATGTGAAGAGGTTGCCAGAACAGTATTTAACTCTATGAGTGATACTGTCACTCCACAGGGAGTTCTTGCGTTAGTTAAGATGCAGGATTTTACACTTGAGGATGTGTTGGGCGGCTCTACAGGACGACCTGCTCATGTAATAATTCTTGAGTCCCTTCAGGACCCAGGCAATATGGGTACCATTGTCCGTACTGCAGAGGGGGCTGGTGCCACTGGTATCATTATGAATAGCACTACTGTAGATATCTACTCGCCCAAGGTAGTACGCTCTACTATGGGAAGCATTTTCAGAGTTCCTCATATTGTGGCTCCAGATTTGGGAGAGACCATCAAGACTCTTGAGGATAAATATGGAGTATCCGTATATGCGGCCCACCTTAAGGGAGAAAAGTTCTACACTGAGCTAGACTTTAAGGGAGATACTGCATTTATGATAGGCAATGAGGGCAATGGACTTACAGATGAGATGGCAGACTTAGCCACCTCATATCTTAAGATACCTATGGAAGGCCAGCTTGAGTCTCTTAATGCATCAGTTGCTGCAAGTCTTCTTATGTACGAAACTCACCGTCAAAGATATTAATTACTAGAGAGGTTTTATGCGTATTTGGTTTAAATCATGGAAAGATAATCATATGCTTCAGGATTTTGTGTGGGAGGATTACTCTGAGGAGACTCGCACTCACAAAATATTTGCAGCAGTAGACAAGGCAAGCTACGAGTTCGATACAAGCAAGCCTGTCTGGCTTGACTCCACCATCCGTGAGTTCAAGCGCCACGGCAAGGCCAGATTCACTCGTGACAATTTCGTAGACGAGATACCATTTGATTATTTGGAAATCCACATTCTCGACGAGGATTAATAGGTTATATAGAGAGTTTATAATTTATGTTTATATGGCGCTGCCTAAATTTAGGGTAGCGCTTTATTTTTGGTTTATATACACCCCTTGTTAGAGTATAGAGATATTTAATAAAGTCTTAATAAATTTTAGGGGGATTTATGGTAATATATAAGAGGGAGCCTAGATGGGAGGTGGAGAATTGTGGACATGAATATGTTTCAGGATGATGGCGTGAATTCTTGGAATACCGTCATGCTTTTATATGAATCCGCGATTAAGAAGTTCCGTACCAAAGTTGAGATTTTAAATGATGAGTTTCAGCAGGTACATCAATATAATCCAATTGAATATATTAAAACTAGAGTGAAGACTCCTGAGAGTATTGTTAAGAAGCTTAAGAAAAATGGATATGATGTTTCTATTCCTAGTATGATTGAGCATTGTAATGATATTGCAGGTGTTAGAATCGTTTGTTCATTTACATCCGATATTTATGAGATAGCAGAGATGATTGGTCGCCAGACTGATGTTACTGTTATTTCCATTAAGGACTATATCAAGAATCCTAAGCCTTCAGGATATAAGAGTTATCATATGTTGGTTAAGATTCCTATTTATCTTTCAGATAAGACCGTAGACACTAAGGTAGAGATTCAGATACGTACAATCGGTATGGATTTCTGGGCCAGCCTTGAGCACAAGATCTACTACAAGTTCGAGGGTAATGCACCAGATTATATCAGTAGAGACTTGAGAGAGTGTTCTGAAATCGTATCTATGATGGATACCAAGATGCTCCAGCTTAACGAAGCTATCATGCAGACTAAGCTAGAAGAGGAGGAGCGTCAGCGAGAGGAGAAGCGCCATACTAATGGATGGCAGGGTAAAGTTGTTGAGGGTAACACCCTATAGCATTTTATTATGTAGGTTAATATGATATGATAAACACTGTTGGGATTTCCCAGCAGTGTTTTTTCTATAATTTATAAAAAAACTAACCTCCTAGTAAGCATCAAGCTCTTAGCTCTCTTAAGGGAATCGTGTTAGATGAGCGGAGAGACTAAGGCTTGTAGCTGTAACTAGGAGGTGTTAATGGTTAATGGAGGATAATGGAAATGATAGAAATTATAAAGGCCATATTGTTTGGCATCGTAGAAGGAATTACAGAGTGGCTTCCTATCAGTAGTACAGGACATATGATTCTTTTGGATGAGATTGTAAAGCTTGATGTTTCAGAAGAATTTTACAGCATGTTCCAGGTGGTTATTCAGCTTGGAGCAATTCTAGCGGTAGTTATTATTTTCTGGAACAAAATATGGCCATTTGGTAAGAAGGCTAATTTAGTACCACTTAGTAAGTCAGGTGTAGGAGCATGGATTAAAAAGGATATTTTTGTACTTTGGTTTCATATCTTATTATCTTGTATTCCTGCAGCTGTTGTAGGCGTCCTTTGGGATGATTTATTTGAAGAGCTTTTCTATCACCCAATTCCAGTTGCCCTTGCTCTTATTGTATTTGGTGTGGCATTTATTATTGTTGAAAATATGAATGCTGGCAAAAATTCAAAGATTACTGCAGTGGCAGATATTTCATATATGACAGCTTTTCTTATAGGTATGTTTCAGCTTATAGCTGCTATTTTCCCTGGTACTTCCCGCTCGGGAGCTACTATTGTTGGTGCCTTAATTATTGGTGTTTCAAGAACAGTTGCAGCTGAGTATACATTCTATTTGGCAATACCAGTTATGCTTGGTGCCAGCCTTCTTAAGATTGTTAAGTTCGGTCTTGATTTCACAGGAATGGAAGCAGCAATTCTTTTAGTAGGAATGGTTGTAGCATTTGTGGTATCCATGTTTGTTATTAAGTTTTTAATGGGTTACATCAAGAAGCATGATTTCAAGGTGTTCGGATGGTATAGAATTGTACTTGGAATTATTGTGGTTGCCTGTGGTGCCGTCGGATTGATTCAGTAAAATAAGCATAGTAAAAGCCCCGTTGTGCATGCGCATAGCGGGGCTTATTTTAATGAGCTAGTAGTTCACAAGCTCTTGGTGTCCTTAGGTGAATTATTTAAGTGAGCTAGTAATTCACAAGCTCTTAGTTCTCTTAAGCGAATCGTTTTAGATGAGCGAAGAGAATCTAAGGCTTGTGAATGTAACTAGCGGACTATAGGTAACTAGCGGACTAGAGTTCTGATGTACAGTGTGGGCAACGAGTAGCCTTGATATCGATTTTGCTGAAGCAATAAGGGCATTCCTTTTCTGTAGGAGCAGCAGCCTCTGCATCGTCCTTATTTTTCTTTACAAGCGCAGCAGCTTTTTCTGATGCCTTGTTAATTGATTTGATGATAATGAAAATAACAAATGCAGTAATAAGGAAATTAATAACTGCTGTAATGAAATTTCCATAAAGAAGAGTAGGTGCATTTTCTCCAGAGCCAAGTGTTACTTTTAATTCAGAGAAATCTGTTCCACCGAAAATACCAAGGATTGGTGTAAGGATATCCTCATTTAAAGAAGTAACGATAGCTGTGAATGCGCCACCTACGATAACACCGACAGCCATGTCCATAACATTACCGCGAAGAATAAACTCTTTGAATTCTCCAATTATACCTTTCTTTCCGCTCATAAAATTACCTCCCTTTCTAAGCTGAAGTGTCAATTAATTGTCAGACATATTATAGCAGTATATTTATAGAAGAAAAAGTATAAAACTAAGTAAAAATCAGAAAAATAATAAAGGCTACAATAATTATTACAGATATGTTAAGCTATTATCTAGAGCGCGTAAAACGCGTCAATTTTTATTTAAAAGCGGAGGTTTATTTATGGAAAAATCAAAATTAGGTATTGCTAAGGAATTATTAGCAGCAGGCATCTTTGTTGGAGCACTTGCTGGCGGTTATGTTTTCGCTGGTCTTATGGCGCTCTATGTACTTTTGAAGGAGGACGATCAGTGGCTTAAGGAAATGGCTATTAAGGCTATCGCTACACTTATGGTATTTAGCTTTTTCATAAATGCAATTAATCTTTTACCAGATGTTGTTAGATGGTTTGGAGATTTGGCAAGCATTCTTGATGCTGGTTGGGATTCATATAAGCTTGCAACTGGAATTGGTTTAATTACAAGCGTTATTGATATTGTGAGAACTATCTTCTTCTTAGTGCTTTCTGTTAAGGCTCTTAAGCACGAAACTATCAACGTTCCAATCGTTGACGATTTAATCAAAAAGTATGTTTAAAATAATTACTTGATATTATTTTACGAATATGTAATAATTAATTCAGCTTAGTTTTATTTATATAAAGGGAGGAATAGGTATGGCATTTTGTAAATATTGCGGAAGTCAAATCGAGGAAGGACAGGTGTGCAATTGTGAAGCAGCACAGGCAGCTAGAGCGGCAGCAGCGGCACCACAGCCACAGGCAGCGCCACAGCCACAGGTAGCTCCACAGCCACAGGCAGCACCACAGCCTCAGGTTGCACCACAGCCTCAGGTTACAGTATCTGCTCAGCCTTCACAGGCTTCAGCTATTGCTAGTAATTTAGGCCCTCAGATGGGTAGCCTTATTAAGAAGTTCTTTACAGCACCTCTTGCAGGAGTTGAGGAGGCTTATGCTGCTACAACACACGCAGCTCAGTTAATTTATGGTGGAATCTATATTGTACTTTCACTTCTTTGCTTCAGCTTATGCTTCAAGGATTTTGTTAGAGCTCTTGAAATTACTTTAGTAGTACTTGGAATTAAGTTTCTTCTTTCAGTAATTGCATTTTTAACAAAGACTGTTGAGGGAGGATTCTTAAATACTCTATCAGCTTTCAGTTACACAACTCTTACATCTAGTTTATTTACACTTATCATTAGTGTTGTATTTGGTCTTAAGGGTTACATTTTTGCTGGCGCACTTGTTGTTGCTTGGATTGTAGTTGGTGCTGTCCATACAGCATATGTATTCCATGTAATGCACAAGGGCTCAGAGAATAAGGGCGCTATTGTATATATCATTACTGTTGGTATTGTTACTACAATTGCAGCATTAATCATCTTCAAGGTTACAGGTATTTCTGATACATTAGATTCCTTGTTTGGTGTTATGAGTGAAGTCGAGGAATTCATGGATGAGCTTGATGACTATTCAAGTCTTTTCCGATAATCCTTTGTTTGTATGTTTTTTGAGAGGAAATAATTATGTTTTGTGAAAATTGCGGTACACAGTTAGAAGATGGTGCGTTGTTCTGTACTAATTGTGGTGCGAAGCAGGAAGTACCTGAGGTTGCTCCAGAATTTACTCCAGAAGCACCGGTTGCACCAGAAGTAGTTGCAGATGCTACTGCTGAGTTAACTCAAGATGTAGCACCACAGCCACAAGTAGCACCACAGCCACAGGTTGCTCCACAGCCACAGGTTGCTCCACAGCCTCAGGTTGTTCCACAGCCTGCAGCGCCAAAGAAGCCTAGCATCTTTAAAAAGATTCCTGTATGGGGATATATTGTAGGTGGAGTTCTTCTTGTAGCACTTATTGTTGGCGGAGTGTTCTTAGGTAGATTTGTTCATGATAAGAGACACACTGTAAATGTTGCGGATTATATTACAGTTAAATTTGAAGGTTATGATACTGTTGGTAAAGCTTCCGTAAAACTTGATGATGAGTTCTGGGAAGAGGTATACGACAAGGCTAGCTTCAGAGAGAAGACAAAATACGAGAAAGAAGACCATTTCTCATCTGCTAGAAAAGCAGGTGAATATATGGAAGAAGAACTTGATTCATGGTTCTCTTATGAGTTAGATAAGTCTTCTAAGCTTTCAAACGGTGACGCTGTAAATCTTGAGTACGATGTTAAAGCCGATAAAATCAAGAAGAAATACGATGTAATCATCGTTGCTGATACTCAGAAGTTTAAGGTAAAGGGTCTTAAGAAATGTGATACATTTGATCCATTTGAAGATATCGAAGTTAAATTTTATGGTGTATCTGGCGATGCTAGAGCTGAATACGAAATAATTAATGAACAAG
The DNA here is from genome assembly GCA_017557435.1 of Pseudobutyrivibrio sp. Classification (GTDB taxonomy): domain Bacteria; phylum Bacillota; class Clostridia; order Lachnospirales; family Lachnospiraceae; genus Pseudobutyrivibrio. The sequence goes on along the minus strand of JAFYYR010000028.1, from coordinate 40,125 downwards.
ATGTCTACGATGATCTTTCATTCTCATTCGACTATGATTACGACCTTGAAGAGGGCGATAAAATTACCCTTACATTTGGTGGTGGTAAGTCAGAAGAAGAGCTTCAAGAATATTGTGCTGACAATTTTGGAAGCATTCCTACTGCTATAGAGAAAAAGTACACTGTAGAGGGACTTGGCTCATATGTTAAGAGTGTAGATGAACTTAACGAATCTAATATGTCGGATATGATTGATATGGGTGTTGAGAATATTTACGATGTATTTGATAGTGAAGTTGGTTCTGAATATAAGTTAGAATCTGCAGAATATGCTGGCGTTGTAACAGTGTACGATGATGATTTATCTGAAGTATTCATTGTCTATAAGTTGACAGTCAATACTGGCACTAGGACAATTTATGCTTATGTGTACAATGAGTTCGGTGATGTTGTTATCAGCGCGGACAAAGAGTCTTGTACATATGAGTATGATGAAGGACCTTCGTATGATATATACGAGGATGTAGAAGAGCTTAAGGATTCACTTAGCCGCTATGAGCTATATTATGATGTTACATATTCATTATAATTTCTGCTAAAAATTAAATAAATTTAATAATTATTAAATCTTTGCCATCCGGCCCATTTCGGGCTGGATGGTGTTTTTTTTTACCCCAAGATAGACTATAATGTTAGGGATTACTAAATTAAGGAGAGTTTTTGTTATGGGTTTATTTGACAAGAGAAAAAAGGAGCAATCAGCTGAAAAATCAGAGGAGAAGCTTACAATAGAAAATACAGAGATTACTGATGCAGATAGTGCAGAGCGTTTTTCTATATTAGTAGAGAATGTCACCACTATGCTTGATGGCGAGGGGCAAGTTGTTATAGGTGCATTAAGTGGCAAGATTTCAAAGGATGAGACAGTTTTTATTTATCAGCCAGGGGTAGCACCAGTTAGCACTAAAATTCTTGCAATCGAAGCTAAGACAGATGACAGGACTGCTATTGTTGATGAGGCTGAGGATACTACAGTTTCACTTCAGCTTGAGATTAGCTCTGATGTTCAGCTTAAGAAGTTTGCAGTACTTACAAACTTAGGACCACAGGGAGATGCTTATGCTAAGACATTTGCAGAGAATGCTGCATTAGCTGGAGTCATTACAGGTATGGCTAAATACGGTAAGGACAATAGCTATCACGCTGTGTTGTCTTATTGGGTTAGCCATTCTCATTTTATTACACCTATCAAGCTTGATATTGAGCCAAAGCTTAATGAAAAGGGAATCGCTCAGATAGATAAGAACACAAAAGTGGCATTTTATATGCTTAAGTCTGGAGTCAAGCTTACAGGCACACCTGAGGGTAAGGACAGCATGGTGCTTCCTATTTTTACAGATTGGCAGTCTCTTCGCAGATGGGAGGGACTTTCTAAGGACGGTCAAAAGGTCCATACACAGATACTTAGTTTCCAGCAGCTTTACAGCATGCTAAAACGTGGAGATGTATATGCAGGCATCGCTATTAATCCATTTAACAAGGTGCCTTGTACACTTCCTATTCCATATCTCGATACAATCACTAACACACCTGGATACAAGCATGAGTTTGTAGACAATCAGGATGGAATGATTCACGAGGAAAAGCAGAAGGCAGGACAGAAGATACTTCTTGGTCTTCCAAAGGAGACAGAGGAGATTAGCGCTATTCGCCAGAAGTTAGTTGAATATGGAACAGGCCATGAAGATATTTTATCTATTGGCTTCCTTACAAAAGTTGAGGAGGCTACAAAAGTAGTTCGTCATTTGATTGTGCTCGATTTCCCAGAGGAATATACTCCAGAGGAGATGAAGCCACACATGGAGGCTATTTTCAAAGAGATTAATCCTCTTACACAGGAGATTAAGCAGATTGAATATGCTGTTAAGGGCAAAATCAAGGCAATTGATGACATTGTTGCTCAGCATGAGGACAAGATGGTTATTTATAGTAAGTAGTTAGTTAGGAGTTATTTATGTCAAATCAGGATTTTAGAGAGTTTGACCCAGAGGACGATAAAACAGTAGATATTTCAGACGAAGTAATACAAGAAGTTACTGGCCATGAGGATAATAACAATAGCAAAAATGAGAAAAAGGATGATAAGCCTATTGAGTTTTGCTACATGTGCCACAGACCAGATACTATTACAGGGCCACTTATTAAGATGGCACCAGGTATGAGCATATGCAAGGATTGTATGCAGCGTACCTTTGATACAATGGGAAGCTTTGGATTTGGTGGTGGAGACAATTCAAAGAACAATGTGGACATGAACAAGATGCCAAATATCAGCTTCTTGAATTTAGGTTCTCTTTTTGGTGAGGGACCTAAAATTAAAAATGCACATGGCTATGGAGCTACTAAGGACAAAGAAGACAGACCAGTTCCTGCGATTGATATCAATAATATCATTCCACCTCACAAGATTAAGGCAATGCTTGATGAATACGTTGTGGGACAGGATTATGCTAAAAAGGTTATGTCTGTAGCTGTTTACAATCACTATAAGCGAGTAGCTACTGGCACAATGGATGATATTGAAATCGAGAAATCAAATATGCTTATGCTTGGACCTACTGGTTCGGGTAAGACATATTTAGTTCGTACATTGGCAAGACTGCTTGATGTACCTCTTGCTATCACTGATGCCACATCTCTTACAGAGGCAGGCTATATCGGTGATGATATTGAATCAGTTGTCAGCAAGCTTTTAGCTGCATCTGGCAATGATGTAGAGAGATGTCAGCAGGGTATCATCTTTATCGATGAGATTGATAAGCTTGCTAAAAAGAAGAATACAAATCAGCGTGATGTAAGTGGTGAGTCTGTTCAACAGGGTATGTTAAAGCTCTTAGAGGGAGCAGATGTAGAAGTACCAATTGGCGCATCTAGCAAAAATGCAATGGTACCTACCACTACAATCAACACTAGAAATATTCTCTTTATCTGTGGCGGAGCATTCCCTGCTATGGATGAGATTATAAAGGCTAGACTAAATAAGCATTCTTCAATGGGATTCATGGCAGATCTGAAGGACAAATATGATGATGATAAAAACATTCTCCAGAAGGTGACTGTAGAGGATTTACGAGAATTTGGTATGATTCCAGAGTTTATCGGACGTCTTCCTATTGTATTTGCTACAGAGATGCTAGACGAGGATATGTTGGTTCGTATTTTAAAAGAGCCTAAGAATGCAATTATAAAGCAATATCAAAAGCTGCTTGAACTTGATGAGGTAAAGCTTGAATTTGATGATGGCGCCCTTCATGCAATAGCTAGAAAGGCCCTTGATAAGAAGCTTGGAGCTAGAGGACTTCGTTCTATAATCGAGGAGTTCATGCTTGATATCATGTATGAGATTCCAAAGGACGATAATATCGGACAGGTTATTATCACAGAGGACTACATTGAGAAAAAGGGTGGTCCAAAGATATTGGTTAGAACGACTGGAATTTTGCCCGAAAAAGCCGCTGCTCAGTAAAGTGATTTTTACCAAGTGAATAATCTCCAATATGTAATAAGTAACGAAATTTAAAATTTGTTCAAAATATTCGGACATTTTCTTTACTTTGAAAAAGTGTTCTGTTAAACTAAATTTAGTCGAGCAAAACTCGGCAAGTAATATATTGGAGGTACTTTAGCATGAGCAAAGGTACAGTTAAGTGGTTCAACAATTCAAAGGGCTACGGATTTATCTCAGATGAAGCTGGCAACGATGTATTCGTTCACTTCAGCGGCATCAACTCAGAGGGTTTCAAGACTCTTGAAGAGGGTGCTACAGTTGAGTATGAAGTAACTGATGGGGCAAAGGGACCACAGGCTGTTAACGTAACTGTTGTACGTTAATCAAGTTTTCATTAATCATATGTTTTGGGATACCTTTGGTTATGTTATGAAAAACAAGCTATAGGCAATACAAAGAATGATTAAGGGGGAGAGGCAGCGTTAGAAATAACGCTGCCACTTTTTGTATATAGATATTATTGCTATAAATGTTGTGTTGAATTTGAAAACTAAAAGAGGTGAACATTGAGAAGATTTTTTCTTATCTTATTGAGAACGATTTCTACCTTGATGATTATTGCGGGACTTCTGATAGGTGTAAGAGCATTTCTTGATAAGAAATTAGTAAATAATGGACCTGCGGAGTACGAACTACCAGAGCCAATTACAGTTGAGAGTGTCTCTTACGATAGATATGCATATCAGCATATATCAGAAGAAGCACAAAAGACATACGACCAGATATATAACTGCATAGTTAATTTTGATAAAAAGGTAACTCTCATCACCGAGGATGAGGATGTGTTGTCTACTGCCTATGAGGCGATGATGGCTGATTACGGCGGTCTGTTTTGGATAAATGGATATCAGTACAATACATATTCTACTGGAGATACAGTTGCAAGCCTGGAATTTTTGCCTAGATATACCATGTCTGAAGAGCAAAAGGAAAACTATCAGAATAGCATAGATGAGATTGTATCTCAGTGGCTTTCAGGCGTTAGCGCAGATTCCAGTGATTTTGATAAGGCCTTATATGTGTTTGAGACTTTAATTGAAAAGGTTGATTACGACGAAAACAGTAGAGAAAATCAAAACATTCTAAGTGTATTTCTATTTAATAAAACAGTATGCCAAGGCTATGCGGATGCAGCATGGTATTTGCTTGATCAGCTGGGCATCAGAAGTACTATTATTAGCGGTACTGCCAATAATGAAAATCACGCTTGGAATCTTGTATTTTTAGATGATGCATATTATTTCATGGATGTGACCTGGGGAAATAGCAAGTATCTTAATCTCAACCAGGATACTACAAAGCGTGTAAATTACGCATATATGGCTATGACTACTGAGGAGATTAGCCAAAATCATGTGATTAAAAGCAGCTTTGAGATTCCTGAGTGCTTGTCCAATGCGGATAATTATTATGTTCATCAGGGACTCTACTATGACTGGTTTGGAGTAGATTCAATAGGTAGTAGATTGGCCGAATCATACCGAGCAGGTGACAAAGAGTTTTCATTAAAGTTTAGTAGTTCCGATTTATATAATCGAGTTATCACCTATTTCTTTGATGATAAGCATGTTTCTGAGTACGTTCCAGAGATTGATTCTATTTATTATCTTTTGGATGAGAATGCTAATGTGCTGACAATTCAATGGAATTAGGACTAAAAATAGATAATTGACGGATGTGGTTTTGAAAACTACATGACGGATTAATAAAAACTATTTACGTGGTATTCTTTTGGTGGTAAGATATACCTGTTAAGAAATCCGGAGGAATACTATGTATAAAATTATTGTAGACAGCTGTGGTGAACTCACAGAAGAAATGAAAAAAGACGGTCGTTTTGTTAACGTACCTTTGACGCTCGAGATTGATGGTGAGCATATTATAGATGATGAGACTTTTGATCAGGCATATTTTATTAAGAGAGTAGCAGAGAGTCCTAATGCACCAAAATCTGCATGCCCTTCTCCTAATGCTTATATGGAGCAGATGGAGTGTGACGCTGATAATATTTACGTGGTTACACTTTCTGCAGAGCTTTCAGGTTCTTATAATAGTGCTTGCCTTGGCAAGGATTTATATGAGGAAGAGGATGATTCTAAGAATATCCATATCTTCAATTCTAAGTCAGCATCTATTGGAGAGACTCTTATTGCACTTAAAATAGCAGAGTGCGAGAACGCGGGCATGTCATTTGAAGAGGTTGTAGAGACTGTTGAAAAATATATTGCAGACCAGCATACTTTCTTTGTACTTGAGACTCTTGAGACATTTAGAAAGTCTGGACGTTTATCTGGACTTAAGGCCGTCCTTGCTGATACATTGAATATCAAGCCTGTTATGGGCTCTACAGATACTGGATATATTCAGCAGCTTTCTAAGGGACGTGGCATGAATATTGCAATTGACAAGATGACAAAGTGTGTCATGGATGTCACTACTAATTGCGAGGAGAAAATTCTTGCAATTTCTCATTGCAACTGTCCAGAGCGTGCTCTATCATTAAAGAAAAAAATGGAGTCGATGGCCAAATTCAAAGACATCTTGATTTTAAATATGAGAGGTGTCAGCACTATGTATGCTAGCGATGGTGGAGTTATTTTGGTTGTCTAGTTACGATTGATGACATACGAACAGGTAGTTAATACAATTGATAATAAACGCCGATTTGGTAAGGCGTGTGGGAGAGATGTTACCAGAGAGTTCATGGATGCTTTAGGACATCCAGAGCAGGGGATTCATTTCATCCACATTGCTGGTACCAATGGCAAGGGATCAGTGGCAGCTTTTGTGAGTAGTATCTTGCAGGCTGCTTCTTTTGCGTCTGAAAAATCATTTAAGGTGGGGCTTTTTACCTCCCCTCATTTGATTGATTACACAGAGCGTATTCAGATAGATGGGGTTCAGATTCCCAAGGAAGAGGTTACTAGAATTGGCCAGTCTCTTCTTAATATGGAGCTTAAGTTAGAGCCTACCATGTTTGATTACTGGCTTGCTATGGCTATTATTTACTTCAAGGAGCAGCAGGTAGATTATGTTGTGCTTGAGACTGGACTGGGTGGCGCTAAGGACTCTACCAATGGTCTTAGCCAGCTTCCGGAAGTATGTGCTATCACATCTATTGGATTGGAGCACACTCAGTATCTTGGAAATACACTTGCTGAGATAGCAGGAGAAAAGGCTGGAATTATAAAGCCTGGAGTTCCTGTTGTTATAGGTCAGATGGATGATGAGGCTTCTGCAGTTATAGAAGCTCGTGCGGATGAAATGGGTTGTATACTGCACAAGGCATCTACTGTGGATAAAGATGTAAAATTAGGACTATTTGGTGGATACCAAAGAAAGAATGCTGCAGTTGCTATAGAAATAATAAAATGTCTACCACTTGCTGTGGATAATCAGACGATTGCCACAGGACTTGCAAATGCCAGATGGCCAGGCAGGATGGATATCATTAGTGAGAATCCTTTTATTTTAATTGATGGGGCTCATAATCCCGCTGGAGTAAGAGCTCTAGCAGACAGTTTAATGGGAGAATTTCCAAAAATTAAATTTTCATTTATAATGGCAGTAATGGCAGACAAAGATTATGTTGAGATGGCAAAGATAATATCTCCTATAGCCCAGCGTATTTTTACAGTCACCATTGATTATTCTAGAGCCTTGCAGGCTGAGACACTTGCAGAGGATTTGAAAAATATAGGTATAGATGCGGTTGCCTGCGAGAATTACCAGGATGCTATAAATAGAGCATCTGCACAGGGCAATCCAATAATTGTTATGGGGTCATTGTATTTTATTGGTGAGGTTTTAAATGATAAGGACCAGGCATGAGGCGTGTTTAGCTCTAGGTCTTAGTGATGGAGCGACAGTTACTCAGATAAAAGCAGCATACAAGGATTTGGTGAAAAAGTGTCATCCAGATGCCACCGGCAATCATGATGCTACTATTTATAATAGAATAACTGAGGCGTACCAGTTTTTGATGGCAGAGCACAAGGGCAAGGCTTTGACCGACACGAAAGTAGTTGGAGGTGCTAAGTCATCTTCTAAATTTGGTCGTACCGCCAGCAATGCCGATTATGCGGCTTTTCAGAAGAAGGCTAAGAAGGCAAAGCTTAAAAAGGCTGAGGCCTTTGAACAAAAACAAAAGGATTTTTCTGCAAAGCTTAAAAAGCAGGAAGCCGATTATAAACGAGCTATGGATGCCATAGATGCAATACGTGTTGCTAGGGCTATTGAATCCATGGTTTGGGCAAATGGATTAGGAAAAGAGAATCTTGATGATAAAGACAAAGACTGGTGAAAACATATTTTGGGCAGTGGTAACTGTAGCACTTCCTACCATGCTTGAGCAGATTTTGTCTGTTCTTATGCAGTATGTGGATACTGCGATGGTTGGAAGACTTGGAGCGGATGCTACAGCTGCTGTATCTACATCCACAACCATCACATGGTTGATTGGAAGTATGCCATATGCTTTTGGTGTGGCAGCTATGACGCTTATTGCTCAGGCCATAGGTGCAGGTGAGAAGCATCAGATAAAAGATGTGGCAAAGCAGAGCCTTTTATTTGCCATTGGAGTGGGCGTGGTGCTAGAGGTTATTTGCCTTGTCCTGAGTCCATTTGTTGCCACATGGATGGGCGCGGAAAAGGCTATTCGACCAGCGGCCACTAGATATTTCTTTTGGATATCAGTGCCAATTATTTTTAAATCCATCCAGTATATTTTAGCGTCGGCTATCAGAGCTACAAAAGACACCAAAACACCTATGTTTATCAGTATTCTTATAAACGGTGTTAATCTGGTCCTTGATTACATATTTATCTATATATTTGGATGGGGAGTAGACGGAGCAGCATACGCTACATGTATTTCTTCAATACTAGGTGGAATATTTACCTTAATTATATTCTTCAGAAATCCGTATTTACGTTTTAAGGGCCATCTATTTGATACAGACAGAGAAGTGACCAAGAAAATGTGGAACTTATCCCTTCCGGTACTTCTTATAAACATCGCATCTACATCTGGATATGTAGTTTTTGCAGGTCTTGTTTCACACATGGGAACAATTATTTTTGCCGCCCACAGTATAGCTGTTGGGGCAGAGGAGTTGTTCTATATTGGTGGATATGGATTTAAGTCAGCTGCCACCACTATGGTAGGAATATCATTTGGAGAGCAGAATCACGATAAATACCGCAAAGTTTGTAAGAGTAGTGTGTTATGTACACTGGCTGTTATGACCATTAGTGGAGTGCTTTTGTTTATATTTGCAGAGCCGCTTATGGGCTTTTTTACAAAGGATCCAGAGGTAATTGCTCTTGGAACTACAGTGCTTAAGATGGTAGCGTTCAATGAGCCGTTTTTTGGACTTTATATAATTTCAGAGGGTATCTATTATGGCTTGGGACGTACTAAATACCCATTTGTGATTGAAACAGTTGGTATGTGGGCTGTGCGAATTCTGTCTACTTATGTAGGCATTCATTTCTTTGGAATGGGGCTAATTGGTGTATGGTGCTGCATGATAGCGGACAATGTGCTTAAGGCTATTTTCCTTACAGCACCAGTGGGAATGCTTTGGAATAAATCAGTAAATACTAATAAAGTGTAAATAAAAAGAAGTGACCGTCTGGCCACTTCTTTTTGATTGTCATATTATGCTTTCCAAAGTCCGTGTAAGTTGCAGTATGCATATACGCCAACAACAGAATCTCCATCAGCTAAGAAAAATTCTGTGCAAGGCTTGTCGCCTGGCTGTAAAACATTGCGCTGGCAGCCTTTTTTTGTTTCGATAGCAATCCACTCGATGAAGTGCTCTGGAGCCATTGGATGCTCAACTTCGCCTACAGTAACAGTAACTTTGTTACCATCAACTGAACAAACTGGTACATGCTTTTCAACAGCACCATCAGATGTTCCAGGTACAAGCTCTGTCATCTTCTGGCCGCAGCAGGTCATAGGAGCACCGGATTCCTTGACCATCTCTACGAAGTTTCCACACACTTTGCATACGAAAAATTTCATACTCAACCTCCTAATAAATTATTAGACCCCATAGTTCTATATTCCTAATTAATAAGCTACATATATAAATAAATACATAAAATGTAGATTATTCATTATTAGGTAATTCCACCTGGAAGAATCTAATGTTCTCAGTGAGCTGTTCAGCGATATTCTGAAGCTCCTCGGCCTGAGTAACAACAGCCTCCATATTGCTGTCAAGCTGGGTTAAGCTAGCACTTGTCTCCTGAGTTGATGCAGCATTTTCCTGAGAAATGCTTGAAAGAGAATCAACAGAGCTTAATATGCTGTTCTTATCCAAGTTAACAGATTTTACAAGCTCTACAATCTGCTTGTTACCAACTTCTGTCTCCTGAAGGAGTTTTATCATTTCATCAAATGTCTCACTCATATCTGAAAGGGCTACAGCCTCGTTAGAAGTAGCTTCCTTGATATCCTCTGCCAGTTTTTTGTTTGTGTCAGAATAGTGAGTGATAGTAGCAAGCATGCCTGTGATTTCGCCGGCAAGGTTATTGGTTTCTTCTGCCAGATTTTTAATATTGTCAGCAACAACTGCAAAGCCCTTACCTGCTTCACCTGCCCTGGCAGCCTCAATTGAAGCGTTAAGGGCAAGCAAGTTTGTCTGGCTTGAAATATTAATGATACCTTCTGCAGCTTCTGTAATCTGAGCAACAACATTTGCAGTCTCACCAACGGAACTTGCAACCTGTGTTGCAATCTCATCAGTCTTTTGATCCTGAATCTTAATTTGCTCTAATTTTTCTTTTATTCTAGTAGACTCGTCGAATACCTGCTGGCCCTTATCCAAGTTGCCATTTGCAGAATATAAAACATTTTCAACGGAATCACCAATGCTTGCGGTAATTGTAGATGTAGCAGATACATCCTGAGCCATGGCTGTTGCACCTTCGGCAATGTCGTAAACAGCAGAGCTAATATCGTTTGTTGTGTGCTGTGAAGCGGCGATATTGTCCTTTGTTTCCTCTGCTTTGTTATTTACGCTTGTGGCATAATCAATGACTCTAACAAGTGCATTTCTTAAATCATGTCTCATGGATTCAAGAGAATAACCGATTTCCGCAAAGTCGGTAATAACTGTTCTAGGCTTGATTTTTGTGACAAAATCACCTTCGGAAATTCGGCGAACTGCATTTCTAATACCCTTCATATTTCTTGAAATATTAAGAAGAATAATTATTGTAAATGCGAAGAGAATAACTGCTATAGCTGCAAATACTATAGAAGAAATCAAAATTGTATTTTGAATTTTAGCATCTGTCGCGCGGTTCTCATTTTGTGCCCATGTAGTTACGATGGAATCCATAATCATGAGCTGATTTCGGCTGGCAGTATAGCTTTGTGTCCATGGTTCTGCTGTGGCAGCAGAAGTGGTTTTAGCGTAATCATCTTTCCATTTAGCATAGGATGTAGTGAAGTTGTCATAGGCTGTGGCAAAGTTGATACCGTCTTCAGTTGTAAGCTTTGACCAGAGAGTATCGTTGGTCTTGGCTACTGTGACCGCTTGCTCCAGTTCTGAATCTATATTATCAACCATTGTCTGCCAATCGGCATCCATTGCTTCTAAAACCGATGTTATTACGAATTCTTTGTAGGCAAGCTTTTGTGTTCCAAGAAGCTGAGCCTGTGTAAAATCTCGCTCTGCTTTTATCAGATTGGAACTGATGCCATAAAGCATGTTGTAGTAAGTTTCTTCTGTAGTTTTCTTGATTCTGTAGGTGTTGAATGCGTTGAATACATTGCAGATAATAAGTGCTGCAATAAGCGGAATTGCAATAATTAGAATTAAAATATTCAGACTAACCCTAGCTTTTTTCTCTTTTCTGTCTTTCATTTGTGCCCCTCTCCTTAACCCCTATTGTTATAAAAAATCAAAAGCATTCAATTGATGTGCTTTTATTTTACAATAAAAATCTGACAAAATGAATAGATTGATTAAAAAATGATTCTATTGATGTGAATTAATAGATAGTTCAAAATATTGAGGTTTGTATTAAAACACTTTTGGCAAGAAGTGCGTTATATTGGCAATAACTATTGCAATTTAATGTTGACGTATAACGAAAATCGTGATATAGTTCTAGTGTTTTGTGGATATTATTGGTTTTGCACAGTTTCGAGAGGTGAAAAATGGAACTTACAACACTTAATAAGGAATACAAATTATTACGTGCCGACAGCGGCGATAAGTTTGTTAAGATGAGCATGATTGACCCAAAGGTTAATTTGGTAGAGGAGTACTGGATTACTTCAGACCATACTCTTGGAAATAGTAGAGCTTATTTCGATTCATATGAGATGAGTATTGAGTACGCTCTTGATAGAGTGGATTACAGAATGACACTTAATGCAGATGGTCAGAAGCCATTTATTATTCTTGTAAATGGTAAGGCTATCAATACTTATGGTCAGCTTGAGAACTTCCTTAATGGAGAGTTCACTATCAAGGCAACAAATATTATAGAGAGCAATGTTAAGAGACTCTATTCGTAATAATCCTTAGAATGCTTCAGTAGAATGACTACTGGGGCATTTTTTTGGTATTTATATAGTGAAAAAACTGTGTTTAATTGGATAAGTTGTATAATTTTTGGCATTTTTTACAAAGGGTCTATAATATTTGCTATAATTGCCGATAAATAAGGTGTTCGACAACATTTACGGAGGGAATAATAATGGGAGAAAAATTTCATTATGCGGAGAGAAGTGAGCAGTTAAAGAGAATCAATCGTCTTGTGATTCTTACATTTGCGGTATATTTTACATTGCTCACAACAGTTGTGGTTATAGCCTACATGAGAGCAAATCAGTCTCTTGGCTTTTTGCTGACAATATGCGGTGTAGAGGTGGCTACTCTTTTAACACTCTCAATTATTTACGGAAAGAAACAGGATTCAGTGGCTATTCGATGGGCATCCTTGGTGTTCTTGGCGGCAATTGGCATTATTACTACTTATGGTTTTATAAGTTACTATGTGCGATTCGCCATGGTTGTGCCATTGATTCCTTTTATCCTATATTACGATAAAAAGTTTTTTAGAATTTCGGCTCTTGTTGTAGCACTTGTAGAACTTGGAACTTATGCTTTGCATTTTGTGGGACCAGTGCTATATACCAACGACGAGGCAATAGACAATGCTGGTGCTATAGGTTGTTCTTTTGCGGCAGTTGCCCTATGTATTTTTATTGAAAATATGTTTGAGGTCTTTGAAGGCGACGTGGTAGGCCTCATGGAATATCGTGCTAAAAAGCAGTCTGAGATGTTATCTGAAGTAATTGATGTGGCATCAAAGGTAAATGATGGTGTTGGCCAGGCTATGGAAAACATGAACAAGCTGGATGCTACAACTGGTACTGTTAGCGGCGCCATGGATGATATTTCCAATAGCACTCTTTCAAATGCTGAGCACATTCAGGAACAGACAATTATGACTCAGAATATTCAGGATCTCATCGAGGAGACTGTGGCTCGTTCTCAGGAGATGGTTGCAGTTGCCAGTGAAGCTAGCAATATCAACAATGAGAACTACGAGATGATGAAGGAGCTGAAGGAGAAATCTGAGACTATTGGCCAGATTAACAGCAATCTTGGAAATGCCATGACAGGTCTTGTTAAAAAGGGTGATGAGATGAAGTCCATCACTGAGGTGATTTTAGATATCAGTACTAGAACTAATTTGCTTGCTCTTAATGCTTCTATCGAGGCTGCTCGTGCTGGTGAATATGGCAAGGGATTTGCTGTGGTTGCCAATGAAATCAGAGATCTTGCAGAGAAGACAAAAGAGGCTACTGAAGATATTACTCGTAGAATTGATGAGTTTGGAGATAATGCGCAGCAGGCTGAATCAGCTGTACTTGAGGCTTGCGCAGCATCTGAATTACAGGGCGAGTTAATCGAGCGTTCGGCAGCTAGCTTCGTTCATTTAAATGAGGATGTAAACAATCTTACAGGAAATATTGAGGGTGTAGAGAAGATGATTGAGAATCTTGCTGTTTCTAACAACAAGATTGTAGAAAATATTTCTCAGCTTTCTGCAATTACAGAAGAGGTTACTGCAGCAGCTACTCAGGCAGCAGAGCTTTCTAATGATAATAAGGATCTTTCTAACGAGACTAGAGACTTACTGGGCAAAGTTCAGGAAACAGCAGCTATCCTTGATAAATATAACAAGGATAAGAAGGCTGCAAGCAAGCAGACTGTCACTGAAGAAAAGGTAAAAAAAGAGCCTAGAGCAGTGCAGGCTGCCAGAGAGATAAAAGAGGCTAAAGAAGCTCGAGAAGCTAATGCTCAGGCAAATGCTGTAAAGGCAGTTGAGGCACCTACAAGACCTACTAAGGCTGCTGATACAGAATCTAAGTCAGCTGCTAATACTGTAAAAGCAAGGGTAAGTAATGTTTCTAATCAGGTGTCTGCAGATGCTTCTGTGGAGGCAGACAAAGATAAGGGCTTAAACTTAGCCTAGTTATATAAGTTAAAAATGATAAATTGGCCCCCTTAGGTGGATATAAAATCTGCTTAAGGGGGATTTTTTATGGGATGCAAAATGTAACAATTTTGAAATGATTTCCAAAATATGCTATGGTTATAGGATACTAAGAAAGGAGGCACTAAGTTATGAAAAATAGATTGATTACTTTGTGTTTAATAGGTTCTGTATCCATGGCATTTATGGCCTGCGGACAGCAGAAGAGTGATATTGTGGAGGAGACACCACCTGTAGCTACTGAGGAGACAGTTGAGGATGAACAGGTATTAGATATTCCAGTTGAAGAAGCTGATGCAGAAGAGAATACAGCAGAAGAAGCTGATTATTCAGTTTTTACTGATAAGAGCGCAGATGAGGTAGAAAAGTATGCAAAGGAGATAAAGGATGCAGCTCTTGCAGAGGACTGGGATAAAATCGGCGATATGATTGCTTATCCAATTGGTTCAAAGGAAGAAGGAACTCTCTGTGAGAACAAGGAAGATTTTATTGAGTATGCAACCAATGTTGGATTCGACCAGAGTTACTATGATTCTTTAGAAGAATGGTCTCAAGAAGATTTGTGGGCTAATTATCAGGGTGCAATGTTAGATAATGGTATGATTTGGTTTTCAGATGTATATGTGGACGACACAAATTGTGAGTTGAAAATCATTTCATTCTGGGGATTGCATAATTAACTAAATTGATGATAATAATTAAAAATCCAAGGCCTATATGACCTTGGATTTTTTGTGCGTAAAATATATTTTATCATTAAGAATTCATTTGCTTGATTCTAGTCTTTTGAAATAGAATGAGAGAACCTGCAATAAGAACCCCTACAAATGGTAAGAATCTATTGAAATTACCTAGTAGAACACCAGGGAAGGCAATTAGGAATATCGCATATACGATAATCTCTAATACGAGAATTCCATAAACCATTTTTATGCTGCCTGGCTCATCGCATCGATCAGCAAAAAGAATGCAGGTGCAGGTCGCAGCTATAAGGATGAATCTTGCCAGATATCCTGCTACAGCTGGTACATTTTCAGTGTGTAAAAGAGAAGCTCTCAAAGCCTCCAATACAGCGTAAGAATAGATAGTCCATTTGAAATGCTTGGTGGTACTTTTCTTCAGATGGCAGACAAAATAGAAAATAAATAGTGCGCAAGTTACAGCTTGACCAATATAAATAATCAACCTGTTAACATCTCTTGATTTAACAATAGCTACTATTGTCAAAACCAGTGCAACCGCTAGAAGCAGCACCTGCAAAAATAGACCAACCCCAATCTTCTTATTAACCCCAGTACTTTCGTTATTCATAAAAACCCTCCCTATAATTAAATATTTAATTGTTTATAGTATAACTGATTTTTATGTGGAATTGTTGAAAATTGAATCCTAAGATTCTCCTAAGCAATCTATTTTTGTCTTAAGAATTGTTTTCTTTGCAACTAAATGTAACATGATTTGTATAAAAATGTATGGTCTGGTTGGTGGATTACTGAAAGCAAGGTAGATATAATGATTTTAACAATAGTTACAGATGTTATATTTTTATTACAAGGTGGAAATATATGAATAACGATAAAAAAACAGTTAGAAAATATTATTTGGATAATATCCGCTGGATTACGGTTGTGATTGTTGTTTTATACCATGTATTTTATATGTACAATGCTGAGGGTGTGTTAGGGGGAGTTGGTCAGATTACAAAATTATCAACTCAGCCTTATGATATCTTCCAGTATCTGGTATATCCATGGTTTATGCCGGTGCTTTTCATTGTGGCAGGTATAAGTTCAAGACTGTATCTGGAGAAGCATACAAATAAGGAATTCATAAAAAGTAGAACTACTAAGCTCCTTGTACCTTCTACAATAGGACTATTCGTATTCCAGTTCATTCAGGGATATGTAAGTATGCATCTGGCAGATGGAGCAAAAGAGCTTGCAGCCATAGGAGTTCCAAAGTTTGTTATTTATCTGATTATGGTTGCGTCAGGAAGTGGAGTACTCTGGTTTGTTCATCTACTTTGGATATATAGTGTGGTGCTTGTACTTTTGAGAAAGATAGAAAAAGGAAAGCTTATCGAGATTGGATCAAAGGCACAGATATGGCTGATGATGCTTTTCTTCTTCCCAATTTGGGGAGCTGCACAGATACTTAATACACCAATCGTTCAAGTCTATAGATTCGCTTTCTATTTTGTATTCTTCATTATGGGTTATTATGTATTTTCTAATGAAGAAGTAATGGATAAATTAAAGAAATACGCAGTAGTATTTATAGTAATCGGAGTAGCACTCTGCATTACATTTGCGGTAGTTAATTTTGTTATCCTTGGTGGAACAAATTATGCCGATAAGCCGGTTAATAGAGGTCCACTATACGTGGCATGCGCATACTTTGGTTCCCTGGCAATGCTTTCCGGTATGGCAAGATTCGGAGACTTCAGTAATGATTTCACAAAGTGGATGAGTAGTCATAGCTTTGGGTTATATGTATTCCATTATCTTGGAATATCATCGGTTGCACTTGTTTTCGCAAAGAATGCACTCCTTCCGGCGCCTCTTTGCTACCTACTTAGTTTAGTAGCAGGATTCATATTTGGATATGGACTTTATGCCATTATCAGTAGGATTCCATTCTTCAGATGGGCAGTTCTTGGAATCAGTAAGAAAAAGGTTAAGAATACGATCCGGTAGGCGAGACCTTGAACTTTCGAGGCCCGTATGGGCACGCGCTCGACGGGAATAAGGAAACATCACGATTTCTCATCGCAAGCTCGATAAATCGTGATAGGTCGTCCCGTCTCGATTAAAGAGCTCTTTAATGCAAAAATGAGGCCATCCAAATGGATGACCTCATTTTTTGCATTAAAAGAGCGCGAGACGGGACTCGAACCCGCGACCCCCACCTTGGCAAGGTGGTGCTCCACCAACTGAGCCACTCGCGCTTAATGCCGGCTTTTTCGAGCTTGCGAAGAAAAAACGGTGCAAGCCTCAGCCAACTAAATATTTTCAATGTTCTTGCGAACAATGGTTATTCTATAGGAATATTAGCCATAAGTCAAGGGATTTTCTAAAGTTGCAAAGCTTTGGAAAATCCCTTTGATTTTCTGACAATTATTATTAGTTCTTAGGGCTATCGTATTCGATAGAAATGAGGCTTTCGCCATCAAAAATGAATACTAATCCAACACCATCTTTTTCATATTTCAAAGAGCCAGTTTCCTCTGAAACAGGTTCGCCATAAGCTGCAATGATGTCATCTCTAGAGCTTGAAAGGTCGATGCCCTCAGCTGTTGCTACATTGTCAGTTCTAAGCTGAACATAGAGTACTAAATCCTTGTCACCATCTGGATATGTCTGGATTTCAAAGTCATTATATGTGTATAAATGACCATCGCCCTGACCAGCGCAGCTTGGTGATGTGAATTCATCCTTTGGCTCACCGAGTGCCTCTAAGATAGGAGCAACATCTGCATCAACAGGGATTGCTGTACCATTATACGAAAATACGTATCCAGCAGCTGAGGCTGCAGAGCCACTCTGGCCTGACTGAGCAGAGCCATTTGACTCGATTACTTTTGTGTCATCTGAGCTACCACAGGCAACTGCTGAGATTGCCATAATAGCTGTAAGTGCTAATACTAATAACTTGTTTTTCATTACATTACCTCCTTGGGGTTATTGTATTGTTGGATATTTGCTAGGGTCATAATTGTGAGTGTTACCGTGGGTGTTTGAGTATTCCCACAGGTCTGCATCGTGCCAGTAGAATATAAGTGTGCCGTCAAGCTGTAGGTTTGGATCATAGTGATACCAACCTTCACCTATGTCTATCAATAGCCAATAATGACCACGTGTATCACGGATTTTTTCAATTTCCATATTTTTAATGCCTAGTCTATTAAGTAGAACTTCGGCAGTTTTTTGCTTAACTGTACAGTCTCCAACATGATAATACATGCCCTTGTATGCTGCAGAAAGAAGATCATCAATGCCAGCAGATTCTGAGTATGTGATGTTGTTAACAACCCAATTAAATACTGCTCTAGCCTGAGCTTTTTGATCCATTCCATCAGTGATAATCTCAGCGAGAATTTCATCAGCCATAGCATATACAGTTTCCTCTGTAGCGGCAGCGATTTTAGCTGAAACAATTTTAACTGTTGTTGTTTTTTCAGTTACGTTGCCAGCATCATCTGTTGCGATGTATTTAACAGTGTAGACACCGCGCTTGTCCACATTTACCTCAGAACTATCAACTTCAAGAGTTGGAGCTGGGTCAAGATTATCTGTAACTTCTATATTTTTCTTATAAGAAACAGTATCGCCCTGGGCTATTTCGATTGGCTCCACACCTGTGATTTCAGGTGGAGTAATGTCCTCTACAACAGTGCAGGCAATAGTGTTTTTGGTTACATTTCCAGCGGCATCAGTAACAAGTACTGTTACATCAAAATTTCCCTCTTTTGAAAAATCATATTGCTCCGCAAAATCGATAGTGCAGTTGGAAGCGTCTGTAATAGAATCAATCAAATCAGCTGCAGTAGGTGCAGTAGCGGTAGTATACATTTGGATTGATTCTTGAGAGAGGGCAACAACTGGTGCAGTAGTATCAGTTACATGCAAAACAGTGTCGTAAGTCTGCACACCAAAAACTGGCATTTTCCATTTGATCTTGAGTTTGTAATCCCCAGGAACATTAGCGTCAAAGGTGGAATCCTTGGTAAATGTTGCGCCATCTACCTCTTTCTTAAGGAATTCTTTGACGTCGCAATTGGAAGTGCCTGCCTCCACGTAGACTTCAGAGTATACCAAATCTGAGTTGATTTTGTAGTAAATAAAGGTGCCAATAATTCCAGCCACAAGCACCAAGATGATTGGTAAAACAATTAATAATATTTTTTTCTTTTTCATATTTCTTCTCGCCATCTAATAGACTTTAACTACAAGATTATATCATATTATTGGAAGAGAAAAATATATGTTATTTTTTATATAAAATAAAAGAAAAATAGAGCAAGACTGATTAATTGAGAAAAATAGTACATGAAGAATATCTTTAAAATAAGAGATATTTCTTGTATTCTAATAAGTGAGTAAAAAATGATGTTATTTGGGGTGTTAAAATGAAAAGTATTTTTGTTAATCAAGTGGGATTTCTGCCAAGGAGCCAGAAAAAGGCAGTTCTCAACTTTCAATGCGATGAATTCCACGTATTAGATGAAAAAGAAAATGTAGTTTTTACAGGAAAAACCGAGAGCTTTGGTCAGGATGATATTTCCGGCGAATCCACATATGCTGCGGATTTTAGCGGGCTCACAGAAGAGGGAATATATAGAATTGAAGCTGAGGGTGTAAAAAGTTTTTCCTTTGAAATTGCGGATAATGTTTTTGATAAATTAAAGCATGATGTTTGCAAGTGCTTTTACTATTTAAGATGTGGACATGGCTTGGATAAAAAATATGCCGGAAAATATTTTCATGGCCCATGCCATTTGACTAAGGCCACTGTATATGGAGAGAATGTTGAGCCTGTTGATGTTAGTGGTGGCTGGCATGACGCAGGAGACTACGGCAGATATTCCACAGCGGGAGCAGTTGCCGTTGCCCACCTTCTATATGCAGTTAGATTGTACAGGAATTTTATCAATGTGCAGCTGGATATTCCTGAAGAGAAATGCGATAAAGGCACATTACCTGCAATTCTGTCAGAGACTAAAGTGGAGCTTGATTTTCTCATGAAAATGCAAAGAGATGATGGCTCTGTTTGGCATAAGGTTACAACATTTAACCATGCATCTTTTATCATGCCAGAGGATGATAAGGATGAATTGTTTTTGTTTAATGTATCTTCTCTTGCAACAGCAGATATAGCAGCTGTGTTTGCTTTGGCGTATTTAGTTTATAAAGAATACGATATCGCATATGCGGATTTACTTTTGCAAAAATCACTTAAGGCATACCAGTGGTTGGAGGAAAAACCAGAGCCACTTCTTTTTAAAAATGCAGAGGGGTCAAATACTGGTGAGTATCCAGAACCAGAGGATTATTCAAATAGATTTTGGGCTTCATGTGCTTTGTATGAGGCTACTGGAGAAAAGAAATATTATGAGGCTGCAGTTGGCCTGAAGTCAAAGTTATTAGATTATGATTTGACTGCCACTGACAAGGGCTATCAGGGCAATGTATTTACCTGTTTTGGCTGGGCTGATGTGGCAGGACTTGGTTCACTGTCATTGCTTTTGAAAAATGAGAACAGCGATTTAGAAAACTATGTAAGAAAATGTTTTTCTGATGAGGCCGATAGACTTTTGGAAAATGCTAAATTAAATGGATTTAATCTTTGCATGAAAAAGGAAGATTTTATCTGGGGCAGCAATATGGAACTTCTGAAGTACATGATGGTGCTTGCAGTTGCTGACTATTTAAATCCAAATGATAACTATAAAAATGTGATTACATCAGGGCTTGATTACATATTGGGTTGCAACACAGTGAATATCAGCTACGTTACTGGAAGTGGAGAAAATGCTTTTAAAAATCCACATCTTCGCCCAACTGCTATTGATGACATAGCTGAACCATGGCCTGGCCTAGTTTCAGGAGGACCTAATGTAGGTCTTCAGGACGAAGTGGCAATGAGCATTCCAAAGGGCACCGCGCCTATGAAATGTTATTTAGATAGAGTGGAGTGCTATTCTCTGAATGAAATAACTATCTACTGGAACTCAGCATTGGCTTTTGTTATAGCTTCTTTTTATAATAAGTAGAGTTGATTTTTGAGAAAAATATGATACAATTCGATTGCTTGCAATTATTTGATAACTAGAAATTTTTTATATAGGAGGACAATTATGGAATTTCAACAGGTTATTGACGCTAGACAGAGCGTTAGATCATTCAACGGCAATCAGGTTTCTGAGGAAATCTTACGTGAGATGGTATCAGCTGCACAGGCTGCTCCTTCATGGAAGAACACACAGACATCTAGATACTACTGCATATCTACTCCAGAGCAGGTAAGCAAATTTAGAGAGACTGTACTTCCTGAGTTCAACCAGAATAGTACAAAGGATGCAACAGCATACGTTGTTACAACATTCAGAAAGAACATTTCTGGTTTCAATAAGGCAACAGGTGAGGCTGACAATGAAGTTGGAAACGGCTGGGGCGCATATGACCTTGGTTTACATGATATGTTACTTTGTGCAAAGGCTGTAGAGCTTGGTGTAGATACACTTATCATGGGTCTTAGAGATGCTAGCGTTGTTGCAGACTTCTGCGGAATCCCAGAGGACGAGCAGGTTATGAGTATTATCGCAGTTGGTTATAGAAGTGATTCTGTAAGCAAAAAGCCACCTCGCAAGAGCGTTGAAGATATAGCTAAGTTTATCTAATTTAATATGATTATTTAAGGAGATATCCAGTTGGGTATCTCTTTTTTTTACCTATAATTTATGGCTAACTTTATATAGTGTTTAGCGAAGTTTTATGCCTAGATGTAGCTGTATACAGATGTTATTCTGGGATTTATAATTAACTTACAATCTGTTTTCTTCGACGAGATTTTGGGGAGAGTTTTCTTATGAAATAATAGTAACTGTTGTTATTTTATTTTTGAGAAAATGAGGTTTTTATGAGAAGAAGATTTTGGTTAAAAGTTTTTGGGATGACATTATCCTTAATGTTGGCCCTTTGGCAGCCAATGATGGCCTATGCTTTGGAGGAAATTGAGGACACTGGTGCTCCAGCGCCGGAGCAAGTCCTTGTTCTTGAGGTGGTTGTTCAAGAAGACATTAGTTCCGATGAACCAGTAGAAGGTTCTGAAGTAGTAGTTTCAGAAGAAGCTGATTTAAATAATCCTATAGAAGAAGTACCTGACGTCCCGGAAGGTCAAAATCAGCTTGAGAATATTGTTTCAGATGAGTCTAATCCAGAAGATGAGATAACCGCTGGGGTAGGAAATTCTTCTGAGGAAAATGTTACTGCTGAAACTTTAGAGTTCCCATATGCGCACATATCTGAAGAAGGCGATGATGTAGTGGATGCTGAAAAATATTCTTTGTATGTGGAGGGGTATGATAGGCTGTTATGCTGGGCTGGCACAGCTTCCAATATGCTTTGGATGGCAGGATATGCGCAGAATGCCATTAATCCACTTACTGGTGAAACGTTTAAGAGTGAAGATGAGGTTTTTGATTATTATAGAACTTATTTTACTGATGATGCTGGCGATGAATTGGCTGGTATCGTTTATTTTATTAATGGAGAATATACAGGACAAGGTATTCCGGGGGCAAGTCAGTTAAAGGGCGATGCGCCACAGGACGGATTTTTCCCGTCACTTAATGCTTACGATGTGACAATAGAAGTTGTGCAGGATTCAGTGAGTGGTGTAGATGTATTGGAAACATATGATTCTTTGCAAGATGAGAGTGCGGGCTGTGCTGGTCTTGGAATTTATTTTTGGAACATACATGAGGAAAAAATAAATGGAGGTCATGCGATTACCTTACTTTCGATAGAAAAGGATGAGGATGGCAGATATATAGGTATATGGTTTGTTGATTCAGATGATTCAACTCCATATGATAGCGGATTGACTGGGGATACACCTGAAGAAAGGGCTGCACTCGCAGCTGATGCACCAAATGTTCGCAAGTATTACACCATTTCTTATGAAGAATTTGATGGTGAATATATATGGATGATTAATGATTATGTCCGAAGTGAATATAAAACACTTATATTAACGTTAGCATACCTTATGCAGTATGACCCTGATTGGTTCAAAACAAGTGGTGGAGGGACACCTTCATCATCGGTTGGCACTGAAGCTTATGATGCGATTAAGGATATGATGATTGAAGAAGGCTGGGCAGTATTTTCACCTACTGGTGGTATTTATGATTCGGCTAACGACACGGGCTACAGTATGTTTGTATGCCGCCTAGCAAACGATTTATTAAATGTTTACATAGACGGAAACAGACTAAGCTTTGTCTCGGGCGAATATAAGATTTACAGAAGTAATAATGGAATATTTACAATTACATTTGGAACAGAGGTTATGCGAGGCTTAGAGGCGGGAGAGCATACAATCACATTAGATTTTGGAAATAGTGAAGATGTTGAAACAGTAGTGAATGTTAAATAGTTATTTTCGTGCTCTTTAATGCAAAAATGAGGCCATCCAAATGGATGACCTCATTTTTATCTGTACCCTTTTGTGCCTTTGTTATAATGGTTTTAATTATTATTGATAAGACTTCGCAAAAGAAAACCAGTTGACCAACAAGTTACGGTAAGCAAAAACACAAAACTAGTCCTTAGAATTAGGTTATCAACATATTTAAAGGCTATTATGTTGCCCATGATCATTGTTCCAAGAATCAAGATTGTAACAAGAATACCTTTTTTTCTCGCTAATTTTTTTTGTTTTTTCAAATATTCTATTGTTTCATTAAGAAACTGAACTTCATTTTGAGAGGAATCTGTTTCCTCGTTTTTTCTTGATTTCATTAATTCCATAATTGTTACTCCAAGAGCAGAAGAAAGCGGTTCCAAAAGAGTTATATCCGGATAGCCAACTCCACGTTCCCATCTACTAACAGCTTTACCTGTTACTGAAACCAGTTCTCCTAACTCTGTTTGAGAAAAACCTTTTTCTTTTCTACATTCAAATACAAATTTTCCAAAATCATAAGCATCCATCTGAAAGCACCTCGTAGTTATTATATTTTATTATTTCATTTAATTAATATACTGCACCATAAGGTCCAAAAGACTCACCAGTATTAGCTGTAAAAGTCCATTCTATTTTAATCTTATGAGTAGACCTGTGTTCATAAACAGTATGTCTTACAGTTCCACCTGCACATAAGCTTGCAATGATAGAAATAGTGCCAGCGCCCATTGAAGCAATTACTAACTCGGCGCCTCCATAACCTAAAGCGATAGCAATAACTCCGGCAACAACAGCGACTGTTGCTCCCTGTTTCCATGTAATCTTAGAAGATTGAGATCCTCTATTTATCCATTGACTAGCAGCATTAACTGAGTAACTATCAATTGAATCAAGAACATCAATATTATAATTGTTTAAGATACTAAAATCATTATCAACAGTGGCTATTTGCTCACTATCTAATAGTATTTCTCCTGATTCTGAATCATAACAAAGTGTTTCTGATACTCCATCATTATTATTAAAAATATCAATAGCCTTGTTTCCATCACTATCATAATAATAACTGTAAGTATAATCCATTTCGTCAATTGTTATGATTTCAGTAACCTCTGCAGCAAATACATCTTCAGTTATTTCTGATGAGTCTAGCTCTTGAGCATTACTTACATTATAGTTAGTCATAACAATCATCCCCATTAATAAAAGACAACCCATTTTCTTAAATATTTTTTTCATCATCAATCTCCTTTCAGTCATACAAATGGATGCTGTGTGATGGTTGAATGATATGTTAATAAAAGGGCTGAAGTAAATAGATTTACTATCGACGAAACGTTTACACCTAACAAATGCCGGAAATTCGCGATTTTTGACATGTACAAAAATCTATCATCTGGTTCAATTAAAGCAGATTGACCTAAGACATCTCATTTCGGAAGCTCATGGAATCAAGATAGGTCGTCCCGTCTCGATGGGAAGTACTCATTTAGTACAAAAAATAGGACCATCCATAAATGGATGATCCTATTTTTTATACTAAAAGAGCGCGAGACGGGGTGCGGGTGTCCAGTGGACACCTCTGCGAAGCAGAAGCACCGACCGAGCCGGCAGGCGAGACCTCGAACCTTCGAGGCCCGAATGGGCCTACGCGCTCGACGGGAATAAGGAAACATCACGATTTCTCATCGCAAGCTCGATAAATCGTGATAGGTCGTCCCGTCTCGATTAAAGTGCTCTTTAATGCAAAAATGAGGCCATCCAAATGGATGACCTCATTTTTTGCATTAAAAGAGCGCGAGACGGGACTCGAACCCGCGACCCCCACCTTGGCAAGGTGGTGCTCCACCAACTGAGCCACTCGCGCATTGTACCGATTTGTCAAACAAATCTCAGCCAGCTAGATTATTCAACAAATCTCAGCCAACTAACAATGTTCTAACGAACAATCGTTATTCTATAGGAACAATTGCCCTGTGTCAAGAATAATTTTAATTTTATTGTCCATTTTTTTATATAATGCTAACATTTACTTATATTTGGAGATGGGAGTAATGGTATGGAGAGGATTTCACTGCAAAATGAATATGTAAGTGTAATTAGAGAAGGGCAGCAGACTGACTCCTGTGGTGGCAATCAAAACTGGTTTAGGGGTACACCTCTTGAGTATGCTGCCAATCAGGGCTGCGGCATGATTGCAGCAGTGGATGTTGTCAATTTCATCCAAAATAAAAACAGGATGTCATACGGCGAATATGAAAAATGCGTAATGGGATTCTTGAGGCAGCATCCTTTTACCAAACTTTTTTTACATGAGTTTAGGAAAAATAATAAATCCGTATTTGCGATAGGAATTCTTCCAAATCAGATTAGCCGATTCCTGAATAGGGGAGGCAGACAGGCGGGGCGACATACTCGATTTAAATGGAATGGTTTACATGGTCATAAAAACATGTATGAAAAGATGAAAGCCATGATAAAAGAAAATCTTCCTGTGGTGTGGGCAATCTACAGCAGAAAGGGCAGGCTTAATCTCTATAGATTTAACTCATCCACTGGCAAATATGAGGTTATCGCTTCAACAAATAATCATTTTGTGACGGCAATAGCTGTGGAGGAATCCATTGAGAATCAAAGGTTAAGACGCATGATAGAAGTCTCAAGCTGGGGGAAAAGTTTTTACATTGATTATGATGAATATTTGGAATTTGTGGGAAATAGTCTGATTAACAAATACTGCTCAAATATTATGGTAAGAAGATAATAAAAAAGGATAACAAAAAGGCGCCGAGCAAATCTCGACGCCTATAATTTTATTCTTGAAGTGAACCTAAATATTCCTGAAGTGAGGTAGTATCGATTTCATAGAACTGTGATGTTGCATTAGCAGCTTCCGACTCCTCTACCTTTGAATAAACTGAAAAACCAATCCAAGCTACAATACCAATAGCGATAACGCAAACACATGCGATGCTTAAAAACTCCTCAAGCTTCTTCTTTCTAAGAAGTGATCTGCGGTGAGTTTTTTCGAACTTTTTCTTATCTACTTTTTCCTGACTCATTTCTTCTCCTTAGCTAGTATCGTATATTTTCCAAAGAATGATCTAGCCATAAATAACTACAAAATATAGTAACCTAATGAGGCTTATTTTTCAAGGTGAAATCCATAGTGGAGAATATTTACTAACAATAGGAAAAAATCTATTCAAAACCCAAGATATTGTGGTAGAATTTATTTTGAATAGTTATAGCATAGAATACTTATAGCTATCTTTAGATATTTAAGGAGAGGATAATGAGTAAAGCAGATATTATTTTCAAAAATATGTGCCGTGACATTCTAGAAAATGGCACAGATACAAAAGATGAAATTGTGCGACCAACTTGGCAGGATACAGGCGAAAAGGCCTATACTATCAAGCAATTTGGTGTTGTAAATAAATATGATTTAAGAGAAGAGTTTCCAGCCCTTACTCTCAGAAAGACTGCCCTTAAGTCTTGTATGGATGAGGTGCTTTGGATTTATCAGCGCAAATCTAACAATATCCATGATTTGAAGCCTCACGTGTGGGATGAGTGGGCAGATGAAAATGGTTCAATCGGTACAGCTTATGGATATGTTGTAGGTGAGAAATTTGAGTTTAAGGGCGAGCAGATTGACCAGATGGACTATGTGCTTAAGCAGCTTAAGGAGACACCTTATTCTCGCCGCATCATGACTAATCTTTACCAGTTCCATGATTTGGCAACTGGTCATTTGGATCCATGCTGCTATTCAGCTACTTACAATGTTACTAAGGACAGAGAGTCAGGCAAGCTTGTTCTTAACATGGTTTTGAACCAGCGTTCACAGGATGTTCTTGCAGCTAACAATTGGAACGTATGCCAGTATGCAATTCTTCTTATGATGGTTGCTCAGGTCAATGACATGATTCCAGGTCAGCTTATTCATGTAATTGCTGATGCTCACATATATGATAGACATGTGGATGCTATCAAGGAGCTTCTTAGCAGACCAGAGCTTCCTGCTCCAAAGGTTCGCCTTAATCCAGAGGTGAAGAATTTCTACGATTTCACAACCGATGACCTTATTGTAGAAGGCTACGAAGCTGGCGAACAGATCCGTAATATACCAATAGCTGTTTAAAAAGCAAATAGGGGGGACCCGATTGCGGGGAGAACCTGTTTGCCACAGCGCAGCCTATTGCCGCAGGCAATCATAAATGCTGCGCTTTCCCGTAGAAAGGAGAATAAAATTGAATTTAATTGTTGCAGTAGATAAAAACTGGGCCATCGGCAAGGATAATAAATTGCTTGTGAGCATTCCAGATGATATGAAATTTTTCCGTGAGACTACCAGTGGCAAGGTGGTTGTTATGGGGCGCAAGACTTTAGAGAGCTTCCCAAATGGCAAGCCTCTTAAAAATAGAGTCAATATAGTTTTGACTAGAGATGAGAACTATCAGGTAAAAGACGCCATCGTAGTTCACTCTAAGGAAGAGCTTGATAAGGAGCTTGCAAAATACAACTCAGATGACATTTTTGTTATCGGTGGAGAGAGTATTTATAGAATGCTTCTTGATGATTGCAGTAGAGCATTTGTCACATATATTGACTATGCTTATGATGCAGACACATTTTTCCCAAATCTGGATGAAAAGCCAGAGTGGAAATTGGCGGAGGAGTCAGAAGAACAGACATATTACGACATAGAATTTTATTTCAGAACATATACAAAATAGTAACCATTAACTAGCACTAGATAAGGACGTAAATAATGGCACTTAATATTACAGGACGAAAGTTATTTGTTAAAGCTTTGAAGGAAGAGGGAGTAGACACAATATTTGCCTACCCAGGCGGCATGATTACTGATATTGTGGATGAGTTATATAAAACTGATGGCATTCGAGTCATTCTCGGCCGTCATGAGCAGGCTCTAGTTCACGAGGCTGAGGGCTACGCTCGCGCCACAGGTAAGACAGCAGTAGTTTTGGTGACTTCAGGTCCTGGTGCCACTAATACAATTACAGGTATTGCGGATGCTTATTATGACAGCATTCCTATGGTTATTTTTACAGGTCAGGTACCACTTCACCTCATTGGCAACGATGCCTTCCAGGAGGTTGATATTGTGGGAATGACCCGCTCTATTACAAAATACGGAGTGACTGTCCGCAATCGTGATGATATGGGACGTCTTATCAAAATGGGATTTCAGATTGCCTCAACTGGTAAGCCAGGTCCTGTTCTTATTGATATTCCAAAGGACATTCAGACTACTAGTGGAGAGCCAGAGTACCCATCACAAGTTGATATTCGAGGATATCATCCTAATGAGACAGTTCACATTGGTCAGCTGAAAAAGGCCTATAGACTTTTGAAAAATGCTAAGCGCCCACTTATTTTAGCAGGTGGTGGCGTGAGAATTGCTGGAGCTCAAAAGAAGCTTTTGGAATTTGCAACAAAGATGAATGTGCCAGTTACCACAACTGTTATGGGTAAGGGCGTAATGCCAGAAGATAACCCACTATTCGTAGGTAATTGTGGAATGCACGGCAGATACGCTGCCAACAAGGCGGTCACAGAATGCGATGTGCTTTTCTCAATTGGTACACGTTTTAATGATAGAATTACAGGTGAGTTGGATGAGTTCGCACCAAAGGCTCAGATAGTTCACGTAGATATAGCTTCTGCATCTATTTCGAGAAATGTAGTTGTAGATGTTCCGGTTACAGCAGACGCTAAAATCGCATTGGAGCGATTGGTAGAATATGCTGAGCCAATGAAGACAGATAAATGGATTGCTAAAATCAGTGAGTGGGAGCAGGAGCATCCACTTACCATGCCAAATACTAAAATTGGCAATTGCCCTCAGGATATTTGTGAGGGAATCAATGAGGTCTTCCCTGATGCCAATATTGTCACTGACGTTGGTCAGCATCAGATGTGGGCTAGCCAGTTTATTAGACTTCACAAGGGTCAGGAGTTCATCACTTCCGGAGGCCTCGGCACCATGGGATTTGGTTTCCCAGCTGCTATAGGCGCATCTGTTGGCAATCCTAAAAAGCCTACAGTTTTAATTACTGGTGATGGCGGTTTTCAGATGAACATGCAGGAGATGGCTACTGCGATGTCTGAGAATATCCCGGTTGTTATATGTATATTTAATAATTCTAATCTCGGTATGGTTCGCCAGATGCAGCAGTTATTCTACGGCAAGAGATACGAGATTACAGATTTATCAGCCAAAGACGGTGGCTATTATCCAGACTTTTTGAAATGGGCTGAGAGCTATAGTTGCAAGGCGATTAGGGTTACTTCTTCAGAGGAGATAATCCCAGCACTTAAGGCTGCTAGAGCTAATAAAGGAAAGCCAACTGTGATAGACTTCTTAGTTTCACCAGATGATTTGGTACTTCCTATGGTAAAAAGTGGTACACCACTTAGCGAGATGATTTTGAAATAGCCGTTGATTGAGGTGATGATAAATGAAAAATAGATGGATTGCATTATATGTTGAAAATCAGGTAGGTGTTTTGGCAAAGGTTTCTGGATTGTTTTCTGCAAAGTCTTACAATCTCCAGACCCTTACAGTAGGCACAACTGAGCGAGATGATGTTTCGAGAATGACTATCTCTGTTATGGCAGATGATGTGACATTTGAGCAGATTAAAAAGCAGCTCAATGCCATGGTTGAGGTAATAAAAGTCATTGATTTAACTACTATTCCTATCCACATGAAGGAGATTCTTTACGCTAAGGTAAAGGGCCTAGACTCTGCAGGT
This sequence comes from Pseudobutyrivibrio sp., assembly GCA_017557435.1. GTDB lineage: Bacteria > Bacillota > Clostridia > Lachnospirales > Lachnospiraceae > Pseudobutyrivibrio. Next base: position 10,067 of record JAFYYR010000028.1, on the reverse strand, counting down.
AAGACAGAGGCATTCCAGATTGCGGAGGTATTTAATACAGGTGGAATGGTTAGAATTACAGATATAGGTACAGATAGCGTTTTGTTTGAGTGCACCTTGACAGAGCGCAAGAATAATGATTTAATATCACTTCTTAAAACACGTTTTAAGAAAATAGAGGTGGTTAGAGGCGGAGCTGTAGCAGTGGAATCTATTTCTAGCTCGTGCCGATAGGAGAAGGTATGAAAAAACTGCGAGGATGTTTGGCTATCCTACTACTTGTTTCAATGTGTCTGATGGACACATCTGTTAAGGCATCACAGTCAGAAGTTGATAGACTTCAAGAGGAATCAGAAAATGCTTCCCAGGCAGTTGATAACCTTAACGATCAAGTGCAGCAAGTACAGAACACTGTTAATGAATTGGAGGGACAGGCCAACTCACTGTCAGGACAAATTAATAGCTTAAACACCCAGATTACCACGGTGGCAGGGGAGATTTCTGATACGGAAGAAGACATAGCCCTTGTTCAGGCTGATATTGATGTGTTAAATGAGCAGTTGGATGAGACTCAGAAGGATTTGGATGCACAGCGTGAGGCTATGAAGGTTCGCATTCAGTATATGTATGAGAATAGCTCTACCAACACACTTGTCAATTACTTGGAGAGTGGCTCTATGTCTGGGTTTTTACAGCGACTAGAGTATATGTCTGAGATAGTGTCCTATGACCAGCTGGCTATTAAGAAATTCGAGGAGACCCAGCAGGCTCTTGAGGAGACTAAATCCCAAATCGAGGAGAAAAACACAGAGCTTACTGCTTATCAGGATACATTAGAGTCTAAAAAGTCTGAGCTAGGAACGCTAGTGGATTCTACAGCAACAGCCCTTAATACTACCAATGGTCAGATTGCAGATAGTCAGGCAGCCCTTGATCAGCTGAAGCAACAGTTAGAGGAGGCCAAGGCTTACGAGCAGCGTATACAGCAGCAGTACCAGGCGGCTCAGGCAGCTCTTGCTGAGAAATTAGCTGGTGAGCATGGTGGCTATGAAGGTGGATATAGTACTACCGATGAGGAGACCCTGCTTTTAGCAGCTCTTATTCAGGCGGAGGCAGACAATCAGGGTACATCAGGACGTTTGGCAGTAGGTTCAGTAGTAATGAATCGAGTGGCCAGCCCTAAATTTCCTAATTCAGTTTCGGGAGTTATCTATGCTTCCGGTCAGTTCGCACCTGTTACATCAGGTCGTGTGGCTCTTATTCTTGCTCAGGGCCCTAATAGTGGCTGTCAGAAGGCGGCAGCTGATGCCATAGCTGGCAATACAAATACAGACGCTTTATTCTTCTGTACATACTCTTATGCACAGAATTTACATAACACACAGGTTGCGGCCGCTGCTGAGGCAGGAGCGCCAACCGATGGTGTAGGTTTCTTAGATAGAACTTCGGGTACAGTAATTAATGCCCATTACTTCTATAATTATAATTAATAAGGAGGAAAATAATTATGGCAACACCACATAACGAAGCCAAAAAGGGTGATTTCGCAAAGACAGTTCTTATGCCAGGTGATCCACTTCGCGCAAAATTTGTCGCTGAGAATTTCTTGGAGGATGTAAAGTGTGTCAATACAGTTCGTAACTGCCTTGGTTTTACAGGTACTTATAAGGGTGTACCTGTATCAGTAATGGCCAGTGGTATGGGTATGCCTTCAATCGGTATTTACTCATATGAGCTTTTCGCATTCTACGATGTAGAAAATATTATTCGTATTGGTTCTGCAGGAAGCTACACAGACAAGCTTAATGTGCTTGATGTAGTAATTGCAGAAAGTGCCTTTTCAAATAGTACATTTGCTAAGTATACAAATGGTGTGGAGGAGACAACTCTCTACCCAAGCAAGAAGATCAACGACATAGCAATTGCTAAGGCTAAGGAGCTTGGTATTGATGCTAAGCTTGCAAAGGTTCATTCTTCTGACCAGTTCTATACAGCACCTGAAATGGGCGGCTGGAAGGCAGTTAAGGAGCGTTGCGGTTGTGACTGTGTTGAGATGGAGAGCTTTGCTCTTTTCAACAACGCTAACATGCTTGGAAAGAACGCAACATGTATGCTTACTATCTCAGATTCATTTGTAACTTCTGAGGAGATTCCTGCAGAGGATAGACAGAAATCGTTTACGGAAATGATGAAGCTTGCTCTTGAGACAGCAATAGCTCTCTAAAGCCCAGAAATTCAGCATTTTACAGCCATTCTTATTTGGTTAACTTGTTTCTTAGGAAATTTATTTAACCAATAGGAATGGCTGTTTTTTGTTGAAAAAATGCCGTTAGACAACTTATAGATACCGTTCATTGACTTAAACGTTTAATCGTGGTTTTTCACGTTATAATCATATCATCGTAGAGCTCTAGAAATATTAAAAATGCAAGGGGGTTTTCATTATGGATTCATGGGGACAGCAGATTTTTGAATGGATGCTAGGTTAAGTAAGGAGTGATCTTATGAGCAAGATTCAGATAGTATTCAACAGATATGAGAAAAAATATTTGTTGGATGAGAGAACATATCATATGTTCAAAAATGAGTTGGAAGAATATATGGAGATGGATGTATATGGGCTTCACACCATTAGAAACATATATTACGACACCAAAAGTAATGAGCTCATTAGGACATCCATAGAAGGTCCAAAGTATAAGGAGAAGTTTAGGGTTCGTTGCTATGGGGAGCCGGACTACGACAGTATGTGCTTTTTAGAGATTAAAAAGAAATACAAGGGTCTGGTAAACAAGCGGAGAGTAGCAGTTCCAATGGAGGAGGCCGAAAGGTTTTTAATCAATGGAATATTGCCATCCAAACCAAATCAAATATTTAAAGAAATTGATTACTTGTTTAATCATTATGACTTGGAACCAAAACGCTATATTGCGTATGACAGAATAGCTATGTTTGGCAAAGAGGATCCTGATTTTAGAGTCACATTTGACAAGGATATACGCAGCCGCGTATTTGATTTGACTTTATACAAGGATGATGAAAATGATTACCTTTTGCCACCTGGTTACAGGTTAATGGAAGTAAAAATTGCGGATTCTATGCCAATTTGGTTTGCTAAGCTTCTATCAAAATATGAGATTTACTCAATTTCGTTTTCCAAATACGGAAATTTTTACAAGAAGCAACTACTTACCGAAGCGGACGGTATAGTTGCTAGAGGCGCAGAAGCTAAGAGCATTCTAGGAGGCGCAGTAATCTAATAATTTGCAAAAGGGAGAAGGACTAATGGAATCATTTTTTTCTGCATTTGTGTCATCAGGCACAGATACTAGTTTATCAATTTGGGGAGCTATCGGGTATGCATTGGTGGCTTGTGTTTTAGGAATTATCATTTCTGTTACATACATGAGAACAGGAGTGACATCAAAGAATTTTGCGAGAACACTTATTGTCTTGCCAGTTCTAGTATGCGTAGTCATGCTTGCGGTTAATGGAAATCTGGGAACAGGACTTGGTGTTGTAGGTGCATTTTCGCTGGTAAGATTTAGATCGTTGCAGGGAAGTTCACGCGACATTGGATTTGTATTCTTTGCAATGGCAATTGGAATTGTTTGTGCTATAGGCGAGTTGCTTTTGGCAGGAATATTTACAGTATTAATCTGTGTTATTCATATTATCTTATCAGTCTGCAAATTTGCGGAAGCAGATTCAAATGAAAAGGATCTTAGAATAACAATTCCAGAAAATCTCGATTATAGCGAGATTTTTGATGATTTATTCGCTAAGTACACTAAAACACATCTTTTGTTATCAGTTCGCACCACTAACATGGGCTCGATGTATGAGATCGAATATAGAATTAAGCTGAAAAACGACTTGGAGGAAAAGAAGTTGTTAGACGACATTCGTATGAGAAATGGAAATCTTACCGTAATTTGCGGCAGATGTGATATGAGTGATGTGGGTCAGCTTTAAAGGACAGAAAGGGGCGCAAAAGCGCCCCTTTTTTTACTAATTGTTGCGAAAAATCTCCGAAAAAGTTGATTTCGAAGCTTTTTCTTAGTACCATACTTATACCGTAAATGAAATATTGGTTTGTATTTTCTAGGGGGTATTTGTCTATGGGAAGAACGACAATAGGGATTTGCGATGATGAGCTTGAAATTTGTAATGCTACAAAAAAGATGATTTTGTCTTTGTTGACAAAACTTTATGGAGATGATGATGAATACTTTGCGTTAAAGATTTATGATTCTGCAGCAGGCTTATTGCATGATATAGACGAGATAGATATTGCGTTTCTTGACGTGGAAATGCCGGTTATGGATGGCATGGGAGCAGGAAATCGCATCTATAAGGTAAATCCAAATTGTAAAATTATAATCGCCACAAGTAATGATAAGCGCTACGGTGAAGCGTTTAAATTTAATGCCCATAGATATTTAAATAAACCATTAAGAGAGAGTGAAGTTGAGGAGGCTATTGTCTCTGCAATTAACAAGACTGTAGGGAATAGTACCTTAGAGCTATTTCGCAATCGAATCAAATACAATGTTAAACAGAGCGATATTTTATACATAAAATCCTTTAATGGCTCTGTTGAAATATATACGTCAAACAATGTTTTTACTAAAAGTGTCTCACTAGATCAAATTGAAAATGAATTAGATGAAAGGATTTTTTATAGAATACACAGACAATACATCGTTGGATTTAAGAATATTAAAAACGTGTCAAAGAACATTATAGAATTGACTAACGGAGAAAAATTGACAATATCTCGAAGAAAGCTACTTAGCTTTGAAAAGGCGTACATAGAATATGACTTGAATTTTGGAGGCTGATATGAATTTTTTTATGTCCTTGATAGAGTTTGCTTTTTTAATTGTAGAAGCGATATGGATAATTAAATGTGCTAATTTGCAGATTAAGAACAAGCGTTATGTGGCGTTTGGATTTTTAGCTGCCATAGCAACAAGCGGATTACTTCAGGACAAGATATCATACGGCTCAATATGCCTTATAGAGCTATTTCTAGTTTATATAATTGTATTTTTAATAATAGATAGCAGTATAGTGTCCAAGATAGAATCTACGGTCCTGGTGCTTCTTGTTAATAATTGTTTGATTCTTTCTGTAAAAGCTTTTTTCCCAGATGGCGCTTATTTTCATATAGGCAATAAGTGCGTAGATATGGTTTTAAATAATCTGGTGGAGCTTTCTATTGTATTTCTATTTGGCTTTCTTGCTAAAAGATTTTTAGAATCTCTTATAAATGAAAGAAGAAGAAAAGTTGGTAAGTTCCTAGACTATGTAATCACCATTGGTTGTCTAGATATATTTATATGTATATTTAGCATTTATAATTTAATACAAATAGCATATTTTAAAGGGGTTTTCGCCAGGGTTGTCACTTCGATTGCTGCCTTATCTCTTGTGCTACTTGAAATCAACGTTTTATATAAAAAATGGTTAGTTGAAAAGGTGCAGGAGTATGCTAAAGCCGAGCGAGAATTATATGAGACACAGAGAAATTATTATATTTCATTATTAGATAAGGAAGCGGAGACGAAAAAATATCGTCACGATATGAATAATCACATGATTTGTCTGAAGAGCCTTATTGACGATGAAAACTATGATGAGCTTAGGAATTATATAGATAAGCTCTATGACAAGACCAGTGTTTTAGTAAACAAGGGATTTAGCATAGGGAATACCATAATTGATGCCCTTACAAATTATTATGCAGAGCATCTGGAAAAGGATATTGAGCTAAGGCTTGAGGGCCGATTGATGAGGCCAATTCTGATAGATGACATTGCTCTATCATCAATTTATTCAAATATGATTGTTAATGCTATTGAGGCACAAAAGCACATTAGCAGTGAAAAAAAGAAATATATACATATACATTTAAGGGAAGGCAATAAATATGCCCAGCTTACTGTGAGAAATTCTATGTCTATCGAAAGAATAGCAAATGTTAATGCTATAGAGACAACAAAGCTGGATAAAGAAAATCACGGTTTTGGCATTAATAATATAAGAAAGAACGTATTAGATAACCATGGTGACCTTTCAATAGAAGCAAAAGATTACGAATTTTGTGTAAGGGTTACATTGCCTCTTAATACTAAAAATATAGAAGGTGCAACTGTCATTTAAGGGCGGTTGCACTTTATTTTATATGGCGAGTACCTGCGTAAGCTGCTGGAGTTTAGCAATGCATAGGCTATTTTGTTGCGAAAAAGTTGATTATACAAGGTTTGTCGGGATTTGCCGTGTATGAATTTAATTAAAATTTTCACATGGATAGACACAATTCAAAAACTGATTCAAGCACATTTAGTTTCCGTTTTAACGAAAAATCAAGGTTTTTTGATAATTTTTTAACGAGCAGAGTGTGAGAATTGGCAAAAAGGAAGAAGAATATTCTGAAAAAAGTCATTGTCTATACAATAATGACAAAATTTTTGATTGTAATTTAAAGTCAGTTATGTTAATATTTTCACAACGGCGGCGTACTGAGGTCTATTTTTTTTGAAGAATCTTCGTTAAAAAATTAACAGATTTTCGCAAGTCAATTTGTTTAATTTGTACAACGGAATTTTGAAAAAATACTAGACGTTGGTCACCGAAAACAAAAAAGTATTTCTTAAAAAGGAGAAAGAAACATGGGAAAAAAAGTAGTTATTGCTAGTGCATGTAGAACAGCAATCGGCACTATGGGTGGATCACTTAGTGCAATTCCAGCAGTTGACTTAGGTGCTACAGTAATTAAGGAAGCAGTTAAGAGAGCTGGTATCAAGCCAGAGGACGTAGAGCACGTATACATGGGTTGCGTTATCCAGGCAGGTTTAGGACAGAACGTTGCTCGTCAGGCAGCTATCAAGGCTGGTCTTCCAAACGAGACAACAGCAGTTACAACAAACGTTGTTTGTGGTTCTGGTCTTAACTGTGTTAACCAGGCTGCTCAGATGATCATCGCTGGTGACGCTGATGTAGTTGTAGCAGGTGGTATGGAGAACATGTCACTCGCTCCATTCGCACTTCCAAACGGACGTTATGGTTATAGAATGACTTGGCCATCAAACAGCCAGGGCGCTTTAGTAGATACAATGGTTAAGGATGCTCTTTGGGATGCATACAATGACTATCATATGATTAAGACAGCTGATAATGTAGCTGAGCAGTGGAAGCTTACAAGAGAAGAGCTTGACGAGTTCGCAGTTAACTCTCAGAACAAGGCTTGCGCAGCTATCGAGGCTGGTGCATTCAAGGACGAGATCGTTCCTATCGAAATCAAGAAGAAGAAAGAGACAGTTATCTTCGATACAGACGAAGGCCCAAGACCTGGTACAACAATCGAAGGTCTTGCAAAGCTTAAGGCTTTATATCCAGACGGAGTTGTTACAGCTGGTAATGCTTCTGGTATCAACGATGGTGCAGCTGCACTTGTTGTTATGTCAGAGGAGAAGGCTAAGGAGCTTGGTGTTAAGCCACTCGCTACATTCGTAGCTGGTGCACTTGGCGGATGTGCTCCAGAGATCATGGGTGTTGGTCCTGTTCCAGCAACAAAGAAGGCTCTTGCTAAGGCTGGTCTTACAATTGATGATCTTGATGTATATGAGGCAAACGAGGCATTTGCTGCACAGTCAGTTGCAGTAGGTAAGGATCTTGGCTTCGATCTTAAGAAGCTTAATCCAAACGGTGGTGCTATCGCTCTTGGACATCCAGTTGGAGCTTCAGGTGCTCGTATCCTCGTAACACTTATCTACGATATGATTCACAATCCAGAGTACAAGAAGGGTCTTGCTACACTCTGCATCGGTGGTGGTATGGGTTGTGCTACTATCATCGAGAAGTACGAAGGCTAATCGCATAATCGTATAGACGATAAGCGACTTTTGAATATTTATCTTATTCAACAAACTAAAAAATTTAAGTGAGCGACAGCTTCTTAAGCAATCTTCAAAAGCGCGAGCAGGAAGGCCCCATGCCGAGTAAGGAAGGGGCCTACACCGGGCGGGAAGGTTTCCTTACTCGAGTATGGGAGGTGGCCTGCGGGAGCTTTGAAGATTGTATAAGCTGGCGCGGACTAAAATATTAGGAGGAATAAAAATGAAAGTAGGCGTAATTGGCGCAGGTACAATGGGCCAGGGTATTGCTAAGGCATTTGCTCAGGTTGATGGTTATGAAGTAGCTCTTTGCGATATTAAGCAGGAGTGGGCTGAAGGCGGAAAAGACAAGATTGCTAAGGGTTATGCAAGACTTGTTGAGAAAGGTAAAATGGAGCAGGCAGCTGTAGATGCTATCTTAGCTAAGATCACTCCAGGCCTTAAGGAGAACCTTTGCAAGGATTGCGACCTCATCGTTGAGGCTGCATTCGAGAACATGGAAGTTAAGAAGACTACATTTAAGGAGCTTGATGAGATCGCTAAGGCTGATTGCATCTTCGCTTCAAACACATCTTCACTTTCAATCACTGAGATTGGTAACGGTCTTAACCGTCCAATGATCGGTATGCACTTCTTCAACCCAGCTGACAGAATGAAGCTTGTTGAAGTAATTGCAGGCGTTAACACTCCACAGGAGACAGTTGACAAGATCGTTAAGATTTCTGAGGAAATCGGAAAGACTCCAGTACAGGTTAACGAGGCTGCTGGTTTCGTAGTTAACCGTATCCTTATCCCAATGATTAACGAAGCTGCTTTTATCAAGATGGAAGGTGTTTCTGATATCGCTGGTATCGATGCTGCTATGAAGCTTGGTGCTAACCACCCAATGGGACCACTTGAGCTTGGTGATTTCATCGGCCTTGATATCTGCCTTGCTATCATGGATGTTCTTTACAACGAGACAGGCGACAGCAAGTATCGTGCATGTCCACTTCTTCGTAAGATGGTTCGTGGCGGTAACCTTGGTGTTAAGTCTGGTAAGGGATTCTACGTATACAACGCAGATCGTACTAAGACAGCAGTTGATGCACAGTAAATCGTAATTAAGCCATAGGGCTTTAATGTAAACTAAATGAATCTATTGCATGCATTCCAAGGCAAGCGCGAGCAGGGAGGCGCCGTGCCGAGCGAGGGAGGACCTACGCCGGCGGGAGGACCCTCGCGAAAGTGCGGAGGGTGCCCTGCGGGAGCATGTAAGACTTGGTTGCAATAGATTCTATAAAATATAAGGAGATTCAGATCATGGATTTTACATTAGACAAAAAGCATGAGATGGCTAGACAGTTGTTCAGAGAGTTCGCTCAGAACGAAGTAAAGCCACTTGCTCAGGAAATTGATGAGACAGAGCAGTTCCCTCGTGAAAACGTTGAGAAGATGATGAAGTACGGTTTCATGGGTATTCCAATTCCAAAGGAGTACGGCGGACAGGGCTGTGATGTTCTTACATACGTTATGTGTGTAGAGGAGCTTTCAAAGGTTTGCGGTACAACAGGTGTTATCGTTTCAGCACATACATCACTTTGCTGCGATCCTATTCTTACATACGGTACAGAAGAGCAGAAGCAGAAGTTCTTAGTTCCACTTGCTAGTGGTAAGAAGCTTGGTGCTTTCGCACTTACAGAGCCAGGTGCTGGTACAGATGCACAGGGTGCTCAGTGTAAGGCTGTAGAGGATGGAGATTCTTGGGTACTTAACGGTTCTAAGTGCTTCATCACAAACGGTAAGGAAGCTGATATCTACATCGTATTCGCTGTAACAGATATTGTTGAGGATGCTAAGGGACGTAAGTCTAAGAAGTTCTCTGCTTTCATCGTTGAGAAGGATACACCAGGATTTACATTCGGTACAAAGGAGAAGAAGATGGGTATCCGTGCTTCTTCTACATACGAGCTTATCTTCCAGGATTGCCGTATTCCAAAGGATAACATCCTTGGACCAAGAGGTAAGGGATTTGGTATCGCTATGCACACACTTGATGGTGGACGTATTGGTATCGCTGCTCAGGCTCTTGGTATTGGCGAGGGCTCAATCGATGCAACAATCGATTTCGTAAAGGAAAGAAAGCAGTTTGGTCGTCCAATCGCTGCATTCCAGAACACAGCATTCCAGCTTGCTGATATGAAGGCT
>JAFYYR010000027.1 GCA_017557435.1 Pseudobutyrivibrio sp. | reverse complement strand
TCAACAGCGTTGCCAAGGAAGTCGATTTCCTTCTGCATAAGGTATCCAACTACGTTAGAACCACCCTTAGCTGTGATGAACTTTGTAACACCAGCTACAGAAGCGTGTGCTCTGTGTGATGAACCGAAAGCGTCACATACATAATCATCAGCAAGATCAGCCAGCTCCTTAGAGAATGCCTCACCATTCTTTGTCTCTTCCTCGCCACGGAAACGAGTATTCTGAAGAAGAACTACATCTCCCTCTTTCATAGCGTTAACTGCTGCTGTAGCAGCCTCGCCTGTTACGTTGTAATCAGAAACGAAGTTAACTTCCTTACCAAGCTTCTCTGAAAGTCTCTTAGCAACTGGTGCAAGTGACTCGCCCTCGTTAGGACCATTCTTAACCTTACCAAGGTGTGAGCAAAGGATAACCTTTCCACCATCAGCGATAAGCTTGTTGATTGTAGGAAGAGCTGCCTTGATACGTGTATCATCTGTGATTTCACCAGCCTTAAGTGGTACGTTGAAATCGCAACGAACGAGAACGCGACGGCCCTTTACGTTGATATCATCAACTGTCTTTTTGTTTAATGCCATTTTAAAATCCTCCTTATAAACTTAGTCCGCCTGTTACACTAACAAGCCTTAGAGTTTCTTCCTTCGACTAACACGTCTCATTCAGAAACCTAAGAGCTTGTTATCTACAGGCTCATCTAAGTATAAAATTTTCATTTTAACTGTACGGGAACGGACCCATAATAGACCGTACGGGAACGATTCCGTAATAAGAAAAAAGGGCTCGGTCCATAAGGACCGGACCCATAAAAATCCAAAAATTAGGATATTCGGCCATATGCAAGGCATGTGAGCGACGCTGTACTAAGTACTGCGAGCGAAACATAACGAAGCAGATGGACAAATAGACAATTTTTTAAGCTAACTCTGAGAAGTACTTGATTGTACGTACCATCTGTGATGTGTAGCTGTTCTCGTTATCATACCAAGAAACAACCTGTACCTCGTACTGATCATCAGAAACCTTAGATACCATTGTCTGTGTAGCATCGAAGAGAGAACCAAATCTCATACCTACGATATCTGAAGAAACGATCTCATCCTCGTTGTAACCGAATGACTCGTTAGCTGCTGCCTTCATAGCTGCGTTGATACCCTCAACTGTAACGTCCTTCTTGTTAACTACAGCTGTAAGGATTGTTGTAGAACCTGTTGGTGTAGGAACACGCTGAGCAGATCCGATAAGCTTTCCGTTAAGCTCTGGGATAACAAGACCGATAGCCTTAGCTGCACCTGTTGAGTTAGGAACGATGTTAACTGCTGCTGCACGTGAACGACGAAGATCACCCTTTCTCTGTGGGCCATCAAGTGTCATCTGATCACCTGTGTAAGCATGGATTGTTACCATGATACCAGACTGGATTGGAGCGTACTTGTTAAGTGCGTCAGCCATAGGTGCTAAGCAGTTTGTTGTACATGAAGCTGCTGAAATGATGTTATCAGAAGCCTTAAGTGTTGTGTGGTTTGTATTGTAAACGATTGTAGGAAGATCGTTTCCTGCTGGAGCAGAGATAACAACCTTTCTAGCACCAGCATTGATATGAGCCTGTGCCTTTTCCTTTGATGTGTAGAAACCTGAGCACTCAAGAACTACGTCTACCTTAAGGTCTCCCCATGGGCAATTGTTTGCATCTGGGAATGCGTAAATCTTGATCTCCTTGCCACATACGATGATTGAATCATCTGTAGATGAAACCTCATCAGCGTGCTCGTACTTTCCCTGTGATGAATCGTACTTTAAAAGATGTGCTAACATCTTTGGGCTAGTTAAGTCGTTGATTGCTACTACTTCGTAACCTTCTGCGCCGAACATCTGACGGAATGCAAGACGTCCGATACGGCCAAAACCGTTGATTGCTACTCTTACTGCCATTTTTAAATCCTCCTAAAGATTCTTTTAAAAAATTATTTTTCTGGGCCAACCATGAAAATTAGCCCCGTATGCACTTTATTTTATACAAAAGCACTTTATAATTCAACCCCAAAATCAAATATTGTTAAATTTTTCTCAATCTGCTTTAATCTCATCACCACTCTTATAAAATAGTGATAAATATTACTCATCTTCTAGCTTGCTAGATAAGGTAGCTTCATATATCATTATGTTACTCGCAAGAGTGGCTTTCATAAACTCATGCTCACACAAAGGAGGGACTTATAATGCTATGGGATAATCACATGCATAGTTGGTTTTCCGGGGACAGCGACACTGATCCTCTGGAAATGATTAAGGCAGCCAAATCAAGAGGCTTACGAGGACTCACCTTCACAGACCATCTCGATTTACACTACCCTAAGGAATATGGTTTTTTCGATTTAGATGTTGAAGACTATTTTACAAAGCAACATCAGACTGCTCTTGATATTTCGGATGAGAATTTCACAGTTCTTACTGGTATAGAAGTGGGCATTCAGGAAATCGCCGCAAAAGAAAACGATACTATAGTAGAGACCTATCCCTTTGATTTTGTCATTGGAAGCACTCATCTCATATATGGACAGGACCCATATTTCCCTGGCACTTGGGAAAATGTTGACCCACAAAAGCTTATGACCACTTACTATGAGTGCATTCTTGATAATATAAATAGCTTTTTGAATTTTGACTCTGTGGGACATCTGGATTATGCCTTTAGATATTCACCTGACCCAGTATTCAAAAATAATACTTATGAACCATACAAAGAAGTGGTAGATGCAATACTAGAAAAGCTCGTAAAAAATAATAAAGCACTAGAAGTTAATACAGCTGCTTTCAGAAAGGGTATGAATAACCCAAATCCTGCAGCTAGTATAATCAAGCGATACCATGACCTAGGAGGCAAGCTTATTACAATCGGTGCTGACGCCCATGTTCCAGAAGACGTAGCCGCAGATTTTGACAAGGTTCCTTCTATATTAAAGGATTGTGGATTCAATGAATTTGCAGTATTTAAAAACAGAAAGCCTGAACTTTATCCCCTTTAAGGGATAAGGCTCAGGCTTTATCTTTATAAACCTCTTGCTTTTTGTTTGATTCTTGTAAGTGTATTATCTATTGATTTTTCAGTTTTGCCTAATTTAACAGCAATCTCTTTGTAGTCCAAATCCTGCATATACAAATCAAAGACCTGCTGCTCCATCGGTGACAGATTAGACTTAAGTCTATCAATCAAGGTGGTATTTTCCTCCGCCTCTATGATTAGCTCAGCTGGGTCGTCTGTGGTAAAGCCTGTATCCTCTACCTCCCCACCCTCTTCATCATAAAGAGAAACATAGGCGTTAAGAGGAGAATGCTTTTTTCTGTTGCTAGCCTCAATAGCCTTAATCATCTGTCTATCGATACACATTGATGCAAAATGAAAAAATGTAACTTCCGAATCGGTATCGTAATCTCCGATAGCACTAAAAAGACCTATCATACCCTCTTGGATTAAATCTTCATTCTCTCCGCCAACGAGGAAATATTTCTTAGAATTCTTAAGAACCAGTGGCTTATACTTTTCACATATATAATTCAGGATGGCCTGATCGCCATCCTGATATTTTTTTACTAATTGTTCATCTGTAAGCTTTTCGTATTCCAATCTCTGGTTCATAGCTCACTCCCGCAATTTATTTACTCTTATTAATTCTCTGTCGAACAACCTCGTATGCAAGAACGCCACATGCAACTGACGCATTAAGAGAATCGATGTCGCCGTACATAGGAATGCTTGCAACCATATCACAATTCTTCTTGACTAAATCAGATACGCCGTGTCCTTCGTTTCCAATAACAAGACCAATCGAACCTGTAAGATTAAGGTCATACATTGTAGTGCCACCCATATCCGCACATACGAACCACATGCCCTGCTCCTTAAGCTCCTCCATAGTCTTGGAAATGTTGGTAACCTTGGCAACTGGAGTGTAATTAATAGCACCTGCAGATGCCTTAGCAACTGTAGCTGTAAGTCCAACTGCTCTATGCTTTGGAATAACTACGCCATGGGCGCCAGCCTGATTTGCAGTACGAATAATAGCGCCTAGGTTATGAGGGTCTTCTATATTATCAAGGATAATAAGAAATGGGTCCTCACCCTTTTCCTTAGCCTTTGCCATAATCTCGTCAAGCTCCACATAATCATAGCTTGCAGCATAGGCAATAACTCCCTGATGCTTGCCAGTCTCTGAAAGCTGATCAAGGCGTTCCTTTTTCACAAAGCTAATAACAGTGTCTTTACTCTTTTTTGCCTCACGAAGGATAGTCTGCACAGGGCCATCCTTACAGCCTTCTAAGACAAAAAGTCTATCTATAGTTTTACCACTTCTAAAAGCCTCGAGGACAGCATTGCGGCCCTCTACAATTCTACTTTCTTCCATATATTTCCTCTAATCTAAAATATCCAGTCCCGTAAGCTCAATGCCACGGCTAACCAATTCGCATATACGGTCCATATCGCCAGTCAGATACAAGTATCCCATCACAGCCTCGAATCCTGTAGCCTCAAGGTAGTCCATTGTGGTGGCATTTTTTGCCTTGGTGTGAGGCTTGGAATTACGTCCACGCCTATACCAGTCAGCCTCTTCCTCAGTGAAATCATCCATGAGAACTGCCGCCATCTTAGCCTGAGTAGGCGCCTTAACCACTGCGCTCGCACGCTGGTGTAATTTATTCACTGCAGTGTTGCCCTTGTTAACAAGAATGGAGCGAATCACCACATCAAATATGGCATCTCCAATATACGCAAGAGTCAAGGGCGAATATGTCCTAATATCCTTTGGTTCAATATCAAATTTGCTATTTAAATAATCATTTAAACTAGCTTCCATACTACTCCTTCACGAGTATCCTTAATTTCAACACCCTTAGCTAAAAGTTCATCACGGATAGCATCTGCAGTAGCAAAATCCTTAGCCTTTTTAGCCTCTGCGCGACGTGCAATAGCATCATTAATATAGGCCTCAAGCTCTGCATCTACCTCAGTACCTGTGCCAAGAGCCTTAGAATGGCCAATCAAATCAAGTGAAAGAACTCTATCAAAGCTCCCAACAAGTGCAAGCTTTGTAGCGTCGTTAGTGTCTGCCTTAAGAGCATCGTAAAGAATTGTGATAGCCATTGAAGTGTTCAAATCATTTGAAACTGCTTCGCAGAACTTCTCCTCAAATTCCTTTTTCACTGCCTCATCAACAGCACCCTCTGCCTTAAGCTCAGCTACACGCTTAACAAGCTTATTGTAAGCCTGAACTGTGTTATCTAAATTCTCCCAAGAGAATACAAGTGGCTTACGGTAGTGTGACTGTAAGCAGAAGAATCTATAAACAAGTGGATCATATCCCTTTTCCTGAAGAACAGAAACAGTAAGGATTGCGCCCTTTGATTTTGACATCTTTCCGGACTGGTCATTAAGGTGATTGCTATGGAACCAGTAATTGCACCACTTATGACCGAGATATGCCTCTGACTGAGCAATCTCATTAGTGTGATGTGGGAAAATGTTATCAACACCACCGCAGTGGATATCCATATATTCTCCAAGGTGCTTCATTGAAATGCATGAGCACTCAATGTGCCAACCTGGGTATCCAACGCCCCATGGGCTATCCCACTTAAGAGCCTGATCCTCAAACTTTGATTTTGTAAACCAAAGAACAAAATCGGTCTTATTCTTTTTATTTGTATCCTCCTCTACATCATCACGAACACCAATTTCAAGTGCTTCCTTCTCAACTGATGAAGAGAATACATAATAATCTGAAAGCTTGCTTGTGTCAAAGTAAACATTGCCACCAGCTACATACGCATAGTCCTTTTTAATAAGAGTCTCAACCATCTCAATAAACTCAGGAATGCAGTTAGTTGCAGGCTCTACTACGTCTGGACGCTTATTGCCAACTGCATCAAAATCCTTAAAGAAAGCATCTGTATAGAACTTTGCAATCTCCATAACAGTCTTGTGCTCACGCTTAGCGCCAGCAACCATCTTGTCCTCACCTGTATCTGCGTCTGATGAAAGATGACCTACATCAGTGATATTCATGACACGCTTAACATCATAGCCTGCATACTCAAGAGACTTGATAAGTGCATCCTGCATAATGTATGTACGAATATTTCCAATATGTGCAAAATGATAAACAGTAGGGCCGCAGGTGTACATTGCAACCTTGCCCTCCTCATTAGGCTTAAACTCCTCAATTTTTCTGCTCAAAGTATTATAAAATTTAAACATATTTATTCTCCTAGTCTGCATTTGTCACTTGCAAATATTTATGTCATATATTCTACCAAGACACGCTTTCGCTCTTGTCACAACATAGCGGTACTAAGTTCGGCGATGCCTCTCTAAGTACCGATGTTGTTCAAAGGTCTTTTGTAGAACACATGCCATAAATATCTGCTTAATATATCCTGAAAATTGTATCTGTTATTACCACGGTTAGCTCTGGTTCCTTGGACAGCCGCTACAGCCTCCACAATTGCGTCCGCTGTCAAACACCACATTGCTACCGTCATAAAACTCGTAAAGCAAACAGACTGCCTGAGCACTTATGCCCTCCTCGCGGCCTGTAAATCCAAGGTGTTCTTCTGTGGTAGCCTTAATATTAACCTGCTCTACATCGATGCCTAGACCCTTGGAAACATTGGCTTCCATCTGCTCTATGAAAGGTCGAAGCTTTGGTCGCTGAGCAATAACCGTAGCATCTACATTGCCAACCACGTATCCATTGTCCATAACAAGCTCTCTAACCTGCTCCAAAAGCTTCATGGAATCTGCCCCCTTGTACTTAGGGTCAGTATCTGGAAAATGTGCTCCTATATCCTTAAGTCCTGCTGCTCCAAGAACAGCATCTGCTATCGCATGTAAAAGTACATCAGCATCTGAGTGACCTAGAAGGCCTAAAGTGTGGTCGATTTTCACGCCACCAATAATAAGGTCTCGGCCCTCCACCAGCTTATGTACATCATAACCTGTACCGATTCTCATTGTATCTCCTATCTATATAAACATAATAACTTGCTATAAGCTTAAACAATACTGAATTATACCAAAGAATCAACATTTTTAATAGACTTTTCACCAATAAATCCTATAGGTGAAACGCAAAAAGAGATGACCTCTTAATCTGTCATCTCTTTAATACTCATATTAACTTGCGTATGGCATGCCTTCGAATAGATCATTTTCACTGACGCCATCCACGTAGCGAACTCCATCTTCATACACAAAAGTGAAATAGCCACTTTCTGCTCCATCTTCTGTCATAAACTCAAGCTTGTCTCCGTCTAATGCAGTAGGATAAATAACTGTTCCCTTTGAAAGCTGCTGCTGTTCACCATCCTTGTCTATATATGTAAGCTTTTTAAGAAGTGTAATACCAATAGCATCATCACCTTTGCTTGGTAGATTATCTAAGTTATCCACCTCATCTGTGGTAACAAATCCATTGCCATCGTAGGTGTATTCCTTTTTAGCTCCCCATGTGCCGAATGCATCTACCTTTGCCTGAATTGTACATGTACCATCGCTGATATCTGTAATATGTCCAGGAATAGACTGCACTAGATTGTAGTTCTTATCAGCGTCATAGAGATATGTTGTATGGTAATCGCTCATACCAACGCAATCTAGGATAAAATAATTACCTGTGCTACTATGCACAAACATAGGCGTACACATGTAAAATGCGTCATCTCCACCATTTTCTATAGTGTCATCACCTACATGTAAAATATAGGAATCTCCCAAATCCTCATCAGGAATAGTCTCAAGATAAACAGGAGACTCTTCTCCATCCCCATTTACATCAACCATCTCTGCAAAACCATTTGCCGAAATCTCCACTGTATAGAACTCTCCCTCAGGAAGGTACTTCTCGTCAAATCCAACTAATTTACTGTATGGGATATTGAAAGTAGGAATACCTGCTGCATAAGGAATAATCTCTGCCTGCTGAAAACTTACAACAATTCCTGTTTCATTAAAATACACTCCAAGTGAGGCAAAGCCCGCATCAAAATGATGGTCGATAGTCTCCTTGTAATCATCAAAAAGACTGCTTACTGCCTCCTCAGAAGAATTATCAATTCTATTTAAAATCTCCTCTTTGACAACATCTTTAAATACGTCAAAAGAATCATTTTCAAGTATCTCACCTGTCTGTGCGTCAAATGTGACACCATATTCATTAGTAGTGCCATGGGCACCACCAGTGAAGGTATACTCTTCTAATTTGATGCTAAGGATCTTATCATCACAACGAGTCACCTCACATGAAATATCATAGCTATAGTGAGCAGTGTAATCATATACAAATTCATTTTCTGCCCCGTCATTATCTTCCTGGTCCTTTGAAAGCTTCTGGTTGGCCTTCTTTGAATCCTCTAGATAAGACTCGCAGGACTGATTAAAATTTTTAATGCTGTCAGAAAAATATTTATCAACTGCCTCTTTAAGCTTTGGATGACTGTCGTCTGTAAGCTGAACGCACTTAATCTTGCCCCGGAAATACTGATAGTCAGTATCGTACTCAACAGCTGTGTAAGCATACTCTGGCACACCTGATGGTGTCTCCTCTTGCTTTTCCTCTACAACTGCCTCAGGTTTTTGTTCTTCTTTTTTATTGTCATCTTTCTTAGCTTTAGTATCACATGCCCAAAGAGCCATTGCCATCATCGTAATCAAAAGAATGAATGATATTCGTCTTTTCATATCACAATCCTCCACAAACACATTTTGTCTATAAGCTAAGTATACACATCTCGTGTACTATTTCAAGTCATACAGTTAAAATTATTATTATGGTGCAAATCCCCGCAAAAAAAGCGCAAAAAAAGCTAGCCCGCAGGGCTAGCCTAATATTTTATGATACAGAATCAAGTATTACAGTTGATAAAAAGCCAGGATCGGATGCCAAATTAACAACCTGACCCGAATTGACAAATTTTATAACTGGTCTAAGTGGATAAGACTTATTTTGTTTCATTACAATAGCCTTCTCGCCTGTGCTAAGCATTACCTCTGAACCATTTGGGAATGCATTAATAACAGACAAAAAGTGCCTAAAATATTTCATGTTAAATTTATTGCTCATTGTGAACATGATTTCAATAGCCTGGCTAGGTGTCTTAGCTTCCTTGTATGTTCGCTTTGTAACTAAAGCGTCATACACATCTACAATAGCTAAAATCTGGCCCATCTTACCAATCTGACTAGCCTCAAGTCCACGTGGATATCCTGTACCATCAAGATTCTCATGATGATTTAAAATACCCTGACGCATCTCTTCTGTCACATCATTAGAATTCATGAGAAGTCTATATCCATGAACAGGATGAGTCTTAACAAGCTCAAATTCCTCAGAAGTAAGCTTCGAAGGCTTATTGATTACCTCTCTAGGGATTTTCTCCTTGCCTACATCGTGAAGTAATCCAGATATAGTAATATCATGTACAAATTGTTTTGACTCTCCGCTTGCCTTAGCAAGAATAGCAGCCATGGTACCTACATCTACTGAATGCTTATAGGTATACTCATCGCTGACTTTTAAATTAGCCAAATTAATAAACAAGTCTTTAGACTTATCAATAATATGGAAAATTTCCTGTCCAACTTCATTCATTCCTGAAGTCAAATAATTTACATTGTCTACATCAACAAATAGAGAAGTCAACGTCTCCTCAGCGTATTTTTTAAATGACTCCTCAAAAATAACAGATCTATCTTCATCTGGTACATGCGACTCAGCATCTTCAATAACCACATCTGGTGTGTAAGATATCACCGCATGAATCCTACCCTTGTAATTAGAAAGACTCTTAAGCATCGCTGCATCTATAACAGTCATTCTAGGACAAAGTAAAGCTCCTTTGTCAGTGTAGATATCCGTCTCTGTTATGCACCCTTTTGGTAGGTCTGATACGTACCCTTCTATTTCCTTAATCATATTACACCCACTAAAAAAATTACAACGCAACCACCATAGTATAAAACGTAAAGGGGACTCAGTCAAGCCGAGTCCCCAAAAGGAGGATTTATCATACCAAAAAATTATTTGATAACTAATCTCTTAGCACCTTCTGCAGCCAGTGGACTTCGTACAGTTTCGCTCTCATCAAATGTAATCTGAGCGCATAAATTCGAGCCTTTCATTCTTTCTGCTGCGAAGGATAAACCATTATTTTTTCTATCCAACTTTGGAGAATCAATCTGATCTGGATCTCCAAGCAATACAACTTTTGAACCTTTACCTGCTCTAGTAATTATTTCAAGTATCTGTCCGATTGTACAGTTTTGAGCTTCATCAACAACTATATATGAGTTTACAAGAGAACGACCTCTCATATATGCAAGGGAACAAATCTCCAGGATACCTGTTTCAAACATATCCTCGATTTGCATCTTAATCTGTTCCTTCTCCTCATTTTGTCCCTTCAAAAGTACCTGCAGGTTATCCATGAAAGGAGCAATAAGTGGAGTCATTTTTTCCTCAAGATCACCAGGTAAGAATCCCAAATCATTATCAGAAAGAGTATTACTTCTGGTAATCATGATTCTGTCGTAACCATTGTGATAATATCCCTGAAGACCAGCTGCAAGAGAAAGGAATGTCTTAGCAGTTCCTGCACTACCCTTTAAAATAACAAGTGGAATCTCATCAGGGCTTGCAAGAAGTGCATACAAGGCAAATCTCTGTCCCACATTTCTAGGCTGACAATATGGTGTATAGTAATCTCTGTCCTTTAACAGATGCCAGCCATCCTCTTTAAATGTATAGAGGGCTGAATTACTTCCATCCTTGCAAATACCAAATTCATTTTCTATAAATCCCTTGTTAAATGGGCTTTCGATATCCTCTGGTGTTATGTCTCTACGTCCTGTGTAGTTCTCGTTATCGACAATCATCTCGTTGTGATAACCCTGTACAACACAACCACACATAGTAGCATTGATTCTCATTGAAATATCATTAGTTACAAGTATTGTCTCTAGGTCGCTTTGCTTTGCAATAGCAAGCACACCATTAATTATTCTATTGTCAGGTCTTTCCAAGGTGAATTCAGCTGGAACCAGCTTCTCAAATTCAGATTCCTTTGCAATTTTGAAGGTGCCGCCGTTTGGCATCGTCACACCGTTGGCGTAATCCCCTTCTATAGATTCGATGTTTCGGATTGACTCTCGCGCGCCATAACCCACCTCAGCATAAGCCGTCTTCATAGAATCAAGCTCCTGCAAAGTAGTGGTGGTTATGATGACATTATTATCATCAAAACCAAACAAGGCCGAAGGGCAATGAATCAAAATGTTAGTGTCGAGTACGTAGTTTTTCTTCATAAGGGGTCACGCTCCTTGCATATTAAATTATCAGTCAGCGCTACAATTTGTAGATAACTTTTCTGATAATTTAATTTTACCCTACTTTGCCCCTAAGTTCCACAATATTTTGTTGTTTTTTATGATTTAATTGTGAAAAGAAGCACCACATATTGATATATGTTTCAATATCAACACGCGGTGCTATTTATTGTGATTTTTACTGTTCAATTGAAAAGATTTCCACCTCTGACATAAATGGAATGGACTGTGCAGCTCCTGGTTTTGTAACTGCAAGAGCAGCCGCCTTGCTGGCAAGAATCAGATTGACTCTGGTAGGCATTTTCTTAATAAGTCCTGAGATGAAATAGCCTGTAAATGTATCACCAGCTGCAGTGGTATCAACAGTGTCCACCTCAAACGCTCCCTGATATAGCTCCTCATCACCATGGTGATAAATAGCTCCATCCTTTCCAAGGGTAAGTAAAATTTTGGCATTTGAAAAGCTGGCCTCCATTGCCGCCACAATTGTGGCCGGAGTAGATTTGCCTGTAAGCTGGACACCTTCATTTTCATTTAACACGAAAATGGATACCTTGCCTAAATCACAGTCGTTAATCTTGTCATCCATAGGTGATGGATTGAGAACTATGGTCATCCCCTTGGCGAAAGCCTGGTCAATTATATATGGAAGTTCATTAATTTCATTTTGAAGGAGAATAATATCTCCAGTGGAGAAGTTGCTAAGAACTTCATCAACAAATTCCTTGCTGTTCTTTTGGTTGGCACCACCAAAGAGGACGATGCTGTTTTGTCCCTCATCATCCACCTGAATAATTGTGTGGCCACACCTGCCGGTAACCGTGCGCATGTAGTCTGTTTTGATGCCGCAATCCTGACATGCATCATAAAAATCCAGTCCCTCTTCGCCTACAAGTCCTGCGTGATAAACTGGTACTCCAGCTCTAGCCAAAGCCACTGACTGGTTGAAGCCCTTTCCTCCCAAATTGATTTTCAAATCCTTGGAAGAAATGGTCTCTCCTTCTCTTACAATGTGGTCTACCTGATAGCTGTAATCCATGTTTAAAGAACCAAAATTTAGCACCTTCATAATGAACTCCCCCGCCTATACTAGATATGTCCTACAAGTAACAAACCAGCTAAACCATAGTATGTTACAACAGCAACCAAATCATTTACAGTTGTGATAAGTGGACCTGATGCAACCGCAGGATCCACCTTAATCTTATGGAAGAAAATTGGAATAATAGTTCCAATAAAGCTTGATACAATCATGGCTACAAATAGAGAAAATCCAACAATGCCAGATACTCTAAATGCTGCTGCCCAAGCCAGTCCCTTCAGACTGTGAAGGTAAAGTGCAATAAATACAAGTGCTAGTGTACCAAGAATCAGTCCGTTGGTACCACCTACACGCATTTCTTTAAGGACAAACTTAGCCTTCTCTAGACCAGAGATTTCCTCATCCATAAGTACTCGAATAGTAACAGCCAGCGATTGTGTTCCAACATTTCCTGCCATATCAAGAATCAATGACTGGAATACAACAACAATAGCAACTGACGCTACTACCTTGTCAAAAATACCGATAACTGAGCTTGTGACAAGTCCCAGTCCAAGCAAAAGTAAAAGCCAAGGAATACGCTTTTTAATACTCTCACCAAGTCGCTCGTTCAAATCCTCTTCCGCAGTCAAACCAGCCAACTTAGCATAGTCTTCACCCATCTCATCATCTACTGCCTCGATAATATCCTGAGATGTGATAACACCGATAATCTCGTCAGCAGGATTAAGTACTGGGATAGAATCCTCAGCGTAATCCTTCAAATCTTCGATTGTGTCAGAAATCAAAGCATCCGCCTTAACGCTTGGATAACTATGGGAAATGATATCATCAAGTGGAGTATAATCACGAGCTAAAATCAAATCTCTAAGCTCGATAGCTCCGTAATATTTTTTGTCCTCATCCTCAACATAAATAGTGTTGATATTATCATTGTCCTTTGACTGAGAAATCAAAGAACGCATGGCCTGCTTTACGGAAAAATTCTTGCCAACAACGATGAAATTTGTAGTCATCATACTACCAATCTCATCCTCGTCGTAGGAATTAATCAAGCGGACATCTGCAGATGCCTCCTTATCCATCAAGGAAATGAGCTGTTCTCTCTGCTCCTCATCCTCGATATCTTCAAGAGCATCAACCGCATCATCGGCATCCATATTTTCAAGGACATCAGCAGCCTGCTCAGGTGTAATCTCTGCAAGAATCTCACCGACGTCCTCAATATATGGGAAAATTTCTGAAAGTCGCTCAGCACCTAAGATACCGAATAATCTCTGACGGTCCTCAGTATCCAGTGCCTCGTAAGCCTCGGCTATATCATTCTCATGATAATCATCAAGAGCTTCGATTAGCTCATCAGCACTAATATTAGAGCGAAGTAATTCAATAATCTCCCCAGCAGTTGTGTTCTCTAATAATTCTTTGTTCTCCATAGTTTCACATGAACTAATGCATAAAAAAAGTCACCGACTTTTTGGATTACCAATAGACGATGACAAAATCTACCCATATAAATGAAACTACTCTATTTATTAAAAAGAGCAGCTATATTCTTATGTGCATCTAATGCCTCGTCGCTAAATAATCGCCCGTGACTGTCCGATTTATCCATAGCTACTCTCCTTTCATATTTGCTAAATTAAATTGTTTGAATTTACATAAAAAATTTAACACATAAAACAACTCTTTGTAAACCCAAATTAGGAAATTTTATTAACCATTTCTCTATCAAATACAACATTTTTAACCTTGTCCACTTCTATCTGATAGAGGGCATTGGCAGCAAGATGCTCAGCAGCCTGCTCCACATTTCTTATACCAGTTGAAATAACGAACTTCTCCATTACCGCATCAAGTCCATCCTCAGTTACCTGACACTCATCTGGTGACATTCCCATTCTCTTTAATACCTTTGGAAGTGAGAATCTCTTAAAGATCTCCTTTTTCTCCTCTACTGAGTAATCAGGAATATCAATAACTGCAAATCTAGACATAAGTGGCGCTGAAATATCAGCCTTAACATTTGCTGTGGCAATTGGGTAAACGCCCATTGTTGGAATCATACATTCCATATAGTTATCAGTGAATCCTAAATTATCAAGCAAAGTCAAAAGTACATCGGCTGGGTTGCCGTTGCCCTTTCCTGAATTTGCCTTATCAAGCTCATTGATAATAAATACAAGATTGCTGGTGCTGGCATTAGAAAATGCCTCCATAATAATACCAGGCTTAGCATTAGAATAAATTCTAGAGCTTCCTGTAAGCTGCTCTGGGTCATTGATTGAGCTCATATCAAGTGTAGTCCATGGAAGCTTCAAAATACGGGCTACCGCATATGCGATTTGAGACTTACCTACACCTGCCGGGCCACAAAGCAATAAACCATAGCTTGGAAGTGTGTGAGTACGGTTAACCTGGATAACTGTCTCCATGATTCGCTGCTTTACTGACTCAAGGCCGTAAAGTTCCTCATCTAAAATACGTCTAGCTTCTACAGGATCAATTGCCTCAAAGTAATCGCTCTTCCACTGAATGCTTGTCATAATAGAAAGTGCGCGCTGAGCATGGCGGCGCTCTTCGATTGTAACCTCAGCAGATTTTGCAACTGCTAGGTTTCTTCTAGCCCAAAGTCTAATATTATCTGGGAAAGTTCTGCCGGCGCAGGTAATGAAATCTGTGATGGACTGAATGCTTGTAAGCTTCATATCATCACCATCTTCAACCTCATCCTCGTCAGTCTCTTCCTCTGAAGGAGCATTGCTTGCAAATAATCTCTCAAGCATAAACTGAAGGAATCCATCATCTGATGAAAGCTTGCCATTGCCTATGCCTGTCTCTCTAATTTTGTATACAGCATAGCCCTCATCTGTGATTGCACCAGAAAGTCTAACCGGTATATGATTTTCTCCAAGCCATCCAAGAAGGCTTACAAAACGCAAATCAACTCTTAAGATATCTGAAGAAACCACTCCATCTTCTGTGTTAATTTCAAAACTAGTTCTTGTGATTGGATTGGTAAATGTTCCACAGATATGATGAGTCATCCCATCCTTTTTTTGAAGGACTAAAATGGGACGCTCAACTGTGGCATCAGGCTCATCTGACTTAAAAGTCACGTAAGTCTTTACCGCCTTTGCGTTATCTTTTTCTTCCTGGGCGAAATCAAATACTGGCATATCCTACTCCTATTAAATCTTGTGAATAAACAAACCGCTTCTAAGCTTTGGCTCAAACCAAGTAGACTTAGGTGGCATCAAAAGTCCTGCATCTGCCACATCAAATAACTCTGCGATGCTTGTTGGATACATTGCAAAAGCAATTTTACAATCCTCAGCGCATCTTCTTTCAAGCTCCTTCAAACCGCGGATACCTCCCACAAAATCAATGCGCTTATCTGTCTTTGGATCCTCGATTCCAAGTAATGGCTGAAGTACCAAATTCTGAAGTAATGAAACATCAAGTCCCTCTACTGGGTCTGAAACAAGGTGTTCATTTTTAACCTGACATAAATACCAAGTACCATCTAAAAGCATACTCCACTGACCTTTTGCCTCTGGTCTAATAGGCTCACTGTCAGTTTTAATAATATCAACAATGCTATCAAGCTCCTCTAAAAGTTCCTCTGGAGCAAGTCCATTTAAATCCTTAATGACACGATTGTAGTCGTAAATCTTAAGCTCCTCATCTGGGAAAAGAACTGACAAGAAATAATTGAATTCTTCCTTGCCTGTGTGTCCAGGATTCTCTTCTCTGCGCTTAAATCCTACCTTTACTGCGCTGGCAGCTCTATGATGTCCATCAGCAATATAGATAGCTCTCATTTTCTCAAATGCTGTAGCAATAAGCGCCATGTCCATCATATCCTTGATAATCCAGCAGCGATGAGTGATTCCATCCTCAGCTGTAAAATCATAAACTGGTTTTCTGCTTTTGGCCTTTTGAACTATACCTGAGATAGTAGGCTCTGCTCTGTATGCAAGAAAAATTGGACCAGTCTGGGCACTGCAGGTATCCACGTGACGGATTCTATCCTGCTCCTTGTCTGCTCTGGTATTTTCATGCTTTTTAATAACTGAATTAGCATAGTCATCAATGGAAGCACAGGCTACAATTCCAGTCTGTGAACGACCATCCATTGTAAGCTCATACACATAATAGTATGGCTTATCATCCTGAATAAATCGGCCTGCATCTACCCACTCATTAAGCATAGATGCTGCCTTTGCGTAGACCTCATCAGAGTACATGTCTACATCCTCTGCGAACTGTGTCTCTGGTCTATCAATTGCCAAAAATGAATTTGGCTGTTCCTTTACCTTCTCATAAGCTTCTTTTCTGCTATAAACATCATAAGGAAGGGCTGCTATTACAGCAGCCTCTTCCTTAGATGGTCGTATTGCTTTAAATGGTACGATCCTTGCCATTATTATTTTACCACCCTTACTTTAATAACTCCGTCAACCTTCTCAATTTCGTTAATTACGCTCTCTGCTGGCTTTGCAGCAAGATCAAGTAATGTATATGCATAGTCACCACGACTCTTGTTTGTCATATCCTCAACGTTTACATTCTCATTACCAAGAATTGTTGTAAATGAAGCGATAAGACCTGCCTTATTCTTGTGGAGAATAGCCACACGTGACTCTGTTGTACAAATACCCATGTCGCAATCTGGATAGTTTACAGAATGGCAAATGTTACCATTTTCCATGTAATCCATAACTTCCTTAACTGCCATGATTGCACAGTTGTCCTCAGCCTCTTCTGTAGAAGCGCCAAGGTGTGGTGTACAGATAACACCAGGCTTACCTGCTGTAGTTGGATTAGCAAAGTCTGTAACATAGTGACGAACCTTACCAGACTCGATACCGTTTAATACTGCAGGCTCATCAACAAGAAGATCACGAGCAAAGTTAAGAATAACAACGCCCTTCTTCATCATCTGAACAGCCTCTTTATTAATCATACCCTTTGTTGAATCAACAAGTGGTACATGAACTGTAATGAAATCGCACTCTCTGTAGATATCCTCTACATTAGTTACATGCTTAACGTTTCTTGAAAGGTTCCAAGCAGCGTTAACAGAAATGTAAGGGTCATAACCCATAACTTCCATACCAAGATGTGTTGCATCGTTAGCTACCTTAACACCGATAGCACCAAGACCGATAACACCAAGCTTCTTGCCAGCAATCTCTGTACCAGCGAAAGCCTTCTTAGCCTTTTCTGCTGTCTTTGCAATGTTCTCATCAGCAACATTTTCTTTTACCCAATCGATACCACCAACGATATCACGAGAAGCTAAAAGCATTCCTGCGAAAACAAGCTCCTTAACACCGTTTGCGTTAGCACCTGGTGTATTGAAAACTACGATACCATCCTCTGCACACTTCTCAAGAGGAATGTTGTTAACACCAGCACCAGCACGTGCAATACACTTAAGCTTGTCACCAAGCTCAAGGTCGTGCATAGCAGCTGAACGAACTAAGCAAGCGTCAGCCTCGCCGATTGTCTCAACCTTCTTGAAATCTGTAGAGAAGTTAACTAATCCCTTATCAGAAATTGGATTTAAGCAATTGTAAGTAAACATTTTTCTCTCCTTATTAAACTTATTCCGCCTGTTACACTCACAAGCATTAACTTCTCTTTCTTCGGCTAAAATGCCTCATCCAGAGAATTAATAGCTTGTTAGTTACAGGCTCATTTATTTAACTTATGCGTTTGCTTTTTCGAATTCGCGCATAAACTCAACAAGCTTCTCTACACCCTCAATTGGCATAGCGTTGTAGATAGATGCTCTCATACCACCAACTGTTCTGTGACCCTTAAGGTTAACAAAACCAGCTGCTGTAGCTTCCTTAACAAACTTAGCATCAAGCTCTTCGTTGCCTGTAACGAATGGTACATTCATAAGTGAACGATCTTCTTTTCTAACTGTACCCTTGAAAAGCTTAGAAGAATCAAGGTAATCATAAAGGATAGCTGCCTTCTTCTCGTTAAGCTCCTTCATTGCTGAAAGGCCGCCATTTTTAAGGAGCCACTTGAACACCTTACCGCAGATATAAATATCATAGCATGGTGGTGTATTGTAAAGGCTGTCGTTGTCTGCCTGTGTCTTATACTTAAGCATTGTTGGTGTGCCTGGAAGAACATCATCACGGATAAGATCCTCACGGATGATTACGATAACCATACCAGCTGGTCCTACGTTCTTCTGAACACCACCATAGATGATGCCGTACTTAGAAACATCTACTGGCTCTGAAAGGAAGCATGAGCTAACGTCAGCTACTAAATCCTTGCCCTTTGTATTAGGAAGTGTCTTGAACTTTGTACCGTAAATTGTGTTGTTCTCACAGATGTATACATAATCCATATCATCAGTGATAGGAAGATCTGAACAATCTGGAATATATGAGAATGTCTCATCTGCAGATGAAGCAAGCTCTACTGCCTCACCGTACATCTTTGCTTCCTGGAATGCCTTCTTAGCCCACTGACCTGTGATAATATAGCCTGCCTTCTTATTCTTCATAAGGTTCATTGGAACTGCTGCGAACTGTTGGCTAGCACCACCCTGAAGGAAAAGTACCTTGTAGTTATCAGGGATGTTCATAAGAGTTCTGATATCAGCCTCAGCCTCTTTGATAATCTCATCAAATACTTTTGAACGGTGGCTCATCTCCATTACTGACATGCCACAGCCCTTATAATCAAGCATTTCATCTGCTGCTTCTCTAAGAACTTCCTCTGGTAATACTGCTGGTCCTGCACTAAAATTGTAAACTCTACTCATTACACTAATCTCCTTACATTTCTTCAAAAAACTCATTTATTGGTGCTCCTGGTGCTACCATTGGCCATACCTTTTCATCACTATTGATGATACAGTCAATAAGCACAGGCTTCTCGGATCGCATAGCCTCCGATAAAGCGCTGGAGAACTCTTCCTGAGTTGTTACGCGATATCCTGTTGCACCCATAGCTTCTGCTAACTTGACATAATCAACTCCGTCGTCAAGTACAGTAGCTGAATAATGCTTGTCATAAAAAAGTGTCTGCCATTGTCTAACCATACCAAGAACGTGGTTGTTGACAATTATTTCAATGATAGGCAACTTCTCTCTAGAAGCTGTTGCCATCTCATTCATGTTCATTCTGAAGCAGCCATCACCTGCAATATTGATAACAGTCTTGTCTGGGTTACCAGTCTTAGCACCGATTGCAGCTCCAAGCCCGTATCCCATTGTTCCAAGACCACCTGAAGTCAAAAGCTGATGTGGCTTCTTATAGTTATAGAACTGAGCGGCCCACATCTGATGCTGGCCTACCTCTGTAGTGATGATTGCCTCACCCTTAGTCTGACGATAAACCTCAGATACAATATATGGACCAGACAAGCCTTCATTAGGAATTGTAAGTGGATACTTATCCTTAAGCTCCTCTGTATGCTTAATCCATACCTCATGCTCCTTTGGCTCAAGAAGCTTGTTGATTCTGGAAAGAATTTCCTTAACATCACCAATTACCGCATGGTCTGTAATTATATTTTTATTAATCTCAGCTGGATCTACATCAAACTGAAGAATTTTCGCCTTGCTAGCAAACTTTGAAGGATTACCAAGAACTCTATCTGAAAATCTAGTACCGATTGCAATAAGCAAATCACACTCAGATACGCTTAAGTTAGATGCCTTTGTTCCGTGCATACCAAGCATTCCAAGGTATCTATCTTCCTTGCCAGAGTATGCGCCCTTGCCCATCAATGTATCGCAAACTGGAGCATCCACAAGCTCAACAAACTTCTTTAATTCCTTGGAAGCATTTGCAAGAACAGCGCCACCACCAACGAAAATCACTGGCTTCTTAGCCTTATCGATAAGCTTGATTGCCTGCTTTAAGCTAGCCTCAGTAATATCCTTTTTAACTCTACCTACTGGGATAGGCTTCATTGGCATATACTCGTATTTATTATTTGGAGCTGTAACATCCTTTGGCACATCGATAAGTACTGGACCTGGACGACCGCTCTTTGCAATGACAAATGCCCGACGAATTGTCTCTGCCAAATCCTTAATGTCCTTAACGATGAAATTGTGCTTTGTGATAGGCATTGTAATACCTGCAATATCAATCTCCTGGAATGAATCCTTACCAAGAAGAGGCACATTTACATTACAAGTAATAGCAATGATAGGTACCGAATCCATGTGTGCAGTAGCAATACCTGTTACAAGATTGGTAGCACCTGGGCCACTAGTTGCAAGACAAACGCCTACTTTTCCAGTTGAGCGAGCATATCCATCTGCTGCATGGGCAGCTCCCTGCTCATGGCTTGTAAGCACATGGTGAATCTCATCCTTATGCTTATAAAGCTCATCATAAAGATTAAGAATTGCTCCGCCTGGATATCCGAAAACAGTATCTACGCCCTGCTCCTTCAAACATTCAATTATAATCTCTGAACCACTGAGTAACATATCTTTACCTTCCTCTTATTTACGTCCGTTACGTCGTCAAGCCTTAGCGTTTCTTCGCTCGACAACACGTCTCGCTTAAGAAACCAAAGAGCTTGACAACTACGGACTCATTTATGAGCTGGTAGGCATCAAGCTATTATATTACTCAAGCGAAGCATTTTACGCTGAGCGGAGTAATATAATGCTTGTAGCCGTAACCAGCGGATTAAAGCTCTGGTGTACGAAGAATCGCGCCGCGGTTTCCTGAGGTAACCTGTGCTGCGTAGCGGCGAAGGTAGCCTGTTGTAACCTTTGGCTCACGTGGCTGCCACTTAGCCTTACGTGCTGCAAGCTCTTCATCTGAAACCTTAAG
This sequence comes from Pseudobutyrivibrio sp., assembly GCA_017557435.1. Taxonomy (GTDB): domain Bacteria; phylum Bacillota; class Clostridia; order Lachnospirales; family Lachnospiraceae; genus Pseudobutyrivibrio. The sequence goes on along the minus strand of JAFYYR010000027.1, from coordinate 43,672 downwards.
AGTCATTTTATAGTTAGGGATATCAATTGAAATGATATCTCCTTCTTCTACAAGTGCGATTGGGCCGCCAACTGCTGCCTCTGGTGAAACGTGTCCGATAGAAGCACCACGGCTAGCGCCTGAGAATCTACCATCTGTAATAAGAGCTACTGATGAACCAAGTCCCATACCAGCAATAGCTGATGTAGGGTTAAGCATCTCTCTCATACCAGGGCCACCCTTTGGTCCCTCGTAACGAATGACTACTACATCACCCTCAACGATTTTGCCGCCCTTGATAGCTGCGATTGCATCTTCCTCGCTATCAAATACTCTAGCTGGACCCTCGTGAACAAGCATCTCTGGAACTACTGCACTACGCTTAACAACTGAACCGTCTGGTGCAAGATTGCCCTTAAGGACTGCAAGTCCACCTGTCTTTGTATATGGATTGTCCACAGGTCTGATAACCTCTGGATTTCTGTTAATAGCATTTTTAATATTCTCGCCAACAGTTTTGCCTGTTACAGTCATGCAGTCAGTATTAAGAAGTCCAATATCAGCAAGCTCTTTCATAACTGCCCATACACCACCAGCTTCATTAAGGTCTTCCATATATGTAGGACCTGCTGGTGCAAGGTGACATAAGTTTGGAGTCTTCTCTGAAATAGGATTAGCAAACTCAATATCAAAATCAAAGCCAATCTCATGAGCGATAGCTGGTAAGTGAAGCATTGAGTTTGTAGAGCAACCAAGTGCCATATCTACTGTAAGAGCGTTTAAAACTGCTTCCTTTGTCATGATCTGACGAGCTGTAATACCCTTGTTGTACATATCCATAACAGCCATACCTGCATGCTTAGCAAGTCTGATTCTCTCTGAATAAACAGCTGGAATAGTACCATTACCTCTAAGTCCCATTCCAAGAGCCTCTGTAAGGCAGTTCATTGAGTTAGCTGTGTACATACCTGAGCAGCTTCCGCATGTAGGACATACATTTTCAACGAAGTTCTCTACCTCATCCTCTGTCATGTTGCCAGCTGCGTGAGCGCCAACTGCCTCAAACATAGAAGAAAGGGAACGCTTCTGTCCACCCACATGACCTGCAAGCATAGGACCACCTGAAACAAATACTGTAGGAAGATCAAGTCTTGCTGCAGCCATAAGAAGTCCTGGTACGTTCTTGTCACAGTTTGGAACCATAACAAGCGCATCAAACTGATGAGCAAGTGCCATACACTCTGTAGAATCAGCAATCAAGTCACGAGTTACAAGGGAATACTTCATACCGATGTGTCCCATTGCAATACCATCGCAAACTGCAATAGCTGGGAATACTACAGGAACACCGCCTGCCTCAGCAACTCCGAGCTTTACTGCATCTACAATCTTATCAATATTCATATGGCCTGGTACGATCTCATTGTATGAAGATACAATACCTACCATAGGCTTTTTCATTTCTTCTGGTGTAAATCCCAAAGCATTAAACAAAGATCTAGCTGGTGCCTGCTGCATGCCAGCTCTCGCATTATCACTTCTCATTTATTGACTCCTCCTAGTATTATAATCCGCTGGTTACGGCCACAAGCCTTAGTATTTCTCCGCTCATCTAACACGATTCGCTTGAGAAATCTAAGAGCTTGTTACCTACCAGCTCATTTAAATTCTATAAACGTTCTACGATTAAGTCACCCATTTCGACGGTGCCTACCTGCTTTACGGCTGAACCGTCACGAGGCATGATATCGATTGTGCGATAGCCATCCTTAAGCACCTGCTTGACAGCGTTCTCCACTGCATCTGCCTCAGCATCTAAATCAAAGCTGTAGCGAAGCATCATAGCTGCTGAAAGAATTGTAGCTATTGGATTAGCAATGCCCTTACCTGCAATATCTGGTGCACTTCCGCCTGATGGCTCGTATAAACCAAATTTTGTATCATTTAGCGAAGCTGATGAAAGCATTCCGATGGAACCGGTAACCATGGAAGCCTCATCTGATAAAATATCTCCGAACATGTTCTCAGTAAGGATAACATCGAACTGACGTGGATCCTTAACAAGCTGCATTGCGCAGTTATCTACAAGCATGTGCTCATATGAAACCTCTGGATAATCTGCAGCTACTTCCTCTACTATCTTTCTCCAGAGACGTGAGCTATCAAGTACGTTAGCCTTGTCAACTGAAGTAACTTTCTTGCGACGCTTCATTGCAATATCGAAACCGCGCTTAGCAATTCGGCGAATCTCTTTTTCTGAATATGTAAGAGAATCTCTTGCCACAAGCTGGCCATTCTCCTCTTTTGTAGAGCGCTCTCCAAAGTAAAGACCACCTGTTAGCTCTCTCATAATCATCATATCGAAGCCATCTCCGATAATGTCATCTCTAAGTGGACATGCTTCTTTTAATTCATTATATAAATATGCTGGTCGCAAATTAGCGAATAGATTAAGGCTCTTGCGAAGCTTTAGAAGTCCAGCCTCTGGACGTTTGTCCGCTGGTAACTTATACCAAGGACTTGTAGAAGTGTTTCCACCAATAGAACCCATGAGCACTGCATCACTTGCCTTAGCCTGTGCAATAGCCTCATCTGTAAGGGGCTCACCACATGCATCGATTGAGCATCCGCCCATAAGAATTTCAGTATACTTAAACTCGTGTCCAAATTTTGCACCTACCGCGTCAAGTACTTTAACCGCCTCAGTAACAACCTCCGGGCCAATTCCGTCTCCTCTGATTACACCAACATTGAATGCCATAATTATAGTCCTTCCCAATTAAAACCATTTTTAACAGTTTAATACACTAAAGCACGAAATTCAATGACAAAAAGTCCTTTTTGATATCTTTGACAAAATAGCCCAAATACTTCTAAAATACATGTAGGTGTTTAGTCAACTTTCACACTTTAAAGTAACAATGAGGAGCTACAATGGCATCAAAAGACAAGGTATTAGAATTATTAGAATCAAATAAACAGACCTATATTTCAGGAGAATCTATAGCTTCTTCATTAGGGCTTTCCCGCAATGCAATCTGGAAAATCATCAACGAGCTTAGAAAGTCTGGATATGAAATTGATGCTATTAGCAACAAGGGCTACAAATTAAAAGAAGGAAATGACATTCTCTCTGAGGCAGGCATCATTTCCTATCTAAATAATGATTATCAAAAACGATATAGAGGTGCCAATTTAATTCGTATATACGATATCGCAAATTCCACTAATAGAATTGCAAAAGAGCTGGCTATCGGCGGAGCTTCACATGGTACTTTAGTTATTGCCAATGAGCAGACAGAAGGTAGAGGCCGCAAGGACCACAGCTTTTATTCTCCAAAGGGTGGATTGTATTTAAGTATTATCCTGCGCCCAGAATTTCTTAAGACTCTTAAGCCAGATGATATTACCATCAGCACTGGCACAGCTGTCTGCGACGCTATAGAGGCCTTAGCCGGTGTTCGACCTACTCTAAAGCCTATCAATGATTTATTTATTGATGATAAAAAGATTTGTGGAATTCTCACAGAAGCTGGCACTGAGTTTGAAACTGGCGATATCCAGTGGATTGTTGTAGGAATTGGAATCAATTTCGACTCCGATATCACTGCATTCCCAGAAGACATTAAAAATATAGCCACCAGCATTTTTTCTCCTAATCAGGCAACAATCACGAGAAATCAGCTGGCAGCCGAAATAATTCAACGAATAGTGGTCTAGAGGGACGGGGTTAGGGGTCCATTTTAGTATCCTAGCCTCTTAAGAAGACCCTCACAGCCTTCCACTACTTCTGCATAACATTTATCAAATTTTCTTGTGTACCAAGGGTCATCGATGTCCCTTGGTCTATCAGAAAAATCTAAAAGTCTATATATCTTATCATCTGGATCCGGACCAAACTCATAATTCAAGTCCCTCATATTTTCCGCATCCATTCCAATTATAAAATCATATTCTCTATATTCGTCTTTACGGACATGACGAGCTGCATAACCATCGCAGTTTATGCCCTTGCTATTTAACACCTGTCTCACTGGCGGATACACTGGATTTCCTATCTCCTCATAAGTCATAGCAGCGCAATCAATATAAAAATCTCCTGCTATGCCCCTCTTATCAACCATATCCTGCAACACATATTTAGCCATTGGCGATCTGCAAATCGAACCATGGCACACAAATAATATACTTACCATTATTCCTCCTCAAATATGAACATAGGGGACGGGGTTAGTGGTCCATTTTCTATTTTACACACTTGAAATACACTATGGAACCATCCACATTATACTCTACTGTAGCATATAGTTCATTTAATGTCCTAACCAATTCCTCCTCATCAGGAAAAGGCGGAGTAAACCATCCTTTTTTCGATAAAATATTTTTCACAAGCCAATCAGTGCGCTTTGATTTACCTCTTATGTAGAAGCAAGCAATAAAACTACCACCCTTTTTCAGGACACGACTAGTCTCCTGGAATGCCTTTTCCTTATCAGGAAATGCATGAAATCCATTCATGCTCACAACTATATCAAAGTCTTCATCATCAAAAGGCAACTGCCCTACATCCCCCTGGATAAAAGAAACATGAGAACAATCTCCAAGCCTTCTCCTAGCCTTGTCTAGCATATCCTCGCTATAATCCAAGCAAGTGATTTTAGCGCTTTTCAGAGTTTTCCATTTCTCCTCTGTGAAAACTGCAGTTCCAACAGGCACATCCAATAGAGTGCCATCAAAATTATCAGGTACATAAGCCAGTATTTTTCTTGCTATCTCATTATCATCAGTTCCACTCCAGAAGAATTTAATGTATAGTTTGCTGAGAAAATTCCCCTGAGTTAATACATCATCATATATATCTTTTGAAGCATGATACGCATTTTTAATCTTGTCACCCATTTCTCTCCTCCTAAAACTGCTCTTTTCCTGCTACTTAATAGCCTTTCTTAGCCTATAATCGCAGCAGTCATCCCCTTCAGCTACTGATTTTGTTCTCTTATAATCAATTCCTCTAAAACCAGTCATGTACTCCTTATCCATGCAACAAATCATTTGTACCGCCTCAGGAGTCCCCAGTTCTACTGCCTTATCATAAAGCGGACATCTAATTACATCCATAAAGCATTTATCTTGTGTCACCTCAAGATTGCAGACATCATAGCCATCACTCATTTTACCAGCTATTTTATCCATGTTTTTCCACATAAGAGTTGGTATACCTGGTATGCTAGTTATCTTTTGAAAAAAACTTTTAAACTTTAACCCAGCCTTTGTTCCATAGCTACGAGTTACCGTAAGGGCATCGTTAGGTGAATATTTCTCCACTGCACGATATAGTGCCACTGCAGGAAAAGCAAATTGTAAAGTGGAACTATCTGCATTTGGTTCAGTTTCCACCATTTTACAATATTCTTCTTCTGCAAAACTCCATATTTCATCAGCTTTATTGATTCCATATTTTTCAATGAGATCCTTGTAAAAATCTTTGAAAGCAAACATTTTTTTGATAGTCTTCATGTCACGTCTCCTCTTCTAGTATAATAATAATCAGTTAGCCTCTTCTAACCATCTATTATACACTATCAATAAAAAAATCTGCCACAAAAAGTGGCAGATTTTGGACCTAGGGGACGGGGTTAGTGGACCAAAATAAAAAAGAGCACTTAAATATTTTATCCTTTTGGAATTTCTTTTTTGCGGGTTCTCAATAATATTTCCATTTCAATCAATAAATCTTCTCTATTTCTCCTGTGATGCCATAGGTCTCCTTAAACAGGGTTAAGTCTTCTTGGTTCTTTATAAGCATCACTTCTTCAAAAGCTCCTGTGGCTAAATTCTTAAACCCAGCAACCTGCTCTCCTGTACAAATGCTGGCTTTTATCACAGGCCTTTTCTCAGATATATCATAAGTTTTTTTCTCTAGCTTTTTCTTGAAAAACATAGTCCCCCCATGCTTCCAATAAGGAAATGCACATTGATCTCAAAACACTATTTATTCTTGCGTCCAAAAAGCTTATCAATTCCAACAAATAATAACCCGCCTACAGCAAATATAGCTGTCAGGATGACACACCACTTTAAAACTCCCATATTTCCTACTCTATCTGGGTTCAGGAAAAAGTATGGATAGATAAGTGGGTCTGCCCCCAAATAATTTGTAATGGTTGAATCAAATCCATGGGCCGCAGCATGAATAAATACATAGCCCAAATATGCTATAGGAAACAGCACCGAAACAAATGGATAAAACAGTTTGGTCTTGCCTCGCTCATAAAATAAGAACCAATCCAGTGTGTACATAATAGGCAACACAATATGGGCAAGTACACTTGCCACTTTAAAATTTGCCGCAGGATCTCTTCCCGGAGCACCTGCAAGCAAAATATTAAAAACTAAAAATGTCAGCAATATTCCAAGCATACCAATGAATTTTAAAGCTGGGCTGACAGTCACATAGCTATCCTCTTTTTTGCGGGCTGTCTGTATAAGCTCAGCAAGCATAATGAATATGCAAAAGTAATTGCTGAGATTCGTATACATAATGTAAAAATCCCATCTGAAAACATGCTCAAAAAAGCCTAAGCTTGCTGCAATTCCAACAACTCCCAGCGTGCAATATGCTGTCTGGTAAATTAACTGTGTAGTACGATTTTTCATAACTTATTCCTCCTTGGGACCTAGGCACCATATGCAATCTTTATGATATCGTCTATGCCTGCCTCTTCGATAGAAACATCCTTGATATTCTTCTCCTTTGATAGATCTGCGATAATCTCTGCTGCGGTGGTCTCCTGTTTCATAAATTTGTACTTTGCTATATTGCCCTCGTGCTCTATCATTTCACATCTAACATGCTCAGGTGCAATGTCATCATAGTACTCCACCACTAGAGTCTTGTATGGTGCGATTCTATCCACAATCTGAGATAGATTACCATCTTCCATCATCACACCGTGATTGATGATGATTAGACGCTCACACAATTCCTCGATATCTCCTAAATCGTGGGTGGTGAGTATTACTGTTGTCTTTTTGATTTTATTTATTTCTTTGATAAATGTGCGAAGAGCAAACTTAGATGATACATCAAGTCCAATAGTCGGCTCATCTAAAAATAGTACCTTAGGAGAATGTAGCATCGCCGCAACCAAATCCCCCTTAACCCTCTGGCCCAGTGACATCTGGCGCACAGGCTTATCCAAAAGCTCCCTGATTCCAAGTATCTCATCCATCACATCAAGAGTGGCCTCATAGTCCTTCTGTTTAATCTGATAAATGTGCTTCAGTAACTCAAAACTTTCTCCAAGTCTAAGATCCCAGTTAAGCTGAGAACGCTGGCCAAAAACAACGCCAATATTTCTTACCACTTCTTTTCTATGCTTGGTGATGTCCTCTCCATTGATAAATACATTTCCACTTGTAGGTGTTAGGATTCCAGCCATCATCTTTATAGTGGTACTTTTGCCTGCGCCATTTGGGCCGATAAATCCAACTATTTCTCCTTCATCAATGTGAAATGACAAATCCTTAACTGCATGTATTTCTTCGTATTTACGTTTTACAAGTCCCTTTAAAGCTCCTGAAAGCCCAGGTGCTTTTTTCTTAAGTAAATAGTCTTTGCTTAAATTCTCAACACTAATCATATTTAATTACCTGCACTTTCATATTTTTTAAGTCCTGATGTAAAGTAAGCACCTGCTAGAGCCATCACAATAAATCCTACTAGCAATGTCACAAATGGCACAGCAAGGCCATTTAACACTGAATTATCTACTCCAAGTAGTGATGACACCGGATAAAATGATACCCAACCCACAGGGATTAAATAGGTCAAAATAAACTGCATACTCTCAGGATACATGGATATTGGATACATGGTGGTTTTGTCCATAATCTCCTGTGTGTACTGGCCAAAATCCACTGCACTTCGGGTGTGAAAAGATGTGCTTCCAATCAATATATATATACCACCTCTTATTAGAGTCGCCCCTACCAGCATGATAATTACCTGCACCAGAAAAAGTGGCGTTATGGCAAGCTGACATTTTACACAGCCATAGATAAATACGATGATTCCTGGAATCAAATCCGTAATTCCGAATATATTTATATTTGTAAAAAAGAATTGATAAAGCACACCAAGTGGTCTGGTCAAATACTTATCGAAATCTCCATAAATTACGTAGTAGCCCATAAACCATCCCTGGACAAAAAATATCATGGAAAGAGCATGGGAAATAACTGAAATTCCGTATAAAAATGCCAGCTGCCCATAGTTCCATCCATTTATCTCTCCAAAGGATTCCACTACGAATTTTATAATGGCAAATCCCATAATAAACTGCAGGGGATTTGATATGAGCCATCCTGCTATACTTGATGGATATTCGATTATTGTCATAAATGCCATTTTGATACACTGGCCTGTCACGTCCATATAATGGCACAGTTCTTTAAATCCTTTTTTCATCATCAGCCTCCCTGTACCATCACTTTTCTAGTTGCTCGCTTTTGAGCATACAAGAAAATAGCAGCAAGTATCACAAGCCACACAAACTGTATTTCCATTCCCCTAATCTGGTCTGCTCTATCACCCTTTCCTATATAAATAGAAAGTGGCAATTGATAAATGTAAACAAATGGCAGTACCTCTAAAACATTTGCCACCTTTTCCGGGAAAAACCAAACAGGAATAATACTTCCTGACAAAAGTCTAAGAAGATGCTTTTTCACCTGAATAAGAGCGTCAATATTAATTGCTGTAAATGCAATCATTCCAAAGAGTGCCGCAATCAGCCAGTTAATCAAAAATGATTCTACAACTGAGATTATAAATAATGGCAAAGCTGTAATATCCGCCATTTTTGGCACCTTGATAAATATTGAACCAATAATAAAAATAGGGAGCATGTTTTGGAAAAATAGGGCAATGATACTGCCAATATCTTCAGCAAAATACCCACCAAAAACATTTATGGGCCTCATCATATCTGTGGCCACAGTTCCCTTAATTACACTTTGTTCAATTCTCTTTTCAACATTTGTAATCAAAAGCACTGACAACAGCGAAGATATAATTATGTATGTGAGCATACTGTCAGCATCCACCCCACCTACATTATCCTGATTTCTATAGAGAGCCTTCCAGAAATAGGCAGAGGTAATCATGATGATTGTCTGCATAATGATATTGCCATAGACATTAAACTCGTATGTCATGGTTTTAATGATTTGAGTCTTAATAATATAAAAGTATTTCTTCATTTACCTTCTCCCAACATGTTTCATATTATACACTTTTCTCTCTCTGTGGCAATAGAAAGGACCAGGGGGACGGAGTCAGTGGTCCATTTTCTGATAACTTGAAAATGGTCCACTAACCCCGTCCCCCTGGTCCACTTTTCTTCCTTCATGATTTGTATTATTATCTATACCATGAGCACAAAAATTTATTTTCTTAAAGACAATACTGAAAACTGGGGACCGGTACAGGATTACTTATCCGGTTTTGTTTCTGCTGAACGCAGAGAAAAAATAAATAGATATAAATTCGAATCAGATAAAATGCTTTCCCTTTACGCTGCAGTCATCACAAGACTTGCCATCGTAAGAGAAACCGGCATTAAAAATGAGGATCTGGTATTTGAATGTCCTTACATGAAAAAGCCAATACTTTCATCGCCAGATACTTCCCTAGATTTTAATTTCTCTCATACTAAGGGAGCTGTGCTTTTTGGCCTTTCCACAGACTCCACTATAGGTGTTGATGTGGAGCGAATCCACAAGGCACCTTTTAACACCATGAAAATGGTCTGCCACCCTGCCGAGGCTGACTACATCAATAACTCCTCTGACAAGGAGAAGGCCTTCTTTGAAATTTGGACAAAAAAAGAGGCCTACACGAAGTGTATGGGAACAGGTCTATCAGTTGACCTGAAATCCATAAACACTTTGTCAGCCCCTATTTGTGAGAATATTGAAACATTTATCCAAGACGGATATGTATGTTCGGTGTGCACACTAAAGCAACTGTAGCATTACTTTTTCCCTATCAAAATTTTAGAGCCCGAAAGCCCCATCCAAGTTGCTTCAGTTTTATTCATAAACATTCCACTTGTAGTATCGATTAGCTTGACCTCTTCGTATCCCATATCTTTTAGTTGCTTAATAAACGCATCCATATTACCATATTTGCTTTTTGACATGATGTCATGAATCACAAAAACTCCCCCCTTCTTAAGGGTTCTAAGAGTCTCAAGAAGCAATTCCTGTCTGTCTTTGCTTGGGATATTATGGTATACGTAGTTGCTGGTTATTGCATCAAATGTCTCATCGGCAAATTCCAGGTTACATGCATCTCCCTGCTTAAAAACTATATTTGATACGCCTTCTGCCAAGGCATTCTTTTCACATAGTTCTTTGCTAAATGAAGAATATTCCTTTCCCCATCTATCAATTCCAAGAAATGCAGCATTTGGATTTTTCTTAGCACAGGCGATTGCAAGCGCCCCGCTTCCACATCCCACATCAAGACACACTCCTCCATCAGGAATTTTCACATAGGACGATACGCCTTCTATTATTTGTCTAGACAACTGTCTTGAACCATTATAAGAAAATGCCTTGTACATCAAATACATCCAAAGCACTGTAAATGCACATAGTATGGTAACTAACAAAAGCACCTTTCCTATTATTGAATCCAGACCTACTATAGCTGTAACAACACCTACCACAGCCGTCCCTGCCAAAGTCCCATATATCATTTCCTTTGGCATCCAATTTTTATAATCAGCACTCATATAGCCTCCATTAATAATAATTTATTTTTTAGCAATTACAGTAATCCAAGGCTTACTTTCGTGACGTTCTGTTTTAATTTTTGAAAAACCTGCAACCGAAAGGGCACTTTCAATTTCACTTACAGTATGACACTTCATTCCATCAACAATCTTCTCGTACTTAAGGCTAGCTTGATCATCTCCACTTGCCTCATTGATAATCATAAATGTCCCACCAGGTCTAAGGGCTTTATTCACCTCTGTAAAACATTTTTCAAGACCAGGCCAAAAGTAAATTGTTTCAAATGCTGTAGCAAGGTCGTACTGCTCATCAATATTAAGAGCAGAAACATCCCCCTTTTGAACTTTGCAGCGTCCGCTTTTTATCATTTCAGAATTAAAAGCCTTTGTTTTTTCAAGAGAAGTCTCTGAATAATCAACAACTGTAAGTTTTGATGATGGATACTTTTGTAAAAGCTGGTATGCATTTCTTCCTCCACCACAGCCAACTTCCAGTATCTGTTCCGGCGCAATAGTTGTAAGATGTGATAATCCCCAGTCTGCAACTTTTGCGTGGCCATTATTCATACCATCAAGCATCATTCCTCCAAGAAATCCCTCTGGTTTTCTTGTTTGATTCATAAACTTTTTTATAATTCCCATACCATTCCTCCTTACTTGAACCATTTTTACGATTTCATATTACTACTTCGTGTTAGTCTTGTCTAACTATTTTTCCGCAATCCTTCCCTTATTGATTCATTTTCCCGTGAAGGTATCAAAAAAGAGTGTGCTGCATAAACAACACACTCTAATATTTGCGTTAAATGGACCACTAACCCCGTCCCCCCTAGTCCATTTCGATATCATACATATTTCTCAGCTCTACAGCTTTTCTCTCCACTTCCTCTATGAACTCTCGTGAAGAAATAAGTCTAGCACCAGCACCTCTGATGATTACCTGCTCTAAGCCATCGGAAGTGACAACAGTGATATCATATTTTTTCCCATGCTCATGGGTAAATCTCTCAATATACGCATCTGCGGTCTGGGCCTCTGCTGTAAATACCTGATGAATATTTAAATAGTCCGAGGCTGTCACCTCATGGCCCTTTACTCTATAAGCATCAAATACCGCAATTACGTTATAATCCGTCATAGCCTTGTAGTTGCTAAGAATATCAAGAAGCTTTCCTCTTGCTCCATCTAGATTCACATCCAAGACTTCCTTTAGCTCAGGCCAAGCGTAAATCAGATTGTATCCGTCAACAAGTAAATATTTTTCCTTGGCCTTTATCTCCTTTGGTGCCTTGTACACGTAGTCAGAATCCACTCTTCTTATGCGGTCACCATCTCCATAGTGCCAGCCCTTTTTAGGATTCTTCCCGTGATTACTATGGGTGGCCATGTGAAGAATCTTATCAATCTCATCTGGGTCAAGCCATTCATCCACTCCATGATTCATGCGCTTAGTTGGAATCTCATCAAAATCCTCTAGGGCATTTTTATCCGCCAGACATGGCACATGGCATTTATCCTTTACCTCATACCAAGGAACAATCACTCCTGCCCCATGGCTGCAAAAAACTGAAGACGCTGGATTGTCTAAATCCTCATCTGGGTTATATCCGGACGCTTCGATTACCTCAGCCTCATTGTGGCAGGCATCATATCCGTCGAAAATGAGAGATATTCTTCCCTCTCCCTTTGTAAATGTTGCCAGCTGAACCTGGTAATTTCTGATGGTTGAAGCAGGTGCTCTACCAGTAAGTGTAGACTGTCCATCCTCCTCACTTGGGGCATCAAATGAACCCTTCATGTTTTGTACATCCGTCATAACTCGGCCAATCATATTTCCTGGCACTACAATCTCAAATTTAAAATATGGCTCTAGCACCCTGGTGCCAGCCTCCATCAATCCCTGTCTGATAGCGCGGTATGTAGCCTCTCTAAAATCGCCGCCCTCTGTATGTTTAATATGGGCTCTGCCGCCAACAATAGTAAATTTAACATCTGTAACAGGTGCACCAATTGCTACTCCCAAATGTTCCTTCTCTAAAATATGAGTTTCAATTAGTCTCTGCCAATTGAGAGCTAGCTCGTCTGTTGATACATTGGCCTCCACCTGAATTCCGCTACCTGCAGGAAGTGGCTCCATTAAAACGTGTGCCTCAGCATAGTGGCGAAGTGGCTCAAAATGTCCCACTCCCTCAACAGCTGCTGCAATGGTCTCCTTATAAAGCACACCACATTCTACAAACTCTACCTTGTAAGAAAGCTCATTTTCAATTCTCTGAGTCAAAATCTCAGTCTGAACCTGGCCCATCAAATTGATTTTAATCTGCTCTAAACTTGCATCCCAGGACACATTTAGTGATGGGTCCTCCTGGTTGAGATTCATAAGATTTGGATATGCAACTCTAGGAATGGTGTCATCCCAAAATGCAATCTGATACTGAAGAACTGGAGTCAGACTAAGCTCTTCTCTATCATTTTCAACGCCAAGTCCCTGGCCTGCATAGGTATCCTTAGGCCCAACAAGTGCCACAATATCGTAGGCCTTAGCCTCATCCACCTGCTCATACTTATTGCCAGAGTATACTCGAATCTGATCTACCTTCTCACCATTTGGAAGCACATCTTTTACCTTGATGGAGCCGCTTGTGATTTTAGTAAATGTAAGTCTACTGTCTCTGCCAAGTCTCTCTATCTTATAAACTCTAGCACCAAATTCCGCTGCTTTCTTTGCCTCCATCCTGGTCTGATTATCTCTTGCCACAAGCGACATAAATGAAAGCAGCTCATCCACTCCTTCATTTTTCAGGGCCGAACCAAATAATATAGGATATATTTTCCTAGAATTAAATAACCCTGCAACAGTAGCATCGGAAATGGTTCCTGTCTCAAAGTATTCCTCCATGGCGCCTTCGCTTTCAGCGGCAATTGCTTCCACATCATCTATAGGCACACAGTTGTCTGCCAGTTCTGATTTTATGTTTGCAGTGAGCCCGTCTGCTCCTGCATTTTCCATGTCCATTTTATTTACAAAAATGATTGTTGGAATCTCAAATTTCTCAAGTAGAGAAAACAATGTCCTAGTGTGCGGCTGCACTCCATCTGTGCCGCTGATAAGAAGGATTGCCCCATCCAGTGCCCACAGAGCTCGCTCTGTTTCAGTGGCAAAATCCACATGGCCTGGAGTATCCAAAAGAGTCATCTCATTTTCACCGTAAGAAAAAACTGCAGGCTTTGAAAAGATAGTAATTCCCCTATCCTTTTCCTGAGAATCTGTATCCAAAAAAGCGTCGCCATGGTCTACTCGACCTAGCGACGCAATAGCTTTCGCGTTAAACAAAATCGATTCTGAAAGAGTGGTCTTGCCCGCATCTACATGAGCAAGAATTCCCCAAGTAAAATTCATCATATCCTCCAACCACAGCCTGCACACTTAGCCTCTGTGATTTATTTTCTATGAATCATTATAATCTAATTACTCGATTTCACCAACACTTATATGCAATTATATTAAGGAAAACTAATCTGAAATACTTCCCTTAAGTCCAAAGAGATGTAATAAACATAGGTGATGCATCTTCACTTTTTTCAAATCCACAATCCTTGTAAAAATGCATCTCATTATCATAAGCAATAACAGCAATTCTCAAGTAATCTTTGTATTTTTCCTTTACCTTAGCTACAAGAGTCCTTCCAATTGTCTGCCCATGATATTCAGGATTTACCAAAAGATAATGTACATAAGCATTCATGATTCCATCATCCATAACACAAATCATTCCCACTAGCTTATCTCCATCATACGCTGAATAAACAGTGTGGAAATTCTTCATAGCAACTACTAGCTTTTTAGGAAAATGTCCCGATGACCAATCCACTGATAAGAAAAGATTTTCTAGTTCCTCTTTTGTAAAATCATGTGTGTCTCTGTAATTAATGTCCATCTTTTAATCCTTCCTTGTTTGCTTATTAAATTAACTCCATCTCAGATGGCATATCCGTAAATCCGTATTTTTCGTATAAAGGTCTTCCCATGTCAGTAGCCTCTAATGTTATTTCTTTAATGCCTCTCTTTTTTGCTTCTTTTACCAGCATCTCAAGAGTCTTAATGGCAATACCTTGTCTGCGATAATTAGGATTAGTGTACATATTCATGATGTAGGCCTTCTTGCCACTTGGATTGTGGTATGTAGGCATCACAGTGTAAAAGCTCACTCCTCCTGCACCTACAAATTTATCATCATCCATCACCAAAATTGCAGCGTGACTATCATCGGCCAGTGCCTTCTCATAATATACTCTGGATTCCCGCTCCACCTCACTCATATCAACTGAATCATCTAGCTTATTCGCGGCTCTTAACACCTCTATCCTAGATGTTGTCAAAAAATCAATGTCCCATAGTGTTGCAATTCTGTACTCAATCATCTCTGTCCTCCTATGATGCAGATCTATCATTTTCTGCCTGCTATTATTCACTCTTATTACATGATAGATTTTCCTCAGCTTTATCCACAATTCTACTACACGTGTCCATAAGTATCAAAGCAAAAATCACTCATTTATATCAAGTCAACTTTATAATAAATAACTTTCGATAATCTTCTTTATATTTTGTGAGCTAATTGGGCATCTTAAGCTTTCAAATGAAAGAATCATATTCTTCCCAGGAATAAAACCATTTTGAATATATGAATTAACCTTTGCTACATTTTTATTTGCATACTCCTCATTATCCATCATTCCCAAATGTTCCCATACATACTCACTTCTAAGCCTAACATTTAAAGCTATAAAATCCGGTCTAACAATTCCATTTTCATCTAAGGATAAAGGCATCTCATATTTATAAGGAACATCATATTGCTCCAATAAATTTGCGATAATTAGTTCCGATTTAGACCTTACTCTAACTCCATTATTTGAATAAAATTCTGTATCATCCAAAAATGGCATAGGTGTATAAGTCTGAGACTTCCAATTTTCAATATATAATTCATCTGTTTCAATAAGGGGAACAACTAGCTCCTGCCGAGCTTTAGACATTCTGCTATAGTACTGATTAATAGATTCAACATCATAATGATTAAGAAATTTCTCTAGGTACTTTCTATTTGCACAAAGCTTTTTATTAATTACTGTTTCATAATCTCTCTGTGCTAGCTTTTTCAATATAGTAATTTCTTCCTTCTTAGCATACTTTCGCTGACCGGATTCTTTATCTAGAAAATAATATTGATGGCAGCCATTGCTCTTACTCGTTAGTATTTTTACATCTGGCAACCCTTCTAACCTAGATAGCGTTTTATTGGATTTGTTAATCAAGCCATCTATTTCCTTTAGTTGTAGCTTAAGCCCATCCTTAAAATCTTCCATAACTGATACTCCTCTTCTTGTTTTATTCAATTAACTGTTCTTAAGTTCCATTTTTACCTAATTGCTATAAGAATAGTTGCTGTTTCTCTTGTCTTACGTGTGTTTTTCTTAAAAAAGACAATTTCTCGCGTAGTTCCTTTATCCTATTTTTAGGGCATCTACGTGTGAAACAAACAAAAATTATAATAGTACACGTAGAATTCCTATAGATAACTGCCCTGTCTCTTCTCTAGACTATAAAAATCTACGTGGTAAAAATTCAATTTCCAGATATTCTCACGTAGTCCCTGCTAAATCTAGGTGCTCGAGCTACGTGTAAGGATGCTAAATTAGTCAACTTCTCACGTAGTAGATGAAAAAACCTTATTTATAATCAGATAAAAATGGAATATTGCGACGAAAATGTCGTTAAGAAATTACAATTTGAATATATGATTCAAAATTCATAGATAATATAACAGCGAATATTAATTATGTCAAGACGTTACGTCTTCCATGCATAGAAAAACTTCCTTACCGGTCTACCCAGTAAGGAAGTCTCTTATCCGACTGCAATCGTTTGGCGGTTATCTACTTTTCTCTGTTCCTCAACAGATCTGCGATAACCAAATAAATGTATCCCACAATAATCAAAAAGATAAATAGTGCTAGTATCCACCATGCTGTTCCCATAAATGGAAGCTCATTTGTAAATCCAAAGGCGCCAGCCTTGCTGCCCCAGTTTAGGAAAAAGTATGGGTAGTTGTAACCCTCTACGAATTGCCAGTTGTTAGCGTAGCCAATGCCAGCGTAAATAGCATATAAAATAGGTGGAATGATAACATAGAAAACGCTCTTCTTTTTGATATCAAATGCAGTGCTTACTACGAAAAAATCAATCACTGAAAATACTGGAACTACCACGTGAGTGAGCACATTTTGGATGTTCCATGCATCATCTCCAAGAGTAGGTGCCAGCACAAAGCAAAAGACTACACCAGTAAGTGTGATTGCCACTGTCCCAACAAATTTAACCACCTGCCATACCTGACCAGCCTCTCTTACTCTAATCATATAGCAAAGTCCAATTAATGAAATGATGGCCATGACGATATTTGACTGAGTGGTGAAAAACATAAATACTCTGGAGCCACCCATAAAACTATCTTGACTGCCTAAATAGCTTAAAATTGTTCCCACTACAGCAGAAACAAAAACTATTATTTTAAGTAGATAACTAATTTTCTTTTGCAAAACTGAAATATTACTCATAAAAAAACCTCTTAATAAAAATATCAGTTGTGTACAATCCAATTGTACCACGTTTATTGTTTTTATCAAGAGGTAAAATTATTCTGTAAGAATATATGACGCCAATTTAAAAAAATTCAGCTCAACTAGCTTTAGACCATATACCTATTCTAATCTCACAGCGCTATACTTATCCTTCAGGATATAAAAGCATGACACCCTGTTCCTTAAAATACTCTATCCACTGATTAGCTGGCTTCTCATCTGTAACCACCACATCAAAATCAGTGACAGGACATATCTTGGAAAAAGCCACCTTATCAAACTTACTATTATCAACAGCAAGCACCTTTTTGCTGGAACTTCCAAGCATCTTCTTCTTAACCTGGCTAAGCATCTGATTGGAATCTGTGACACCCCTTGTCATATCAATTCCCTTGCAGCTTACGATCGCAACATCAGCGTGGAATGATTCTATGGATTCTATACACTGTGGACCAACCAAGGCAAGATAATTGGGTACCAATGTGCCTCCAGTAGATATAACATTGTAGTCCTCTCTATCTGATAACTGCAGGAGAATCTCCACTGAATTAGTCAAAATCGTCAAATTGCTTTTTTCCTCGCAGGCCTTGATGACAGACACTCCAGTAGAGCTTGGGTCTACAAAAATATGCTCCCCACCACTAATAAAATCAGCTACTAACTTGGCTATCTTCATTTTGCCTGACTTGTTGCTCTGCTGTCTCAGCTTAAATGGCACTTCATTTTCATTGTCTTCATTAAGGATAGCACCGCCGTAGCTTTTAATGGCAAAGCCTTCCTTTTCAAGCTTTTCAAGGTCACGACGAATAGTCTCCTCTGACACAGAAAACTCCTTAGCAAGAGCCGATACTACCACCTTTTTCTCCTTGTTCAGCTTCTCTAGTATTATATTTTTTCGTTCTATTGAAAGTGCTGCCATGTTCTCTCCCCAATAATGAGTATTTGTAAAACCTATCTGCCAAACCATAAAAATTATTCGCTAAAATCATACTCATAGCCTGGCATCGTCCTATCTATATTAGCAGATGCAGCCTTATCAAAGCAAACATCTGCAGGATGCTTGCCTGTCATTCCAAACTTTCCACGAATCCTATATAGCTTTTTGATGTTCTCCACACTAAACTCCTGTGGTCCACCAAGCATAGTAGACTTGTATAAAAGCTCTGCATAAAATTCTAATGACTCCATCTTCATATATGCGGCATTCAAATCTGTTGACCAGGTAAGGGCCCCATGATTTTCAAGAAGTACTGCGTCATAATAAGGCAAATATTTCTCAAGATTGTCTGGAATCTCCATGGTGGATGGTGTGCCGTACTCTGCTATTGGTACGCAGCCGAGAGAAATAACAGCCTCCGGCATAATAGGCTGAGTAAGAGGAATGCCTGCAATGGCAAATGCTGTGCCGTACATTGGATGTGCATGAACTACCGAGCCCACATCTGGTCTCTTCTCGTAAACTCTCATGTGCATCTTAATCTCAGATGATGGCTTAAATCCCTCATGGGCCTCAATTACATTTCCCTTTTCATCCACCTTGCAAATGTAATCTGGTGTCATGAATCCCTTAGAAACACCAGTTGGAGTGCATAAAAACTCATGGTCGTTAAGCTTTACAGAAATATTTCCATCATTAGCAGCCACCATATTTCTGTTGTAAATACGCTTTCCAATTTCACAAATCTGCTCCTTGATTATCAATTCATCTAACATAATAAATCCTCCCAACACATAAACAATTGATTTACCTGTGGCCTCGAGAAAATAGGATAAGCCCACATAAACCCAAACCCAAAGCCACATTATCCCACATTTATAAATCGAGTATATGTTGTATTATGTTGTTTGTCAATAATTAAATCATATAACCATTCACAATCCCACACCAAAAACCAGCTAACAGCACACACAAATCCACAAAAAAACCAGCCCCTCTGATATCTCATCAAAGGCAGCTGGCCAAAAATTATTTATTAAATTCCACTACATCTGTCACCACAAGCTTGTCTTCTTCTGCTGTAAAAACTATGTCATATCCATGGTACAAAAGTCTAAACTCTCGCTCCTTATTCCTATCATAGCCAGCTCGTGGATCCTGAGCTAGCACCTGGATTGCAGAATCTCTAATTACAACAGGAAGCTTATTAAGATGCTCCTCTGGAAATACCACCTGCACCTGCTCCCCTTTTGATAAATCATCAGTAAATCCACCTCGTACATTCTCATGGACATCTGCATATGGAATGTAAGGCTTGATGTCGTAGATAGGTGTGCCATCTAGCATATCCACACCGCTTACTAAAAGAATAGGGCCAAGCTTCTCATCCTGCTCCACGCGAAGTAGCTTTACAGATGAAAGGCCTATATTATTAGGGCGAAATGGAGAACGGGTGGCAAATACCCCCATGTGCTTTTGTCCGCCAAGTCTTGGAGGTCTTACTGTGGCTCCCTCTAGGGGCTTATTCTTTGAAAATCCCCAAATTAACCAGAGATAATCGTAGTCAGAAATCCCCTCGATATAGTTGGGATTTCTAAATTCAGGCTCAAAAATAATCTGGCCCACTTCATCTACAAGTCCGCTCTGTCTAGGTATTCCAAACTTTTGGGTAAAGCCCGTTTTTATGCGAGCAATCTTTTTTAACTCCATACAAAATACTCCTCTAGCAAAACTCCAGCCCGATTTCCTATAAAGGAAAATAAAAAAGGGTAGTACATATTCTGCACTACCCTAAATAATACTTAATTATTTTCCTTCGTATGTAACAACTGAAGCTACGTCGTACTTAGCAAGCTTCTCACGTCCATTAAGACCTGCAAGTTCCATAAGGAAAACGATCTTTGATACTTCGCCACCAAGCTCCTCGATAAGCTGGCATGCAGCCTCGATAGTACCACCTGTAGCGATGAGATCGTCAACTACAACTACCTTCTGACCTGGCTTAATAGCGTCCTTGTGCATCTCAATTGTAGCTGTACCGTACTCCAAGTCATATGTCTTCTCGATTGTCTCACATGGAAGCTTACCCTTCTTGCGAACAAGAACAAATGGCTTGCCAAGTGCGTAAGCAAGAGGTGCACCAAAGATAAATCCACGGCTCTCTGCTCCTGCTATAACATCACAATCAACTCCATCAAGAAGCTTAATCATCTCGTCGATGGCGAGCTTAAATCCCTCTGCATCCTGGAGAATGCTTGTGACATCTCTAAACATAATGCCTGGTTCTGGAAAATCCGGAATAGTTCTTATGTAATCTTCTACTTTTTTCATTTGTTTAACTCCTTCTATATGCGACACCTGTATTTCCTCATGGGATGGCGTCATCATCAGTCGGATAAAAAGATATTATCCTTATCAATTATACGGGTTTGTGGAATTTATTTCAACCTGAAGAAGATAATATATAATGCAACTTATTAGTGAGTAATTGTTATTTTTCTCGTACATAAGTTAACAAATAAAAATGATCCATCGTATATATATCTAAATTATCACATGAACTTACCTTTATATCCATGAAATCATAAAAATAGTATAATCTTGAAGAAGTATAATTTCTTAATCCCACTCCCTTTATTACCGGAATATATATTTTATAATTTCCCTTATTATCTGTGAGACCAGTTCCGTTTGCATATGCTTTTCCATTGTTTCCTAGTTCAAGATGCGATTGGTTTATTGTTAATCCATGAAGCAAAGCATTTGGTGATGGATGTTTTTCTCCGTTCTCATCTATATAATAAGCTTGTCCTATAACGCTCATATAGGTTGAGTCATAATATGCGATTTTAAAATAATTTCCTTCAGGAAAATAGTCTCTCATAAACTCTAATCCTGAGCCATCGATATAAGAAATACTAATGCCATCTACTCTTCCTACAGGTTCAATAGAAAAAGTATAAGTACCTATATTAGACGCATCAAAACCACTCAATGAGCTATTGCCTACTATACGCACATAATATTGACCGGCAGGAAGTTCTAATTCTCCTCCCGAGCCTTCACCAATTTTTATCATTCCATAATATGATGAATTTCCTAATACATTCTGATATATTTCCAATTTACATCCATTTGGAGAATTATTAGTGAGACCAATACGCATTTTATTATATGCTGGTGAATCTTCAACATTAAATACGTACCAATCACTGTCAATTGGAGAATTAATATTTCTTGTTATTGAACCTCCGCTATAATTAACAAATTTAATTTCAGCCGCCTTTAAAGCAGTTTCATCTACTTCATACTCATCTTTAGAATTTCGAGTTACAACAATATCTAAAGAGAATGGTGCGCTTGTGCTTCCACTACCTGTTGAAATTGCACAAAGATAAACTTGCATATCAGCCTGTAAAATATATCCAATAGATTCATCTATCGTAGTATCCCCGCTCAACATAGCAGTAGCATAATCACTAACTGCTAATAAATTGAAATTTTCATCGTACAATCTTAAATCATAATCTACAGACGCCTCATTTGGTGGCACCATTTTTGCCTGCAAATAGTCTCCTGCAGATAAATCCAATGGAATTAAAGAATAATCTCCTGGTTTTCCCAGAGTGCCTGACACTGTTGTATACAAATAATTAGATTGATTAATTTCGGCCTCTTCCAATTCCTCTTCCGTTTCAATTATTTCTTCGGCTTCTGAAGTATCTTCTACTATTTCTTCTACTTCATCCTTGCTATCTTCAACATTTATTATCTCTTCTGCACCAATTTTTTCTTCATTTAATTCAAAATCATCTTCTACATTGGTACTAATTGGCTCAGCCTCTTGCGCCATATCAACTATACTTTCTTCCTGGGTAGTTGCGTTTATTGCTTCATTCTCTTCAGCCAAACAATAAATAGGATTTGCTATAACAATAGCCATTGTTAACGCAACTGATAAAAATGCACGAATTTTAACCATAATGTCCTCCTGTGATATATATTTTATATAAATGCATTTATGAGGAATATTATACCAAATTAATATTCTGTGCAATATGTTTTTTTCAGTTCTCAACATTTTTTTCTGCGTACATACCAAAAAGGTTACTTCTCGCGGCTAATTCTATTAAATAAAAAGGGTCCCCGAAGGGACCCAATTTTGTGGATAGTACCAAGTTTCATCATTGGAAACTTTTTTGTACTGATGCGTTTGGCCACGCTAATTACTGAAGAATAGATAATACACCCTGAGTTGCCTGATTTGCCTGAGCGAGCATTGACTGGCCTGCCTGCATAAGAATATTATTCTTACTGTATGTAACCATCTCGTCAGCCATATCTGTATCACGGATACGTGATTCAGCTGCATTTGTATTCTCAACTACATTGTCGAGGTTGGCAATAGAGTGTTCTAGTCTGTTCTGAATAGCACCGAGTGCGGATCTCTGGGCAGATACCTTAGCTAAGGCATCTGAAATGGCATCAATAGCATAAGTTGCTGCCTTACCAGTATCGTCGGAAACATTCATTCCGTGAATTCCTAAGCTCTTAGCATCCATTGTGTCGATTTCAACGCCAATCTTGTTTGTCATATCAGCGTCTGAACCAACATGTAAGTTGAATACAAGAGTATTCTTAGAAATTACATCGCCACGTGTAATGGTGAAGTTAACATATGTTGCTCCGATATCTCCTTCTGAAGTAACAGCTCGTGTATTAGTTGCACCAATAGAAGATGCTGCTGTAAGCTCTGTCTTTACTCTGAAGTAAGCTGCTGTTGTAGTAATAAGGGTCTTGTTATTCTGATCAACACCAGATACTACATCTTCAGAGAATACTGAAACTGTACGGCCGTTGAATTCAAGAGTAGAGCCCTTGCCAGCTAACTTACTAATCATTGTTGCCTTGATACGAGACTGTTCCATATCAGTCTCATTCTCATCAATAGTAAATGATTTACCATCAATTTTAATTACATCGCCTGTTTTAAGAGCTGTAATCTTATCATCAGATGGAGTTGCTGCTGTTGTAATCTTTAATGCTGTCATTGCCTCATTAACAGTTTGAGCACCAATTCTATATGTTGTTCCACCAATTGTGTATGAGTCGCCAATTTCAAGCTTTCTCATCTGGAATGTTGCCGTAGTTGTGTTCTGGCTTAAGCTACCAACGAGACCTGCATCATGTGCAGAAACCCTTACGGTTCGATCTCCGTTGCCGCCCTTCAGCAAGTATGTCTCATTAAACTTCGTTGTCTCAGCTACACGATCGATTTCAGTTGTAAGCTGATTAATTTCGTCCTGAATTGAAGAACGATCAGACTCACTGTTTGTACCGTTCGCTGCCTGTACTGCAAGTTCATTCATACGTTGAAGCATTGAGTGTACTTCTGTAAGGGCACCCTCGGCGGTTTGTACTGCCGAAATACCATCTGACGCATTGGTTGAAGCCTGGTCAAGACCTCGAATCTGCTTTCTCATCTTCTCTGAGATTGAAAGCCCTGCTGCATCATCTGCTGCTCTGTTGATTTTAAATCCTGAAGAAAGCTTTTCTGTTGACTTTGACTGATCCCCTGTTGTTATTCCTAACATTCTTGAAGCATTAGCTGCCTGCATATTGTGTTGTACTACCATAATTTCTACCTCCTTGTAGATACTCTTAGATTCCATTCGTAAGAGATGCGATTTACGCATAACATAATTTTAAAAAGTTACAATGATATGGAATGCTACATACATTAGGCTTGCATCCGTATCTATATAACAAGTGGTGTGACCAACCACCACTAGCTATCAAGGTGGAAATTATGTAGTATACCTTATTAAATTGTAAAGGTACGAAAAACAGTTACTCTTCCGCGCGATTATATGAAAAATAACTGCCCAGTTGGACGACAAAAACATAGGTTTACTGTCTCCATCTAATTTAGTTATCGGAAAGGCAGTAAAAATCTTTAGTTTTCTTAACAAAAAAATTTGAACCTTATTTATTAGATATTTTTTCTAACAAATAAGGTCCACTCCTTTTTTCTTATTTAATTAACTCAATTATTTAAAATGGAACGGTGTCTGGATCATCAGACAAGCCCACACATCCAGTTAAATTGCCAATCATTTGCACATCATCCTCATCCAACTCAAAGTCAAATACCTTTATATTCTCAACAATTCGCTCTGGTGTTACAGATTTTGGCAGAGGTAAATATCCCTTTTGTAAACTCCAGCGGATACATATTTGAGCTATGGACTTTCCATATTTTTCAGCCAAGCTCTTCATTTCTGGCACTTCAAAAATCTTTCCAGTACCAAGAGGACTGTAGGCCTCAAGAATCATCCCCTGGGCTCTGCAATATTCTACAACCTCATCCTGAGTCTCACCTGGACAGAGTCTGATTTGATTAACCATTGGCTTAATCTTTGCTGTCTTTAAAAGCTCCTCAATATGATGAGGCCTAAAATTGCTGATTCCGATGGCGCGGACCTTTTTAGCTTCGCAAAGTTCCTCCATTGCTTTCCAGGTCTCAGCATTAGCCTGCTGCCAATGATCTCTAAATTTCAATGGATTTGGCCAATGAATCAAAAGCAAATCCACATAATCCATCTCTAGCTTTTCCAGAGATTCATTAAATGTTTTCATAACAAGATCATAACTGTGATTCCAATTATTAATCTTGGTTGTTACAAATAAATCTTCACGGCGAGCCCCAGCTTTTTTGATTGCTTTTCCCACACAGTCTTCATTTCCGTAAGCTTGAGCAGTATCAATATGTGTATAACCTGCTTCAATAGCTTTTACTACTGCATTAACACCAGTCTCACTATCAGGTGTCTGCCACATACCAAATCCAATACATGGTACACCAACCCCATTAGCAAGCTTGTAAACATCCTTTTGATTTTTCATATTCTCCTTCTCCTTTTTAATTAATATTGCAAAGCTTGTTTCTTGTACCCCAAATATCTCATCCACGCAGTCAATCCGCTAATGAACCAGACTATTCCAACGGACCACCATATACCCCACAGTCCGATAGTGGCAATGCCAGTTAGCATTACAGGAACAATGAATCTACCAATAACCTCCACTATTCCATTTAATAGAGCAAAAAATGCATCTCCTAAACCATTCAATACACCTCGTACCACATAAATTATTCCAAGCATTATGTAAAAGATACTGGTAATTTGAAGAGCAGTGGCTCCCATTGCTATTACAGCTTTCTCTTTGACAAAAATACTAATAATAGCCGCTCCTCCAAATTGCATTATTGGAAGCATTAATAGAGAAAAAATAGCCATCAGCATAAGGCTTTTTCTGTAACCAACTATAATCCTATCGTATTTATTGGCCCCATAATTCTGACCTGTATATGTAGACAAAGCCGCTCCAAGGGTCTGATATGGTAAATGTATAATCTGCTCAATCCTACTAGTTGCTGTAAACGCTGCCACGGCAACACTTCCAAATGAATTAACCACTCGCTGAAGAGCCATACAAGATATTGCAATAAGGGAAAATTGTAATGACAATGGAAATCCTAGTCTAATAATCTTTCTGGAAATAAACCAATTAAATTTCAAGTCATCTTTTTTCATATGGAAATATTCATTCTTAGAAAATGCATAGATTAAACAACTCACCCCTGAAATAAGCTGGGAAATTACAGTTGCAACACCTGCACCAAAAACTCCCATATGAAATACGCATACAAAAACAAAGTCCAATATTGTATTGAGAATGCATGAAAATATCAAAAAATACAAAGGTGTTTTGGAATCTCCAAGAGCTCTTAACATAGCTGAAACATAATTGTAGAGGGAAACAAAAATTAACCCAACGCACATAATACTTAAGTATGACCTGGCATCTGCCATAATCTCAGCAGGTGTATCAAGCATAATAAGCACCGGATTAATTAAATAATATGCAGTTATTCCGACTACCAAGGGGAAAATAACCATGATATAGCCAGTGTTAGAAATGCTGCTTCTGACTTCATCATCATCCCCTTTGCCAAAAGCCTGAGAAGTAATGATACCTCCACCATTTCCAAATCCATTACAAAGAGCAAAAAATAAAAATGTGACAGAACCTGTTACACCAATAGCTGCCAGAGCCTCAGGCCCCACAAACTGCCCCACTATTATAGAATCCACCAGATTATATAGCTGTTGGAAAAGATTACCAATGAGCATTGGGATTGAAAACTTTATTATCAAAGAAACCGGCTTACCTTCGGTCATATTAAGTACAGAAGAATTATGTTCTTTCATTTTCTCACCATAGAAAATATTTTTCGTGTTTACGATATTAAGTCTTTCAGATTTTATTATGAACCAATCATTGTTATATATCAAGCGCGATTAGATTTTGTACTAATAAATTTATAACTATGCTTCGGGATAAATATAATACAAAAAAGGGACCCCCATCCATGGGAGTCCCTAATTTACTAGTATTTAACTAGTCTGCGCGAAACAATTAATTTGGACTGTTAAGCTATGCTTAACTCAATCAATGTTTGATTATCCAAGAATTGATAATACGCCCTGTGTTGACTGGTTAGCCTGTGCAAGCATTGCCTGACCTGCCTGCTGAAGAATATTATTCTTGCTGTAGTTAACCATTTCATCAGCCATATCTGTATCACGGATACGAGATTCAGATGCATTTGTATTCTCAACTACGTTGTCTACGTTAGCGATTGTATGCTCTAATCTGTTCTGGATAGCACCAAGTGCAGATCTCTGTGCAGATACCTTAGAAACAGCGTCTGCGATAGCATCGATAGCGTATGTAGCTGCCTTACCTGTATCATCAGATACATTAAGTCCTGAGAGACCAAGGTTCTTAGAATCCATTGTCTCAATCTTAACACCGATCTTGTTTGTCATATCAGCATCAGAACCAACATGAAGGTTGAAGTTAAGGTCATTCTTTGTATTTACAGAACCACGTGTGATCTTGAAATCGTAGAATGTCTGCTTATTTGTACCCTCGCCAACTTCCTTCTTAGCACCTGTTGCAACAGAAGCACGATCATCGATAGCACCGATTGAAGAAGCTGCTGTAAGCTCTGTCTGAACCTTATTGTAAGCTGCCTTTGTTGTGATAAGAGTCTTGTTGTTAGGATCTGTGTAATCTGTCTCCTGAGTCTTACCTGTCTCAGAGAATACTGTTACGCTCTTGCCATTGAATTCAATTGTAGAACCCTTAGCTGCAAGCTGTGTAATCTTAGCTGCTGTAATCTTAGCCTGCTCCATGTCTGTCTCAGCAGCGATCTCATAAGACTTACCATCGATCTTGATTACATCACCAGCGTTAAGCTTAGCCTGGTATCCAGCCTGTCCAGCTGTACCAACTGCTGCATCACCTGTTGTAATCTTAAGAGCCTTAAGACCATCAGCTACATCCTTAGCACCGATTTCGTATGTTGTACCACCGATTGTGTAAGTATCACCAACATTAAGCTCTTTCATACGGAAAGTAGCTGTTGTTGTGTTCTGTGATAATGAACCAACAAGACCAGCATCATGAGCTGATACATAGTTCTTCTTTGTTCCGTTAGAACCCTTAAGTAAGTATGTCTCGTTGAATTTTGTTGTCTCAGCAACACGGTCGATTTCTGTTGTAAGCTGGTTAATTTCGTCCTGGATTGAAGAACGATCAGCTTCACTGTTTGTTCCGTTTGCTGCCTGTACTGCAAGCTCGTTCATTCTCTGAAGCATTGAGTGAACTTCTGTTAAAGCACCTTCAGCTGTCTGCACTGCAGATACACCATCCTGTGCGTTTGTAGAAGCCTGATCAAGACCTCTGATCTGCTTACGCATCTTCTCTGAAATTGAAAGACCAGCTGCATCATCTGCTGCACGGTTAATCTTGTAACCTGAAGCTAATTTCTCAGTTGACTTTGACTGATTTCCTGCTGTGATGTTGAGCATTCTTGAAGCATTGCTTGCCTGCATATTGTGTTGTACTACCATAAATTCTACCTCCTTGTAGATACTCCCTAGAATCCTTTCTTGGGAGAAGTGCCTCTGCACTTACTTGTTAATAATTGCTAATTTATAATCAACACAGTACTCGCGCGACATACTGTAAATGATTATCAAAGTTATGAAATTAAATCTTCGCATGAAAAAATTCTATTGCGATTACAATAGATAAATAGAAAACAAATTTGATTATTCCGATCCTTAACATCCTTGTCCTGGTAACGAAACCTATATGATATTGTGATGTAACTTTCGAGATAATGAAATCCTTTTCATTTATCTAAAATGTATATCGGCCATCTGAGAAATTACTTAACCCCTTTTTAGAGATTTTTTAAAAAAATTTATTTCACTCTAAACCGGGTTAAAAACCTCTCTTCTGCCCTTACAAAAAACATATCGGATGAGTTCTTTTAAAACTTAACCCCTTTTTGAAAAAAATTTTTAAATCTTTAAATCGGGTCTTAAAACTAGCTCTCATCCTTTAGTGTAGATGTATTATATCACGTTTTTCTCTCTGTGCACGTTTTTCACTAAAACTACATGATATTCCCAAAACAAATCCTTTGTCTATCTATCCTTGCCATACACATAAGTGGCAAAATAGATAACACTTGCTATGATTACAATCATAGGTCCTGTGGCCATATCTGTAAAATAAGAAACGAACAATCCTACTATTCCAGAGAACAAACTAAATATAATAGAAAAATATGTATACTCTCTAAAATTCTCCGAGATATTTCTACTGCTGGCTGCTGGAAGAATCAATAGTGCATTAATAAGAAGTATTCCTACCCACTTAATAGAAAGCATAACAAGAAGAGCTATTAATACAGCAAATGCATCTTCCATAACTCTAACTGAAATGCTTCGGCTCTTAGCAAGAGTTGAATGAATACTAATAGCAGTAAGCCTGTTAATGCTAAAGCACCAGAATACTAAAATAACAGTAAACAAAATAATCAGCTGAATAATCTCACTTCCAGTGATTGATAAAATATCGCCTACCAAAATAGCAGAATAATTGCTGAAGCTGCCGCCCTTTGATAATATTGCAAGACCTAGGGCTGTAGCACAGCTGGCAAATACAGATATCAATGTATCTGATGAGCTAAGTCCCTTTCTAGATATATAATTAAGAAGCAAAGCAAAACAGATACCAAATATAATCATAGAAATAGTAGTATTAGCTATTCCCATAATTACTCCTGCAGCAATACCTGTAAGGGCAGAATGTCCTAAGGCATCACTAAAATATGCCATTCTCTTTTGAACAATCATAGTACCAACCATTCCAAAGAGTGGCGAAATCAAAATAATAGCTATAGTAGCTCTAATCATGAAGGCATAACTAAACATCTCACTGAACATCTGGCTTCACCTCCACTTCTCCTACTGCACCCTTGCCAAATACTGATTTAAATGCATCAGTCTCATATACAAGCTTTGGTCTTCCTGCTGCAGTAACAGTCTTATCTATAAGGATAACATTGTCCGCATACTTATAAACATAATCAAGATCATGACTTACAAGTATAATTGCCAGGTCATGGGTCTCCTTCAAGTACTGCATCTTTTCATAGAATGCATCCATACCATTTTTATCAATTCCAGATACTGGCTCATCTAATAATAGAAGGTTTGGTGTATCGTGGACAGCCATTGCAAGAAGTACTCTCTGAAGCTGACCACCAGATAATGTACCTACTGGCTGGTCAATAAGCTCTGCCACGTCAAATTCAGCAAGAGCCTCTCTCACATGCTCGTGTTCCTTCTTATTAGAAAATAAAATAGGCACCTTACCAGTAAATGACTGGAACAAATCATACACACTAAGAGGTGTAGTTCTATCTATATTAATAGTCTGTGGAACATAACCTATCTTAAGGCCCTGCATGTTGTTGTTCATTTTATTTTTGAACTGAATCTCTCCTGTATATGGAACCTCCCCTAGGATAGCTCTCACAAGAGTAGATTTACCAGCACCATTACGACCGATAATAGCAGTCATCTGGCCACAGTGTACATGGAGATTAATCCCCGACAACACCTGTTGGTCGCCAAATGCCACGCCCAAATCTATGAACTTAATACAGTGAAATCCACATGGAATAATTTTCTTCATACTTTTTCTCACTATTTACTCCGTCGGGTTACGGTTGTTACACTCTCAAGCCTGAGATATTGCTTCGCTCTACTACATGTTTCGCTACGCAACACTCAGAGCTTGATAGTTACAACCGACCGACTCATCTAATATATTCAGAGCTTTGTGGTTACGCCGCCCTATTCTACCACGTTGGCGATTCGGGCATAGTTTTCGTTCATGGTGGTTAGGTAGTCATCGACGCCATAGGAGCCGTGAACCAATGTCTCTAAGTAAACTACCTTGGCATCTGTCTGCTCCATAATCAACTTGCCCATAGCATTTCCGTAGTCATACTCTGCAAAAACAAGCTTAACATCTTTTTCTTTTATTGTCTCAATAAAGTCGCTGACCTCTCCGGCGCTTACCTGTCGCTCCTCATCCAAATCCATCACTGCTACCACATTAGCATCTAACGAACCTGCTGTATACACAAAGGCTGCATGCAACACTGCTACATTTGCACCCTGAAGAGATTCTAAATCTGATTTATCCACATAATTAGAAAGAACCCCTATGTATTCTGTGGAATTCTCCTTGTAGATATCTGCATGGTCAGCATCCGCCTCACATAACCCCTCGGAAATAGCCTGAACCTGATATGCAAAAAGCTCACTATCCATCCAAATATGACTGTTTTCCTCGTGATGGTGTCCTTCGTGCTCGTCTTCTACTGTCCTATGGAAATCATTTGGCTCCTGTGCTGCTGACTTTTCCTGAGAATGTTCATCAGCCTCATGCTCATGGTCCTCAACTTCTGGAAGCTCTACTCTATCTTCCACATATTCAAATGTATCTATAATAGTAAGCTCAGGATAGGCCTCTACCACGTCATCAAGATAGCCCTCCATACCACCGCCATTTACCACAAGCACATCTGCGCTAGATAGATTTTTCATATCCTCTGTAGTTAGTGTGTAATCGTGGAGACATCCTGTTGTAGGCTGGGATAAGTTGGATACAGTTACGCCGTCCGTATCGCCTACCACATTTAATGTGGCAATATAAACTGGATTACAGCTTGTCATAATGACAAATTCATCCTCTTTGCCACCTGATGCAGCACTGGCATTAGAGCCATTATTAAATTTTACATAAAAAAAAGTGCCACAGGTGCACACCACACTAATAGAGATGAGCAGTAGTAGCACAAAAATATATTTATTTTTCTTCATTAATCAAGATCCTCTACATCAGAAAGACTTGCCTCATTCTCAATAACCTGAGCCAAGAAATCCTGTATAGTGTCAAGTCCCTGCTTAGTCTGGGATGAAAATGGAACAATAATAGTGTCCTTTGTAGCGCCTAGGCCCTCGCGAAGAATCTTAATCTGCTTATCAAGCTGGCTTCGCTTTATTTTGTCTGCCTTGGTGGCGATGACAATTGGGTCGTAGCCTACATAATCCATCCATTCAAACATCTGCTTGTCGTTAGCTGATGGAGCATGTCTGATATCAACTAATAAAAAGACAGCTCTAATCATATCTGATGTATTCAGATATGTCTCTATCATCTTGCCCCAACGCTCACGCTCCTTTTCAGATGCCTTAGCAAAACCGTAGCCCGGCAAATCCACCACATAAATCTCATCATTGATATTGTAGAAATTGATTGTCTGTGTTTTACCAGGCTGGGCTGATACTCTAGCTAGAGACTTGCGGTTCATAACCGCATTTATGAGTGATGACTTGCCTACATTTGACTTGCCTGCAAATGCAACCTCTGGAAGGTCATTCTTAGGAAGTGTGGATGTAGGCCCGCACACTGTTTCAAGATTACATGATCTTATGACCATTATGCACTCTTTTCCTTTTTATCTTCGATTGATACTACGCTGTCTTCGCCTTCAGAGTTCTTGTCAATAAGAAGTAGGTTGCTGTCAACCATCTCCTTAGTAACTGTAATCTCAACAATTGACTCGTCAGATGGTACATGATACATGTGATCCATCATAACGCTCTCTACGATAG
This sequence comes from Pseudobutyrivibrio sp., assembly GCA_017557435.1. Taxonomy (GTDB): domain Bacteria; phylum Bacillota; class Clostridia; order Lachnospirales; family Lachnospiraceae; genus Pseudobutyrivibrio. Next base: position 11,192 of record JAFYYR010000027.1, on the reverse strand, counting down.
CGCGAAGTCCACGAGCACCTGTTTTTCTCTCGATTGATTTCTTAGCAATCTCTCTAAGGGCATCCTCTTCGAATTCAAGCTTAACGCCATCCATCTTAAAGAGTGCCTGATACTGCTTAGTCAATGAATTCTTAGGCTCTCTAAGAATGCGAATCATATCATCCTCAGTAAGCTCGTTAAGTGAAACATTGATAGGTACACGTCCAATAAACTCAGGAATCAAACCATACTTTATGAAATCCTGTGGAAGTACCTGCTGAAGTAAATCATCAATCTTCTGATTGTTCTTGTCCTTAATATCAGCGCCAAAACCAATAGCTGAGCTATCTGTACGCTGTGAGATAATCTTCTCAAGACCCTCGAAAGCTCCACCACAGATGAAGAGAATATTCTTCGTATCGATAGCGATAGTCTCCTGCTGTGGATGCTTACGTCCGCCCTGAGGTGGAACATTAGCAACTGTACCCTCGATTATCTTAAGTTATGCCTGCTGAACACCCTCACCAGAAACAACTCTAGTGATAGAAACATTCTCAGACTTCTTAGTAATCTTATCAATCTCATCAATGTAGATGATACCGATTTCAGCCTTTTTAATATCAAAATCAGCTGCCTGGATAAGCTTAAGAAGGATATTCTCAACATCCTCACCTACATAGCCTGCCTCTGTAAGAGTAGTAGCATCAGCAATTGCAAAAGGAACACCGAGAACTCGTGCCAATGTCTGTGCTAAAAGAGTCTTACCAGAACCAGTAGGTCCAAGCATAAGCACATTACTCTTCTGAAGCTCTACATCGATATCATCAGGATTAGCCATGATACGCTTGTAGTGATTGTACACAGCAACAGAGAGGACCTTCTTAGCCTCATCCTGACCAATTACATACTGGTCAAGGAACTTCTTCATGTCCTCTGGCTTCTGAAGATTAATCTCGATAGAATCTCCATCAGTCGCTGGAGCAAAATCCTCGAGCTCTTCAACAATTATCTCCTGACAAATCTCAACGCACTCGTCACAGATAAAAGCACCATTTGGTCCAGCTATAAGCTTACGAACCTGATTTTGTGTTTTGCCGCAGAAAGAGCAGCGAACTCTGTCATCGTTTCTTGCCATAATAACCTCATTTAATAATCAAAACATAAACCACTATTATATATATCGGCTTTATTTTGCTTTCTTTGTAATAATTTCATCAATAAGACCATAATCAAGAGCTTCTTTTGCATCAAGCCAGTGATCACGCTCTGTGTCAAGGCATACCTGCTCGTAAGGCTTACCTGTGTTCTCAGCTAACATACGGTTGAGCTTTTCTCTAGTCTTGAGAATGTTCTTAGCTGCGATTTCGATTTCTGTAGCCTGACCCTTAGCTCCACCAAGTGGCTGATGAATCATAATCTCTGAGTTAGGGAGAGCAAAACGCTTACCCTTCTGTCCACCTGCAAGTAAGAAAGCTCCCATAGAAGCTGCCATACCAATACAGATAGTAGAAACATCACACTTGATATACTGCATTGTATCGTAGATAGCCATACCAGCTGTAACGCTACCGCCTGGGCTATTAATGTAGAGGTGGATATCCTTGCTAGGATCCTCTGACTCAAGGAAAAGTAACTGAGCAACTGTAAGTGAAGCAGTAACCTCATTAACCTCCTCGCCTAAGAATACTATACGATCCTTTAATAATCGTGAATAAATATCGTAAGAACGCTCTCCACGAGAATTCTGTTCAATGACATAAGGAATTGTCGCCATTTTTGTCCTCCTAATGATTAATAGATTTAGTCAATACCATTCAGCACACATTAGCAAGAACAATAATTTAATTATTCCGCCAAAAAACCAAGCTGCTAAACAAGTATTATATATACACTAAGCCCGAGCATACGCTCAGGCCAGTGATTTAATTTCATTTTTAATTATATCTATTTTAGCAAGTCCTGTCTGTATTTTTACAAAAAGTTAATAAAAACTTTACAGATTAGCCTTACTCAGCGTCAGCTTTCTTTGTTGTCTTCTTAGTAGTAGTCTTCTTAGCTGTTGTCTTCTTAGCTGGCTTCTTCTCTTCTGCCTCAGACTCCTCAGCATCAGCCTTCTTAGTTGTAGTCTTCTTCTTAGCAGCTTCCTTAACATTGTCCATGATGAGCTCAATTGCCTTCTCGATAGCAATATCCTTCTTCATTGACTCCTTCTCGCTGTCGCCAACAAGAGTCTTAAGCTGCTCAAGCTCCATGCCGTACTGCTTAGACATATCCTCAAGCTTAGCATCTACATCAGCGTCAGAAGCTTCGATCTTCTCAGCCTTAGCAATTGCCTCAAGTACAAGTGAAGACTGTGTACGTGCAAGTGCATCTGGACGAACCTGCTCACGGAATGAATCCATTGTCATACCTGTGAACTGCATGTACTGCTGGATTGAAAGACCCTGCTGAGCCATGTTGTTAGCGAAATCGTTAATCATGTTCTCAACCTGGTAGTCAAGCATAGCATCTGGAATCTCCATCTCAGAATCCTCAACGATCTTAGCGATAGCCTCGTCCTCCTGAGCACGACGTCCCTCTGCCTTCTTATTATTCTCAAGACGCTCCTTAACAGATGCCTTGTATTCCTCAACTGTCTCAAACTCTGTTGTGTCTGCTACATACTCATCATCAAGCTTAGGGATGTCCTTACCCTTAACCTCGTGGATGTGGCACTTAAATACTGCTGGCTTACCTGCAAGGTCCTCTGCCTGATAGCTCTCAGGGAATGTAACCTCAACATCAACATCCTCACCAGCCTTGTGACCGATAAGCTGATCCTCGAAACCAGGAATGAATGAACCAGAACCAAGCTCAAGGTCATAGTTCTCACCCTTACCACCTTCGAATGCTACACCATCAATGAAGCCCTCGAAATCGATAACTGCTGTATCACCCTTAGCAGCCTTACCTGTCTTAGTAACTGTACGAGCAGCTCTCTCAAGCTCAGCCTTGATTGTGTTGTTAACTTCTGTAGCTGTAACCTTGGAATCGATCTTAGTAACTGAAACGCCCTTGTACTTGCCAAGCTTAACTTCTGGCTTAAGAGCAACAGTTGCTGTATAAACGAAGTCCTTACCCTTCTCAAGCTGTGTGATGTCGATCTGTGGCTGTGAAACGATATCAAGCTTAGACTCATCATATGCCTGTGGGTATGTCTCCTGCATAATAATATTAGCAGCGTCCTCGTAGAAAATCTCAGCACCATACATCTTCTCTACCATGTTCTGAGGAACTTTGCCCTTTCTAAAGCCTGGAACAGAGATGCTGTTCTTCTGCTTGTTATATGCCTTTGTAATAGCCTTGTCGAGCTCAGCAGCATCAACTGTGACTGTGATCTTTGCCATATTCTTCTCAAGATTTTCTACCTGTACGTTCATTTATTACAATTCCTCCTCTATAATATATATCAGGTATGCCTATACTAGGCTAATTATATACGTGAATCCTCACATAGACCAAAAAATTATATCAGAACTATTCTTCATTTTCAATAGCAGATATCATATCGATTCTCACCTGATGTCTGCCACCCTCGAACTCTGTTTCAAGGAAAGACTTTACAATATCCTTTGCAAGCTCACTTCCAACTATACGAGCTCCAAAAGCAATCATATTTGCATTATTGTGAGCACGAATAAGTCTTGCTGTAGCTGTATCAGAGCAAACTCCACAGCGAATTCCCTTTACCTTGTTAGCTGCAAGTGAGATACCTACACCTGTTCCGCAAATAAGCACTCCCAAATCAGCAGAACCTGCTGCCACCATTCTAGCAGCCTTAGCTCCATACTCTGGATAATTGCAGCTGTCATTTGAATCTGTTCCTATATTAATAACCTCATGTCCAAGGCTCTCAATATACTCCTTAATCTCAAACTTAAGATCTGTTGCTGCATGATCATTTGCAATTACAATTTTCATAATATTATTCTCCTTTCGCACTCCTAGTGCTATACCACTTCGCTATGCTCGTACTTTAGTGTCATTTTATCGTCGTGCTTTCGCACTCCTGACACTAAACTACTTCGCTATGCTCGTACTTTAGTGTCATTTTTAAGTGGCACTTTATTTATATTCTTTCCATATAATTTGTAAATTCTGTAGCCAAGTAAAATAAAAGCCTCAAGAAATCTCTTGAAGATAATCTGGATTTCTTCCTTCCATTTTAATACAGGCTTAACCATAACTGAGCGAATGCCTGCACGATTGGCACCCCACACATCTGTGAGAATCTGGTCACCTACGAAGATGGTGTTAGTCACATCTGTGCCCATCTGCTCCATGGCTCTTTTATAGCCAGATGCCGATGGCTTGCCTGCCTTATAAATGTAGGAGCAGTATTCAACAGCCTCCTTAAAAGTCTTAACTCTAGGTTCCTTATTATTGGATAATAAAAGGGCCTGAAAGCCTAAATCATGTAATTCTTTAAAAAGAGCCTTAGCTCTGTCGTCTGCAGGAGCATTGTGTGGAACCAGGGTATTGTCCACATCAAAAATAACACCTCTGTATCCCTGCTCATACAGTTTTTTAAAATCAATTGAATAGGTACTATCTACATAGTCTCTTGGATATAAATTTCTCTTACTCATAGGCTCGATTTTAACACAATAAAAGAAGCACATCAATTGATGTGCCTCTAAAATCCCATATTGTTATAATTTGAAGTCCTCTACAAAAGGCTTAACCTGCTGATCCTGAGGGGTCTTATTCTGTACAAAGTACTGATAACGGTGGATAAGTGAATCCTTCTGCATAGAAGATACAGCCTTTTCCACGTCCAGTGACTTAATATCACTATCAGCGCCCTTTAACTCATAGGACTCGCCTGGCTTGTACTGGCTGGCAAAATCGTAAGCTCCAAATGTCTGTGCCTCTCTAGAAGCTGCAATCTCCTCGTCGCTAATGCCGCTAGTAGAATCCTCTACAGGAGTCTCCTCTACTGACTCCTCAACAGGTGCCATACCAAGCTCTTGACGTATTCTTATTGAATTGTAATCATAGAACCCTAAAGACGGGCGAATACCTGAAATATTCATTAAATATAACTCTCCATATTTGCTACCTGCACTTATTATATCGTCCAAGTCAGCAAATATTTAACCCCCATAAAACCTGTAACTACTTGTAAAAACTCTCCTATGCCCCAAAACTGCTATTTATCTAAGACTCTCTTAAGCTCATCCATAAAGGTATTAACGTCCTTAAACTCGCGATAAACAGAAGCAAATCTAACATACGCAACCGGATCAACATTCTCAAGATGTTCCATTACAATCTCACCGATTTTAGTGCTAGGAATCTCCTTCTCTTCTAATGAGAAAATCTCTGTCTCGATCTCATCAACTACCTTTGAAATCTGGGCAGCAGCAACCGGTCTCTTTCGACATGCGATAAGAACACCTTTCTCGATTTTAGTCCTGTCGTATGGTTCTCTGTTATTGTCCTTTTTAATGACGATAAGCGGAATGGTCTCAACCTTTTCATAGGTAGTGAAACGCTTGCCACACTCTGGGCAAGAACGACGACGTCTAATGCTTGTGTTGTCATCTGCAGGTCTTGAATCAATTACGCTAGTATCTTGGCTACCACAAAATGGACATTTCATTCAAAAAATCCTCCCAAAGCAATATTTCCTTACACTATATCTAGTAGTATTTTATCATTTTGACAACAAGTGTGCAACACCCCAAAACCGCAATAATATTGTATCTTTCAGCAACTTTCTTTATACTATAAATCAGCATATTTAGTAAGGAGGGGAAAATGTCACCAAGTCATCACTCATCGAGTAGTCATAGCTCACATTCTAGTAGCCACTCGCACCACAGTTCATCTAGATCACATAGCAGCTCTTCTAGAAGCAGAAGTCATCACAGCTCCAGTTCTCACTCTAGTTCCTTTTTAGGAATGGGAAGTTTATTTTCAAGGAATACTACACCAGTTTACAGAAATAGAACTAATCAACCGAGAAATTATTCTGGAGTCACTCCTAAAATTTATCGTTGTAAGTACCATGACTATGTTCATTACAATGAACCATGGACAGACGATTTAACAGGTGTGGAATATAAAGCGGGTTACTATGATGAAGACGGAAATTTTTATGAAGATGTTGTCTTTTCTAAGCAGGGCGTAGTATCAGATTCTACTACTGCCGTATGTAAATGTGACTATTGCGGTATGGAGGATTCTCGCCCTTGGCCAGACCGGGAAAAGCCTTGTATTCATTGCGGTGGAACAATGCATCTTGTATCCCAAATAGATGCTTTAGTAGATGATGAGAATGATTCATCAGACAGCTATTCATATGATGATTCTTACTCAAGAGGAAAATCTTCAGCTTCCTCAGCTATATATCTTTTAATTGTGGGATTTCTGTTTTTCTCACTTTTTTCAGGCATCTTTGATACTTATCATGAAAACCAGAGGGAGACCTATTACAGTCCATCAAGTTTCCAGTCGAACTCCTTTGATTTCAAAGATTATAATGATAATTACTCTGACAGCTATTCAAGCAGCTATAATATCCCTACCTTAGGTGACTATATGTTCCTAAAGGAAGGGGACAAGGGTTTTGCATTAACAGATGAAGCCGATTACAAAGCTAATTACGAAAATGGTGGTTACAAACACTTATCTCTTGATTCCGATGGCAACTACTACGATAAGGAAACCGATATGTATGTATGGTTGAATCAAGATATCGACCCACCACAGTTTCAGTATTGGTTAGAAGGTTTATCTTCTGAATATGGCGATTATGGCTGGATGGAATATGATTCAGTTGAAGAATGTTGGTACATAGAAACCAGCAACGAAAACTGGGAAAAATTGGATGATGCCACTTATGAAAAGTTCCAAGACAGATTGTGGCACATTGAATATGAATTTTAATATTAAGGTATTATACTTTGATATAGGTGCAAAATAAGCCACTTAGCTAGCAGCTAGTGGCTTATTCTAAATTATTTAATTTATATCTATTTATTCTGCGGATGTTGAAATAATTCCTTCTACCTGATGATATACTTCCATTGTGTGATTAACCTCAGATATACCATCAGTGGAAACAATGACTTCAAGTTTTAAAGTATTATTAGCAAATTTATCGATATTTTGTGCCTCATCGCAGCTCTGGGCACTATGTATCTCACCACTTGGGAGTTCTTCAGAATCTATAATAGAACCATAAGTGAGGTGAGCGATATCTTTATAGTACAATCCAACACCCTCATCCATCAAATCAATCGTAACATGATCACCGTCTTTATTAGTGCCTTTTACATGGAACGATGATGTATAACCTGACTCAGGTAAATAATATCTACTAATCTCTTCGATAGAATCGAAATATGTAAGATCGATTGTCTGAGTTCCAAGTCCCATCATAAACGAGTATGAATCTTCATCTGGAGATAATGTTTCACTCTCAAACTCCCAATCCTTAAAATCTTCTCCGGCAAAGCTTATGCAATCTGGCACTGGATAATTGTCATCATGTCCATATGTTCCAGTCTCGCACATAAGAATGCGCCCCTCATACAAGCTAAACAAAACAAAATAATCCTCATATGGATAGATAAAATTATCATACTCATCGATGTATGGCTCAATATCAAATAAAGCCTTCATCTCCTCTGGACTCATAGAATCCTTATCATCTGTGTTCCACTCAACACCCATATGATTAAGTCCAGGTAACATATATGAAACTATACATTCCCCAAAAGGAACAGCGTATGGATATGGGTTAATAAACCATGCATCCTCTGAGAAATCACTTCTAGAATAGCTTCCATCTTCCTGCTCTACGTAAATATATAACACATGGTTACTAGAACTATTATAATCTGGAGTTACACACATTTCTGCTGGTGCATTTATAAAATCATTAATGTCATCAACATAATCTGGAGCAACTACACATCCCTGCTCTACTATCTCATTGATAGTCATACCAGGTCTAACTTTAATTCCATAATCATCTACAAAACATCCATCCCATTTAGAAGATTTACCAACATATCTTCCCTCACTATCATCTAATCCGCCATTAGATTCTGTTTTCCCTTCAGTTTCTGTACTAACTTCTTCTGATTTTGAATCCTTAGCCTGCTTACCGCATCCACTTAGCATAGCCGCCGCCAATGCTAGAGCTAGGATTCTCATACCTTTCTTTTTCATAGCCTTTCTCCTTAATTATAGTATGTATTAAGTCTTTTGTATTTATCAAAAAACTCCCTGCATATTATAACTTATTACTTTATCTGAGTAAACCTGAAAATATCATAAATGTTACAATTATTACCAAATAGTTACATTTGGTGTATGCGCCCCGCCCTTGTAGCTCTCAAGCTCTGAGTGCTCTTTCCAGTGACTACACTACGTACTTGCAGAACAATACAGCTCTTTGTAAATAAAAAAAACACCTAGGTAGTTATCAAGCTCTGAGTGTTCCTTCCAGTCACATGTAGTGACAGGAAGGAATATCTCAGGCTTGAGAACGTAACCTAGATGACTATGTAGATTTTTGTAGCTACAGAAAATAAAAAGAGCCATTCTGTAGCTAACAAGCTCTGAGTGTTCTTTCCAGTCACATGTAGTGACAGGAAAGAGTATCTCAGGCTTGTAAGCGTAACAGAATGGCTACTCTATAATTTTAAATTTTAGCTGTAGAGATCTACAAGCTTCTTAAGGTGTGCGTAACGCTCCTCAGCTGCCTTCTGGTTCTCAGCGAAGAGTCTCTCAGCACGCTCTGGGAATGCCTTTGTAAGACGAGAGTAACGTGTCTCGTTTGCAAGGAAGTCCTGATACTTGCTGTAGTCACCTTCCTTAGAAGTAAGAGTAAATGGATTCTTACCTTCCTTCTTAAGGTCTGGGTTGAATGAGAAGAGGTTCCAGTAACCTGCTGTTACAGCTGCCTTCATCTCATCCTGGCAGTGGTTCATACCACCCTTAACACCGTGGAGCTCACATGGAGCGTATCCGATGATAAGTGAAGGTCCGTTGTAAGCCTCAGCCTCAGCGAGAACCTTAACTGCCTGTGCCATGTTAGCACCAAGTGCGATCTGAGCAACATATACATAACCGTATGACATTGCGATCTCAGAAAGTGACTTCTTAGAAACTTCCTTACCTGATGCAGCGAACTGGCAAACCTCACCGATGTTAGAAGCCTTAGAAGCCTGTCCACCAGTGTTAGAGTACATCTCAGTATCGAATACCATAACGTTGACATTCTCGCCTGAAGCAAGTACATGATCAAGACCGCCGAATCCGATATCGTATGCCCAACCGTCACCACCGAAGATCCATACAGACTTCTTAGCGAGGTAATCCTTAAGTTCAAGAGCTGCCTTAGCATCTGCTGAGCCGTCCTTCTCAAGTGCTGCGATAAGAGCGTCAGCTGCTGGGCCGTTCTCTCTTGTAGAATCAACTGTCTCCTCGAACTTAGCGAATGCAGCCTTAAGATCTGCTGAACCAGCCTCTGCTGCCTTCTTAGCTGAAGCGATAGCGTGGTCACGTAAGTACTTCTGTCCTACTTCCATACCCATACCATGCTGAGCATTGTCCTCGAAGAGTGAGTTACACCATGCTGGACCCTTCTTAGAATCCTTGTTAACTGTAAATGGTGATGTAGCTGCAGGACCACCCCAAATTGAAGAACATCCTGTAGCGTTTGAAATATACATATGCTCACCAAAGAGCTGTGTAATAAGTCTTGCGTATGAAGTCTCAGCACAACCTGCACATGATCCTGAGAACTCAAGGAGTGGCTGGTTGAACTGTGAGCCCTTAACTGTAAGGTCAGAACCTGCTGCTTCCTTACGTCCAACATTAGCTACTAAGTAGTTGAATACTGGCTGCTCGTCTGCTTCGTCTGCCTGTGGAACCATTGTGATAGCACCAACTGGACATACAGTTGTACACTCACCACATCCCATACAGTCAAGTGGAGATACAGACATTGTGTACTTGTACTCAGAAGCCTTTGGCTTTGTATCAGCAAGCTTGATGTTTGCTGGAGCTGCCTTAACCTCATCCTCTGAAAGCATGTAAGGACGGATTGTAGCGTGTGAACATACGAATGCACACTGGTTACACTGGATACACTTCTCTGGATCCCATGTAGGAACTGTTACAGCTGTACCACGCTTCTCGTAAGCAGCAGCACCAAGCTCGAACTGTCCGTTTGGATTCTCTGAGAATGCAGAAACTGGAAGTGAATCTCCATCCATCTTAGAGATAGGCTCAAGGAGGTTCTTAACCATCTTAACAACCTCTGGACGACCCTCAAGTGCTGGCTTAGCAGGATCAGCTGCTGGGTTCTTCCATGAATCTGGAACGTTAACCTTATGTACAGCATCAACACCAGCGTCGATAGCGTTGTAGTTCATGTTTACAACATCGTCACCCTTCTTGCCGTATGACTTCTTAGCAGCCTGCTTCATGTAATCAACAGCCTCATCGATAGGCATTACATCAGCGAGCTTGAAGAATGCTGACTGAAGGATTGTGTTTGTTCTCTTACCCATACCAATCTCGATAGCCTTATCGATAGCATTGATTGTGTAGAGCTGGATGTTGTTATCAGCGATATACTTCTTTGCCTCAGCGTTGAGCTTTGTCTCGAGCTCTTCGTCTGACCACTGGCAGTTGATCATGAATACTCCGCCTGGCTTAACGTCCTGAACCATCTTCATGCCCTGTGTAACGTAAGCTGGGTTGTGGCAAGCTACGAAGTCTGCCTGATTAATATAGTATGGAGACTTGATTGGGTTGTCACCAAATCTAAGGTGAGAAATAGTAACACCACCAGTCTTCTTTGAATCATACTGGAAGTATGCCTGGATGTACTTATCTGTGTGGTCACCGATGATCTTTGTAGAGTTCTTGTTAGCACCTACAGTACCATCACCGCCGAGACCCCAGAACTTGCACTCCTTTGTACCAGGAGCTGAAGTGATAGGAGCTGGCTTAACCTCTGGAAGTGAAAGGTTAGTAACATCATCAACGATACCGATTGTGAATCTAGCCTTTGGAGCGTCCTTCTCAAGTTCCTTGTATACAGCGAATACTGATGAAGGAGGAGTATCCTTTGAACCAAGACCATATCTACCACCGCAGATAGTGATGTCATTAAGACCTGCTTCACGAAGTGTTGTAGCAACATC
>JAFYYR010000026.1 GCA_017557435.1 Pseudobutyrivibrio sp. | reverse complement strand
TCGTTCAATTTTTTCAACCTCCTGTAATAATTCTTCTAGTTCATTTTTAAGTTCCGAATCTGTAGCTTCGAACGTCACATAGTCATATAGATAAGCAATGTATTCATACTTGTTTACTGCAAAAGAAAAAACAGGACTCCAAGTAGAATCCTGTTCCGCTATTGGTCTATATGAATTTTTCAGTTGATAAAGCTTATCCATTACTGTCGAAAGCGATTGCACCAGAGCCCTTTTCTTTTCTGCAAAAATCTGCTGTTCACTTTTCTCTCTTTTGTATTCTTTTACTTTTGAATCATCCTCACTGGATAATCCAAAATCAGAAACAATCTTTTCAGCTGCATCCTTCGAAGACAGACCGTAAAGCTTGCCTTCGAAATCAATTACATCTCCCTTCTCACCACAGGAGAAACAATAAAACCGTTTATCAACCTTCATACTTGGATGCTTGTCATTATGGAAAGGACAACATATCAGCTTATTTCTAGATGGATTAAAACCCTCAGCTACCGCTAAATCATAAGCAGTTACGTTTGCTTTTACCAATTCAAAAACACTCATCGGATTTCCTCCTCTCTAGTATTTCTTTCGCTTGTTTTAGGATTATTTCTTTCAATAGAATCAATCTCAGCCTGTCTCTTTTTAAGCCTCTCGATAATGCTTGGACGAGCTGCATTAACAACCTGATTAGTTAGCTCCATCTTCTTTTCTTTTGATGAAAGAGAAGTCTTAATCTTGTCGATTACCTTATCCCTTACCCTGACAAGCAAATCATTTACACCATCGAGATGCTTTATGATTATTGGCTTTATTTTACTTGGTGCTTTACATTTTTCTGAGGATATCCAGCGTTTATATTTTTCAATTTCATCGTTATCTTCAGCTCGTACACTGTCTACAATCTCATCAACGATAGTCTCACAAGCCTTATCGTATGCTATCTCAGATACTTCCTTTACTAGGCTTTCCATATCTTCAATTTTTATTTCAAGCTTTTCATTGATTGCTGTGAGCTTCTCATTCTCCGCAACAGCTTCATTGTACATAGCATCCATTTTCTGGAACTTCTCCTGCAGTTCCTTATAATTTGCATTAAGCTTCTCAATAATGAATTCCTTCTTCTCAAGATACTGCTTACCACCATAAATAGGTTCTTCTTCAATCTGAAGCCCATGCTCGTGACAGATTTTAAGAAAAAGCTTTCTGCATTCTGCATCAAATGACATCTTTCTATTGTTGAACTTCCCCTGCTTTTTATCTGGATAAGGAACTTCAAATCCCATCTCTTTTAATGCCTGTTCCTGTTTCGGTTGACGTTCGCCATACTTATTGATTACATCAAAAACGTGACGCTCATGGATATGAGGTGTAGATTCATCAAGATGAAGAGACCAGTTCAATATATGAACATGATCTCCGTAGCGTTCTTGAATAGTGTTAAAGAACTCTGCTGCAACTTCCAGCAAAACTCCATAATCAACAGTGCCATCAATGTTACCAATCTGATAAACCGTTTCCTCTGGACAAGTCATTTTATTCGTTCTAAGGTCATCCATTGTTCTGCATCTTTCCTTATGTCGGCTTGCTATGTGTCTAGCATTTTGACCTTCCAGGTAATCCTTATAAAGTAAAGCATAGAAGCCTTTCTCAACTTCAGTAAATGAATGCCAGTGTTCATCTCTATCCTTATGTTGAACTGGAATCCTGTCTATGCAATTCCAATAAACATTGTAGGGAGTCATTTCTTCATTGATGTCTTCTGACAAATCTACATTAAACTCTCTATCATTATGCTTTGGATTATAAGAACCATTTTTTCCAGCTCTTCCATTATGCCTTGATGCTCTCATAACATTTTTCCTCCTTTGTTAGAAAATCTTTTTTGTTTTTAGGGCTGCAGGGTAACACCGTCTTCAAAGCCTGAGTGGGCTATGTGTGACAAAGAATACCCAGTACTATATGTCGCTAGCGAACATATAACTGGGCTGGGGTTAAACGCCCCAGACCCCGCAAAGAAATCTCAAATCCTCCATCTTTGCCCTGAATGGAGTCTTTGAAATTTCTTTATATTCCAAAATCTCGTGCTCAGATTTTGGAAGTAATGGGCAAATCAATAGCCGCCAGTTCATCCTGACGGCCAATCATTTGCTCATTACAAAAAGCAAAAACCATAAAACCTTTTCCTCGTCATCTCCCCAAACCAGTTCCTGACAGGCAACCTTCCCTGGCGCTGTGTCGTGTGCTATCCTTGGCCCGCTCATCATCCTTTCATCGCTTGACTTCCCCGAAATAGTATCCATTTGGAATGCTCATTCAGTTGTTATGATGTGAGTATGCCATTTTAGAAAGCCCTCTCCCGTATATCCGGAATGTAGTTTTTTTCTCCATTCAGAATGTTTTTCCGAGATTTCGGAAGAAGATGTTAATGCATTGTTTTAACTGAGAATTCAAACTGATATACTTAATCACAGAAGCTTTATTAGGGGGAATTAAATGTGAAAACTCACGTTACACTACAAGAAAGATTAAAGGATTTAAGAATAGAAAAAGGACTATCCCAAGAAGATTTAGCTGAAGCTACTGGACTATCAAGCTCTACTATCAGCGAGTACGAAACTGACGAAACAAAAGGTATTCCTCACTATGCCTTAGTTCAGCTTGCTGATTTCTATGATGTTTCTCTAGATTATTTATTTGATAGGAATAGTTCTAGAACCAATGATACAAAAGATATTTCTGAATTAGATTTAGATGATAGAACCATCGAAATCCTTAAAAATAAGGAATTGAATAACAGACTTCTGTGCGAGCTTATTTCCCATCCTGGTTTTAAGGATGTGCTTGCTGACATCGAAATCTATATAGATGGTATTGCAGGGCAAGACTTTCAGGCTATTCAAGCTGTAATGAATGCCCACCACGAGATGATAGTTAAAAAACTAAAACCTGACAGAGATGATATTTTTGCTGCATTGCTGGAAGCAAACCATGTAGAAGAAAGAAACTACTTTATAAACCGAATCGACACTGAGCTCTCTCCTATCTTGGACGACCTTAGAGAAGCTCATAAGAAAGATACTGAAACAGCTACCGACACAACTTTGAAAGACTTTATTCTTGGAAATATCCATGTACCAGAAATCACAGAAGAAGACCCTGACGAAGATGTTGCTCAAATCTTCTTTAAATCCTTCTGCTCTACCAGTGGAATTAATCCTTCCACTGTTCCACCAGAAGAATATAACGTCTTCAAAAAACTGATGCATCGTTCAAAAAAATATAAAGATATGCTCAAGACAAAGAAGAACTCCCGCAAAGTAAAACGACTAAAAGAGCGTAAAGAAAAGAATAGCGAGAGCTAAATTGCCCTCGCTACTTACATTATCACGGAATCGCATATTCTTTTTTTGTATCCAGCCACGCTTCTGCCTCTTCAGCATAATCATGACCAAACTCCCGAAATAAGCTGTTGGCAAGATTAATGGCTGTATTAATTTCATCAGCATACCTTTCTGGTATTGGATTATCTATTTTCTTATAAAATTCCTCAACTTCACCGAGAAAATAAGTTGCTAGTTCCCTATTTCTGACTGTTCCCACGCCATCATAAAGGGACATACCTATCTTTAATTCAGCTTTCCTTTCATAGTAATCCTCATAGTTGTAATCTGAATCCAAATAAAGGCAACGCTTGTATAATTCCAAGGCAACAGACTTATTGATTGCAACCCCAGTTCCGCTTAGAAACATATCTGCCAACATACAGCCAACATAAGGATCACGATAATAAATAAAGCTAGATGCTAAATAATGAAATGCTAGGTTATAATTTTGTTCGCATCCAATTCCATAGAACTCATTCCTGCCTTTTTCTACATCCGAATATCTAGATAATAAATTTTCAAAGTGGAGGTATAGATTCTCCACTGGGTAACTATTAAAAACAAACGATTTTAACAATAATTCTATGGCAATATTTGGATTCTTATCACACCCATAGCCATTTATGTAACAAACAGCCAAATAGTAATATGCAGATACATAATCATTCTTACACAAACGTGTAAGGTAGACAAAAGGCATGTCACTATCTTTCCCTGAATTCAAATAATCCAAAACGAAATCATATTGAGCTTCATCAACACCATGTGTAGCACAAACATCCCTGAAAATCTTTTTCTTTGATATTGAAATCTTATGATCTTTCTTTAGCAGTACATAAGCCTCTGCATATTTCATAGAATCTATAAGTTTATCAATTAACTTCTCTTGTTCTATTTGCTCTGTATTGGAACTGATTAATTCCTGAAATTCTTTCAATGGAATTATATGCTCAATTTCGTCATTCATTATTATATCCTTACTCATCCAAGGCTAATCTTAGTCCCCACATAGAACTTTGAGAAATAATCAGCTTAAAATCAGTAGCATCTCCTACTTCAATTTTTACCTTATTACTCTTATTTGTTCTTAATGTAGTATCACTAACTAGTCTTAACGTATGTTTTCCTTCTGTCAAATCCTCAACAAAAACATTTCCAACGGTTCCATACGTAACGATTCCTATCTCAGTATCATCTACATAAACTTTAGCATCATCATTGTAATTCAAACCACTTTGTTTTTCATAATCAAATGTCAAAGTAACACTTTTAGTTTCACCGGAGTCGCTTGATTTATTTCCACAGCCAATTACACTAACAACAAAAACTAATGTGAGAAGAGCTAATAAAATTCGTTTCATAATAGTCAATCCTCCTTTTCGGCTTCTATTAAATATAATGTGTAATCTTCCCGTCCTAATTCAGTTTGTCTTACTACATAAATATCATCTGGATTAGAATCACTATATGTACCATAGTAACCAGCCTCTAACGAATAATGCGTTCCATCTGCAGTATCACCTATATACATTCCATAAGACATTTCATTGTATTTTAAGACTACATCATCGTCTGTATTTTCATCTTTATAAGATAGATGAAGCTGATCATTATCATCATACCAAAGACTTACTTTCCTTTCTTCACTGTACGGAGAGTAGTAATCGCCTTCTTGCATTTTCACATCTCTTAAATGATATGTATAACCACAGTATTGGCAAATTCCATTGATAAAACTACAATCCTGAACTTCGCTATAATCACAACTATCATCTGCGCAATATACAGTGTGTGTATTATCGCCATTATATTTATAACAATACTCATGATGATGAATTTTGGCAGCTTCTTCCTCCTGTTGGGCTGTTAATTCATCTATTAAACTTTGACGTAAGGCATTATATTCTTTAACATCTTCTGCTGTAGCCAAACTATATTTACCAGAGATATTAATGTCATCTTCCTTATACTCTATCGTGACAGTTCCATCTCCATTTACTAGCAAGTAATACTCTTCGTTAAAAGTTTCATCCTCAGGTGCCATAAAATATGCCGGAAAAAGACTATCTTCACTATAAAATGATTGATACAATCTTCTTGTATCAAGAGAACCATCAGTCGTAAAAAATGCATCTATGTCAATCCTATATGGATTCCATTCATTTGGATAATATTCCATATTAATCCAAGTAATACCATTATCATGTGATACATATGTTGAATCTTGGCATACAAATCCCTCTGATGAAGAATTCGAGTTACATACAATAAAGTATTTTTCTAATTCCTCGACAGCACTTACAAATTCTTCATCAGTGAGCTCTTTTTTTTCTTCTGTGTTTTTAGAAGCATACTGTTCAAGATATTCTTGACCAGCCCAATATACACATGCTACCAAAGCTCCTGTTACTAGTAAAACTACGATTTTTGTTTTACCAGGAGCTTTAATAATAAAAATCATTCCAACCACTGCTATTATAATTATTAAAGCTTTCCAGTAGGTCACCGTCACTGCTGTCAAAATTACCGCAAATAAAAGTGATGTGGTTAATTCTTTAATAATTCCGCGTCCGACATTACGATATATAACTATAAATATAGAATGATATATTACCCATACTAGAATGGTATAAAAGATAATCAGACCGTATAACATTTCTACATCCTTTTTAAATCAATGAAGCTATGAGCCTACTACTAGGCTTTCAGCTTGTCATACAGTTTAATGACCAATTCTCTCGTTGGCTCAAAAAATTTGCCATTACTTACTAGAAGCACTCCTTGTGTAAAATAGAATCCATTATGATCAGCATCATAATAATCTGCAACTACAACTAATTCTTCACCCAATTTCAAGTTACTATATGATTCCGGAGTAAAATTCATTCTTTCATCAATAGCCATACCTACAGATATTTCTCTATAAACAGACTGATTCTGATTATTAACTATTTTCCCATCACCAAAAATCAATACAATAGCATTTTTTTCAGGGTCATAATCAATCTTTGTAAGTGTATCTTTTATTATCATTCCGCCTTCATTTTTTTTGAACTTATTCTTATATGCAATTATGTTTTCAAGATATAACCTAACTAATTTTTCTGCATCATAAACACAATCTCTACATTCTTCAATGCTCATATCACTATTATGGTTAAGTAAAGGTATACAGTTAATCCAATCTTCATCAATTGAACGTATATAATCTTCTCTTCTTTTTTTTGCATCTTCCTGTTTTTTTCTTTCTTCTTCTGCCCTTTTCTCTTTTTCTTCCTCAATTCTCTTCATTTCAGCTTGGCCTTCAGGAGTCTTTATGTATGCTTCCCACTCAGCTTCTTCTTTAGCCTCTTTCTTTTCTTCTACTTTTTCCATAATGGCTCCGATTATTGCCAATACGATAAAAATAATAACAATAATACCTATGATTTTTAGTATCATATAATTACGCCTCCTTCCAACAATGAATATCATATATAGTTAGCACAAAATACGGTCATGTAAAACCTTTATAGAATAATACTTTCTACTTTCAATCATCCTTAAGCTTTTCAAAAGCTTCATTTATGTCTTTATGGATATTCTCAGTTTCAACCTTACCTACAATTTCAAGATTGTCTTCCGAAATTGGTGTTATAACATACTTTTTGATGCAAAAAAATTGCTTTAACAATTCTCTACATGATTCATCCGGTTGAAAAACGGTTTTATAAGGATAGCTTAAAAATTCAACTTCACTATCACGTAAAATTCTTCCTCTAATCCCATGGTAATTGCTACTATTAACATTAGTTATCAAATAATAACTGACTACACCTTTATCATTTTTCCTTACTATCTCATTTTCGTGGAATTGCATCATTATTTCTCCCTTCTCTATATTCTGATTATTTGAATTAAATCTATATATTGTCTGTATCTTTAATCTTACATTATGGCGAGAGCCGCTTCAATAACTGTTGATATTTTTCAACAGTACGCCATTAAAATTTCACAATTCTGTTGATAAAATTTAACAAAAAGAAAGGATTTACACACTTGACAGAACAAGAAAGCTTTTTAAGAGATATTGGAAATAGAATAGAGCAACGAAGGCGAAAACTAGGTTATACACAAGAAGCTCTCGCTGAAAAAAGTAGTGTTACAACACAATTTGTTTCATATGCAGAGAGTGGAAAACGTGCTATGCGACCAGAAAATCTACTTAAAATATCTATCGCACTTGGAGTAAGCACTGATTACTTATTAACCGGAGATATAGTTGATAAAGATTTACTTTTACTATCTGATAAAATGAGAAAACTAAGTCCTTCTCAATTAAGAATTATAGAATCAATCATTGATGATTGCTTAAAATTGTAAAAAGAAGCTAATAACTCAATTGTTACTAGCTTCTTTTTTATTATATCATCTGAAAATACCTCAAAGCCTCTTCAATAGCTTTCCACTTCTCTTCTGGGCAGCCAGGCTGTCTACTATCCTCAGATTTAGGTTCATTATAACATTCCCTTTCAATTATGCCATTTGCACGCTTTACTTGGGCAATATTTAAAGAAGTGACGTTTAATCCACACTCTTTTTGAACCCAATCTTTTATCTGTTGATATGTCGCTTTACTTTCTGCTGTTGTAACCTCTAACTCATCGCCAGAAACGCTGAATTCTACGTGGTTTTCTGCACCAGCTAGTTTGGACAAGAGTGCGCACGTCTCTACATGGTAAGTGCCTGGGAACATGTCAACACATGCAAGGCGAGTTACCTTGTAGCCACGAGCAAGGAATACTTCAAGGTCGCGAGCAAGGCTTGTTGGCTTGCATGAGATGTATACTAGGGAATCAACCCCGTAGTCGATAATCTTATCAAGGGCCTTTGGATGAATTCCATCTCGTGGTGGGTCCAGGATAATGTAATCTGGCTTTTCTGTAATATCATCGAGAACCTTGAGTACGTCTCCTGCTATGAAATCGCAGTTATCAAGGTTGTTAAGCTTGGCATTTTCCTTGGCAGCCTCTACTGCCTCTGCAATTATCTCAACACCTGTTACGTGCTTAGCTGCAGGTGCAATAACCTGCGCAATAGTACCTGTGCCAGAATAGAGGTCGTATACTTCTGCTCCATCTGCACCTGTTGCAATGAAATCTCTGGCTGTGCTATAGAGAACCTCTGCGCCAAGTGAATTGGTCTGGAAAAATGAAAAAGGCGTAATTGTAAATGAAAGTCCAAGAATCTCCTCCTTGAAAGAGGTGTGACCATATAAAATCTCTGTTCCTTCATCGGCAACAACATCTGCTTCTCTATCATTTTTAGTATGAAGAATACCAGCAATGGCACCTGTCCATGTTGCAGCTAAAAGCTCCTGCTTCCATCCCTCTAAAAGTGCAATCTCATACAGGGATGAAATCTGAGTGCTAGTAACCAAGTCAACAAGAATCTCGCCTGTCTTAGCTGCTTTTCTAACTAAAAGATGACGCAAATATCCCTCATGGGTATTCTTGCGATAGTATGGCTGATTAGATCTAGCAAAATAATCTAAAGTGATGGTGAGAACCTGTCTCATATCAGAGTCGATAATCTGGCAACCGTCAACTGTCACAACATCATAGAAGCTGCCCTTTTTATGCATGCCAAGAGTAAGAGGTCCATCCTTGACCTCATCTCCAAATGAAAATTCCATTTTGTTTCTGTATTCAAATTGATTTGGGCTGGCCTTGATACCCTCGTATGTATCATTCCAAACATCCTCACCAATCACAGGAACCATGAGATCATGTATCATGTCCTCTTTTATTTTAAGCTGGTTCTCATAGGAAAGAGACTGGTATGTGCAGCCACCACATTTACCAAAATGAACACAGGCTGGCACATCCAACTCCAATGGAGAAGGAACATCTAATGAAAGCAAATTGCCCTGAGCCTTTTCCTTGGAAGATTTCTTCACTCTAACAGAAACAGTCTGACCAGGAAGTACCCCCTTAACTCTAAGGCGGTCTCCCTCGGCTGTCTCTATTATTCCCTTGTTAGGAAAAGAAACCTTAACTACTTTTCCCTGAACTATATCTCCACGCTTCATATATACCTCACATATATTAACTACTACTAATTATTACGCTCCCGCAAGCCAATTTAGCTAACTTTTTTAAATCTTTTTTAACTTCGCAAAGGATGCGAACATCTTCTTCACACCCACGCCATCGAACTCTACCGTAACCTCGTAGTCGCGGCCCTCGTCGATGATGTCCTTTACTGTACCCTCTTTGAACTTGATATGAGAAACTCTGTCTCCAATGCCATAATCAAGCTCGGCTTTTTCTATCTTAGTTCCATTTTTATTGGCAACTGCTGTAGTAGAGCTACCTACTGAAAATCTGCTGGCGCTATAGCTACCCTTGCCAGTGGAAGCAGTAGAGCCTGCGCTGCCATAGCTTGTAGATGCAGCAAATGGCTTGCCAAATCCTGTTGGCTTTTGATATACAGAGTACTCGCCAATAGGAGTGCTGCTGTAGTCATCCATTGGCTTTGGCTCCCAAAGATTGCCCTGTACAAGGCTCTCTGGAATCTCCTTAACAAATCGAGAAATCTTGTGGAAAGATGTCTCTCCTCTAATCATTCTCATGCGAGCTGCTGTCATAGTAAGATGCTCACGAGCACGAGTAATACCAACGTATGCTAGACGTCTCTCTTCCTCAAGCTCTGAATCAGCTCCGCCACCATCGAAGATAGCTCCCTGACCTGGGAACAATCCATCCTCCATGCCGGCCATGTATACTCTAGGGAACTCAAGTCCCTTAGCTCCGTGGAGAGTCATAAGCACTACGTAGTTATCGCTCTCCTCATAGCTATCAATATCAGCAACAAGTGCAACATCCTCTAAGAATCCAGAGAGTGTAGGCTCACCACCATCATCTCTAGTATCCTTTTCGTATGCTACTGCCTTTGTAAGTAACTCGTCGATATTTTCAATACGAGCCTTGGCCTCGTCTGTGCCCTCAGCTCTAAGCTCTGCCACGTAATCTGTCTGGTCCAAAATCTCCTCTACAAGAGCAGACACTGACTCCTCTGTAGCAATCTTGCGAAGCTTCTCAATAAGGCTAGTAAATCCCTGTATCTTAGTGGCAGCCTTACCAATAGATGGAATCTCCTCACAGTGAACTAACGCCTCATAGAAATTTAGTCCACGCTCTCTAGCAAAATCAGATACCTTGGCAATTGTGGTAGCACCAATTCCACGCTTTGGAATATTGATGATACGCTGAACAGAAATATCATCACTGCCATTATCAACTGTCTTAAGATATGCCAGTACGTCCTTAATCTCCTTACGGCTATAGAAGTTAACACCGCCAACAATCTTGTAAGGTATGCCCTCATAAATCATCTTCTCTTCTATAAGTCGAGACTGAGCATTGGTACGATAAAGCACAGCACAATCTCTATAGTCAGCCTCGCCTTTTCTAACTAGGCTTCCGATATTGCCAGCAATATAGCTAGCCTCCTCGTAGGCGCTGTCAAACTGTTGGAATGTAATCTTATCTCCAGATTCTGCCTCTGTCCAAAGAGCCTTCTCCTTACGTCCCTCATTGTTGGCAATGACTGAATTAGCCGCCTCCAAAATATTGCCAGTAGAACGGTAATTCTGCTCCAGCTTAATAACATGAGCACCAGGAAAATGCTCCTCAAAATTAAGAATATTGTAAATATCAGCACCACGGAATTTGTAAATGGACTGGTCATCATCACCAACCACACAAATATTCTGAGCTGCTCCAGTAAGCAAACGCACAAGCTCAAACTGGGCTGCATTGGTATCCTGATACTCGTCTACCATGATGTATTTGAACTTGTCATTATAGTAAGCTCTCACATCACCATCTAGCTTAAGAAGCTCAACTGTCTTCATTATTAAATCGTCAAAATCAAATGCATTATTCTGACGAAGTCTAGCCTGATACTCTCTGTAAACTGTGGCCTGGCGAGACATATTAAAATCTCCCATAGCACGATTAGTAAATTCCTCTGGACCTATCAGCTTATTCTTCGCATCAGAAATCACATTTAAAAATGTGCGCTCCTTAAACTGCTTAGTGTCTATCTGAAGGTACTTGCACACGTCCTTCATAAGAGTCTTGCAGTCGTCTGTATCGTAAATTGTAAAATTGCTAGTATAACCCTGTCCAAGATTCTCACAGAAACGACGGAGAATACGCACGCATGAAGCATGGAATGTGGCTACCCATACACCATCTGAGCCAAATCCTACGATATTATCAATACGCTCTCTCATCTCACGGGCTGCTTTATTAGTGAAAGTGATAGCCATGATGTTGTATGGCATCACTCCCTGCTCAATCAAATAAGCAACTCGATGTGTCAAAACCCTAGTCTTGCCTGAACCGGCACCAGCCAGAATAAGAACTGGGCCCTCAGTAGTCTCAACACCCTCTCGTTGCCTATCATTTAACATACTTAAATCCATAACTAATTATTATCCTTACTAAAAACTATTGAACCATCTCCACTGTAGGCTCCCCGGAGATGGCAAATCTACCATAGAACCCATGGCAGATTTTCGAAAATTTGTTCTATTATTGTAACATAGAATTAAATCTCATGCTACCTCTATAATGCTTTGCATGAAGAACAATTTAATCTACTCCTGCTCTTCTTTGTCCTCAGAAGTAGACTCCTCAGTCTGCTCTGCCTGCTCCTCTTCCTCTTTTCTGCGGCCAGAAATATACTGCTCTATCATCATCTTTTTAACGAACACATCAAATGAAAGAAGACAGATAAATGTAAAGTCCTGCAAGATGTCCTTGCTCTCCTCGTCTTCTTCCTCAAAAACCTGACGGCTGAAATTATATTTCTTGATAATGTCCTTTGTTACTTCCTTAGCAACAGTGTGCTCATAGCCTACCATGTTGCAATAGATATCAAAGAAATCCACGCCCTTGCTGTCGCTATAGTATTTTTCATTAATAGGGTCCAAAATACTCTTGATATCCTTCAGTCCAAGGAAGTTCTTGAAATAGTAGATAAAAATCAAATTGAGCATATGCTCTCTAGAATATTTCTTTTTCTCTGGTGGTGGTAAAATCTGATTCTTGGTGTAGTTGTTAATCATAGTCTTGGTCATTGCCTTGTCCTCATTAACCTCGCGGACAGTACCAAGCTCCTGATTTAAAAATGTAAGCACCTGATCCATATACAAATCAATATTAGGAATATCCTCTGGGTGCACATAATCTATCTCAGCCAACTGGCGCAATATGTCATTAAGTCTCTTTTTTGAATTATCCATTTTCCACCTCGCAAGAAAATAAGTTGCTAAAAAAATAAGATGTAGTACACAAAACTACATCTTACATTTTATCATAATTGACACGTGGAAAATAGGATTAAATATCGAACCCTAATCATTCCACCTTGTAAAATTTATGCTCTAAGGAAATTCTCCATCATCTGTCTGCCATCTGGAGTCAAAATAGATTCTGGATGGAACTGCAGACCATAGATCTCGTAATCCTTGTGCTTTACTGCCATCACATCATTGTCATCGGAAAGGGCAACCACCTGTAAATTACCAGGAAGTGTGTTTGAATCTGCTGCAAGTGAGTGATATCTAGCCACCTTTATCTCATCAGGAAGACCCTTGAAAACTTTGCAGGCTCTGTCTACTTTTACCCTAGACTGTTTGCCATGCTTCAGCTCTCTAGCATAGGTGATTGTAGCGCCAAAAGTCTCACATATAGCCTGATGGCCTAAACACACTCCAAGAATAGGTATCTTACCTGCAAAATGAGCTATTACCTCTTCGCAGATTCCAGCGTCTATTGGTCGACCTGGTCCTGGAGAAATAATAATCTGACTTGGATTCATTTTCTCAATATCGCTTATACGAAGTTCATCATTTCTCACAACTCTCACATCTGGCTCAATGGCGCCTATCAATTGATACAAGTTATAGGAAAAGCTATCATAGTTATCAATTAATAAAATCATTCTAATCCTCCCTCGGCCTGCTCCACAGCCTTTACAACTGCTTTGGCCTTATTAATGCATTCCTCTGCTTCCTTTTCTGGAACAGAATCAAATACGATACCTGCTCCTGAGCGAATGCATATACTATCATCTTTCTTATACACAAGTCTAATGGCTATACACACATCCAGATTGCCTGAGAAATCAATATATCCCAGTGCTCCGCCGTAAATACCGCGCTTGCTCTGCTCTAGCTCTTCTATAATCTCGCAAGCTCTAAATTTAGGTGCTCCTGAAAGTGTTCCAGCTGGAAGGATGGCATCTACCGCATCGATTACATCCTTGTCCTCAGCCAGTTCGCCAACAACTGTTGAGCCTATATGCATTACGTGAGAATATCGCTCTATTCCCATGTACTTTTCCACATTTACCGAGCCGATTCGACTGATTTTTCCAATATCATTGCGACCTAAATCCACAAGCATATTGTGCTCAGCTCTTTCTTTTTCATCAGCAAGAAGCTCCACTTCTAATGCCTCGTCCTCTGTAGCATCCTTACCTCTAGGTCTAGTTCCGGCAAGTGGGAATGTGCTGACCTTTCGCTGCTCTACCTTAACAAGTGTCTCAGGTGATGCTCCAGCGATTTCGATGTCATCACTTGAAAAATAAAACATGTAAGGAGATGGGTTGCTAGCTCGAAGGAGTCGATACACATCAAACAAGCTTCCCTGTGCCTTAGCTATCAGTGGATTGGAAAGAACTACTTGGAAAATGTCACCTTCCTTGATGTAGTTTTTCGCCTTCTCAACCATATTGCCATACTCAGCCTTAGTGAATTTAGGCTGAATCTCAGAGTTAAGCTTAAGTGGCTCAAACTCCTTTTTCTTTCCCTTTGTAAGAATCTCCTTAAGAGACTCAAGACGTAAATTCGCATTTGCGTATTCGGCAGCGATTTCTTTTTCATCACCAAAAATATCTCCCACAGATATACCTGTAATTAAATATATTTTCTGCCTAAAATTATCAAATGCTATTACATCATCAAAGAGCATCAAATCCATATCCTTGAACTCATCCTCACCGTGATTTTCAAGGACAAGCTTTGGCTCACTATATTTGATGTAGTCATAAGAAAAATATCCCACAAGACCGCCTGTAAATGTAGGCAAACCCTGGATGGTAGGAGACTTATATCTTTTAATAACCTCTCTTAAAATCTCACCTGGATGGGCCACTTTTCTCTCTTCGATCAGAGTCTTGCTGTCACCACTATTTTCCTTTATGGAAACAAGTCCATCCTGACAAGTGATTTCCATCTTAGGGTTAAATCCCAGAAATGA
Source organism: Pseudobutyrivibrio sp. (assembly GCA_017557435.1). Taxonomy (GTDB): domain Bacteria; phylum Bacillota; class Clostridia; order Lachnospirales; family Lachnospiraceae; genus Pseudobutyrivibrio. Next base: position 177,918 of record JAFYYR010000026.1, on the reverse strand, counting down.
ATATCTGCCCCATGTCTCTGTCTGACTGGCACTCTCTAGTAAGTAACACTGATGGCTGGCATTTCGTAAAATGCGCACAGCCTCAATAGTTGTCAAGCTGTCAGAAAGCATCTCTATAGCAACTGGAATTCTTCTGTATTCATTTGTCTTTGCAAGTCGTACTACTTCTTCGATACTAGGAAACATGATAAGCCTCTTTCATTGATTTAACGAATTGTCCCACGTGCTTTGGTGCGTCTTTCCCGTACTGTGCAACCACTTTTACAATGGCTGAACCTACGATGGCTCCATCGGAAATGTCTGCCATCTCAGCTGCCTGCTCCGGTGTAGAAATTCCAAATCCTACTGCACAAGGGACATTAGTATTCTTGCGAACTCGCTCAACCACTGCCTTAATATTTCCGTTGAGCTTAGAACGCTCTCCTGTAACACCAAGGCTTGAAACGATGTAAATAAATCCCTTAGCATCTGATGAAATCAAATCGATTCTGTCCTCTGATGTAGGAGCAACCATAGAAATAAACTCTACGCCATATTCTGCAGCTGCATCTTCAAACTCTGCCTTTTCCTCAAATGGTACGTCAGGTAAAATGATTCCACATATTCCTGTAGCCTGACATTTCTCAAAGAATCTGTCGATTCCGTATGAATAAACAACATTTGCATAGGTCATGAAAACAAGTGGAATAGAAACTTCACCACTGACTTCTGCAACCATGTCGAAAACATCATCAGTTGTAACATTATTTTTAAGTGCTCTAATATTGGCCTCCATGATTACTGGTCCCTCTGCTGTTGGGTCAGAAAATGGAATACCAAGCTCTATTAAATCAGCGCCATTTGCAGCCAATTCTTTTATGATTTGCTTTGTTGTATCAAGGTCTGGATCTCCACATGTAATAAATGGGATAAATGCTTTATTTGTAAATGCTTCTGTAATCTTACTCATAGATGTCCTCCCCTCTGTAGCGGGCGATGGCTGCGCAGTCCTTATCACCGCGGCCTGAAACTGTAACAATAATAATCTGGTCCTTGTCCATTGTAGGTGCAAGCTTTCTAGCGTATGCAATAGCATGTGAGCTCTCGATAGCGGCAATGATTCCCTCTGTCTTTGCAATGTACTCAAATGCCTCTACTGCCTCTACATCTGTAACTGGAACATACTCTGCTCTATGAATATCGTGAAGATAAGCATGCTCTGGTCCAACACCTGGATAATCAAGACCAGCTGAAATAGAGTAAACTGGAGCAATCTGGCCGTACTTATCCTGGCAGAAATATGACTTCATACCGTGGAAAATACCTACCTTACCAGTATTAACTGTTGCAGCTGTCTCAAATGTATCAATACCTCTACCTGCTGCCTCACAACCAATAAGCTTAACTCCCTCGTCGCCAATGTAGTGATAGAAGCTACCCATGGCATTGCTACCACCGCCAACACATGCGATAACAGCATCTGGAAGTCTGCCCTCTAACTCTAATATCTGCTGTCTGCTTTCCTTTGAAATAACAGCCTGGAAATCTCTAACAATTGTAGGGAATGGATGTGGTCCCATAACAGAACCAAGGCAATAATGTGTGTCATCGATTCTTGTAGTCCACTCGCGCATGCACTCAGATACTGCATCCTTAAGTGTTGCTGTGCCGCTAGTTACTGGCACTACATCTGCACCTAAAAGCTTCATTCTATATACATTAAGAGCCTGACGCTTAGTGTCTTCCTCTCCCATGAAAACAACACATTCCATGCCAAGAAGTGCTGCTGCAGTTGCAGTTGCAACACCGTGCTGACCTGCACCTGTCTCTGCAATAAGTCTTGTCTTACCCATTTTCTTAGCAAGAAGAGCCTGACCTAATACGTTGTTAATCTTGTGAGAACCTGTGTGATTCAAATCCTCTCTCTTAAGATAAATTTTGGCTCCGCCTAAATCCTCAGTCATCTTCTTAGCATAATATAAAAGGCTAGGACGACCTGCATAGTTATCAAGGAGTTCCTTTAACTCACGATTGAACTCTGGATCATCTTTATAGTGATTGTATGCTTCTTCAAGCTCATTTACTGCATTCATCAGTGTCTCAGGAATATACTGTCCACCATGGATACCAAATCTGCCCTTGCTTTTCACCACTTTTGCATCCTCTCTTACCGCATTTACGAATTCTTTTATCTTCTGGCCATCCTTTAGCTTGTCAGTTTCAATACCTGTGCTTACATCTACAGCATAAGGATTAGTTGTCTTAATTGCCTCTGCAACATTTTCCTGATTAAGGCCACCTGCTAAAATAAATGGTCGCTCTACATAAGTAAGAAGGTTCCAGTTAAGAGTGTTGCCCTCGCCCTTGCCTGCATCGAACATAATCATGTCTGCGCTGGATTTCTCTGCCTTAAGCAACTCCTCAGGAGAATCGCCCTTAAACATCTTGATTACAGGGATACTCTTGTCCTGAAGCTCCTTGATATATTCCTCATCCTCATGTCCATGAAGCTGAGCCACATCTATGATTTTCTCCTGGAATAAATCCTCGATTTCCACTGGATTAGCATCCACGAAAACTCCTACTGTTTTGATTTCAGGATTAAGCATCTCTCTAAATTTCTTAGCCTGGTCCTTTGATACTTTTCGTCTACTTTTCTCATAGAAGACGAATCCGACATATTCAGGCTTAACTTCATTTGCCTTTTTAATGTCTTCTTCTCTTGTAAGTCCACATAATTTAATTGCTGTCATATCAATTCCCTCTTAATTCCTTAAGCTTAGCTGCCTTATCCTCAGCCTTCATCAAGGTCTCACCAATTAAGACCGCATCTACTTTAGCCTCATTTAAAAGCTCTATATCTCTAGCATCTTTGATTCCGCTTTCTGAAACAAAAACTACATCATCTGGAATCAGCTGTCTCAAGCGTCTGCTATTTGAAGTATCAACTGAAAAATCCTTAAGATTTCTGTTGTTAACACCAATGACTCTAGCGCCAGCTCTAGCTGCCATCTGAATCTCTGCCTCATCATGAGCCTCAACCAAAGAACTAATTCCAAGTGTATCGCATATACGAATATACTCTCTAATCTGTTCCTCAGAAAGGATGGAGCAAATCAAAAGTACCGCCTTAGCACCAAGTATTTTTGCCTCGTAAATCATGTATTCATCTACTGTAAAATCCTTGCGGATAACAGGAATGGTAACTGATGCTGCAATTTCCTTAAGATACTCATCACTTCCTAAAAACCACTTAGGCTCTGTTAAAACTGAAATGCAATCAGCTCCCGCTGCCTCATAGTCCTTAGCAATAGTAAGATAGTCAAATTCCTCTGCGATAATTCCCTTTGAAGGAGATGCCTTTTTGCATTCGCAAATAAAACTCATACCTTCTTTTTTAAGGGCTTTTTCAAATTCAAAATCGCCCTTTGTCATTGATAATGCCTGGGATTTAACTTCCTCAAGTGATCTTTGCTTTTTTGCCTCTTCAACTCTTACTTTTGCATATTCTGCCAGCTCATCAAGTATATTCATAAAAATCTCCTAAACTGCACTAGTCTTTGCATCACTTGCAGAAACATCTTCCTTAATATCGTTGCTAACTATAATAAATTTCTCTAATGTCTCAAGTGCCTTACCTGAATCAATGATGCTTGCTGCAAGCTCGATACCTGCCTTAAATGAATCAGCCTTGCCACCGATGTAAAGAGAAGCACCTGCATTCATAAGAACTGCATCTCTCTTTGGTCCCTTGGCACCATTTAAAATCTCTCTAGTGATTTTTGCATTCTCCTCTGGAGTGCCACCCTTTAAATCATCCTTTGTGCACTTAGAGAAACCAAAATCCTCTGGCTCGATGACGTATGTCTTGTACCATCCGTCCTTGATCTCGCATACCTTAGTAGGTGCGCTCATTGAAATCTCATCAAGCTTGTCCATACCGTATACAACCATACCTCTTTTTACACCCAGGCTGATAAGTACCTGAGCAAGTGGCTCTACAAGATACTCATCATAAACACCTAAAAGCTGCATTGCTGGAGTAGCTGGATTAGTAAGTGGTCCTAAAATGTTAAATACTGTTCTAAAACCAAGTTCCTTTCTGATAGCTCCTACATACTTCATAGATGTGTGATACTTCTGAGCGAAGAAGAAACACATGCCTACCTTCTCAAGAAGCTCAACACACTTTTCTGGGTCCTGTGCAATGTTAACACCGAGAGCCTCAAGGCAATCAGCTGTACCGCAAAGTGATGAAGCTGCTCTATTACCGTGCTTAGCAACCTTCATACCACCAGCTGCTGCTACAAGTGCTGAAGTAGTAGAAATATTAAAGCTGTGGGCGTTATCTCCACCTGTTCCTACGATTTCAAAAACCTCCATGCCAGTGTTAACCTTTAAAGCATGCTCTCTCATGGCTGCTGCACAACCTGCAATCTCCTCTGTTGTCTCAGCCTTAGCGCTCTTAGTAGAAAGTGCTGATAAAAACGCTGCATTCTGTGTCTGGCTAGTCTCACCATCCATAATCTCATTCATAACAGCGTATGCCTCATCGTAAGTCAAATCTCCCTTGTTAACGATTTTTACAATTGCTTCTTTGATCATTTTTTCTCCTCCTTTGTAATCCTGTTCTGGTTTCTGAGGAAATAAAAAAGCCCCTGACAGAAACCTTAAGTTTCCATCAAGGACGAATATTTCTTATCCGCGGTGCCACCTTGAATTCATGACTATGCCATGCGCTTACAGGATACCAACATATCCATGACAACTAACGTATGTCCTACGTCGTGCAATACTCTAACAAAACTGTTATTTCCTCACGCCCTCAGGAGTCCATTCCCAAATCACTATCCTACTGCATCCCACCATCGCAGCTCTCTCTTAGACATCATGAAGAGGTACTCTTCTCCCTCATCGGTTTAGTACTTTATTATGTTGAAGTAATATTAGCACCAACCCCTTCTCATGTCAATAAATAATTAGATTATTTTTAGATTTAACTATTTAGATAAAGAATTTTCACACACTAATGCTACTATAAACCCATAATACCAAAAAAGTGAGGTATATATGGCAGATCATAACACAGACAACTTCATAAGTGATTCCGGCGTAATCCAAAGCAATAAGACCAAGCAGGCAAGACGCTTTGTTTTTCTGTGCAATGTTATAACTGTTGCTCTTGCTATTCTTGGATTTATAGCTTTTTACAAGGGATTTTTCTAGGAGATTACCATGTACGATTTTAAGCGACGCATATACGAAGTAATTGAGGTATCCAGCATAGGTGATATATCTAGCCGCGCCTACGACAGGCTTATGACAACAGCCATCATCGTAGGTCTACTTCCTCTGACCGTAAAGGAAATGAATAACTATCTAGTGGCAATTGATATATTCGTCAGCATACTTTTCGTCATCGACTACGCCGCCAGAGTCTACACCGCTGACTACAAGATGGGATATCAAAACTATAGAGCATATATAGCCTATATTTTTACCCCACTTGCCATATTTGATTTCCTATCTATTGTTCCTGTAGTTTATATTTTTATACCTGTGTCAGGGTTTATTTCTCTTCTTAGATTGTTTAGAGTCTTTCGAATGCTAAAATTAGTTCGCTACTCTAAGACAATGATTATCATCAGAAATGTAATAAGAAAAGTAAAGTCTCAGCTTATAGCTGTTTTGTTCCTAATTATCATTTACATATTTGGGGCAGCAATGCTGATCTTCCAGCTTGAGCCAAATCTTTTTAACAACTTTTTCGATGCCCTGTACTGGGCCACCATTTCCATTACGACCATCGGATACGGTGACATCTATCCGGTAACCACAATAGGCCGCCTCATCACCATGATATCAGCCCTTGTTGGCATGGCAGTCATCGCACTTCCAACTGGTATCATTACCGCCGCCTACATGGCAGAGATAACGAAGAAGAAATCAAAATACGAACTATAAAAAAAGACCAGGCACAAAGCCTGGTCATATTATTATCTATTAATCATTACTAATTCTGTTGAGAACTAAATCATAGCCGTCATTGCCATAATTTAATGCACGATTAACTCGACTGATAGTAGCTGAACTAGCACCAGTCTCGTCTGCAATATCCTGATATGTACGCTCCTCGCGAAGCATCTTAGCCACCTCGAAACGCTGCTTCATGGCAACCATCTCGTTAACTGTACATAAATCCTCAAAGAACTCGTATGCTTCTTCTACTGTCTCAAGACTAAGTATTGCACGAAGAAGCTCATCCATTTCTGCTGTCTCAAGTTTTTTATTCATTAATCATATACTCCTATTTAATAAAAATAAATAACCCACCCAGAATTTCCAAAACTAACTATCTCTCGGCAAAACAGTGGCCTACCAAGAAACTATAACCCCCGTGAAAACACGGAAATATCATTACATAACAAAAGTGGACACCGTATGCCCACGACGCACAAAACTACTGTGCTTGTTTTCCTATAGTTTAGCACAGTAAAGTTTTAAAGTAAATATATTTTTACAAAAAACAGAGAATTAGCCCCTTTCGGGGCCAACTCAAAATTATAATATAATTACGCCTCTTTCGCTAGCGTAAGCAATATCTTTCTCTGGCCAGAAAGAACACTGAACCTCTCCTATATGACACTTGCGAAGGAAGAACATACAGATACGGCTCTGACCGATACCTCCACCAATTGTGTATGGAAGCTTCTTCTCGAGAACTGCCTTCTGGAATGGAAGCTCTGCCCTCTCAGGACATCCAGCCTTATCAAGCTGTGCCTTAAGACTATCCTCGTCTACTCTGATACCCATAGATGAAAGCTCAAGTGAAATATCATCAACTGGGTAGTAAACAATGATATCTCCATTTAACTGCCAATCATCATAGTCAGGTGCACGACCGTCATGCTTCTTACCTGAAGCAAGTAAATCGCCAATCTTCATAAGGAAGATTGCTCCGTATTCCTTGGCTGCCTCATACTCACGCTCACTAGATGAAAGCTCAGGCCATCTGTCCTCAAGCTCCTGTGTAGTGATAAAGTGAATCTCCTCAGGAAGAATACACTCTACATAATCGTAAGAATTCGCAATGTATTTCTCTGTGACTCTAAGTGCTGCATAGACACTCTTAACATACTTCTTAAGAGTCTCCTCATTACGAGCCGACTTTTCTATTATACACTCCCAATCCCATTGGTCAACATAAATCGAATGAATATTATCTGTATCTTCATCACGACGGATAGCATTCATGTCTGTGTAAAGGCCTTCGCCTACGTTGAACTTATATCTGCCAAGAGCCATTCTCTTCCACTTAGCAAGTGAATGAACAACTTCTACTTCCTTATCACCCTGCTCCTTAACGCCGAAAGCAACAGGTCTTTCTACACCGTTAAGATTGTCGTTAAGACCAGATTCTGGCTCTACAAAAAGTGGAGCTGTAACACGATGAAGATTAAGTTCTGCTGTAAGCTGTGCCTGGAAAAAATCCTTAACCTTCTTAATCGCAATCTGTGTCTCTTTAAGGTCCAATGCCGACGCATAACCCTCCGGGATGTAAATCTTACTCATAACTAATGTATCCTCCTATATTTAGATGAGTAATCTCAACGGCAGACATACATTTCTTTCTAAAGACCTTAAAGTGCCGTCCCTACTTAGATGGTGCGAAGCAGCATCTTATGTAGGGCAACGAGCACGACAAGAGCGAAAGCGTGTCGTAGAAAGATATGTATGCTCTGTCGTTGATGATTACGGATTTATAAATCGCAGTTACCTACAGTTCTTGGGAATGGAATTACATCACGGATGTTACCCATTCCTGTGAGGTACATTACGCAACGCTCAAAGCCAAGTCCAAAGCCTGCGTGGCGAGATGAACCATACTTACGAAGATCAAGATAGAATCCATAGTCTTCTTCCTTAAGACCACACTCCTGCATTCTCTTAAGAAGTACATCGTAGTCATCCTCACGCTGTGAGCCGCCAATGATTTCTCCGATGCCAGGTACAAGACAGTCCATAGCTGCAACAGTCTTGCCGTCTTCGTTAAGCTTCATGTAGAATGCCTTTATTTCCTTTGGATAATCTGTAACAAATACAGGCTTACCAAATATTTTCTCTGTTAAGTATCTCTCATGCTCTGTCTGAAGGTCACAGCCCCAAGATACCTTGTAGTCAAATTCATCGTTGTGCTTCTCAAGCTCTGCAACTGCATCTGTGTATGTGATGCGACCAAAGTCTGATGTAGCAACATGATGAAGTCTATCAAGAAGTCCCTTGTCGATGAAGTTGTTGAAGAACTCCATCTCCTCTGGAGCATGCTCTAAAACATAGTTGATGATGAACTTAATCATCTCCTCAGCGAGCTGCATGTCATCCTCAAGATCTGCAAATGAAATCTCTGGCTCAATCATCCAGAACTCTGCTGCATGGCGAGTTGTGTTAGAGTTCTCTGCACGGAATGTAGGACCAAATGTGTAGATGTTCTTAAATGCCTGTGCATAAGTCTCACCATTTAACTGACCAGAAACTGTAAGGTTAGTAGCGTGACCGAAGAAATCCTGTGAGAAATCTACAGCGCCATCCTCTGTCTTAGGGATGTTGTTAAGGTCCATTGTTGTAACCTGGAACATCTCACCTGCACCCTCACAGTCAGAACCTGTAATAAGTGGTGTGTGAACATATACGAAATCACGCTCCTGGAAGAACTTGTGAATTGCATAAGCGCAAAGTGAACGAACTCTAAATACTGCCTGGAATGTATTTGTACGTGGACGAAGATGTGTCTGTGTACGAAGGTATTCCATTGTGTGTCTCTTAGGCTGGATTGGATAGTCAGGAGTTGATTTGCCCTCTACCTCAATTTTTGTAGCCTGAATCTCAAATGGCTGCTTAGCTTCTGGTGTAAGTGTAACAATACCAGTAACATATACTGCGGCGCCAACATTAAGACGTCTAACCTCGTCGAAATTGTCTATATTATCCTGATTAAATACTACCTGTACTGGGTTGAAGAAAGTACCATCAGCAAGTACCAAGAAACCGAATGTCTTAGAATCACGCATATTGCGAACCCATCCAGCAACAGTAACTTCCTTATCCCCATAATCTTTGAAATTTCTTGAAAGTGTTCTTACGTCTGTGGTTTTAACGCTCATTGTTTTTCTCCTCAACTTTTTTAATGAAGAACTGCCATTATAAATTGCCGCTGGCAATGGGCAGTTCTGTGTATCAAGGAATCTTCCCTAAAGGGCCCCTCCTTGATATTTCAATGAAGAACTGCCATTATAAATTGCCCTTGGCAATGGGCAGTTCTGTGTATCAAGGAATCTTCCCTAAAGGGCCCCTCCTTGATACAGTAAAAGCCCCATCAAACTCTAGCTTGATGAGGCTCTCTAAATCATGTTTATCTGGAACATTCAAATCTCATCAACACAATAAAACTAAACTCCCTGATTATTATTCACGGAATTATTATTGTTATTATTGAGATTATTAAGCATAGATGTAAATGCCATGACTGTTCCCCTTCTTTATTTGAGTAAAGTATAGTTATTTAAGCTTTTTATGTCAAGTGTTTAAAACCAATACAACTAGTTATTTTGATCCAGCTCATAAACCTTGTTTGCAATCTTGTCCATAAGGTCTACAAAGTTGTTTACAACAGATACTGTTGACGAACTGTTGCTAGAGGCATTCTCGCAGTTTGCAGAGATTTCTTCTGTGGTAGCTGAAAGGTTTGTAACCTCCTCAACTATCTTGTTATTGTTATCTTTAAGCTCGTTGACGTTTCTATTTACTTCGTCTACGTTACTGTTGAGCTTGTCGAAGCCATCGTGGATAATAGAGAACTTATCTCTTGTAATCTCAATGTATTCAACCTGCTCGTTAGAAATTTCAACAGTCTCGTTAATCTTTTCAGATACAAGCTCTGTGTCATTTGATAATTCATCAAGGATAGAAGAAATATTCTCTGTAGAATCCTTAGTCTGCTCTGCCAATGCTCTGATCTCATCAGCAACTACAGCAAAGCCCTTACCAGCCTCACCGGCTCTAGCTGCCTCGATAGATGCATTAAGAGCAAGCAAATTAGTCTGGGCACTGATACCCTGGATGATGCTTATGATATCTCTAACAGCTGAGGCTCTGTCCATCATCTCGCCTGCTGCAACCTTCATCTCCTCACTAGAAGACTTAGATTTTTCTGTGCTGGTCTGCAAATATTCTACCGCGTCAGAACCTTCCTTAATCTCAGTCATACATTCCTTAGCAATGTCCACAAGCTCTTGAATCTGAGAGTAGATACCATCAATAAGTTCCTGTATATCTACCACTCTGCTAGACTGGCTCTCAATTGCCTCTGCTGCACCTGTTGTTCCAAGAGAAATCTCATTAAGTGACTGGCTGATAGCCTCAACTTCCTTTTGTACACTCTGGATGCTATCCTGGCTTTCTTTCATCAAATCAGAAACAGCTCTAGAAGTCTCTCTTGTCTTGCCCATGAGTTTATCACTCTTTTCAACCTGAAGCTGAATCTCACCAGTATTCTCATCAAGAAGCTTCTTCAAATGCTTGATTCCATTTAAAGCACCAACTGTTGCGCAGATGGAAACGATTATCTCAATCATAACCACATCCGCTACCGCTGTAGGGTCCTCAGCTGACGCAAACATTGACATACCTCTAATAACATTTACAGCTAGTCCCCAAATTGCTACCAACCTTACGAAAGGTGCATCAAGCATAATTAAGATTACCATCAAAATAGGAATATAAAATGGGAATGTGGAATTGCCCTGTCCAAACATAAGGCAGACTGTATAGGTTAAGAAAAACCATCCGCCACCAATTCTCTCAAGTCTAAGGGATTCCTTATTAGAAAAATACAAAACTATATAACAAACTATTCCCACTACACACATTATAATAGGAACGATGCTTCGATATGGCGCAAAGTCCACCGCAAATTGTAGCTGAGAGAAATTACCTACAATAAGTAAAAAACTCGAAACCAATAACACAATTAGTAAAATCTTGTTAGCTCTTTTAGTTTGTACCCCATTCATTATTTGCTCCTCCAAATAAAATAATTATTTTTACATACCTAAATAATAAACCATTTGTTTTTTATAATCAATTTCACTCTTGAACTAGTTTTCACAAGTCCATATAATTGAAGTTGATCGTTTAAAAATATATGCCAATTATAGGTAGAAATAACGCATATATCCTATATACGAGAATAATATATTAATTTGAAGAAAGAGTGAAAAAATTGAATAAAAAAGAAATTAATGAAATAAAAAGACGTTTTAAAAAGGATAATTGCAACTTTGATAAGATGGTAGGTTGCTATGTAGATGCTAACAAGGAAATGGTCCTTACATTTAAGGAGACATTCCTTAATCTAGAGGATGAGGAGTTCCACAAGTATCTTGAGATTGCTAACAAATCACTTTCAGGAACTGTTGGTAACAATCTTCTTGAGCTTCCATTTGATCCTAGTGAGGAAATTGAGGGAAGCGGACATGATTTGCTTATGCGTCTTCGTGAGAGCCGTCTTCAGGACGAGAAGCTTCTTATCGAATACTACAACAGAATTATTGAGTCATACGATTTCGTTGGTAATTTCCTTATTTTACTTTACCACGACACCTATGATATTCCTGTAAAGACTACTGATGATTTGATGCTTGATGAATCTGAGGAAGTTTACGACTATATCATCTGTGCCATCTGCCCTGTTCAGCTTTCAAAGCCAGGTCTTGGATATCGTGAGGATGAAAATAGAATCGGTGCTCGTATCAGAGATTGGGTTGTGGGACCTGTTGATACAGCATTTACTTTCCCTTGCTTCACAGAGCGTTCTACAGATTTACATGCTTGCCTTGCTTACACTAAAAATACAAAAGAGCCTCATGTAGAGTTCTGGGAGAACTGCATCGGTTGCGGCACTAAAAAGACTTCTACACAGAAAAAGAACGCCTTCAACAATATGCTTGACCAGGCCCTTGGTGAAGAAACAGAAGAAACTATCGAAAAGAAGCTAGACATCCAGCAGAATCTTTCTGACTTCATTACTGTTGAGACAGAGAGATTAGGCGAGGATGAGCCAATCATTCTAGAGCCTCAGGATGTAGCAAATATCCTCACTGACTCAGGACTTTCTGATATGAAGGTAGAAAAGATTCAGGCTAATTTTGAAAACTACTTCGAGACTGCTCTTCCACTTGCCGATGAGCTTTTAGATGAAAAGGCTCTTAAAAACAACGAGCTCCGTCTTGAGAAAAATGTTCTTAAGGAGCGTGTTGTGGACCTTACACAGCAGCTTAAGGAAGCTACAGGTGTCACAGCAGAAGGCAAAACACCTGATATTGTAGTTAAGGTATCTGAGGACAAGGCAGCCTCTGTAACAACAGCCATTGTAGATGGCAAGAAATGTGTCTGCGTACCAATCGAACCAGATGAGACTTTTATGTTAAATGGCGAGGAAATCTAATAACTAATCTTCACGATGGAGTATGATTTATGCCACGTTACGTGTAAATAGATGAATTATTGCAATTGTACACGTAAAAGTCTACGAATACCTAGAATAATCGGCCATAAAAAAGAGGCAATCCTAAATTTTTAGGATTGCCTCTTATTATTTTTCATAAAAGCCTTTCTAATTTACCTCTGTGTGAAATAGCTATCTACGCCAGCGGCGATTCCATCAGCAAGTTCCTGCTGATAATCAACATTAAGTAATTTCTCTTCTTCATCTTCATTGGCAAGAGAACCGATTTCAACTACTGTGCTAGGTGCCTGGCACCAGTTCATTACAGCCATGTCATCATTTTCCACTAGCTTTGCTTTAGAACCGGCTGCCTTTACAGAACCAAGTATTGTATCTGACAAAAGTCTGCCATCTTCGTAATTTCCATAATTGTAAGGATTGTCCTCTGACTGGCAAATCACCTGAACGCCAGATGAGCCATTTCCATCTTCCTTGGCACTAACTACTATGAATAAATCAGCCTCAAACATATTTGCTATCATAGCACGACCGCTATTGCTGATATTTACATCATTTGATGAGCGTGTGAGAATTACTTCATAGCCTGCATCCTCAAGGTCAGCCTTAAGCTTTAAAGCTACCTGAAGTGTCAACTCATACTCAGGATATCCGGTAGTCGCTCCCACATTACCTGAACTTGCCTCAATGCTAGTTCTAAAGGCACCTGGTCCTACAGGTTCCTTTGAATCATCAGCCACTTCCTGAAATGCAGGATCAATAACGATAACTCTTTGTGGCGATTTTGCTATTACTTTAAAAGCGCCACCAAACCAAGTGAACACTAGGAGTAAAAGCACAAGATATGTCTGTATTAACTTTTTTGTACGTCCCCTCATGTATATCAACTCCTTTCATCGAGAAAACTCTCTAATGATATTATCGTCCACTTCTGTGAAATAATTATGATAATTAAGTATATTATGCCACATTTTCTGAATATTTCTACTATATTTTTTACTTCAGAACATCAAAATATTGTTCTTTTCTTATCCAAATTTTCGGCAAAGGCATTCCACCTATCCTGATAGATAAAAAAGGCCCACAGGAAACCTGCAGGCCAAATATAAGAGAACAAAATGAAGAAAATAAACTAGTTATTACTTTGTAGCGTTCTTCTTATTATTAAGGATTTCGAATACTACTGCACCGAGAAGTACAACACCCTTAACAATCTTTTGCCAGTTTGCATCGATGTTCATAAGGAACATACCAATGTTGATTACACCGATAAGAGTAGCACCGATAATCATACCGAAGATAGTACCACTTCCACCGTATGCACTAACACCACCAACTACACAAGCTGAGATAGCATCCATCTCGTAGTTCTGACCAGCTGTTGAGTTAGCTGACTTATAACGAGCCATTGTAATGAATGCAGAGATTACCGTAAGTACAGCCATGTTCATGTAAGCTAAGAACATGATTCTCTTTGTATCGATACCAGAAAGACGAGTTGCCTCTGAGTTTCCACCGATTGTGTAGAAGTAACGTCCAATATCTGTCTTAGATGTAATGAAATTGTAGATAAGTACAATTACAGCCACCCAGATAAGTGGATAAGGAACACCACCTGCAAGTGAGTACTTGTAACCGAAAAGTAAGATTACGAAACACACAAGCACAAGTCTAATAATTAAAGATGTAAAGCTTGAAACTTCATATCCCTTAGCAATCTTATTGCTACGCTCTCTTAACGATAAGAGAATGTAAATAATTGCTGCAGCAACTGCGATTACAATACTTGTCATATTGTACTGTACGCCACCGATTCTTGGACCACCAAAGAAGTCATTGAGCTTTCCTGTGAAAAGTACACAGAAGTTCTCTGGAAGGTTACTGATACTTGAAGCACCATCCATTAATGCAACACCAAGACCTCTAAGAGCAAGGAAACCTGCAAGAGTTGCAATCCATGGTGGAATGTTAACATATGCGATAACGTATCCTAAGATACATCCGTAGATAACACCGATAAGAAGCATTGCTGGAATACCGATGATTGTTGCTACGATTGGATCTACTCCAGCTGCTGTAAGAGTTGTCATAATCTTAGCACCAACAACACCTACGAAACATACGAAAGAACCGCAGGAAAGATCGATATTACCACCAGTAAGCATACACATGAGCATACCAGTTGCAAGAACATAAACGTATGCGTTCTGAGTAATTAAAGCATTGAACTGACTAGGCTGAAGCATTTTGCCGCCTGTTGAAACATTAAAGAAGAGAACAACTATGATCAGTACAATGAGCATTGTATTATTCTTGATTACATTTAAAATTTTGTCTGCCACTTTTTGTTCCTCCCTTCCTACTTATTCTCTCTCTTAGACATTACGTCAAAGATAACAGCAACTAAAAGTACAAGACCCTTTACTACGTTCTGGTAGTTAGCATCTACACCCATGATAGACATACCCTGGTTGATAACACCCATGAGAAGGGCACCAACGATTGCTCCAAATACAGAACCAGTTCCGCCGTAAGCTGAAGCACCACCGATGAAACAAGCACCGATTGCGTCCATCTCGAAATACATACCGTATGTAGGCTGTGCATTTGTGTAACGAGCAACTGTAAGGATACCAGCAACTGCTGTTAAGAATCCCATGTTTGTGTAAGCAAAGAAGTAAACCTTCTTTGTGTTGATACCAGAAAGCTGTGTAGCTTTCTCATTACCACCTACTGCGTAGAGGTAACGACCCATTGTAGTTCTAGTTGTAAAGTAGTGATAAGCAAGAACAACAACAACAATCCAAATAAGTGATGTAGGAATACCCTTGTATCCTGCAAGCTTATAACTTAAGAAAAGGATTACAGCTGAGATAAGTACAATCTTTGCGGCAAAGCCTGAAATACTTGTTGTCTCATAGCCTTTTCTTGTAGCTGCAATTCTAGAACGGAACTCATTTAATACGAAGATTGCTGTAGCAACAACACCAACAATCATACATGTTGTGTTGAAATCGCCGCCGCCAAGAAAATCTGGAACGTAGCAATCTGCACCACCACCGAATACATTTAAGTATGTCTGGTTTGCGATAGCAACAACCTTACCATTAAGTACTACGTTTGAGAGACCTCTGAAGGCGTACATACCAGCAAGTGTGGCGATAAATGGTGGAACATTTATATATGCTACCCAGAAAGCCTGCCATGCACCAACTGCTACACCAACAAGTAACATGATGATAACAGCAAGTACCATGTTAACACCCTGGCTCATAAGTAATGCGCCAACACCACCGATGAAACAAACAACCGAACCAACCGAAAGATCGATGTTACCACCGGTTAAGATACACATCAACATACCTGTTGCAAGTACGAATACGTATGCATTCTGTGAAAGAAGGTTGTTAATGTTCTGTGGAAAAAGAATCTTTCCACCTGTTCCTATTGTAAATACTCCAATGATTACCACGAGGGCGATTACCATGGAATATTTCTTTATGATTTGTCCAATACTAAGTGAACCCATGTTTTCTCTCCCTTCTATGACTTCAAGATGCAAGACATGATGCTCTCCTGTGATGCCTCAGCACCATCCATTTCACCAACCATCTTGCCCTCATTCATTACATAAATTCTGTCAGACATACCAAGTACCTCTGGAAGCTCTGAAGAAATCATGATAACTGATTTTCCAGCTGCAACAAGGTCATTGATAATGCAGTAAATCTCATACTTAGCACCAACATCGATACCACGTGTAGGCTCATCGAGAATAAGTACATCTGGATTAGCATACATCCATTTTGCAAGAAGTACCTTCTGCTGGTTACCACCTGAAAGATTTCCTACATTCTGATCAACAGTAGGACACTTTGTTTTAAGCTTGCCTCTATACTCCTCGGCAACCTGATACTCTTTATCCTTATCGATAACTCTTCTTGTACAAAGCTCTGAAAGATTTGCAAGAGAAGTGTTAACTCTGATTGGATTAGAAAGAACAAGTCCGTTACCCTTTCTATCCTCAGTAACATATGCAAGTCTGTGCTTGATAGCATCCTTAATATTCTTAAGGTGAACTTCCTCGCCATTAAGGAAAAGCTGACCTGAGATATTAGAGCCATAAGCCTTACCGAAAATACTCATAGCAAGCTCAGTACGTCCAGCACCCATAAGACCTGCGATACCAACTACCTCACCCTTACGTACGTTGATTGATACATCATCAACTACCTTACGCTCTGTGAACTGTGGATGATAAACTGTCCAGTTCTTAACTTCCATAGCAACATCGCCAATCTTAACATCATGACGCTTTGGGAAACGGTCTGTCATCTCACGACCAACCATGCCCTTGATAATTCTATCTTCAGAAATATCATCTGTTGCCTTATCAAGTGTTTCAATTGTAGAACCATCACGGATAACTGTGATCTTATCTGCTACGTAAGAAACCTCATTAAGCTTATGAGAAATGATAATAGATGTCATTCCCTGCTTTTTGAATTCAAGAAGTAAATCAAGAAGAGCTCTTGAATCTGTCTCGTTAAGAGAAGATGTAGGCTCATCAAGAATAAGAAGTTTTGCGTGTTTAGCAAGAGCCTTTGCAATTTCTACAAGCTGCTGCTTACCAACACCGATATCTTTAATAAGAACACGACTGCTCTCTGAAAGACCAACCATCTTCAAATACTTGTCTGCCTCAGAATATGTCTTGTTCCAATCAATTGCTGATTTCTTTCCCTGCTCATTTCCAAGGAACATGTTCTCACCAATTGACATATATGGAATCAATGCTAACTCCTGATGGATAATAACGATTCCTTTTTCCTCTGAGTCCTTAATCTTTTGGAACTTACAAACCTCACCGTTATATACGATGTCACCTGTGTAAGAACCATATGGATAAATACCGCTTAAAACATTCATCAGAGTAGACTTACCAGCACCATTCTCACCTACAAGAGCATGAATTTCGCCTTCCTCTACTTTAAGATTAACGTTATCAAGGGCCTTTACTCCTGGGAACTCTTTTGTGATGTTCTTCATCTCAAGTATTGTATTTCCCACTTGATATACCTCCCTTTTTGTTTCATTTCAATAAATAAAAATAATATGAAGAACTCTCATTTAAGAATGCCTTCGGCAATGAAAAGCTCTATTCATTATTTATTTTCTTCAAATCATTCTCTTTAAAATAGGGCGAGCTAAGCTCGCCCTATAAAGTTTACAACCATTGTTCCCATCCTACGGAACGGGAAGAACCGCTTATTGTATACGTCGCTTCGCGCCGTGGAAGCGGTTCGTGGTAAACATTTTTCCGTCGCGTAGCTAGGAAAAATATTTACTATTACTTTAACTGATCCTCTGTGTAGTAACCAGAATCGATGAGGAGCTCTTTGTAGTTGTTAACATCTGCGAATACAGGCTCGCAAAGGAATGACTCAACAACCTTGTTACCATTGTTGTATGTTTCCTTGTCGTTAACATCAACTGTCTCACCGTTAAGGATCTGGCCTACCATCTTAACAACCTGTGAAGCAAGTGTACGTGTATCCTTGAATACTGACATAGACTGCTTACCAGCGATCATGTTCTTTGTGTTCTCAATATCGCAATCCTGACCTGTTACGATTGGGTACTCACCCTTGTAGTTAGCTGCAAGTGCGTTCTCAACACCAAGTGCTGTAGAGTCGTTAGAGCAGAGGCAGATGTCAAGGTTTGTTCCATCAGCATAGTATGTTGAAAGGATGTTCTCCATTCTTGACTGAGCCTTCTCTGTTGCCCACTGAGCTGTAGCTACATCAGCGAATTCCTGCTGACCTGACTTGATTTCGATGATACCAGCATCGATGTAGTCATCAAGAAGATCCATAGCACCACTGTAGAAGAAGTTAGCATTGTTATCACCTGGATCACCAGCTGTAACTTCCATTGTGTATGTCTTAGATGTATCGTTTACATCAAGACCAAGTGTATCGATGATGTACTGTCCCTGAACCTGACCTACTTTGTAGTTATCAAATGTAGCGTAGTAAGAAACAGCATCTGTGTTCATGATAAGACGGTCATAAGCAATAACAGGAATGTTCTGCTCAGCTGCCATATCCATAGCCTCACCAAGTGAAGATGCCTCGATAGCTGCGATAACAAGAACATCACATCCATCATTGATCATTGTCTCAATCTGAGAGATCTGTGTCTGTGTGTCGTTTGAAGCATACTGAAGTTCAACTTCGTAACCAGCTGCCTCAAGCTCTTTCTGCATGTTCTCGCCGTCCTGATTCCATCTCTGGAGATCCTTTGTAGGCATTGCTACACCAACCTTCTTACCAGTAGCAGCTGCAGCCCCACCGTCTGTCGACTCTGTAGCTGTGTCTGTTGAAGCTGGTGCAGAGTTGTCTGTTGTCTCTGTGCTAGTACCGCAACCTACGAACATTGAAGCTGCCATAGCACCTGTCAAAAGTACACTTAATAATTTCTTTTTCATCTCTGTGAAAACCTCCCTTTCATTAGGTGTTTTTTGTATCTGTAAAAAAGATACCATTAACCCTTCTAAAAATGGTTGTCACTTTCTTCACATTTTTGTCTAAAACAATCTACCCACTAAAAAAGGACTAGCACATTTTTGTGCTAGCCCTATCCATTTTTGCAAATATTTGCTATCCATCTCCCTCTATCCCGCCACAGCCGCGGCTTTCAACAGCCAAGTAGCAGGCCCCTTTTCTACAAGTATAGGCTCCCATGCCCCCGCCTAGCTCGGCACAAGGCCCCTTGGTGTATCAACGCATGAATATTTTGTTTTTCTACTGCGCAAATTGGCGCCATACATTTCATGTGTCTTTCTCAAGCCTTTACAGTTTTCAAAAAAGTAGCCTATGTGTGGACACACGGTACTACAAGATGGCAGTAAAAAATGGTTCTGAGGGTGTTTGGGGCGATTTTGGAATGAACTTAGAAAAATATAAAGCAGGTTTTGTAATATATAGGCAGCTGCCGCTAGGATGGCGGCAGCAGTGGTCACGCTGAGACACGATGTCGAATGTGCCACGGTGCATATATATACAAAACCTGCTTTTTAATTTTTCTTAGTGAATGTATTATGAGCCCCAAACACCCTCTCAAGAATCATTTTGCAAAACTGCCATTGAAACTTAAAATGTGTCCACACAGCAAAGCTACATTTTTGAAAACAGTTCATTCTTAGAAAGACACATGGCTGGCGTCAATTTTTACGCGTGAAAAACTAAAAATATTCGCGTAATCGATACTCCAAGGGGCCTTGTGCCGGGCTACGTGTGGGGGCATGGGAGCCCATTAGATCACCTAAAGGGTCCTGCTACTTGGCTACATTTAGGTAGACATCTTCGCGGCTGTGGAAGCCTCCTTCGATGATGACTTCGTCGATGTTGGCGGCGTCTACGGCAACGGGTTCCACGGCTACGTATGGTATGGTGGTTGTGCCGTCGTCTATGAATTCTGTGGTCTCTATTGGGTTGCCCTTGGCCAGTTGAACTGATAGTTGGGCAGCCTGTTCTGCCAGCTTGTTAACTGGCTTGTAGACAGTCATGTTCTGGGTGCCCTCTACTATATGCTGGCATGCTGTCAAGTCGGCATCCTGTCCTACCACTGGGATTACGCCGGCAAGCTGGCTGACTGCAAGAGCTCTGATGACTGCGGTGGCGATATCGTCATTGCCACACATGATGCCATCGGACTGTTTGATAAGGTCTATGTTCTCATAGACGTAGGAACTGCCAAGTTCTGCTTTCCAGCCCTCGCAGTTGTACATATCTAAAATTTCAATGCCCTTTTCTTCCATTACTGCTCTGAATCCCTGTTCAACCATTGGCACATTGTTGTCAGTATGTGGACCGCATATCATAACCACTCTAGTTGAGCCTTGCTTGACTAGGGCATCTCCAAGCATTCGGCCTACCATTTCGTTGTCAAATGAAATGTATAGGTCTGCATTAACGTCACGTATCAATCTGTCGTAACAAACAACTGGAATGTTTTTTGCCTTGGCCTTGTTTACCACCTCGGTGAGGGCCCCGCCATCAATTGGTATGATTACAAGGCAATCTACATTCTTGTCAATAAAATACTGTATCTGCTCAATCTGCTTAGTTACATCTCCGTTGGCATTTTGAACATTTACTGTGGCTCCTAAGGATGTGGCAGTATCAACAAATACGTCTCTATCCTTTTGCCACCTTTCAATTACGAATGAATCAAAACACATTCCTATTTCAAGTGTGTTTGAATCCTCAGCCTCACTACTGTCATTTGTCATGGCTTCCCCACATCCTGACAAAATCATTGCGGACATCATTGCCACCGCAACTAATTTTCTCCTTAACCGTTTCATTACTTCCCTCCAATATTACCCCTTCGCATAATCTGTTGGCGTTTTTCCAGTGTACTTCTTAAAGTTTCTAGAAAAATAGTTGGGGTCTGAATATCCTACCTCAGCCGAAATCTCCTTCATAGATTTGTTGGTAGTTTTAAGCAGCTTCTTGGCTGCTTCTATTCTAAGTTTTGTCAGATAATCAATGAAGTTTTCTCCTGTTTCTTCCTTGAATACCTTTGAAAAATAGTAGGAACTTATATTAACCACTCTAGATACATCGTCCAGGGTAAGTTCCTTCATATAATTGTTGTCAATGTACTGTTTTGCCTTGTTAATGGCACTCATAGTCTGCTCTTCTTGGCGGTTGGAAACCCAGAATGAAGCTGACTTTATCTTCTCCACGAACCACATTCTTACCTCATCATGAGTCTGGTAATTAAGCAGTTCTGATAAATAATTTTGTCTACTTTTGAATTCGTATTTACGGCCTGTCTTCTCATAGGCTAAGTGCTCAGCCCATAGAACGAATTCTAGACATTTCAGCCTGACGCTGTCGCTATCGCTGGAATAATTTTCCTCCATCCAATCGAAGAATGCCTGAGCAACTGATGCGGATTCATTGGTGTTACCAAGTTCAATCTCATCAAAGAGCCGCTTTTCCATCTCCATTGGATAGTTATCCTCATAGGAAACCTTTGTAGGCATATCATCGATATGGGCCACATGGCTGGTGGTGGAAATAAGTACTGAATTGGCCTCTTCGTAAGACTCAGCCATCTTATCAAGAGGCTTTACAGAACCAAATCCAACTCTGAAATTCATATCGAATCTGTCGGATAGCTTGCGGCATAGTGCTCTTGCCTTCTCCACTATTTCATTTCTCTCATTATATGAAAGAGTGTCTTTCTCACATGGGATAAGCATTGGGATTTTGTTGGACATAACCGCTCCCATAATTCCCTTAATGTAATCCTCTGTGATGGTGTGAATCTCTCGATATGCCTTTTGGGCCTGAATGGAAACGGCAACAGCGCTGGTCATGTAGTTGCCTACCTGCTCGCGACCGAAAACCATACAAGCCATGTATCCATACTGGGAATCAATACCAAGTAATGTCTTGTAATTATCAATATCCTCTTGGAAATATTCCTTAAAAAGCAAATCCTGAATTAGACCATTTTCAATGATAGGAACTACAGTCTCAAGCTTTTCACGGACACGTAAGTCATTGCGGCGCTTGGTTCTCTCACCATCGATATTGCTCATGGCCTTTTGTAGCACGTTCACTATAGTGTCCCTGCTGACAGGCTTGTTAAGATAATCAAGTACGCCTAGTGAAATAGCTTCCTTGGCATAGTCAAACTTGTCGTAGGCTGTCATTACAACAAAAACCACATGGCTGTTGAACTTCCTGATCTCTCGCATGGCCTCGATACCATTGATTCCAGGCATCTGAATATCCATGAAAGCAATATCTGGCTGGAACTCCTCAGCCAGCTCAATAACTTGCCTACCAGTTTTGGCTGTTCTGATTTCGCAGCGACTTCCGAATTCTTTTTCTATTATGAATTTAAGTGAGTCAATGACGATTCCTTCATCGTCAGCTAGCATTATTTTGTACATTACTTAACACCCTTAATCTGTTTTGGAAAGGTAGAGAATAGTCTCTGTTCCCTTGTTCTTCCCCTCTGAAATAATATCTAGAACATCATCTCTCTCGTAGAAAATGTTGAGACGCTCAATACAATTGTCAAGACCAACACCATTGGAATCTGACTTGCTAGGATCTCTAGTGTAGCCACCCTCAAGAATCTCCTCGATGGTCTTGGAATCCATTCCTATTCCGTTGTCCTTTATACTAACACAAATATAATCCTCTAGAGAATATACAGAAAGCTTAATTTTCTTGGCCCAATCCACATTTCTCACACCGTAGTTGATACTGTTTTCCACAATAGGCTGTATAATCATTCGAGGTATTTTCACATCCAAAAGACTCTCATCTATTTCCTTTGTAAAAAGGATTTCCCCTGCAAATCGCACATTAATAATGTAAATGTAGATATCTACAAGCTCGATTTCCTCTTTTAGGGTAACAATGTCCTTGTTCTTTTTAATATTGTATCTAAAGAAATCAGCAACCCTCTGGAGATAATTGCTGGTCCTCTCTGCCCCCTCCATCATAGAAAGCTGGGCACCGGCATTTAGCGTATTAAAAAGGAAGTGAGGATTAATCTGGGCCTGCAAATATCTAAGCTCAGCATCCTTAATATGGTTCTCCATAATAAGCTCATTTTCCTTGAGCCTACGCTCCACTTCCATGGATTCTCGCAGCTTTACAATGTACTCTCTTATGGAAATGACCATCTTGTTGAAGGCGTTAGTTACTACACCCACCTCATCATTAGAGTGAACTGTAAGTAGCTCGATATCAAAATCTCCCTTTGAAACTCTGTTGGCAGAGTTGGAAAGCTTAATAAGAGGCTCTGTAATTGTAGATGCAATAAGTACTACAAAAGAAAGATTGGCAACTCCAATAATAATAAGAGTAAACAGGTTCAACTGCTCTAGTGTCTGAAGGGCTGACATCATAGCAGCATAGGACATAGAGTTGTTGACGAATTGCTTATTATTTAAGCTGTTAATGCTCTTTGAAATATAGCCGTGAAGCCTTGTAGCCTCATCGTAATTGCTCTTGTATTTTTCAACATTACCACCACGCTTACTCTCGATGGCCTGATTGGTAAGCTCCAAATAGTTAAGTGACATGTTTCTAATATTTTTTTCCATGACACGATTCTCATTCACATCATTGGTACTAGAAAGAGTCATAACCATATTATTGTAATCCTGCTCGTAGGTATAGTACTGCTCTAGTGCATCTGATGTCTTGGTATCCAAGTACCCAGTTGTAGCACTTTGAACTCTATCCAGACAATCACTTAGCTCGTTAAGAGAAGTATTGCTGGCAAATACTGCATCAAGAGAATCAATCATCCTAGCAGTTCCAAAGTAAAGCATCATGTTTACAAGAAACAGCAAAATTGCTGGCGTACAAAAAGCCAGAATCATTTTCTTTCTAAGGGAGAGGGTAACTTTAAGCTTTTTACTCATGGCTGCCCTCCTCTAGATACTCAGCTACATTAGACATATCAATAATCTGTGTGTCTACGTTGATATAGTCAGAAACATAGCCTGTATCTCTGTATTCTATAAATGCCTTGGTAGCAGCGCTGCCCATGCTTTCTGCATCAATACTGACAGTGCTCTTAATAACACCATGCTGAATACCAGTAAGAATAGTAGGTGTTTTGTAATTGCCATAGAGGTGAATCTGTCCTACCTTGTTGTAGTCGATCATGGCCTGATAAAAGCTGGTTGTAGTATCCTCATCCAAACAGATAACAAAAGGTGCCACCTGATTATTCATGAAAAGATTCTGTATATACTCCTCTGTAGCAAACTGCTCATCGTCCTCTATAATACGTAAATCAAATTCAATTTTCTCACCTGGCATCTCGCTGGAGATAGCCTCCTGTAAGTTGTTGATTAGGCTGGTGTTATTGGAATCCTCTGCAGTTGAATTGCCAATAATCATCACGGTAGTATTCTCTGATAAATCAGGAACGATTGATTTAGCATATAGATTGGCAATAGTGTAGCTATTAACGCCGATAAAGCTGACTCTGTCAGCAGGGTCCACATCAGTCTCTAAAGTAATTACAGAAATATCTGCCTTTTTCGCCTTCTGAAAAAGCTCCTGAGGAATCTCAGTAGAATCTCCCTCGATAAAAATACCATCGCAGCCTGAGGCTATAGCCATCTCCATCAACTCAGCTCTGCTGTAATCATCATCTACAGACTGGGACAATAAATCAACGTATACTCTATTCTCATCACCGTATTCTTTTGCGGCCTCATATACCTGCTTCCAAAAATCAGACTCATCATCAGAAGAAATCATTACCACATAGGAATCGTACTGCTTGTACTCAGCCTCCCTCAAAAGCTCAGAAGCCTGCTCCATTCTATTCTTATAAATGACGACACTGACAATTGTGGCTATAAACATAAAAGCAACAGCTACACCTGCTGCAATAGCAAGTGCACTGTTGCCTTTTACTTTAATTTTACGCCCGCCAAATTTCATGATTAAAATAATTCTCCACCCAATAACCTAAATTCACTAGAGATTATTATAAATAATCCATCCCTGTAAATCAACGGACAGGCACACTATTTGATTCATCAAAGTTCATAAGGATTTTGCGTTTTCTGTATAGAGTATAGGTTTGAAAAATAATCAATGCATAAAGTGCAACCGGAAGTAACAAGCTTATAACAGAAGAATAGGTGGTATCTGACACCATAATCCAGCGCTGGTCCTCAGGAAGTGAATTATTAAATCTTGCGAAACTGATTATATCGTAACAATCAATTAAGTTTCTAATTATCTTAACTAAGGATAAAAATGAAATCACCAATAGCCAAATAATCTGATTCTTCTTTCCAATAAACAATATAAGAACTGCAAGGACTAAAACTATGCTAAAAATACAATCTAACCATATTCCCCTCATACTCATAGAGGTTCCATCAAGATAAAATCCTTCGGCTAATTCAATAAAGAAATTTAAGATCTTCAGTCCTAAAAAAGCAGCTATAACAACTCCCATCTTCTTAGGGGATAGCGTTCCTCTAATAGCAGTAACTAGGCCATATGTAAAAATTACTATTTTTAATGCAGATATTGCAATTCCCCAATTCCATAAATATTTATCAGGTTGTACGTACAAAGCTAAAAGCTCATTCACTAAATCAATTGAATAATATAATACGACGATTGCATATAAAGCTATCATTATGTTATTTGCCACTTTATTTTCTATTACAGGATTTCTTTCAACTACTTTTATCATCTCTTTTCCTGACATAAGATCATCAAGGCTCACGTCAAGAATCTGTGATATTTTCTTAGTAGTAATAAGATCAGGGTAACGATCGCCACATTCCCATCTGGAAACTGACTGCCTGCTAACAAATAGTTGTTCTGCCAAAGTCTGCTGTGTCATTCCCTTTTCTTCTCTCGCTCTTCTTAACTGCTCACCAAACTCGACCATTAGTCTCTCCTTTCTTTTCAAAAGTCGTTAAAAATCACCTGCAGATGTTAGTTTTAGTATCTCGTAACAATGAAAAAAACTCAAGCACCACCTAAAAAAGGCGACGCACCAAAACGGTGCGCCGCACTAAATAGCTTATTTTTTGATTATCCCAAGCATCATAGCAAATACTTGATGTAAAAAATCCTCTTTGTTTTGCTTAAATTGACACTCAATGTACTGGGACTTTTTGTTTCCAAACATTATGACGCCAGATAGCATCATCCAGTAAATGAAGCTTAATTTCTCTGCCTTGTCATCCAGTTTGAAATAATTATTATCCTTACCATTTTTCAAAAACTCAGCGATTTTCTCATTTATATCTTCACCAACCTGGTAGATATCATCTAAAAGAGGCACCTTCAGGCGCTCCTCTTTTTTCATCTCGATAGTCTCCATCATATGTGAAAAAATAAAAGGAGATTTCTCATATAAAGATACTAAAACATCACATATCTGATAGTACTTATCCTCATCAGATTTGTCCGTAGCATCTATGATTTCTGAAATGCCATTTTTAAGTTCATTCATCCCCTTTAGCACAAGGTATAAGATAATCTCTTCCTTGTTTTTAAAATAGACATATATAGTGGATTTACTATAATCTGCCTCTTTTGCAATCTGATCCATAGATGTCTTTTCTATTCCATTGATAGAAAATAATCTCTCTGCAGTATCAGCTATATTATCCCTATGGAATAATTCCATTTTTTCTGCTTTTGTCATTATCTAACACTCCCATTTCATCCTTTTATTAATATAATGGATTATTGAACTCCCTGCAATAAAGCATTTTTTACAGCAGTTTTAATGACTTTGCTGGAATTCGTTGCTGAGCTTACTGCATCTACATCTACCTTTTGCTTTTTAACTATTTCATCAACTATAATCTCCGCCGGCTCTCCTCTTTCGTTAACATGCTTTATTAAGTCAACTCTGATAAGCTGATGATTTTTCACCTCTACCTCAACTACTGCTTTGATGTAACCAACATCGCTCTCGCCTGTATAGACCCCATCAGAAACACTGTTTAAGTCCACGTCCCAGTCTTTCATCATAGCCACCTGTTCCTGATACTTTTCATTGCAGACCATCTCAGTAATTCCATAGGCAGCCAAGAGAATAACTGCAACCATAGTAAGCTTCTTAAAATATCTTTCATTACCATCTTTAAAACTTACTAGTAATAGAACCCCAAGACCTAAGACTGCAATACCTAAAGTTATAAAAATAATAGGTGGTCTGTGACCAATAAGCTGTAAGTTCCTAACTCCATATATAAGTCCACCTAAAAAAAAAATTAAACACATTGTTGATTTGAATGTTATTTTATCTTTCATTTTTATTCTCCATCCTATTTACGAAGCACTCTTTAATGAATTCTCTATTGCTTTAAGCATTACTTTACAGCTGTTAGATGCTCCAGCAATCATCCCTACATTAAATTTCTTTTCCTGATTTATCCATTCAATCATTTTCTCTGCTTCAGCCCCACGCTCATGAACATGTTCAAGCAATTCCACACTCTTAATCCTGTGATTTTCTATTGTAGTTCTGACCTTTGCCTTTATTAGCAAGGCATCACAGTCTCCCTCATATACTCCATCATCTATGGTGTATATATCTGGAATATCAACAATCATTTCCTTTACCATCTTCTTATACCTAAGTACATCAAATAAATACATTACTAACCTCCAATTCATCCTAAGCTAAAAAACTAAATTAATTGTTGTGCCATCTCACTGGCTAAAACTTCACCGTCTTTTAAAATAAAAATAGCTGCAATATTGTTTTTATTGCACTCTTCAATTGCAGCCTTTCCTCTTACATAAAAATCAGTAGCCCTACAATCACATAAAAAACTATCATCACCAATCACCGTCACGCTGCAGAAGGGAGAATCCGCTGGATACCCCGTATTCATATCAATAATATGATGATAGAGTTTCCCTTCTCTTTCAAAGTTCTGTATATAATCTCCCGAAGTTACAACAGATGTATTCGTTATATTCTTCAATAAAATATCCTGATTTGTTATAGGATTTATTATCTTTACATCTGAGGTACTATCATCCCTTGAATAAGTAATGATATTGCCACCTAGATTCAAAAATAAGCTATTCAGGTAACTTAGTTTTTCATACTTAGTTTTTATGTACTGGGCTATGTATCCCTTTGCGCAACCTCCTAAGTCAATCAAATCATTGTCATTTGTTTTTACAAAGCGCCATCTAAAACTAATGTCTGCATTATTATGTTTTTCAATTAGCTCTTTGATTCCATCCTCATCGGGAGGCATTTCTTTGATAATAGCTTCCTTCCAAACTCTCAGGTAAACTCCTGAAAAAAGGCTATAACTGCCATGGGAATCAAGAGAATATCGATAGCTTCTTTGTAGTACATCAAGTGTAGGTTTCTCCATCAATATCCACCTATTCTTGCTACGATTCAGCCTGGCCACAGAACTTTTCTTGTCAAAACAATTCCATTTCTTCTCAAATTTACCTACGGTTTTTATTATTTGAAATATCAAATCATCTGCCTGAGACTTTTTTTCACAATCCACATAGGCATACATGACGCTATTCATGCTGTAAAAACATTGTTGCGCCTCCATTGTCGAACCCCCTTTCTCATTATCGTACTACTAGTACGATTAATATACCACAGGTATTTATTATCTTCAATATATATTTTTTTCTTTTAAAAAGAAAATCCCTGCACTTATAGTACAAGGATTTTCTATAGGCTATTCTGTTTTAATTATCAGGTAGCAAAATCTACATGTTGCACGCCTCCAGCATGTCCATCGCTTTCATGTAAAAACATACCAGATTTCCTAACTGCTGCTGTGGCACTGTTGTCATCATCATGGTGTACAAATTCCGTGTCGATTCTTCCAAGGAATATTGCCCCCACATCTGATTGCTTTAATCCGTAGGTTTCCTTTTCACCTTTCTCATTGATGGTCATAATTTTTAGCTTGGCAAATATGCTATCATTTTCGTCTATCCAGCCATTGCCATCTTCGTCAAATTCAGCTAATTCCCTGAAACCATCCCCTGTTTGTGCCCCAAACAGCTCAATTCCGTCATTGATTTCTCCATCCTCGTTTCGATCAAGAGCCAAAAATCCGGAACCTTTTTTGATGTTGTGAATCTCATCCATTTTACCATCTGCATCCAGATCAAAAAGGAATGTCTGTGGTGAGATAGATGTAGGATTGTCATCTAGATTGATAACCAGTGGGTCTGCATACTGTCTAAGATGGATATGGGTCACATCATATTTTTCTACAAATGATTCTGACATAGCAAAACTGTAGTCGAAGCTTAGCTTTCTTCCATCCGCTGTAATGGCTGTTCCTGTTGATGAAAACTCAACACTTTGATTTTGCCAGTATGCATAGGACACCTTAGTAGTCTCAACAAACATTTGGCCCGGCATCTCCGTTAAAGTACCTGCTGGGGATGTATCACATTCCTCCCCAAACATTTTTGCGAATGAGTTATCCTCATTCCACAATCCTCCAAGAAGCAACATCTTAAGAAGATACTCCATAGTATGAAGTTTGATTTTTCTACTTGAAGCTGGACTTAAGACTGGGGATGATTCTCCCACTTCCTGGACCGTTCCCTTTGCGGATTTGGCATAGTTAAGTGAGGACAAAAAATCATCGTCCCCTCCTAATACCTGTACTTCTTCCACATTGAAAACGGGTCTTGATTCTGACTGAATAGTCAGCCTGGTTCCACTAGCGAAGCTAGTTTTTGAGGTCATAGATACCTCAGAGTTTTGAATTACCATGTTCTTTCCTCCTATAAATAAAAGATTTATAAAGGAAAGTCCTTTTTCCTAGTTCATAGGTGATTTTGAATAAAATCAAAAACCAGGAAAACCCGAAGGCCTTCCTGGTCCTATGATAAACTTCCGTGCAAATAATATATCGGATTAAAGTTTTACATTGTTAACCTTTGCAGAAGCTCTTCTTAAAAGAACAATTGCGAAGTAGGCAACAATCAATGAGCCCAACATCCACGCAAAGAAGTTAACAACTGAATCACCGCCCATTGGCAGCAAGCCTGATAAAAATGTACCCAAAATGTTGTATACCACATGAATCAAAATTGTAATAAGCAAATCATCATAAAGATACATCACATATCCCAATGCTAAACCAAAGACAAATGTATAGCATCCTTGAATTGCATTTTGATGATAAAGGCCAAACATTAGCGCCTGAAGGATAATTGCTATAGGTGCTGGAAAAGCTTTGAGTCCTGCAGATAAAGTCACTCCTCTAAAAATAAACTCTTCGCAAATAGGTCCAAGGACCACAGCATATATAGCCATAAAAATATTAATTGAAGAATCCAGTCCTGCTTCCTTTAATAGCTCTACATATTCAATA
Source organism: Pseudobutyrivibrio sp. (assembly GCA_017557435.1). Lineage (GTDB taxonomy): Bacteria > Bacillota > Clostridia > Lachnospirales > Lachnospiraceae > Pseudobutyrivibrio. The sequence continues at coordinate 147,493 of JAFYYR010000026.1, read as the reverse complement.
TACAAGTTTGGAAAAGCAACTATAAGTGACAATAATATGTATATACAAATATACTGTAATGCCAATGTAAGTATTACTGTTCCGCAGATTGTCATAGATGGATTTAAGGATGTGCTAAATGGCTTATATTTTTGGTCCGCCTTAAACATCTTTTTATAGATACATCCAAATATAATTATAGCAACAATGGCATAGGAAACTTGAAAAATACTGTAGAAGGTATGACTATCCATGGTATCTAAACACTTTTGGAACAAATCCTGAAGTGAGCCGCCTTTAAAATGCGCCATTACGTATGCCGTAACGCCCTGGAATCCAATAATATATAGGGCTATTTGAATAATAAAAGTTATTATCAAAGGCATAATTACCCAAGCTACATACTTGCCTTTGTTACTGCTGTTTTGATTCATTAATTATCTCCAATTACTTTAGTTCTAGCTTATCTAGATGCCAAATATCATCTACATATTCTTGAATAGTTCTGTCGGAAGAGAATTTACCAACATGGGCTACATTTGAAAGAGCCATCTTAGCCCATTTTTCTCTATCCTTGTAAGCAGCCTGTATTTTCTCATGGGCCTCACAGTATGAAGCAAAATCCTTGAGAACGAAGTACATATCTGCTCTCTCAGTGCACTGAGTATTCAAAAGTGAATTGTAGATTGGTCTAAATAACTCAGGATTATCAATACTATAGTAGCCATTAATAAGCTGACCAAGAACCTTTTGAATATGAGGATTATTGTTCATCTCATCTACTGGATTGTAGTCATGATTCTTCTCGTGAGCTATTACCTCATCAGAGCTCATACCAAAGATGAAAATATTCTCTCCATCAAGCTCCTTGTACATCTCAACATTGGCACCATCCATTGTACCTATTGTGACCGCACCATTAAGCATGAACTTCATATTACCTGTACCTGATGCCTCTTTTGATGCAGTAGAAATCTGCTCTGAAACATCTGCTGCTGCAAAAATCCACTCGGCATTAGATACACGATAGTCTTCTATAAACACAACTTTTAACTTGTTATCAATTGACTTGTCGTTGTTGATAACAGCTGCCACATTATTAATAAGCTTAATGATAAGCTTAGCATTCTCATAACCTGCTGATGCCTTGGCACCAAAAATAAATGTGGTTGGATAGAAATCCATATCTGGATTTTCTTTAATTTGATTGTAAAGATACATTACATGCAAAATATTAAGAAGCTGACGCTTATATTCATGTAGTCTCTTTACTTGTACGTCAAAAATTGAGTTTGGATCAACTGTTACCTTGTTGTGGTCATAAATGTACTTAGCAAGACGCTTTTTATTCTCAAGCTTAATTCCCATAAATTCATTTAAGGCCTTCTTATCATCAAGGTAGTTCTCAAGCTTTTCCATATTGGAAAGATCAGTAATCCAACTTCTACCTATCTTAGAAATAACCCAATCTGACAATTTATAATTACCATGCATCAAGAAACGACGCTGGGTAATACCGTTAGTCTTGTTGTTGAACTTCTCTGGATACATCTCATAGAAGTCATGTAGAGAAACGTTTTTAAGAATCTCTGTATGTAGAGCCGCAACACCATTGACACTATAGCTGGCAGCGATAGCCATATGAGCCATCTTAACTTGACCATCAGCCAAAATAGCCATGCGGTGAACTCTCTCATCATCTCCTGGGAACTTAGCTCTAATCTCTTCACAGAAGCGGCGATTGATTTCCTCAACAATCATAAATATTCGAGGGAGCAGTCCCTTAAATATTTCTTCTGGCCATTTCTCAAGAGCCTCTGCCATGATTGTGTGGTTAGTATAGGCAACGCAGTGTGTAGTAACTTCCCACGCATCATCCCAACCAAGACCATGCTCATCCATAAGAAGACGCATAAGCTCAGCTACTGTAAGGGTTGGGTGAGTATCATTCATCTGAAATACTACCTTTTCAGGAAGCTTCATAATGTCATGATGATAGCGGAAATACTTGTTAAGAGCTCGCTGCAATGAAGCAGAAACGAAGAAATACTGCTGCTTCAGACGAAGCTCCTTGCCCTGGACATGATTATCATTTGGATATAAAACCTCAGTAAGGTTTCTAGCCAAGTTCATATCCTCAACTGCCTTGTTATAATCGCCACGCTCAAATGAAGCAAGTCTAAATACTTCCTTTGGCTTAGCATCCCAAATCATAAGGGTATTAACCATACCATTATCAAAGCCAGTAACTGGCATATCATAAGGTGTGGCAATTACAGAATTGTAGCCCTCATGTATATATTTGGTAGTTCCATCTGGCTGACTCTCATATCGAACCCAGCCTCCGAACTTAACCTCAAACTCATACTCTGGACGCTCAAGCTCAAAAGGATATCTAGTCTGAAGCCAATCATCAGGAACCTCCTTCTGATAGCCATCCTCGATTTTCTGCTTGAACATACCATAGTGATATCTGATACCGCAGCCATAAGCAGGGTATCTAAGGGTAGCTAGAGAATCCAAGAAACATGCGGCCAATCGGCCCAAGCCACCATTACCAAGAGCTGGATCCGGTTCCTGGTCCTCGATTTCATTGATATCTACGCCCAATTCGTCGAGAGCATCCATAACCTCTGTGTAGCCACGCATATTAATCATGTTATTTCCAAGAAGTCTACCAATAAGAAACTCCATGGACATGTAATATACGCACTTAGGATCCTGCTTGTTGAATTCCTTTTGAGTGGTGAGCCAGTTATCAATGACTACGTCGTTGACAACTTCTGCGCAAGCCCTATAGATTTCCTCCTTAGTGGCTTCCTCAAAGTCCTTCCTAAACATAGACTTCACACGATCCATGATCTCGCGTTCAATCTCCTTAGTACTTGGCATCTGTCTCTTCATTTCTCAACCCCCTATTCACTGCCTCGCTCGTAATACAGTTCCTATCTCGCTGGTTACGTCTACAAGCCTGAGTATCTCTCCGCTCGACAACACGTCTCGCTTGAGAGATCTCAGAGCTTGATGCCTACCAGCTATTTATACACTTCTTACGAGCTATCGAATCCTGTTAACCAAAACAATTAATGAATAGCACGTCGTAACGAGCGAATCATAGTATCCTGTGTACCACAGACCAATGACTAGCGACGTGTTACGCTAAGTGTTACCTTCTCTCCGTTGATGTTCCACTCCTTGGTGTATGTTCCATTCGCACCAGAAGTGATTTCATCGGCTAATACTTCACCAGCGATGATTTCTTTGTTAGCCTCGAATACGTTTTTAATCTTATCAGATGATTCGTAAGAAACTGTGATTCGATCCATAACTTCGAAGTCTGCTTCCTTACGCATTGTCTGAATCTTAGAAACGATTTCTCTTACGAAGCCTTCTTCAAGAAGCTCCTCTGTAAGATTTGTATCAAGAACTACTGTTACGTAGTTGTCTCCATCTGCTACAAAGCCCTCTGTCTGAGCCATAGAGATAAGTAAGTCTTCCTCTGCAAGCTCGATAGATGCATCAACCTCAGGCAATTTAATAACCCCATTTGCCTTAAGCTCTGCATAAGCTGCATTACCATCAAGACCTGCAAGAGCCTTCTGGATACCACCAAGGAACTTACCATACTTAGGTCCTACTGTACGAAGCTGTGGCTTGAAGCTGTATGATGTAAATGCTGAAACATCCTCTGTAAATGTAGCCTTCTTAACATTAAGCTCATCCTCGATGATGCTTACATACATCTCATCAAGCTCGTGCTCAGCCTTAATGTACATCTGACCGATTGGCTGACGGTTCTTAATATTAGCTGTATTTCTACATGCACGTCCGTGAACAACAATCTTAAGAAGCTCATCCATATCATCCTCAAGCTTCTTGTCGATGAATGACTCATTAACTACAGGGAAATCACAAAGGTGAATTGACTCTGGAGCAGTCTTATCAACTGAGCGAACCATATTCTGATAGATTTCCTCTGTCATAAATGGAATCATTGGTGCTGATGCAAGTGAAATATCCTTAAGGCAAGTGTAAAGAGTCATGTAAGCATTGATCTTGTCCTGCTCCATGCCCTTAGCCCAGAATCTATCACGGCAACGGCGTACATACCAGTTAGACAAATCATCTACGAACTCATCAAGAGCTCTAGCTGCCTCTGGAATCTTGTAAGCTGAAAGATTCTCATCAACAGACTTAATAGCTGAGTTAAGACGAGAAAGAATCCACTTATCCATAACTGCAAGCTTGCTAAAGTCAAGCTCATACTTAGTAGGATCAAACTCATCAATATTTGCATATAAGATATAGAAAGCATATGTATTCCAAAGTGTTCCAAGGAACTTTCTCTGGCCTTCCATAACTGCATTCTCACCAAATCTCTTTGGAATCCATGGTGCTGAAGATGTGTAGAAGTACCATCTAATAGCATCTGCGCCCATCTTCTCAAGTGCGTCAAATGGGTCTACTGCATTGCCCTTTGACTTTGACATCTTCTGTCCATTCTCATCCTGAACGTGACCAAGTACGATAACGTTCTCATAAGGAGCCTTGTTGAAAAGAAGTGTAGACTCAGCCATAAGTGAATAGAACCATCCACGTGTCTGGTCAACAGCCTCTGAAATGAACTTAGCAGGGAACTGCTGCTCAAATACTTCCTTATTCTCAAATGGATAATGATGCTGAGCAAATGGCATAGCACCTGAATCAAACCAGCAGTCAATAACCTCTGGTACACGCTTCATTGTGCCACCGCACTCAGGACATTTACATGTAACCTCATCAATGTATGGGCGGTGAAGCTCGATAGACTCTGCATCTGCACGTCCTGAAAGCTCAGCCAACTCCTTGCGGCTACCGATTGAAATCTGCTTACCGCAGTCTGGGCACTCCCAGATATTAAGAGGAGTTCCCCAATATCTGTTACGTGAAATACCCCAGTCCTGAACATTCTCAAGCCAATCGCCGAAACGTCCCTTACCGATTGAATCTGGGATCCAGTTAACAGTGTTGTTATTCTTAATCAGGTCATCCTTAACCTCAGTCATTTTGATGAACCATGATTCTCTAGCATAGTAGATAAGTGGAGTATCACATCTCCAGCAGTGTGGATACTCATGCTCAAACTTAGGTGCCTCAAAAAGCTGACCCTTAGCATCCAAATCCTTGAGCACGTTAGGATCTGCATCCTTAACGAACTGTCCAGCATATGGTGTCTCTTCTGTAAGCTCACCCTTGCCGTCTACAAACTGAACAAATGGAAGGTCATACTTGCGGCCTACCTTAGCATCGTCCTCACCAAATGCAGGCGCAATATGTACAATACCAGTACCATCTGACATAGTTACGTAATCATCGCATACTACGAAGTGTGCCTTCTTGTGCTGCTTGGCTGCTGCAACCCCAGCGCACTCGAAAAGTGGCTCGTATTCCTTGTATTCAAGGTCTGTACCCTTGTAAGTCTCAAGAACCTCGTATGCCTTAGTGCCTTCTTCTGTAGCAAGCTTGCCAAGTACCTTGTCAGCAAGTGCCTCTGCAAGAATATATGTATAGCCGTCTGCTGCCTTAACTCTGATGTAAGTCTCAACTGGATTTACGCAAAGTGCAAGGTTGGATGGAAGTGTCCAAGGAGTAGTTGTCCATGCAAGGAAGTAAGCATCCTCACCCTTGATTTTGAAACGAGCGATTGCTGAGCGTTCCTTAACAGTCTTGTAACCCTGAGCAACCTCCTGTGCTGAAAGTGGAGTACCACAACGAGGGCAATAAGGAACGATTTTGAATCCCTTGTAAAGGAGCTTCTTATCCCAGATTGTCTTAAGTGCCCACCACTCAGACTCGATGAAATTGTCATCATATGTGATATAAGGATTGTCCATATCAGCCCAGAAACCAACTGTGCCAGAGAAATCCTCCCACATTCCCTTATATTTCCAAACAGATTCCTTACATTTCTTAATGAAAGGCTCCATTCCGTATTCTTCGATCTGCTCCTTACCGTTGAGACCAAGAAGCTTTTCTACCTCAAGCTCTACTGGAAGACCATGTGTGTCCCATCCAGCCTTACGTGGAACAAACTTGCCCTTCATAGTCTGGTATCTAGGAATCATATCCTTGATGGCTCTTGTTTCAACATGACCAATATGTGGCTTACCATTGGCTGTTGGAGGTCCATCATAAAAAGTATATGTCTCTCCCTCTTTTCTTGAATCCATTGACTTCTGGAAGATGTCATTCTCTTCCCAGAACTTGAGCACCTGCTTCTCCCTTTCTACGAAGTTCAGGCTTGCATCGACTTTGTTGTACATAAAACCTAAATTCCTTTCTATAACGTATCCTGTACGTCTAATTCATTATAAGCATCAGCGTCATAACCTTGCATCTGATAATACTCGCTCAATGCAGGTATTAAATTATCAACATTTGATGCAATAAGGCTATATGAAATTATAAATAAAACAATGCTCAGTAGGCCAGTAACCATTCCTACCCATGCCATTATCTTTCCAGATTTACCCTTGTAAACAACCAAGTAAATAACCGAAAGAATAATAGCAGTTATTCCAGTTAAAATATTAATTGCTAATAAGAACAATTCCAGTGAAATAATACCTAAAACCATGGCTGCAATAGCCATCCCCTTCTTAGGTTCTGGAGGTCCTACTGGGATATCTGAAGATGCGGAATCATGGGGTGCATTTACCTCATCCTCTTCCTCAAAAATGTAATCCTCGTTCATATTCTCTCCTAAAATTATTTATAATTATCCAATCTTATTTATCTTACCCTTTTACCCGCCATTTTACAAGAAAAAACCACCAGTATAAGTCATTAAGCTTATAACTGATGGTTTTACCTATTATTTGAAAGAAAAATCTATTTGAATGTTGGAATCTGCTGTGACATCAGCATATGCTCCAGAGATAATTGGCATCGCTGGTGCCAAATGCCCCACATCAGCATCCATTACTATTGGCTTGCCGTATTTGCCAAGGATTGCTGTCACTGCCTTGTATTGGTCAAGACCCATAAGGTCCTGCTTCCATGCTGCAGCTGGGCGTCCCACTATAAATCCTGTAGCATTTTTAAACCAGCCTGCTCTATCTAGATTCCAAAGCGCTCTACGAATTGACATTGTATTTAAATCGCAGGCCTCCACAAACCAGATCACCTCATCATATTTTTCATTGAATGCTGCCACATTGTCGTATTTAGTACCAACTAAATTGGCAAGACAATCAAGGCAACCTCCTGTGATTATCCCACTAAACTTTGGGAGACGATTCACCTCTGCATCTCCCATAAAAAGTCTAAGTTCCTTTTTCTCAGTAAGATTGTAAGATACAAATGGGTGATTCTCATCTTTAAGGGACTCCACCTCAAAGGAATCATATCCTGTAACACTGGTCTTTTTACCAGTGAAAACATCAATGGTATCTACAAGTGCCTGGTGAAGATTCTCCTGGCCAAAAGCACCGATGCTTGGCCCATAAATTGAGGCTGTATCGCAGATAGTATTCAGTAAAAATGTAAAATTGGTATTATCTGAGTAGCCCATGTACCACTTAGGATCTGCTGACTTAATAGCGTCAAAATCCACATAGTCAAGGGTCTCACACATAAGCTCTCCACCACCGCAGGTAATAAGCATGTCGTTGTCTGAGCTCACATAGTAATCTGTCAGCTCCCTGCCGCAGTTTTCAGGTGTAGAACTAATTCCTATCCCATCATTTTTTCTGCAATTAGGGCCCTCCACAAGCTTGTAGCCCATATTTTCAAAGCGTAAAATTGCTGCATCCATACAGCTCTTGTAAGGCTCATCTGAACATCCAAAGGATGGTGCCACAAGTCCTATAGTTCCCTTTTCTTTTATAAAAGCTGGGTATCGCATTACATCATTCTCCTTTGCCTAACTGAAATTATTCTATCACATCCTCCACAATATCATCAGGCAAATATTTTCTGATTGTCTTTTCAAGCATCACTCCATCTATAGGCTTCTGGAAATAACCACTAAAGCCCTTGGACAGATAGAATTCTTCTCCCCCCGCCTCCGTATTAGCTGTAATTGCAAACACTGGTAAATCAGGATATCTTTCTTTTATTTTGGCCATGGTTGCCACTCCATCCATTCCCTGCATAAAGTGGTCAAGAAGCACCACATTGAAGTTGGATGATTTTAGCTTATCAAGACATTCTTCACCTGTATTTGCTGTAGATATAAACATCTTGGTGGATGATAACAATCCCTTAATAACATTTAAATTCATTGGGTTATCATCTACAACAAGCACCGCTGCATCTGGAGCTATGAACTGAGGCTTATATAGACCTGCCTTTGCTTCATCCTTGCGCTCTACAAACTTGCCTATTGGAGAAGCATCCACTATTTTTTGAGGCACAATAAATGTAAACTCAGAGCCCTCTCCGTAGACACTGTCACACTTTAGCTCGCCGTTCATAAGCTTAGAAAACTGTCTTGAAATATCAAGTCCAAGTCCTGTACCCTGGATGCCACTATTCTTCTGCTCATCGACTCTCTCAAAGGCCTCGAATACCTTGGAAATATCTTCTTTTTTAATGCCAATTCCTGTGTCTTTTACAGCAAATCTAATCTTGCAATTGTTTCCATTAATTTCCTCAACTGTAGCAAAAAATTCTATTCTACCCTTTTTTGTATATTTAACTGCATTGCTCAAAAGGTTGATAATGACCTGCTTGAGTTTTCCAATATCGCCGTACAATACCTTTGGCAATTTCTCATCCACGTCCACTGTGAAAAGAAGTCCCTTTTGATCACTTCTTGCGCGAATCATCTTTACCATGCCTCGGATTTCTTCTTCCAAATTGTATTCCTGCTCCACAAGATGCATTTTTCCTGATTCAATTCGAGACATATCAAGTACATCATCTATAAGATTAAGGAGAGATTCAGAGGCAGCTTTTATATCGCCAGCGTAATTCATCATAGCCTTAAAATATGGCTTAGGTACATCCGTTGCATTCTCACGCATTATCATTTCATCCATACCCATTATGGTATTAATAGGTGTTCGGATTTCATGGGACATATTTGCAAGGAATCGTGATTTTACACTGTTAGCCTTTTCCACTTCTCTCTTGGCCGCCTGGATTTCTTTGTACTGACGGCGGATAACTGTCCCTGACATTATTCTCCAAACTAAAAGGCCCACCAATACAGCAACTAAAGCCATCATAAGAATTCTAAACACCATTAACTCGCTGAGTTTAGGCTGTTTTTCTATCTCAACAACTCTATCCTGATATACTGTTCCATTGCTCTCATCTAAAATCTGAATATGAAGCTTATAATCCCCGTATTTAAGACCTGTATATTCAAGAGATGAAAGCTTTGACTGATTCTCAGTTATACCCGAATCATTATTGCCCTCAAGATACATATGAACTAGAGGATTAGACAAATTATAGTTGATAATTGCCGCATTAATCGTGATACGACCTGTAGTTGATGGAATAACATATTTGCCATTTTCATCTGGTGCAATTTCCTCATCATCTACAACTATACTCTTAACTCCCACCTTAATATTGCCGGACTGACTGTAGAAATTATCAATATCAACTTTATTGACGCCATTTCTGCCTGCTATATATAATGTTCCAAAATCTATCGCGCTAAAAGAATTACCTGTTGGCACGCTGGTAAGTCCTGTAGCCATATCATAGAATCTATAATCATATTTATCTTTTTGAATTAAATCATCTGCAGCCACGCAATAGATACCATTTGATGACAGAATCCATGCATTTCCATTGTCATCAAAATATATGTCAAAGTTGTTTGAATAAGGGAAGTTTTTCACCTCATACACAACACCATTTTTCAAGTACTGAATAGAATTTGATGTAATAATCCAGTATAAATTACGGTCCTCATCCCTCTTGATTCTGAGGATAACATCAGAAGTAAGGCCATCCTCTCTAGTTATTTTTTCAGCCTGGCCGTCCTTTACTATGTACATACCTCCGCCATCGGTACCAACAAGTATTTCTCCATTAAGTCCTTGCTCAACAGTAAGACATACCACATTATCAAGACCATTTTCCTCGGTGATGGTATACTCCACTTCCTCCTGTCTCATTACCACGATACCCTTATTGGTTCCAATTAAGACTTGACCCTCATCATTTAAAGTAGCACAGCGAACTCCGTCACTTAGGAAACCATTTTCCTCAGTGTAACTTGTTATTTCTCCATCCCTAGAATAGTGGACAAGGCCTTTGCCATTGTTGTAGCAACATATCCAAAGCCCATAGCCAAAATCATTTGCTATGCATCTAATTCTGGTATCTCCAATAAACTCTGTAAGCTCATTCTCAACGGGCAGCATTTTCTTCAAATCAATAATCTGAAGGCCTTTATCTGTACCAATGTAGAGCAAATCCTGATCTCTGCAGGTAGAGTTAACTACTTCCTTTTCCAGTCCAACCTGGTCAGTTATATCCTGGAAATTATTGGATACGATTTTTGCCACACCCTGTCTAGTAGATACCATCCAGAGATTTCCCTGATAATCGGCCTCCACCATTTCGATAGAGCTATCAAGAGGGATATTTTTAACTGTGTTAAATCTTCCTTCTAAGTCAACATAACCTACTGTTTCATCTGCTACAATCCACATTGTCTCGCATTCACAGGAAATCCAGCTTACATTAACAGCTGGGGAAACATCCACCTCATTTCTAACATCTAATTCTTTTCCTGTTTCATCTAAAAAGCCTTCATAGACCTTGCCTTGGTCGTTTCCAATGTAGATAAGATCTCCCACATCACTTCCAGCATATACAGCAGTCACCTTGCCAAATCCAAGACTCTCTCCTGATTCAAATGAGTTTAATTTTTTATCTGTAATTGTAAAAAGCTCTCCATTTTTGGTGCTTCCAACAATTCTTCCATTTCTCTCACTGAATATACGATTTATATAGCAGTTTTTAAGGGCTTCTTCCTCCATTGCCTTTATGGTGCCATCATCTTCTAAATAGCAAATACCCCCTGTTGTTGCAATGTAGATTGTGCCTTGTCTATCCTCTGCAAATGCTCTGATTGATGAAGATAGCAAACCATCCATGTAGGTATAGCGAATAACATCTGCACCATCAATCACAGCAACACCATTATCATTGGTACCTACCCAAATACGTCCATGACTATCCTCAAATAGAGTTTTACCACTGGTAAGACCACCGGCAGAATCCATTCTCACAAAGCTAGTTCCATCATAGCGAATGATACCACTGTAACTTCCTATCCAGATATATCCCTTGCTATCTGCTAAAATGCAGCTTGCATCAGATGTAGGAAGTCCATTATTTGCATCATACAACTCTGTAGCATAACCAACGCCGTACACCTGATTAGAGACAGCATATCCACCTCCGTCTCTAATAGGTTCTGGCTCTTGTACATCATTTGCATAGGCAATAAAGCTGCCCATGGTAAATCCCACAGCCAGCATTAATGCGCCAACAGTTTTTAATAAACCCTTATTTATCATGTATTTCCCCCTGTAGCCCTTATGTCAGTCCTCTTGATATCTTCTAAGTACAAGTCGTACTTCTTCCTCGGCTTCCAAAAATACTTCGGCACACTTTGGATCAAAATGTGTACCTGAATCCCTTTTAATTATAGCCATTGCCTCCTCAAGTGGCATAGCATCCTTATAAACTCGCTTTGAAGTCAATGCATCAAATACATCTGCAACCGCCATCACTCTAGCTGAAAGAGGAATCACCTGTCCCTTTAACCCCTCTGGATATCCAGTTCCATCCCATTTTTCATGATGGTATGCAGCCATATTTCTGGCTTCTTTCAAATAGTTCTCACCCTTTACCGAATTAATGGCTTTTTCCATAATGTTCTTTCCGGCAGTAGTGTGAGTTTTCATTATTTCATATTCTTCATCAGTAAGCTTACCTGGCTTATTTAAAACTGTATCTGATATATTTATCTTTCCAATATCATGAAGTGGCGCAGACATCTCCACGTCATTCATAAATTTTGTAGTAAGCTTGTCCTGATAATAGCCCTTTTTCTTAAGACCCTCAAGGATAATTCTCACATAATCCGCTGTTTTTTGAATGTGATAACCTGTATCCGAATCACGATTTTCCACCATATCTGCCATGGTAATAATCAGACCATTTTGCATTTGGTTGATTGTCTGGTTCTGATACCTGATATCATTCACCTGCTCCGCTGTGTCCTCTGTCATTTTACAAAGGGCATTGTATAAGTTTTCCAGCTCATCATCTGTTTTGATTTTAAGCTTTTTAATCTTTTTTACATTGTCCTGCAAAACAGCCTGGTTATCCATCTCATACATAAAACTGTTGGTACAGCTAACCATGGCATTTATAGGATGAACCAGATAATATCTAGACACCCAGAGACCAATAGCCAAAATTACAGCCAAATATCCAGTAAAAATAAGCACGATACGAATCAAGTATTCCTTAACAAAATCCGTCAAAATATGCATGGAAACATCAACGCCCACATAGCATCTAGTAACGCCATCTTCATCTCTTACAGGATGCATAACTGTATTAAGCCATCCAAAATATTTGTTGTTTTCTACGTCATTTATCTCTTCTCCAGCTAAAAGCTGATCCACATATGGCAGGAACTCTTCGTCAAAAGGAATCACCTCTCCAGGTTCATATCCCTCATCATCTTCTGTATCAATGTCGAATACAACATGGCAACCGTCCTCTTTTATGTCATAGACATAGAGATACTTGACTCCTGGGAAATTATTTCTAACTGCTGTAAGTCGCATTTCAGTTTCTCTATATCCTACTGCTGCCTCTCCTCGCTTGGTAAACTCCTCAATTCTATCCACATTAATCTCAGTGGCTGCCATCCTAGCGGCGCCGTATGCATTGAGAGTATATTCCTTTTTTGTATGCTCAAAATAGATGTTCATACTGATGAGAACCATAATCACAGTTATGGCTACAGCAGCACTTACTAAAAGTCTTGAAAATCGTCTCTGAAGTCTTCCATTTCGTTTACTAGTGGAAGCATATCTTCTAATTTCCTCTCTAGATAGTGGCCTTTGCTTCCAACCAATATTTCTAAGGAATTTAATATCCTTATCTGGCAAAAACTTCAAGGCAAAGACTACTATAAACACCGAAAGTCCCTTATCAACAATATTCAGGCCTATATTAAGAAGTATGAAATTAAAATAATAATTGGTGCGGAAAACAGAAGTCAGAACCTCGGCTGCATCTGAAACAGAGGCAAACTGAGGTCGTCCAAGAAGTAATAGCTGGATATCAGCACCTAAGAAGCCTGATACCAACCCGATAATAAGAGATATTTCAATTATATTTGAGATTTTTTTGAAATCATTGTTGTTGCTGAAATATGCGGCAATAATAGCGATAAACATGCTAATAAGTGTGTAATACACTGACATAGGGTTAAAAAGACCGCAAAAAAGATTTGTAAATACTGCTACAATCAAAGCTGGTAGACTTCCTGCTGCAAAAGCCACCCCAACCGTTCCTATTACATCTAAATAAAAAGGAAAATTCAATTTAGAAACTAGGAACGAAAAAGCAACATTTACAAATATCCCACCAATAATGGTGAGAGCCATAATCATTTTGCCTTTTAGTAATTTTTTCATCGTATATTGCCCCTAATACTTGATGCTATCAATTATAGCAAACCAAATAACGAAAATTGTGAAAAAATAATGTTAGAGCCATTTATTTTCCCAGCTTTTTATAGTTAAATAAGCAACCAAAAAAGGCGGCCCTTTTAGGACTCGCCTTTATCAATATCTTATTAGTTTTTAAATGAATGGATTGGCGCTGGGATACGTCCCTCTCTGTTAATAAAGTCTGCACAAGAGAACTTATTAACAGGCATGATTGGCGCATAACCAAATAATCCACCAAACTCAACTGTATCACCAACAGTCTTACCTATTACAGGGATAAGACGCGCTGCTGTAGTCTTCTGGTTAACCATACCAAGTGCCATCTCATCAGCAATCATACCAGAGATTGTAGTAGCTGGAGTGTCACCAGGGATAGCAATCATATCAAGACCTACTGAGCAAACACAAGTCATTGCCTCAAGCTTCTCAAGTGTGATTGCACCAGCCTCAACTGAGTTAATCATACCCTGATCCTCTGAAACAGGGATGAATGCACCTGAAAGACCACCTACGTAAGAGCTAGCCATAACGCCGCCCTTCTTAACCTGATCATTAAGCATAGCAAGAGCTGCTGTAGTACCTGGAGCACCTGCATACTCAAGACCAATTTCACATAAAATATCTGCTACCGAATCTCCAATAGCTGGAGTAGGTGCAAGGGAAAGATCAATAATACCAAATGGAATACCAAGACGCTTAGATGCTTCCTGAGCAACAAGCTGTCCTACACGTGTTACCTTAAATGCTGTCTTCTTAATAGTCTCGCAGAGAACCTCGAAGCTCTCTCCTCTAACCTTCTCAAGTGCCTTCTTAACAACACCAGGTCCTGAAACACCTACGTTGATAATGGCATCTGCCTCAGTAACACCGTGGAATGCACCAGCCATGAATGGGTTATCATCTGGAGCATTACAGAATACTACAAGCTTCATACAGTCAACAGAATCTCTGTCCTTTGAACGGTCTGCCACCTGAAGAAGAATATCTCCCATAAGACGAACAGCATCCATGTTGATACCTGTCTTAGTAGAAGCTAAGTTAACTGAACTACAAACTCTCTGTGTCTCGCAAAGAGCCTGTGGGATTGAACGGATAAGCATCTCATCTGCTGTAGTCATACCCTTTGAAACAAGAGCTGAGTATCCACCGATAAGATTAGCGCCAACAGCCTCAGCTGCCTTATCAAGTGTATGAGCCAAAGTAACGAAATCCTCTGGCTTCTTGCACGCAGCACCACCGATAAGTGCAATAGGAGTAACTGAAATACGGCGGTTAACAATAGGAATACCGTAGTCTCTCTCGATTTCCCTAGCCACCTTATCCAAATCCTTAGCTACAGTGGTGATACGGTTGTATACATTTTCATTAACCTTCTTAAGATCTGAGTCAATACACTCAAGAAGGCTTATACCAATGGTGATTGTGCGGACATCAAGAGTCTGCTCCTCCACCATCTTATTAGTCTCAATTACCTCTTTTATATTTACCATGTGATGAATGTCCTCCTGGTTCTCTCCATAAGGGTCTATTTATAATCTATGCATCTTCTGGAAGATTTCTTCCTTCTGAGCCTTTACCTGAACACCGATTTCGTTGCCAAGGTCCTCTAAATCCTTCTGAATATCGCCAAAGTTCTTTGTAGCCTTTTCGATATCAACGATCATCATCATGTTGAAAAATCCCTGAACGATTGTCTGTGTGATATCAAGTACATTCACACCATTTTCAGCCAAATAAGTACAAATACGAGCAATGATACCTACAGTATCCTTACCAACTACAGTAATAATAACTTTGTTTTCCATTTTATATTCCTTTCCCTAGTCCGCTGGTTACGTTCACAAATCTCTGTTCAACTCCGGTCACGATGACAAGCCTTAGTATTTCTCCGCTCATCTACACGATTCGCTCAAGAAATCTAAGAGCTTGTCACCTACCGGAGTTCATTGATTAGTGAACTACCAGCTCATATAAAAATTGTATATTTAATATTAAATAATATTACAAACTTAACCACCTATATCACGTCACCTATATTACGATGCGTTCGGATACTTCCGAGCGAGAGGCGACTGTAATGTCAAAATCTGAGCCTGAGTATGGTGTCGCCTTGTCCATGGTAACTTCAAGGCGAACTGTCTCATAGGCTAAATCAGGGTAATTATTTTCATGGCTGAGATGCCCTAAAAATACATGCTTAATGTTGTCATGAAGTACCTGACTAAGCAACTGACCACTGGCTTCATTTGAAAGATGTCCGTATTTTCCAAGGATTCGTTGCTTGAGCGGATATGGGTAAGTTCCCACCTCAAGCATATGAATATCGTGATTTGCTTCCAAAAGCATAGCATCCAGATTTGTTAAATTTTCAACAATATAGCCATCATAATAACCTAAGTCAGTGCAGACTGCAACCTTAGATTTGGTATTTTCTATACGATATGCAACTGGATCAGCAGCATCATGACTAATCTTAAAAGGGTGAATATTTAGACTACCTATAGAGAAATCCTCATCAGCCTTGATAACATGGAAAAGTGTATCATCAATGGCTCCGAGGCTTTTCATAGAACGTATTGCTCTAATGGTACCAGCAGTTGCATAGATTGGAATGTGATATTTTCTGGAAATCACTCCAAGACCAGACACATGGTCTGAGTGCTCATGAGTGACAAGTAGCCCTGCCATGTCGGCTGTAGTGTAATCATATTGATTCATACCTGCCTCAATGCGCTTACCAGAAATGCCAGCGTCTATCATTACATGAGTGCTGTCATCTCCAACACAAATACAATTTCCGCTGCTACCACTTGCAATACTAAAAAAATCCATTACTTAAAAATCCTTTGTTTTATAAAGAAGACCATCTGATTTCTACTTCATCATTTTCCTGAAGTGTATCAGAGTATCCACATTTTTGTCCATTAATCATAGTGATTAGTGAACGACCATTGCTTTCGCTAGGGTCAAAATCAATTACATTATATATGTCTACAAAGATGTATTCCTTCTTGCCCTTAAGGGTTACCTTCTTACCATTAATAGTAACAGGCATGTCAAGAAGCTCATCTTTCATCTTAGTATGTACGTCTGAAATAGTCTCAGGCTCTGTTGGAACAAAGTCCTCTGGAAGTCCCTCTCCCTCTTCTGCCTCGTAATCACCAAAGGCAACTGGAGTAGTTGTAGTCCAGTCAATAACGAAATTCTCATATACTAGAGAATCAAGGCTGGATGGACGATTGTTAACTAAAATCTCATAGCGCTCATCCACATTCACATCCATGAACTCAGCCAACTGGCCTACTGTATAGAATGGGCGAGTCTCAATAACATCTCCCTCTTTTACAGAGTATGTAGGTGGCTCCATAGAACCATTAACCTCTACGAACTTAGGGCACTTAACTCTGTGACCGCAAACTGTAAAGTAGAGATACTCAGTTGTAAACTCGGCCAAATCAGCAATAGTGCCATTGCCACCTGCTCCAACAGTAGATGGAGTAAGCTCAATATCACAATTGAACTCAAGTGGTGTGTTGATGCCAACTGGCTTGCCATTCATCTTGACAATTGCTGACTCACCCTCAGTACCGCGAATCATGCGGGATACGCCATTGACAGTGAAATTAATCTCTCGACCACGGCGTGGGAATAACTGTTCAGCAGAAAATCCTGCCTGCATAGCAGCGTCTACAATTGTAAGCTGTCCATTATCATAAAGCTTCATCATCTCTCCGTTGAAATGAATCATGATGAAGTTGTTCTTAGTCTCATAGTAATTAAGGCAGATTCCGATAGGTGTAACAAGAAGGGAATCCTTTTTAATATCATCCTGCTCGAAGATGATATTCTTCATAACTTCCTCACCTCGAAGGGCTACACGCTCGCTGACTATCTTAAGCTCATTAGCAAGTGCATCGGTAAAGCCATGAATCTTACCGCCACCACCAACTACAAATGCAGCGGAAACAGACTTATCTCCGTTAAGCTCCTTGATTTTAGCAGCAACCTCTGCCGCGATTTTCTTCATGATAGGGTCTGTAAGCTTCCATACATCCTCCGACTTAATAGTGTGAGAAATGCCCATGATATCCTCATAGGTGATATCTCCACCCTCAGTAGATGCACGCTTAATTGTCTCAGCTGTGGCAAAGTCTACAAGGAACTCATGAACAAGTACCTCTGTAAGCTCATCGCCAGCCATAGGAATCATGCCGTAGGCAATAATACTGCCGTCCTTAGTAACACAGATATCGGATGTACCTGCTCCCACATCAATAAGAGCGATATTAAGCATTCTGAAATTCTGTGGAATAGCAACATTGATAGCTGCAATAGGCTCCAATGTAAGGTTGGCAACTGAAAGTCCAGCCTTGCCAACTGCTGAATAAAGACCATCTACAACGTCCTCAGGAAGGAATGTAACAATAATATCCTCTCCAATAACATCAGCCTTATGATCTTCAAGAGATGAGAATGGATCTCCATTTAAATAGTACTTAACTGTAGAATATCCTACACAGAAAAACTTGTATTTATTGTCCTCATCACCCTTAATCTCCTTGCCAGCCTGCTCAATACCAAGCATATCAAGGGTATGTAAATCCTCGCCTGTAACAACTGTCTCCTCAGGAAACTCAAGCTCCACATGAGTTGTAATTGTACGAAGTACACGACCAGCGGCAGCTATACATACTTCTGAAAGGCTAAGGCCTGTCTGCTCCTCGAGCTCCTTTTTAACCTCTTCACAAGTGGCGCCAACTCTGCCGATATCATGAATCTGACCATCAAGCATAGCTCTAGTATCATGTTCCTTAAGATTCTGGGCAATTACGTGAAATTCCTCGCCATCTAAATATCCAACAGTACCAATAACATTTCTAGTACCAATATCTAGACCAAAAACGATATCTTTCTTCTCCATAAACTTAGTCCCCTTTAGACTTAATATATTTTCTCAGCTGCTCTAATGTCTCCTGTGGGCTGCCACTATTGTCAATGACAAAATCGCAATTAGCTCTAAAGCTCTCATCGCTCCTCTGACAGGCAATCATATTGGCGATGCGCTCCTTAGAGTACCCTCTAGATTCCATAAGGCGCTTTTCCCTAATTTCAACGGTGGCAAAAACATACCACATCTCATCCACAAGTTTACCATAACCACATTCTATGAGCAATGCAGCCTCAAAGAAAAAGTACTCTATATTGTGGCTACGGCGTTCCTGTTCTACCTGATTTAGTACTTCAGCCTCAACAGCGGGATGAACGATAGAATTGACCTGCTGCCTAAGGTCATTATTCTCAAACATAAACCTTGCCATCTTAGGTCTATCAATCTGTCCATCTGCATCTAAAATGCTCTCTGGCCAATCCAGAGCCACCACCTTGTCAAAACACTTATGACCTGGAGTCATAAGATTAGCTGCCACCTCATCAGCCAAAAGCACCTTGCAGTTAAAATTTTCCTTAAGAAGGGTAAGCACAGTGCTTTTTCCTGCCCCTACACCTCCGGTGATACCTATGAAATACATATATAAACTCCTGTTGCGGGAAAGCTAGGCCTAACGCTTAATGAGCTTCTAGCCAATTTTTACCTTCGTTCATGTCTATCTCTAGCTTCACAGAAAGCTTAGCTGCATTTTCCATCTCTTCTCTAATGACAGATTCTACTTTTTCCTGCTCGTCGATATATGTTTCAACTAGCAGTTCATCGTGAACCTGAAGCAAAAGCTTGGACTTAAGTCCCTCAGCCAAAAGTCTGTCATGAACCTTTACCATGGCGATTTTGATAATATCAGCAGCTGTTCCCTGAATAGGTGAATTCATGGCAACTCGCTCGCCAAATTGTCTGTTCATAAAATTAGAAGAGTTAAGCTCTGGAACAGGACGACGTCTACCGTAAAGAGTAACTGCGTAGCCCTTTTCCTTGGCGCTTGACTTAAGGCCCTCTAAGAATGTGTGCATCTTAGGGTACGCCTTAAGATAATTATCAATATATTCCTGAGCCTCCTTACGTCCTACACCTATATCCTTAGCAAGACCGAAGGCGCTGATACCGTAAACAATTCCGAAATTAACAGCCTTAGCGCTACGGCGCTGTAAGTCTGTAACCTCCTCAAAAGGAGTGTTAAAAACAAGTGAAGCTGTAGAACGGTGAATATCCTGGCCAGCCTTAAATGCCCCGATAAGATTCTCATCACCTGACATGTGAGCAAGTACTCTAAGCTCAATCTGAGAATAGTCTGCATCTAAGAAGACACAACCATCCTTTGGATAAAATACTCGTCTAATCTCCTTGCCAAGTTCCATTCTAATAGGAATGTTTTGAAGGTTTGGCTCAATGGAGCTGATACGTCCTGTTGCTGTAACAGTCTGCATGAAAGTAGAGTGGATTCTGCCGTCCTCTCCCACACATGGCTGCAATCCATCTGCGTATGTACTCTTAAGCTTAGCAAGCTGTCTGTACTCTAGGATGCTACCTATAATAGGATTAGCTGGTGCCAGTTCCTCAAGCACATCTGCTGCAGTAGAATAACCAGTCTTGGTTTTCTTGCCGCCCTCGATTCCCATTTTTTCAAACAAAATCACACCAAGCTGCTTAGGTGAATTGATATTGAACTCCTCGCCAGCCTGGGCGTATATATCCTTTTCAAGCTCAGTAATTCTAGTAGAAAGCTTGTCGCTAAACTGAGCAAGAGCTTCCTTATCCATGGCGATTCCCTGAATCTCCATATCAAAAAGCGTGTAAAGAAGTGGCATCTCGATATCTGTAAATATCTTACCCATGCCAGCTGTCTCAATCTCTGCCATTACCTTTTCAAAGGCTCCGTATGCAACAAAAGCCTCATAGCAAGCAAATGTTGTAACAGCCTCAAGTAGGCTATCATCTGTCAGAGCGTCCTTCAGCTTTTTCTTACCAAACAAATCAGCTGCTGCAGGAATGATAATTCCAAGCATCTCATTTGCCACATCATCTGCTGTGTATTCCTTTTTAGTAGGATTGAGAAGGTAAGCTGCAACTGAAACATCAACAGCGTTAGGGAAAATCTGGGACTTACCGCCCTTTTCCATCACTGCCTTTTTCTCGTCCTCTGACAGAATGTTAGTAATAAGGTGCATTACATTTTTCAAATCCCAGAAACAAAGTCTCACACCTGCCTTGCAAATCTCCATAAGCTTATGGCAAAGATAATCAGCAGAAATAAATCCCTGGCACTCCACATATACTGTGCTGTCTCCATCGGAAAGTGCTGCACCGCGAATCACCTTGTCATCACCTGCCATAATGCTGGCACCGATAAAGGCCTTACCTGTCTTTTTAATATCCTCAAAGAAAGTCTCAACTTCTGAGAAATCATTAACACGCTTAAAGCTATCTGCAGTGTTATCAGTAACACTGGCAGTATCTGTATTTTCAAATCTAGGAAGAAGCTTTTTAAGCTCATATCTCTTGCAGAGTAAATATGCCTCCTCTGTAAAAAGATTGCCAAGCTTAGTTGAGCCCTCTTCTAATTCTATAGGGGCATTGAGATTGATAGTAGCAAGCTCCTTAGAAAGCACAGCTGTATCCCACTGCTCTATAAAATTATCAACCACCTTTGCCTTTTTCATCTCTGAAACATGGGCGTGGCACTCCTCAATAGAACCATACTGGGCAATCCACTTAAAGGCTGTCTTCTCACCGATACCGGCAACACCGGGAATGTTATCTGATGAATCACCCATAAGTGCCTTAACATCTATGTATTGCTTAGGAGTAACTCCGTAGAGTTCCATAAAATCCTTTGCAAAGTAATTCTCGATTTCTGTACCAGTCTTTTTGGTCTTTGGAATGGAAATCTTGATTTTGTCTGTGGCAAGCTGCAATAAATCCCTGTCTCCAGAGACAATTGTCACATCCATGCCCTTCTCCTCACCTATGCGAGAAAGTGTGCCAAGGATATCATCAGCCTCCCAGCCTTCCATTGTGATTACAGGAACGCCCATAGCCTTAAGGATTTCCTGAATGCGAGGCACCTGCTCTCTAAGCTCAGGGTCCATAGGCTTTCTAGTTCCCTTGTATGCGTCGTACATCTTATGTCTAAATGTAGGAGCATGAACATCAAAGGCAACAGCAAAATTATCTGGCTGCTCATCCTCGATGAATTTAAGCATCATATTAAGAAAACCAAAAATGGCGCCGGTGTGTTCTCCGGCGCTATTTGTTAAGTCTGGTAAACCATAATATGCTCTATTTAAGATGCTGTGACCATCCATTAAAAGTAACTTCATAACATTTATCCTTCTATATATCACGCTAGTTACATGCACAAGCCTTAGTCTCTTTTCATTCAGCTAACACGCTTCATTCCAAGAGCTAAGAGCTTGTGCATTACGAGCTTGCTTTTATATACTTCTAGTTTCTTTTTCAAGCCATGCATATTCTTCATCGCTGAGATATGGCTTAAGAGTGTCACGAACCATAGCATGGTAATCGTTGAGAGTCTTCTTCTCTGCCTCTGTCATCATCTCAGGGATAACTGGATCAAGGTCGATTGGGCAATATGTAATAGCCTCAAAGTGACGGAAATCACCATACTCTGTAGTCTCTCCAGCCACACAAAGAAGCTCATTTTCAATTCTGATACCAAAGCCATCCTCAATGTAAAGACCTGGCTCATCTGTTGTAATCATACCAGGAACAAGCTCTGCAGCGTTCTGTCCCTTAGCTACCTTCCAACGGAAATTGTTAGGTCCTTCGTGAACATTTAAAATATGTCCTACGCCGTGACCTGTACCACAACGATAATCAAGTCCCATATCCCAAACTGGTCCACGGGAAAGCACGTCTAAGTTGGCACCTGTAACTCCCTTAGGGAAATTAGCAGCAAGAAGTCTCAAATGGCAACGAAGAACTACAGTGTAGTACTCCTTCATCTGCTGTGTAAGTGGTCCAAGTGCGATTGTACGAGTGATATCAGTAGTACCCTCAAGGTAGTGTGCTCCTGAATCAACAAGCAAGAAGCCCTCTGGCTTAAGTGTAGCCTCAGAGCCTGGCTTAGCGCTGTAGTGCATCATAGCTGCATTGCCACCGTAGGCAGAAATTGTACCAAATGAAAGGTCAAGGAAATTCTCCTGCTCTCTTCTTCTAGCTTCATAATAATCAGAAGCTGTAATCTCTGTCATTGGCACCTTGCCAATATTCTCCTTGATGTATTTAATTGCCTTTGTGCAGGCAACACCATCCTTAATATGAGCTATTTTAGTGTTTTTAATCTCTGTCTCATTTTTAATAGCGCGCATAAGCTCCGATGGATTCTTACCATCGATGATTTTAGCTGAGCCCTTAAGCTCCTTCACGATGTTGTAGTTGACAACGCTCTCATCAAGAAGGACTCTTCTGCCAGCCATATCAGCGCTCTGCATATAGTGATATACCATATTGTAAGGATAGAGCTTGACGCTATTGTCATTAAGATAGCTCATAACCTCCTCAGGCCAGTTAGTTGTGTCTGTAAAGAGAATTACACTATCATCTGTAATAAGAAGGAATGACAAAAAAACAGGAACATTCTCAATGTCATTTCCTCTGATATTTAGAATATATGCAATATCATAAAGGCTTGAAATAAGATGTGCATCAGCCTTTTTCTTTTTCATCTTGTCACGGATACGGTATATCTTAGCCTGCATGCTCTCTCCTGAATACTCATCCTCAAGTACCCAAGTAGTAGCCTTTGGAAGTTCTGGTCTGTCCTCCCAAATGATATTTACCAAATCCTCTGTTGTAAAAAGTGTACCCTGCTTTTCAGTTGCAATATCAAAATACTTAGCAGCGTTTTTAGCAGAAACACATCTGCCGTCAAATCCAAGGCAACCTGCCTCTTCTAAATTCTTCTCAATAAATTCCTCAATCTCTGGAACTCCTGGCTCACCGATTCTCTCAAGGATAATCTCTGAGTCAGCGATCTGCTTAGCAGCCTGAACGAAATATCGGCCATCCACCCAAAGGTGTGCCTCTGTCTTAGTAACAATTGCTGTACCGGCTGAGCCTGTAAATCCTGTAATAAAGCTTCTAGCCTTAAAATGCTCTCCTACATATTCTGAAGAATGGAAGTCATCTGTAGGGATAAGATACATATCAATCCCTCTTCCACTCATTAATTCTCTGAGCTTTGCAATTTTCTCGTTAGTTGTCATTTTCTTTTATATTCCCCTTTGAAAGTTTGTCGAAGAAATATTTGCCCTCCTCTGAGAGATCCTCATATTTCCAATCTAATGTGCTCTGGCAATCTGCACTTATGAGAGCTGAGCCCTCGTCCTTATTAGAGAGATTCCAGATGCATGATGATAATTTATACTCGTCGATAATGTCATACCACTTCTCTGCTTCTTTGGTATTGACACTTCCATTTCCATCTGCAGATACAAGTCCATACTCAGAAATAAACACTGGAAGGCCTGCCTCAAGAGCGCTTTCAAGCTGCTTTCTAGCATCGTCCTTGTGACTTGCTGCATAGAAATGATATGTATACATAATATTTTTGAAATTAAGTGGATCATCCTGAACTGACTCTAAATCACTAGACCACTCAGGTGTGCCCACCAAAATAACAGCATCAGAATCTACATTTCGGATTACTGGAATAACTTCCTTGGCGTATGATTTAATATCTGACCATGTAGTATCGCCATTAGGCTCGTTGCAGATTTCGTATATTACATTGTCATTGTCCTTGTATTTGCGAACCATCTCACCAAAGAACTGTATTGACTCTGCCTTGTATGTGTTAGGATTCTCGTCATTTAATGTATGCCAATCAATGATTACATACATTTCATTTTCTGTGGCAGCATCAACAGCACTGCATACCTTATCCATCAAATCTTTTTGATTGTCGCTACCACCTACACAATATCCATTGTAATCGCTGGTATACATAGCGATACGGATTACATTGATACCGAAATTGTTTCTAAGGCTAGCAATAGTCTCAGGTGTGGCAAACTCAGGGAACCAGTTAATTCCGTGGGTGCTGATACCAGTAAGCTGTACCTCCTTACCATGAGAGTCAACAAGCTTGCCATCTGTAACAGAAAGTGCACCGTAATAGTCCATCTTCGCACCAGTCTTAGCAATACCATCCTCTGAAACCAAAGAATCTAAATCAACTTCCTGTTCCTCTTCTGAAGTGGTCTCAGTCTCCTCTACAGTAGGCTCAACCTCTGGCTTCTCCTGAACTGTCTGGGCCTCTGGCTTAACTTCTGGCTTAACTTCTGGCTTCTCCTCCACCACTACTTCCTCAGGCTCAGAAACCTCTTCTTTAGAGAAAGCAAGTGTATTATCAGCGGAGCTGACATTCTTAACCTGCCAAGGATACGAAACTATCCCCTGATAATAACAAAGGCCAAAAACGCCACCTACTACAGCTATAGAAAAAATCACTGCAAAAATAAATGCACCAAATTTCTTTTTCTTAGAAACCATAACAACCTCCACATCAAAAGATTCAAGTCAAAATTTTAGTCGAAAGTAATCTCAGCATTACCGCCGTGTGAGTACTGAATGTAATCATAAAGTCTAGAACTTGTAAGTAAATCTAATGCTTCAAGATCAAAATCATATTCAGCAAAATCAACTTCCTCTATAAACTTATCTAACTCCTCGTTGCTGAGGGAATTAACATATTCTTTGATTTCTACAATTGTTTTTCCTGTTAAATCGTACATATTAAAACCTCTTTTCATTTAAAAATTTAAAAAATATCTCAGTAAAGATTATAGTACATTCCACCTATTAAAAAAAGGATGTTTTTGTTGTGAAGACTATTGCTATGTGTTATCATATATGATAACTTAATAATATAAAACTGAGGTATGCCATGAAGAATCGATATTCAGATGGAGTTGTCACGCCCCAGGCTTTAGCGGCACGTAATTCCATCGCTAAGGAACTTCGTGACACCCGACATCAGCTTAATATGACTCAGTCCACCCTGGCTGACATGGCCGGCACCAAAAAGTCCAATATCTCCCGTATGGAGAGCGGTAAATACAATCCGTCCTTGGATTTTCTGGTTAAGGTAGCTAATTCAATGGGGAAAAAAATTGATATTCATTTAAATTAAAGGACAAGACATATGAACAAAAAGCCTAAACTTTCAAAGAACATAGGAAATGATGTGGTCCTTTGCAAAACCACTAATAGAATAGTATCTAACAGGACTTCTGATCTACTTCTAGAGCAGTCAGTAGCCTTCACTAAATCATGGCGCCGGATTCCTTTCTTCAGACGCAGAATATACAATGGAGCTAGCAAGGTCTGCGTTATCTCCATCAATAGAACCCAGTATTCTAGAGCCCGTCGCATCCTTGACCTTCTCGAGGAGCGCGACTACAACAGACTGAAGCTTAATGTTATCTAGCATTTTCAGCTTCCTTAATAAATGACACAAAAAAGAGTGATGTTTCCATCACTCTTTTCTTTAGGCTATGCTTAATGATTTTTTCTGCAACACAGTAATATTTGATGAACCCAATTTATCTGTAGCTGGAACGCTTACAATCTTGAGAGTGTTTCGTGCAACAAACACTGTCTTGATACCATGTCTAAGCAAGTCCTCAGCCTTTCGGTACAAATCTTCTGGTCCTGTGCAAGTAATGATCTCACCTACTGTCACTATCATCTCGTGCCTCCCCTATTCAATTAATAAAGCCCTACTTTTGTTACCTATTCGTCTACGACGACTTTTTACCCTACATTTATTATGTCGTCACGAACATGTTTTATATTACCCTCTAGACCCCCAAAAGTCCACTTTTTAATTGTGAACTTTTCGTGATTTTTTCGCGGGTTTGAGTCATATTTCTCAAATGAGAATTTAAGTATTTACTTTATCGCTTTAATACAGCAAATTGCAAACACTTTAAAGTGTCGGTATAATTTAAAACGATATTTAAAAAAAGGAGAGTATATGACAATGAATGAGGAATTCAAACCTTATATTCCTGCCAGTGAAAATACACCTGAGATGACACCTACATCTATTATTATGGGTATCCTCTTAGCTGTTATCTTCGGCGCAGCGAATGCTTATTTGGGACTTCGTGTAGGTATGACAGTATCTGCTTCTATCCCAGCAGCCGTTATTTCAATGGCAGTTATCCGTGTTATCATGAGAAAGGATTCAATCCTTGAGAGTAACATGGTACAGACAGTCGGTTCAGCCGGCGAGTCACTTGCAGCTGGTGCAATCTTCACAATGCCAGCACTTTTCATTTGGGCAAAGGAAGGTGTTATGGACACTCCTTCTCTTGTTACTATCACAGTAATCGCCCTCTTCGGTGGTTTACTTGGAGTATTCTTCATGGTACCACTTCGTAGCGCACTTATTGTACAGGAGCACGGTGTTCTTCCTTATCCAGAGGGAACAGCTTGTGCAGAGGTTCTTCTTGCCGGTGAGGAAGGTGGTTCATCTGCTAAGGCAGTATTCCTTGGTATGGGAATCGGTGCTGTTGTTAAGTTCGTAGTTGATGGTCTTATGGCTATCCAGAGCGTATTTACAGTTAAACTCGAAGCACTTAAGACAGAGTTCTCAGCAGAGGTTTATCCTGCTCTTGTTTCTGTAGGTTATATCTGCGGACCAAAGATTTCTGCTTACATGTTTGCTGGTGGTGTTCTTGGTTGGTTCGTACTTATCCCAGCAATCGTTACATTCGGTGGTGACATCGTTATGTATCCTGCAAGCGTTTCAGTAGCTGAGCTTTATGCTACAAGCGGTGCTGCAGCAATCTGGTCTAACTATATCAAGTACATCGGTGCTGGTGCCGTTGCTTCAGCTGGTATCATCAGCTTGATTAAGACACTTCCACTTATTGTTAGAACTTTCGTAGCTTCTATCAAGAGCATTAAGACAGCTGGTCAGACTTCTAGCGAGCGTACAGCTCTTGACTTAGATATCCGTCTTGTACTTGGCGGAATCCTTTTACTTATCCTTGCAATCTGGCTTGTACCTGCAGTACCTGTTACATTAATCGGTGCAATCATCATCGTAATTTTCGGTTTCTTCTTCAGTGCCGTAAGTTCACGTATGGTTGGTCTTGTAGGTAGCTCAAACAACCCAGTTTCAGGTATGACAATCGCTACTATCCTTATTGCAACAATCATCCTTAAGGTTCTTGGTGACACAGGCGTACACGGTATGCAGGGTGCTATCGCAATCGGTTCTGTTATCTGTATTGCAGCATGTATGGCTGGTGATACATCACAGGATTTAAAGACAGGTTACATCCTCGGTGCTACACCAAAGAAGCAGCAGATTGGTGAAATCTTAGGTACTATCGCAGCAGCACTTGCTATCGGTGGTGTTATGATTCTTCTTGATTCAGCATACGGATTTGGTTCTGATGCTCTTGCAGCTCCACAGGCTACAATGATGAAGATGATTATCGAAGGTGTTATGAACGGCAAGCTTCCATGGGCACTTATTTTCATCGGTGCATTTATTTCAATCGTTGTTGAAATCCTTGGTATTGCAGCTCTTCCTGTTTCAATCGGTCTTTACCTTCCACTTGAGCTTTCTGCAACAATCATGATTGGTGGTCTCATCAGAAAGTTTGCTGACAAGAAGTTCGGTGCACAGAATGACGAGTCAGGAAAGGGTATCCTCTTCTGCTCTGGTCTTATTGCTGGTGAGGGTATCGTAGGTGTATTACTTGCTATCCTTACAGTAGCTGGTCTTACAGATGCTATGAACTTAAGTGAGGTAATTCCTACAGGAAATATCCCAGCACTTATCCTTATCATCCTTGTATCAGTAGCTGTTTTAAAGTCAGCAATGGGAAAGAAGAATGAAAAATAATAACAATTATTTAGATTTTGTTTATGCCATAAATGAAGACTTGTCCTGGTCTTTAAATGAGGCGGGACAAGTTGTTGTAGAAATGGAAAATAAGGGATTTGCCAATAGGGTTGCCCAGAAGTTTTTCAAAAGACCTGCTGTAAGCCACATCACATTAGAAGGACTTGGAAGTTTCATCTTCTCCTCTATCGATGGCAAGCGCAGCATCTACGACATAGGCCTTCTAGTCCACGATAAATTTGGTGATGAAGCTGAGCCACTTTATGAGCGCCTCAGCACCTACATGAAGCGACTAGATCAGCTTAATTTCATACACAAAGTTGAATAGTTAACATTAAATAAGCCCTAGGCATTGCCTAGGGCTTTGTTGTTATCATGTATTCTATTTGGCACTAAGTAAATTAATACCTTTTTTGAATCTCTCTAATCCGTCCATCAAAGTGGCCTTTGGACAGGCAACATTCATTCTAAGGAAGTATCTGCCAGCCTCTCCGTATTCAATACCCTCAGTGATATATAGACCTGTTTCCTTTCTGATGAAATGAGCCACCTCATCGCTGGACTTACCAAGAGACTTAATATCTATCCAAACAAGATATGTGGCATCACCCTTAACAACTGAAATACCAGGGATTTCACGAGCCACATAATCCTCTACTATCTTTCTATTATCAAATACATACTGGCGCATCTCATCAAGCCAATCTGCACCCTTAGTAAAGGCGGCAATTGTAGCAGCCTGAGCAAATACATTTGGCTCTGCAACCTCGTCTGTATTGAGAGCTCTCCATACCTTGTGTCTAAGGAATGGATTGGCAGAAAATACAGCTGATGTCTGAAGGCCTGCTATATTAAATGCCTTAGTAGGCGCGATGCAAGTGATGCTGTTCATAGCACAGTCCTCAGATACAGATGCAAAAGGAATGTACTCTGTACCAGGTGCTGTAATATCGCAGTGGATTTCATCTGAAACCACTACTACGCCATATTTTTTAGCAAGCTCACCCACTCTAGCAAGGGTATCTCTATCCCAGATTTTAGATGCAGGATTCTGCGGATTACACAAAAACATAAGCGTAGCCTGAGGATTAGCCATCTTCTCCTCTAAGTCCTCAAAATCCATTGAGTACTCACCATTCTCGTATTTCAAAGGATTCTCCAGGGGCTTACAACCATTATTAACAATGCAGTTAAAGAAAATATTGTAAACAGGAGTCTGGATTATAACCTTTTCATTTGGTGTGGTAAGTTTTCTAACTATGGAAGAAAGTGATGGGATTACACCTGTAGAAAAAATCAGCCATTGCTTTTTGATTTCAAGATTATGGCGCTTCTTCCACCAATTCTGATAAGCGCTGTACCACTCTGGAACTAGGTCAGAGTATCCAAAGACACCGTGAGCAATTTTGTCACTAAGGGTTTCTCTAATCTCTGGCGCTGCCTGAAAATCCATGTCAGCCACCCACATAGGCAGCTCATTTTCAGCCACATCCCACTTGAGAGAGCCAGTGCCTCGTCTATCTATTTGCTTATCAAAATCGTATTTTCCCATATATGCCTCCAGTTCTAGTTAGTTCTTCTCCATTCAACCACATCCTGCTTCTCACCAATTGCATCGCAAGTGATTTTAGTCTTAGATGGGTCTACCTGATCCTTTTCAACAATAAGTGTCCTAATCTCTGCAGCCTTAATCTCACCGCTCTCTGGATTAAATACACTGTCGATTTTGTTTGTTATCTCAGCGTCGATATTCTTAGCATACTCAAATGCTAAGCTTGTATTGATTAATTTGCAATTTTTCATTGTAACTGTGTCAATGTAGCAAAGTCCCTGAAGACTTTCGATTGTACAGTTTACAAATGTGAGATTCTTAGAATTCCATCCTAAATACTCACCGCAAATGTATGAATCGTAAACAGTAACATTCTCAGCATTCCAGAAAGAATCCTTAGAAAGTAAAACTGAATTTCTAATAGTGATATTTTTAGCACCATCAAAAGAATAATTGCCATCAAGTCTGAGGCCATCAACCTCAATATTCTCAGAGTTCATTGCAAAATAATGACCCTTAGCATTTACATTCTTAAGAGTAATATTTTTGCAATTCCAGAATGTCTCCTCTGCATTTGTAAGGGAAACATTATCAAGTGTTACCCCGTCACATCTACGGAAATTCTTTGGTGCTGTAATAAGCGAATCCTTAACAGTGATGTTGTTGGTGTACCATACACCAGAACGGCCCATCTCAAGCCAGTTACAATTCTGAATCAACACATTGTTTGAATACCATACTGGATACTTGTATTTGAACTGAGAATTGTAAACCTCTATATTTTTGCTCTCCTTAAGTGGAGATTCACCATCGTCAAAAATGCAGTCATATATCTTAGCGCCATCAACTGCAAAAAGCGCTCTTTCACCCTTAAAAAACTCTTCTCTATACTCTTTCATTTCCTAATATAACCTCCAAAAAAGCTATCTGGCCTCGCCAGATTCCTGTGGACTGTTCCCTAAATAATTCCACATGAAGTCAGAGATATTGTAGCACCTATTTTCGATTTTGTAAAATTAAATTTCGCAAAACTATTATTAGGTTTACAATTCCATCAACCAGAAAAACTACTGCAAGGAAAGTCATATACCAAGTAAGTGTATCCTTTGGCGCCACAAAAATAAAGGCACTTAGGATAATTAAAATAACTATTTCTACTATAAGTTTTATCTTCTCAAGTCGCTGGTCCTTTTTCTCTGTATTAGCGCACAGATTCTTGTAGGAAATGGCATTTCGATATGCCCAGAACAAAAATGCCGTGCCGATAGACACACTTCCTATGAAGAAAAGTGCATCCTCCTTAACAAGTAACATGGCGTAAATGCCAATCATTACAATGCAGACGTAGACTCTCCCGGATTCCTCCTGCAGGTTCCAGCCTGCCTTGTGTAAGTGCCTAATTGTAACAAAAACCTCAAAAAGTATCACCGCAAGGAGCACAAGGCTGATTCCCACCTGAAGGGTATACTCAGGCACCAAAAAAAGAATCACACTCATGAGAATCATTGCAATAGAAGAAATCCACTCTTTTTTCTTTACTTTTTTACGGATTATATTTACCTTCTCCGAGTCTGGAGCTCTATCAAGTGCTGCTGTAACAGGCAACTTCATAAGAGTCTTTACCGTCTTTTTATCTAAAGCCAAAAGCTCAATAAGGATTTTCTCAATAGCAAATGGCCCCTTTTCCATAATCTCGGTAGTTGTGGTGTATCCACTATTCTCAATGGAATTAAATAGATTGTTAACAAAGCTCAAGCGGCTTTCGTTGTTAACACTTTCAATCCATTGATCCAAAGCCTGATTTATAAAAATGCTTCCCGGTGAATGGCTGTCACTATAATCTGGCTCACCGTGGTCAACTCCCCAGCTGATACAGTCATGCTGAGCCACACCCTCGAATGAACTTTTTACAATCCTGCCAGGAATCTGGGTCTCCTCAAAAAGCTTGCCAAAGACAGAATACTCCGGCATATATCGCATAGCCTTATCTTTGATACGAGCTACACAGGTTTTGTCGCAGACTTCCGGACAAAGTCCAGGACCGTCATTAATATATATGAACTTAAGCTGCTTTTGAAGCTCCTCATCTTCTAGATGTGCTGCGGCATAAAGAGACATATTTCCGCCCTTGCTATGGCCACCTACATATACCTTGTGGACTCCATCAAAGCTACCTTTCAAATATTCTAAGGACCTCTTTTGAGCTTCTGTTTCCATAAAGCTAATCATGAAATCCTCTTTCCATCCCAGCAATGTCTCATCTGTGCCACGAAATGCTACAAACCTCACATCATCGGTCAAATCAAAGGTCATAGCAGCAAACTGGGCAGAAATACTCTCATCGAATATATCTTGGTAATTGCTGACATAGACATCCCCAAATCTTTTGGTATTTGCAGCATCAATAACTATCTGCTCATTGCCGTAGAAGCACCCCTTAATACCGCAAGTGGCCTCCAGCTTTTTTACTATATCCTTAAATCTATGGGGCTTTTCAAATGTAATCCCCTCTATAATCAAATATGAAATTCTAGAAAGAATAAAATTGTCTACTGCAGTAAGAGCTTTTTCTTCAAATGAAAATTCCCCATACCACTTTATATAATCATATAAACTGTCCATATTTTTCCCTTCTTTTAAATTCTGTATAAGAAAATAGTAACTATATTAATTATTAAATACAATAAACTTTTTCTTAAATTTCTGTGATTGGATTGATATTCTCCACACAATTCAATATCATGGTACATGTATTTTTTTATGGAGAATGAGTATATGAAATCATGTAACAATAAATCTATTACACTAAAAACTATCATAATGGTTCTCTTGGCGCTGGGCTTTAATTGTATTACTTATTACGGCACTCGCCTCATTACCGGCGGATTTTATCACCATAATATGTCCACAAAATTGGATTTAATAATTCCACTTGTTCCTTGGACAATTATCATATATCTGGGCTGCTATTTATTTTGGATTGCCAATTACTGGATGGGCTCAATTCAAGATGAAGATGAAACAGCCGCTTTTTTGTGTGCAGACTTATGCGCCAAAATTGTATGTTTCATACTTTTTATCACTGTTCCAACCACCATTGTCAGACCAGAAATCCCTGACACCGATATCATGAATAAAGCAATGCTTTTTCTTTATTCAATAGATACACCTGACAATCTATTTCCATCAATACATTGTCTTACAAGCTGGTTTTGTGTCATTGCCGTAAGAAAGCAAAAGACTATACCTGACTGGTACAAGGTGCTTTCTGTTATTATCGCACTTGCTATTTGCGTTTCTACTTTAACAACCAAACAGCACGTGGTAGTAGATACTTTTGCTGGTATAGCTCTTGCAGAGCTTGCTTATTTATTCGTTAAAAAAAGCGGTATACTAGGCCCTTATAAAAAGCTAGTATCCGCTATAGAATCATTTATTATTTCGATTTGCAAAGGGCGCAAGCAGTAGGTGTTGTAGCACATCCACCTTTTGCTGTCTCCCTAAATTCAACTGGAAGACGCTTGCCCACGTTATACATACAATCTAGCATCTCATCAAGTGGAATCATCTGGGTAATGCCTGCAAGGGACATCTCAGCAGCAATGAGAGCATTGGCTGCACCAGATGCATTTCTATTCTGACATGGATATTCCACAAGTCCAAGCACCGGATCACATATAAGACCAAGCATATTCATAATGACGGTTGACGCTGCAAAAGTACACTGAAGTGGTGTACCGCCCATAAGCTCTGTGGCGGCGCTGGCAGCCATTGCTGCAGCTACACCAATCTCTGCCTGACATCCACCTACAGCACCGGCTATGGTGGCATTTTGCATGGCTAAATAGCCTATGGCGCTGGCGTTAAATAGTCCGTCTATAATCCTGTCATCTGGGATATCATACTCCTCCTGAAGAGCCAGCATGACTCCTGGAAGTACACCAGCAGAACCGGCAGTAGGAGAAGCTACAATAAGTCCCATAGATGTATTAACTTCTAAAACAGCCATTGAATATGCAATTGCCTTGTTAACCACATCTCCAATCAGGCTCTTGCCTGCCATCCTAAAATCTGTAAGCTTTTTGGCTTCTCCACCAATCAATCCGCCCATAGATTTCATAGCTTTTGTAGTAGGCTCCTTGGCGGAGTCCTTCATAATGTGCCAGGCGTGCTCCATCCTAGCTACTATCTCATCCTCACCAGTCTCAAATACATGACACTCACGCTGCTTCATTACCTGAGATATTTTTAAGTTGTTGCTATCGCAGAGCGCTAGCATTTCTGCTGCTTTTTTAAAATCCATACAAAGCCTCTTATAACTAAATTTGTACAATCATTACGTCTTCAACGTACTGATTTTCTAAAATTGCATCCTTTAAATCATCAGGTAAGGTACCATCTGTCTCCACAATTGTGTAGGCTCTCTCGTGCTTGCCCTCTCTGAAAAGTCTCATAAATGCAATATTAATATCTCTGTCGCTAACTGCGCTGGCAATGTGCTTGATTACGCCGGGCATATCCTTTTGAACCACGATAGCGGCACTATACTCACCAGTGAAATCAACAGGAACTCCATCGATTCTCACTATGCGGCACTTACCGCC
This sequence comes from Pseudobutyrivibrio sp., assembly GCA_017557435.1. GTDB lineage: Bacteria > Bacillota > Clostridia > Lachnospirales > Lachnospiraceae > Pseudobutyrivibrio. The sequence continues at coordinate 112,812 of JAFYYR010000026.1, read as the reverse complement.
TCCCACTGATTCTCCTCTAATATCAAGAGCTCTGCCCTCTTTTGTCTCAATAAATATATCAACTGTATTAGGATGAATATCTGTCTCAGTTTCATTAATCTCAAAAGCAAAGTCTACTCCACGTTCCTTTGCTATAGTAAATGAATCTCTGATTCTGGTGTCATCTGTTTTAAATCCTAGTATGCCACCAAGTAATGCCTTATCAGTGCCATGTCCCTTGTAGGTCTCTGCAAATGAGCCGTAGAGAATAAACTTTACCTTTTTTATATTTCCACCAGCCATTTTCCAGGCAAGGTAAGCTATTGAGCTGGCTCCTGCAGTATGGGAGCTTGACGGACCAATCATATTTGGTCCTAAAACATCAAATGCACTAATTAAAGCCATATTCATCTCCAAAAATTATCTTGTAAGTGCGCTAGTACCTAAGATTTCCTCGTATGTAAAATCAAAATACTGGAAACCGTCAGCATAGCTTGCTAAATCATAAGGATAGAAGTAGTAAGTCACCTTATCCTCACCAAAAAGTATATTGGCATTCTCTAAAGTTGTATATTCAAATGCTGTGTTATAAATCTCATCTGCAGTTTCAGCAAAGTAATAAGGAGTTTCACCATTAGCGCTTTGGCGCTCGAAATCCTCTTTAACCTTTGTAGCTACAAGATTCTTAAATTCCTCTTCTGTACCTGAGTAGAAATCTGCAAATGTAAGCTCCTCGCCTGTGGTCAAATCAAAAATATACTCACACATTCCTGGCATACCATGAGCACCGCCACCATACCAGTAGGAATCCATATCTACAATCAGGTAATTGTCGTTAATAATTTTAACGCCAGTAACGCCACCATCATCTGACTCGCAAGCCGACTCATCCTGATGATACTCGCACTCATCCTCGTTGAACTCAGGCGAATATGCCATATCCGCATCAAGCTTCTCTTTTAATGCTGCATTAATCTGCTGTGCATATGGAGAATACTTGTCATCTAATACGAAAGCTTCCTGATATGTAGTGTATACAGTGGCATCACAGTATATACATTTAACTTCATTGTAATCACTTATGACAGAGCCATACTCAAAGGCGCTATATGTTCTGATTGGACAATCTATATCTTTTGTCTTGCCCTTATCATCTAGCTTATAGTACTTTAACTGGGTATCATCTACAGCTGCCACATAAATGGAATTTCCAAGAACAACTGTGTAAGAATAAATACTGCCGGCTCCAGGCACATTCTTTATTGTATAAAGCTTTTTATTATCCTTTTTATCTAAATCGTATGCATAGAGCTGATAATCTAAGGATGCTTCTCCGTTTTCAATTTCATTTACCTGATAGTAGAAAGTGTTATCTATCATTCCGATTACAGAAGCATCAACAGGTATATCCAACTCAGCTGTGCTATCGTTTTTAAAATCGTAAACATAGAATCCTTCGTCCTCAAATGTCTCATCATCATAACGGTTGTAAACAAAATAATTCTTGTTGTAGCATTGAGAGGTAAAGCCATCTACTTTGAACCCCTCTACCACTTTCACCTTACCATCTTCAGTATACTTTCCAATTCCGTTGCGCTTATCATCGGTTCGTACTTCAACAAGGGCAAATCCTATGTCGTCAAACATTCGAGATGCAATACTTGGTCTACCATCTCTATTGTATAAAACATCATGTTTTTCAAGGGCAAGCTCCTCATCCTTTACTTCCTTAAATGAGAGACCATTCGCATCCTTTTCATATACTCTTTCAAGGTATTTCTTTGCATCATAATCATATGCAGATGCATATATCTTGCCATTATAGCAATAGCATGTTGCAGTACTTACACCATCAAGCAATCCTTTTATTGGTTCTACCTTGCCAGATTTATAATCTACTGCTAAAAATGTGGTATTTTCATCGTCATAATCTGAATAATAGACATAGACAATATCGTCAGCGGCACAGCGACTGTTTGCAAACTCTGACTTGTAGCCAGCCTTGTCTAAATACCCATTTATCTTTTTCACATCAAAGGTCTTTAGCTTATTACCATTTTCATCAAATGTATAAAGCATATCTGCATCGTAGCCTGAGCTGAGAAGATACTCCTGAGTAACAGATTCACTATCACTCTCACTCTCCTCCACAGCCGCTCCAGATTCCTGTGTAGTCTCTTCCTTTGATTCCTTATCCTCTTTCTCTGATTTCTTTTCGTCCTTGCATGCTACTAATCCAAATATGCAACATGTGACAAGAATTAAACTTAATAATCTTTTTTTCATAATTACTCTCCTTTGTACTTCCCCTCCATAAATATAGTATTCATTTAATAAACCATACGCAACCATATAATTATCTGTTTTATAATAAAGACAAAGAATCCTACTATCGAAACAGAAAATTCATAAACATATAGTAAAATACATCACAATAGCAATTATATGGGGCTTACATTGGGGAGGAACGATGATTAACGGAAAGAAGATTGTGGCCTTATGCGAATATCGTGTTTACGATTCACAGGAATTCAAATTTGTCACTGAGCTTAACGAACTTTTAAAAGCTCACGATTGTCGCATGTTCATTTACGCTATTAATAATGAAATCGGCAACAGCGGCGATAATCTTGCAGAGACAAAAGTATTTGATTTGATTCCCTATGATAAAGTAGATGTTGTCGTTATTCGAGATGAGAAAATCAAAAGCCGTACCACTGTACAAAATATCATAAATAAAGCCACGGAAGCCGAGGTTCCAACCATTATCGTAGATGGAGAATACGAAAACGCTTCCCTGGTTAGATTTGATTATAAAAAGGGTTTTGAGAGAGTGGTCCGTCACATAATTGAGGACCACCATGTCACTCGCCCTCATTTTATGGCTGGAAAACGCTTTAGTGAATTCTCAAACGAGAGAATCGATGTCTTTAAAAAGGTCATCGCAGAAAATGGAATTGAGTATGATGATTCTATGCTCAGCTACGGTGACTTTTGGTCTGTGCCTTCCAGAGAGGCTGCCTACGAGCTCCTCAAGAGGGACACTCTGCCAGAGGCGGTTATCTGCGCCAATGACATAATGGCCATCAATGTCTGCGATGTTTTCCAAAATGCAGGTGTCAAAATTCCAGAACAGGTTATTGTAAGCGGCTTCGACGGAATCGACGAGGCCTTTTGGTCTATGCCTGGAATTACCACCTCAATAACCGATAGTGCCGATCTTGCTGACACAATAATGGATACAATTTTGTCTGTACTTGATGGCAACAGAAATTTGGATAGATGGATTGAGCCAAAATTTATTCCTAACGAATCCTGCGGCTGTCCACGATGCACCCAGGATTTACTGTCAGCCATAAGCGGTCTAAACAACAGATTCTATCACCACCAGGACGACATCCACATTATGCAGGTCATAACTGCAAAAGTCATGGCCAGCCAGACACTAAGCGAATGCATCCACTACTTGAGAAATCCTATGACAGATTACGTGTGTTGCGTAATCGAAAAGTCATGTCTTGATCTTGAAAACAATTTCTTCTTGGAAGATATAGAGCCAGGTGAGAAGGTAATATTCTACGATGCCTACGACTCAAAGGAAGGAATTAAACCATACAAACCAGATGAGATAATACCTAATCTTGATAAGATTCTAGAACTTGGCTATCCGCTCATCTACAATAGCCTTGACTATATGGGCAAATCTCCTGGATTTGTCTGCTATACATATCCTAGATACCAAATGATAGAATACGCCAAGACTCCTAGCATAACCAACAGCCTAAGCATGGGTATTGGCGGCTATGTCAGCATGCGTTATCAGCATTATCTGAGAAGCAAGCTTCAGGAACTATATCAACATGATGCCCTCACAGGCCTCTACAACAGACTGGCCTTTCTGGAAAAGTTTGAGGAATTAAAACAAGCCCCTGAACATGATGGCCGAAAAGTGACTGTCATCATGTCAGATTTAAATGGTCTGAAACAAATTAATGACAATCTAGGCCACGGTGCAGGTGACGCTGCAATTTCCGCTGTAGCTGAGTCTCTGAAAGAGGCCTGCCCTAGAAATGCCCTCTGTGCCAGATTTGGTGGGGATGAAATGCTAGCCCTCATAATAGGCGATTGTGACGTAACCCTGATAAAAGCTCTGATTTATGAGATTCTAAAGGACAAGAGCAATCTGCTTGGCTTTACAGTCTCAGCCAGCATAGGATTTCATGAAGCTGTTATGCACGACACACTTGACTTAGACAAAGTCATCTCTATCGCAGACAGCAAAATGTACGAAGAAAAAAGAATCTACAAGGAAAAACAAAAATAAAGCATTGCGCTGAAGAAGGACACCTATTAGGTGCCCTTCTTTTTACATTAAAACTGAATATCTCTAATGTCTTCAAATCCTATATCTGTAGTAACTATAGTCAAATATCCTGCCTGGGGATTAATCTTTGTGACCATGCCAGTCTTTTTAACGTAGGCATCCTCCTCGTAGTACACAACAGTAATCCTATCCCCTATCTTAATCTTGCTAAGCTGAAAATCTAGATACTCCAGCGCATCCTCAGAAAGCTCCACCTTAGGAACTATTATCTTTTCCTTGGCTGCCAGCGCCTCCTCAAATCCCTTCAGGGCTGCAAAAGGCATAAACTGGCTGGCCCTATCTGCTCTAGCCATTGTCATCCCTCCCGTTAGCAAGATGTCCACCGATTTGCATATTACGCTCCATCTGTGTAGCCTCCTCCAGCAAATCGATTCCCTTTAAAATAGCATTCTTGCCGAATTTGCTTTTTAGCATATTGGCTGACCTGGTAATCTGTCTATCCTTTTCCATAACTACTGGGTCCACAAAAAAGCTATACTGCTCATAGCACTCATCCACAATTCCATTGGCTGATATATTAAATCTCCTAATCAGCCCCTCTGGCTGGGCAAACTTTTTATACATCTGAACAAAGGCATCCTGCATAATCCTAATTGAATTAGTTCTAACCTGAATAGTGGTAGCCCCTCCCGTAGATGTATATGAATCATAGGAATAACCAATATAAAGTGAGAAATTATTGCTCACCACCTGATTAGCCACCATATCTGAAGCCAGCTCTCCCACCATCTCCTTAAGCACAGTAATGGCCTCATCATAGGTATAATCCCTCATCAGCACTTGCCCGCAGGAAAGGGAATGGGACTTATTAGTGTAATGCTTAATATCGTAAATGGTGCAGGACTCTCTGCCCCAGGCATGGTCAATAAGAAACTCTGAATTAACACCAAAATGCTTAAGCAGTAGCTTCTCTGGAGCCTTAGCAATATCCTCCTGAGTAAATAGTCCAAGTGTTGCCAAATGTCTCATGGTGCCTGGACCTATCCTCCAAAAGTCAGTAAGTGGCTTATGCTTCCACAGTCTCCTCTTAAAGCTCTCCTCATCAAGCTCCGCAATAAAATCTGGCGAATGCTTAGCCAAAATATCAAGAGCCACCTTAGCCAGATACATATTAGTGCCTATACCACAAGTGGCCCTAATCTTAAGCTTTTCTTTTATCTCATCCATGATCTTAATCGCTAAATCATGGGCACTGAGCCCGTACAAATCAAGATAGGCTGTAACATCCAAAAAGGCCTCATCTATGGAGTAGACATGAATATCCTCCTTTGAAATGTAAGACAGATAAATCTCGTAAATCTCTGCCGACACATCAATGTATCGCCGCATCCTAGGCACCGCCGCAATATATTCAATAGACTTAGGAATCTCAAATATACGGCATCTGTTCTTCACTCCGAGAGCCTTCATAGCCGGCGTAATAGCCAGACAAATAGTGCCCCTACTTCTGGCCACGTCCGCCACCACCAGATTGTCCTTCATAGGATCCAGCCCTCTATCGGCGCATTCCACCGAAGCATAAAAACTCTTCAAATCTATAACCATGTATTGCTTCATAAACAAAAAAACTACTCCACTCTCGCCAAAATCGAATAACCGTTCCGAAACTACGTTCGAATCACTTGCCTAAATAATACACCCTCTTTTCAATTTAATCAATCAAAAAGCCGGAGGAAAACCTCCGGCCTGTGTAAATCAATAATTACAGCTTCGTCATATATTTTTCGAAATCTGACTCAGGAATCTTTAGGGCTTTCATAGCCTCCTCCGCTGTCAGCTTCATGCTATCCATAATATTTCTTATAGATGAAAGACGTTCTTTCTCTCCACCTTGTTTCTCACCTAAAGAGATTCCTTCTTTTATTCCTTCTTGCTTACTTTCATGTCTTATTAATGCTTCTTCTTCCCATCTCTGCATAAACTTAACACCTACTTCCTCGCTCGCCTTAATCTCAGCTACACGACCTTGTATCTTTGCCAGATTTGGAGCTGAATCTCCCTGTGTTTCTATGCCTTCATTATATTCAATAAATCTCATAAGCGCAATAAATTCAGGGGAAACATCGTCCTTGTTTTGACCATGAGTATTAATGAATATTCTCTTTGCACCATCATCAAGCTTGACTGTAGCATCCTCTTTACATACATCTTCAAAAGTGTATACATATCGATTTTTGCCAAACAAATCAAATGGCATAATCATAATAATTGTTGTGTTTTTGATGGTATTGAAATCCACTTCTCCTGGTGCGAGTAATGATGAGTCAATAAGAGCCTGATAATATCTAGTTCTTTTTACCAAATCGTCACGATATTCCTTTTGCATTTCTGTGTTAAAAATAGTGTCATCATCCATGGAATACACATCCACTCTAATCGACCTAAGCCACGGAGCAGTTCTTAGCTCCTTTTCAGTTTGTGATGGGGTAAGTAGTTTTAGCTCCTCATCACCAAGAATAATCCGTAATAACGCCTCATATGTGTTCGGATCATCCATAGCTTCATCAAATAAAAATTTATCCAATAATGTTAATTCTTGTAGTGTCTTCAAACGCACTACCTCCTTGAAAATATATTTCAAGTGCATAGTGCCCAAAGATATCATAGAATACTAACAAAAAGATAGTTAAACTATTTCATAACTCCCGTTTAATTCAAATGTATAGCTATAAATAAAAATGGAAAATTTTACCGAAATGGTTTGATGCACTATGTGCACTTGATTTTCGCAGTATATCATCATTTTATGTTTCTGTAAATAGCAAGGGCCCCTCTGGTGGGCTGACCAGCAGAGGGGTCCTTGGCAAAATAATATATAGTGACGGTTAATTACTGAATTAAAGTGGCGCCTAACATTGTTAGGTACGTGTTTCCGTTTTCTTCGTAGGTGGTGAAGGTGCCCTGGATAGTAATATCGTCACCTACTTTTGGGTAGTCGTCTTCGGTGTAGGTGTTTTCATCTAGGACGAATTCTAGACCCTGGGAGCAGCACTGGGTAGCATCCTGTACGATGCAGGCGTAATATTTTTTGCCTGTGTCAGGGTCCTGGTACATGTTGCAAACACCCTCCATTTTTACGGTTTTGCCTTCGTAGTCAGTTGGAGTTGTAACCATGTTGAAGACTTCCGAATAGATGAGGGTAGATGAAAGAACTGTTAGGTCCACGTCTACATTTGGGTCGCCAGCTACAGGTTGTGATTCCTCACTCTCATCCTCTTGTAGTTGAATATCATCTACTGCAGTCAGGTCATCAGATATATCTGCCACCGCAGATGTATTAGCTGGTTTGTCCTCTTTTTCAGATGTCTTTTCTGATGAATTGCCGCAGGCTATTAGGCTAACCGCTAATAGTGTGCTGAGAATTAAAACATTGATTTTTTTCATAAGTACTCCTATCCCTTAATTTTACCTACTAAGTAACAGATCATAAACATTACAGCATCAACCGCCACTATTGTAGAGCCTACTGGTGTGCCTTCCAAAATGGAAATTAAAAATCCAAAGAGGGCACATGTTACCGATATTATTGCAGAAAAAATTGTTACTGCTTTAAAGCTTTTAAGTATGCTCATTGCCGAAAGTGCCGGAAAAATAATTAAAGCCGATATGAGCAGAGAACCAACCAGGTTCATTGCAAGTACGATTATTACTGCTGTTATTGTTGCTATGAGTAAATTGTAGATGCCTACCTTTGTGCCAACTGCACGTGAAAAATCCTCATCAAATGTTACTGCAAATATCCTGTTGTATAAAAATATAAATGCAACTACAACCAGGATGGATAGAACTCCACTTACCCACACCTCTGAGCTTGTAAGAGTTAGAAGTGAGGTGGAGCCAAACAGTGTGGAGCAAACATCTCCTGATACATTTCCAGATGTAGGAAATAGGTTCATAAGCAAATATCCAAAGGCTAATGCCCCTACTGATATCATTGCTATGGCCGCATCTCCCTTTACCTTGGAATTGTTGCCACTCTTTAGTATTAGTATTGCTGTAAGCACAGTAATCGGAAGAATTATAATCATCCTATTAGTAGAATTCAGTACGGTGGCTATGGCAAGTGCGCCAAAGGCCACATGTGATAGTCCATCACCAATATATGAAAATCTCTTAAGCACCAGGATTACACCAAGCAATGAGGAGCACAGCGCGATTAATGTGCCTACAATTAATGCATATCTTACATAAGGAAAAGTCATGTACAAATATAGCTTGTCTAGCATGCTCCCACCTCCTTGCTTGTGTCACTTTCACTGGATGTTTTAATAACATCTAGTTTGTTTACATCAAAAATCACTGTGGCATATTTTTTTACATTTTCAATGTCATGACTAATCATTATGACAGTGAGTCCCTGAGAGTTTAGTTGACCAATTAAATCATACATTTCTTTTGTCACATTAGGGTCTAAGCCTGCCACTGGCTCATCTAAAAGCAGCACCTTTGTGGTGGCACAGAGGGCTCTAGCTAGTAGAACTCTCTGCTGCTGCCCACCAGATAGCTGCCTGTAGCACTTGTTTTTCAAATGGGAAATCCCCATTTTTTCAATGTTCTCAAGGGCCAGTTTCTTTTGAGCCCTGCTGTAAAAAAATCCTTTTAGGCTATTCTGACAGCCTGAGAGCACTATTTCATATACAGTAGCTGGAAAATCTCGCTGCACATCAGACTGTTGAGGTAAGTATCCAATCTGATTTTTCATAAGCCCCTGTCCCACCTCAATAGAACCTTCTATTGGAGGTAAAAGTCCAAGTATAGTTTTCATAAGGGTGGTTTTACCAGAGCCATTTTCTCCTACAATACAAAAATAATCTCCCGAGTTAATTTGAAAATTAATATTCTTAAGAACTGGCTGTTTATCATAACCAACTGTCAGTTCCTTAGCTGTTAAAATAGCCATAATATCTCCTTTTTACTTCAAAGCTTCTGTAAGAACCTTTAAGTTATCTTCCATTACGCTAAGATATGTCACACCATTTGCAACATCTTCGCTTGTTGTAGTCTGCATTGAATCCATTGCTAAAATCTGAGCATCCTTATTTTTTGTATTTGAAATGATTGTCTCGGCAATCTTCTGATCTGAATTTTCAATAGTAAGTACTGTGTTTAAGCCAATTTCATCTACCTTTTCTGAAAGGAAATTGATTGTCTCAAAGCTTGCCTCTGTCTCAGCTGAGCAGCCTACGAATGCTGCATAGTAGTTTAATCCATAGTCATCTACAAGATATCTAAATGGGAATCTGTCACCAAAAAGAATTGTATCTGTGTTTCCTTCGCTAACTGCTGTTGCATACTTTTCATCTAAAGCAGTAAGTTCACTTACATAATTGCCTGCATTTGTCTTGTATGTATCTGCGCTGTCTGCATCGATTGCTGCAAGCTGATTTGCGATTTCATCTACAAGAATCTCTGCATTTTTAAGAGAAAGCCAAACATGCTCATCATATTCAACCTCTTCCTCTTCACCTTCTTCGCCTTCTTCTTCCTCTTCCTCAGCTTCCATGCCCTCTACAACTTCTTCTTCCTGAACCTTATCACCGAGAGTCTCTAAAAGATTGATAACCTTCATATCAGGGTTAGTTGACTCTGCAAGTGCATCCTCAACCCACTCATCAGACTCGCCACCTACATAAATGAATAAATCACATGAGGCAATCTTCATAATATCCTCTGCTGTTGGCTGATAGCTGTGAAGGTCTACTCCATTGTCTAAAAGCATAGTAATCTCCACGTTGTCATTTGAACCAACAACCTGACGAACCCAGTCGTACTCAGGGAAAATAGTAGTTACAACAGAGATAGTCTTACCCTCATCTAAAACCTGAGCCTCACCATTTGCCTCGCCTGCCTCAGCTGGTGCCACTTCACCCTTAGAACCACAACCTACAAGCATTAAGCAAATGCAAAGTACTGCCAATATTAAATTTTTCTTCTTCATCTTTAAATCCTTTCATGCATGCAAAAATTTGTACCAAAATAAAGCCTACTAAGGCTATTGCATGGGATTTAAGAATCTAGTCTTACCTTTTGGGAAACAAGTGTAGTCTGAACAGACTGATATTTATAATTAGAAACTGTAACAGCAGCCACGAAATAAACCATAGCTGCCACAGCTACCATAATCAAACCTGAGCCAACTGTGTTGATGTTCTTCTCACACTGAACAATCAATGAGCAAATTGGACAGTTAGCCTCTCCGTGACAGTGGTGATTGACATTTTCTGAAATAAGCATATTGGAAATAAGCACAACAAAAACAGTAGCAAGGAGTGCTACTAGGGAAATTATGCGATTTCTCAATGTCTTTCCTTTCATATCAACCTCTCTGTCATTTCTGATTTAAATTTATAACATATATCCTTTTATAAATCCATCATTTCTAAGTCAATATCCTCATCAAAAGCCTCATCCAGGTGCATATCTTTATGTGGCCTTTTGCCATTTCCCTTTTTCTTCTTATTTCTAAGAAGGATTTCTGGAATGAAGTGTAGTAAAAAAATCACTACAATAATATACACATGAACGAAGAAAATGTTGGTGATGACACCATTGTGCTTAAGTAAATATCCGGTATTGTAGCCATATAAACACATTATACCAAGGTATGTAAGTCCCATAATCATAATAGGGATATTGGCTGCTGCAAGCTTAATACAGCTAAGGAAATCCTTGAAGCTGGCGTCAAAATAAACAAATCGGCCTATCATCAGTGTCAAAAAATATGCGATAAACATATCATAGTTGTTATCCTCATAGATAAACTTGATATATCCGAAAATCAAAATCATATAAAGCATTCCGATTAGTCGAATGGAAGCCATCTCTTCCCTGTGAATTCTCTTAAGTCTGATTAACACATGGTCTAAAAATGAATTCAAAACAATAGAGATTACCATAAATAAAAGTAACAGGTAATCACTGTATTTATCCCAGAATACAAAAAATGGACCTGAGTGATCAAAGAAATCCAAATAGAAATATACAGCCATGAAACCGATTATGCTTCCGCCTGAAAAAATAAGCTCATAGAATCGCTCTGATAGGAAGAAAAACTCCTCATTTACCCTCTGGGGATTTTTGAATTTTCCTTTTGAATATAAATAAAAAATAATATAAACAGCCACTAGTAATCCAACTGCTATTAATGAAAAAATTATCACATCACTTGGATTTAAATAGTGGGCCAAATAATCTTGAAATGACATATTCATAATAATAACCTCCGTTGTCCTATTATACTCGTTTATTAAGATTTGTCATGCTCTCCCCCTTAAATAGTGGCCTTATTAATAATAATTATCCATAAAGTAAAAGCCTGAACCCATCTAGTGAGTTCAGGCTAAATATTCTATACACTATTCAACAATTCTTTTAAATGCTGGAATGATCTGGGCCACAACAACTGCCTTAACCAAATCAAGTGGAATAAATGGAATAAATCCTGTAAGGAATGCTGTCTTTAAATCATATCCCAAGCTTGTCTTAAGCCAAAACATACCAATCAAATCGATAATCAAAACCCCAATCACGCCACAGATGGTATACCAGATTCTGTTGTACTTTTTACCTCTGATTAGAGGAAGTACCACAAGAACAATAGGAAATGCCCAAGTATATGCGCCATAAGGTGCAATCAAATATCCTATTCCGCTGCTACCGCCGATGAATACTGGCAAGCCAACAATTCCAAGTAAAAACCATACAAGTCCAATTAAAAATGATTCAGTCACTGGGAAAAGAAGTGCAATGAGGAAAATCATAAAATTCATCAATGTAATCTTTGGTGCCATAGGCAGTGGAGTTGGAATGCTAAGGTATGCTGAAACACATAAAATAGCTGCGAACAATCCACAAAGTACAAGTCTCTTAGTAGAGATTAGGCTTTTTGAGTTAGTTGAAATATTTGTGTTATCCATAGTAAGTCTCCTAAATTGTTTTTTACAACAAGTAAATATTAATAGAAGGCCCCTGTATTGTCAACCATAACATTTTATATAGTTGACAATTCTTTTTGAGCATTATGATAATGCATGAGTCTTCCCCCATTGGCTGCTAGTTTTTTATTAATTCTTATGATTGTATAAAATAGAAGTTATATTTATACTAGGCTTATTGAATATAGGTTTTGAAAGGAATGCTATGATTAAGACTATCATTTTTGACATTGGTGGCGTACTAATCGGCTACAACTGGCTTGATTTTTTAACCCAGCTATTTGACGGCGATGAGGAGCTGGCCAAAAAACTTAAGGCACATATCTTTAAGAACTGGGCCGAAGTTGACCGAGGTGTTTTATCTGACGAGGAGCTTATTGATCTCTTCTCCAAGGATGCTCCAGAACTTAGACCACAAATCGAATATTTCTGGGAGCATGTAGGCGAGGCTTTATGGCAGTTTGACTTTACAAAGGACTGGCTTAAGGAATTAAAGGCAAGAGGCTATCAGCTTCTTTATCTTTCCAACTGGTCTCAGCATGTAAGGGATTGTGCCGAAAAGCAGCTTGATTTCCTTCCACTTATGGACGGCGGAGTCTTCTCCTACAAGGTTAAGCTCATTAAGCCTGATCACGCTATATATCAGGAGATTGTTAAGAAGTACAATCTTATCCCAGAAGAATGCGTTTTCTTGGATGACAAGTTAGAAAACTGTGAGGCAGCCAGAGAATGTGGCCTTCACGCAGTACAGGTAGTTGACCATAATCACGACATAGCCTTGGCAGGACTTGAGCCACTTCTTGAAAAATAGTTGTTACGGGACTAAGTTTACTCCCTGAAGTAGTATCATTATTATATTGACTCAATAATCGGACTTTAGGAGACATACCATGTTAGCAAATTATCACACACATACCCCTCGTTGCATGCATGCAGTTGGTGACGAGCGCAGCTATATTGAGACTGCAATTAAAAACGGCTTTAAAATACTTGGTTTTTCAGACCACACACCACAGCCTTATCCTAGTGATTACACTTCCAATATACGAATGACCATGGATGAGCTGGAGAACTACGTTACCACTCTTTTAGATTTAAGAGCAGAGTACAAAGATGATATTCAAATTCTTATTGGCTTTGAGGTAGAATATACTCGCAAATATTTTGACAAGCTAATTTCAGAGCTTAGAAATTATCCAGTAGACTATATTATCCAGGGACAGCATTTCATCCCTGATGAGATTGAGGGATTCTACTCTGGTGCACTTACTTATGATGAGAAGAACCTTATAGATTATGTTGATTACACAATCGAGGGCATGGAGACTGGATTATTTTCTTACCTTGCTCACCCTGATTTAATTAACTTCTATGGTGATGAGGATGTGTTTAAAAAGCACATGTCACGCCTTGTTGAAGCATCAATCAATTTGCATATTCCACTGGAAGTAAATATGCTAGGATTCCAGGACAATAGAAATTATCCTTGTGATCCATTCTTTAGCATGGCATCTGAAATGGGTGCGGAATTTATACTAGGATGTGATGCCCACGCACCACATAATGTAATTCAGCCTGATAGCCTTCCTGAATTCATGGAATTCCTTAACACACACCATATTAAAATCGGTGATAACATTTGTAAGCTTAGATCCATCAAATAGCTATCATCGAAATAAGAAATATTAGAAAGATTAGAGATTTATTTATGAGATTATTATTTATCAGACACGGTGACCCTGACTACGAAAACGACACACTTACTGAGAAGGGCCACATTGAAGCAAAGCTTCTCTCCCAGTACATCAAGAACTACCACATTGATGAAGCTTATGTTTCTCCTCTAGGTCGAGCTAGAGACACTGCCCAGTATTCACTTGATGCCCTTGGCATGACTGACACTACACTTGATTGGCTTAGAGAATTTCCAGGTCAGGTTGACCCAAATGTATCTGATACAGTTAAAAAAGCTTATGAGACAGCACTTATCTATGATGAGGACGCTGGCAAGTACAAGACCAGAATAATGTGGGATATCCTACCATCATTTTTCAATGATCACCCAGAGTTATTTGATAAGGACGCTTGGAGAAATTCTCCTCTTCTTGAAGGCAGCGATGTTCTTCCAATTTATGATAATGTAATAAGGGAATTTGATGCATTACTTGCAAGAAATGGTTACGTCAGAGATGGTCTTACTTACAAAGTAGAAAAGAACAACGAAAAGACTATCGCTTTCTTCTGCCACTATGGACTTACATGTGTTTTACTCTCTCGTCTTTGGAATGTGGCACCATTTGTTCCAATGCAGTTTACAGCTCTCGCCCCTACTTCTGTAACTGAGGTAGTAACTGAAGAGAGACAAAAGGGTATAGCAGTATTTAGAACACTTAAGGCAGGAGATGTAAGTCACTTAGCTGTAGGCGGTGAGGAGCCATCATTCTCAGCTAGATTCTGTGAACGCTTCGAAAACGAAGACCAGCGACACTAATAATTTGGGGTTAAATACTATATAATATTACTTAATGAAGGAGACACACTATGGAAGAAAAAGTAACACTAACTATTGGGGAACAAAAGAATATCGCACTCATTGCCCACGATGGCAAAAAGCCAGTTTTAATTCAATGGTGTGAGGATAATAAGGAGATTTTGAAGAATCATAATCTTTGTGGAACTGGTACCACTGCCCGCATGATTTCGGACAAAACCGGTCTTACAGTTAAGGGGTACAATTCAGGTCCACTAGGTGGTGACCAGCAGATTGGCGCCAAAATCGTGGAAGGCAGAATTGATTTGATTATATTCTTTTCTGATCCACTTACAGCTCAGCCTCATGATCCAGACGTGAAGGCACTTATCAGAATTGCTCAGGTATATGATATTCCAATTGCTGTAAACAAAGCATCTGCCGATTTCATAATCAAATCTGATTTCATGAATAAAAGTTATGACCACGATGTCATCAACTTCCAGAAGAATATTGAACAGAGAGCAAATACTCTATAAAACAAAAGCACCATCTTATGAGGTTTCCAAATATATATATTTTAGATTACCTCTTAAGATTGGTGCCTTTATTGTTATATCACAAATATTTCTCCTATTTTTTTGTTGTTAATCGAATCACTTTTGAAATAACCATTTCCATATTGTAGTAACGCTCATTTAAATCTTCCTTGCCGCCACTAGCGTCATATCCACCAACTTTATATGAACCATCATTGTTCTCTACTTCAATATAAGAATAACCACCGTCATATACATCCCCCAAATTACTGATATCTTCAGGAATAGTCATAATGTCATTTTCGCTTATCACATCCACTATACTATTCCAATCACCTTCAGTAATCTGATACTCTTCACAACGATACTCTTCCTCTGAAGGCAAATTACCGTCCTGCAGATTGAATTCACTGTCTTCATCCGGTGTAATTATATATCTCTTCATACACAAATCAGAGGTGATTTCAGTGATTTCAAAACCATATCTATCTCCATAACTATATGAATATATTACCTTATCCATTTTCAAATCCGCCTTTTGCGCATGCTTTTTTTCTTTTATATGTGAGCAACCAATGGTCATAATTACGCCCAGTGTTAAAATAATTAAATATGCAGTATTTTTTTTCATACTTCTTTCCCCATCATTCCGGTCTTGCCAAGGCTGCAAATGCTTTAGCATCTTCCCCTACAGTTTTATTTCCAAGGACGTACACTCTCAGTCCATCCCTTTTCATCCCAGTATTGTTTATCTCTAGGAAAAAAGCCTTTGCGCTGTACCAAATGCATACCCCAAAATAGGAACCTAGTCCTAAAGTTCGGCTTAATCTTGCCATTTCTTCTCTTTATCTTTGCTGCAAGCTTAGCAATCTTTTTATCAATAACAGCCTTCTTTCTTGGTACAATCTGATCCCAGCTAACGGCTGCCACTGCAAAACCAAGGCCATATCTTCTTGCAACTCCCCAGAAAAACAGACTGTGCTTCATATCCATAATTGTAGACTTTACGCCTGCTCCTGCTGCAGTTGCAACACACACACCCTGCTTTTTAAACATAGCCTCATGTGGTCGATGAATCATCCATCTATATGCAAAATGATCTAGAAAGGCCTTCATTGCTCCTGTTGCATGATATACATAAACAGGACTTTCTAGCACTATTAAGTCAGCCTCATCTATAACCCTTGTAATGGGCTCCAATTTCTCATAATGAGGACACTTCTCCTCTCCCTCCATAAAACACTTTGTACAACCAATACAAAATTCGCCAAAATCCCTTGGCAGGAAAAACTCCTTAATGTCCCCTCCAACTTCTTCTGCAAGCTGCCTTGCAACGTGATAAGTAGACCCTTTATGGGACTGCCCGTGAATAATAACTGTTTTCATTTTCCATCTCCTTTTACTATCTCATCATAGCATATACCCTTTCTCTATTTCTATTATTCGCTTGATTATTTTATGCTTCTCTCATTCTTCAATGGGCAGGGGTGTGCCTAGAGTGGTTAGTATGTTAAAATTATTCCTATGAAAAAAATATATCCGGATTATTATGAGAATTTCAAATGCATTGCAGACAAATGTCCTAAGACTTGCTGCGGAGGCTGGCAGATAGAGATTGATGAAGAATCTCTGGCAGCCTATAAGTCCATGGGTATAGAGAATGTGGATTATGAGAATGAAATCTTCAATTATGATGAGGATAAGATGTGCTGCAATTTGCGTGAGGATGGCCTTTGCAAGCTTATTCTAAAACATGGCGAGGGTATTTTATGTCATACCTGCGCCACATTTCCAAGGCATATTGAGGAGTTTGAAAATGTCAGAGAGTACTCGCTAAGCATCTCCTGTCCTGAAGTTGCAAGACTCATCCTTAATCGGACAGATTCCATTTCCTTTTTTGAAGAAAATGATGAAGAAAAGGATTTGGAAGATTATGATGCTGGGGAGCAAGCGGTCTACAAATACCTGCAGATTTTAAGACATAAATTTGTGACTGTAATTCAAAACCGCAACCTAAGCCTTAAGGATAGAGGAGGTCTTATCTTATGTATAGCAGATGCCTTCCAAAATGCCTACGACAGCATCATTTTTGAAGATAGAGATTTAAGTGATATTGATATAGATAGCATTCTAAACACTGACTATGCATCCCTAAATCTTACCTTCAAAAATCGAAAAGCTATGTTTGATGTAATGAAGGGCTGGGAGTTTACCACCTCTGAATTCCAGGAGCTTTTACAAGAGACAGAAAACACTATCTATACCAGGGATACTGTCTCCAAGGAAAAGGCTGCCATGTGCAAATGCCTTAGCAGTCACGGGGTAGAATTATCTGTAGTGCTAGAGCAGATTTTGCTTTATTTTATCTATGCTTACTTTTGCGGCTCTGCCTACGATGAGTTTTACTTCGGTCAGGCTCAGCTTGCAGTATCAACCTGCCTACATATTCAGGATTTGGCACTAGCCCATTTCATGAATAGTGGTGACATTACACTTGATGATTTAATTAGGCTCACATATCTATATGCCAGAGAGCTAGAGCACTCAATTCCTAATATCTTATATACCGAAGAATATATGGATGAGCATCCACTTATATAAAACAAAAAGTCCGCAAGGCCAGCACTGATATGTACCCAGAATCCTGGATAACCAGAGAAAGAGGTACATATCACACAGACGCCTGCGGACTTTATTTTATTTTTCAATTAATACAGCAAGAGCATCAAAGGATTCCTCAAAGGAAAGCACCATCCTATTTCCTGTGATGGCAACTCCATGGTCAGCAGCTTGATAAATATCGCATATACGATATCCCTCATCTAAAGGAATCTCTATTTTTTGAACTCCCTCATGCTCATAGGAATGCACAATTACAAGGGCCTGATTCTCAAAGTATCTAACTGTGGCCTGATAATCCTTCAGGGCTCTATTGGAATTCTGGAATGGTCCAAATCTCTTGGTGGTTCCACTTACAATTATTGGTGATACCTTTTTATAAAAGCTAACACCCTCTCTTGCAAGCTCCCATTTATCCGAAGACAATCCCTCCACATCACCTGATATACAAAGCACTCCATACATTCCTGCACATACAGAATATGCTATACGCTTTGCCTCATCCTCCTTGCGAAGAACTGCCCATATCTGACTCTTTTGAGCAAGAATGAGATTCTGCAAATCAGCTGCAATAACTGGTATCTCACGCTCCTCATGGGCATCTGAAAATGAAAGGAAATCACCTAGTTCCATAAATTCAGGCTCTAGTCTGTGACCACCTGAAGAGCATACTTCAATAGCAATATCCGGTACGCATTTACGGATTTTTCTGAAGAATGATTTTGTGGCCTCCACAGCTTGGCGAAGTCCCTCTCCGTAGCTTTCTGCCCCGTCACAGCCTAGACCAATTGTGTCGTTGTAATCAATCTTGATATATTTAAATCCATTGTCATTTAAAAAGTCGATGACCTTTTTGGTTAAGTAATCCTCTACCCATGGCTGTCTCATATCCCAGAAACGTCTGGTACCAGAGATAACCACCTTGCCATCGCGGGTCAAAAGATGTGGCGTATCATCCACCATGGTAGAATCCTTGCCTACAGTCTCAAGCTCAAACCAGACTCCTGCCTTCATGCCAGCGGCGTTAATCATATCAACTACTGGCATCATACCATTTGGAAACAGGTCCTTTGCCACATTCCAATCACCCATATTGTCCTGCCAGCCTGTTATCTCATCAGCATACCATCCAGCATCTATGACAAAATACTTGAAATCAGAACCCTTTATCACAGAAAGCAACTGCCTGATTTTCTCCTCACTAGGCTCCCCCCAAGTGGTGCAATACTCGTTAAAAATAGCAGGCAAATCACTTACCCTCTGATGGCTTAAAAGCTTAGATTTTTGCACATCAAGAAGTCTTGAACATGCCTTATCAATTAGGTTTTCTCCAGTTACATTGCTAGCATTTTTGTCTAAAGAAACGGCTGTAATATAAGCTTCTGGAGATACAAAACTTTCTCCTGACTTAAGCTCCTTTCTCCAATGACCAAACTCAAAATCAGCCAGTCCACAAGTCACATTAAGATTCTTATCGGAACGAGTTACCTCAAACTGCCATGAGGATGAGCAGGCAAGAGATATGGCCCACATCACATTTGACCTGGTATCTTCTATAGCTGCAAATGGGAAATATCCCCTTATTGGCATTGAGCCAATGCAGCCAAACTTCTCACATCTAAATCCAAAATTAGCCCAAGATGGCTCAAGTAAAAGCTCCTCTATTGTGCGGCTTTCATGGCGTCCCTCTGCACTCCATCTACTTCTATATCTGTGAAGCACAAGTCTGTCTCGGCCCTCATCATTAACGTATGGAGTGAGTCCTGTAATGTTAATCGACGAGAGAGCCTCTATCATCACTGGCTCCTTGTCAGTATTTCTTATCTCAGTGTGGACTCTAAGACCAGCGCAGCCCTCCTGATAGATAACCACATGCTTTGCAACCAATCCACTATCTGATTTTGTAATGGTAGAAACTGTCTTCTCACCACCATTTTCACTAACATCTATGGATTCAAATTTCATGTCCATAGTCAGGCCACTGTTGTGCCTAGTTTCACCTGCACTGAACCCTAAACCAGAAGAATCCCCTGTGCAAGAAATCTGCACTAGGGGATCCTCATTAATTTTATCCAGGAACAGCGCAGCCTCATTATCAGGAAGGATGGAGAATGAAACCCTTCCCTCTTCTGAAATAATGTAAATCCCATTCATGTCTCCAAGTGGGATTATATGCTGTTTTCTCTCCACTGGGTCCTCCTTTAAAGCTTTCCGCCTGATGTAGCTATACCTTCAATAAACTGCTTTTGGAAGATAATATATAAAATTATCATTGGCACGCAGGAAATAAGCGCTGCCATCATAAGCTCAGGATATTTCTGCTGATACTGACCGTTCATTTTTGCAAGAGCACTTGCAAGTGTTGTTGCTCTGTTATCAGGGCAAACAATCATTGGCCACATCAAATCCTTGTAAGCAAATACTGCTGTAAATATACCAAGAGCAACCATAGCTGATCTGGTAAGTGGTGCCATTATGTACATAAATGTCTGAGGAATATTACATCCATCAAGTCTGGCTGCCTCTTCCAAATCCTTAGGAAGCTGCATAAATGCCTGCCTAAGTAAGAATGTACCAAAGGCTGATACGATACCTGGGAAAACAAGACCCATGATAGAGTTTGTAAGGTGAAGATTACTTACCATTACATACTGTGGAATAATGAAAATCTGAACAGGTATCATCATCTGGAAAAGTACCAGACCAAACATCACATTCTTGCCCTTGAAATTAAGTCGTGCAAATGCGTATCCACTAAGGGAAGCTGTAAGTACCGCAAAAAGAATTCTAAGAACTATCATTCCAATTGTATTTGCATACAATCTTACGAAGTCCATAGCCTTGATTACATTGCTAAAGTTCTGAACCTGCCACACCTTTGGAACAATTACAAATGGGTCTACCTGCATTGTCTCTGAAACTGTCTTAAAGGCTGTCAGAAACATCCAAAGGAAAGGAACAATCATTGTGACAGACACGACTATTAAAACAAAATACATTATAAAATTACTAACCGTCTTTTTCATATTCATGCTCCTATTCGTAGTGTACCCATTTCTTCTGTCCGATGAGCTGGATTACTGTAAGTATCATAATTACAACAAGTAAAACTACAACAACAGTGGCACCGTATCCCTTTTTATTCTGCTCAAATGAGTACTTATAGAAAAGATATACAAGTGACTCTGTCTTTTTCCAAGCAGGGTTGTTCAAATCAATCATCATGTAGATAAGGTCAAACACCTGCATTGCACCAATGATTCTTGTAACGAGTACGAAGAAAATTGTTGGTGAAATAAGAGGAACTGTAATATGAATAAGCTGGTTGAATCCGTTTGCTCCATCAAGTGCTGCCGCCTCGTAATAATCCTTTGGCACCTCCTGAAGACCGGCTAAAAACAGCACCATGTTGTAACCAATTACTGACCAAATACCGATTATAGCAAGTGAAAAAATAGCAAGTTTCGGATTCGAAATCCAATTAACATTTACATGGAATATATTATTGATAAGTCCGAAATTTGAGTTATAGAGCCATTTCCAAACCATGGCGATAGCAGCTGGTGCTACAACCATTGGAAGGAAAAAGATGGTTCTAAACACGCTTCGTCCTTTTATTTTCTTATTGAGTAATACTGCCAAAAGCAGGGCTATTACAACTGAAAATGGAACTTCAATAATCGCATACTTAATTGTGTTCCAAAGAGCCTGCCAAACTTCCGAATCACCTAAAACCTTTTTGTAGTTATCTAAACCTACAAATTGACTTCCTTTACCAAAATCTCCTATCTTGCAGAAGCTTTGCTTGATTGTGTCAATCATAGGATAAATATTTAATACTATAAGTCCAAGCATTGTAGGAAGAATGAATATCCATCCCCAGAAGAATTCACTTTTTTGTCTAGCTGTTGTTCTCTTCACGTGAGTCTCCTTTTTAATACAAATCTTTTAAATATGAGGGTGCCAAATGCACCCTCATAAACATAACTCTAATTAATTTATTCTTCTGCTAAAGCTGCATTCATCTCGTCTGCAATATTCTTACATACTTCATCTACTGGAACATCGCCTGTCCATGCATCTTGAAGCTTCTCAATCATCATATCTTCCCAAACGGTTGTGTCTCTAGAGTATGGTCTGAATACAAGTGTTGCATCAAGCATATCCATGTAAGCCTGAAGATTGAAGAAATCAACGCTGTTTACCCAAGCATCAGATGTGCCGATGTAAGCTGACATTGTAACACCGTTCTCAGCCTGCTTTGTCTGGCCTTCCTTTGAGCCAAGATACTCGATAAGTGACCAAGCTGCATCTGTGTTCTTGCCGTTTGCTGCAGCTGCCCATCCAAGACCATTGTAGATAGATACACGGTCATCAGGTGTGTTTGTGTATGGAAGTACTGCGATGTCGCAATTTGCTGCTGCATATTCATTGTCTCTGTAACCTGCAAGCATCCATGAACCGTTGATAGCCATAGCTGTCTTTCCAGCACAAAGAAGCTCGTTAGGGTCTGTCTCAGAAACTGTTGCAAGATCTGGGCAAGAGCCTGCTGCAATCATATCTGTGAAAAGCTTTACAGCCTTGATTGAATTAGGGTCATCCATACCAGATGTCTTCTTGTCATCACTGATTACATATCCACCCATTGAGTAGATTGTATTGTAATATCCCTCCTGGTTGTTACCTGGAGCTAATGCAAATCCCCAGTGCTCATCATTTGTAAGCTTAGCTGCTGCATCTGCAAAATCATCCCATGTCCATGTGTCATCAGGATAAGCTACGCCCATCTCGTCAAAGATTGTCTTGTTGTACCAAAGAGCGATTGTGTCGATATCCTTTGGAATAGCGTACTGCTTTCCATCTGACTGATACAAGTTTACGATACCCTCGTAATAGTTGTTCATATCGATTTTGTCGCTTGAAGCAATTTTGTCTGTTAAATCAAGAAGTAAATCATTCTCCATATACTTCTGTGCTACATTTGAGTGCATCCAGAAAACATCAGGAAGCTCACCACCTGTTGCTCCTGCCTCAAGAAGTGTCCAGTAGTTATTCCAGTCAACAACCTGAATTGTTGCCTTAACACCTGACTGCTCACTCCACTCATCAACGATTTTCTGAAGACCAGGTCTTTGACCCTCATCCCAGATTGCAATTGAAAGTTCGCCTTCAACACTACCGCCAAGACTTTCAGCGCCGTCTCCCTCGGCTGCTGGTGCATCTGAGCCACCACATCCAATCATGGATAGGGCTGTAACTGCACTAAGTAAGATAGCAATGAGTTTTTTCTTCATAAACATAACCTCCTTTAGTAAATACTACCTCTCTCTTATTCCCTCAATACTTAGTTATTACTATAAATAAATCATAGATTATATGTCTTTCTATAGGCATGGTATTTCGTGTTCTTTTGATGTCATTTTGTGATATTACTTTTTGGCCTCAAGTACCTCCACGTAAGAAATAAAGTCTTGCCCTGTACTTAATCCATTATTGCTAAGCTTTGTTAGGGTGACTCCAAGATTCATCAACTCATCTCCAAAATATTCCTCATCCTTAAGAACATATACCTTGTCTGCCGAAAGACCATCTAATTTTAAGAATCCCGGAAGCATGGTCACATTTGATCTCATGCAATAGAATCCAAAAATTGCTTTTTCCTTATCCTCTGAAACCACTATCCATGCAGCCTGGTCTGCATCAAATGGTGACCTAAGTCTATAGAAGGTTCCAAACTGGAAAAGTTCTCTATTCTCCTTCATGAACTGAACCTGCTTTTTAACAAGCTCAAACTCCTGGTCGCTTACATGGTTCAAATCCAACTCATAGCCAAATGTTCCAAAGTAAGCAACATTTGCTCTGGTTTCAATTGATGTGGTTCTGCCTGTCTGCTGATTAGGAACTGCAGAAACATGAGCTCCTATTGATGAAACAGGATAACCATATGAAGAACCATACTGAATTCTGATTCTATCTATGGCATCTGTGTTATCTGAGCACCAAGCCTGTGGAGCATAGTACAGCATTCCTGCATCAAATCTATTACCACCTGACGAACATGATTCAAACAATATATCTGGAAATTCTGTTCTTAAACGCTCGTAAAGACTATATACACCTAGCACATAACGGTGATAAACCATTCCCTGCTGCTCTGCTGGAACATCTGCGCTGTACACCTCTGTAAGGGAACGGTTCATGTCCCACTTAATGTAGCTTATAGGTGCATTGGAAATAATCTTATAAAGCATTTCATATATATAGTCCACAACCTCAGGTCTTGAATAATCAAGCACCAGCTGATGTCTTCCAAGGGATGACTTTCTTCCTGGTGTTGAAAGTGCCCAATCTGGATGCTTTCTATATAAGTTACTGTCTGGGTTAACCATCTCTGGCTCAATCCAGAAACCAAACTTCATTCCAAGTGATTCTATTTTTCTAGCAAGTCCAGGAATACCCTGTGGTAATTTCTTGGTATTTTCAACCCAGTCTCCCAGTCCTGCGAAATCATCATCTCTATCTCCAAACCATCCGTCATCAAGAACGAATAGCTCGATGCCTGCTTCCTTTGCCTTGGTTGCAATGTTAAGGATTTTTTCCTCATCAAAATCCATGAATGTAGCTTCCCAGTTATTAATAAGGATAGGTCTTGGCTCATTCTTCCATTTGCCTCTCACCAAATTGTTGTTATAGAGGCTGTGATAGGTCTGGCTAAGATGGTTGAGTCCTGATTCACTATAGGCTATAACCACCTCTGGAGTCTGAAAAGATTCATCTTTTTCAAGAACCCATGTAAATCTATCTGGGTGGATTCCCATAAGCACTCTAAGTCGTCCAAAGGTATCACCCTCAGCCTGTGCCAGGAAATTGCCACTGTATACAAATGAAAATCCAATTGCCTCACCCATGAACTCATCTGTATTAGGTCTTTTTACTATTACAAATGGATTCTGATTAGCACTTGATACACCTCTTTTACTTTCTATAGAAACAGAACCTGGTCCAAGTTCTTTTGTAATTGGTGTTCTCTCTCTAGCCCATGCTCCTGAAAACTGCATCCACTGATAGTTTTGATCCGGTAAGTCAAGACATGCACTTAGCGCTTTTGTTAACTTTACTTTGGAGGGACCAATATTAGTAAACTTTGCATGCCTTGTTACCACCGGATATCTATTGAATAGAGTGTAGGAAAGAGCAAGTGTCATTTTGGCAACCGCGTCTTCCAAGTAAATCTCAAGTGTCATAGCCTGACTGTCGTCAGCGTATGTTGCTGGAAGGCCCTCAAGCGGCCGCTTTCCTTTATAAATCTTGTGGTCTTTATATACGAAAGAACTAACTCTAGAACCGTTTGAAATCTCCACCTCAAAGGCAGATGTGCCAAAATCGCTTGTTCCAAATGATGGATACTCCTGACGGTTCAGCTCCATTGAGTAGCTCTCTGTATCTGCATCTGCTGGTACATTAGCTAATGTAAATCTATTGACCACATAGGACATATCTTCTTTGTCGTGAATAGCTTTTCCAAAATAAATATTTCCAAGCTCACCTATTGGAGAAACTCCAATAATGTAGCTTATCTCATCGTTAAACAAATGAAATTGCTTACTTTTTTCATGCCAAATAATGTTCATCTACGAAACCTTTCCCTTTGCTTATGTCTATGACTTTCTACTTCCTAGAAGTTAAGTTTAGTGTAACTTAAAAACAAAAAGTCACTAATGGTATAATTTGATAAAACAATGTCAAAATGTGATATAATATCATTACACATATAAAAGGGGGAATAATTATATGGGGTTAAAGGCGAACGGATGTGACTTCCGTAAATTTGTCAATTACGAAGATTCTGATGATTTATATCTCTATGAGGTAGGCCGCAACAAGTGCACACCTTTATATTCTTACGAGCATCTGGTTAAGAATCGTATCATTATTCACATTATTAAAAAGGGCAAGGGAATACTTAGAATCAACGACAAGCAATATGACATCCACAAGGATCAGATTTTCCTTATTCCAGAGAACTACCGCTGCTTCTATCAGGCGGACAAGGATGACCCATGGGAGTACATCTGGTTTATTATAGGTGGGCCTAAAATTCCTCTCATTCTAAAGGAGGCAGGACTCACACCAGAACATCCAGTATACACTCCTGTATCAGATTCCAGAGTTATTACTGAGCTGGCTCTTGATACTCTTAAGAACTACAAGAGACAATACTACTGCATAGGAAATCTATATCGTATATGCGATTATATGATTGAGAATTCTTCCAGAAAGGAAGAAGTAACAGTAAGCAATTCTCTGCGCTATGTTAAAAATGCAATTTCATATATACAGCTCAAATACTCTGAGCCTGTAAAAATAGAACAGATTGCCTCAGCACTGGGACTTAACAGAAGCTATCTTACCCGTTTATTTAAGGATGCTACTGGATATTCTCTTCAGGAGTACCTACTTACCTACCGTATGAAAATGGCTATTAAGCTACTTGCTGACAAGTCTTTAAGTGTGGCTGAGATTGCAAAAAGTGTAGGCTACAATGACACCTTTACATTCTCCAAGGCCTTCAAGCGCCACTACGGCAAGGCACCATCTGACTATCGCAGCGTGGAAATCAAAGTAAGTACAGGCACCATTACCAATGTATAAATGTTTCATAATTAAAAAAGGCTTTGCACCAATTGATGCAAAGCCTTTTCTTATATGACATATTCAAGTTTATCTGCAAAATGTCCTAGGAACTTAATTGTTCTTTCGTCCTTTGGACTCTTTAATACTTCTCTTGCAGTTCCCTTTTCAACTACTTCCCCATCGGCAATAAATACCACCTTGTCTGCCACATCAAGGGCAAACTCAAGCTCATGTGTTACGATTACGGATGTAATGCGCTCCTTAGAAATCTCCTTTATTATTTCAAGAACTCCCTGCACTCTCTCTGGATCAAGAGCACTGGTTGGCTCATCAAAAAGAATTACCTCTGGCTTTAAGGCAAGAGCTCTTGCTATACCAACTCTTTGCTGCTGGCCACCAGATAGCTGAGCTGGATAGTGATCCTTCCAATCCTTAAGTCCTACCTTATCCAGGTACTCAAGTGCTGTCTTTTCTGCCTCATGCCTGTCATATCCCTTGGCCTTAATAAGTGGCAAAGTTATATTCTGAAGAGCTGTCTTATTTTCATAGAGGCTAAAATTCTGGAAGACCATAGCTGTAGTTCTTCTGATTTCTGTAATCTGATGCTTGGTCAGCTTATTAAAATCATAGGTGTTTTTACCTATAGTAAGCTGTCCCTGGTCTGGTTTTTCCAAAAGATTAATGCATCTAAGTGTTGTGGACTTTCCTGAGCCAGAAGGACCAATTATTGCAACTGTCTCACCCTCTGCCACATCCAAATCTATATTTTTAAGTATTACTTTATCGCCAAATGACTTTTGTAGATTTCGAATCTTTATCATAATATTCTCCAGTCTATGCCGGACTTACTGAACTGTTTTTGCTAAGCTTCTTTTCTGTGTATCTCTGTAAGTATGTAAGTCCTGTGCTAAATAACAAATAAACTGCTGCAACTTCAATATATAAAGCCAAAGGCTCATATGTAACTGCAACTATTCTCTGTGTTGCCATGAACATCTCTGTGATAGTTATGTTGGCCGCAAGTGATGTATCCTTCACAAGTGATATGAAAGAATTAAACAGTGCAGGGATGCAGTTCTTTATGGCCTGAGGTAAGACAATGTGGATCATTGTCTGCCATATGGTAAGACCACAAGCAACTGCCCCCTCTGTCTGGCTCTTTGGAATAGATAAGATAGAGCCTCTTATTGTTTCTGAGGCATAGGCTCCAATATTTAAGGAAAAAGCTATAATAGCTGAGGGAAATGCATCAATATTGAAGCCGATATTAGGTAAGCCGTAGAAAATAATGAACAGCTGTACCAGCATTGGTGTGCCTCTAAAAACCCATACATAAAACTGAAAGAACTGTGATAACACCTTGATTTTCATTACTCGTGTCACTGCCACAAGTATGGCAATCACTATTCCTATAGCAAAAGAAATAAGTGTAAGTGGAATAGTGTAGGCTATGCCTGGCAGTAATATTTTAGGTAATGAACCAATAAGTATTTCCAATAATCTTGAATTCATATGTCTCTCCAAACTGAAGACTAGTTAGGACTTGTAATATCCTCACCAAAGTACTTCTCTGAAATGCTCTTTAATGTACCGTCGTCTCTAAGCTCTTTTAAAGCGTCATTAATAGCTGCCTGTAAATCTTCGTCACCCTGTCTTATAAGGATTGCTGACTCTGTTGCCTCATCTGATGTTGCAACAATCTTTACGTCTGCATCTGGCTGATTTGCCTTGAAGTCAAGGAATGTAACATTGTCGTTAACTGTTGCATCTGCACGACCCTGGATTACAAGCTGAATTGACTCAGAGAATCCACTTGTTGAAACGATTGTTCCGCCATAGCTTTCTGCAACCTCTGCCCAGTTACTTGTAACTGTAAGAGCTACGTCCTTGCCATCTAAATCCTCGAAGCTTGCGATGCTGTCATTATCTCCCTTTACAACTACTGCACCATAAGCGTATGTATATGGCTCAGAGAATAAGTACTTCTGCTGTCTTTCCTCTGTGATACTTACCTGATTTGCAATGGCATCATACTTCTTAGCATCAAGACCTGCGATGATACCATCCCACTGTGTCTCTGTGAATCTAGCCTCAACACCAAGCTTCTCTGCAACAGCCTCAGCTACCTCAACGTCAAAACCAACTAATTTGTCGTCCTCATCATGATATGAGTAAGGTGCGTATGTACCCTCTGTTGCAAATGTGATGTAACCATTTGCCTTAATCTCATCGAATGTTGTAGCCTCTGCTGAATCGCTTGAAGCCTCTGTAGATGCTGCCTCAGTTCCATCTGCTGGCTTAGCAGAATCTGAGCTGCCGCATCCTACAAGTGTTCCTACTGAAAGTGCTGATATTAAAAGTAATGCTGTTAATTTTTTCATGATATTTTCTCCTTTTCTACTTTCTTGAATAATTAAATGCATCATCCAAATCCTTTATCAAATCCTCTACGTCTTCGATTCCAACTGAAAGTCTAATAAGATTTGGTGTAATTCCTATTTTCTCCTGAAGCTCTTTTGCATAAGACTCATGTGTCATTGTGCTTGGTCTGCAGATAAGAGACTCTACACCACCAAGACTTACTGCAAATGAGAATAACTTTAACTTAGAAACAAACTTATCTAAATCGTAGCTGTTTTCATTGAACTTAAATGAGATAACTGCTCCTGCACCCTTAGCCTGCTTCTTCTGTAATTCATATCCACTATGACTCTTAAGTCCTGGATAATATACTTCCTCAGTGGCATCGATGCCCTCTAAGTACTCGGCAATTTTTTGTGCATTTGCCAAGTGTCTATCAAGTCTAACTCCAAGTGTCTTAATTCCACGCTGAAGTAAAAATGAATCGATTGGTGATAAGATACCGCCTAATGTATTGTTGATGAATTTTAATCTAGTGAATAACTCGTCATCATTTAAAATTACAAGACCTGCAAGAATATCTGAGTGGCCTCCGTAATACTTTGTTGCTGAATACTCAACTATATCTGCTCCAAGGTCAAGTGGCTTCTGCAAATATGATGTCATGAATGTGTTGTCAACTACTACAAGTATTCCTTTTTTGTGAGCTGCATCTGCAACCTTTTTAATGTCTGTTACTTCAAGTAGTGGATTAGATGGTGTCTCAATAAATACCATCTTTACATTCTCATCAACCTTGTCAAAATCGTATTCGTTGAAGTTGTTTACGATTTCATATTCAACTCCTCTTTTTTCAAAAAGGTTTGAAACAAATCTCCATGTTCCGCCATAAACATTGTCATTGATTAAAACTTTCTCGCCCTTGTTTATAAGTTCAAACACAAGGCTTGTAGCTGCCATTCCTGAGGAAGTTGCTATTCCATGTTTTGCTCCCTCAATATCAGCTGCAAGTTTCTCAACTGATGCTCGAGTTGGATTATTGCCTCGGCTGTAGCAATACTCTCCCTCATGCTCTACATCCGGCTGAGCGAATGTTGATGATAAATAAATTGGAAAGTTTACTGCTTTCTTTTCCTGGTCAATAAATCCTCCGTGAATTGCTGTAGTATTAAATCCCATTGCTTTTTCCCTCTGCTTTCATTTAACATGTTGATATAATACACATACCCGCCTACTAGGTCAATAGGTTTATATATTGCAGAATTTAATAGAGGGCTATCAATTAAATTGATAGCCCTGCCCTTTTACTATATTTAATTACTTTGCTGGCCTATGCCAACAACTGTCTAGGATAATTATTTTGATTTGCGACCGCTTTCGATAAGTTCCTTTTCAAAGGCCTCGGGATTCTTAAGATAGTAATCCTGGTGCTCCTCCTCTGCTGGATAGAATGATTTAAATGGCTCAAGTGCTACCTGAACCTTTTGTCCTGATTCCTCCTCAATAGACTTGATTCTATCAGCAGCTATCTGCCTCTCTTCTTCTGTCTGGTAGTAGATGGCAAGTGTGTATGAAAATCCCTTGTCGATATACTGGCCCTCTCCATCAAATGGATCCACATTGGCAAAATAGATATCAAGTAACTTGTCAAAGGTAACATTCTCTGGCTCATAAGTAAGCTCGATTGTCTCTCTGTGACCAGTCTTTTGAGCCTTAACATCCTGGTACGTAGGATTAACCTCATCGCCACCTGAGTATCCACATACCACAGAATCCACTCCATATATTTTATAAATTGGTGTCACACACCAAAAACATCCGCCTGCAAAATATGCCTTCATTGATAATTCCTCTTTCTTAGTATTGAGTGATGAAACCTCTCTCATCCTCCTCTACAGGGATACGCTCCTTTGCAATGTCCATAATGTCTATAAATCTGTCATTGGCAAGTTCCTTAATGAGCATATAAATCTCCTGCTCAGTACCCTGTACTTCCATCAAAACAGAACCATCATATTCGTTTTTCACATAACCTGTCAAGCGATATCTGTCGGCTATATAGCTGGCCTTATATCTAAATCCAACACCCTGAACTCGGCCGTTAAATATCATCTTGTAGCGCACTAATTCTCTCATTATACAGTACTCCTATGGCTTTTTTCAAAGTCAATTCTACTAAGAATCAGCCCACATTTCTACCCTTATAATTTTAAGAAAAGTGGCCTGTCTATTAAAATAAATCCAAGGAGCTATCTAAATATATTTCCTCTCGAACCCTAAGCTGATACTCAGGCTTTGTCATATAGTAAAGAAGAAATTCTAAAATAATGGCACTACCTAAGCTTCGGCCTTCTATTTTAAAATGAGAAAATCCCTTAGGACCGTAATCATTTAAAATATCATCTATTCCTATAAACCCAGGATTTTCCATGGCATCAGAGAATCTATAGCATCTCATGGATTCTGGCGCCACACAGATATGGTCTTGACAGTCCTCATCTAGATTTTTCCTGCTGACATTCTCGTAGCATCTCTTTCTATCAAAACAATCGTACCAGCAACACTCATTGCAAAGGAACTCTACCTTTTCCTTTTGAACATCTGTCAGCAAATCAAGCTTGTCAAAATCCTTATTTAATCTAAAATCTGGCACAACAAATTTGAAATCTGGGCGGTTAAGCTCCTCCTCAAACTGATTAAAATCTGTAAGCACCTTTGTTGTAGATGATACAAAATAGTAGTTAGGATATTTGTTCTTAATATAATTTAAAAGCAAATCTGAGTGGACAATTATTCCATTTTTTACGGCCCCATCTCTATCAAATAGGTCCAAAAGCTTATTGCATTTTTTATCTGAAAGATGCTTTTCTTCCAGTAGGGAATTGCTAAAGGTAAGTCGAGCTGAGATATCATATTCATCCATTAGAGCTGCCACATCCCTAGGACTGGCATCTCCAAATCCAACTCGACCACCACCCCAAAGACACTCCTGGGGTGCTCCATAAATGGAGCCTATCTCACACCAATCATAGAAGTACTCTCTGTGGCTTCTATATAAAGGCAAGAACACCTTATACAATTCATAGAATTCAAATAACCCTGGAAGGTGATAATAAACCATCTAAAAATCTCCAATTATTTTCATTGCAACAGCTTACATTATTACCCCAACTGTATTGCCTTTGCAATAGATACTCCCACCTCTTCATTATATGGAATCAGCGTAGCCTGCAAAGCATGATAAATATCAGACTTTCCTGGCCAAACTGTAGTTAAAAGCTTGTTATTTCTATCAAGCTGGTGGAACCAGGAACCATTTACATGGTCTACAACATAATTATCTAAATACTCCATGAATGAAGCATAATCCTTATAGTATTTTTCATTCCAGGTTACCCTATAAAGAACTGCAGAAGTGTTAATTGCCTCTGCAAGTGTCCAGTGCATTCTGTCATGAACAATCGGCTTGCCGTCCCAGCCAGTAGTATAACAAATACCTGGCGCTCCGTCTGCATTCCAAGCATCCTCAATGGCTCTATTGTAGAGGCATTCTGCTGCCTCAATATATTCTGTAAAATCTCCTGTTGGTACAGCTTTTTTAGGAGTCTTATTATTGTCTTCATCATCCTCATCTGGCTGTCCATAGCTGGATATTGTCCACTGGGTAATAAGTCTCGCCCACTCTATACCATGACCTGGTGTGGCACCATAAGGCTTGAACTGGTCATCCGGCTTTTCCTTATTGCACTCTAAATCAGCAGACCAATCCTCGTTATAGTGCTCAGGAATTCTCCAGTTATTATCCCTAGCCCATCCAAGCACATGGTCTATTATCCTGCCTGCTCTCACTCTATATTTCTCATCACCTATAGCATCAGCTGCTGCTAAAAATGCCTCAACTGTATGCATATTGGCATTGAGTCCTCTGTAGGAATCAAGCTTAGTAAACTCAGTGTTCCAAGTATCAACAGATAGACCAAGGCTTTCATCCCAGAAATATTTATCGTATATACGAAGTGCATCTTCCAGTAATTCCCTGCCGCCTTCAATACCTGCAAGCATTGCAGATGAACCAGCTAAAATTACAAATGCATGGGCATAACATGCTTTGTTAGGAAGCACCTCATCTGAGGCAGTAAGTCCTGCATACCAGCCACCATTTTCGTCGTCGTGAAGCTCCCCTCTAAGCCCCTTAAGTGCTGCAGCTGCAAGCTCCTTACTACCCTTATGACCTAGCATTTCACCTATGCTATATACATGGCACATTCTGCTTGTAATCCATGTCTCACGAGGTCTATCCTTCCAAGGTGTTCCGTCATCTCCTAAATAAAAAGAGCCTCCTTTTGGAGAGGGAAATCTATGTCCAAAAGACAATAGATTATCCCTTAATCCTAAAAGAAACTCTCTGTTTTCAGCCGAATCTAATTCATACTTCCCCATACAAAATCCTCCAATACATATAGGTAACTAATCAACTAGTCCTATATTCTTTAATCCATAGTATATTCCATCTGACTGGTTGCTTAAAGTCACATTTTCAATTCTAGCTTTAAGTTCTGCTGGAGCATTTTCCATAATGAATGGCATTGCCACAGTTTCTAGCATATCTAAATCATTATAATGGTCCCCAAATCCAACTGTTTTATCCAGTCCGATTCCCCATTTATCGCATAGAAATTTAATGCTTTCTCCCTTAGATATACCCTTATTCATTATTTCTATTAAAATATCTGAAGACCTGACAATTGATAGGCATGGAAATTTTGCCTTCAGTGCACTTTCTATAGCAGCTGTCTGCTTAGGATTACACATACACAAAATCTTACCTACAGTGGCCCCAGCTGGTAGATCTGAAATATCTCCCTCTGTAGCCTCAGCCTCCACAATAGACTCTTCCCTCTTTACACGCGGATCTTCTTTATCATTTACAATCCACATATTCATTGAAAATATATTCCATGTGCAGTCAAACTGCTCAGCTTCTATATAATGAATGACAGTTGCTGCTGTCTTTCTAGAAAATCCATTGGACTGTAAAACATTGCCCTCTTCATCCATAATCAGTGCGCCGCTATAGCACACCATTGGGCATGTGAAACTATATCTTTTAAAAATAGGATAAATCCCTGAAGGTCCCCTTGCAGTAACAATTACAAATGGAATCTCCTTGGATTTTAACTGTTTTATTGCCAAAACAGAGCTATCTTCCATCCTATGTTCATTATTAAGCAATGTGCCATCCACATCGCAAAAAACTATTTCATAATTCATTCAATCACCTTGTTTTCACAAGTGCATCCACATCCTTTAATTGTGGCATCACCCTAAGGGCGCCCTTTACTCTTGTAATTAGAGATGCTGCTGCATTGGCAACAGTAAGCATTGAATAAAGCCTTTCTTCATCCCATTCATCAAGACCGTTCTGAAGTAAATGATGGATGACACATGCGCAAAATGTATCTCCTGCCCCTGTTGTCTCGATTGTATCCTCTGAAAGGAAAGGTGCCACCTCTACCACATGTTCAACACCTGTTTTTTTATTTAAATAGTAAGCTCGGCTTCCCTCCTTACCCATTGAAACGGTAATAAGTGGAATATCAAACTGAGCTCTGATTTTTTCTACTCCCGCTGTAAAATCCTCTTCTCCTGTAAGCCATTGGATTTCATTATCTGAAATTTTAAGATAATCACAGTACTCAAGTCCCTTTAAAACCTGCTCCTTGGCCTCATCCAAACTATTCCAAAGAGGCTCTCTTAAATTAGGGTCAAAAGTAATAATCGCACCATTTTTCTTTGCCATTTCTAACGCATATACGGTAGCCTCTCTTGGCATCTCATGGGTCATAGAAAGTGTTCCAAAATGGAAAACCCTTGCCTGCTCAATAAGTGCTGGATTCACTTCGTCTTTACGAAGCATCATATCTGCTCCCGGATTTCTATAGAAAGAAAAATCTCTGTCACCATCTTCAAAAGTCTTCACAAATGCAAGTGTTGTGCGTACTTCCTTATCCATCAAAAGATTATCTGTGCCAATACCAACTTCGTCCAGAGTGTCCTTAAGCTTTCGACCGAAAATATCATCCCCAACCTTTCCGATAAAGCTGACACTATGGCCAAATCTCTTTAACATTGCAAGCACATTACAAGGTGCCCCACCAGGATTTGCCTCAAATAAGTCGTTGCCACTGTCTGAAACCCCATTGTTTGTCATGTCTATTAAAAGCTCACCTAATGCTACAACGTCAATTTTCTTTTCCAAAATAAAACCTCCCTGTGTTGCCTAATTATTATTTAAGGGCAGTGGAGTTACTCACTGCCCTTTTATTATAAGAGATAATGAAGAAATTGTTTACTTTAATAATTCAAGTCTTGAAGGATCATTTGCAAAAACTTCTTTAGCATTCTCTTTTGTAACAACTACTGGTGGAAGTTCGTATACTGGAACATCAATTACACCGTTGTTTGCTGTTACATCTGTAGCTGGCATGCCGTTGCCTGCC
Source organism: Pseudobutyrivibrio sp. (assembly GCA_017557435.1). Classification (GTDB taxonomy): domain Bacteria; phylum Bacillota; class Clostridia; order Lachnospirales; family Lachnospiraceae; genus Pseudobutyrivibrio. The sequence continues at coordinate 77,392 of JAFYYR010000026.1, read as the reverse complement.
TGAAGTGAATCAATGATTTCGATTGTCTTAGCTACAAGGTCCTCTGTTGGCTTAGCAACTGTAGAGTACTGCTTTCCAGCCCATACCCACTCAACTGACTCGTTTTCTGCATCAAGACCAGATACTACTGGAATATCCTGACCTGCGTTCTCGCAAGCTGTGATACAAGCACGAGCGATACCATCGTTAGGGCAAAGGACACCGTGGATTTCCTTGTCTGAATAGAATCCAGAAAGAAGTGTATCCATTCTAGCCTGTGCCTTTGAGTTATCCCAGTCAACTGTTGCACACTCTGTAAAGTCTGTCTGACCAGAAACGATTGTTACTGTGCCATCATCAATGTATGGCTGAAGTACTGACATAGCACCCTTGAAGAAGTTTGGTGCATTTGGATCAGCAGGACCGCCACCGAAAAGCTCGATGTTGTAAGGGCCCTCACCCTTCTTTTCCTTAAGACCATCTAAAAGTGCCTGAGCCTGGAGCTCACCTGTCTTTACTGAACCGAACTGTACAACACCGTCAACACCTGTTGTGTTCTCAAGAAGTCTATCGTAACCGATTACATATACGCCAGCTTCCTTAGCCTGCTCAAGTACAGAACCAAGCTGTGAACCGTCAACTGGACCTACAACGATAACCTTTGCACCGTTTTCAATCATTGACTCAATCTGCTGTTGCTGCTGTGTTACCTTATTGTCAGCCGCCTGAACAAGTGGAGTGTATCCAGCTGCCTCAAGCTGCTCTGTAAACATCTCCTCAGCTTCCTTCCAGTTCTGTGTTCCAAGCCATGGAAGTGAAATACCGATTGTTGCTCCCTTCTCAAATCCTGGTAATTCTCCAGTTGTTGCCTCTGCTGTCTGCTCAGTAGAAGCAGATGTGTCTGTTGAAGATGCATCCCCAGCACCTTCACGGCCGCCCCCGCAACCAACGAAGGTGGACATCATCATTGTTGCCGCCATCGCCATAGACAAAAGTGTTCTTTTTTTCATTTTCCTTCCTCCTTTAGTGAAAGTTATTTATTTTGCGAAAAGTCTACCTATGATAGAACTCTTTCCACTCTTTTTGTTGTACACATCAAATGCTACCGCTGCTAAAAGAACAAAGCCCTTGATAACCTGTGTACGGTCCGCTCCAACACCCATGAGCATAAGACCATTGTTAAGTACTGCCATTACAAGACCACCGACGATAGTAGCAAGGATTGTACCAACACCACCTGATACTGCTGCACCACCGATGAATACTGATGCGATAGCATCCATTTCCCAGGAAGTTCCATCCGCAGGTCCTGCTGCTGTGGCACGACCTACGAAAAGAATACCTGCAACAGCTGATAGGAAAGACATATTCATCATTGTAAGGAAATATGTTCTTTTAACATTTACTCCGGAAAGAGCAGCTGCTGCCTTATTACCACCCACAGCATACACATGACGTCCGAATTTGGTTCGCTGTGTAATGATGTGATAGATAATAGTAAGAACTAAAAGGATGAGTCCTGGAACAGGGAAGGAAGTTCCAACTCGTCCTGAGCCAAATAACCAAGTAAAGTAACCAATAATAGCTGACATAAGCACAATTCTTACAACAAGAGCCCATACTGGATCTTTCACGCCTGTTGCATCACCTGAGTGCTTATGCTTTTTAATCTGAGCGAAAATGTAGCAAGCGATACCGATAATTCCAAGCAAAAGAGTTGAATTGTTCATGCCTGTAAAGGATGGTCCCCATTCTGGTAAGTAACCAGAACCAAACCACTTAAGCTCCTGTGGAGCAGGCACTGAAATTGAACGTGAAATCCAAATAACACCGCCTCTGAAAATCATCATGCCACCAAGAGTTGTAATGAATCCTGGAATTCCAAGCTGTGATAAGAAAAATCCATGCCATGCACCAGCAAGTACTCCGATTGCAAGAGCTACTAAAACTGCAGCCCACCATGGTATGTTGTAATTTTTTGCCACCAGTGCCATAACCATTCCAGCAAAACCCGCAACTGAACCAACTGACAAATCAATCTGACCAATTACAATTACCATCAACATTCCAAGAGCAAGAATCAATACGTATGCATTTCCAGATAAAAGATTCTGGAAGTTAGAAGATGTAAGCATTCTTCCACCAGAAATAATATTAAAAATAATAATCAACAAGCCTAACGCTAAAACCATTGTGTACTGGCGAAGATCACCGCCCAATACTTGTTTAATGTATTTCATTCCCTTTTCCATCCTTTCATATATAGACATCCCTAGTTAGATGTTATGGTCATACGCTTCATAAGTCCTTCCTGACTTGCCTCACTGCTATCAATCTCACCAGTGATTGTTCCCTCGAAAATGGTATAGATTCTATCTGCCATTCCAAGAAGCTCAGGCAACTCAGAAGATACAAGAATAACTGCTTTACCTTCGTCAGCCAGCTGATGGATAAGCTTGTAAATCTCGTACTTAGCGCCAACGTCAATACCTCGTGTAGGTTCATCAAGAATCAAAATATCTGGCTCTGTGAACATCCACTTTGAAAGTACTACCTTTTGCTGATTACCACCTGAAAGAGTAGTTACCCCTCTATCTACACTAGAAGTCTTAATCTTAAGTGAAGTTCTGTATTCCTCAGCTGCTTTTTTCTCATCATTTAAATCAAGAAGTCCGTTTTTAGTTATCTTGTCTAAATTAGCTGCAACAACTGTTTTTCTAATGGAATCCAAAAGATTAAGTCCTAAATTCTTTCTATCCTCCGGTACGTAAGCTATACCGTTTTTAATTGCTGACTCAACTGATGTGAGCTTTACTTCTCTACCCTTTATCTTGATTGTGCCCTTATGATAGATACCGTAGTTGCGACCAAATATAGAGCGCATAAGCTCAGTTCTACCTGCACCCATAAGACCGGCGAATCCAACGATTTCACCTGCTCTTACATTGAAGCTGGCATTTTTACATACCATTCTGCCCTCAACATCTGGGTCCTCTACGCACCAATCCTCCACCTCAAAAATGACCTCTCCAGGATTTGACTCATGCTCTGGATAACGATTCTCAATTGAGCGACCAACCATAGCTTTTATGATTTTATCCTCATCAACTTTTCCCGCCTCAACATCGTAGCTCTCTACTGTGTGACCGTCTCTGATAACTGTAACTGCATCTGAAACAGCTGCTATCTCGTTGAGCTTGTGGGAAATCATAATACATGTAATACCCTTATTTTTAAGATCAAGCATCAGTTCCAAAAGATTTGCTGAATCTGCTTCATTAAGAGCTGATGTTGGCTCATCCAAAATCAAAAGCTTTACATTCTTTGAAAGAGCCTTTGCAATCTCTACAAGCTGCTGCTGACCTACACCCAAGTGCTTGATTAAAATATCTGGGTTGATTGACAAACCGACCTTCTTTAAAATCTCGTAGGTTCTTCTCTTTTCCTCGGCCCAATCCACCATGCCATGCTTGATTATCTCGTTACCCATGAAAATGTTTTCTGTAATGGATAACTCAGGTATCATGGTCAATTCCTGGTGAATAATTGCAATTCCCGCATGTTCAGATTCTTTGATATTTCTGAATTTCATTTCCTGGCCGCCAAAGATGATTGCCCCATCGTAAGTGCCATATGGATAAACACCAGATAAAACCTTCATCAGTGTTGACTTGCCTGCACCATTCTCACCGCATATAGCGTGGATGGTGCCGGTCTTCACTGAGAGATTTACATCATCAAGTGCTTTTACACCTGGAAATTCTTTTGTTATACCTTTCATCTGAAGGATAAAAGAATTGTTCTCCATATATCTAATACCTCCCTATTTATGTGCCATTGAGATTTAATCCTTGTTCAAAGTTAAATACTCACTTGGTTTCCTAAGTACTCTATCTGTAGCTATTGCCGCAGCCCCATAGAGGGTTGGGTCAATTTTAAGCTTTGAAATCTCTATTCTTACATTGCTGCTGATTGCCTTAAGGGTTCTCTCTTCAACTATCTTTTTAATAGTTGGAAGAAGTAGCTCATCACCCTGAGCTATGCTATCGCCAATCACAATAATCTCTGGGTCGTATGCATTTATAAGTGTGACGCATCCGAATCCTAAATACTCAGCAATTTCATTTACAAGTTTGATTGCCTTTTTGTTGCCAGCTCTAGCAGCATCAAATATTCTTGCGCATGCTTCTGCTCTGTTTTCATATGGCTTTTCAAAAAGTTCAGGCAAATCCTTTTCAGCCTTTTTAAGGAGTGCCATAGTTGAGCAGTAAAGCTCTAGACAGCCTCTATTACCGCACTCGCAAACAGGTCCCTTATAGTCGATGCTGATATGACCAACCTCACTTGCTATTCCTAAGTTGCCAAGGAGAAGTCGGTCGTGATCTACGATTCCAGAACCAACACCTTCACCTGCAAGAAAATATGCTAAAGAATTAAGTGGTCTATCGTGATTGCCAAACCACCATTCTGCAAGGGCTCCTGCATTGGCATCCTGTTCTATAAACACTGGCTTATCGAACTCATGCTTGAACTCATCTATGAAATTGACGGTTCTCCAATTTGGCATTCGAGTTACCATAGCAATACGTCCCTCACCTCTTAGATAAGGTCCCGGTACTGCCAGTCCGATTGCCACAACATTTTTATATTTTTTAAGAAGCTTATGAATCTGCTCTTTCATAGAGGCGATTACATCCTCAGCAAAATCATTAAGGCTATATTCCGTCTCCTGCTGTGTGTATAGCTTTCCAGAGATATCAAATACTCCTATTGCAAACACATGTCGTGAGAACTTTACGCCTATCACCAAATTCTTTTCTGCATTTAGTCTCAGTCCAATGGAACGTCTATTTCCATTGCCCTTAACTATTCCTACTTCTGAGACAATTCCCATATCTATAAGTGCGCCAACAAGCTTTGTTATAGACGCCTGGGTCAGTCCCATCATTTTAGCTACCTCAGCTCTGGAGCATATCTCCTTTTGCTGTAGGATTCTAACAATAGCTGAGCGATTCATCTCTGATAAATCGCTGGTGTTGTTACCTGCAACTTCTTTTATTTTTTTCATTTTTCATCCTCGCTAGCGATTACTTTCAAGTGTTAATGACTTAACACTGTTAACACATTATCCCTTTTATTTTTCCTGGTCAATATGATTGGCCCAACTTCGGCGATGTAAATAAATGACCCTGCACATTTTTTGTAAAAACCCGACAAATCCCATAAAATCAACGTTTTTAGCCCCTTCAATCATTAACCTAATCATCCAAATAATCAAAAATTGACACTTTTATGCTTCAAGTAATCAAGTCCTATGATTACTTTCAAATCACCCAATCAGTAACCCAATCAAAGGCCATGTGATTTTGCACAATAAACACAAAAAGGAACTGTGCAATTTTACACAGTTCCTTTCGTCTTCACTTTTATAACCAATATTTTATATCTGGTAATTTTATCTAGTTTTGGATTTTATACCTCTTCTACATAGCTGACATAATCCAAATCGCTAATCATATTTATAACTTCCTGATGAGAGCGACGACGGTCAAAATCTATGTCGATAATTAATGCTATGTCTGTGGATTGGATAGTCTTTTCACGGCTTTTAATCATGCTGCTTATTTCAAATCCAGCCTCTGATATGGCCTTTAGAAGCTTTGACACTCCTCTGCTTTTGCTGACCTCTATGTAGACGCTCATATGTCTACTATTTTCCTCAACTCGTGAGCTAAGTCGGTAGAGGACGATGTTGGCAAGAAGTACAAGTAAAAAGCATGAGCAGCCAACTATCATATAACCAGCGCCTATTGCCATACCCATGCAGGATGCAACCCAAAGAGATGCAGCAGTGGATAAGCCCTTAATCTGCTGGCGTCCTGTAACAAGAATTGTACCTGCTCCAAGGAAACCGATTCCGCTTACAACACCTGCAGGAATACGGCTTACATCCGCATCAACACCTGGCATCATAGCAAGATATAGATTTAAAACTGTGGCAACTGCCGAGCCTAAACTAACCAGGGCAAATGTCTTAATACCTGCGCTGTGATGTCTTACAAGACGCTCCCAGCCAATAAGACTTCCAAAGAGTGTGGCAATTGCAAGTCTTATTACAACTGCCCCTTCTGACATAGACTGTAAATCATTAAGTAATTGCATAAGCATAAACCTCGGATTCTTATTTTATAATGCGTAAAGTGTGTTCTCTTCAAAATTCAAGAATACTTTCTCACCTACATTATATATCTTTTTGTTCTTTGGATTATACTCCTGAATCTTTACAAGATTATGTCCTACTCTAACATGATAATCCTGGTATGCTCCCATGAAGCATGAATACTCTACTACTCCAGATAATTCTCCCTCATCTCCAAGGAATGCACCCTCTGGTCTAAGGACGATATCGCATCTGCTTCCATTTGAAAGAGTGCCTGTTGTACATTTGAGGTTGACTCCATCTACCTGAACCATATCCTGAGCTACAACAGTTGCCTCGATAAAGTTAGCCTCACCAATGAAATCGGCAACAAACTTATTCTTTGGATAGTAGTACGCCTCATGAGGTGTTGCAACCTGTTCCACTATACCCTTGTTCATGATGATGACCTTGTCTGAAATAGCCATTGCCTCTGACTGGTCATGGGTTACATATACTGCAGTGATTCCTGCCTCCTGCTGGATTCTTCTGATTTCAGTTCTCATTGAAACTCTAAGCTTGGCATCCAGATTTGAAAGAGGCTCATCAAACAGTAATACACCTGGCTCAATAACAAGGGCTCTTGCAAGGGCAACACGCTGCTGCTGTCCACCTGAAAGCTGGTTAGTCATACGGTTTTCCATGCCCTCAAGTCCTACAAGTGCAAGAATATCTGCTACCTTTGACTTAATTACTGCAGGGTCCATTTTTCTAAGCTTAAGTCCATAAGCTACGTTATCAAAAATGTTGTAGTGAGGAAGCAATGCATAAGACTGGAACACCATTGCTGTATCTCTCTTATTTGGTGTGAGGGCATTAATAGGCTCTCCTCCCAGATAAATCTCGCCTTCGTCTGGACTTTCAAATCCAGCTATCATACGAAGTGTAGTTGTCTTACCACAGCCAGATGGTCCAAGCAATGTGACAAAGCTGCCTGGCTCGATTTCCAAGTTAGCATCCTGCACTGCGTAAAAATCACGTCCTGATTTAGGATCTTTATATATTTTTGAAATGTGTTCTAAGCGAACTCCTTTTTTCTCTTTTGCCATTTTATTCACCCTTCCAATTTATTCATCAAAATTTACTTTTTTACTTGTTCCAAAATACTTCATCAATAGATTCATGATTAAAACTGAGCCGTAGGTAATCATAATAAGAATTGTGGCAAAGGCACATGCGATTCCGTATGAACCCTTTTCTGCAAACTCATTAATCTGAACTGTGATGAGCAAGTATGAAGGAGTAACAAGTAAAATGATAGCTGAGATAGCTGTTATACTTCGTACAAAGGAAGTAATGAAACCACTTAAGAAGCTATCCTTTATCAATGGAAGTGTTACTGTCATAAACACTCTAAAACTATCTGCACCCATATCGTAGGCCGACTCTTCAATGCTCTTGTCAATCTGTCTTAAGGCTGAAATACCACTTCTAGTTCCTGTAGGAAGACTTCGAACTACAAATACAATTACAAGAATTGCACCTGTTCCATATAGGCCCTGGAGAAATCCTGTACCGAAAATTCCTCCTGAAAAACCTCTTATGTATCCAATACCAAGAACTGTTCCAGGCACTGCCATGGCAAGCATTGAAACTGCCTCAATAAATCCCTTTGCCTTGAATTTTCTCTTAACAACAAGATAAGAAATAATCATTGAAAGGAGGGCTGTTATTGGTGCTGAAATCAGTGATAATACAAAACTATCCTTAAATGTCTTAAAACCCTTATACCTTACAAATACCTGCTCAAACCATTTTGTTGTCAAATGGAAATCATAACCCCAGGTCTTGAACAATGCCCCAAATGGAACGCAGATATACATGACGATTACAAAAATCGCTAGAGCGGAACATGCAATAGTCAGGGGAACTGTCACGCTCTTATCTGTGATAAGCATTCTCTCTCTAGATGCTTTTCCAGAAAGTGTTGCGGTGGATTTTGCTTCCAGATAATATTTCTGTACCATAAACATCAGAAGTGTAATACCAAGGAGGACTACAGCCATAGCTGCTGCACCCTGCTTATCATAGGCTCCTGTAATCTGCAGATAAATTGTAGTGGCTAATGTGTCGTAGGAACCACCAATAATCATAGGGTTGGCAAAATCTGCGATTGATTCTATAAAGGTTACCAAAAAGGCATTGCCTAAACCTGGCAAAATAAGTGGAAAGGTAACTGTCATAAATACCTTTAGTCTAGATGCGCCCATGTCTCTAGCTGCTTCCTCAAGGGATGGATCTATATTTTTCAGAAGTCCCTTTAACATCATGTAGCAGACTGGGAAAAATGTAAGTGTCTGAACAATTGCTATTCCCCAAAAACCATAGACGCTGTTGTCATATATTTTAAGAAGAAAACGTGTAATTATTCCTGCTTTACCGAAAAGCATAATCATCGAAAGTGAAAGTACAAATGGTGGTGATACTACAGGTAGCATTGAAACCAATTTGAACAATCCCTCTATAAATCTAGTTCTCAGCTTTACGTATACCTCAACATAGGCAAATAATAGGCCTATTACTGTTGAGATAATACCAACTAAAAATCCCACCTTTAATGTGTTTGTAATGGCCCTTCTAAAATTGGAAAGCCCCATTACTCTTTTGAAAATATCAGTTGTAATTCCATTATCTGAAACGAAGCTGTCTACCAGCAAAATTGCCAGCGGATACAATATGAAAACTGTTAAGAATACAACAAGAAGAACTATTGTTGTACAAAGAATTGGATCCGCTAAAAGCTTCTTTCGTTCAAGACTGGCACTTTGACTCTTTGCCATCTTTGATTCCTCCCTCTTAATATATAAGGCGGATGAAAAACACCCGCCTTAAAAGTGATACGTGACTTATTCTGTCTGGAAACGATCGTCAGCTGCGCTGCCTAATGCATTCATTACATCCTCAACATACTGAGCTGTATTTTCCTTTGCATCCTCAAAGTCATAATCCATTACATTGTCTGGATCAAGACCATATTCAGCAGCAACTTCTGGCTGTGTTGCATTATCAAGTAATAAGAACTGGTATGAACCATTCTGTGCTGCAAGCTCTACACAATCTGGGCTAAGGGCATATTCAATCCAAAGCTTTGCTGCGTTTGGATGCTGGCATCCCTTAAAGATTGCTGTAGCACCGATTTCGTATGATGTGCCTGATGATGGGATAATAAGATTGATATTCTCATATCCATTGTCAACAATCTGTGCCAATGCATCATGTAAGAAACCTACACCAACTACGCACTCGCCTGTTCCAACATTCTTAGATGGACCAGAACCTGACTTTGTGTAAACTTCTACGTTCTTATCTAAGTCAACAAGGTAATTGATTCCCTCGTCATGTCCGTATTTCTGAACCATTGTGTTGATGATAAGCTTTGCTGTACCAGCTGTGTTGTAGTTTGACATCCAAACCAATCCCTTGTACTTAGCATCTGTCAAATCTGCCCAATCTGCTGGAGCTTCAATTCCCATACGGTCAAGCTCATCTGTATTTACCATAAATCCAAGGATACCTTTGTAAATTCCATACCAATATCCGTCTGCATCCTTGTATTCATCGCTCATTAAGTGTGTTGCGTTCATTGCATCATAAGACTCTAAAAGTCCCTCAGCTGCTGCAACATTGTATGGATCTGTTGTTCCTCCAAACCAAACATCACCTGATGGATTTCCATTTTCCTCCTCGATCTTGCTTTGAACCTCGCCAGTAGATAATCTCTGATACTGAACTTCGATTCCATATAATCTCTCAAAGTTCTCGCAAGCTGCTGCAAGGTATTCCTCCTCGCAAGAACCGTAAACAACAAGTGTGCCCTCTTCCTTAGCGGCGTCAATTAATTTTTGGAATTCATCTACATTCTCCTCAGCAACAATTGATGTTGCCTCCTCTGCTGTAGCTCCTTCATTTCCATCATTTCCCCCACAACCTACAAGGCTACATGCCATTAAACCGGCAAAAAATAAAGCTAACCTTTTTTTCATGTTTTCTTCTCCTTTCGGTTAATTGATAAATACATGATAAAAAAGTTAGCTTTTTATAAATACCCAGTTTTCTGTTTTATTATCCGATTTTCTGAACTAGGTTTATTGTTTATTAATTCTATTTAACTGATCTCTCTCTAAAACAATGAGCAACTCATTGTCCGCATCAAGTGGCTCTGCTGGGTCAATTGTCTTCCAATGACCAGTTTTATGATTCATATATGCGATAACATTAATCTTGTAGTTCTTACGAAGATTAAGCTCTATCATATTTTTGCCTACCCACTTTGGCATAGGAAGCATTTCTACCATACACAGGTTTTCATCTACCTTGAAGTAGTCTAAGAATGTATCTGATGCAAGAATTCTAGCTGACTGCTCTCCGCCGTACTCCTCTGGAACGATGACCTTGTTGGCACCGATTTTTTTAAGAATTGATGTCATACGGTCCGATGAACTTTTGGCAACAATAAGTGGCACCTTAAGCTCCTTAGCAACTGCAACTGACATAATGCTGGCTGATAGATTACCACCCATGGCTATGGCAACAATGTCCATATTTTTAAGACCAAGCATTTCCACCTCGTCTTCGTTGGTAAGATCAGCGCACACTGCAGCTGTACAATATCCGTCCATATCCTTCAGCTTGTCACGATTGTTATCTACAACTAAAACATCAGCCCCCATTTCATACATGCTCTTAGCAAGGCTGATTCCGTATTTTCCTAGTCCTAAAACTGCTATTGTCTTTTTCATTTTATTCTCCTTATCCTACAAAGAAATCCCCTTCTAGATATCTACATTTGCTTTTGTGATGGCCTCTGCCTGCAAAAAAGATGGCAAGGGAAATAGGTCCTATTCTTCCCAAGTACATGGCTATAATAATCACTATTTGCCCTACCGAATCAAGGCTGGATGTAAGTCCTCGGGACAATCCTACGGTAGCTGATGCGCTTATGACCTCGTAAAGTCCATCCTGCATATTTACCTTGTTAGTAACTATAAGTAAAAGAGTAAGCACTACAATTGCAAATGCTGCAACTGATACGATAACTGTGGCCTTTCGCATGCTTTCGTCTGTAACTCGTCTATTGAAAATGATACTTTGGTCATCATCATGAATGTACGAAATAACATTAAGTAAAGCGAGGAAAATGGTAACTGTTTTAACGCCGCCGGCTGTTCCTATTGGAGAACCACCGATGAACATCAATATATATGACATAACACAAGAAAAATCAGTCATATTCTCCTGTGGAAAAGAGCTAAATCCCGCCGTCCTGAGAGTGATTGACTCGAAAAAGCTGTTTATTGTCTTATCAAACAATGACAGGTTTCCAATGGTGCCTGCATTTTTATATTCTGCTATAAAAAAGAATAATGCGCCGGAAACAATCAGTGTTGCTGTTACTGTCACAACAAGCTTTGTGTGCTCTTCAAATCTCTTAAAAATCTGCACTGGAGTAAATTTCTTTACAATTCCCGCCTTTATTTTTTCTGACATATCAAACCAGACTACATAACCTAAACCGCCAAGTACAATAAGAATCATGGTGGTGCACATTACAAGTGGCTTTGATTTGTAATCCATCAGACTTCTGTCCCCAATAATATCGATTCCCGCGTTACAGAAGGCTGAAATAGAATGGAAAATGGAATACCAGATTCCTCGTCCCACACCAAATTCTGGAATAAATGATATGGAATATAAGACTGCTCCAAATAATTCTACCTTGAAAACGTCCTTGAAAATTCTAATCAAAAGCCTAAGTATTCCCACATCCGTATCTAGATTCAGGGAATCCTGAAGCATCTTCCTGTCTCCTAGGGAGAACTTCTTCTGGGTGATAAGCATGACCATGGATATAACAGTAATTATTCCAAGACCACCTACCTGTATCAAACACAGAATAACTATGTGACCAAAGGTGCTGAAATAACTATATGTATCTACCACTACAAGTCCCGTAACACAGGTGGATGTGGTTGAAGTAAAAAATGCCACCAATGGATTAGTCCACTGACCTGCCGCCGAAGAAATAGGAAGCATTAAAATGAGCCCTCCTATGGCAATAGCAATAAGAAAGCTCAGTGGTATCAATTGAACTGATGAAATTTTCTTCTTTTCCATAAATTATCTCCGTAAGGGGCGCCCCTACAAACCCAAGTGATATATCATCACTAAGATGAAATAATAGTATAAATTGCATGCAATGTAAACATCTTCTATTATTGCTTTGAGTTCCTGCCTTACTTGTATTAAAATTTGTACTGATAAAGATGATTTTATTAATAATAATGGAGGATGGTTATGATTAAAATTTTAGCGGATAGCACTTGCGATTTATCACCAGAATTGGTGGAGAAATATAACATCGGAATAATCCCTCTTTATGTACGTCTTGGAGACGAGGAATATAAAGATGGTAAGAACATCACTCCACAGGATTTGTACGCCTGGTCTGATGAGCATGGTCAGACACCTAAGACTGCAGCTCCTAGTGTAGAGGATATTGAACAGTTCCTTGATAAAGATAGTGATGATGAATATATCGTATTTCCCATATCATCCTCTATGTCTGCCAGCTTCAACAACTGCAGACTTGCGGCAGAGGACTTAGAGATGTCTGATAGAGTCCATGTAATTGACTCTGCCAATCTCTCTACAGGAATAGGCCTCCAGGTACTGTACGCAGCTGAGCTTGCAGCCAAGGGTATGAAGGCTTCAGACATTGTAGATGAAATTAAGTCTATAAGCGGTAAGGTCCGCGCCAGCTTTGTAATAGATACTCTTATTTATCTCCATAGAGGTGGTAGATGCTCAGGACTTGCAGCTCTAGTAGGTGGTGCACTTAAGCTTCACCCACGTATTGCGGTTATAGATGGCGCCATGCGTCCAGAGAAAAAGTATCGCGGAAAGAAATATGTGATGGACTATGTAAAGGATATGGAAAAAGACCTTCTATCAGCAAGACCTGAGAGAGTTTTCATTACCCACTCAGGCTGTGATAAGGCAGTAGTTGATTCTGTTTTCAATTACCTAAAGGAGCTTAATCATTTCGATGAAATACTTGAGACCAATGCAGGGGCAGTTGTATCTTCCCACTGTGGTCCTGGCACTTTAGGAGTGCTTTTTATAGCAAATTAATAGCAGCTTTCAGGCAGTGTCCTATTTGACAAACTCAGATGGTGCGCTGCCTGTATATCTTTTAAACACTGTATTAAAATGCTTATAATCTGAAAATCCAGTCATATCTGACACCTGATATATCTTATATTTTCCAGTTTCAAGTAACTTAATAGCCTTTTGAACTCTGTATTTATTAAGGAAATCCAGGTAAGTAGAGCCGGTGGCTTCCTTGAACTTTCTCGATAGGTAGCTGGCAGACACACCAAGTTCTTCAGAAAAACTCTCTATGCTAATCTTCTCAGCATATCTGGACTCAGTGGCAGTTAAAATGTGCTGAACATAATCATTGTCCGCATCAGATTTCACGTACACAGTCTGCTTCTCTGATATCTGCTTAAGCTGATTGTCCTTTTCGATTTCCTGGATGATTTTCCCAACATTTTTCTTAAGCTCATCCTCATCCACAGGCTTCATCAGGTAGGCCGATACGCCTAAATCTATAGCCTGCTTGGCGTATTCAAAATCTGCATAGCTTGTCATGATAATAGTTTTGAACTGTGCCTGACTGCCTGCAGTTTTTACCATCTCAATTCCATCTACTATAGGCATCTTAATGTCAGCAAGAACTATATCTGGACTGAGCTCCTTTATCTTTTCGATTCCTTCTTTTCCATTTGACGCCTCACCTACAATGGTGCATCCCATGGATACCCAGTCCATGGTGTAGGCAATTCCCTTGCGGATGATATCTTCATCCTCTGCAATTAACACTCTATACATAACTATTCCCTATCTATGCTTTGGTATTGTAACTCTTACCAATGTTCCCTTATCTTTTTCGCTTTCTATATTAAGACCGTAGTCACCCTTGTACATCAGCTGAATTCTGCGGTGAATATTGTAAAGGCCTAGGTGGGATGATTCATTCTTCTCACCCTCCAGCTGTTGCTTAAGTTCTACTAGAAGAGCCTGATCCATTCCTGCTCCATTGTCCTCACAAACAAAGATAATATTGTCCTGATGCTGTGTTCCCCTTATTTTCACATCAAGAGTCTCTCTTCCCTCAAATCCATATTTGATAGCATTCTCAATTAGTGGCTGGATAACAAGCTTTGGAATCAGACAATCGTAGATCTCCTCTGCCACGTCAATTGAGTAAGAGAATCTCTTGTTGAATCTGATTTGTAAAATATTAAGGTACAGCTGCAGATTATGCAAATCCTCCTGAACTGTCACCTCATCCCTGGTCTCCCTGATACTATAACGAAGAAGTCCTGAAAGAGATACTATCATCTTATCTGCAGCCTTGGCATCGATTTTGGCCATGAACCTGATGTTATCTAATGTGTTAAATAAAAAGTGAGGGTTAAACTGGCTTTCAAGCTGCTTCACCTGTGAGAATGCTGCATTCTCTGCCAGCTCCTGATTCTGTGCAATCTCCTCCTTAAGTCCCTCAAGCATCTGATTGAAGTCTCGACCTATAGTCTGAAACTCTGTGCTACTGTCTATATTAAGACTGACATTCAAGTCGCCCTGCTGGACAGCCTCAAAAGCCTGCTCGATTTTCTTAACATCCTTGGTGTATTCTCTAGAACTGTTATCAGCATTTCTATAGGAGATTAGTATAATGCCAATGAATATAATCACTATAATAAGTACTATTACTTCTATGGTGCGAATACTCCTGTGGACGTCAGATATCGTATATACGGATATCCCCTTTTTGCTATCTATTCTTTTTCCATAATAAATATGCCCGTCAATTATGGTATATCCGGAGGCATTCTCAAGCTGAGGGTCTACTCGCCCGAAATCATCTAACAGAGCCTTGTTATTATATAGATAAACCCAGCCTAGACTGTCGGTAATCAGTACTGACTTCTCCTCGCCTTTGAACTGATTTCTTATGACCTCAGATGGCACTATATAAAAAATCCCATATTTTAATTTGTCATTTTCATATACGCCCTTAACTATGAAAAGCTTGCCTTCAAATAGAATGGTATTAGTCTCATCAGGATGCCTCTTGGCCATTTTCCACACACCCCAGTTATTCATACCACGCTGTGTTAAAAATGGATATGTGCTTTCCCCACTGGTGAAAACAGTGTCTCCACTTCCATCTAAAATAATCAGCTCTCCCAGCTCATCATAGTTAGATGTAGCTCTATATAGGGTGGCAAATATCTTATCCTCCTGGTTGTTGTCTTCAGAATCAACCACTATATCACTTACCTTATCAACCATGGAATAATAGGTGTTCATGGCTGAATCTATCCTGTTTTTTATATCTTCATTTTCATTAATGGTAGACATCCTAAGGCTTATTCCCCAGGCTGAAATAAAAATAACAACTGCTGTAATGACAATGATGATAACAGGTGTGAGGGAGTACCAAATAAAAGACTTTCTAATATTTTCCTGGAAGGATTTTATTTCACTGGCCATACTAATCCCTCCTCTTTTTTTCTATATCACTAAACTCTGAAAGCCATTTTTCTCTGCTTTCTATAACAAAGTCTCTATCAACTTCAATCATGTTGATTTGGGCCTTGGCAAGTACCTCTGAGGAATTGGATACGTCTGTCCTGACAGAACGTCTGCCTAGATACTGAGCCACATAGACCTGGGTGTCATAGCTTAGCATAAAGTCCACAAATGCCTTGGCATCATCGGCTCTTTTAGTGTTCTTATTAATGTAGATACCGTCAGGAGTGGAAACTACTCCCTCCTTCATGTAGATGATACGCACATGCTTTCCAGCTGAAAGCATGGTAAGTGCAGCCTCCTCAAATGTAAGACCCACCACATATTTACCATTGGCAACACCCTCATATACTTCTGATGAACTATCCAGTAGATTTCCATCTAGCTGCTTCAGTAACGCATTTACGTATTCAAATCCTTTTTCTGAGTTAACAGATGGTGTATCTCCGTTGGCATTTCCATCAGAATC
Organism: Pseudobutyrivibrio sp.; assembly: GCA_017557435.1. GTDB lineage: Bacteria > Bacillota > Clostridia > Lachnospirales > Lachnospiraceae > Pseudobutyrivibrio. The sequence goes on along the minus strand of JAFYYR010000026.1, from coordinate 61,145 downwards.
ATCTGAGCCCATGGCGTAGAGCATATTTACAAGATGCTCGTAGGATGATGAGGACTTGTTAGGATCCGCAAATGCGATTTTCCCTTTTAGCTCAGGCTGCAGCAAATCCTCATAACCCGAGATTTTAATATCACCTATCAAATCCGTATTTACCATTAACACACTAGGCACGTCAGTAAAGCAATTGGTGTTAAAGGAATTGTCCTTGAACTGTGGGTAGAGACAATCCGATGCATTGCTTTTATATGATAGAAAATCATCCTTGTATGGACCAACTGTGAGCACTGAGCCGCCCCACATCAAGTCCACATTCTCATCCTCTTCTATCATCTGAATAGCCTCTGTGGTACCACAGCTTATGACCTCCACCTGAATTCCTGTTTCGATTTCAAACTCATTTATGAGAGGCTCCATAAAGCTAACTGGGTGAGGTGATACTACCACCAGTTTGTCCGCCACCCTCTTTTCATTGGCCATTAAATTGTATAAAAGCCTGCCTAAAATTCCTATAACAAAAAAAGAAACAAGGCATACTGCTAGCGCAATGTAGACTCTGCCTTGTTTCTGTAAACTTCTCTCCTTCAACTTCCCCAACATATCATTCTCCCTAAGTGATAGAAACTATAGTATAAAACTAACTATCATTTGTCAAAAAATGATTGGATGCTAGGGAATTGTAAGCTTTATATAATTATCCCCTCTTTACTCTGGAACGTACTCATCAAAATCGTACTTGATTACACCAAAGTCTGTCTTCTGCTCGCGGATAGCAATTGACTTAGACATCTTCTTGATTTCATCAGCTGTAACTGAGCGACCAAGCTCATTTGAAAGAACAACACCTTCTGAAAGGAATGCTGTCTGCATAGCAATGTATGGTGAATCAATTCTTGTCTCATCTGTAAGGTCGCCGCGAAGGTATGAATACCAGTGAAGCTGGTTGTCATTGTACATAACCATCTCTGGGTGAAGAGCAAGCTCCTGCTGACCAGTGATGTCACCAATTGCACAATCAAGCTTTGTTGCAAATAAATTGCCATCCTCATCAACACCGAAGTGCTCAAGCTTTGGAGTCTGAAGGTGACCGCCACCTACGATTCCACCGCCCTCTGGAACAGCCATAGGACCACCTGTTGAGTCAACATCGATAAACTTAATACCGCCGTTCTTACCAGCGATGAAGCTTGTTCCGATTTCATCCATGTGAATAGCCCAGTCCTCATAGATATCCATTGAAAGACCATTCTTAAATCTTGCAATACCAATACCTAAATCCTCTACTGGAGCCTTGCGGTTTGTCTGAGCATCGATTGTTGGATGTGTCCAATAATCGCAAGACTGAACACCGTATACGCTCTCAAGCTCTGGCATACCAAGTACATAAAGCATCTGTGCAAGGTGATAAATACCAAGGTCAAATAATGGACCATGTACACCAATCTCTGGATCAATGAAGTCCTTTGAGAAGAACTGCATATCGTAACCTGGACGTCCCTGACGTCTGTGACCAACTGAGCGTGCATGGTAAACCTTACCAAGCTTGCCTTCCTCTATCATCTTCTTTGCAATACGTGTCTGTGGGTTGTAAATTGAGCTAATCTGAACTGCAAGCTTCTGTCCATATTTCTTCTGTGCATCATAGAGAATCTTAGCATCAGCGTATGAGCAAGCCATTGGCTTCTCTGAGTAGCAAGGGAAACCAGCTGCCATAACTGCAGTAGCCACTGAAGTATGAAGGTTGTTGTGTACGCATACCTCCACCTCATCAATGTCATCTCTCTTAAGCATCTCGCGGAAGTCCTGATAGAGGTCCTTCTCATCGATACCATACTGCTTGCCCCAAGCTAAAAGTCTCTCCTTATCGATTTCAGCGGCAGCTACAACTCTAAGGTTCTCCCCTCTCTTATTAAGGTTTTCAATAACTGTCATGTGACGATGTGAAATCATACCACATCCAATAATCGCAATTCTAATTTCCTTTTTCATGTTTTCCTCCTAATATTTCGTGGCTACGTAATCCGTCCGGTTACGTCTACAAGCCTTAGAGTCTCTCCGCTCGACTACATGTCTCGCTTGAGAGACCTAAGAGCTTGATGCCTACCGGACTCGCCGGCTATATTTACTTGTTCTAATAATATCAATTGCGGCCTCACTCACTTGGCAAGCGCGAGCAGGGAAGAGTCATGCCGGGCATGGGAGGGACCTACACCGGGCGGGTGGGGCCCATGCCCGAGTATGAAGGGTGCCCTGCGGGAGCATGAAAAACTAAATGGCCGCATACGGTTTTACCAGCCAAGGATACGTAGGTATTCGCGGCTGCGGCGAGCGCACTCAAGTGGCTCAAGTTCGTAGTGCTCATCCTGCTCTACGATTACCCACTGTGCGTTGGCATCAATGGCTGCCTCAAGTACTGGCTCCCAGAGCATTTGGCCAAAGCCAACTGAGCGGAATCCGAAGTATCCTGTGTCTCCCTCAGATTCTTCCTCATCGATTCCGATGAGCTTGTACATATTTTTAACTTCACCCTTTTTGATGTAGTCCTTAAGGTGAACTACTGGGATTCTGTCAGTGTACTTCTTGATGAATTCTGGTGCCTCACCTGTTGCTACATCACACCAGCAAGTATCAAGCTCTGACTGCAAGTTCTCTGCTGGAATTGCATCAAACATTTCGTCATATCCCCACTTGCCATTTTCAAGCTTTACAAACTCGAAATCGTGGTTGTGATAAAGGAAAGTCATTCCTGCCTTGTGAATTTTCTCTCCCACCTGATTTAATAATGGAAGGAACTCCTTGAAACCTTCTGGATTAGCTGGACGATATTCCTCAGCCATATAAGGCATTACAAGATATTTCACTCCGATTACTGAATAATCTGCAATGACTTTGTCGATGTCATCCATCATTTCCTGGAATGCTACGTGAGCCGAGATAGGAATAAGACCAACCTCATCAAGAGTCTCCTTAACGAACTTTGGCTCCAAGCCATAGAGGCCAGCAAGCTCAACTCCGTCATACCCCATTTCCTTCACTTTTGTCATAACATTTTTGAAATTTTCTGGTGTGTTTTCAAGCAAGTCTCTAAGACCATATACCTGAATACCAACTGGAAGTTTTTTTCCCATTGTCTTCTCCTTTTCTTATGTAAATAATTCTCCTTTTGTCATCTACGTTTCTTGTCTTTGACTAGCTTTATTCTATGAAAAAAAGAAGGCCCTCACTTTAGAAATTTTTTTGATTTTAATTCAATATTTGCATCTTGTCTCTTTTATAAAAAATCCTGTGCAACAGATTTATGTCATCTCTTGCACAAGTTAAAAATTGTCCTATCACGGCTTTTACTGGAGCTTTGCCAGACAATTTTTTGACTCTATTTAGTTAATTATTTATAAGCAGGGAAAAACCATAAGCTGTATAATTTTATTCAAGAAAAAGTGGGACTTCTTGCCAAATAAAAGAGAAGGCATCTGGCAAGATTCTGGCATTCCCATGGTATCTATGGGATTAGTCCTACTCTATGTAAAAGGAGGATATGATGAAAATTTATAATGTAACAGATCCAGAGTTTACTAACTATGGAAGAATTATCGAGGGGTATGAAGCAGAGAAAAAGGCAATTGTAGAGGCTCTTAGAGATAAGACACCTATTCCAGAAGGCACAGACTATGTGGCAGAGGAGAAGGAACTTCAGTCACTTGCTGCTGCAGATAAAATCACTAATTCATTATTTGGTGGTTCACCAATGCAGTTTGGTTGGTGCAACGGTCACAACACAAAGCTCAACTGCCTTGAGTATCATCGCTCAAGCGAGATTAACTTAGGAGCTACAGATTTCATTTTACTTCTTGCAAAGAGAGAAGAAATCGTTGATTTCAAGCTTGATTCTAACAAAGTAAAAGCATTCTTCTGCCCAGCAGGCACAATGATTGAAGTATACGCAACAGCACTTCACTATGCTCCATGTCAGGCACACAAGGATTCTGGATTCCAGGTACTTGTTGGTCTTCCAAAGGGAACAAATGTAGGCTGCCCAGACTTCCCTCGCCTTAACACAGAGGACAAGCTTCTTACAGCTACTAACAAGTGGCTCCTTGCTCATGCAGAAGCATCTGAAGCAAAGGATGGCGCTTGGGTAGGAATCACAGGCGAAAACATCGATATCGCAAATGATATTCAGTAAATTATAAATAAAAAAGCCTCGCTAGAATTTAGATTCTCCTTCTAACTTCTAGCGGGGCTTATTTTTTATCCCTTATTATTTTCCATCTGGAAAGCTTGTAAATGCTCCTCTCTCAATTTCTGGCTCCCCATATTTTTCCTTTGCATCGGAAAACATCATCTATATATGTTTATTTTTCTTCTTTACAAAAAAGCCAAAAACATTTCTAACAAATGGGCCCGCAAAGAAAATCTGCCAACAGAGAGCTACTAGAAAATTCATAGCTGTAGTCTGAAGCCATACAGCCACAATCTCAATTCCAGCATTCTTAAAAAGAATTGTTGCTGTCAAACTCATGAGCGGACACATGAGGCAAACTGACATTGTAGAAATTGCAAGAATCACCATTATAATTGAATCTTTGCCTGGTGTGACGAATCTAAATGCAAGCTTCTGTGCCAGCTTGCCAACAAAAAGCAATTCTAATACTACTGCAATAGGCCACATGACTATCATCTCCTTAAATGCAGCGAGAAATACAAAATTCTTTAATCCTCCAACATTAAGTGAGATATTGTAGCAAATCATTGCATACACCATGACAAAAGCCATAAACATTGTAAAAATAACTTCTTGAAACTTATTCTGTGGTAACACGTTGTTTCTCCTTTCATAAAACCAGAGAAGACTTCAGCGTGTTGTTCGTTATCACCACAAGGGTGTGCGTTTCCAATGATACCTGCGTACATCTTCTATATTTTTAACACAAGTAGGGATTATAGCAGAATTTTTTTGTCTGTGTAAGTTTTTTATTTCTCAGGGTTTTCATAGTAAATATGAACCTCGAAGCAATCCTCATAGTCATGGTATTCACCATTGACGTTCTCAATTTCATATACCACACTCATCTCTGAATTAATTTTTCTCTTTATCCATCCCTTTTCTTCTTTTCTTATATCTTCTACTATAGTATCTTCTATTTTTGTCTCTTCAAAATATTCCTTATCTTTTATTAGACCAGCATCATAGAAAAGTTCTAATAATTTACTCATATCAGCAATATACTTTTTTGCATCAGCTAAATTACTAGAATCGGACAACTCTTCATTAAAATAAAAGATATATGAACACCATATTACATTTCCATAACTATCCGTCCTGACATAAAGATGATTGCCACTCCAATCCTTAGAATTATAATCGTAATCACTGTCAAATAGGATATCATATTCTTCAGCCTCATCATTATATCCACAAGTCAGAGCTAGATACCCATTATCCTCCGCTATACTCTCCATCTCCGTCATTAGTTCTTTTATCTTTTCATCTTCTATATTCGTATACTCAAATGGATCATATGAAGATTCGCTATCATCTATCTCATCAATAACTGCATCATGATTAGCTTCTGATTCAAGTTTATCTTCAACATCTAAATCAAAATCTATAGTCTCGTCCGCTATTTCTTCCACTTCAACTTCTGGCTCTGGCATTTTGAAATCATAATCTTCAAGAGCAGTCTCAAGAACCGAAAAAATAATAAAAGGAATAATAGGTAATAACATGCCTATAAAAAGCTTTGGGAGCACAATATTATTCTTGCGCGCTATCTCATTAATAGATAATCTTTTATCCTCTATACTATCTGTATCTATTGTTATCAAGTCGTCCCAGGCAGAATCATTTTTGCTGGAAGAATATAGACCTATACCAACTATTATTAAAACTACAAATGCTGCGACAGCAATATAAAATGCGTATGCAATATTCAAGCAATTATAACTAAACTCAAATGCCTCAAAATCAAATGCTCCACCTAATAATACAAGTACAGTCAATATTATCAAACATATAAAACTAACTATGGCTAGAACCATCCCTTTATATGCTCTTATAACAATCTTATTTTTATCGCTCATTTATTATCCTTATCTACTCCTAGACTTTATTCCCTCATATATTTTTTGCTCGATTTCATCCGGATTCATAGAGTAATATTCATACTCACTAAAGGCGACAACCACATCACCTACTTCTGTTTCAGCTATAACGCAGTCACTTTCCTCTTGGAAATAAATCTTATATTTCTTTTCTGCCAGCAATTTTTTAAATTCACGTTCTTCAAGAAATTCTTTATTCATAATTAGCCCCCCTTATTTCTATTTTTCATAAATTAACTCTATTTATTATGCCATTATTTGTATGAACATTCTAGTCTGCAAACTGTATTATTTGACATAATACAGTTTTTAGCATATTATTGTACAAACAATTAATGTTTTAAAACGGAGGTAGTTATGAAAAGAGAATTAAATTTATTAATATCACTTTCATTGTCTGCAGCTATGCTCACTTCTTGCGGGGAAAACAAACCAGACAACACAGAGGTGGCAGGAAATACACCAGCGCAGACCACAACTGAAACTGCTGCATCAACTGATGAAGAAGATTCAGATGATAGTGACGCCACAGACCAAGACTTCTTTTCTCTTCAATTGGAGGAAAATAGCCCTAAAGAGATAGATATTGATTCTGATGGTCAAATGGATGAAATCACTTTTGAGTCTAATTATTTAGAGGATGAAGACAAATACTACTATGACATTCAAATTAAGGATCAAACTATATCCGTCGTAGATGAGAATACAGATCCAGACATCGAATTTGCATCGGCATACTATTCTCAAGCTGAAGATGGCAATTATGTAATTGCCTCTCTTAGTGGAATTTGTTGTACCTATCAGACTATTTTGTACAGATGGGAAGATGGCGAGCTTAAGGAAATCGACTCTTTAGATGGATATAATGTTTATGAATTTACCGATAATAATCTCTTATTAGGAGAGGTTGTAGACGTCTTTGGTACTTGGATTACTTCTAATCAATTTTATTATGATAAGACCGGCCTTTGGACTGCCGAAAAACATCCTAAAATCACAAACCCAACCGGACTTGAACTGAAACAGGATATTACATTCTATGATGAATCCGGTGAGGAGCCAAAATCAGCTAAGGCAGGAGATAAAATTTATCCTTGTATCCTAGGACAAAATTGCATCGGTTTTTCCGATGAGAATGATGAATTTCTCGGCTATCTCATCTACAGCTCTAAAGAAGAGGATGGCCGCGAAGTATTCTATGTAGACGGTGTAAGCGAGTACGATTTATTCACCAATATAGCTTACGCAGGTTAGATATTAATCTATAAAAGTATTAGAAAACAAAAAGGAGTTGATGTTATGAAATTTGGATTAAATAGAGCTCAATTGAAAAACATTGCGCTGATATTTATGGTTCTTGATAATTTATGGCTGCGCTGTCCTACAGTTCTAAACCCAATTGTGCATCCAATAACACGATTTGTTTCAGCACTTTTTGCCTGGTTGATGGTTGATGGATTTTTCCATACTAAATCCAAAGGTAAATATTGCGCTCGCCTTTGGATCGCAGCAATTATTACGCAAATCGGAAGCGTAATCTCATATATAGTTTTTAATGGCGATGGTATTCCGGATAATATTTTCCTAACACTTGCTTTTGGATTTACCATCATATGGCTCTTTGACATTGCAAAGAATACCCAGGAGACTGGAAAAAAATATATGCTAAAAGTAGCGGCAATTCTCATGACTTTTGTTGCTCTAATCTTATTTATTCCTTTGCCATTTGGTAACTATATTATGTTAGAAGGTGGAATCCAACTGATTCCATTAATTCTGTTCGCTTACTTCTTCCATGATAGTAAGGCAAAACAGGCTATTGCAATTATCATATACAGCATATTTATGTTCTTTGCCTTCTACGGTGGATTTGCAGGAATACAAAACAGTTTCCAAATGTTCTGTTTTAACAGTGATTGGATGACTTTATTGGTTGTTCCTTTCATCTTTCTATACAACGGACAGGAAGGAAGAAAAACTGCATTTAGCAAATGGTTCTTCTATATTTTCTATCCTCTTCATCTATGGGTGATTGCAATAATAGATATTCTATATATAACACCTAAACTTTATTAAAGCCAAAACAACCCCTAGTTAATCATTCCTGATTGACTAGGGGTTATCTATTTATTCTTACAAATTCACATACTAATTATCCTTCTTAACATTTAAAAAGTATGAGCACACACTAATTACTGCAATTACAATTCCTACAAATAAAAACTTGATTGAGATTTCTTTTCCCAGAAATCCTGTACAAGCATTAACCACAATCGGAGAAATTGCTGCGCCAAAATTAATCAGGGCTAAATACACCGATACCGTAAATGCGTTAGTCTCTGGTCTCGTATTATAAGAAAGTAAATATGAACCAGCTGCATTAAATAAAGCAAAACCAAATCCAATAAAAAAGCTTCCAACAAGGAACGCTATAGTACTTGGGATTAAGCAGGTAACAAAGAATCCCACTGCAACAATTGCTAGAGTTAGCGTCTCTACCTGATTCTTTGTCTTGTATGCAATGCAGCTAAAACTCATACCACCAGTAATTCCACCTAATGTGTTAATCATGGTAACAAGGCTTGCCATAGCAGCATCTTTACCTAAAACATTTATCGCATATGCGGATGAATTTGTATTAAAGGAATTCTGCATTACGAAATAAATAAATCCAATTACAAACAATCCAAATATATATGGATTCATCTCAAAAGCACTGGTCTTGCCATTGTTATCAGAGACTTCTGCCTTCTGTGGCTCTCCAGTTGGAAGACAAATGACAGCTAATATGATTATGACAATCACAAGAGTAAATGCCAGATACGTATATTTCCATCCAAATCTAGCCAACTGACCAGCTATAAAAATAAATGCAAGAGCTCCAAGGGCTGTAAAAATAGCATTCATTCCCATAAGAGTAGCTCGCTCTTGTTTATCAAAATATTGCACTATAAATCCATTAATAAGCGGCATCAAAAATCCTGTACCAACGCCTATTATCAAGCTTCCAACCAAAAGTAACCATATACTTGAATTGAAAAAGAAAGGAAATAGTCCGCCTATCAAATAACATCCCAAGGCAAATAGGGCTATAGTCTTTTTATTAATGTAGCTCATGGCAATTCCACTAAGGGGTGATCCAATGATAAATAATAAACTTGGCAGAGTATAAACCATCTGCACCAATGTCTCATTGACTCCAGGAAAATCTGCCCCGATGCTTGCTATAATTGGCGGCAACACCATATAGGAAAGAGCCACCGCGCAAATGGACATTATTCCAATTTTAATCTTTAGTTTGTTCATAATAATTCCTCGCTGTTTTTTATTATGAATATTCTAAATGGCAAACCAAATATTAAATAGTTAGATGATTTCCTTAATCTTATATTTTATTGCAACAAAATAGCAGGCCATACAATTGATGACCTGCTATGTGCAATCATTTACAAGATATCTTTTCAGGACATATCCTCTAGTCTTCCGTGCTTCTCATAGCATGTGATGCGCTTTATGTCATTTTTATCATCTACGAAAACTACGCTAGGCTTGTGGCCTTTTGCTTCATCAGCATCTATGCTGCAATAGCACATGATAATTACATGATCTCCCACCTGAACGCAGCGTGCCGCTGCACCGTTTAGACAGATTACTCCACTTCCACGCTCACCGGCGATAGTGTATGTCTCAAAGCGATTGCCATTTTCTACATCAACAATCTGCACCATCTCATATTCTAAAATTCCAGCAGCATCCAGCAAATCCTCATCAATAGTAATGCTTCCCACATAATCAAGGGCTGCCTGTGTAACTGTCGCTCTGTGAATTTTACCTTTAAGCATTGTTAAATTCATAATATCCTCATTTCTCTGAATCATTCTATAGCTTTAATCACAGTTCAAATCAGCTATAAAACTATCTGTTTCCTAATATCTATTTATCGCTATTCAACGATGAAGTTATCAATCAATCTTACATTGTCAATGTAAACAGCTACCGCTGTAAGGATTGGCCCATCGATAACATCACACTGCTGGAGCTCTCCTAAATCAACCACCTCAACATAATCAATTTTCGCAAGAGGCTCTGATTCAATGATATTAGTGATCTCTGTGCGAACTTTTATTGCGTCAGTCTCACCAGCTCTAACCATTTCTTCACCCTTAGTAAGTGCCTTATGAAGAATAGTTGCCTTTGCTCTAGCATCCTTTGATAAGTATGTATTTCTAGAGCTCTTTGCAAGACCATCTTCCTCACGGATGATAGGGCAACCTACTATCTCAATATTGAAATTAAGATCTCTAACCATGCGCTTTACAATTGCAAGCTGCTGAGCATCCTTCTGACCAAAGTATGCCTTGTCTGCTTCTGTTATATTGAAAAGCTTGCTAACTACTGTGCAGACACCATTGAAATGTATTGGTCTGCTCTTGCCGCAAAGCCCAGCTGATAATGTATCAACTCCCACATAGGAATGGAAATCTGGGCAGTACATCTCACTTGGTTCTGGGTGAAATATTAAATCAGCGCCAAGACCTTCACATAATTTGCAATCTGCATCAAAATCTCTTGGATATGTTGCAAGGTCTTCCTTAGGACCAAATTGAATTGGATTAACAAAATCCGATACGATTACTTTGTCACACTCCCCACGTGCACGCGATATTAGGCTTGCGTGCCCCTCATGTAAATATCCCATAGTTGGTACTAAACCAATTTTAAGACCATCCTTCTTCCACTGTCTTACATTTGCTTTTACTTCTTCTATTGTTGTTGCTACTAACATTTTTTCTCCTTTATTACACTGTCTCAGTTTCAAATTCTACTCTAAATTCTGCATTACCCTGTGCTGCCCTCACCGCCTTCATTACATCAGCATCAATGGCAAAATTATGCTCTGCAGCTGGGAAAGTCTTTGCCTTGACCTCTTCATCATAGGCCTTAAATGCATTCTTCATTTCCTCACCGATATTTGCATAATGCTTGACAAATTTAGGCTTAAATCCAGAAAACATTCCAAGCATATCCTGGTATACAAGTACCTGACCATCGCAGCCAGCACCAGCGCCGATACCGATTGTTGGAATAGTAAGTTCCTTAGAAATAAGTGTTGCAAGCTCCTCTGGAACACACTCTAAAGTAACCATAAAGGCACCGGCTGCCTCAACTGCCTTGGCATCCTCTACTATCTGAAGGGCACGCTCAATATTTTTGCCCTGTACCTTAAAGCCACCAAATGCATTGATTGACTGTGGTGTTAATCCAATGTGTGCCACAACTGGAATATCCGCATTTACGATAGCCTTAATCTGCTCACATACAGTAGCACCTCCCTCAAGCTTTACTGCCTGGGCATGGCCTTCCTTTACAAGTCTACCTGCATTTTTTACTGCATCGTAAACTGATGTCTGATATGACATAAATGGCATATCTGCCACAAGAAATGTATCCTTTAATCCACGTGATACGCTTGCGCAATGATGGATAATATCATCCACTGTTACAGGGAGGGTATCGCTGTATCCCATCATGGTCATTCCAAGAGAATCACCTATTAAAATTGCATTAATTCCTGCATCTTCCATGAGACATGCAGTGGTGTAGTCATAGCATGTGAGCATGCTGATTTTTTCACCATTTCTCTTCATCTCCTGAAGAGTTGTTACTGTGTTTTTCATTTTGTTTTCCATCCTTTTTTAAGAAGATAATAATTGTTCCATTGCTTTATAATCTAAGTCTGGATGCTTATCCTTTGCTATTTCCAGAGCCTTTCTAGAAAGAATTTTGTACACATCCAGATTATTTCCATCGAAGGTATCTATGTGCTTTTTCACCGTTCCCACATCATTTCTTTCAATAGGACCTGTCAGTGCATCCTTTGTGCCAACAGATAGCACCTTGTTCACATTCCCCACTATTAAAGGGGTGATTGCATCTGTTACCTGCTCTTCTGAAAATCCGCATATACGAAGTTCCTCTTTTGCAGACTGAATCAGTCCCACAACAAGATTAGATGCTAAAACTGCAGCACCATGATAGCGAGTTTTCATCTTGGCTCTTATACGTGCTGTCGATAAACCACAGGCAGTTAGTAAGCCTTCAATTTCATCAATGTGTTTTTCATTTCCTTCAATAGTAAATAAAGCTTTTGGAAGTTCCTGGTATGAATTGTATCTATCCGATACAGCCAGTAATGGATGGACTGAGAAACCGAATGCGCCAGTTTCTTCTATATCCTTAAAGATTTCTGAAGATAAAGATCCGCTGCAATGACATATCATTTTGCCAGTAATAGACATGTGCTTAATCTGCTCCCACACAATAGAAATCGCATCGTCTGGAACAGTGATAAACACTGCATCACTATCTTTAATTAATGTCTCTAAATCTTGAAAATAAGTTGATTTGGTAAAATCAGCTGCATCAATAGCAGATGATGAAGTGCGGCTATAATAGCCCAATAGATTGTGCTGACATTCGTTAAAAAGCATTCCAAGGGAACAGCCCACTTTGCCAGCGCCTACAAATCCAACCTTCAATGGCAACACCTCCTTTATTTAAGGTGATACAGTCTCGTTCAGAATGATACGAGCATGCCACGGGTCTTTTATTTTTAAAATTTAGAAATTATAAGGGTATAGTTTCTTATCGAATACCATCCAAGGGACACTATAACAAATCTGGGGGATAATGTAAACGTAAAAAAGGGCAGGAATTAAATCCTGCCCTTCTTTTGGGAAAAATTAGTAATTATTAAATTAGTTAAAGTAACGATCTAAGAATCCCTTTAATGCCTTGCCATGTCTAGCCTCGTCACGAGCCATCTCGTGAACTGTATCATGGATAGCGTCAAGATTATTCTTCTTAGCACATGTAGCAAGATCAACCTTTCCCTGTGTAGCACCGAACTCGCAATCAACTCTCCATGCAAGATTCTTCTTAGTAGAATTTGTCATGTTTGACTCAAGGTCTGAACCAAGCAACTCTGCAAACTTAGCTGCATGCTCAGCCTCTTCAAAAGCTGCCTTCTCCCAGTATAATCCGATTTCTGGATAGCCCTCTCTATGAGCTACACGAGCCATGCAAAGATACATACCTACCTCAGAGCACTCTCCTTCGAAATTAGCCTTAAGCTGCTCGAAGATGTACTTCTTATCTTCTTCAGAGATATCAGGGTTGTTCTTAACTGTAGAAGCATAAACACCGAATTCATGCTCTGCAGCAAGAGTAAGCTCACCCTCTACCTTCTTAAACTTGTCACCAGAAACGTGACATACTGGACATTCCTCAGGTGGATTATCACCCTCATGAATATAACCACAAACAGGACATACATACTTTGCCATAATTAAACTCCTTCCAATTTTCAAACATTATTATCATTATTAATACAATCCTTACATACTCCAGTAAATAGTAAGGCAGCCTGCTCCACTGTCCCTAGCCCCACACTAGATGCAGCTAGAATCTGGTCAATACTAGGAGTCACCTCCACATCAAAAATCCTGTGGCAGCATCTGCAATAGTAATGACTATGGGCTGATGTGTCCCCATCATAGTGCTCGGTACCATCGCCAGTGGAAATCTTCTTCACCTCGCCTAAATCCACTAGAAGTGTCAGATTCCTATATACGGTGCCAAGACTAATCTTAGGATACTCCTCCCTAACATGCTGATAAATAACCTCAGCTGTAGGGTGCTCCCTGGTAGACATTAAATATTCTTTTATTGATTCTCTCTGTCTACTGTAATTCATAAAACTTACTTCCTTACTAAAACCATAAATATGTAAAAATCAATAATGGTTATCTATATATTAACATTATTCTTGGCTTTGTCAATATAAAAATAGTAATTATTATTATTTTTATTATTTAAACAAAAAAAGAGCAGCCATAAAGCTGCTCTCTGACTCATACTAATCTCTATATATTTCCACAGGCATTTTTATCCACTGGCCATACTCCAGGATTGAAATCAGCATAAGGCTGCTTAAGTTCCTTTAGATTCTTAATGGTTCCAGCTGGCTGGGCCTGGGTCTTAATCTCTGTAGAATGCTCAAGCTTGCCACCCCAGCGAAGGCGAGAGCGATCAAGCTCTTCTTGTGTATAGTGCATTGTAAATTTGCCATCCACAATATCAAAAGTTCCAAGGTTTCCGCATACCAGGCAAGAAGCTGTTTTTTTATCATGTGAAAACTGGATAAGTCGAGTATGACAAATTGGGCATGTGCCCTCTTCATCGCCACGATACTTGATTCGCTCATCCTCATCATTTGCATTGATTGACTCCACAATATTTTTTCCAACACGAGTCATTCTCTTCATCATCTCTGGATTTCCCGCCACATTTTCACAGGCCATTGCGCCGTAGTACTCAACAGTATCCACCACATCAATAGCCATTGGGAAAGTAAACTCATACATCATAGGAAGAGTAAGTGCAATCCACTCCTCGGTCATGGCACCACCAACAGAAATAAGAGCTGCCGAGCGCTTCTTAAATGCACGTGCATCTGGTAACTGCTCCTCAGGAACACCTGCCGCTTTGCCCTCGTCGTATCTCGCCTTTCTAAATGTAATATCGTGGCTTGGTCCAATTCTATCGCAGATAGTTTTGAACCTGCCAGTAACTGATGTCTCATATGTTGGGCATGCAAGAATCACTGCATCTGACTGCATGATGGCTTCATCTAAAATGTCAAAATCATCATGCTTTACACAGTATCCTCGGCCTCTGCCTGACATCATTCCGATAACACAGGCAATACAACCTGTACAATTATTAATCTCTAAATCATCTGCTCTGATAAATGCCACATCACAGCCTTCTCTTTCACACTCCATAAGTGCTTCCTTGACCATGACATCGCAGTTTGACATCTTTCGACCAAATGAAATACCAAGTACTTTTTTCTTTTCCATTTTTTACCTCCGTGTTTCTCCTTTTATACTGATACTATAAATGAAGAATCCCAGTGGCACTTTAAAAATGTTGAGCTCTATTTTGTCAAATATTGCACCTCGTTTTCGGCATTCTAAAAAGCGCAATAGTCCCTTATTATTTATTGCATCAAAAATGGAGTCAGGAACCCCATTCCTGACCCCAAGTAAAAGGATGTTTATATAGTTTCTAGAAAAGTAATCTTATTCTGCTGAACGAGCCTTATTTCTCTCTGTAAGACCGTCTCTAACCTTATCCATGTATCCTGGCTTATCAAGATTGTAGATAAGAAGTGGGATGATTCCAAGAAGGAATACAATACCTGGAAGAAGGTTTGCACACATGTTAATACCAAACTGGATGTGTGAAATCTGTCCTAAAAGGTCAGACTTAACTGCTGCATCTGTAACTTCCTCAAGCTGTGCTCTGATTCCAAACATCTGATCATAGCCGTAGAAGCCCATGATAAGAAGGAAGATTGAGTTAGCAAGAGCTGTACCAATCTTTGTAGCCATTCCTGAGAATGAGAATGCCATACCATCATTTCTGTAACCATACTTAAGATCGAAATCATCAATAGCGTCAACTACCATACCTGAACCTGAAGGACCAGCGATGTATCCAAGTCCGTATACAACCATCATTACGAAGTTGAATAGAACACTCTGTGAAGGTCCAAAGAAGATGATGATAAGTGAAAGTCCCTGGATGAGCATTGAAAGAATAGCGATATTTCTCTTACCATACTTAAGGCAAAGCTTTGGTGCAAATGGCATTACAAGAGTACCAACAATCATCTGCATCATCATGAAGATTGTGATGTGCTCCATATCGCCTACAACGTGCATATAGAAGAATACTGCAACTGAGATACGACCAAGCATACCAAACATATTGAATAAGCTGTATAAAAGTGCACATACAAGGTTCTTATTCTTTGCGATGAGCTTTAAGCCCTCAATAATACTACCCTGCTCACTCTTCTTAACATCGATTCTCTCCTTTGAAAGAGCTGCTACTGCCCAGAACATTGGAAGAGCTACAAGTGCAAGAAGAATAGCTGTTGACTGATAACCTGCAGCCTGATTTCCCTTACCAAACCAAACAACGAGACGAAGTACGAAAAGGTTAAGGATAATCTGACCGATTGTCATTCCCATCATCTGAGCTGCGTTAAGTCTGTTGATTTCCTTTGGATCACGTGTCATAACAACAGGCATTGCAAGATAAGGTACGTTTGTCATTGTGTATGACATACCAAGACCGATGTATGTGATGTAAGCGTAAGCAAGCTTAGCTGGGCCACCAAATCCTGGCACTGTAAATGTAAGAATTGTAAATATTACAAGGAATATAGCACCTACTACGATGTATGGACGGAAGCGACCATGCTTTGTATGAGTACGTTCCATGATTGTTCCCATCATAGGATCATTGATACCATCCCAAACCTTAGCAATAAGCATAAGCAGTGCAACAGCACCAGTTCCAAGACCAAATACATCAGTGTAGAAAAATGAAAGGTAAGTGCTTACCATTGTCCATGAAAGCTGAGAAGCAAAATTTCCCATACCATAGACAAAATAATTAATTGGCTTTAAAGGAGCCATTCCGTACTGGTTTAATTTTGTACCACCAGACTTTGCAGGTGTTCCCGCGAAATTTGTTGCGTCCATTTTCTTTTCCCCCATTATTCTCTAATACAATGAACCATTAACTCCAATGTAAATCGAAATTCTTATACTTCTCCATCATCTTAGGAAGTGTGTCCTTGTTAGCCATAAGCTTTGGAACACAAACTGTAATCATGTTCTGAATTTCGTTGTAATGCTCATAAATACCCACCAATGTATTACGAGCTCTGTTCTTCTCCTCCTCAGAGAAATCAACTGTTACCTTGTCTCCGTCTACTGAAAGCTTTCCGTAGATACCGCAGATTGGGCATTCAACAGTTGTTGTGCCATTCATTGAAAGAAGTGGATTGTGGCATACTGGGCAGACACCCTCATCGCCAACCCATGTATCAACCTCATCATATGGCTTGCCAAGTGACTCAGCTACTGCAGTTCCAAGTGCTGCACACTTCTTCATTAACTCCTTGTCAAATAAAGGATGACCTGTACGACCCTGGTCGTAAGCATCCACGTGACCAACACATTTCATGCAGAATGAGAATGAGAATAAGTCAAGCATTGGAAGGCCAAGTGAAACCCAGTTGTGTGTCTGCGCACCGCCAACTGAAATGTATCCAACATATCTGTCTTTGAAATAACGCTGATCAAGAAGTGGCTTTCCGGCTTCTTCTCTCTTCTTGTTCTCCTCTAAAAGTGCTGCTCTGTCATGAGATGGGCCAAATCTATCAACAAAGTTCTTAAACTGGCCTACAATACCAACTGCATAAACAGGTGCTGCGATGATAATACCGTCTGCTTCAAGACACTTCTCTTCGAGGACTGAGTAGTCGTCTTTCATACAGCAGTGAATTTCAACATCTCCCTTATCACGGCAACGACTGCAATAATCACATGCTCGGCAATGACCAATATTAAGTCTGACTGTGTTGATAAATTCAACTTCTGCTCCAGCTTCTTTTGCTGCAAACAGCGCCTCCTTCACCATGACATCACTTCTTTGATCTATACGACCAAAGGAAATACCTAATACTTTCATTCCTATCTCCTTTCACATCTTGAATGAGTATGTGAATATTTTATGTCCTATTGCCTTTTTCTACTTTTCTGCATTTGGCAATTTTCATTATCTGAATTAGCTCTTTAAAACCACCCATAAATATGGAGAGCAAAAATCATAGTACAATTTTTGTTCTCCAAAATTACTACTACTCATATTTGAATTGATACTTTATTTCTATGAACCTGATTTCTGTAGCCTTTAGGCTAAAATCGATTTCCAGCTTATTGTCGCTAACCTCCACTTGCTGCATCTCCATGTTAGGATTGGCGTGCTGCTTAATGAACTGAATCTCCTCACTTTCCATGGATTCTGCAAGGCCAAGGCGCTTCCACATATCCTGCACACTGCCATACTCTGGATTAATGTAGTATGTTTTAATCTGGTAATTTCCATTTTGAACTTTGTCCAAAATGCATTTCATTCCAAGATCCTCAGTGTCCTGTATGTAATGGTCAATATCTTTTATCTGAATTAAGTCTTCCTCTATATCTAGATACTTTTCAGATAGAGGCTTGAAATTGTGACATACAATGGAGTAGCTGCCTCGTCCATTTGTGGAAATGATTCCATTTTCATTTCTGGCAATCTCATTGCAATAACTGCGATTCAAGAACTCCACTGCGTAAAATGAAGGCTTTTTTATTCCATCTCTAGAAATCAATCCCGCATCACCACTTAAAAGTGAATTGGTGTCGTAGTACTCTGCATACAAATCCAGTCCATGCCAATAGCACATCACATCCACAAGTCCAATCATGTCGATGTAGTTTTTCATAATGTAGGCTGCATGCTCACAGCTATCGCTGATGACATTTCGATTTGAAACAGTGTAATTCCATTCGTCTAGATGGAACTCTTTTACGTTAAATCCAATATCCGCCATGGACTGCTTCATAACAGAAACCTGATTGATAACGTAATCCTTATCCAGAGATTTCTTACCGTAAACAAACTGCCCATCTGTAAATGAAATGTACTGGAAGGAACCAAATGAAATAAAATCAGGCCATATTTCCCTCTTTTTCCAAATTGCAAATACCTTGTCAGCCAGGGCCTTTTCATAACCAAGAACAAGTCCCGGGCCGCCGATATTAATATCCTCACTTATATTTTTAAATGTCTTGTATATCAAATCGAAATATCTGTAGTACTCACCATTTTCCTCTCCAATTTTTAAAAGAGGATTGTTCCAAAATTCGAAGTACCATTTTTCAATTTCCTCAATGCCATATCTGTTTACCAGATGGATGCTCAAATCCTTGATTAGCTTTTTGTAGAAATCATATTCAAACAATTTGATTTCTTTTGAGTCTGGATTAATGTATCTCTCCGGTGCATACATGAGAAGTGTTGGCTTTTGGCCTAGTTCCATGTAAAGCTTAATGTCGTTGTCCACCAGAAAATCAAGGACGTTGTCCAGCTTGTGAAAACTGTAGGTCTCCTGTTCTCTGATGCATGTATTTAAGGCGAATACATTCCACACTCTCACGTGAGTTATTCCAAGCTTTTCCTTAAGCTCTAAAAGCTGCTCCTGAGCCTCCTGCTGAAGCAACATATAGATGCTGCCAATATTAATCACTCGTGTCTCGTCCACATATTTTTTCTTGTAAACTGAAGCATCAACCTCCACAAGTTTCTGATTAACCTTACCTGTATTTAACTTGCTGCTTTCATTTTCAATAAATGAGATGATTTCCTGCTTGCCGATTTCATCTTCTTTGGCCACCTGCTCGGCGCATTTTTCTGCAGATTTTCTGTATTCACCTGGTGACATATTGAAAACTTTTTTAAAGGATTTATTAAGGGCTGCCGATGTGCAAAAGCCATTGTCCATAGCAATATGTGTCAGGCTCTTATTGGTGTATACCAGCTCATCCACTGCATGGAAAAGTCTTATGTTGTTTAGATAATCTATGAATGTCATTCCAAATTTCTTTTTGATGTATTTGGAAAGATATGCCGGTGTCAAAAACATTTGCTCTGCCAAATCATTTAGACTGATTGGGGACTGATAATGGCCTTGGATATAGCTTTGAATCTCGCTGATTCGCTCCTTGTCTGAGTTATGGTCAAATAGGACTTTGGCCTCCTCAGTCTTTACCATGAAATTGGCTATCAGCACATGGAGCATCTGATAGTAGAGAGCCTGAAGATAACATTTATCTCCCTTGGTCTCAGTATAGTAGTATCTGATAATCTCCTTAATCTGGTGGCGCAGCTAGTCGTAGGCTGAGTTTTTATCCACTGCAGAATTGCATAGGAAAAGCATTTGAGTAGTTCCTACGGTCTGTGACAACAGATAATAATCGATTGCAAATCTGATAGCCAAAAGATTGCCTGAGTTTTCGAACTTATGACGCTTATTGGAATTGATTAAAATCATATCCTCCTCTTTCAGGTGATACTCCTTATCATCAATCACCACATCAACAGAACCTGAAAGAACATAAAGCATATCAAGATTCTGATGATAGTGTTGCTCCCTTGGCTCACTGCTCGATTCATGAATAATATTAAATTGCACTATTTCCCTTATATTTTCCATGGAAAAATTATATAGTAGCCAATGTAATATTGCTTGATTAAAACCCACTGCTGGCTTTTATTTTTTTGCAGATTTTTACTTAAACGTATTAGGAGTTACAACGTTTTGGGGTAATTTGTTGCACAAAAAAAGTTGGCCCGCCACAGACTTTTTCAGCTATGTAAAATGCCTCAATTCTGTGGTAGAAACCAACTTTATAATCCTATTCAAAATCGATTGATTTTCCTGTGTGAGCTGACTCTCTTGCAGCCTCCATAAGTCTTAAAACTCTTCTTGTCTCTGGAATCTTCACAACGAACTCTTCCTGACCATCAAATGCCTTGCGATAATTCTCAAAATAATCCTCATGAGTTGTGTCAGCAATAGGAAGTGGCTCAGTAACAAGCTTGCCCTCTGGTGGTGGACCAAATGAACGAGTTGGGCCTGCAGCTGTCATAGTTCTCTGACCGCCTACATTCTGGAGAAGTCCATTTGTACGAACGATTGCACCCTGTGGGTCAAATCCATCAAGATAAGCAGTACCCTTATTTCCACCCATAATCCAGTGGCGCTCAAACCACTTGCTGTCCATTTTGTCAGTAAGGAAATATGTGCCAAGCTCTACCTCTGCCATAATTCCATTGTCAAATTTCATAAGAATCTTGAAGTAATCATCAACCTCAAAATTAATCACATTTCTAACATCCGCAAATACGGATTTAATCTTTGCTCCTGGCATCATCCAAAGCACCTGGTCAAGAAGGTGAACGCCCCAATCAAATAGCATTCCGCCGCCCTCTGCAATGTACACATGCCAATCGTGCATATTTCCGTTGAAACCGTACAAGCTGCTCTTGATAGAATAAATATCTCCAAGTGTCTCGCTGTCATATACGTTTTTCATTGTACGGAAATCCTTGTCGAAACGTCTCTGGTGATGAACTGTAAAATTCACACCACACTCGTCTACAACCTTTACCATTTCATCAAGCTCTTGTAAATTCATGGCTACTGGCTTCTCACAGATGATGTCCTTGCCAGCTTTTGCAGCCTGAATTACCAGGTCATGATGCTGATTGTTGTTTGCAGCAATGATAACTACATCCACCTCAGGATCATTGAACATCTCCTCATTGTTAGCATATCTTTTTATGCCTTCTTTTACATCTTCAAGCTGCTTTGGGTCGATATCTGAAATACCAACTACCTTGTAGCCATCTAGACGTGTGAGCATGGACTCATGCTCATGGCCCATGAAACCATGGCCTATGATACCAATTCTGATAGTTTCCATATGTCTCTCCTTTATAAATAAAAAAAGTCGATATCTTTTATCTACATAAAATATACCGACTTTCTTATTTATATTCTCTTATTAACTTTTCAAAATTTTATTATCTGTTGCAAAGACAATTATTTTGGAAAAAATCACCGCAATCAAATATATCATTTTATTGCACGGCGGCACAGAGGAAAGCTAGTCCCATGCAAATTGCCTCAGACAATGGTTTTGCTTCTAGTATTCAGGCAGCACATGGAGCATGCAAAATTCCTGTGGTTCAAGCTCTAATTCCAACGTGAGAACATGTCCCTTGGACTGGACCTTAGTTCTAGAAAGCTGAGGAACACACATCTCCTGAAGATACTTAATCTCTGTTCTCTCTAGCTTCTCATCATTGTCGAACTTGCCCCATTCATCAATGATAGAACCCTGATTGCTATTAACGCTTCTGCGCTTAACATAGTAACCGCTATTCTCGCTGACACCAGAAAGCTTGATAACTATCTTTTTCTTACCCTTATTATGGTCAAAATATGCCTTAGCCTCTGCCACTGTAGCCTGGTTTTCAGCATTGATAAAATAGCTGGAATTGTACCAATTCAAGTTGAAGCATACAATCTGGAACTCATCTGCCGCCAGCTTGGTAACCATGAAATTCTCCCCTCGCGCTACCACCTGGGCACCCAAATGATTAATCATCTTGATAGCGTAAAAGATAGGCTTTCTAATGGTGTCTTTTGAAAGAAGACCACCGCCGCCATTGATAACATTTCTGGCTGAATATGAATTGCACTGCCAATCTGAGGCGAACCAAAGTCCCCACACATCAATGTCAGCGCCAAACTTAACAATATTTCTGATAAACAGGCATGCCCTAAATGTACTGTCATTTAAGTAGTTGCGATTAGAACATGTAAGGTTCCACTCGGAGATGACAATTTTCTCTCTTGGGATACCTAGCTTGTCAAATGCCTTGCCTATACGAGCAAGCTCGTTGCCCTCGAAATCACGGTCCTGAGAGCGGACGAACTGGGCCTTGCCACCCTTTATTCCAGCCACGCTCTTTGGAATATATGGAAACAGTATCACTGAGATAAAGTCAGGCTGCACCTTGCAATCCCTAAGCTTAAGTAAAATAGAGTCAAATGACACCTGACCTTCAATTCCAGGGCCTGCTGAATAGCCTACCTTAGCCTCTGGAACCAGCTTTTTGACAGTCTGTGCAATAAACTCATAGACATCTATGAAATCATAGCCATCTAAAATATAGAATGTATCGTAGTCTGAATGGAAGCCCTCCAAGCCAATTTCAAATCTCCACTTGGCGACTTCCTTATCTCCGTATCTACGAACCAGCATCTTGAAGAACTGCTTGTATAGATTCTCCCATACTCTCTTGTCCTTATAGATAATGCGGATATCCTCAAACCATGCAGACTCCTCAGAGTTTGTCACATTAGCATAAGGACGATTAGTGAAATCAAGCCAAGGAGTAATGTGGTGATCCACTAAGAAATCAAGAGCCTCGAATATCATATCGAAGTTGTAATTGCCTACAGTCACACCATCAGAGACCATTGTCTTTGAGTTAAATACCATCCAGATTCTGGCATAGGTAAATCCCAATTCCTTGTGGAGATACTCAATGTGATACTGGGTATTAGCTCGTAAAACATCATGGATAAAGCCAACATTTACAAGCTTGTTCCAGCAGCGCTTAAGCTCAGTTGTCTCCTTTACATCCACCACTGTCTCCACAGGAGCCACCTGATACTCATCCTCCTCTGGACGCTTGAATTCAGTCTCAATTTTCTCCTTGATATCATCATCAACCTGGACTTCATTTTTAACAGTGCCCTTCATTTTCTGACGATATTCTGTAGGTGCCATGTTGTAGATTTCTCTAAATACCTTAGTAAATGCACTGGCATTTGAAAAACCACAATCCATGGCTATCTTAGTCATGTTTTTCTCTGTATATAAAAGCTCATCTATTGCATAGCGAGTACGCACCTGATTTACGTACTCTGCAAAATAAGTACCTGTCTGCTTTTTAAATAATCTAGAAAGAGTAGATGTAGATGTGTACATCTGCTTAGCCAAATCAGAAAGACTAATTCCATCCTGATAATTAGTATGAACATAGTGAATAATGATTTGGAGCTTCTCATCTGCATCATGATTCTCGGAGATCTCTGAATTAGTATCATCAACCATGTGATGTTCAACAAGCTCATCAAGCAATTTGTAGAGCATACTGTACATCAAGCTATCTGTCTTTTTGATAGACGCAACATGCTGGTAAACCACATCTCGGCAGAGTCTAATTATCTCGTTATAGCTCTTGGATTTGTCGGCAGCGCTGTTGCAAAGGAAAAAGCTGTTAGGCTTTTTAAGAATGTGAACCAAAATCTGATAGTCGTACATAATAGAGCAGACAATGCTCTTGTCTACTGTCTCTATGCTGTGCTGAATACTTGAATTAATAACAAATACATCATCGCGCTGTAAGGTAAAAACAGCATCTTTTATCTTGATGTTGATACTGCCTTCAACGACATATAATAACTCAACATCTGTATGCAGATGCTGAGACTCAGACATATCCCTGTAAATGTTAACTTTGAACTGATTAAAACTATTCATAGTATCTCCTAACCTTAGGACAACATTATACAACAGAAATAAGGGAGAAGTAAATTACTCCCCCCTTATCCAACCGCCCCGAAACCTTGTATTTGTGGCATTCTTGGCAATTGTTAAATACTGGTTTTAATTATTTTCCTATGTATTTTTTCATAGCAGCCTGATGACGACGTACCTGCTCAATACTGTCAACATCTAAGTCAGCTCTCAAGTGCTCTCCGCCTTCATACTCAGAACTTAAGAAGCCTGTGTACCCAGCTTTCTTGTATGCTTCGATTACCTCTGGAAGAGCAACTGCTGTCTCTTCAAGGTCCTCATGCACATTGTAGAACTTAGCATGTGTATGGAAAATGTAATCGATGTTGTCAATAATATCCTGTGGCTCTGACCATGAGTATGTAAATGAAGAACCAGCGTACTCTAAGTCTGCTGGGCCACCGCCTGCAGCCTTTACAGCATCCATCATTTCAGCCATTCCATTGGCCATACGGTATTCCATATTGGCCTTGCCAAGGTTAAGGTCATACTTGATCTTTGTAAATCCGTTAGCTACTCGCTTTGCGTATGCGTCATCTACAATCTTGATGCACTCTTCCTTTGCCCCGTGACGACGAGCCTTGTCACGAACCACATCAGGAATGTTCTTGCAGAAGATACCCATATCTGGAACAAATCCAAAGAACTTTGTGCCTGTTCTCTTAATCATTTCCATATATCCATCTGCCCAGCCTGAATTAAGCGAGAATGGAGCATGTACTTCAAGACCAATCTTTACCCCCATCTCCTCTGCATAAGGCAAGCTTCCTTCGATTACATCCATTGGGGTCGAAACCAATGTACGAAGCACTGGAAATCCAAGAAGTGAAGCAAGGCGAATATCTCTATTCATCATGTTCACCTGCTCCTTTAGAGTAAGTGTACGGTTGTCATATATATGATTTTCCAAAAATGCATCGTAGCATGCTGGTGTAAGATTGTATTTTTTCATCCACTCAAACCACTGGTCTCTGAAATCCTGTGTCTCAATTGGGAGTGGAAACTTTCTAATCATTTGCTCTGCAAGAAGCTCTACACCTGTTGCTCCTGTTGCAGCTGTCTCTCTCAAGCATCCCTCTAAATCAAGCTTACCAAGATAGAACTCGTCCTGATAGCTATAGAGAGACACACATCTTTTAATATCACTCATTTATCTGTCCTCCTACCTATATTTCGAACTCTGTATTACATGGAGCCTCAATAACGAATGGCATATATGAAGGAGCAATTTTTTGTACTGCTTCGATGTAATGCTTACCCTTTGAAAGGCCGCCCTCTTTTAATACTGTAACTGTTGCGTACTCGCCAAATTCCCATCTATACTCTGGGTCCACAACTGTTCTACACTCCTCAAGTGTGAACTGTACATTGTTTACTGTGATTCTAATATCGTCTCTGTTAATATCCTGTCCATCCACCTTAATAATCAAATCTCTCAAAATTGAAAGTGTAAATGAACGATAGTACTGGGCTTTCCAATCAAATGAAAAGCCGACAACCTTACCATCACACTCTACATTCCTAAAGCTAGATGGTTTATATATAGGTCTTCCTGCCATTTTATTTTTCCTCCCTATTCTAATCCGTCCGTTACGCAGACAATCCTTAGTGACTCTTTCGCTCACTACATGTGAGACTGCAGAGTCCTAAGAGATTGTCTACTACGGACTCATATTCTAAGTTTAATCCTCTATATATTCCGCAGCCTCCATACCCGCGATACGTCCTGTGTTGACTGCGTATCCCATTGAGTTGCCTGGAAGCAAGAACATGTAGCTATCATCGTAGATGTTGCATGAATCAGCGCCACAAGCATAAAGTCCTGGAATAGGCATAAAGTCTTTGTCGCAGCACTCACAGTTTTCGTTTATACGGATTCCACCTACTGTGCCGTATCCGCCTGGATGGAAAGCACCTGCGTAGAATGGTCCCTTCTTTAACTTGCGAAGGAATCTATAGTTCTTGAAGAACTCTTCATCTCTGCCTTCACAGTAATCATTGTAATCATCAACTGTCTCCGCAAGAACCTCTGGGTCAATGCCAATCTGCTCAGCAAGCTCCTCAATAGTATCTGCCTTGAAGAAATTCTTTGAGCCCTTTGAAAGAAGCTCCTCCATTCCCTCATTGAAATCTGAAACATCTGGGTCTGGAGTAACAAGGCTTGTTACATCTACGCCATTTTTGATGTATGACTTAACGATTGATGAATCTACGATTGAGTAGATAGTCTTATCCTTCTGATGCATTGCTACATTTGAAAGATATGTTGTATTCTGCATGAACTCCTCGTTCATGATTCTCTTACCAAACTTGTTAACAAGAAGGTTTGGCTGTCTAAGGACGTTCTTAACTGAAGCTGATGCTTCCTCGCCGCCACCTACATCACAAGCCTGCTCAATTCTAACTGGAAGGTGATCTGCACCTGCCTCCCAAGCCATCTTGAGACCATCACCCATAAGACCTGGAATTGCAAAGTTAAATACATCCTTGCCAAACTCTAATCCGATTTCCTCCTTGATAAGCTCTGGGTTATTACCAGCACCACCTGTTGCAATGATTGCAGCCTTACACTCAATTGTGAATTCCTCGCCATCTTTATTTACAGCAACTACACCGCAAACTTTGCCTTCATCATCTTTTAAAATCTTCTTTCCAGCTGTCTCAAGAAGCACCTTAACACCAAGCTCCTGAGCCTTATTAAGAAGAGCCTTATTCATATGACCTGCTGCACGTGGTCCAATTTTGTTTCCTGTCTTAACGATGTGCCATGTAGCCTCTGACTGTGGAAAATATTTGAAAGCTCCTTCAAACTCAACCCCCATGTCCTCTAACCACTCAATTGTCTCGCCAGACTGCTCAAAATATCGCTTGATGAGTCGTGCATCAACATTGTAATGTGTGTAGTCCATAAACATGTTAAATGCCTTCTCAACAGTGATATCAATCATCTGCTCCTGCTGATATTTTGTTCCAATACCAAGTGGGCCCATACCCATATTAGCTGCACCACCTGTGATGTTTGCCTTCTCAATTACAATGACATCTGCTCCATCTTCAGCTGCCTGAACCGCTGCAGACATACCTGCTGGACCACCTGCAATGACAACTATCTGTGTTTTCAAGTTTTCCATTTTCTTCTCCTTTATAACGATCTTTCTAATTCTCATTCACGTGCAAAATAGCCTTTCACTCTTGGCTTTTGCTCGTGTATGGTTCTTATTTTCTTGTTAATAATGTATCATCAGAGGTCACTTGCAACTTCTATCGAGTTCCTGAATCTTTATCTATTATTGCATTCAAAAAAAGGGCATAAAAAATCCGTGCAATAAAAGACAAGCTTTCGTTGCACGGACTTTAAAATTACCATTTACCACATTTTGTTTTTTTCTTTGGAAGCTTAGGAAGCTTTGTAGCCGTCTTGATGCAGCCCTCTTCGCAGGCTGCTAAGCACTTACCACATTGCTCGCAAAGGTCCTGGTCAATTATATGGATAAATCCATCCTTTCCTTCTATTGCATCCTCTGGGCAAGCATCGATACACTCGCCGCAGCCGATACATTCATCTGGATCGATGTAGTAAAGCTCTGCCTGCTTATAGCATTTACCACATTTGCATGACTTCTTTTTAATATGCTCCTCAAATTCCTCAGCAAATAACTCCATTGCTGTGGTAAGAGGTCTTGTCATGTGCTGACCAAATGGGCAATACGCTCCAATTGTAATAAGCTCTGACACCTCTTTGATAAGGTCCACATCAGACATCTTAGCCTTGCCTGTTGTCATCTCAGTTACAATCTGCTTGAACTGGGATGTGCCCTCGCGGCAGAGAACGCATTTTCCGCAAGAATTTTCATAGGCTGCATTCATCAGCTGCACACAGGCATCTACAATGCAATCTTCCTCATTATAAATAGTTATTGAGCTGAAGTTTTCTGTTTCATCAATCTTAATCTTTGAAGCTTCTGGGCCTGTGACAAATCTTCCCTTTAGGCCACCGAGAAGTACTGCCTTGGCGCTATCTACTGATGCAATCTCTCCCACTGACTGTCCCACTGTAGTCTTCTTGATTTCTGTTTTCTCACCTGAATTTATCGCAACAAACTTTTCATCAAAGCCTTTTGTCATGCCATAGGCAGCCTCAGGAGTTATAACTGATACAGCTTTTTCATCGTAGATTGCCACATAATCATCCTGAATCATAGGACGAGGAAGATTGCCAGATAAAACCTGGGCTACTGCGTATGGATTGTTAAGTGTTGGCGAGGACATTTTTGTATATCGAATCTCACCATTTAATCCATCCACCTCTTCCTGCTCTGGAAGAAGATATAAAATTTCAGCACCAAACTCTTTTGCATATTTTTCTACACCTGCTATCACATCAGCTTTATAATTCCTAAGTATGTACATTGAAAGAGGTGCTTTTACATCATCGCTTACGCAACTTACAACTAATAAATTCTCCATTACTGCTGACCTCCTTCCTCTGCCAAGAAATCACTCCAGAATTTCTGTGGCGAAATCTGAACGCGAAGGTCACACTGTAGACAACGACTTGCCTCGCAACCTGCCTTGCTACAATCAAATCCCAGGTCCATAGGCTCAAAATTACATTTTCTAGAATCAGCCTCTGTAACTGCTGGCTCATTTCTGTGAAGCTTTGTTAACTCTTCATTTTTTCCGATGCAAGGATTAGCAAACTGCTCTGGTGCAAGATTCTCCTCAATGTTTCCATCACCACCAAGGAACTTATCTATTTCAGATACAGCCTCTCTCGCCTCTGCAATTGCTGCGATAACTGAGCGAGTACCTGTAACAGCATCACCTGCTGCATAGATGCCTTCTACCGATGTCTTATGTCCATCATTTGTAAGAATTCGACCTCTATTAAGCTCAAGACCAAACTCTTCAGTAATATCAGGATGCTGACCAACTGCAAAAATAATAGTGTCAGCTTTGAATGTAACAGTAGAGTCTGGAATACGTGTAAACTCAGGTCCCTTAGGTCCAAATTTAAGTCCCTCAATTCCTGTAACAGTAAGTCCTGTCACCTTGCCATTTTCTGACTCAATAGCATCAAATGTACGTGAATTTTCAACTACAATTCCATCTTCCTTTGCCCATGTGACTTCCTCTTCAGAAGCAGTCATCTTATCAGGGGCCTCAAGACATGTCATAGTAACATGCTTTGCTCCTAGTCTAAGAGCAGATTCAGCACAGTCGATAGCTACATTTCCACCACCAAGGACAACTACATTTTCGCCAACCTCACGTGGCTGTCCCAAGTTGATTGCACGAAGGAAATCTGCATTGAGATATACACCTGGTAAATCATTTCCCTCAAGAGGAAGTCTGTTACCTGCATGGGTTCCAACTGATACGAATACTGCATCGTACCCCTGTGATTTAAGCTCTGCTGCAGACTTAACATCCTGATTGCACTTGATTTCCACTCCAATAGATTCAATCTCAGCTATTTCTCTATCAAGAACCTCACGTGGCAATCTATAAGATGGAATTCCATATCTCATCTGTCCACCAGCCTGTGGAAGCTTTTCAAAAATAGTTACTTCATGACCCAGTTTCTTAAGATAGTAGCCTGCTGTAAGTCCTGCAGGACCTGCTCCAATTACAGCCACTTTCTTGCCAGTTGCCTCTTTCATAAATGCTTTTGATTTCCAGCTTCCATCATCCTGACTTGCTGCAAATCTCTTGAGATTTCTAATTGAAAGAGGGCCATCTAAATGATTTCTCTTACACTGAAGCTCACATGAGTGAACACAAATATATCCAAGTGATTCTGGGAATGGTGCCTTCTCACGAACTGTTGCTGCAGCTGCTGGGTAGTTACCTTCCTTAATGAATCTAATGTATTTAGGCACATTGATATGAGCTGGACATCCCTCGCTACAAGGAACAAGTGTCATCTCACGGCTAAGACCTGGGTCATCCTTAAACACTCCCACCTTATCTCTGATTGAACCAGTAGGACATACCTCAACACAGGCACCACAGAACTGGCAGCCTGCCTCCTCTAGGCTCTTGCCGTTGATAACAACCTTCATCCTGCCATCAACTTTTTCAAATTTAAGGGCACCTACTCCGCGAAGCTCAGAACATGCTCTAACGCAACGACCGCAGAGAATGCAGCGATACATCTCGTGGAGCATAAGTGGATTTTCTTCATTTTCAATAAGTGGTAATTTCTGCTGACGTAGGTCTCTTCCTGAATCTCCTACGTACTGAGAGATAGAAGCCAGCTGACATTTTCCATATTTAGGACAACCTACGCACTCACTAGGATGAGTCTTAAACATCAAATCTACAGAAAGCTTTCTTACCTTTTCCGCTGTCTCGTCTTTTGTTGTAATCACCATGCCCTCTTTTACCTTGGTAGAGCATGAAGTAATCACACCGTCTACTCCGTCCTGTTTCACCACACAGAGACGGCATCCACCATTTGGATGTAAATCATCATGATGACATAGATGAGGGATGTAGATTCCATTATCAAGGGCTGCCTCAAGGACAGTCTTTGACTCATCTGCCAAAATAGCTTTGCCATCAATGATCAAATTGACTTTTCCCATAATTTTAGACTCCTTTAAAAACTATTAGAAAATAAGAACTTTATTAATCAATCTTCATTTTGACAAATACTATTCTATTTAATGACTGTGGTTGTATCTTTTAATTTTTTTCTGGATTTTTAACAAAAAATTGCACGGTAGATTACCTTAATAATCCACCGTGCAACATTGTCTTATATTTTATTGCAGTATATTTATCTGCTTACATATACTGGAAGTCCGTTTTTATACTCTACATCTGGGAGTCCGATAACTAGTGGCTGGAGATACTTCACCATGTCCTTTGTAACGCCGTTGTGCTCTGCATTAATCCAATCCTGAGGTACTTCCTTGGCCTCGTTTGCAATGTCATGAATCTTTGCATAATCGAACTTAATCTCATAAGGTGCATTGCTGATACGCTCCATTGTAACCATTGCGCCAGTAACACCTTCCTCAGCAATATCAACAGCCTTTTTACCAATTGCCTCTGACTCATTGATGTCTGTAAGGCTGGACATATGAGCTGCTGCTCTCTGAAGAACATTTACCTCGATTGAACGAACCTTAACGCCAAGCTTGTCCTTTACAAGATACTCTAATGTCTTGCCAGCACCTGAAAGCTGAGCATGACCGAAATTATCAAGTGTGCCTGTTGATGCAGAAATGTACTCACCCTGTGCATCTCTGATTCCCTCAGAAACTGCAACAACAACGTTGGTCTTCTCACCGAGAATTGACTTAACGTCATGGATGAATTTTTCCTTATCAAATGCAACCTCTGGAAGATAGATAAGGTCAGGACCGTCGCAACATTCTGTCTTTGCAAGAGATGTGGCAGCTGTAAGCCATCCAGCATCACGTCCCATTACCTCGATGATAGTAACACTAGGGTTGTCATAAATCTGCGCATCGAAAATAACTTCCATTGTTGAAGTTGCAATGTATTTTGCAGCTGAACCAAATCCAGGTGTATGGTCAGTTACACAAAGGTCATTATCAACTGTCTTAGGTACACCTACGAATCTAATATCAGAGCCAATCTGCGCTGCATATGCAGAAAGCTTGTCTACTGTATCCATAGAGTCATTGCCACCGATATAGAAAAATGCCTCTATTTGGTATTTGTTAAATTGGTCAAATAATGTATTATAGATAGGGTCACCAGAGTCAATGGCTGGAAGTTTAAAACGACATGAACCTAGATACATAGCTGGAGTTGTTTTTAAACGCTTTAAGAAATGAGGGTCTGAAGCCACGATAGAAGATAAATCAATTATATTGTCATCTCGAATACCCAAGATGCCATTAATTGATCCGTAAATTTTGTCGTAGTTTGAACCAATAGTTCCTTCGATTACACCAGCTAGACTGGCATTGATAGCCACAGTCGGGCCACCTGATTGTGCTACTATTACGTTACCCATAATATATATCCTCCCTATGAAATTAGAGTATCTGATGGGATGATTGTAACACAGGAGAGACATTTTATGAACAATTTTTTATATGGCATTATTGACATAATTACTTACTTCCATACGTACTTTTTGTCCTTAAACGATTCATTCGAGGCAAATTTCACTGACAAACAGCTTCATTTCATTGTAATCGGTGTAATTGGCATGATTATGATTTTTATTGTGCACCCACTATTTACTCTTCTAGCAAAGAGTGGTCATGTACTTGCCATCAGCTGGATTTATGTTTTCACACTTATTATCCTGCTTACATTTGCCATTGAAATCGGACAGAAGGTAACCCACACAGGCGTCATGGACTTTAACGACATTGTATTCGGCGTTTGGGGCTTCATGCTCATGTTCCTAATCTTCGCCACTGTCCGCGGCATCATCAAGGGAATTATTAAGTTAATTAGAAATCGATAATAAAAACAAGCGGCCGGATTTGATTATTTGAGGGAAATCAAATCCGGCCACTTCTGTAAAAGTAATATGGAGAAAATCTATTTGTATTACAACTGGAAACACTTTCTATTGAAAATGTTAAGTCATGGCCTGTACTAAACAGGCAGGTGTATCATTACATGAGGCTTGCTACGCACTCCTCAACCTTCTTCATGTCAGCTGTTGGCTCGAAACGTGCAACTACGTTACCTTCGCGGTCAACAACAAACTTTGTGAAGTTCCACTTAATGTCAGGATTCTTCTTGTAATCCTTATCAATCTTCTTAAGCATTACGCCCATTGCAAGAGCAGCTGGTCCCTTACCAAATCCCTCAAATCCCTTCTGAGACTTAAGATACTTGAATAACTCAATAGCGTTCTCGCCGTTAACATCTGCCTTCTTCATCTGTGGGAACTGTGTGTTGTAGTTAAGCTGGCAGAACTCATGAATCTCATCATCGTTACCAGGTGTCTGGCCTGCGAACTGATTACATGGAACGTCTACTACTTCAAATCCCTGCTCGTGGTACTTCTCGTACATCTTTTCAATTGGCTCATAATGTGGTGTGAATCCACAACCGGTAGCAGTGTTTACAACTAAAACTACCTTACCCTTAAAGTCAGCCATTGAAAGCTGTGTACCGTCAGTCTTCTCAACTGTTAAATCATAAAATCCCATTTTCGTCCTCCTTCAATCAAAAATTTCATTGACTAAATATGTTTTTTAATAAGTTTAATTGTGCGCAATTAATTTTTATAATTAGATTGTACGCAATTAATTTTAAGTTGTCAATACTTTTTTGATTGAAGTCAGCCCTTAACCTACTTCAAGGGCTGATGGATCTGTAATTGAGTTTACTTCAAAGATGGAAATTAAATCATCATCCTTCTTTCCGACACCGCTGATAAATGAATCATCTTTCTTTAAATATTCATTTGGCTCTTCGATTTCTTCAGAAGAAATGTTCATTACTTCCTTAACATCATCAACAATGATTCCAAGTAATTTATCATCCTCAAGATTTAAAATGATAACACGAGAATCTTTTGTGATTACATCTTCTCCGCGCTTCATTCTTTTGTGCATGCTAAGAATTGGCACGATTCTTCCACGAAGATTGATAATACCTGAAATATAATCCTCTGTCATAGGAACACTTGTAATCTTTGGCATCATGATAATACTGTTTACATCTGAAATATCGATGCCAAAAGATTCTTCATTTAATGAGAAAACAATATACTGCTTTTCCTCAACAATTTTTTCCCTTATTGCTACTAAATTTGACATTTATAATCTCCTACATTTTCAAAACATCAAAACTTACTTAAAGAACTTCATATCCTCGTTTAACTTCTCAGCAATTGTCTTAAGGTGATTTGCAGACTCTGCAAGTGTAGTTACAGTTGCAGATAACTCTTCAACTGATGCACCTGTTGTCTCTGTAGATGCTGCATTCTCCTCTGAAATAGCTGAAAGAGATGACATTGCACTTGAAACAACTGAATTAGAAGATACACAAGTATTTGCTTCGCCAGAAATCTTAGCAACGCTATTTACCGTTTCTTCAATATCAGTAAGCATACCCTGAACTGACTCAAGTGTATCGCCAAGAGCCTTCTGCTGCTCGATATTTCCTTCCATAACAAGGGAAGCAGCCTTTACAGCCTCTTCTGCTTCAGCTAAAAGCTCATCCATTAAAATTCTAATTTCAGAAGCAAGGCTCTCTGAATCATCAGCAAGCTTTCTGATTTCCTCTGCTACGACAGCGAAACCTCTACCAGCCTCGCCAGCACGTGCTGCTTCAATAGAAGCGTTTAATGAAAGAAGATTTGTCTGAGCGGCAATACCTGAAATACCCTCAACTCTTTCGTTAATATTAGAAACTGCATGCTGAGTAGATGAAATCTTTGTAGCAATTTCTTCAATCTTATTTGTCATTTCAGTACTTGCAGTCTGAAGGTTCATTAATGAACTTCCTGATGCCTCTGATGCATCCTTCATACGACTTGCAAGTGAAGTCATGTCGTTTGTAGATGCCTGAACATTTTCAACAGCATCTGTAATCTGATTTGTGCTCTCTGCTGCAGACTGAATATCCTCCGCCTGCTGAATTGCACCGCTAGCAATCTGCTGAACTGCTGTTGCAACACCCTCTGTTGTAGCTGCAATCTGATCAGCCATACATGAAAGTTCCTCAGAAGACTCTCCAACTGTGTTAGAAGAATCCTTAATATGTCCAACGATTGTAGATAATGTATCAACAAGTGAGTTTGTATTGTTAATCATCTGACCAAACTCATCTTTACGCTTTGTATACTTCTTTGTCTTAACAAACTCACCATTTGCAAGAGCAGAAATCATCTTGTTTACTTCAAGAATTGGATTTGTAAATCCGTTTGCAACGAAAATAGAAAGAACTAATACTGCAGCAACCATGCATAATCCTGTGATTACAATTAACATTGCTCCACGTCTAGCTTCGCTTACAACTTCGCTTTCGCTCTTTCCAGCACAAACTGTGTATCCAGAAGCCTCATTCTTTGAATAGCTTACATATACTGGGTAACCCTTAGCTGTACTTACATAAAAACCGTTCTTATCGGTTGATGTCATATAAGGTGATGATGCATAGTTAACTGGCTCATCATCAACTGCAATTTCAAAATCAGAGTGAGCAACCATTGTAGCTTCCTGGTCTACAAGGAAAGCTTCTTCTGCATCTTCTGCTAATAATGTATGGATTTCATCCGGATTTAATGTTTTATGTACAACACCAATTACTGTCTTCTTATCATTGTCAAAAACAGGAACGGCTACACAAATATTTCTTGTATTAGTAACCGAGCTTACGAATACGCTAGAAATAAATGTCTTTCCCTTCATAGCGTTCTGCCAGTAATCTCTTTCTTTAATATTCTTAAGAGCACCATCATCGCTACGTAATACCATGTCACCATTTGAATTTGACATAACAATTGTATTGGAATCTCCAAAAGACTCATTAATTGCTACCATCTGGTTTTTAACTTCAGCAGGGTCAGTTAACTCGCCTTTAAGAAAAGCGATTGTCTGCTGAGATGATGCAAAACTGTTAAGGGCTGTTTCACACTTTGAAAATATCTTGTCGATTTCAGACTCAATGTATTTTGCCTGCCAATCTAAATTCTGCTTAGCTTGTTCCTTTGCGCTGTTTGTTGAGTTAATATAGCTGATAGAAACAGCAACAACCAAAGGTATAATAGCTATTAAAAGCATAATTGCTATTAATTTCTGTCTTACACCTCCACGTATCTTCTTATTCTTTTTATTCATAAGTTCCTCCATAAATAACCAAAATTCCATATAGTTACTAGTGCACTTTCGATGTGTTATATTTTTAACACAGTTCGAGAGTATAACATGCTTTTATAACATTTGGTGTATTTATCTAAGTACAACATACATTTTGCCCAGTTTTGCCCTCTCCTTTTTGTTGATGATGCACAATCAAAAGTTTCCGACAAAAAAAGAGTGGACTCAAAATAGAGTTCACTCTTTGTATTTATTCTATTTAATTAATATGCCTTAAATCTGAGATAAAACATTTACACAGTCATCGCAAATCAAATCTCCGTGCTCTAATAGGAATGCTCCATCAAAGCTCTCTGTAAACATCTGGCTTGCGAACTCAGCAATAACAAGAATCACCGCTGAAATCTGACGACGTGTTAACTGGAAGTTAAGCTTGATATAGTAATCATCGCCGTAACGATATAGGGAGCTCTTAATTCCCTCGTACTTTGGAACGTGTCTGCATAATTCAATAGCAGCATCCAAATCTGGAAGAATCGCCCACAATGGTGTATCAAGATACTGATCTGTAACCTCGTCTCTCTCGTCCTTAAGTACTGTTGCGTTCTGTACCGGTACATCAGCTGTGCTAGCTGAAATAGGAGGTGGATTCTTAGTTGTAGAAAGTGTCTCCTGTAAACCTGTTAAATGTTTCTTCAATTCCTCAATTGCAGTTGCCAGTCCTGAACTTGAATCTGGGGATATAAGTAATGCAACATCGCCCTGTGGCATAACTGTCATCTGAACACTATAAGCCTTAGCGTGGGTCTCCATACCTAGAGTCTCACATGCCTCAGCTAAAATATCCCTGATAAAGCTTTGGGTTTTCTCCTGGTCACTGACGAAATCTCCAAGCTCCATGCCGTTCTGTTCCATTTCTTCTTTGGTGATGACGCAGCGTATTTTATCCTCGCCTATTCTCTTGAACTTCATCAGCTCCCCCTCCTTTCACATAGTGTGTCGATGTAATAAAAGTTTAGCAAATCGATGTAAAAGTGTCACGGAAATTTCTGAGTATATTGTCTGATTTTTCTGTGAACATAAGGATAAGTATCAATCAATTCTACTTTACAATTCCTATTATATCATTTATATCATCGATTTTCTTGCGAACCATATAATCTTTCATTCCCTCTAATATATCAAGGGTAGCTGTTGGATTATAGAAGTTTGCTGTTCCTACAGATATAGCTGTGGCGCCGGCAAGCATCATCTCCACTGCATCCTGCCAAGTTGAAATGCCGCCCATTCCTATTATTGGAATGTTAACTGCATTTGCACACTCGTATACCATTCTAACTGCAATTGGATGAACTGCTGGACCTGACATTCCGCCAGTCTTATTAGCTAAGACAAAGCTCTGACGTTCCACATCGATTTTCATTCCTGTAAGAGTATTAATGAGTGAAATGGCATCTGCACCGCCTGCCTCTGCTGCCTTTGCCATTACCTTAATGTCAGTAACATTTGGCGAAAGCTTCATAATGATAGGCTGCTTAGCGTGAGCCTTGACCAATTTAGTGATTTCCTCAACTGCTTTTGGATCCTGACCAAAGGCGATTCCGCCCTCCTTAACATTAGGGCAAGAAATGTTGATTTCTAGCATATCTACTCTAGATTCACTGGCCAATCTGTCTACCACTTCAATATATTCTTCGGCTGAATGTCCGCAAACATTAACCACCACTCTAGCATCTTTAAACTGCTCTAAGAATTTTAAATCTCTTTCGCAGAACACTTCAACGCCTGGATTCTGAAGGCCGATAGCGTTAAGCATTCCTGAGCTAACCTCAGCAATACGAGGTGTTGGATTGCCTGGCCATGGCACATTGGCAACACCCTTTGTAACAACAGCTCCAAGCTTATTTAAATCAACAAATTCTGAGTACTCCATTCCTGAACCGAAGGTGCCTGAAGCCTCCATAATAGGATTCTGAAATTCAACTCCTGCAATGGTAACTTTTGTATTCATTACAATACCACCTCCGTAGAAAGAAATACTGGTCCGTCCTTGCAAACCCTTTTATTGTTAACATGACTGTGGTCATCTTTTTCAGTGGACTGGCATACGCAACCTAAGCATGCTCCCACGCCGCAGGCCATACGCTCTTCCATTGATACATAGCATTTGATTCCACGCTCAGCTGCATACTCAGCCACGCCCCTAAGCATTGGCTTTGGACCGCAAGCATAGATAACGTCTGCATCCAAATTGTTTTCTTTCATGGCATCAACAACTGTACCATGAACACCTACTGAGCCATCATCTGTTGCAATAATAAGCTCTGCAGCAACATCTGTGAACTCCTCTGTAAGGAACATGTCGTCATTTCTATATCCCATTACAGCAGTTACGCTGCCGGAAAGCTGCTTTGCAAGCTCAAGCATTGGAGGCACACCGATTCCGCCACCAACAACGACTGTCTTTTCTCCTTCAAGTGGGAAACCATTGCCAAGAGGTCCCATAACCTCCACTTCATCCCCAGCGTTCAACTGAGAAAACTCTGCTGTTCCCTCACCTACTACACGGTAAACAACGCGAAGTGTACCTGCATTTTTATCTATCTCGCAGATACTGATTGGACGTGGAAGAAGCTTGCTTCCATTGTTGCTGTATATACTTATGAACTGACCTGGGATAGCATACTCAGCAGCTGTAGTCTTAAGCTTCAAGCTGTATACTCCTTCAGCCAGCTTCATTTGTTCTAAAACCTGGGCTTTTTCTTTTACTTTCATTGATTCCATGACTCCTAAAAATTTTCTTTACCACTCACAACCGGATTTCCTCTTTTGGGGTGGTAAAATTCTCTTCTTTTTACCTCTCAAAACCGGCTTCCTCTTCGGTATGAGGTAATTACTAGTTAAGCGCTCCTCTGATATCAGCAAGCATATCCTCTACTGCTGCACGGCTTGCCTCTGCAAAATTAGCCTCGCCATATTTAGCGTATTTCTCCTGCTGGTAAGCAGCAATGATTCCACGGCTAGAATTAACAATTGCGCCAAGTCCATCCTCGTTGAAGAAATTTACAAGGTCTGCGCCCTTGCCGCCCTGTGCACCGTATCCTGGAACAAGGATATATGTGTGAGGCATGAGCTTACGAAGCTTTGCGCCCATCTCTGGATATGTAGCACCAACAACTGCACCTACATTTGAGTAGTTGCCCTCACGTGTGTCTGCGCCCCACTCCTCAATTTTCTCTGCCATGTGCTCATAGAGAGGTCTGCCATCGATAAGTCTGTCCTGGAACTCGCCAGAAGATGGATTAGATGTCTTGCAAAGTACAAAGATACCCTTGTCCTCCTCCTTGCATACGTCAACAAATGGCTTGACTCCATCTGTTCCAAGGTAAGGATTAACTGTTGCCATATCTGCATCAAATCCCTGATACTTGTAATCGCCTACCTGAACTGAGCCAAGGTGACCGAGAGCATAAGCTGTAGATGTAGAACCAATGTCACCGCGCTTGATATCTGCAATAACAACAAGGCCAAGCTCCTTAGCGTAATCAACTGTCTTCTTGTATGCAATCATACCTGGAATACCATAGCTTTCATACATGGCAATCTGTGGCTTAACTGCTGGAATCAAATC
Source organism: Pseudobutyrivibrio sp. (assembly GCA_017557435.1). Classification (GTDB taxonomy): domain Bacteria; phylum Bacillota; class Clostridia; order Lachnospirales; family Lachnospiraceae; genus Pseudobutyrivibrio. The sequence continues at coordinate 21,519 of JAFYYR010000026.1, read as the reverse complement.
AGCACAAGCATCCATAATCTGCTTGTTGTAATCAAACATTGCCTCGCCAACTGCCTCAAGTGTCTGGCCATGCTCAGCCATGTGCTTGTCCACAAGACTCTTAGGCATAAGCTTCATGGTAGGGTCAAGACCTACAACAATTGGAGCATCCTTCTCTTTAATTCCACTAATAAGTTTCTGTATCATAACTTTATCCTTTCTATTACCTAGTCGGTTACGCCTACAAGCCTTATATCTCTCCGCTCGACAACACGTCTCCCTTGAGAGATATAAGAGCTTGATGTCTACCGACTATAAACTTTCTCTTCACTAAACTAATGACCTACACTTTCAGCCATTCCATAATCCGCCTGTTACACTCTCAAGCCTTAGCATTTCTCCGCTCATCTAACACGATTCGCTTGAGAAATCTAAGAGCTTGATAGCTACTTGCTCATCTATTCACTATAAACTACATTACCACCAAAGATAGTCTTTACCACCTTGCCCTGGACCTTACGGCCTTCGAATGGCATATTCTTTGATTTGCCAACAAAATCAGCTGCATGAATTTCGTATTCAATGCTTGGGTCAAAAATGGTGATATCGGCTGCCTTGCCTGGTGCAATATTTCCCAGGTCATCGCGGCCTAAGATTCTAGCTGGATTAGAGCTCATATATGCTGCCATTGTAAGTGGTGTGATAAGCCCTGACAGTACCAGCTCTGTATATGTAAGGCTGGCAGAAGTCTCGAGACCTACGATACCAAATGGTGATGCAAAGCCCTTTGCCTTTTCCTCTGCTGTGTGAGGAGCATGGTCTGTAGAAATGACCTCGAATACTCCCTCAGCTAATCCTCTTCTAAGGAAATCTCTATCCTCTTTTGTACGGACAGGAGGATTCATTTTATAGTTGCCATCTCCTGGCACAATGTCGTCTTCTGTAAGTGTGAAATGATGTGGGCAAACCTCTCCTGAGACCTTAACCCCTCTAGCCTTGGCCTCTTTTATAATGTCATAGCTCTCCTTTGTTGAGCAGTGGCAAAGATGAAGTGTTGCACCTGTTTCTTCAGCAAGCATAATGTCGCGAACTTCGATGATATTCTCAACTGCGTTGCTGATTCCCTTCTCGCCCATACTGTCAGATTTGGCGCCCATATTCATAACGCCACCCTGAACTAAGTTAATATCCTCACAGTGAGCTAGCACTGGAACATCGGCTGCCGCTACGATTTTCATAGCCTCACGGTAAAGGCCAGAATCCATAACTGACTTGCCATCCTCTGAAATAGCTGGAATACCTGCATCAATCATGCCCTGCAACTCAGAAAGCTCCTTGCCTTCCATGCCCTTAGTAACTGAGCCAACCTGGAGAACTCGTGTCAATCCAACTGCCTCACCCTTGTCATGGACATACTTTACAAGCTCAGGATTATCAACTACTGGCTTTGTATTTGGCATGGCAAGAACTGTGGTAACTCCTCCTCTTGCTGCTGCCCTAGAGCCGGTCTCGATATCCTCCTTTGCAGTCTGACCGGGATCTCTGAAGTGAACATGCATGTCAATCAAACCTGGCATGACATAACATCCCTTGGCATCAATCACCGTATCAGAAAAAACGGGAACAATATCAGCCTCAACAGCTGAGATAATGTTCCCGTCTATCTTAATATCTAATAATTCATCTGTGTTTGTAGGTGGGTTTAATACCCTGCCGTTTTTAATAATAAGGCTCATGCTATACCCTCGCTTTTCTAACAAATAAACCTTGAATAGTATAACATACCATTTGGACAAAAACCACATTTTACAAGCTACAAATACAGCTTATTCTTTCATCCCCAAAAGCTTGGCTAGAATTCTACTATCACTTACTCTTGTTATATAAATACATCAAGTACTTTTTAAGGGTCTTAGCTAAATGCTTGTAAGAGGCTAATTCATAGGCACCTAAATATTTATGATATTCAGCTGCCGTAATAATCCGCTTTGCAAGCTCTGGGAAATTTGGATCTTTGAACTCTAGTAAGATTGCTTTTCTCGCTTCATCCTTTTCTATTTTAGTGGCAGCGGCATCAATAGCTTTTCCAACAGTTCCTGCTGATTTGATAAAGCGTCGGCCATTTTCTTCATGGGCAATAGCCTTCTTAGAGCCCACAAGATAAATCCTACCTAAGTATTTAGCGATACAACTGGTGGAAACCATGTAGTCATATGTTTTACCAAGGAGCCAGAAAAATACTCCTATCCAAAAAAGGACAACAAATCCCGCTATTTTCCAATAGTAAATGCTCGTTCCCTTTTCGCTTTGCATGCCAGAAGATAAAGCGTCAAATTGGGTCACATAGTTATACATTAAAAAGGCAGATGCAATCATTATCCCTATCCCTACAAATATGGATAGGTAGAGTTCAATAAATGGACCTTTGAAAAATACTATTTCAATAGCTTCGTCCTCGCCATGTACGTGGGATAATCTGGCTGCACGGGCTTGTTCATCCTCATACTGACGTCCTCCCCCCTGGTCACCCTGTATGCTCGCTCTCTTGAGATTTTCCTGCCTCTCCTTTTCCATCTCCTTCTCAAATGCTGCAGTTCTTTCTGCAGCAAGTCTAATTCTCTCAGCTTGCAGTTTCTGAGCTTCAGATTCAGCCTTCTGTTCTTTCAGCAACTTAGCTTTTTGCCTCTTTTCAATATCGCGTTCATTTGGCAAAAGATGATGGTACAATTTTAAAGCTCCCACCAGCAGAAGTACTCCAATAATAATAGCCCCAATAAAAATAGGTACCAAATCTAAAAGGTACAGATTGTGAAACATCACATAATTCTTTCTTAATAAAAGCAACTCATAAATGCTTCCCAACACAAGCACAATACCCACAAAACAAATCAGGCTTACTAATACTCTGTATAAAGCCGCCTTATTCTCATCACGCTCTCCCATTTTTCCCCCTTTCATCCATAACGCATCTATCTTTTCTCCATTAAGATCATTGTCGTTCCAATGAAAAACTTATTAAAAATCCTTCAACTCCATAGAATATTGCCGCTATTCTCTTTAGCATAATGTCCTGCTGATCAACTGTAGTTTTCACATGTTCAAAAATAGTTGATGGAACGGTGCTTGGCACATTTTCAATAACATAATGTACAGCAAATGAATATACCACCACCCCCATAACTAATACTGCTATAACAGATTTTTTAATCGCTTTTGCGTCTTCAGCAAAATAATTATTAATTGCCAATACACTTCCTAAACACAACAGATTCTGAATGCCATACCAGACACCAACCACAGTTGGAAATCCCATTTCTAACAGCCAGTTCAGCAAATATTCCATTCCAGTCTCAATAGCAGCCCATATCACCGTATACACAATTGCCATTTTTATGGCATGTCTTATTTCTCTAGTGTAAGTATAATCCACCATGGAAAACGCATATACCCACAAAGCAACAACACAAATTGTCCTACCACTAAAAGGCAAAACAGCCATATTTCCATAGGATGTCATCAAAAGAAATACTATAGCCTGCACTATCACTGCAGTTGATATTAAAGGTACTCTTCCTTCTTGCATTTATATTCTCCTTATATTTTAATCCCTTAACCTTACTCGCTTTCCTGCTAATTCTCGTGATGCACCATTTTTTGATAAACAAACCTAACATGCAAACTGATTGCCAGTAACAGCCACAACAATAACGAACACGAATGATTTGAAAAAAACATCGTCACCTTTTCTTTCCAAGAATCACATGAATACCAATCGAATGTGCAAAGAAAAAAAATCACAGGCAATAAATAAATGTTATACATCCTAAATAGGTTAGTCTTATTCTTACTCAATAGGTATAGTAAAATAATGGCATATAAAAAAGGCAATTTTAAAAATTCCAGCAAAAGGTCCAATGAAGCTCTAATCATTATTTCACTATTAATATCCCAGTAATCGCGCAGCACAGGTAATCCTAGTGCAATAAAAATATAGACTACACTTATAAACATTATTACTGTCACAATCAAAGAAATCCATCTTTTTCTAGTAAAGTCCAGAAATAAAAATAGTAGTAGAATAAAATCATTCAGATTCAAAAATATATGTTGAAAAATATTTAGGTGTTCTACTCTGCCTTGGTATACATCACCTATATTCCCTATAAAAAATCTATTAATATAAAAAGTCATAAGCACACCTAAAAGGCCTATAACAATATTTACTATTTTAAATGTAAAAAGTTTCTTATCAGACATTACCTTCATCTTCCTCAATACCATCGATATATAGTAGTTATATACTACTCAGTTGAATAATGCAACCCCCTTTTTATAAATAAAAAAATAAGCTGCATCAAACAGATGCAGCTAAATCTTTATCTTTTAAATTAAAGCTTTGTAGTTACAAAAATATCGTAGATAGCCTTAACAGCTGTCTCGAAGTCCTGATTCTCAACACCGATGATGATGTTAAGCTCTGAAGAACCCTGGTCAATCATGCGGACATTAACATGTGCATGGCTGAGAGCTGAGAAGATACGACCAGCTGTACCGCGTGTGCTCTTCATACCACGACCAACGACTGCGATAAGTGCAAGGTCAGATTCAATCTCGATAGAATCTGGTGCACAGTTGCGGTGAATAGCAGAAACAACAGCCTGCTCCTTGTTGATGAACTCATCCTCATGAACAACAACTGTCATAGTATCGATACCTGATGGCATGTGCTCAATGCTGATACCATTGTCCTCGAATGCCTGAAGAGCCTTTCTACAGAAACCTACCTCAGAGTTCATAAGTGACTTAGTAATGAGGACTGTACAGAATCCCTTCTTACCAGCGATACCTGTGATAACGTACTCATTTCTCTGGCCTGTGCTCTCTACAATCCATGTACCATCATCTTCTGGTCTGTTAGTGTTCTTGATATTGATAGGAATACCAGCTGAACGAACTGGGAAAATAGCATCCTCGTGAAGAACTGATGCACCCATGTAAGAAAGCTCGCGAAGCTCTCTATATGTAATAGTCTGCATACCAACTGGATTCTTAACGATGCGAGGATCGCAAATCAAAAATCCTGATACGTCAGTCCAGTTCTCATATACGTCAACCTTTGCAGCGCCTGCAACGATAGAACCTGTTACGTCTGAACCACCACGTGAGAATGTCTTAACACGGCCGTCCTTATCACAACCATAGAATCCTGGAACTACTGCATGAGGATGCTCCTCAAGTGCCTGTCCAAGAACCTTCATAGTCTTGTATGAATTAAGATGTCCCTCTTCATTAAAGAAGATAACATCCTTAGCATCGATGAAATCATAGCCTAAGTATTCAGCCATAATCTTACCATTGAGGAACTCACCACGGCTTGCAAGATAATCAAGTGATAAATCTGCCTTAATATCCTCTGCGATTTTCTTAAAATCATCCTCAAGGCTGAAGCCCTTGAGATTAAGCCCATCAATAATCTCGTCATAACGAGCCTTGATAGCTACAAGATTCTCAGATACGTCCTTACCTGCCTTAGCATCCTCGTAGGTCTTAATCAGCATATCTGTAACTTTAGTGTCTTTGCTATTGCGCTTACCAGGCGCAGAAGGAACTACAAATACTCTATTCTCATCAGCGCGAATAATATCGCCAACTTTCATGAACTGCTTAGCGTCTGCCAATGAGCTACCGCCAAATTTTACAACCTTTTTCATCGAATATATCCTCTTCCTATTTATTAATAGTCGGCCCTAGCCGCCTTATATCCAATTGCCTCACGATTCGCAATTAAATACTACTATACAACAATGCTTTACTAAATTAAAGTACTAAATTACCCAAAAGTTTAGGATAAAAGAACTCTATCGTTATCTAATTCCTCTCCAGAGCCTACCTTAAACTTCTCAAGCAGGTCTGCAACAGATAGCTTAGCCCTCTCCTCTCCTGCAGTGTCAAATACGATTTTGCCCGCATTCATCATGAGAGTTCTATTGCCCACTTCAAGTGCCTGATGCATATTGTGGGTAACCATAAGACAGGTGATTCCTCGCTCTGCCACAATGGATTTTGTAAGCTCCAATACCTTTTCCGCTGTGGCTGGATCCAGGGCTGCTGTGTGCTCATCCAAAAGCAATAGCTTTGGTGTAACAAATGTAGCCATAAGAAGTGTGAGAGCCTGACGCTGACCACCAGATAGCAATCCTACTGGCTGCTTCATTCTATCCTCAAGTCCCATGCCAAGCAGTGCTAGCTGCTCTCTGAATCGAGCCTTGTCCTTGGAACTGATTCGGGAGAATAAATGAGATGAAGCTTTTGAAGCACGCAAAAATGCCAGTGCCATATTCTCCTCTATAGTCATACTAGGCGCAGTACCCTTAAGTGGATCCTGAAAAAGATGACCGATAACACGGCTACGGACATGCTCTTTTTTAAATGTAATATCCTCGTCATCCAGGTAAATATTGCCCTCATCCACAATAAATGTGCCTGCGATGGCATTGAACATAGTGGACTTTCCAGCACCATTTGAGCCTACGATTGTAGCAAAATCGCCATCTGCCAAATCAAGGCTAAGATTGGTAAGGGCTGCCTTTTCATTAACAGTGCCAGGGTTAAATGTCTTTGAAATATTATCAAGTCTAAGCATTATCTCTCACCCCCTGACTGCGCTGTCCTCTATAATTAGCAAACTCTCTCTTTTTGAGGGCTGCCTTTTTACGTACATAAGGTGCAGCAATAGCAACTGCAACAATAATTGCAGAAACAAGCTTCAGCGCCTCTGCTGGCACTGACAATCTAAGCGCTATAGCCACAATAACTCTGTATAAAACAGAACCTAAAATAGTACCAATGATTCGTCTGAGCATGCTTCCCTTATTGCCAATAAGAGTCTGGCCAATAATCAATGAAGCAAGTGCGATTGTAACCATACCTGTTCCGATATTGATATCAGCTGACTTCTGGTACTGGGCAATAAGTGCGCCAGATAAAGCTGTAAGGGAATTTGAAAGACAAAGTCCCACAGTAATTGTAAATGTAGGATTAATTGAAGATGACTTAACCATGGCAGCATTGTCACCTGTGGCTCTAATTGACATACCAAGAGTAGTGCCAAGGAACCACCATAAAACTACAGCGATAATGGCCACAATAGCACCAACAATTAATAGCTTGTACCAATCTCCGATAACTCCACTTCCGATTGTGTCCTTGCCAATTGAGAAAATAGTGTCGCAACCAAAAAGATTAGTAAGAGATGAAAATCCCATTACCGCTATATTGATGGTGTACAATCCTGTGTTGACAATGATTCCCGCAAGAATGGATTCAACACCAAGTTTTGTCTGCAAAAAAGCTGTACAAAAACCAGCCAGCACACCAGACAAAAGGGCTGCAAAAAATGCAAGAAATGGATGTCCAGCCAAAGTAACCATAGCACCAACTGCGCAACCTAATGTGAAGCAACCGTCAGTGGTCAAATCAGCAATATTTAAAATGGTAAAAGAAATAAAAAGTGCTAAAGCAACTAGGGCGTATATACACCCTAGTTCTAAAGCACTCTGAAAAATCGAAATCGAGAAAAGTGAAGACATTACTCAAACTCCTCTGCTGTCTGAATTTCTACGAATCCATCACACATATCTCTAAGTTTCTCGTAGTCTAAACCAAGAGCCTCAGCTGTGTCAGTATTAACTGTTGCAGTACCATTATCAAGAACCTTAACAGGAAGTGTAGCTGGCTCCTTGCCATCTACTAAAATCTCTGCAACCATGTTTGCTGTCTCTGTACCAAGAGTAGCGTAGTTAACACCATATCCAAGATAAGCACCATTTAATGCAAATGAGTCAGCACCACAGTAGTGTGGGATGCCAGCCTCAATAAACTTCTCATAGATACCAAGCTCTGCTGTCATAATTGTATTGTCAGTAGGTGTGAAAACTGCCTCAACATCTGCTGCAATAAGGGCATCTGCTGCAAGCATAACCTCATCATTAGTAGTACCTGTCTTTTCTACATAGTCGATTCCCTTAGCATCCAAATATTCCTTAGCTGCTGCAATAGGAGCTGCTGAAGCATCCTGGCTCTTGTCATATAAAAGACCTACCTTGCTAAGGTCTCTATCCTGCTCAATCATCAAATCTAAAACTGCCTCTGTGTTAAGTGCATCAGATGTACCTGTTACATTTGAACCAGGAGCATCATTGCTCTTAACAAGACCTGCTCCCTCTGGATCTGAAACAGCTGCAAATACAACAGGAATCTGATTGTCCTCTGTAGCTGCCTGGCAAATCATAGCTGTAGGAGTAGCGATTGGTACTAAAATATCTACCTCATCATTGATAAGCTCTGTAACCATCTGATTGATTGTTGTAGAATCAGCCTGTCCGTTGCAATAGTAATCCTCGTACTCAAATGTAACGCCCTTCTCCTCAGATAAAGCATCAAGCTGCTTTTCCAAGCTATCAACAATCTGATTTAATGAAGCATCATCAACATACTGGATGATACCCACCTTATATGTCTGACCATCAGAAGCAACCTCTGTCTTAGAGTCATTGCCATCTGTAGTCTTATCTCCACATCCAATCATCATAGCTCCTACCATAAGAGAAACCATGAACATAGAAAATAATCGCTTTTTCATATTAAATCCTCCTAAAACCCTCATTTATCTAAGAATATCAGACATAATTGTAGCACAACACTTTAGCAAGTTAAAGTGTAAAGTTTAAATTTAATGTTAAATGCTTCAGCACTGGGAAAGAAGTCTGAAAGACTTCCATTATGATGAATGCAGGCGGAGGAACTGTGAATAGTAACTGATTGCTTTTGGGGCAAGAAAAAAGGACGATGTTACTCGTCCTAAATACGCTTATCATTAAATCCTTTTGAATAGACTATGGAGCCATCTTGCATTACCCACATAGCCTCAACACCTGGGTGGTTTGAAATGTATTCCTGACCCTCATTGAGAGTCATATTAAAAACTGCTGTTGAAAAAGCATCTGCTTTTCCGGAGTCATCAGTGACGATTGATACCTGCTTAAACTCTGTGGCCGGGTATAATGTATCAGGGTCAATGATATGGCAATATCTAGTCCCGTCCACTTCGTAAAATCTCTGGTAATCACCACTTGAAACAACACAAACTCCATTTGAAATTGGAACCGTCTCTATGTAAAGCTCTTCGCTCTCTAGATCTGGATTCTGGATACCTATATTGAAATCTCCCTTGTTACCCTTAGTACCTATGCAGGAAATGTTACCGCCAACATTTAAAAGCAAATGGTCAATACCATGCTCTCGTCCCTCTTGTACTACTCTTTCAACTGCGTACCCCTTTGCAATGCCTCCCACGTCAAGTGACATCTGGGCATCTGCTAAAAAAACTGTACCGGCCACCTCATCAATCACCACGTCCTCAATATCGGTATGTGTCGCTGCCTCCTGCAACTCCTCCGTAGATGGTAGGGCGGCAGTTTTCGGACTGTCAATCCCTGCCTGTCTATACTCATGCCATATGGAAAGTAGCGAACCCATGGCGATGTTGACCTGGCCGTCAGTTTCATAATATATATCTTTACCAAATTTTATTAGCTCAATAATATCTTCATTTACTACTACTGGCTGAACACCAGCGTTTTCATTAATGTCCCGGATATTATTAAACCCTTCATAACTGTTATAAATATCATATAGCTGGTTGTAATAAGTAAGTCTATCCTTTATATAAGCGGCATTCTCCGCAAAAGATTCCTCGTCAACATCATAGCCTGTAATCTCTGTGCGTGTGTCAAATAAATCAATAAACACAATTGAATATTTGTCCTGCACCACATCAGAAACAGACCCTGATATAGCTTTATAAACTATAAATACAATCAGTATACATATTGCCCCTATCGAAATTAGTTTTCCTTTATTCATAGCTCAGATTTTATCATATCTTTAAATCTGAAAAAACATAAACTAATTAACGATTTCTCTTATTATTACTTGGACGCTTGCTAGCAGGTTTACCAGGCTTAATGTTCTGAATTACACCTGATTTGCGAACTCGGTCCTTGCGGTTAATTTGAGTTCTGTGATCATCCGATACACCATGATTTTCATTTCTGACAATCACACCTCTATGCATAGTGGAAACAGCTTCTTCGGTAGGAGCCTGCTCTACGATAGTTGTAGAAATCTGTCCGTCTACCTTTGGAGTTCCTTTTGCGAGATACGCCCCACACATTAAGGAAACACCGCATAATGCTATTAATAAAATTCTGTTTACCACCTTTGCCATTTCAATATCCTCCTTCTTTAGATTAGCGTATTTTTTCTTTCTGAGTAGTATAATAGTACTATCAATTGTTCATGTCAACACTTTTTCGAAAATTTTTCAAAAAAAATTAGACCCTCGGTCATAAAACCGAAGGCCTAAGTAAAACTAGCTATTCAATTCCGTAATCTAATTTCTCCAAATCAGTTAACTCATCATCACCATATAGCTCATTTGCCATCTTAATTAGCTCATCTACTTCCTTAAATTTAAAGCCATATATATAATAGTTATACGCACATACCACAGTATTGGTCTTTGGCATATATACTAATCCATGCTTGATGTAACTGAGTTCACCCATCTGATTAAGATCGATAATTGACATGCCCATGAAATTAGATACTACCAGTCTATTATTCTTTTCATCATACTGACAGAAATCTAATTCATTGGTCTGTCCCTTAAATTTGAATACATACTTCTTCTCATTAAGGTCGTAAATCTTGAAATACAAATCAGCACCCTGCAAATACAATTGACTATTGTCTTTTGAGAATTTTATCAAACCACTGAAAGACTTAGCATAGAAGGTGAATTCATCTAGACACTTCATTGTTTTAACATCGTATATTCTCAATTTACCGTCCTTGCCAGCTACAGCCATCAATGAGTTGTCATCACTTATTGCCAATTTATCAATTTGATAATCCTCAATAACTGGGACAATCTTGTCCTTTTTAATATTATATTTGTATAGACTATCCTGGTTACCAGTAGAAATATAGTATATAGTCTTACCATTGTTAGCTAGGGTTACACTATCATATGCTCCCAAATAAGATTCATAGTTATTATTCTGATATTTTATCTCTAAATCTGGGAGGCTAAAAACTATCTTATCTGCTCCACTTGTATATAACATATATTTACCATTTGCCGAGTAGCTGGTTACTGCGGTATATGCATTCTCCAGAAGATGCTTTTGTTCTAGCTCTCCACTTGAAATAGTATATACATATATATTTCCATCTGACGCAGGTATAACTATATTGTCATCATCCACATATCTAGCTTCGTCATGGTTAGCGTTAGGAACTTTAAATGTCCCCTTTATCTTACCTGTTTCAGTATCAACTATATCAAACACGTATGTAGAAAATTCATCTTCAACCTCACGTACCAAACTATATGCCATATAAGTAGATTCATCAGGAGATATTGCTGATATTCCTCCGACTTCTCCATCTCGCTCAATTTCATAAAGACAAGATTCATCATAGGAATACTTCATTACGGTAAGATTAGCGCCTCTATAGGAACTGGCAACAACAGTACCATTACACATAAACCAATCAATCATGGTATTATCCATTATCTCTGTAATATTGTTAGTTAGTGTAATTCCTGGTTTTGTTGAATAAAGTGTCAACCTACCATCATTTGTTCCAACATAAATATAGTTTCCTGCCGAATTAAATCCTATTCTTTGGATAGAAGCATCTGTGGTAATAGTATTAATTAATTCACCGGTATATAAATCTAAAACAGCCACAGCCTTGCTAGTATTACAAATTATGCGACCACATTCTTCTCCATCAATATCCGTAATTGTGCTAGAAAGTCGAGTGTAACTTGTATCAAAGGCTGTGTGGGCATCCTCCATCTCAACCCTCCACAACTCCTGGCCTGTTGCAATGTCAAACTTCTGACAATACAACAAGGCATTGTCAACAGATAAAAGTTCATCATAATCCATTGATGCAACAGCTAGTTGTCCATCAACAGTGAATTTAGCTTCAAGTATAGTATCCTCCGCTAATTTGCAATCAACATATTCATCTGTCTCTAGATTGTAAACCGTAAAGATATTTTCCTGAGCAGCATCTACATTACGGTCAACTGCTACATATTTTCCATTATTATCTATTGCAAAATTATAGCCGTAATCAAAGTCTAAATCTAAATGGTCCTCATATTTTTTGATAACCTCACCAGTTTTGGTGTCCAATACAACAAATACTTTAGTTGTTACATACTCATCATCGACTATTCCATCAAAGCGCTCTACAATAACCGCCTTATTGGCCATCGGATTAATAGCACCATTACTAACTCCGCCCTCAGGCTGGTATTGATAAAGGATTTCTCCTTTTTCATCATATCCTGTCACAGAAGTACTACTGATGACTACCACTGCATTATCTGAAAAACCTGCAGCTTTTATTGACACATCATCTACAGATCCATAATCCAGATAAACGTACTCCGGAGGCAATTCAAATAGCTTTTTGCCTGTATTAAGATCCCACAGATATACATAATGTGAAGTATCGTAGCTGACAACTCTAGTTCCATCAAGGCTCTCAACGAACTCATCTACCTGCATATTATGAGGAAGAATTTTATCGTAACGAAGCTCTGCACCTATATCATAACAATCAAGGGCATTTGACAGAGCATATACTGACTCTGGAACCAACGGTCTATCATTTTCCTCAGATGGAAGACCCTCCATTGCCAAAAGAGCTGCAACCCTTCTATTTCCTATTTCCAAAGCATCATCTGATTTTTGGGCTAATACTTTTGATTCGTTAATCAGCTTTTGCTGATACTCTGCATTTATCTTGTCTAGGTTGTATGCATTGTACAAACCAAATGCTACAGCAAGAGCAGTAATAACAGCTGCAATACTAATAGCTACAGCAAGGAACTTGTGCATCTGGCGCTCCCTGTTGCGCTGTTTTAAGTCATCATAATCCACCTGCAAAATAGCTGCTGCAAGACGGAGGCTTTCTGTCTTAAGCTTGCGCTTAATATCTCTTTTTCTCTCTCCTCGCACATCTGCTGCCAAAGGCTCCACTGGGTTGCCTGCTTCATCAGTGAGAATCTGTGGTGGGAAGGAATCTCCCGGCTCCCCATCAACCAAAACAGCCAAAATATTCTCACGGCCATGCATGGAAATAAAAGTATCAATCTCTTTCATTACCCAGTATGAGTTTTGGGTCTCTGGAGAACAGATTACCACCAGGTATTTTGCCTCCTTAAGAGCCGCCTCTATATTGCTGCCCAAATCACTTCCGATAGGAAGCTCCTCCTGGTCTCTGAAAACCCTGTCGATTTTCTTTCTACCGATTTCCTTTTGTATCTTTCTAGGAATCTTTGCAGTTTCAAGTGCTCTATGAACTCTTTTGGCTACATACATATCCTTCTCAAGGTGTCTGTAGCTTATAAAAGCATCGTATTTCATAATTCTTAATCTCCCTAATGCATTATTAACTAGTGTCTACTCATTTTCTATTCCGAAAATCAACCGCTGTTCTTCTGATAATTCTGAATCACCATATCGTTTTCGGGCTTCTTTTATCAGCTCATCTGCATCCATATAATTGAAAACATAAATAGAACTATTACTTCCAGTGATAATTTGATTAGTTCCCTTTATATAGAATCTGCCAGATGGTACATAGGCCAGCAAACCAACTGATTTCATATCAAGCAGGTACATATCAGCAACTGTAGATACTGCCAATACTCCAGTCTCCTCATCAAATGAAATACGTCTTATCTTGGAATCAATGGCATCTGTCACAAGGACAATGGAGCCTTTTTCTATATCGTATATACGGAATAAGTTGTTTGAAGACTGAGCAAATACGTATTTTCCATCTAGAGAAGTTTTAAGGTAACCCTCACGATTAGCTACGAAATCAAAAGAAACTTTTTCTTTTTTTGTCTTTGCATTCAGCACTCGCAATTTATTGTCATCGCAATTAAGAATCAATTTGCTATCATCCGGACTAATAGCCAGCTCCAGCACTCCATACCCCAGGTCAAAAAGCTCATCCTTACCTGTCTTGGTGCTTATCTTGTGGACCCGATACTCGTCATCGAACAGATAAAAATAATCTCCACCAGAAGTGATGGTGCAAGCAGAAATATCATAATCAAAGTCCTTATGCATTACTTTTTCGCGTGTAGTTAAATCGTAAACATCTGCGAACTTATAACTAAATAGTACAAAGAACTTATGATTATCAGATACGTTCATTCCAAAGTCTTTGACGTCTATATCACTTTTTATAACTTCTTTTTTATCTTTGGATATAGAATAAAAAACCAGTTCCAAGTTGTAGGTAGGTACAAAAATCGTGTCATTATCTAAAAACTGAACACCGCTATAATATGCATTGTCAGCCCTGAATTCGCCTACCTTTTTATGATTGCTTGATTTATAAACAGTGAAAATCCTGCCAGATGAATTGCTCTGTTCCTCAGATGCAATATAGTAGTATTTACCATCTGGACTACTCATTCCGTCATTACTATATCCATCCACCGTATAGGTGGTATCAAAGTACTGGGTATTATTTAAGTAATATACTCGAGCACCAGGGCTTGTGCCGTCTATGGTTATGAATCTAGTATCAGCCATACCGATTTGAGCAATATTACTTGCCATTTTGCGCTCGATAAACGGATTTTTAATTCCCTCTGAATATATATAGAATCTAAGGAAACCCGCCTCTGTAGAAACGACAAAAATATCATCACCTACGATAACGTCACTAAACAGTGAGTCTGACTTAATCTGATCTACTATCTCTCCGGTAGCATTATCCACTATATATATAGAACGGCCAGCGGTAAGCAGCGACAACCCCAATTGATTACCATCAACCATAGCTTCTATTTTGTAATCCATTTTGTTGGAATACTGTATATAATAGTCCGCTGTAGTGTTCCAAGTTATACTATCATCAAACAAACTATAGTACTGCAAGTCAACGGATATCTCTTTGCCATCTCCAATGGTCTCATAAGGAGCAGAAGCTATCATTACTCCAATATCATCATTAGTAAAAGCAAATCCTGCAGAAATGGTAGAATCATTTTTTATTAATAATTTTTTGTTGTTTATTTCTTCATGGACAGTATCGTAAACTGATACATAGTTTTTCTCACCATCCATTTGTAAGTGGCCCACAATAACTGTAGTGCCTGTATTCATGAACTCAATTACATCTGAATATGGTGCAGGGCAATCGTTGTGATAAACGCCAAGTTCCTCTCCATCCGTAGGAGAGATAACTGCCACTGTGTCTGGATAATAATCCACACCATTTTCAGCATATTCTATCGCAATACAATTGTTATATTCAGATACCTGACCTACTAGTATAGGCTGCTCAGTTGTGTACTCATACACCATGGAACCAGATAGGTCATAGCCCCTGACACCATTTTGGGATACAACAAAGAGAGTGGAATCCTCCTCGCTAATTCCTATGTCAAAAACAGGTACTAGAATACCGTTGACATATTCCGCCTGAATTTCATAGAGCATCTCTCCCTCTTTTAAATCCCATACGTAGACATTGCCGTTATCGTCTAAAATGCCCACTATATCATTAAAAGCAGTGTTGCAAAACTTTTTAATTGAATAATCTGCATTAATAACAGTCTCACTAGACAAGACTGTATTATAATCATAAACTCCAAGAGCCTTTGATAAAGCATACAGAGACTCTGGAACCAGAGGTCGCTCACCACTTTCTGGGATGCCCTCCATAGCTATAAGAGCCGCAGTCTTTCTATCGCCAGTCTCAAGAACATCTGCTGATTTGGCTGCAAGCACTTTCGACTCATTAACAAGCTTTTGCTGATACTCCTCATTTATTCGCGCCAAATTGTATGCGCTAAAACCACCAAAAACAAAAGCGAAAGCAGCAACACCAAGAGCAAGTGTCATATTGCGACGAGTTTTGCGTTCTCTTTGACGCTGCCTTAAATCGTCGAAATCAACGCCTAAAATAGCTGCTGCAAGTCGCACCAACTCTGTCTTAGCTTTTCTATTAATTTCTTTTCTGGTAGTACCACGAAAATCTGCTGCAAATGGCTCTACCGAATTGCCTTCTTCATCTTTGAGCAACTGCTCTGGGAAAGATTCATAAGGCTCTCCCTCTGCAAGAACAACAAGGACCTTTTCTCGTCCATGCATCCTCACAAAATTCTCAACTTCCTGATTACACCAATAGCTTTCCTTGGTCTTAGGCGAACTAATAACAATCAGGTACTCTGACTCCTCCAAAGCAGCCATAATATTAGCTCCCAAATCACTACCAACTGGAAGCTCTTCCATATCTCTAAAGACTCTATTAATCCTAGATTTCCCAATCTCTTTTTGTATCTTCTTAGGAATCCTAAGGGTCTCAAGTCCCTTGTGTACTTTCTTAGCCACATACTCATCTGGCATCAAATGCCTATAGCTAATAAATGCATCATACTTCATTTTATTAAGCTGTACTCCCTAATGCATAAAACTCAAAACTAATACCAATTGAATTCTTAACAGACTTCACAATTATTTCATATTTTATTATAAATTGGGCATATTTACAATTCTAAAGCTACTAAAACCGGCAAAAGAAAAAATGTTATTCGACCTAAGTCAAATAACATTTTCTACCTATCTCAAATATACAGAACTTCCATTTCTAAGCCCTAGCTCTGAAATTTCAATATTGCCTTTGATTAAAGCCAATGGATTCTCGGAGCGCAAGAAGCACTCCGATTCATTAGACTCATCAATCCCAAGATTAAAGCCTACATTTAATCCATGTATTAATTCGTTTGCTGTTATGCTGCTGGGAATTTCCACATCTATGGATTTTCCGCCACAGTGAAACATGATTATTATTTTATCTGTCATAGAAAATCCCTCTACTTCCACTCCATAGTCTTTGTTTTAATAAGTTTGTTACCCTTGGCGTAGTAAGCGTCGCCCTTTCCATTTTTCTTCTTAGCCTGGCTAACGATACTATTTGGTATAGAAATAAACTTAATATTTATCATATCTTCGAAGAATATTAAGTTTGCACTATTTCTAAGCATCATATATACCCTAGCTGAAGATGGAGTAAGTGTAACATTTGGAACATTTGTAAATATAAATGATACCTTACACTCGCTATAAAGTGTTACCAGCTCATTAAATGAACTTTTAGCAGTCTCATTTTTTTCTATTATCTCTGCAGCTTTGGTATCGTTTAGGATAACAACAATTAGAGGCTCGTCATCAATACTTTCACCTCGCTGCATTTTTTCATTGCGATTAGCTGCTATCTGACGTATGTCATTTATGGAGTCTACAATCTCCATGATACTGCCTGTGTATTCCTTAACAGCTGGATTATCGCTAAATCGCTCCAGTGCTCCTTCATTGGAATCAAACACATGCAACTCCACAGGACAATTTTTAGCGCTGATTAACAGCTTCTCAACCATATAATTCACATACTTGCCCCGTCCCAAATCCTCGCGACCAAAAATAGCTGTGATGTTGTCTGACAAGAGATTATTATAAACTGGTTCAATATTAGAATATGCCAATCCAACAAGCATATTATAATCAGTCATCTTCGCTGAGCCAAATCTACTTTCAATATATTCATCATCCAGATATGGAGGAATATACTTAACAGCTTCTGCCATCTTTCCTGGATACTTAGCATTGGTAGATTCTATAAACTCATTAATCTTAGAAAGACGCTCCACCTCTTTGCCCTTTGAAAATGCCAGGTAGCTCTGGAATTCTAAGATATCTCCATCAATATTAAGAAGTCCTCGGCCAGGGAACTCATCAGGCTGAATCTTGCATCTATCAAGCAGCGCTGAATACTGGGCTCGCTCATTACAATTCATTGCAATTTTAACTGCAAAGTTAGTCAAAAGCTTAAAGCCCAAACCTGACATTTGCTGGTTAGTGACTACAACGGAAATACCAAGAGCAACTCCATCTCTACAAATCTTAATAAATTGCTCTTCAAATCTAGGATATGTCTCTCTAAAAGCTGTATAGTTTTCAAGGAAGATAACAATCTGAGGTAGGTCAGTATTACCTCCCTCCTTGTAAGCACCAAAAGAACTCAAACCAACAGAGGAAAGAATTTCTCTTCTGTCGTTAATAATTTTCTGCATGAGTTCAATAAAATTGTTTAGCTTCTCTTCTTCCGCTAGATTTATAAAAGCTCCAACGTGGTTTAGTTTCTCAAAACTCTTAAGAACCATTGATGCAAAATCAAGGATGTAAATATTCACTTCATCTGGCGAATATTTCGAAGCCAAACCATATATCATAGATTGAAGAAGATATGTCTTACCTGCAAGTGATGAGCCCAAAATAAATGTATGATTCTGCGTAAAGTTTGTCTGTAAAATCCTCTGTGCCTGTCTTGTAGGATCATCATATACACCTATAGGCACAATCACATCAGTGCTATTTGATTCAAAATCATTTGGATACTCAATTATCTCAGGCAATGGAGGCAAGCAGATTTCTTGCAGCTTCTCAATATTTTCCTTCTTGCAATAGTCATTTACATATTCAACTATTGC
Organism: Pseudobutyrivibrio sp.; assembly: GCA_017557435.1. GTDB lineage: Bacteria > Bacillota > Clostridia > Lachnospirales > Lachnospiraceae > Pseudobutyrivibrio. The sequence continues at coordinate 2,879 of JAFYYR010000026.1, read as the reverse complement.
ATCAAGTTCTGTAACCGTATTATCATTTTGCGCTGGCTCCTGAGAGTATACAGTGCTTCTTCTTCCTGCTAAATCTACAGTAGATATCTCGTATTTTTTAACAGCCTTTGCTTTGCCATCTGTAATGTATGTTCCACTATAAGCAGACTGGAACAGCTCAAATATTTCATTATTTCCAACCTGGAAATATGCTCTACCTGGCTCTCTAATCTCTGCTGCAAGAGGCGATTTAATTACTTCCTTACTGTCGGATTTGTCCTGTACTTTCAAACAAAGCTTGAATTTTGAGTTACTCCAAATCTGATTGTTTACAACGCCAGCTGGCTTCTGTGTTGCCAAAATAAGATGCACACCAAGGCTTCGACCGATACGGGCCGCACTGATGAGCTCTTTCATAAATTCTGGCTGTTCGCTCTTCAATTCCGCAAACTCATCCACTATTAATATCAGATGTGGTAGTGGGATTTCTGCAACTCCGTCTTTATATAGCTTGATATAATCATCTATTCTATTGACATCGTACTTTGCAAAAAGCTCCTGTCTCTTAACAAGCTCAGCCTTTATGGACATCAATGAGCGATTAATCTGTTTGCCATCGATATTTGTTATTGCTCCATTTAAATGTGGTAAATCTCTAAACTGATTTGCCATTCCACCGCCCTTAAAATCGATGATAATAAAGCTGACTTCATATGGATGGAAAAGTGTAGCCATTGACAATATGTATGTCTGAAGAATCTCTGATTTACCTGAACCTGTTGTTCCTGCAACAAGTCCATGAGGTCCATGATATTTTTCATGAATGTCCAAATAGACCATCTCCCCGCCTGTCTTAACACCAAGAGGGGCAGCCATGCTGTCGTATACCCTTGAAGAATTCCATCTATCGGATAATTCCAACTCGTCAACTGAGTTAATATTTAAAAGCTCATACAAAGATATATTTTTTCTTAAATTGTTCTCAAGAGATGGCTCTCTTATATAAACCGGAGCCAATTTTTTAGAACAGCTCTCAGCAGTGGCCTTGCTGACATGAGAATAAGTAAAATTCTGCACAATAGTACCATCAGCTATATCCTGAATATATCCGCTGTAAAGGTCATCATCAAGGAACACGCCTAACTCACATGATTTATGTAAGAACTCTTCTTTTTCTTCAAAGAACAGGAATGTAAATCCTAGCTTTCTAGCCTCTTCAAAGTATTTGCTTACCGGATGCTCTGACAATCTCTCAGATCTAAAAGCAAATACCACATAATCCGGCAACTCATCAATCTGTTCCTTCTTAAGACCATCTCTGCTAGATATTTCCGAATACAAATATTCCAAAACACCCTTACTACTGTCCTCATCATACATGACAAATCGCATACCCGTATTTTCATCGTATGTGTTTGGAAGCCATCTCACCCATTCCATGTATGGAGCATACACTTCATCCAAAAGGAACATCATTTTTACATCTGTAAAAGATTCCTGGCCAGCAATGGTAAGAACCATATTTTTCATAATCTGATACAGCTTTGTTCTATTTCCTACAAAACCCACTGCATTTTTCTGACCAAGTGGCAATGTCACAGGCATATCATTTATGTACTCGTATTTATCATGTAAGAATTCTGGATATTTAATCAACTCATCATATACATGGAGATACTCTTGTTTTTTATATTCAACTTGAACTTGAGATTTAACACTTCCAGTACCAATTCTTACATCCAAATAATCCTCTTGCCCTTTTTGTTTTTCAAAAAGATTTGGAGAAAATGACTCTATTCTATCTACGGTCTCCTCCACAGAAGGATTTCGTTTTGTAAAAATTAGCTTTTCCTCGTCTCGTATTTTTTGGATTTCCTCTTCCTTTTTGCTTATGTATTCTGCATAGACCTGGATACGTTCTTTGCTCTTTTTTCTAAAATCCTTTCCATTCTCAAAATACGCCCAAACTGACATCAATCCACCAACAGTCATAGTGCCTGCAAAATACAGCACATACATCATACCGCCATGCATCATTCTCGATCTGACAAATATCATCAAAGCCAATGAAACAAGCAGTGGTGTAAGTGTCATCAAAAGATTGTTCTTTGGTTTTTGTGGAGGGTTCTCCGGATTAAGCACCTCTAGTTTGTCCTCAGGCAATTCATATAAATAGCGGACATTACGATAAAACTCAGGATACACCATAGCTTTTCCTGACTCAGATAAATCCTTGAAATTAAAGGTAGTCTTCAGCTTAAATGACATGGATGTTTTGATTGCGTGTTCCTCAAAATAGAAAGGAATACCATCAATAGATAAAAAAGTCCCCGGTGCAAAAAAACTATTTTCTTTTTGGACCAAGGTACCATTGATGAAAACAGGAATCTCTTCATCATCACAAGTCACTTCAAATCCATCATTTATTCTATTTATAGTAACTGCAAAGCTCTTGCTTTGGCTTTCAGTTATACAAATATCATCATGAGGTCTATTTCCTATGACAATAGAATTAACACCTACTGTGCTAATTTCCATATCATAACTCACCTGTAAATTTTTGAATTTAATATTGTTTTTCATATACTAAAAACTCCATTTCTCACGCCAATGGTCCTAGGGGACGGGGTTAGTGGTCCATTAAAAGTAAAGGTCTTATTTAAAACACCATCTACATACTCATTTGTCTGATTGCCTCTCTTATTATAGTCATATGTTTTGACAACAGACTGATTGTTATTAAGTTCATTTACCTCAAGAAGTCTATCAAGCACATCGTAGCTATAGGTTGTACTTGTATCTCCTTCTGTAAGAGATGTTCTATTTCCAAATGCATCGTACTGATACTCTATCCTCACAGCTCCATCAAGAAAACAATTTATGCATGCATTATTTTATAT
>JAFYYR010000025.1 GCA_017557435.1 Pseudobutyrivibrio sp. | reverse complement strand
GCCATTCTCATAGAAGATCCAATCATATGTGGAAGTCTAATGTGAAGTCCGTTAAGTGTAATGTGAATGGAACACCTAAGAAGTTATATGTATGTACTTCTTGTTTACGTTCTGGCAAGGTTGAGCGTGCTTAATCTTACACGATATTGAAAGTCACTCGGAAGGGTGACTTTTTTTATGCCAAGATTTGGGGTATAAATTTAAATAAGTGGGTATTTTCTTACCAGATGTTGATAGGTTGTACCAATACTTACTTTCATTTTTTAGTCATTTAGTATATAATGATTCATCATGACTAAATATGCGAATTTGGAGGTATAATTTTATGCAAGGTCAAATGGAAACAGAACTTGGTAAGATTGTAATAGACACTGATGTAATCGCAACTTATGCTGGTTCAGTTGCTGTTGAGTGCTTCGGCATTGTTGGTATGGCAGCTGTTAATATGAAGGACGGCTTAGTTAAGCTTTTGAAAAAAGATTATCTTAATCATGGAATTAATGCTGTTATCTCTGATGACAATGTAATTTCTATTGATTTTCATGTTATTGTTTCTTACGGTGTTAGCATCGAAGCTGTTGCAGAGAACCTTATAGAGACAGTGAAGTTCAAGGTATCTTCATTTACTGGTTTGACTGTAGATACTATCAACATTTACGTTGAAGGCGTAAGAGTTATTGACTAAGGAGGCAATTTATAGTGGAGATCCAAACTATCGATGCGTCTTTGTTAGCAAAGATGTTTCTTTCGGGAGCAAAGAATCTCGAAGCCAAAAAAGAGTGGATAAATGAATTAAACGTTTTCCCTGTTCCTGACGGAGATACAGGTACAAATATGACAATGACTATCATGTCTGCAGCTAATGCTGTTAAGGAGCTTGATAATGCAGATATGAAGACAGTAGTTAAAGCAATTTCATCTGGTTCACTTAGAGGAGCTAGAGGTAACTCAGGTGTTATCTTATCTCAGCTTTTCCGAGGCTTCGCAAAGGTTGTTTCGGGTTATGATGAAGTTACAGTAGATATTTTAAGTGAGGCTTTTGAGAAGGCCGTTCAGACAGCTTATAAGGCTGTTATGCAGCCTAAGGAAGGTACTATTCTTACTGTTGCTAGAGGAGCAGCTGACAAGGCTGTATCTATGAAGGGTAGAACAAAAGATATCGTTGCTTTCTGTGAGGCAGTTATTGCAGAGGCTGAATCTACACTTGCTAAGACACCAGAGATGCTTCCTGTACTTAAGCAGGCAGGCGTTGTTGATTCAGGTGGACAGGGTCTTGTGTGTGTGCTTCAGGGTGCTTATGATGCCCTTATTGGTAAGGAAGTTGATTATGCTTCTGAAGCAGAGGCTATTCCTGCACCTGCTAAGACTAAGTATATCGTAGAGTTTGTAGTTGAGTCTGATTCACCACTTGCTTCATATCAGATTAAGGAAATCCAGGCTAATATCCAGAAGATTTCAGTTGGTGAGATTTCAGATATTAAGATTGCAGAAGAGGGTGCTGAGGCACCAGTTGTAGAGGAAGCTAAGAAAGAAGAGCCTTCTGAGCCTGCTAAGGAGATGGGATTTGTTTCTATTGCTACAGGTGAGGGACTTACATCTATATTTACTGAGCTTGGTTGTGACTACATGATTCCAGGTGGTCAGACAATGAACCCTTCAACAGATGACATCTTAAGCGCTGTTGAGAAGGTTAATGCTAAGACAGTATTTGTTCTTCCAAACAATAAAAACATTATCCTTGCTGCTAACCAGGCAGCAGATATCTGTGAGGATAAGCAGATTGTTGTTATTCCTACTAAGACAATTCCTCAGGGAATTACAGCTCTTATTACATTTGATCCAGATGCTAGCGTAGAGGATAATCAGGCTGCTATGTCAGAAGAGATTGCCAATGTTAAGACTGGTCAGGTAACTTACGCTGTTAGAGACACTATGATTGATGATAAGGAAATCAAGAATGGTGACTGGATGGGTATGGGAGATTCAGGTCTTCTTTCAGTTAATGCTGACATCTCAGTAGCATTCAAGGAGATGATTGACCTTATGGTTTCTGAGGATTCTTCAGTAGTTTCTATCTACTGGGGTGAGGGTAGCGATCAGAGCAAGGCAGAGGAACTTGGTGCTGCTATTGAGGCTAAATATCCTGATCTTGAGATTGAAATCTCTGAAGGCGGTCAGGCAGTTTATGCATATATCGTTTCAGTGGAGTAATAATGATGGAACTGTTGTCACCTATTGACACCATTAAGGGTGTGGGAGAAAAGACAACTAAATTACTTAACAAATTAGGAGTATATACCATAGAGGATATACTCCTTTTTTTTCCGCGCACTTATCTGATTTATCCAGAGGTTTCAGAGCCCAATGCAGATAGTGTTAATTCTCTGATTAGTGTTGCTGGAAGAATTAAAACTAGTCCTAAAGTATTTCGTTCTAAAAGCAGGATTGATGTGTTATCTGCTACAGCTTACGTGGGAGATATTCCAGTAGATTTAGTATGGTTTAATTCAAACTATATTAAGGCTTCTATGGAGCCAGGTAAGGTCTACGTGTTCTATGGTCGTTTGATTTACGATAAAAATCGATTTAAGATATCTCAGCCTATTATTTTTGAAACAGAAAAGTATGAGCAGATTAGAAATCAGATTCAGCCAATCTATCATTTAACTAAGGGCCTTAGTAATAATTTAATATTAAAGTCAGTTAGAGCTGCACTTGATAATTGTAAGCTTCCTGATAAGCGTCTCCCTGATGAGATTGAAAATAAGAATAATCTTATTAGTTACAAGGATGCTATTTACACATATCATTTTCCTGAAAATTTTGATGAGTTGGTAAAGGCTAGAAAGCGTCTTGCCTACGAGGAGATGTTTTTCTTTATTTTAAATTCTCGTCTTCAAGAGGATAAGAGCGTATCCTATCCAAATGATTTTAGTATCACTCATCATCCAGAGACTGATGATTTTATGAATACCCTTGAATACTCGCTTACAAAGGATCAGCTTACAGTGCTAGAGGATATTAGAGGGGACTTAACAGGACAGTATGTAACTCAGAGATTGATTCAGGGCGATGTAGGCTCTGGTAAGACTATTGTTGCATTTCTCGCTATGCTTGATGTTGCATTATCAGGGTATCAGGCTGCAATTATGGCCCCAACAGAGGTCCTTGCTAAGCAACATTTTGAGGGATTTACTCAATGGATAAAGCAGGCTGGACTTGATATTCCAGTTGCCTTATTTACTGGCTCTATGAAGGTCTCAGAGAAAAAGGCAATGGCAAAGCTTGTGGCCGAAAATGACTCATGCTTAATAGTTGGTACCCATGCTCTTATTTCGGAGGGAAGAGAGTTTAATAATTTAGCTCTTGTAATTACAGATGAGCAGCATAGATTCGGTGTTCAGCAGCGCGATAAGCTGTCTTCTAAGGGAGAGCATCCACACATTATTGTTATGTCAGCTACTCCTATTCCTAGAACCCTTGCTATGATTTTATATGGTAATATGCATGTTTCTGCTATTAAGGAATTGCCTGCTAACAGGCTTCCAATTAAGACCTGCGTCATCAAGGAAAGTATGCGAAAGACTGCATACAAATTCGTTAGTGACGAGATAGCTAAGGGGCATCAGGTTTATATTATTTGTCCTTTGGTGGAGGCTTCTGAGACTACAGAGGCTCAAAATGTTACAGACTATAGTAAAAAGCTTAATGAATATTTTAAGGGAGAGTACTCTATAGGTGTTTTACATGGCAAAATGAAGCCTGCTGATAAGAATCAGGTAATGGATGATTTTGCTAGTCATAAGACACAGATTCTTGTATCTACAACTGTTGTAGAGGTAGGTGTTAATGTGCCAAATGCAACTGTTATGATGATAGAAAATGCTAATAGATTTGGTCTTGCAGCACTTCATCAGCTTAGAGGTAGAGTTGGTAGAGGAAGTGCTCAAAGCTACTGCATTCTTATGAATTCAAGCTCTGACAATAGAGAGTCTGAGAGACTTAATATAATGCTAAAATCAAACGATGGTTTCTTCATTGCAAGAGAGGATCTTAAATTAAGAGGCCCTGGAGATATGTTTGGTGTGAGACAAAGTGGTGAGTTTAGTTTTAAAGTGGCTGATATTTATCAGGATGCTGACGAACTTGAGATGGCAAGCCACGACGTGGATGAGCTATTAGAAAAAGACCCTAGCCTAGAAAGTCATCCTAAGCTAAGGTCCACATTAAATTCATTCCTCACCAATCAGTTTTACGTGCTCTAGTGTTGGAGACACAACCATTGAATAATTAGTGTAATATACTACGAAGCCTGCTACAGCGCTAGCGGGCTTTTTTACGTTCTTCTTTTGGAGATAATCGATTTCTACCTTGTCTGTATCTCGACCAGAAGAGTAATAAGCTGCAAGTTCTGCTGCGTGCTCGTATGTGCTATCAGGAAGCTTCTTGCCATTTGTTTTAACAATAACATGACTTCCATGGATTTTTTTGGTGTGGAACCACCAATCATTGCCTGTGGCAAATTTAAAGGTAAGCTCGTCATTTTGATAGTTGTTCTTGCCTACATAAATATCAAATCCATTGTCATCTACAAAGTGAAGAGGCTTACTTTTCTTTGACTTTTCCTTTTTATTGCCACTGTGCTTTTTAATGAAGCCGTGGTCAGAAAGCTCTCGTCTGATATCAGCTAAATCCGTCTCAGTTTCTGCAATATTAAGAGCAGTCTCAATGGATTTTAAAAGCTCGAGTTCTGTCTTAGACTGCTCAATAAAAGTATCTAGCGCCTCTGCGGTACGCTTTAATTTGGCGTATTTATCAAAGTATTTTTTAGCGTTGTCAGAAGCAGATAAATCTGGGTCTAGAGGAATGGTTAATTCCTGATTGTCATAGTAGTTGATTACTGTGATAGATTTATCGTTTGGCTTGGCTTCATAACCGTAGGTGTGAAGCAACTCGCCGTATATCTTATATTTATCTCTTTTTTCTGTGTCCTTAAGCTGCTTTGACTGTAAATCAAGTTTCTTTGAAGCTCGCTCAATATGATTTGAAATGATTTTTCTTAAATCTGAAGATTTTTGGCGGATATTAGTGTATTTATTGCGCTTAGCATAATACTGAACAAGAATTTCTGACATAGTGTCATAATTATTAGCTATCATATCCTGATACATTTCAAGTGCCAAAGGAGCATACTCAACTGGCTCATTATTAGATGGATTAATGTAGATGTTGAAACAATATCTATTATTAATTACATCATCCATTACACTAGTGAATGCTTCATAAAGTCTTGCTTTGTGCTCATCAAAAAGAGAGGCGCATGCAGCATCTGAGTCGATTCCTCCACGATAACATATTTCATTTGTGATAGTAGGGCTAAGTCCGATAAAAGAGGAAATAAGTGCCTTATACACTGAATTACTTTTCTTAAGGACTGTATTTTTAAAATAATCCTCGGTGGCTTCGAGAGGATTGATTTTGCCCTCCTGAGCAGGAATGAAATAATCACGTCCTGGAAGTACCTCTCTGACAGAGCTTACCGATGATGGCACATGCTTAATGGAGTCTATTATCATATTCTCCTCATTGCAGAAGATGATATTAGAATGTTTGCCCATTATCTCGATATAGAGATATTTAAATGTGATATCACCCATATCATTTAGATGCTGTATTTTAAATCGAATAGCTCGCTCAAGCCCCATTTGCTGAATCTCGACAATGCGGCCAGCGCCAATGTGCTTTCTAAGCAGCATGCAAAAGCCTGGAGCTGTAGCAGGAGCAGGCTTATTCTCGTCGGTAATATAGATAAATGGAAGAGAAGCGTTAGCTGAAATCAAAAGACGCTTGTTACCATTTGTCGTATTAATTGTTATTAAAAGTTCCTCGCGCTCAGGCTGAGAAATTTTATTTATTTTTCCATTTAAAAGTTGGTTATTAAATTCATCCACAAGGGCATGAATAGATATGCCGTCTAATGCCATTAATCTAGTATTCCTTTCTTATTCCAATGCGGATTTAATTGACTATTATGATACATTTAATTATAATTAAAAACAACTATGTAAAAGTGGATTATTATGCAAAGTTACATAGAGAAAGAGGATACTCACATGGTTCGTAGCATGACGGGATATGGCAAAGGAATTGCCGAAAATTCAGACGCTCGTGTCACAATTGAGATGAAATCTGTTAATCACAGATATCTAGATTTGAATATCAAACTTCCTAAAAAGCTCAATTTTTTAGAGAGCACAATTCGTAACAAAATCAGCGAAAGCGTATTCAGAGGCAAGGTTGACGTTTATATTACTTTAAATGAGCATTCAGATGCTTGTTATCAGGTTACAATTAACGATGCTATTGCACAGAAATACTACGATTCAATTTCAGCAATGGCAGATAAGCTTGGCATCGATAATGACATGAAAGCTAGCAGCATTTCACGTCTTCCTGATGTTATAGAGCTTGAGGAGATGGAGGCAGACGAGGATAGTCTTAAGGCACTTGTGCTTGAGGCTCTTGATACTTGTGTTGCTCAGTTTGTAGATAGCCGTATTGCTGAGGGCAATAGACTTGAGAAAGACCTTATTGCTAAGATGGACGAGATGCTTGTTTTAGTTGATAAGTTAGAGGCTAGAAGCCCACAGATTATTGAGGAGTACAGAGCTCGTCTTAAGACAAAAGTAGCCGAGCTTTTAGATGATACTCATATTGATGAGTCTAGAGTGGCTCAGGAAGTTGTCATCTATGCAGACAAAATTTGCATTGATGAGGAGATGGTTCGTCTTAAGAGTCATGTCTCAGAGACTAGAGGTGTGTTTGAGCTCGATAAGGAAGTTGGACGCAAGCTTGATTTCCTTGCTCAGGAGCTTAACAGAGAGGCTAACACCATTCTCTCTAAGTCTACTGATGTGGAGATTGCCGATATCGGAATTACACTTAAGACACTTATTGAAAAGGTTAGAGAACAGATTCAAAACATCGAATAATTATGGCATTTGTAAATATAGGTTTTGGAAATATTATTAATAGCAAAAAGATAGTAGCTATGCTCACTTCTGATTCGGCTCCAGCTAAACGTATAGTTGCTGGTGCAAAAGAAAAGGGCAATATTATCGATGCAACACAAGGAAGACGTACAAGAGCAGTTATTGTGTGCGATACACATGTAGTTTTATCAGCTCTTATGCCTGAGACAATTTCCGCTAGAATTAGTGACAATTTCATAAAGGAGGATTTAGATTATGATGCATGACAAAGGCCTGGTGGTTGTATTATCTGGCTTTTCAGGTGCTGGCAAAGGCACTATTATGAAGCATTTGCTTGAAGCACATCCACAAGATTATAATCTATCTATTTCTGCTACTACTCGTGGCATGCGCGCAGGAGAAAAGGAAGGCAGAGAGTATTTCTTCAAGACAAAAGAAGAGTTTGAAGAGATGATTGAGAAAGGTGAGCTCCTTGAATATGCCACATTTAATGGCAATTCATACGGTACACCACGAGCTTACGTTGAGCAGTTAATAGACCGTAGAAAGGATGTCATTCTTGAGATTGACACTCACGGTGCACTTCAGGTTAAGAAAATGTACCCAGATGCGTTATTGTTATTTACAATGCCACCATCTGCTGAAGAGCTTAAAAACAGACTTGTTGGAAGAGGAACAGAGACTGAGGATGTAATAGCTCAGCGTCTTGCGATTTCTAACAGCGAGGCTGAAATCATGGATAGCTATGACTACCTGATTATCAATGACACTTTAGAGAAGGCAGTTGATCAGGTTCATAATATAATTCAAGCTGAACATTTCAAAGTATCTCGCAATACTTTGACAATCAACGAGATGAAAGAACAATTAAAGGTATTTGAAAGGAGTAATTAATTATGATACATCCATCTTATGTAGAGCTTATGGAAAAGGTTAATGAGAACGTTGAGGTTGGTGAGGAGCCAGTTGTAAATAGCCGTTATACAATCGTTGCTGCAACTTCTAAGAGAGCACGCCAGATTATTGATGGTGCTGATCCACTTATCAACTACAAGCCAGGCGATAAGCCACTTTCTATTGCTGTTAATGAGTTAAATGAAGGCGCAATCAAAATTATCAACGAGGATACAAACAACTAATTTATGAAAGTTTTATTTGTTTCTCTTGGCTGCGACAAGAACCTCGTAGACTCTGAGCATATGCTTGGAGATTTAATAGATCACGGTTATACAATCTGTGATGACGAGGCTGAAGCAGACATAATTGTTGTAAACACATGCTCCTTCATAGCTGATGCTATGGAGGAGAGTATTCAAAATATTATCGATATGGGCGCCTATAAGACAGAGGGTAATCTTAAGGCTCTCATCGTAACTGGTTGTCTTGCACAGCGTTTTACAGATGAGATTTTAGAAGACCTGCCTGAAGTTGATGCAATTATAGGTACTAATTCCTACGATGAGCTTTTGAATACAATTGATAAGGTTCTTGAGGATAAGGGTATTAGACCTGTTGTTAAAAAGGATTTAGTTGGCCTTCCTAGAGAAGGCAGACGAGTTCTTACAACTGGTGGACATTATGCTTATCTTAAGATAGCTGAGGGATGTAATAAGCGTTGTACTTATTGCATTATCCCTTATATCAGAGGCGATTATCGCTCAGTTCCTATGGAACAGGTCATTGCAGAAGCTAAACAGCTTGCTGCTGACGGAGTTCAGGAATTAATCGTTGTTGCTCAGGAGACTACTGTTTACGGTATGGATCTATACGGTAAAAAGTCACTTCCTGAGTTGTTGCACAAGCTCTGTGAAATCGATGGAATTAAATGGATTCGCATTTTATATGCATATCCAGAGGAGATTACAGACGAGCTTATTGAGTGTATGGCCAGCGAGCCTAAGATTTGTCATTATATTGATATGCCTATTCAGCATTGTAATGATGAAATACTTAAGAATATGGGCCGTAAGACTAACAAGGCAGATATTATGGCAATTGCCTCAAGACTTCGTCAGGCTATGCCGGATATTTCTCTTAGAACTACACTTATCTGTGGTTTCCCAGGAGAGACTGAGGACATGCATAAGGAGATTCTTGATTTCATACAGGATATGAAATTTGATAGATTAGGAGCTTTTGCTTATTCTCCTGAAGATGGTACTGTAGCAGCTGCTTGGCCTAATCAGGTTGATGATGACCTTAAGCATCGTTGGGTTGATGAGGTAATGTTTGCTCAGAAGGATATTTGTCTTTCTAACAATGAGACTTATGTAGGTCGTACAATTCCTACTTTCATCGAGGGTAAATTACCCGAGGATGGAGTATTTATTGGTCGTACTTATAGAGATACACCATCTGTAGATGGATTTATATTTGTTAATAGTGACATTGAGCTTACTAGCGGTCAGTTTGTTGATGTAACCGTTACTAGCTTTGATGAATATGATTTAATAGGAGATGTAAAGTTATGAATTTACCTAACAAATTAACAATTATCAGAGTACTATTAATTCCATTTTTCGTAGTTTTACTTTTATTAGGACATGCTCATAATGATGATATGACACTTCGTATTCTTGCAGATGTTGTATTTGTCATTGCATCTCTTACAGATATGTTAGATGGCAAGATTGCACGTAAGTACAACTTAGTTACTAACTTTGGAAAGTTCATGGATCCACTTGCTGACAAGCTTCTTGTTTGTTCTGCAATGATTTGCTTAATTGAGACAAAGCAGCTCTATAGCTGGTTTGTAATTATCATAATCGCAAGAGAGTTTATCATTTCTGGTTTCAGACTTATTGCTGCAGAAAATGGTATCGTTATCGCTGCTAATATTTTCGGCAAAATTAAGACTGTAACACAGATGTTTATGATTATCATTCTTGTTGCAAATATCCCATTTGCTCCACTTCAGATAGTTGGAGAGATTCTTAAGTGGGTAGCACTTGTTATGACAATTCTTTCACTTGTTATTTACATCTATCAGAACATAGGCGTTCTTAAGGAGCAGAATTAATGGACGTATCTGTACTAGTTGATAGACTTGCATCCATGAAGAAGACAGTAGCAACTGCAGAGTCATGTACTGGTGGTTTGATAGCTAGCAGTATTGTAGATATTGCAGGTGCCTCTGATTGCTTTAATGAGGGATATGTTACATATTCCAATGAAGCTAAGATGAAAAATCTTCATGTTAAGGAATCTACACTACTTCAATATGGAGCCGTTAGCACCCAGACAGCAAAAGAGATGGCTATGGGCGTTCAAAAGGCGGCTCACGCTGATTTTGGAGTAGCATCAACTGGAATTGCAGGCCCTGGCGGTGGCACTCCTACTAAGCCAGTAGGACTTGTATACATAGCGTGCGCTTATGGTGACAAATGTCAGGTTCGTCAGCTTAATTTATCAGGTGATAGAAGTCAGGTCAGACATCAGGCTGCTGATGAAGCACTTCAGCTTTTATCAGATTGCATGGATGAGATAGGGGAATAAATGAGAATTATTTCAGGTAGTAAGCGAGGCATGCTTTTAGAGACTCCTGAAGGCTTAGATACTCGACCTACATCAGATAGAATAAAAGAGACTTTATTTAATATGATTGCTCCAGAGATTTATGATTCATATTTCTTGGATTTATTTTCTGGTAGCGGTCAGATTGGTCTTGAAGCTCTTAGCCGTGGCGCTAAAGAAGTTATATTCGTAGAAAAAGACAAAAAGGCAATAGCTTGCATAGAAAAGAACATTTCCAAGGCTAAATTTGGAGATGAATCCACATTGTACAAGGAGGATGTTTTTTCTGTTTTAAACAGACTTAATAATCACGAGATTTTTGATGTGATTTTTATGGATCCTCCATACAATAAACTAATTGAAAAGCAGGTACTAGAGACATTATCGAAACTTAATAGTGTTTCAGAGGATACACTTATTATAGTTGAGGCTTCCCTAGAGACTGATTTCGATTATGTAGGTGATTTGGGGTTTGAAATCACCAAAGAAAAAATATATAAGACAAATAAGCATTTATTTATAAAGAAGGCGTAAAATGAATAGAGCAATTTATCCTGGTAGTTTTGATCCAATTACATTCGGACACTTGGATATTATCAAAAGAGCTAGCAAATTATGTGATGAGTTAATCATTGGCGTTCTCAATAACAAACAAAAAAATCCGTTGTTTTCCATTGATGAACGTGTTAACATGATAAAGGAATTGACTGAAAATTTAGGCAATGTAAAAGTAGAATGTTTCGAAGGGTTACTAGTCGATTTCGCTAAGAAAAAAGATGCTCAGGTTATTATCAGAGGACTTCGAGCTGTTACTGATTTCGAAAATGAGATTCAGTTGGCTCAGTCTAATAAAGTCCAGTATCCTGAGTTAGAGACATTGTTTTTGACAACATCTCTTAAATATTCTTATTTGAGTTCTACGGTCGCAAAGGAATTTGCGTCATATGGGGGAGATATCAGCCTGTTTGTTCCAAAGGAGATTATACCTCTCATAGAAGCAAAATTTAAAGACAAGGAGAAGTAAGCAACATGGCAAATGCAAGCAAGATAGAAGACATTATTGATGAAATTGAAGCTTATATTGATGATTGTAAGCCTTCAGCTTTCTCTACAAGTAAAATAATCGTTAACAAAGATGAAATAGAATCTTTACTACAGGAGCTTCGTACAAAGACTCCTGACGAGATTAGAAAGTACCAGCGTATGATAGCTAACCGCGAGCAGATTCTTGCAGATGCTCGTGCTAAGGCTGACGAGATTATTAGTCAGGCACAGATTCAGACTAATGAGCTTGTTTCTGAGCACCAGATTATGCAACAGGCATATGCACAGGCTAATGAAGTTATTCTCATTGCTCAGAAAAACGCTCAGGAGAAAATCGATAGAGCTACTGAAGACGCTAACAATATTAGAATGGGAGCTATCGCATATACGGATGAGCTTTTAGCAAATATACAGACTATACTTGCTAACTCAATTGAGACTACACGTTCTCGTTCAGAGACATTCCTTAGCACTATGCAGGTGTACTTAGACACTGTAGATGCTAACCGTGCATCACTTGTTCCTGATTCACTTAATGACGGAGCTACTGATCCTGCGGCTGGTCTTGAGCCTTCTATTGAGGCACCTGTAGCAGAGGAGCCAAAGGTTGAGGCACCACGTGCAGTAAGCTCCGCTTCATCTGATGAAGAAGTGCCAGCTCTTGATATTCCAGAGCAGTTTTTCAATAAGGAATAATATTTGATTATTTTAAATTAGATAAGTAGCCAACTTGTAAACGCAAGTTGGCTAAATTATTTTTTGAGGTATTTATGCAGAAGTTTTTACCAATTTCCAAAAAAGATTTACAGGAAAGAGGAATTGAACAGCTTGATTTTGTCTATGTTTGTGGTGATGCTTATGTGGATCATCCTTCTTTTGGTGCTGCTATTATATGCAGGCTCCTTGAGTTACATGGATACTCTGTAGGTATTATTGCTCAGCCTGATTGGAAGGACGATAATTCCATTAATATACTTGGAGAGCCAAGACTAGGTTTTTTTGTCAGCGCTGGTAACATGGATTCCATGGTTAACCATTACAGTGTATCTAAGCATAGACGAGATTTTGATAATTATTCTCCAGGTGGCAAAATCGGACTTCGCCCTGATTATGCCACAGTTGTTTATTGTAATTTAATTAGACATACATATAAAAACAAGCCTATTATTATTGGCGGTATAGAGGCTTCTTTAAGAAGACTTGGTCACTATGATTATTGGTCTAATAAGGTCCGTCGTTCTATATTATTAGATTCAGGTGCTGATATTATTTCCTATGGAATGGGAGAGCATTCTGTAATTGAAATTGCTGATTGCCTGGCATCTGGAATGGATGTTAAGGATATTACATATATTCCTGGTACAGTTTTTAAGACAAGAGATAAATACTTTATAGAAGATGGCATTATTCTTCCTACTTTTGAGGAAATTAAAAGCGATAAGGCTGCTTATGCTAAGAGCTTCTACACTCAATACGTAAATACGGATCCATTTACAGCTAAGAAATTAGTTGAGACTTATGATGGGGCTATGTTTGTGGTTCAAAATCCACCTCAAAAGCCTTTATCTCGTCAGGAGATGGATGATATTTATGGAATTGAATACATGCGTACATATCATCCAATATACGAAAAGGATGGTGGTATTCCTGCCATCAAGGAAGTGAAGTTTTCACTTATAAGCAATAGGGGATGTTTTGGCGGGTGTAATTTCTGCGCTCTGACCTTCCATCAGGGTAGAATTATTCAATCGCGTAGCCATGATTCCATCATTAATGAGGCTAAGCTTATTTCGGAAGATCCTGACTTTAAGGGATATATTCATGATGTAGGTGGCCCTACAGCTAACTTTAGAAATCCTTCTTGTAAGAAACAGATGACTAAGGGAGTTTGCATGAATAAGCAATGCCTTTTCCCTACTAAATGTCAGAATCTTGAAGTGGACCACAAGGATTACGTTGCTCTACTTACTAAGCTTAGAAAGTTACCTAAGGTTAAAAAGGTATTTGTACGTTCTGGTGTACGCTTTGACTATGTAATGTATGACAAGGATGATACATTCCTTAGAGACCTGTGTAAGTATCATGTCAGTGGCCAATTAAAGGTTGCTCCTGAGCATATTTCCAATAATGTATTGTCATACTTGGGCAAGCCAGATATATCGGTTTACAATGATTTTTGCAAGAAATATGAGAAAATTAATAAGGAGCTAGGACTTAAGCAGTATCTGGTACCTTATCTTATGAGTTCTCATCCTGGCTCTACACTTGATGATGCTATTGCTTTGGCAGAGTATCTTAGAGACCATCATTTATCTCCAGAGCAGGTGCAGGATTTTTATCCTACTCCAAGTACTATTTCGACCACCATGTATTACACTGAAATAGACCCTAGAGATATGAAGCCTGTATACGTATGCAAGAATCCTCATGAGAAGGCTATGCAGCGTGCTCTTATTCAGTATAAGAGACCTGAGAACTATGACTTGGTTAAAGAAGCCCTTATGAAGGCTGGAAGAGAGGATTTAATAGGATTTGGAGAGGAATGCCTTATTCCACCTAGAAAAATTAAGGGCCGTGACTTTAAGAAATCCGATTCTAAGAAGAATTCTCCTAAAAAGAATGATTCAAGACAAAAGGATAATAAAAAATCTAATTCTATAAATAATAATCACGCTAGAGGCAAGAACTCTAGCAAGCAAAACAAGCCAAATGAAAGAACTAAAAATAAAAGAAAACGATAGCAATCAGCGCTTTGATAAATATCTAAAGAGAATATTATCAGAGGCAAGCACATCTTTTATTTATAAGATGCTTCGCAAGAAAAATATTACTTTAAATGATAAAAAAGCTGACGGCTCAGAAAAACTTAATATTGGGGATGTGGTTAAAATTTGGTTTTCCGATGAGACCTTTGAGAAAATGTCTGGCGGACAAAAGAAAGACCCATTATATAAATCATTAAAATCCGTTCCTTTTGATATTAATATTATCCATGAGGATCAGGATATGATTATTATCAACAAGCCTTCCGGGATCAAATCTCAAAAGGATAGTGATGATGATGTTTCTATTAATGAAATGGCCATTTCCTATATGATTAATAATGGACAATTATCAGAAGAGTCTTTTAAGCATTTCCATCCTAGTATCTGTAATCGACTAGATAGGAATACATCAGGACTGATTTTATTTGCTAAGAATCTACCTTGTGCCCAGAGGCTGGGACAGGCTCTTAAGGAGCGAAGCTGCACTAAAATGTATAGAGCTATAGTTCTAGGTAATATAGATAAGTCTCAGAAGATTGATGGCTATTTATCCAAGGATGAGGCCACTAATAAGGTCACAATACATGATAAGCCTACAAAGGATTCTAAGCCTATAAAAACCGCCTACAGACCCCTTAAAAAGCTATCTGATGATATGACTCTTATAGAGATTCATCTGATTACTGGACGTACCCATCAAATTAGAGCGCATCTTGCTTCTATTGGGCATCCTATATTAGGGGATAATAAATACGGAAATACGATAATTAATAAAAAGCATAAAATAAAAGGACAGCTTCTCCATGCATATTCTATTGAGTTTGAAGATGGAGAGAAATATGTAGCTGATTTACCGGGGGAATTTAATGTCTACATTTAAATCAAGGGGACTTAGAGGTTCCACTTTTGAGGAATTTATAAATAAGACAAATCAGGTGTACGAGGAGAATGGCTTGGCGCTTATACAAAAGATTCCTACACCTATTACACCCATTGAAATGGATAGTAAAAAGGGCCATATTACACTGGCTTACTTTGATCAAAAATCTACTGTAGATTACGTGGGAGCTATTCAGGGAATCCCAGTATGTTTTGATGCTAAGGAGTGCAATAAGGATACATTTCCCCTTCAAAACATTCACCCTCATCAGATAGATTTCATGGAGAAATGGGAAAAGCAGGATGGAATGGCCTTTATCCTTATTTTCTTTAGTGAGAGAGATTTGTATTATTACCTTCCATTTGTTCAGTTGAAAAGCTTCTGGGATAGGATGGCAGAGGGAGGCAGAAAAAGTTTTCGTATAGACGAATTAGATGAAAAATATTTCTTCCAAACTAAGCCTAACTTACTTGTTCCTTATTTAGATATGATAAATATTGATTTAAAAAGCCGTGAAAGTTGACTTTCCGGCTTTTATTCGATATAATCACTTTATTACGTTAGCAGACTAAAGTGTTTTAATAGATTAGGAGACGAGAATGAAAAATCTTACATTACACACTCCAGAAGGTGTTAGAGACATTTATAACAGCGAATACGAGCGTAGATTAGACGTTCTTTACAATCTTAGAAAGGATTTTAAGACAGCTGGTTATACACCTATTTCTACACCTACATTTGAGTACTTTGATACATTTTCAAAAGAAGTAGGGTCTTGCAAGTCTAATGAGATGTTTAAGTTCTTTGACAGAGATGGCAATACCCTTGTTCTTAGACCAGATATTACTCCATCTGTAGGACGAGCAGCAGCTATGTATTTTTCAGATACAGATGAGCCTGTTAAGCTATCTTATGAGGGCAATGTATTTATCAATTACCATAGCCTTCAGGGACGCCTTAAGGAGAGCACTCAGGCTGGTTGTGAGTTTATTGGAGATAGCTCTGTAGATGCAGATGCTGAGATTCTTACAATCGTAGTTAACTCTTTAAAGTCAATCGGACTTAAGGAATTTGAAATCGGTGTAGGTCATATCGATATTGTTAAGGGACTTGTTGAGGCTGCATCATTAAAGTCAGATGATGAAGAGAGATTACTTAACCTTATCTCTAATAAAAACTTCTTTGGAGCAAGAGATTTACTTGAATCTGCAGGAGTTAATAAGAGCCTAATTGAGCTATTTGATTTAACAGGTAAGATTCTTAATTCTCCATCAGAATGGAAGAATTATCTTGAGAAGGCTAAGAAATACAAGAAGGTATACGATGCTCTTGAATACCTCACCAAGCTTTATGAGATTCTAAAGAATAACAATGTGATGGATTATATTTCTTTCGAGCTTGGAATGATTTCTGAGTACAGATACTACACAGGTATCATTTTCACTGGCTATTCTTATGGTGTTGGCGAGCCACTTGTTAAGGGTGGTAGATACGATTCCTTACTTCGACATTTTGGCAAGGATTCACCTGCTATTGGTTTTGCGATAACTGTTGATCAATTGATGTTAGCATTGGAGAGATGTAATGAGCGATAGATATTTAACTTTTGCCCTAGGTAAGGGGCGTTTAGCTAAGCAGACACTTGCATTATTTGAAAGTATCGGTATCACTTGCGAGGAGATGAAAGATCCTGATACCAGAAAGCTTATATTCACTAATGAGGAACTTAAGCTTAAGTTTTTCCTTTCAAAGGGTCCAGACGTACCTACTTATGTTGAGTACGGCGCAGCAGATATCGGTGTAGTTGGCGAGGATACTATCCTTGAGGAGAATCGTAACATCTACGAGGTGTTAGATCTTGGATTTGGCAAATGTAGAATGTGCGTATGTGGACCAGCAGAGGCAGCTGAGTTACTTAAGCATCATGAGCTTATTAGAGTTGCCAGCAAATATCCTAGAATTGCTAAGGATTATTTCTACAATCAGAAGAATCAGACTGTGGAGATTATTAAGCTCAATGGTTCTATAGAGCTTGCTCCAATAGTTGGTCTTTCTGAGGTTATTGTTGATATTGTAGAGACTGGTTCTACACTTAGAGAGAATGGACTTGTTGTACTTGAGGAAGTTTGTCCACTTTCTGCTCGTATGGTTGTTAATCAGGTTTCTATGAAGATGGAATATGAGAGAATTACAGCTCTTATTGAGAAGTTGAAGGGAGCATTAGAAAATGAAAAAGCTTAAGCTTACAAGCGATACTATAGATAATATTTTAGAGTCATTATTAAAGAGAAGCCCTAACCAGTACACAGAGTATGAATCTACTGTTACTGAAATCGTAAATACGGTTAGAGAAAAGGGCGATGAGGCAATATTCGCATATACGAAGAAGTTCGATGGGGCAGATATTAACTCATCTAATATTGTTGTTTCAAAAGAGGAGATTGAAGAGGCCTATACTCTTGTTCCTAAGGAACTTGTTGAGGTTATCAGAAAGGCTCTTGTTAATATTGAGAAATACCACGCTAAGCAGAGACAGAATAGCTGGTTTACTTCAGAGGATGGAATTATCCTTGGCCAGAAGGTAACACCACTTGCTAAGGTAGGTGTGTATGTACCTGGCGGTAAGGCTGTATATCCTTCATCTGTACTTATGAATGTTATGCCTGCAAAGGTTGCTGGAGTTGGTAATATTTTCATGACTACACCATGTGATAAGGCAGGAAAAGTTAACCCTAGTACACTTGTAGCAGCCAATGAGGCTGGTGTAGATGTTATTTATAAGTGTGGTGGCGCTCAGGCTATTGCAGCACTTGCATTTGGTACAGAGTCTATCGAAAAGGTTGATAAGATTGTTGGCCCTGGCAATATCTTTGTCGCACTTGCTAAGAAGGCTGTATTTGGATATGTTTCAATCGATTCAATTGCAGGCCCTTCAGAGATTTTAGTTCTTGCAGATGAGACAGCTAATCCTACTTATGTAGCAGCTGATTTACTTTCTCAGGCAGAGCATGATGAGCTTGCCAGCGCTATCCTTGTTACTACATCTGAGAAATTAGCAGATGAGGTTGAAAAGGAAATCGAGAGATTCGTTAAAATCTTATCTAGAAAAGATATTATCCAAAAGTCACTTGATAACTTTGGATATTTACTTGTTGCTGACAACAAAAAAGATGCTATCGACTGTGTTAACGCCATTGCATCTGAGCACTTAGAAGTTGTCACAGCTAATCCATTTGAGGATATGACTTATATTAAAAATGCTGGAGCTATTTTCCTTGGTCAGTATTCATCTGAGCCACTTGGAGATTACTTCGCAGGACCTAACCACGTACTTCCTACAAATGGTACTGCTAGATTCTTCTCACCACTTTCAGTGGATGATTTCATTAAGAAATCTAGCATCATTTCTTACTCAAAGGAAGCCCTTGAGGCAGTCTATCCAGACATTGTTAAGTTCGCTGAGAATGAGCAGCTTACAGCACACGCTAATTCTATTAGAGTAAGATTTGAAAATATCTAACAGACTTTTAGCTGATTTATTATAAGAATCAACGGAAGGATTAAACTTTAAATACCTACTCATATTTTGTATAATGAGAAAGGTGGTTATTGTAGAAATAGGCGGGGATTATGACAGAAGAACGCAGAGCAAAGGTTGCAAGAAAAACTAAAGAGACAGATATTACCATTGATTTTTCTATAGACGGAAGTGGTCTTTGTCAGGTTAATTCAGGTATTGGATTTTTTGATCACATGCTTGATGCTTTTACTAGACATGGGCTCTTTGATATGGATGCTTCCATTAAGGGTGATTTACAGGTCGATTGTCATCATACTATTGAGGACACTGGTATTGTTCTTGGCAATGCTATCAAAAAGGCCTGTGGACCAAAGCTTGGATGTAAGCGATATGGTAGCTGTATTCTTCCAATGGATGAGACTTTAGTTTTAGTTGCAGTTGATTTATGTAACAGACCTTATTTATCTTTTGAAGCCGAGTTTCCTACAGAGAAAATCGGTTATATGGATACAGAGATGGTTAAGGAATTTTTCTATGCCATTTCTTATTCAGCTGGTATGAATCTCCACATTAAGGTTTTAACACCTGGTAATTCACACCACATGTGCGAGGCCATGTTTAAGGCATTCGCTAAGGCTTTAGATGAAGCCACTACTATTGACCCTAGACTGAAGAATCAGACTATGACTACAAAGGGTTCAATCTAAAAAGGAGTACAACTTAGTATGGAACACAAAAATATAGTTGCTACCATTTACATCAAAGATGGTATGGCAGTAAAGAGTCCTACAGAGCTTGATGATAAAAGTGATGTATTAGAACTTGCATCAGTATATGATGACAGCGGAATTGATAAGATCATTTGCTATGATTTATCTACTGATGATGAGGAGCACGAGAAAAATATTCTCGCTATCAGAGAGATTAACCGCAACATTCAGGTTAAGACTGCAGGTGGCGGTAATATCAAGCGTCTTGAGGATGTTAAGAAGCTTTTATACGCAGGATGCGTTGAAGTTATTTTAAACGGCTCTAAGCCAGAGACAATCGACCTTATTAAGGAGGCTAGTGCTCGTTTTGGAGCAGAGAAGATGCTTGTCAGCCTTGCTACAGTTGATTTTCTCTTCAAAACCAAGGATTTCCTTGCAGACAATGTTCACGAGCTTCTCATTATGAACACAGGCCTTTTAGAGGGGCTTGAGAATATTACTAATATTCCTTACATTGTTCAGGTTGATGAATATGATTTTGATTACATTTTAGGTATCTTAAAGTCAGAGCAAATCAGAGGTATTTCTGGTCAGTTCCTTAATAGCACAGCTTTTGATGCTATGCGTATGAAGAGCGAGCTTTCTGACCAGGGAATCAAAATGGACAACTTCGAAGCTAAGCTTGATTGGGCTGATTTAAAGCCTAACTCAGATGGTCTTATTCCTACAGTTGTTCAGGATTTCCAGACTGGCGAGGTATTGATGGTTGCTTATATGAATGAGGAATCATTAAACGCTACAATCCGTACTGGTAAGATGACATATTTCTCTCGCTCAAGACAGAGCCTTTGGGTTAAGGGAGAGACAAGCGGTCATTTCCAGTATGTAAAGTCATTGACTGCTGATTGCGATTTTGATACTATTTTGGCGAAAGTTTCTCAGGTAGGAGTGGCATGTCACACTGGCGCACCAAGCTGCTTCTTCAACGAGATAGTAAAAAAGGAGTATATTGAGCGAAACCCACTTAAGGTATTTGAGGATGTATACGCTGTAATCGAAGACAGAAAGAAGAATCCTAAGGAAGGATCTTATACTAATTATCTCTTCGACAAAGGCCTTGATAAGATTCTTAAAAAGGTGGGCGAAGAAGCTACAGAGATCGTTATTGCAGCTAAGAATCCTGAGTCTGAGGAGACAAAGTACGAGATTTCAGATTTCTTATATCATATGATGGTTCTTATGGTAGAAAAGGGTGTCACCTGGGAAGACGTTACATCTGAGCTTGCTCAAAGATAATTAAATGAAAAAACTTGCGTTACCAGACGATATTTTGATGCAGATTGATAAGCCTGCACGTTATATCGGCAATGAATTTAATAGTGTTAAAAAGAATCCTGCAGATGTAGACATCAGATTTGCCATGTGCTTCCCTGATGTCTACGAAGTAGGTATGTCACACCTTGGTATAGCTATTCTTTACGATATGCTTAACAAGCGTGAGGACACATATTGTGAAAGGGTATATTCGCCATGGCCAGATTTACATAATCTGATGAAGGAGCGGAATATACCCCTTTTTGCGCTTGAATCACAGAATGCAATTAAGGATTTTGATTTCATTGGTATGACACTTCAGTATGAGATGTGCTACACCAATATTCTTCAGATTCTTGATTTGGCAGGAGTTGCCCTTGAGTCTAAGGACAGAGAAAATGATGACCCTATAGTAGTTGTTGGTGGACCATGTGCCACTAATCCAGAGCCTATTGCTGATTTTGTAGACATAGTATATGTAGGCGAGGGTGAGACAAGCTATGGTGCTCTTTTAGACTTATATAAGGAGTGCAGAAAGAGCGGCTTTAATCGTCAAGAGTTCCTTAGAAAGGCTTGCCATATTCCAGGGATTTATGTTCCATGCCTCTACGAAGTAGGCTACAAGGAAAGTGATGGTACTTTAGAATATTTTAGACCATTATATGATGATGTACCTGCTGTAATCGATAGACAGGTAGTTACTGATATGGATTCTTCATCTTATCCAACTAAGATGCTTATTCCATTTGTTAGAGCAATACAGGATAGAGTTGTATTAGAGATTCAGCGTGGATGTATTAGAGGATGTAGATTCTGCCAGGCTGGCATGATTTACAGACCTAATAGAGAAAAGTCAGTAGATGTGCTTAAGGCACAGGCCAAGGAATTGCTTGCTTCTACTGGCCATGAGGAGATTTCTCTTAGTTCACTTTCATCTAGTGATTATCATGCACTTGGTGAGCTTATGGATTTCCTTATTGATGATTGTCTTTCTGAGGGAGTTAATGTTTCATTACCGTCTTTACGTATTGATGCATTTTCCCTTGATGTTATGTCAAAGGTTCAGGACGTTAGAAAGTCTAGCATTACATTTGCTCCAGAGGCTGGTAGCCAGCGTATGAGAAATGTAATCAATAAGGGACTTACAGTGGAGGATATTATTGGCGGTGCCACACTTGCATTTAAGGGTGGCTGGAATAAGGTAAAGTTCTATTTCATGCTTGGACTTCCAACAGAGACAGACGAGGATATGAAAGCCATCCCTCAGCTTGCTAATGAAGTGGCTGCTGCTTACTACGAGACAGTACCAAAGGACCAGAGACAGGGTAGATGTCAGATTACTATTTCTACATCATTCTTTGTACCTAAGCCATTTACTCCATTCCAGTGGGCACCTATGTACGAGGCTGGCGAGTATTTACGCCGTGCAAAGGTCGTAAATGACGAGATGAAGGCTCAGCTTAATCAAAAGTCTCTTAAGTATAATTGGCACCATTCAGATGTTACTGTACTTGAGGGTGTTTTTGCCCGTGGCGACAGAAGACTTTGCCCAGCTATTTTAGATGCATATAAGAGCGGCTGTTTCTTTGATGCATGGGGTGAATACTTTGACTTCGATAAATGGCTTGCTGCTTTTGAGAAGAACAATATATCAATTGATTACTATGCATACCGACAGAGAGAATTGGATGAGCTCCTTCCTTGGGATTTCATCAATTGTCATGTTACCAAAGAATTTTTAAAGAGAGAATGGAACAACGCTATGGCAGCCAAGGTAACACCTAATTGCAAGATGGCTTGTAGCGGTTGCGGCTCTGCAAAAATTGGATCGGGGGTATGTCATAATGCGCGCTAGAGTTAAATTTGCCAAAACTGGTATAATGAGATATGTAGGTCATTTGGATTTAATGAGATTTTTCCAGAAGGCTGTTAAGCGTTCCAATTTACCTATTAAATATTCAGAAGGATTCAATCCTCATCAGATTATGTCATTTGCAGCTCCTCTTGGTGTTGGTCTTACATCTGAGGGAGAGTACATGGATATTGATTTAAAGGAAAAAGTGGATGCCGCTATGGCACTTGAGGTTCTTAATAAAAATATGGTTGAGGGACTTGAGATTACAGGATTTAAATATCTTCCAGATGACGCTGAAAAATGTATGTCAGCTGTCACTGCAGCTAGCTATATAGTCACATACAAGGATTTAAAGGATGATGCTTGTTACATCGATAATATTACAGATTTGAAAGCAAAGTTCTTTGATGAGGCACATGCCATTAATATTGTTAAAAAGACTAAAAAGGGTGAAAGAGAGCTTGATTTAAAGCCACTTATCTATCGCTTTAATATTTCAATAGAGGATAAAGTGCCAGTATACGACTTACTACTTTCCAGTGGTAGCACAGATAATATAAAGCCAGAGCTGGTTGTGAAGGCTTTCCATGAGTTTTTAGGATTACCTGAATTTGATGATTTATCGCTTGATATAAAAAGAGTTGATATGTTTACTGGAGAACCAGATAACTTTGTATCTCTTGGAGAAATTGGGGATGAGCATTAAAAAAATTGTAATTACAGAGGGTATATATGAGAATAAGGAGCTTCGGCTCCTTGTTTCATTTGATGAAAATGATATACCTCTTGATATTATTAATTTAGACAACACTAAAATTGGTACTGTATGTACCGCCACTGTAGAAAAGGTTCTTTCAAATATAGATTCATGTATCTGCAAGCTTTCTATTGGTGAAAAGGGCTTCATAGAGACCAAAAAACTTTTGCCTGAATATTTTATTGTAAGGCATTCTGAGAAAAAGAAGGTATGTCAGGAAGATCAGTTTTATGTGGTAATCACCCAGGACAAAAAGGGCAGCAAACCATTTTCATGTAGTTTTGTCAAAAAGCTTGTTAACGAAAATGAAAACAATGGCTTTATCAATCACTATGTAAATGAATATGCAGCATCTGATTATGAGATAGTTACTGATTTACCTGAAATATTAGAGTCAAATCTTAATGTTAGAGTATACGAGGATGATTCCTATAGCCTATGGAACCTCTATGATTTTACTAAAATACTAAATAATATTACTTCAAAGGTTTGCCATTTAAAAAATGGTGGGAATATTGTAATAGAGCCAACTGAGGCCCTTACAGTAATAGATGTTAATACCTCTAAGAATCACGGTAAGGCCAATGCCTTTGATACCAATAAGCAGGCAATAGATGAGATAATTAGACAGATTAGACTTAGGTCCATTTCTGGTATAATAGTTATTGATTTATTAAAGGTATCAAAGGAAGAGGAGCAAGAACTAATTAGATATTTCAAGGATAATTCTTCAGAGGATGTATCTAATATAGCAGTTCACGGCTTTACACACCTTGGATTACTTGAAATAACAAGAAGCAGAATTTTTTCATCTGTTTTTTAGATAACTTACTAATGGGACGATAATATGAAAAATAATAATAGATGGCAGCGCATTGTAGGAATAATTGTAGCTATAGTTGTGTGCCTAGTTTCAACGGAATACTTAAATAGCCAAAATGAAACTGACATTAATGAAAATAATGTAGAGACTGTAGATAATCAGGAGACCAATTTGGATGCAGTAAAATTCGTTAGAACTGTAGATGGAGATACAATAATTGTAGAGGACTCTACAGGTGCCCACAAAAGAGTTCGAATGATAGGAATCGATACTCCAGAATCTGTGGCTCAGGAAGAAGAGCGCAATAATGAATACGGAGTTATGGCCAGCGATTACACCAAGGATTTGCTTTCAAAGGCTGGCACAGTTTATCTGGAATACGATATAGATTCCGATGATCAATACGACAGAGTCCTTGCTTATGTTTGGTTAGAGGATGTGGATGATACATTCAATGTCGAGAACATAAAAAATTCAATGGTTAATGCTATAATTGTCGAGAATGGTTACGGGATAGCTAAGAAATACGAGCCTACCGTGGCCCATGATGATGTTTTAGCAGAATTAATGGCAGAGGCTAATGAAGAAAATATTGGCCTATGGCAATACCAAGGATTTAGGGACCTTTGGAAATAATTCGTTTTTCTTTGTTGTGTGGGGGTATCAACCATGGAAATAGGCGAAATGATCCAGGTAGTACAGGCAAAGGCTGCAGAGATAGCAGATGAGGAAATCAGAAAATACAATAAAGATTTTCCTGAAATCACATTAACTGATGAGGCTAAGGAGGCTGTTAAGGTCAGGTCTACATCTCAATTAACACTTCAACTTAGCAAATTTAGATTCAAAGATGGGGATGACCCAGATGAGCAATTCAATGCATGGTTTGCATCAAATGAAGAAGAAGATTTAAGAAAAGCATGCCGACATTGCCTTGAGGACGAAGCTAGGAAAATAAGAGAATCTAATAACAAAAATCTTAGTTCTCTTGATGTATATCTTAAGAAGCATCTTGGGGATATACATGAAATAGATTGATTTATTTTAGATTGCTTTAAATTTTCATATTTTTTTATACAATTTATTCAGATATCAGTTGACGCACAAAAAAAGCTGTGTTAATATACATGAGTATGCCGCTCAGTGTGGTTTTTTAAGTGTGTTTCATAGTGAAGCACCACCGAAACTGGCGAGTAATGATAAAAAGGAGGAGCAACCATGTACGCAATTATTGCAACAGGTGGTAAGCAGTACAAAGTTTCTGAAGGCGATATCATTACCATTGAAAAGCTTGGCGTTGAAGCTGGTGAGAAGGT
>JAFYYR010000024.1 GCA_017557435.1 Pseudobutyrivibrio sp. | reverse complement strand
TATCATGCGTGTCATCAAGGATATGGGTCTTAAGGAGCCATATGTTGGTACGGTAGAGCTTCAGACTGGTGAAATCGCAGAGGATCTTACATATTACTATGCTGTTTCAGAGCAGATTCCATCATCAGTAGGTCTTGGAGTTCTTATGAATAAGGACAACACAGTAAATTGCGCTGGTGGATTTATCGTTCAACTTATGCCATTTACATCAGAAGAGGTTATTGCTCAGTTAGAGGAGAATCTTAAGACTCTTCCTTCTGTTACAGATATGCTTTCATCTGGAAAGACTCCGGAGCAGATGCTTGAGACAGTTTTAGCAGGTCTTGATATCGATATCAAGGAAACATATCCTGCAGGTTACAAGTGTGATTGCTCTCGCGAAAGAGTAATCAAGAGTCTTGCATCTCTCGGTAAGGAGGATATGGACGACATTATTTCAGACGGAAAGCCTGTTGAAGTAAGATGTCAGTTCTGCAATGAAGCTTACGAATTTACAATCGATGAAGTGAAGAGCTTTAGGAAAAATTAATGATAGAAAAATTTTTACAGGGAAATCTTTAGTATTTTTTACATTAGATTTTCCTGTAAACTATCTAACGGACAGTTGTATATTTTTTTAGAGGAATTTGAAAATGAGTGGAGTAAGAAAGAACACAAAAGCTCAGCATAAAGCTCATAATTTTAATTTAGATAAGAAAACAATGCTTCGTATAGAAATAATCACAGGCATTGTTTTATTTGTGTATTTAGCAGGAAGCATTTTTTTTAGCAGTCATTTCTATCTTAGAAGTAAGGTAAATGGCGTTGGTGCTTCATTTATGAATGCAGAAAGTGCATACGAGAAAATCCTTTCAAATGCAGATAAATACAACATCAAATTTATCGATGGCAATGGCGAGGTTATTAATGAAGTTAGCGCTGCTGATCTTGGCGTAGATGTTAACTACCCAGTAGAGCAGGTTCAGGCACTTCTTGACAGCCAGACAGGTTTCAATTGGTTTGCACGTTTAATCGTTCCAGCAGAATATTACACACAGACTGGTAATTCTTACGATTCAGCAAAGGTTAAGCAGGTTGCAGCAAGCCTTGATTTCAGCAATCAGAAATCTACAAAAGAATCTGAGGATGCCACTATTACATACGACGGCAATGAGTTCGTTATTATCGACGAGGTTTACGGAGATAGAATAGATGAGCAGGGCGTTGAGGAAGCTATTATCTACGCAGTAGAGAATCTTCAGACTAAGATTAGTCTTGCAGACGGTACTTGCTATCACAAGCCATCAGTCAAGGCAGACGATGCAAATATCAAAGCAGCCAAGGAAAAGCTTAATAAATATATGGATATCGATATTCATTATGATTTAGGCGAGGGTCTCACAGAAGAAATTCCTGTTGAGGTTAAAGCTAGTTTCTTCAATTGGGATGACAATTTCAAGGTTTATTTCGATAGAGATGCTATTGGTGCATTCGTTGATTCTATGGGTGAAAAATATAACACCTATGGCAAAAAGAAGGACTTTATCACTACTGAGGGCGAGGAAATCACAGTTCCTGCTGGTTCATTCGGTTGGAGAATTGCATACGAAGGGGAAATCGATGCAATTATCGCTGACTTCGAAGGTGGACAGGACGTCACAAGAGATTTCACTTACCTTTATCGCGGTACCAGCCATGGTGCTAACGACTACGGCAATTCATACGTAGAGGTTAATCTTACAACTCAGCATGTATATGTATATAAAGAAGGCGTGATGGTTCTTGATACAGATTGTGTATCAGGAAATGTTTCAAAGGGACATGGCACTCACACAGGAGTTTATCCTATCGCTTACAAGCAGAAGGATGCCACACTTAAGGGAGATAATTACGAGTCTCATGTTAAGTTCTGGATGCCATTCAATTTGGGCGAAGGTCTTCATGATGCCACATGGCGTTCAAAGTTCGGTGGAGCTATTTACAAGACTAGTGGTAGCCACGGTTGTGTAAATCTTCCTCTTTCAAAAGCAGGAGAGATTTTTGATATAGTTGAAGCTGGATGGCCAGTTATTGTTTTCTACACTGGCGACACTGAAGCAGAGAATTATCGTCTTCAGAATCCACAGATTGATGCGATGAATCTTATCGCAGATATTGAGACTGTTACACTTGATTCGGAGTATAAAATTGCACTTGCAAGACAGAAGTACGACTCACTCAATGATGAGCAGAAGGCTCTCGTTACAAACTACGAGGATTTAGTTAATGCAGAGCTTACACTTGCAACATTAAAGGCACAGGCAGCAATGGAACAGCCAGCAAACGTGGAGGTTCCGGAAGGTACAATCGTACCATAAGAGGAGGAATTGTTATGACTAGTTGGAGGGGCAGTGTCCGTAAGGTAGTACCTTACACTCCAGGCGAACAGCCAAAAATTAAAGACATCATTAAGTTAAATACAAATGAAAATCCATACCCACCAAGTCCTTTGGTGGGTAAAGCTATATCTGATGTCAGTATGGATTCTCTTAGAAAATATCCGGATCCAGCATGTGTTAATCTGGTACAGGCTATTGCAGATTATCATGGAAAGGATGCTTCAAGAGTATTTGTGGGAGTAGGCTCAGACGATGTATTAGCTATGAGCTTCCTTACATTTTTTAATTCTGATAAGCCAGTATTGTTCCCGGATATCACTTATTCTTTCTATGATGTTTGGGCAGATTTATTCAGAATTCCATACGTACAAAAGCCTTTGGATGAACAGTTCAAGCTGGTGGCTTCAGATTACGATGAGCCATGCGGAGGAATCGTAATTCCAAATCCAAATGCACCAACAGGTGTAGCTGAGTCAGTAGAATTCTTTGAAAAGATTGTTGCGGCTCACCCTGAATGCGTAGTTATTATCGATGAGGCATACGTGGACTTTGGTTCAAAATCCTGCATCGATTTAACTGATAAATATGATAATGTTTTAGTAGTAAGGACATTTTCAAAGTCTAGAGCCATGGCTGGCAACCGCATAGGTTATGCCATCGGTTCACCTGAGTTGATTAAATATTTGTCTGATTGCAAATTTTCTTTCAACTCATACACAATGGATACAATCACTTTGGCGGCAGGCGTTGCATCTATCTCTGATGATAAATACTTCAGGGAAAAGGTTGATGCTGTCATAGCCACAAGAGAGTGGACAAAAGAAAAGCTAAAAGAGTTGGGATTTACCTTCCCGGATTCAAAGAGCAATTTTATTTTTGCAAAGCACGAATCCGTAAATGCGGTACATATTTTTGAGGAGCTTAAGAAGAGGGGCATCTTTGTCCGTCATTTCTCAAAGCCAGAGCGAATTGCAGATTATCTCCGTATTAGTATTGGTACAGATGAGGAAATGCAGACGCTGATTAATACACTAAAGGAGATTATCTAATGAAGAACTATTTTTACGTATTTTTTATTTCAATGGTGCCACTTGTAGAGCTTAGAGGTGCTATTCCAGCTGCATATTTTATTAAGGCAAATGACCCTACATTTAATTTATTAACAGCTTACATTCTTATTGCAATTGGAAATATGCTTCCAATGCCAATCATCTATTTCTTTGCACGCAAGGTTTTAGAGTGGGGTAAGGATAAGCCAGTTATCGGAGGTTTCTTTACATTCTGCCTTGAAAAGGGGGAGAAGGGTGGAAAGAAGTTGCAGGAGAAGGCGGGACGCGGTCTTTTTGTAGCTCTTATGCTTTTTGTTGGTATTCCACTTCCAGGTACAGGCGGATGGACAGGTACACTTGCTGCATCTATTCTTGATATGGATTTCAAATCTACAATTCTTGCAGTTGTATGTGGTATAGCATTGGCTGGTTGTATCATCGGTTTACTTTGTACATTAGGTCTTGGAGCTTATATAGGAGTGGCAGTTTAGTATGGATACAGCAAATATGTTAATAAACGTAGTTGCAATTTTATCAGGATTATTTCTCTATATCGGTATCACAAATACCAAGTGGGGAAAGGAGCATGAAGGTTATCAGTACGCTATCATGCTTGGCACAATTCTCTTTGCAGTGTTAATAGGAGGATTTATCAGATGGCTGGTGGTGTAAAGGGCTCTACAGCCTGCGAATACTGTAACAACTTTGTCTGGGACGAAGAGGACGAGCAGTATTATTGTGAGATGGATATGGACGAGGACGATTACGTGCGCCTGGTGACAGGTCACTACAGTGAGTGTCCATATTTTGTTAACGGTGATGAATACAAGGTGGTTAGACACCAGATGTAATTACAATATTTATATGTTAGAATTAACTCAGATTATTATATGGAGGTTAAATAAGGTGAGGTTGAATCGTTTTTTAAAAGCATGTGCTGCTTTGGTTCTTGCAGCAGTGATGACTCTTTCAGTGCCACTTACTGCAAGTGCCGCTGGCGAGCAAGGTATTGATGTTTCAAAATATCAGGGTGCCATCAATTGGGCAGCAGTTGCTCAGTCAGGCATCAGCTACACTTTCATTAAAGTAGGTAGCACAAAGAGCGGCGTTGATCCATATTTCGCAGCAAATGTGCAGGGTGCACAGGCAGCTGGCATTCGTACTGGTGTATACATTTATTCTTATGCTACAACAGTAGAGGCAGCAGCGCAGGAAGCACAGCTTGTTTTACAGTGGATAGAAGGTTATAACATCAACTTCCCTGTAGCTTTCGATATTGAGGATAAGGTTCAAAAGGGATTAGATGCCAACACATGTACACAGCTGGCAAATACATTCTGCTCAATTATCGCTCAGGCTGGTTACACTCCAATTCTTTATACATACACAAATTTCTATAAGGCTCATTTTACATCAGCTCTTATGTATGATAAGTGGATTGCACAGTACGCTGACCACAATGATATTGCAGGTTGGGCTATTTGGCAGTACTCATCAGGCGGAGCAGTTCCTGGTGTAAATGGTCGTTGTGATATGAATATTGCAGCAAAGGATTACACTGCATTCATTCCACAGGTTGGTTTACTTGGCCTTGGACAGGGCAATGTATTCTTCTACAACAACTATCGTAGACAGTTTGGTTGGGTAGATATTGCAGGAGTTAAATATCATACAGACCCACTTACAGGTCTTGTTACTACAGGATGGTTTGCTGACGAGACAGGTGCTTACTATTTCTTACCTGGAGCAGCAAATGCAGTTACTGGTCTTAACACTATCGATAATGGTGTTTACTACTTCAACGAGGCTGCACAGCTTCAGACAGGTTGGTTAGAGCTCGGTGGCAACACATTCCTCTTCAACCCAGCTGAGAATGGTAAGCTTTACACAGGCTGGTGGGCAGACGAGCTTGGCGTTCGTTACTTAGACCCAGTGGATGGCCATATGGTTACAGGTCTTAATGTTATCGATAAGGATACATACTACTTCAACGAGCAGGGCTTCATGCAGCTTGGTTGGGTAGAGCTTAACAAGCTTACATACATGTTCAATCCAAACGACAATGGTAAGCTTTACAGAGGTTGGTGGACAGATGCTACTGGCACATATTACTTAGATCCAGCAGATGCACATCGTGTAAGCGGTCTTACAGCTATCGACGGTGCTGTTTACTACTTCAACAACAATGGACAGATGCAGATTGGTCTTGTAAAGGTTGATGGTGCTACATTCTACTTTGGAGCAGATGGAAAGATGCTCACAGGAATGCAGACTATTGGCGATGGAGTTTACTACTTCGGTGAGAATGGTGCAATGGCAACTGGAGTTATTCAGGCAAAGGATGGTATTTACTACGCAGCAAAGGACGGCAAGATTGTATTCAATCAGGCGGTAAAGATTGATAAGGTTCAGTACCTCTTTGGTGCAGATGGTAAGCTTGTAATCAACCAGTTAGTACAGGTTGGCGATAAGTATTACCAGACAAACGAGCTTGGTGCAGTTGTTGCAACAGCTCCAGCAGTTCCAGCTGCAAACTAAATAAACAATAAAGGGAATAAGTAATGAAAAAGAAATTTATAATGATGACAATGGTGTTGTCTTTAGCTTTGACAGCATGCGGTGCTAATGCCACAAGCACAGACAACACAGAAAGTGGTCAGGCAGAATCTGGCGTATCAAGCGACGTTGTTGATTCTGAAAATGATACTAACGAAGATGTGGCAGATGATTCTGAAGAAATCGATTATGATGCTCTTGCACAGGAAATAGTAGCTAAGGTCAATGCTATTCCAAAACAGGGAGTATCCCTCAAGGAAGAATTAGAGCAGGTTGCGACACTTGAAGCTATGTACAGCGATATTTCAGCAGAAACTCAGGTAGAGATGACTGCAGTTGCAAGCCTTGGAGCACAGGTTTGGGATGCGGAGCTTAATAGTCTTTGGAGACGAATCAGCAATGAGTTTGAAGAGTCAAAGAAGGAAGAAGTTCTTGCAGAGCAGAGAAAGTGGAATGGCATCAAAGAAACAGCGGCATCAGGTATGACAATCATGTACGAAGGCGGCTCAATCCAGCCACAGATTTACAACATGGAGCTTGCCGAGATTCTCAAGAACAGATGTTACATTCTCGCTTCTATCTACGGTGAGTCAAAAGGCGAGACAGTAGCTATTCCAACACGTAGTGAGTACGGCGCTTATGTTGATAATCAGGACACAAATGATGTCTACAGCGCTCTTTACATCTACGAAGGAATGGAATCTGGTTCAGTAGGCGTGGAAATAGAAATCTACAGACTTTCATCATGGATGGGCTATGCTGAAAAGAATGGTGATGGATACGATTTCGTTTCTGATGATGATACTTTAAAGGGTACAATCACTTACGGAAACGATGGAGCAACTTTCACAGTTACAGAATCAACTAATGACTTAGTAAGCGCTGGGGAAACATTTGAATTCCCTTGGGCTCTATAATAAAATGAAAAATCCCCAGTTAGTGCTTGATGCCTACTGGGGATTTATTTATTTTTATTTTTTTCCAGTATATTTCTCTTCGCAATATTTGCAACGATACACTTCGTTTTCTTCGTCGGTGAGTACGAAGATTTGATCTAATTCCTGTTCCACGGTGCTGATGCAACGAGGATTCTTGCAGGAGATTACATTCTTGATTTCCTTTGGAAGAGCAAGCTTGCGCTTTTCCACAATGGCATCATCTTTAATAATGTTACAGGTGATGTTGTGGTCGATAAAGCCAAGAATATCTAAATCAACTCTCTCGATAGGGCACTCAATCTTGATGATGTCCTTGCGGCCCATCTTATTTGACTTGGCATTCATAATCATGGCAACTGTGCAGTCGCAGCCAAGATTGCCAAGCTGAAGGTCGTTGTATATTGTCATAGATTCGCCAGCTTTGATATGGTCGAGTACGAATCCCTGATGAATTCCACTTATATTAAGCATTTTGATTCCTCCTTTAAACTAATTCAAGCAGTGTCAGAATCAAGGCCATTCGGATAAACACTCCGTACTTAGCCTGAGTAAAGTACATAGCTCTAGGGTCTTCGTCTACATCTACAGAGATTTCGTTAACACGTGGAAGTGGATGAAGTACCATCATATCTTTTTTAGCTAAACGCATTTTATCAGGTGTGAGAATGAAGAAGTCCTTCAAACGGATGTAATCCTCTTCGTTGAAGAAACGTTCCTTCTGGACACGTGTCATATACAGAATGTCCAGCTCACCCATAACATCATCTAAGGAATCCACCTCTTTATATTCGTAGCCGTTTCGCTCAAGCACATCCTCGCGGATATACTCTGGAACACGAAGCTCCTCTGGTGAGATAAGTACAAATTTTATTCCCGGATAGCGCACAAGTGCATTGATAAGCGAATGAACTGTACGGCCGAATTTTAAATCTCCACAAAGTCCGATTGTGAGATCTTTGATTTCGCCTCGTAAAGAACGAATGGTAAATAAATCTGTAAGTGTTTGTGTGGGATGTTGATGACCACCATCACCGGCATTAATAACGGGAATAAGAGATCGCTGAGAAGCGACTAATGGAGCGCCTTCTTTAGGATGACGCATAGCGCAGATGTCTGCGTAAGAAGAAATTACACGAATAGTATCAGAAACACTTTCGCCTTTTGCTGCTGAAGAAGAATCAGCGGATGAAAAACCAAGTACTGAACCACCAAGATTTAACATGGCAGCTTCAAAAGATAGTCTTGTACGGGTGCTTGGTTCGTAGAAACAGGTAGCTAGCTTTTTGCCGTGGCATTTCTCGGAGTACGAGTCTGGATGATTTTTAATATCGTCCGCCAGGTCCATAAGCTGCTCCAATTCCTCTCTGGTAAAGTCCAGAGGGCTCATTAGATGACGCATTGGATATCCTCCCTGAAAATGAATTGTTGATGTTCAAAATCAATTCATTTTACCATATTGAATACAAAAAGAAACCCTTTTATGCTAAAATTGTTGTCATGAAATACGCAGACGTTATTATTGATATCTCTCACGAGAGATTGGATAAAACATTTGAATATATAGTGCCAGACCAGCTTGAAATGCAGGTTACAGAAGGGGTTCAGGTGGTGATTCCCTTTGGACAGGGAAATCGCGCTATCACAGGCTATGTTGTAGATATACATAACCAGCCTGAGTTTGATGTTACGAAGCTGAAGCCTATTGCGAGAGTTGTAAAAGATAGCATCGCCATAGAGTCTCAGCTTATTTCTTTGGCTGCGTTTTTAAAACGTAATTACGGTAGCACCATGAATCAGGCTCTGAAGACTGTTATTCCTATCAAGAAAAAAGAGAATGAGAAGATGAAGAAGGAAATCTCTCTTGCAATCTCTTTTGAGCAGGCAAAGATAGAGCTGAATGAGCTTCTTGCTAAAAAGAATCATGCTTTGGGCAAGGAGCGTTTGTTACGAGAATTGCTGGAGGTGGACACTCTTGATTGGGAGCTTGCCACAAAAAAGCTGCAGGTGCCTACTGCTAATATTCGTGATATGGAAAAGAAGGGGATTATCCACATTGAATCGGTGAGAAGCTTCCGCAATCCACATCTTAATAAAGAAGCTAACAAAAAAAATATCATCTTAAATGAGGAGCAGGAAGCCGCAGCGGAGCAGATTAAGGCAGATATCGACACTGGCCGTCGCAAGACATATCTCATCCATGGTGTCACTGGTTCAGGAAAGACAGAAGTCTACATGGATGTTATGGAGCATGTGATCGAGATGGGGCAGCAGGTCATCGTGTTGATTCCAGAGATTGCTCTTACTTACCAGACTGTAATGCGCTTTTATACACGCTTTGGTGACAAGGTTAGCATTCTAAACAGTCGCATGTCTCCAGGTGAGCGTTTCGACCAGTTCGAGCGTGCAAAATCAGGAGAGATTAGCATTATGGTAGGGCCTCGCTCGGCCTTGTTTACACCTTTTGCAAATCTTGGTCTTATTATTATCGACGAGGAACATGAGCCTAGCTACAAATCAGAAGTTATTCCTAGATATCATGCAAGGGAGACTGCGGTTTATCGTGCAAAGCTGGCGGGGGCTACTGTTATTCTAGGTTCTGCCACACCAAGCTTAGAGGCCTATAGCCGTGCTGAGAGCGGAGAGTATCAGCTAATCACTCTTCACAACAGAGCTATGGGGCAGGATATGGCAAAGTGCGAGATAGTCGATCTTCGCGCAGAGCTTCAGGCAGGCAATCGTTCTATGCTTAGCCGTCGCTTGCAGGAGCTGATGGCAGATAGATTAAACAAGCATCAGCAAATTATGCTGTTCTTAAATAGAAGAGGTCTTATGGGCTTCGTTTCTTGTAGGGCATGTGGTCATGTGTTAAAATGTCCACATTGCGATGTTGCCCTGCACCTTCACAATGGTGGCATCATGAAGTGTCACTACTGCGGATTTACCACCAGGGCTACAAAGGTCTGCCCTAGCTGCGGAAGCAAATATATCGGCAGCTTTAAGGCGGGTACCCAGCGCTTGGAGGAGCTTGTTAAGGAGGCTTTCCCACAGGCGAGGGTTCTTCGTATGGATGCAGATACCACTTCTGGAAAGAATGGCCACGAGGAGATTCTTTCGGCATTTGCCGCTCATGAAGCTGATGTGCTTATCGGCACACAGATGATTGTTAAAGGCCATGATTTCGCCAATGTTACACTGGTTGGAATCATAGCAGCAGATATTTCTCTTAATGAGTCGGATTTCCACAGTGGAGAGCGCACCTTCCAGCTTCTCACTCAGGCAGTTGGCCGAGCAGGAAGAGGAGTGGAGCCAGGCATTGCAGTTATCCAGACATATCAGCCGGAGAATTATGCAGTAGTATCCTCGGCTAATCAGGATTACCACAGCTTTTATCAGCAGGAGTTTGCATACCGCAGGCTTTTATCTTACCCTCCATGCTCTCACATGCTGGGAATTCAGGTGAGCTGCGACAAGCAGAAGGATGCAATTGCTCAGGCAGATATTTTAGCGGAGCTGATTAGACGAAAGGCACCAGAAATTGTTATAATGGGACCTGAGGATGCCTACATCGGCAAGCTGAAGGATGTTTACCGCCGAGTCATCTATCTTCGAGCAGATGATTACGATGAGCTGGTTGGCATCAAGGATGAAATAGATAAATTTTTACTAGAACAAAAGCAATATCGAAACACCAGCACATGGTTTGATTTCGACCCAATTAATACACTTTAGAAAGAGGTAAAAAATGGCAATTTTAGAAATTAGAGAATGGGGCAAGGATGATGTACTTTTAAAGGTTTGCAAGCCTGTAAAGGAGCTTACTCCAAAGCTTAGAACATTAATTGATGATATGTATGACACAATGTATGATGCAGACGGCGTTGGTCTTGCTGCACCACAGGTAGGTGTGCTTCGCCGCATCTGTGTTATCGATATAGGAGAGGGTCCTGTTACTCTTATCAACCCAGAAGTAATTGAGACTTCTGGCGAGCAGACAGGCAACGAAGGCTGCCTTTCAGTTCCAGGAAAGACAGGTATTGTTACTCGCCCTAATTACGCAAAGGTTAAGGCTCTCAACGAAAACATGGAAGAAATCATTGTAGAGGGTGAGGAGCTTATGGCTCGAGCACTTCTCCACGAGATTGATCACCTTGATGGCCACATCTACACAGAAAAGGTAGAGGGAGAGCTTTATAATGTGGAAGATTTGATGGAAGAAATCGAAGGCGAAGAGGAGTAATTCAATTAATGAAAGTCGTTTTCATGGGTACACCGGATTTTGCGGTGGAGACTTTAAAAGCAATATATGAAGCTGGCCACGAGGTTATCCTTGCAGTCAGCCAGCCAGATAAGCCAAAGGGACGTAGCGGAAAGCTTCAGCCTACTCCAGTTAAGGAGTTTGCTATGGAGCACGACATTCCAGTTTATCAGCCAGTGAAGATTCGCGCGGAGGAGTCTGTGGAGTACCTTCGTAAATACGAAGCAGATGTTTTTGTTGTAGCTGCATTCGGACAAATTTTACCAAAGGTAATTCTTGATATGCCACGCCTTGGCTGCGTAAATGTTCACGGTTCACTTCTTCCAAAGTACCGTGGTGCTGCGCCAATTCAGTGGGCTGTTATCAACGGCGAAAAGGTATCAGGAAACACTACTATGCTTATGGGACCAGGTCTTGATGATGGCGATATGCTTCTCAAATCTGAAGTGGAGCTTGCAGCAGACGAGACAGGTGGAAGCCTTTTCGATAAGCTTGCTATCGACGGTGGACAGCTTGCTGTTAAGACAATCGAAGCTCTTGATAGAGGCGAGATTACACCTATTCCACAGGATGAATCGCAGGCTACACACGTAGGCATGATTTCTAAGGATATGGGAAATATCGACTGGACAAAGCCAGCAGAGGAAATAGAGCGTCTCATTCGTGGACTTAATCCATGGCCATCAGCATTTTCATTTATTGATGGAAAGCAGATGAAGTTCTGGAAAGCTACAGTTGTAGATAAGTCTGGTGAAGCAGGCACTATTATCGATGTAAATAAAAATGGATTCATTGTTGCTTGTGGCACACAGGCACTTGAAGTTAGTGAACTTCAGCTTGAGGGCAAGAAGCGTATGGCAGCAGGTGATTTCCTTAGAGGCTATAGCTTAGAAACAGGTAAGAGGTTTGTAAATGGCAGGGATTAATTTAAGAGAAATTGCCATGGAAACTGTCATGGAAATCCTTGAGAATGGGCAGTTCTCTCATATTTATCTTAAGGCAGTTTTGGATAAGTATGGTTATCTTGAAAAGAACGAGCGAGCCTTTTTAAATCGCCTTGTAAATGGCACGGTGGAGCGAAAGCTTCAGTTGGATTTCATCATTGATAGTTATTCAAAAACAAAGGTTAAAAAGATGAAACCTCTGATTCGCACTATTATGCGACTTGGAGTTTATGAGATTTATTATATGGATGCAGTTCCAGATTCTGCTACCTGTAACGAATATGTAAAGCTTGCTAAGAAGCGTGGCTTTGCAGGTCTCTCAGGATTTGTTAATGGCGTATTGCGTAGCATTTCCAGAGAAAAAGGTAAGGTGGAATTCAAGGATTTATCAGTTAAGTACTCTATGCCAAAGTGGATTGTGGATAAGTGGACTGCGGATTATGGTAAAGAGTTGACAGAGGAGGTTCTGTCAGGCTTCCTCAGTCAGGAGGAGCTTTGTATAAGAGTTAATCTTTCAAAGACTACAAGAGAAGAGCTTAAAGCAGCTCTAGAAAAGCAGGGTATCACAGTTCGTATATGCGATACTGTTGAGAGCGCTTGTTATATTTCGAATTATGACTCGTTAACAGCCATTCCTGAGTTTAATGAGGGACTATTCTATGTGCAGGATTATTCTTCGCAGCTTGTTCCTTATGCTGCAGGGGTTGAGCAGGGTCAGAAGATTCTTGATGTATGCGCAGCACCTGGTGGCAAGGCACTTCACTGCGGAGAGCTTGCTGGAGAGGGCACTGTTGTAGCCCGAGATTTAACAGAGCAAAAGGTTGCTCTCATTCAGAAGAATATCAGCAGAACTGGCGCTACTAACGTTACAGCTCAGCAGTGGGATGCGACTATTCTTGATGAAGAATCAATTCGTAAATACGATATTGTAATTGCGGATTTACCATGCTCAGGTCTTGGCATCATCAGAAAGAAGCCAGACATTAAATACAATCAAACAGAAGAATCATTAGCTGAGCTTGTGGATTTACAGGCTAAGATTCTTGATAACGTGTGCCAATATGTAAAGGACGGTGGAAAACTTTGCTACATCACATGTACTATTAATAAAGATGAAAATGAAAATCAGGTAGAAAACTTCCTGTCATCACATTCGGAGTTTACAATCGAAAAGATGACGCAGCTGTATCCTGATGATAAACACGATGGTTTTTTTATATGTGTAATGAAAAAGAATTAGTAGACCTTAGGTCGTTAAATTTAACAGAGCTTACAGATTTTGTTACAAATGAGCTTGGCGAGCCAAAGTTTCGCGCAAAGCAGCTTTATGAGTGGATGCATCAGCATCTTGCTCTCAATTATGACGAGATGAAAAACATCCCTAAGTCATTAAAGGAAAAGCTGGAAGCTAATTGCAACTATCGCCCATTAAAGCAAATCGATTTGCAGATTTCAAAAATCGATGGTACTAGAAAGTATCTTTTTGAGCTTTGCGATGGTCAGATGGTAGAGAGCGTTTGGATGAGCTATAAGCACGGTAACTCTGTGTGCATCAGTTCTCAGGTAGGTTGCAAAATGGGCTGCCGTTTTTGCGCATCTACCCTTGACGGATGGGTGAGAAATCTTACTCCAGCAGAAA
This sequence comes from Pseudobutyrivibrio sp., assembly GCA_017557435.1. Taxonomy (GTDB): domain Bacteria; phylum Bacillota; class Clostridia; order Lachnospirales; family Lachnospiraceae; genus Pseudobutyrivibrio. The sequence continues at coordinate 105,504 of JAFYYR010000024.1, read as the reverse complement.
TGCTTGGACAGATTTACATGATTCAAAGAGACACTGGCGAGCGTGTATCTAACCTTGTAGTTATGGGCACTGGCGAGCCAATGGACAACTACGATAACATCGTAAAGTTCGTTCGTCTTCTTTCAGATGAAAATGGACTTAACATTTCACAGAGAAATATTACTGTAAGTACCTGCGGCATCGTTCCACGTATCAAGCAGCTGGCAGAGGAGGATTTGACAATCACACTTGCCATTTCTCTTCATGCGCCAAATCAGCAGAAGCGTGCGGAGCTTATGCCAATAGCAAATAAATATGAAATTCACGAATTAATAGATGCCTGTCAGTATTATTTTGAGAAGACAGGTCGTCGTATTACATTCGAATATTCCCTCGTAGGAGGAGTGAATGACAGAGATGAAGATGCAGCTGAATTAGGTCAGCTTATCGGTCATTTAAATTGTCATGTTAATCTTATTCCGGTCAATCCAATTAAGGAGCGTGATTTCGTTAGTCCTAGCATGGACAGAGCTTACGCCTTCCAAAAAAAGATTGAAAAATATGTCAATAATGCTACTATTAGAAGGGAAATGGGCCGCGATATAGACGGGGCCTGTGGACAACTTAGAAAGAGGCATTCAGATGCCTTGAAAGGGACTAATTAATGATAAGTTACAAGATAACTGATGTTGGCATAGAGCGTAAAGTCAATCAGGACACAGTTTATGCCAGTGACAGTGGAGTTGGCAATTTGCCTAATCTATATATAGTTGCCGACGGAATGGGTGGAGAGCTTGCAGGTGATTATGCCTCTGCCAAATGTGTCGAGACTGTTGTAGATGGCATTTTAGCATCCAAAGAATCAGAGCCTGTCAAAATTCTTGAGCAGGTAATTCAATCAGCTAATCAAATAATTTATAAAGAGTCAAAAAGCGATCCAGCAAAGGCTGGTATGGGTACAACTCTGGTCGTTGCCACTTTTGTAGATGGACATCTTTATGTTGCAAATGTTGGTGATAGCCGTCTTTATGTTGCTACCGCTACAAAGCTTTTGCAGATTACCAAGGATCATTCTGTGGTTGCAGAGCTCGTTCGCACTGGCGAATTGGACGAGGATGATGCTCGCACTGATAAGCGCAAAAACATGATTACCAGAGCTGTCGGTGCCGAAGAAGGCATTAGCGCAGATTATTTTGACGTAATCCTTAAGGGTAATGAAAAGGTATTACTTTGCTCGGACGGTCTTACAAATATGGTTGAAGACAAAGATATTTATTCAATCATCAAATCGGCTGATAGCTTGGAAGGTCGAGCTAATAAATTAGTTCAGCTTGCAAATGACAACGGTGGTAAAGATAATATTTCAGTTATTGTTATAGAATAGATGACAATTAGAAGGAGAATACATGATTACACAGGGCGTATTTATAGCAGATAGATATGAGATAATTGATAAGGTTGGTTCAGGCGGAATGTCTGATGTTTATCGCGCAAAGGATCACATCCTTGGCCGTGAAGTAGCAATCAAAATTTTAAAGCAGGAATTTTCCGAGGATGCTACATTTGTTGCTAAGTTTAGAACAGAGGCTCAGTCAGCAGCTGGCTTAGAGCATCCAAATATCGTTAATATATATGATGTAGGTTCTGAGAACGGCATGTACTTTATCGTTATGGAGTACGTTGAAGGCATCACTCTTAAGACTTATATCGAAAAGAAGGGACAGCTTAATTTCAAGGAGGCTATTTCTATTGCCATTCAGGTGGGACGTGGTATCGAGGCCGCTCATCAGAAGGGCATCATCCATCGTGATATCAAGCCACAGAACATTATCATTTCTACAGAGGGAAAGGTTAAGGTTACTGATTTTGGTATTGCAAGAGCTGCAAGCTCAAACACTATTCATGCAGATGTTATGGGCTCAGTTCACTATTCATCACCAGAGCAGGCTAGAAATGGTTTCGTAGATGGAAAGAGTGATATTTATTCACTTGGTATCGTTATGTATGAAATGGTTACAGGTCGTGTGCCATTCGATGGTGACAACACTGTAGCTATTGCTATTCAGCATCTTCAGGAGGAAATGGTTGCACCTAGCGCATACGCACCAGACCTTCCTATTTCACTTGAGAAGATTATTCTTAAGGCTACAATGAAGAAGGCAGACAGACGTTATGCCACTATTTCAGATATGCTCATGGATTTGAAGAAGGCTCTCGTTAGCCCTAATGAGGATTTCGTTACTATCATAGAGTCAGACCTTGGTCAGACACGTGTTATGCACAAGGTTACACCTGAGCAGGAGGAGAGTCTTACAAAGCGTGCAGCTGAGGCTCTTACATTTAACGACGATTACGAAGACGAGTACTATGACGACGAGTACTATGATGATGAATATTATGATGACGATTACGATGATGAGGACGAGGAAGGGGATTCAAAGATGGATCGCATCCTCACTATCTCAGGCATCGTAGCAGCAATAGCAATCGTTGCAATTGTTGTTGCTATTTTTGGAAATATCGCTGGTCTCTTTAGCTTTGGCTCAAAGAAGGTCACAATGATTAACGTTGTTGGAACTCAGTACGAAGAGGCTTTACAGAAGCTTGAAGACTTGGGTCTCACAGATAAAAACGTAGTTGTTTCAACAGAAGAAAATAATGATGTTGCTTCTGGTATTATCACAAGTCAGTCTGTTCCAGAGGGAGAGGAGTTTGCTCTTAATGATACTCTTCGCCTTACAGTGGCAGGAGCTGAAAGTGCTGGAAAGTCAGATTCAAGCTCATCACAGTCAGGCAACAGCGGTGCAGATTCAGAAGATGCTACTGTATCAGTTCCAAGCGTAATCGGTTTAACACAGGCTGAGGCCACAAAGCTTCTTGATGATAAGGGCATTGTTGTTACAAGCACTACACAGGAATTTTCAGATGAAGTACCTAGTGGTTCAGTTGTTAGTCAGTCTGTTGATGCAGGCGAGATGGTGGCTCCAAATTCTACAATCACACTTGTAATCAGCAAGGGCAAAGAAGAAGTCACATACAGCTACAGCATTCAGAATCCATATGACGGTGAGTGTACATATGAAATCGCTGAGCTTGGTAAGTCAGGAACAATACCAAAGAATGGTGCTATAAATATTTCAGAGGTTAAGGTAGATACTCTTACAGTTACTCTTACTTACACACCTCTCTATCTTTCAGGTGATGGAACTATGAAGCCAAATCCAAACGCTACTGAGACTTCTACTCAGGCTGTGAAGGGAACACCAAATAATTAATTTATGACAGGAAAAATTATTAAAGGTATCGCTGGATTCTACTACGTACAGGTAGAATCCGGTGTATACGAATGTAAGGCAAAGGGTGCCTTCAGAAAAGATAAAATAAAGCCCCTCGTAGGCGATGACGTTGAAATCGATGTCATTTCTGAAGAGGAAAAGACGGGCAATGTGATTAGCATTTTGCCACGTAAGTCTGAGCTCATCAGACCTGCCGTGGCGAATGTAGATCAGGCATTGCTCATTTTTGCTACTAAAAGCCCTGAGCCTAATCTCAATCTTCTTGATAGATTTTTATGTATGATGGAGGAGCAGGAGCTTCCTATCATTATTTGCTTTAACAAAGATGATTTGGCAGATGAAGGCTTCAAAGAGCAGATGCGAAAGACTTACGAGCCTGCAGGCTATAAGCTGATATTCACATCAGCCAAGCATGAAGAAGGTATCGATGCTATTCGTGAGATATTAAAAGGAAAGACTTCCACTGTGGCAGGTCCATCTGGTGTTGGAAAGAGCTCTATAGTCAACATCCTCACCCAGGGGCAGGTCATGGAGACTGGCGAAGTATCAGAGAAGATTGGCCGAGGAAAGCACACCACAAGACATTCGGAGCTTTTATATCTTGGTGATGACACTTACATTATGGACACACCAGGATTTTCTTCATTGTTTGTTCCGAAGGTGGAGCCAGTGGATTTATACAGTCTTTTCCCAGAGTTTATAGAGCCTGCATCGAATTGCAGATTCACAGGATGTGCTCATCATAAGGAACCAGATTGCGGGGTTAAGGCGGCTGTAGAAGTAGGAGAAATCGCAGCCAGTCGCTATGAGAACTATCTACAAATTTATTCAGAGATGGTTGAGCAACAAAACAATAAATATCGATAGGAGAGAAACATGGAAAAGTGTTTAGCACCATCAATTTTATCTGCAGATTTTGGAATTCTTAAGGAGCAGCTTGAGCTTATAGATGAAGCCGGTGCCCAGTACGTACATTTTGATGTTATGGACGGAGTTTTTGTGCCAAGTATTAGCTTCGGGTTGCCAGTTCTTCGCACAATCCGCAAATATACAGACAGACTTTTCGATGTCCACCTTATGATTGTGGACCCAGAAAGATATGTAAAGGAATTTGCCGGCGCAGGAGCAGATATTATCACTGTTCACGCCGAGGCCTGTAAGCATTTAGATGCTACAATCGATTTGATTAAGAGCTGTGGCGTGATGGCAGGTGTTGCTATTAATCCAGCCACACCCCTTACTGAAATCATGCACGTTCTTGAAAAGGTTGATATGGTTCTTATCATGACCGTCAATCCAGGCTTTGGTGGACAGAGCATGATTCCATACACATTGGATAAGGTCAGAGAGTTATCTGTTTTGGCTCGTCAGAAAAAATTAAAGATTGATATTGAGGTTGATGGCGGAATCAACAACAACACTATCGACGATGTTTTAGATGCTGGAGCCAACATTATTGTGGCCGGTTCAGCTGTGTTTAATGGCGACGTAAAAGCAAATGCTGAAAGATTATTGGAGAAGATGCAGTGATAGTAGTTATAATTGCTGGTGGTAATGTTGATGAAAAGTTTACAGGAGGATTCATTGAGGACTTTGATGAGTCCTCCTTATTTATAATTGCCTGCGACAGAGGTTATGAGGCCTGTGAGCGCATTGGAATTAAGCCTGATTTGCTGGTGGGCGATTTTGATTCGGCAGGCAGTGGTGTGGCTGATAGGGCTGAGGCGGCAGGAGTGCAGGTGATACGGTTAAATCCTGTAAAGGATGATACTGATGCAGAAGCGGCGCTGGATATAGCTATCGAAAAGACCACTGAGGAGGACGAGATATATCTTCTTGGCGCCACAGGCACAAGACTGGATCATGTTCTTGGCAACATTAGTCTTGTTGCAAAGGGCTTGAAGGCTGGCAGAATTGTTACTATGTTAGATTCACATAATTCGATTCAGATGATTAATCCAGGTGAAACTTATGTGGTGGAAGAGGGCTATCAGTTTGGAAAATACGTATCCGTATTTCCTTATATGGCGCCAGTCAAAGGTCTTAATATGAAAGGCTTCAAATATCCAGTAAATAACGGTGATATTGAAGGATTTAGCACCCTTACAGTCAGCAACGAGCTTGTTGATAAAGAGGGGAAAATTACAATAGAAGAGGGTATGCTGATTGTAATCGAGTCACGTGACTAGTTTTTCAGCTTGTGAGTTAATATGGACATAAAAAAAATTGTGAGAGGCTTATTTGAAAGAAAGATGGTTGTATTACTAGTTGCGATAGTTTTACTTTTTGCGGTTTTGTTTAATGCAGGTATGTTTGGCGGAGAGGACACAAGAGTTAGAATTACCTGTGCTGGTGACAGTCTTACATATGGAAGCGGAGTGCTAAAAACAAGAGAAATCGATAGTTATCCTTCACAGCTTCAGACAAGGCTTGGTACATCTTATTTAGTGTCAAATTTTGGACTTAGAAACGCCACTGCTTCTGCGGCAGGAGATTTACCATATGTGGAGTCAGAGCAGTATGCTGAATCCCTTAAATCAAAGCCAGATGTGGTGGTTTTAATGCTTGGTACAAATGACACTAAAACACAAAACTGGAATCCACAAGCCTACAAGTCGGGCCTTACAGATTTGGTAAAAAGCTATCAGGCATTGGACACTCAGCCAAAGGTCTATTTGATGCGTAGCCCATATTGCTTTGCAATTGATGGGAAAAGCGAGGCAGAGTACAACGTTCAGGCTCACCTTGTAAATGGAGAGCTTGGCGAAATCATTGAAGAAGTGGCAAATGAAACAGGTGCCACACTTATAGACTTACACTCCCAGACACTTGGGAAAGAAGATTTGTACACAGACGGTATTCATTTTAAAGCCGAAGGGTACACACTGATTTCTGATATAGTTTACGATTCTATTAAAGACGCAATGAAATAATTTATTTGAACCCGTTGACAAAATCTGTTGACGGGTTTATATTTATATCAACATATGAACAATCTTTCAAATGTTCAAATTTAGGAGGAGATACAAAATGAAGAAGACTTATAAGATTGATGTTGATTGCGCAAATTGCGCTAATAAGATGGAAGAGGCAGCAAAGAACACAGCAGGTGTTGCTGATGCCAGCGTAAACTTTATGGCACTTAAAATGAGCGTAGAGTTCGAAGAAGGCGCCGACGTAAAGGCTGTTATGGTGGAGGTTCTTAAGAACTGCAAGAAGGTCGAAGACGACTGCGAGATATTTTTATAAAAAGGTGGTATACGAATGAATAAGAAACAGAAGAAGGTTTTGGTAAGAATTATAATTGCAGCAGTCTTAATGGTGGCCCTGTTACTTATCCCTTTGGAGGAGGGCAGCATCCTCAGATTTGCACTGTTTTTGATCCCTTATTTAGTTATAGGCTATGACATTTTAAAAAAGGCTTTTAAGGGCATCAAGAATAAGCAGGTCTTTGATGAAAATTTCCTTATGGCAGTGGCCACAATTGGTGCTATGGCATTAGGAGAATACACCGAGGGCGTTGCAGTTATGCTTTTCTATCAGATTGGTGAGCTGTTTCAGTCGTATGCAATTGGTAAGAGTAGAAGAAACATTTCTGCACTCATGGATATCAGACCTGACTACGCTAATCTTAAGCAGAATGGTGAACTGGTGCAGGTGGATCCTGATGAGGTTGAAATTGGTAGCGAGATAGTTGTTCAGCCAGGTGAGAAGATACCTATTGATGGTGTTGTTGTAGACGGTAGCGCTAATCTTGATACAGCGGCTCTTACAGGTGAGAGCGTGCCTAGAAGCGCTAAAATCGGTGACGAAGTCATCTCTGGATGTATCAATATGTCTGGTGTACTTACTATCCGTACCACCAAGGAATTTGGCGAATCTACAGCTTCAAAGATTTTGGATTTGGTGGAGAATGCATCATCTAAGAAATCAAAGCCTGAGAACTTTATTTCAAAATTTGCAAGAGTATACACTCCAGTTGTATGCTATTCAGCTTTGGCACTAGCAGTGCTTCCACCAGTTGTCAGATTGATTCTGGGAATGAATCCTCTTTGGACACAGTGGGTATATAGAGCCCTCACATTCCTTGTAATCAGCTGCCCATGCGCACTTGTTATAAGTATCCCGCTTACATTCTTTGCCGGAATAGGCGGAGCAAGCCATGCAGGTGTGCTTGTTAAGGGGTCAAATTATTTAGATTTATTATCTAAGGCTAAATACGTTGTAATGGATAAGACTGGTACACTCACAGAAGGTGTATTTCAGGTTACAAAGATTGTTCCTACAGATATTTCTGATGAAGAGCTTTTGGAGAAAACAGCAAAAGCAGAGGTTTTTTCAAATCATCCTATTTCAAAGAGCTTAAAAGAAGCCTATAATAAGCCTATCGACGCATCTAAAGTAACAGATGTTCAAGAGGTGGCAGGCTCAGGAATCAAGGCAAATGTGGATGGTATTGAGGTTGCTGCAGGTAACGAAAAACTCATGAATGCCATGGGTCTTTCTGTTGAATCAGTTAATGAGCCAGGTACAGTTATTCACGTAGCTATTGCTGGAAATTACAAGGGCTATATCCTTATTTCAGATAAGCTTAAGGCTACTTCTAAGGATGCGATAAAGTCTTTAAAGAAGTCTGGCGTTAAAAAGACTGTTATGCTCACAGGCGATAGCAGACAGGTTGCAGATTTGGTTGCAGCAGATTTAGGATTGGACGAGGTGTATTCACAGCTTCTTCCAGCGGATAAGGTTACAAAGGTTGAGGAGCTTTTAGGAGAGAAGCAATCTAATGAGCAGCTCATATTCGTTGGAGATGGTATAAATGATGCGCCTGTATTATCCAGAGCTGATATAGGTGTTGCAATGGGCGCATTAGGCTCAGATGCAGCTATAGAGGCAGCAGATATCGTCCTTATGGATGATGATCCTAAGAAGATCGCTAAGGCTATTGGAATTGCTCGAAAGTGCATGAGAATAGTCTATGAGAATATTTATTTTGCCATTGGAATAAAAGTGGCGTGTCTTGTTCTTGGCGCTGTGGGAATTGCTAACATGTGGTTTGCGATTTTTGCAGATGTAGGTGTAATGGTTTTAGCCGTACTAAATGCAATCCGCGCTTTGCGGGTTAAGGAGGTTTAAATGATAGAAAAGCATGCAGAGTGCTGTGAGGAGCATTGTATTCATAAGAATTTGGTAGACAAGGTTTTAAAGGAGCTTCCAGACGAAGATGCTCTGTATGATCTCGCTGAGCTTTTTAAGGTATTTGGAGATAGTACAAGAGTGCGAATCCTTGTAGCTTTGTTTGAAGAGGAACTATGTGTATGTGACATTTCTGAGAGCCTTGGTATGACTCAGTCTGCAGTGTCCCATCAGCTTCAGATTCTCCGTACAAATAAGTTGGTTAAGAGCCGCCGCGAAGGTAAGCAGATTTACTATAGCCTTTCCGATGAGCATGTAGTGACAATCATCGCCCAGGGTCTGTCGCATATATTGGAATAGGCTTGTGAATATTAGCTGGTTTTTAATTGTCGGAATTTCAGATATTTTGTTATAAATTCTAACAATTAAATTTTGAAAAAGTTGTTGACATTAGTGGGGTTCTAATATATACTTCTTTTTGTTCGCGAGAGAGATACGAAAGAAACAAAACAAGCGAACAATGACCCCGGGGTGTGGCTCAGTTTGGCTAGAGCACCTGGTTTGGGACCAGGGGGTCGCAGGTTCGAATCCTGTCACCCCGACTTAGAAATAAATATTAATATGCGGGTGTGGTTCAATGGTAGAACATCAGCCTTCCAAGCTGAATACGTGGGTTCGATTCCCATCACCCGCTTTTTATTTTCTAAGTTATATCAATATGTGTCAGTAGCTCAGCTGGATAGAGCAACGGCCTTCTAAGCCGTGGGTCGGGGGTTCGAATCCCTTCTGGCACATTCATAAGGTTTATTTATCAGTATGGTGGGTGTGGCACAGCTGGTTAGCGCGTCGGATTGTGGTTCCGAAGGTCGAGGGTTCGAACCCCTCTACCCACCCTGTTGCGGTAGCAACATCGCACGTTGGGCTATCGCCAAGCGGTAAGGCACCAGATTTTGATTCTGGCATTCGCTGGTTCGAATCCAGCTAGCCCAGTTTCGGATCTATGCCTTTTTCTTTTAGCTAGATACCGCTTAGTAATTGAATATGGGGTTGTAGCTCAGTTGGTAGAGCACCTGACTTTTAATCAGGTTGTCGGGAGTTCGAGCCTCCTCAGCCTCAGCAAAGGAAAGCCTCCAGACTTTTGTCTGGAGGCTTTTTCGTGTACATATATAGGGGCATGCTTGTGAGTACAATTATATATGTATGAACAGTTGTGAAGGGAACACCTTGACAATATGTTCTATACGACATATTATATTTTTAGGAAGGACTTATATAAATGTACGAGATTGAGTTGTACGATACGGAGGAAGGTCGATGCCCTGTCCAAGAATTTTTGGATTCATTGGAACCAAAAATGCATGCGAAAGCACTTAGAACTATTGATTTGCTAGAAGCTAATGGTCCGTTGCTGCGGGACCCACATTCTGGACCAATGGGAGATGGGATATTTGAGCTTAGGACTAAGCAAGGTTCAAATATTACTAGAGTGTTCTATTTTTTCTTTGTTGGTCAGAAAGCTGTTCTTACAAATGGATTTGTAAAGAAAACTCAAAAGACACCAAAAGCAGAGATTGAACTGGCTAAGAAGTATAAAACTGATTATGAGCGGAGGTATTGTAAATGAGCAGTTATAGAGAATATAAAGAAAAAGCATTAAAAGACCCTGAAGTAAAGTCGGAGTATGATTCACTTGAAGCAGAGTACGATATAATTCAGGCAATGATTGATGCTAGAATTAATCAGCATATGACTCAGAAGGATCTTTCAGCTAAAACAGGTATTACACAGGCTGATATTAGTCGTATAGAGAATGGAACACGCAATCCTAGCCTTGCTATGGTGAAAAGGCTAGCAGAAGGTTTGGGAATGCAGTTGAAGCTGGAACTTGTTCCTAGAACAGTAAAACAGTAGTAGTGAAGAAAAGAAAGTAACCCGTGACAATTTGTCACGGGTTATAGTTTTAATTACCAACATTTTGAGCATCTACTATAACCTTGTGCGAGCGCATTTGATTCAGTTGTTGCAGTGGCTTTTGAAGGATTCATTCTCCCGCAGTTATTTTTACTATGATAGCATTTGCCGCTAGCAGGCAAATATACGGTTACATTGCTACCAGAAGTAGAGCTAGATGATTGAACACTTGTAGTTGATTTTGAAGTTTGAGTTTTAGAAGGCGTTGTAGCAACTGCTTCGCCTGTTGCAGCACTGTCACCGTTGGCATAATTTATAGCTATACCTGGCTGCACATTATAACAAAGAACATTGAAGCATATACCTTTGCCTTGATCTTCTACAGACCATGCTTCCATTTGCACATATGTTGCTACTAGGTTATTTCCTTCAAAGATAGGTGTAACTCTATATAGTACGTGGTTATTGGTTTTTTCAACATAGTCCGCCACGGCATTTTCAATTGGTAGCATGCCAGTGACATTCATATAACGAGTGCCAGTGATTAGATTCTTTGTATTGGCATTTTCACCAGCAAGTTGATATCCGATTAAATGACAACGATTGTATAAATAGTTGCCATCTATCAAGTCATTATATTTTACAGTATGCCAGCCAGAAGGTTTAACCATTCCGATTTCTCCGCGTTCTTCGGTAGGCATAAGTTCTTTGCATATATTAGCGTATGCAACTCCACAACGACCTAATTTATCCAAATCAGAATAAACTTCAAACGCATCTGTTCTGGTTAAATCAGTTGCAGAAAACGCAGGTATATTATTATTGATTGCGATGAATGGTGAACCAGAATAAGCAGGAATAGCTTCAGCTGCTTGGGTTTGGTAAGATAAGTCAGGAGTTACGCATATAATCAAAAATGATATAATTGTTACTAGTGAAATTCTAAGCTTAAAAATACTTCTCATAAGCTTCACCTCCGATATATTACAGATTAGCATAGAAATGTAAAAATAATGTGAAATATAACGTTTTGGGGAACCATTCATAACTTATAAATAAAAGCGGGGTTTATTATGTCAAAAAGAAAAAGATTGTTTGAGGTTATCGAGGTTTCAAAAGATGATGATAAGCTAAGTGATGTTTACGATACCTTTATGCTACTCACAATCATAATCAGTATTATTCCATTAGCATTCACAACTACAAATACCGTATTTAATATTATTGATAAGGTGTCGGCAGTAATATTCATAATTGATTATGTTTTAAGGCTTATCACAGCTGATTTGAAACTTAATCGAGGATTAAAGTCATTTGTGCTATATCCGTTCACACCAATGGCCATTATTGATTTAGTTTCGATTCTACCATCGTTGACTATATTGAATAGTGGATGGAGACTTCTTAAGATATTTAGATTGTTAAGAACACTTAGAGTGTTCAGAGTATTTAAAGCAGCCAGATATTCTAAGAATCTTCAAATATTCATAAGAGTATTTCAGAAACAGCGTGATGCATTTCTTACAATTATAGGAATTGCAATTGTTTATATTCTTGTGGCAGCTCTAGTAATACTGAATGTTGAACCTGATACTTTTGGAGATTATTTTCATGCTGTATACTGGGCGACAATTTCACTTACAACTATGGGATACGGAGATATTTATCCTGTATCTCCAGCGGGGCAATTAATTACAATGCTTAGTTCATTTATCGGTATTGCAATTGTGGCCATGCCAGCTGGTGTAATTACAGCTGGGTTTATGGAAGAACTTAATGAAGAGAAAAATATTTAATAACTAATTAGCGTTAGCAAGGGAGTATTTTGGAAGTATTTACATCTGAAAAAATAAGGATTACACAAAAGTATGGTTTGGGATTCAAAGCTATTGGTGAGATTCCTTTTGAAGAGATGCAACACTTGATGATGGGTGATTTGGGCCAAACTATATATATTAATGATATACCTTATGAAGTTTTAACACCATCTTATATGGTAAGAGAAAATCTGAAAACTGAAGACGGGAAGTATCATTTTATTTATATACAGATCAATATAGAGACTTGTGAGTATTATATTGGCAAGGTAAATAGGGAGAGATGGAGTTCAATTAAGAAGTATCAGGGTTCTGGCTTGAAATTTGTTAACAAATATAACAAGCATAAAGAGCAATTCGTAAGGTACTATATTTTATCATGTATGAATGGTAAGGAATCGGAAGAGGCTGAAGCAAGGATTGTGACTGAAGATTTGCTACAAGACCCTTTTTGCCTGAATTTGGTATGTGGTGGTGGAGGCACTACACATCACAGCACAGAAGAAAGAAATCAGAAGATTAGAGAATATATGATTGCTCATCCAGAAAGATATCAGAAGATGATAGAGCGTTCAAAAGAGTTATTTCAGTCTGGTAAAATGACTCATTCGTTGCAGCTGAGGTCTGAAAGAATCAAGCAGACAATGAGCGATGACAAGTATCGTGAAATGATGAGTAAGCGCATTAAGAATTGGATGGAGAATAATCCCGAGGCGTATGCTAAAGCTCGAGAGAATAATAAGCTAGCTATGCAATCTGAGGAGAGTAAGTCTAAAAGAAATGCTTCTTTGAAAAAGTGGCGAACTGAGAATGCTGAGCAGTACCAGATTTATAAGGATAAGTTGATTGAGGCGCAACACTCACCTGAGGCTGAGAAGAAGCGAAGTGATTCTTTAAAAGAATATCATAGGAAACACCCAGAAGCTGCAAAGAAAAGAAGTGCTGCTTCAAGAGCTAAGTGTAGCAAGCCGGTTAATATGCTAGACCTGCAAACTGGTGAAGTTCTAATGACTTTTAAAAGTCAGCAGGCGGCAGCGGAGTGGTTAGTTTCTGTAGGAAAAGCTAAGAATACAAATTGTAAAACATCTATAAGTGACGTATGTATCAAGAGATATACGCCTGGTCATGGCGTAAAAAAGACTGCTTATGGTTATAAGTGGGAATTTGCACAATAAGAACAATTGAAGCGATTATTAGATAGATAATTCTAGTAATCGCTATTTTAATGTAATTATTATTAAAGTTGTTATATAAAAAATTTCGTATATACGATATTATATAAAAAGGAGTGTTACACTCTAATAATGATAACCGATTTAATTATATTTAACTGGAGAAGATTGATGAAGAATGGTGTTTCTGAAAATGTAAATATTTCTAAGAGTCCAAATATCGTAGTTCTTAATCAACCGATTGATAATTTAGCAGATGACAAAATAGGATTAGATGATTATGTTGATTCTTTAGAATGTGCTATTGAAAAAGGCGCTAATGTTATAGGTATAGAAGCAGACTTTGGTACAGGTAAGTCAAGTTTAATATCTTTACTAAAAAGAAGACGTCCAGTCAATACAAAGATAATATCTGTAAATTTGTGGCATATAATTAATGATAGCGGTGATAAGGCTTCTGTTAATATCACTAAACAGCTCCACAAATCATTCTTATATCAGGCTGTTTCTTCAAAAGATTCCCATCTTGGTTCGTATATTTCTAGAAGACTCAGCTCTGATTACGGATTGCTATCTCTTGTAAGTGAGAATAAACGACATACTTGCTTATCGAAACTAGGTGTTATTTTTATAGTGATTGCTTTTTTTAAGGACATTATAAAAAGCGTCCTTTCTTGGCTTGTTGAAACGATAGGCCAATCGTTAGTTGGGTTTGAAATAATTAAAAATAATGAACAATTAAAATCAATCTGTAAGATTGTATTTAATGACGGCGGAATAATTGATTTAATACAAGTATGTTGTTTTGTTGTAGGACTTGGACTAATAATTTTTGTCCTTTGTAGTGGTGATATTGTTTTTTCCTCTGCCAAAAAAGAGGGAAAAAGAGAAATTGATGATACTGTAATTGTTGATCTTTTTAGAAAAGAGTTCTATAGAAAGGAGAAAGGGACACATTATATATTTGTAATTGAAGACTTAGATCGAACTTCAGATATGAATGCTGTGGAGAGCTTTATAAAAGAGTTGCGTAGATATTATTTTATCGAAAAGAATGAGAAGGAGAATAAGAATAATAATACCGTAACATTTATAGTTTGTATAAAGCCTGAAACACTTTTGAATGGAACAGAAGATAATCCTTCTGAGCGTTTTTTTTATACTAAGGTATTTGATTATATTATCAGCCTTCCATCTATTACCGGTGATAATAAAGAGGCTATAATATGTGGTTTGCTTGGTTCTTATAAGAAAGAGCTTTGTGAATTAAATTTAATAAAAAATCAAGAAACTGAGATTACCATGAACTCGATTAAGGGGCTGCATTGGGTTACATATGGTAGAAATGCTAGTATACGTGATATTAAAAATAGATTGAATCAGGCATTGCTAACATATAAGAGAGCAAAAAAAATATGTGATTCGTTGAATGATGAGGATTTATTTCAGAAGTGCGCTGCAGCGGTTTACTTTAAAACTAACTATGAGTCAGATTTTATTAAATTAACAGATGAAATTATAGATTTATTACTGGATGGTTATGTGATAGAACATACGGTAAGAAATACTGCGGACCAGCTTGAAATTGATTTATCGGAAGACTGTATGGATATTTTGGATTCATTTATTCAGAACAAGTTATTAGATCATAATTTTCGTTGTTATTTTTATAATATTCCTAATGGCTCAAAAGTATACAATGCTAGGCAGTTAAAGATTTATAATGGTCTTGTTTATAATGAGCCGATTCATGAAGTTCAATTAATCGAGAAAGATTTGAGTGTAATAAATGACGCATTAAGTAAGAGAAACGAACTGAACTTGCCATTTCCTGAGTTCGTGGTAGAGGACAAAATTGTATATAGCTCTGTCGTTAATTTTTTCGAAAGTAAGGTAATAGAACTGATAGAAAATCGAAAATATGATGTTAATAATATTTCTTCGTCAAAGGCATTTGTGCTTACTTGTTTAACGAATATGCCAGAGTGTGATGATAAAAAAGAAAAGGTAAAAAAAATATTAGAAGCCTTGCTTCGGAGCGTTGAAGATAAAAACTGTTTGATTGAGATTAGAAAGGAGATTTGTAAATCTTTTAAAGATGAAATAATTAATTATAGTCTTTTGTTTGAAAAGGATAATCCTTTTATTACTGAAGAGGAAGTGCAGATAATTGAGAATTGTGAAAATGTCATTCGATTAATGAATTTTGGGAAAGACAAATCTGAGATAAACGAAAAGAGTTTGAATGAAGTACATTCAATGATTGTTTCGAATCCTAATAATAAGGTGGATGAACATCTGGCTCAATATTTTTATGAAAACGTGATTGATAAAATGGGGCTTGATGCTTGGAATAATAAAATTTTTGAATGGCTTTGTTTGACAAAGAAATTTCCGGAGGTGTTTGTTGAGAAGTATAGAATTGCGTTAGAAAACGAGGTTATCGTCGATTCGGACTACGTAGCGGCATTGGGGTGCTGTGAGGAATTTACAGAAAATGCTTTTGCACTATATTCAGAAAGGGAATGGAGCGGGCCAATATCAGCGAATTTAAGTGGTGCACTCTATAAGGCTGGTTATTTTATTGATTATATAATTGGTGAGATTGCAAGCTCCAGAGAAACTATTGATTTTGAATCGTCAGAGATAAAAGAAAGTATTAGAGAGTATCAGGACTATCTTAGGGAAAACGAAACAGAAAAGTACCAGACAATTAGAAAAGCAATTTTAAAACAATCAAATCTATTAGTTCAATATGATTTTCTATTTTCGGAGGCGTCTCCTATTACAGAAGAGGAATTAAATTTGATTGTTAAATACGAAGATGCACTGATGCTTTTGGAAAAATATGGATATAAGAAGTGTTTTGCTGTAATGGCAAAGTATTTTTCTTCTAATAAGAGAAACTCTAAGGCGACTTATGAGATAATAAAATTTATAATGTCAATGCCTATCAATTTGGCAAAGGAAGCTTTTTATGATTTAGATATGAATATGTTTTCTTATTCTGCTATGAGCAAAAAACGTAGGGAAGAGATTGAAGGATTGATAGTTTCGAAATTTGAAATAGATGATGATGTTGATAAAATAATAAAGCTTTTAACATTTTTACGAGTTTCGATACCATCTTTGGAGAGTGAATTATCTGATAGATTGGATAAAGAGCAAGAGGAAGCATATGTTACATTTGCCAATTCATTGGATAAAGTTGAACCATGCACATTAAATAATATATTAAAACTTAAAACTAACTACGTGTATAGTGATGCAATTAATGAAAAGCTTTTTGAACAGGACTACTATATTACTTATATTAGTTCAAAGGTACGCGGGCAAAGAGAATTTAGGATTGAGGAAGACAGAAGAGAAAAGCTTTGGAAGAGTTATGTTAGGATTTTTAATATGAGTGGTAGAATTCCAACTCAGAAGATAATGCGTGATAACCATGAATTTGTTGATGAACTCATAGAACAAAAAGAGTACTTACATGCTGAGGAACGTATTATAAATTATTCATATGGTTCCCAAACAAAGGAGTTGTTAGAATATCTATTTAGTAATTTTAAGTTGGAAATTATTGTTGAATATTTGAAAAATATTTATCGTTTTAAAGATAAGGATGCTGCGCATTGTTTTGTTCAAAATGTAGTTAACAACGATAACTTACTATTTGATGATACTATCTATGGCAAATGCTATGATTTATTGATTGATCCTGGTCTAAAGGGATGGTACACAAGACGTAGAAAAGAATGATTGTATCGAGACCTGAGTCGAGACCAAGATTTGCAGAGACGGCAAAATCCTTTCTTTCTAGTTTTTTCAGGGCTGAGTGAGCGTTCGAGCCTCCTCAGCCTCAGCAAGAAAAACACGTAAGCAAATGCTTACGTGTTTTTTGTTTTATCTGAATTATATAATGAACTAATTTAAAACATGTACAGCGCAGCATAATTATGCTACAATTAAAGCAAATAAGGAGGTAATTATTATGCCAACAATTATGCCTATACGAGATTTAAGAAATACAAGTGAAATATCAGAAATTGCACATAGAAAAAAAGAACCTATTTTTATCACAAAAAATGGATATAGTGATCTTGTGGTTATGAGCGCAGAATTATACGAGAAGTTTGCAAGAGAAAATCGCATAGATCAGGCTATTTTTGAGGCAGAGCAGGAGTTTGCTGAGACAGGCAAGACAGTAGATGCGAAGGATGCTTTTGCAGAATTGGAGAAAAAGTATTTTGAATAAGTACAGTGTAGAGTTAATGCCTAGAGCATATAGGGATATTGAAGAAATATTTGCTTATATTGCTTATGAAAAGCTGTCTCCTGAAAATGCAAAGGGACAGATTGATAGAATAAAAGAAGCTATACTAGGGCTCGATACATTGCCTGAATCTCATCAAGATAGAATAACTGGTAGATATGCAGGTAAAGGATATAAACAATTAATTATTGATAACTATATTGCTATATTTAGAATTGATGAAGGTAATGGTAGAGTTTTGGTTGTTACTGTGCAGTATCAGGGAAGAGAGATATAGTGATAATAGGTTTAACCTGTGGTTTAACTTATAAATGCAGAGGCAACAAATGCCTTTCTTTCAATATTTTTTGAGACCGAGATGAGTTCGAGCCTCCTCAGCCTCGGCACGAGAGTCTTTAGGATTGTTGTTTTTCAGCCTAAACTAACAAAATCCCCAGAGCAGATATTCTACTCTGGGGATTAATGGTCATCCTATAGATATTCTTCACCTATCCTGCAATAATTACCTCAAGCATATTATCAATTTCTCCAGATGAATTGAAATGTATTTCCATCGTATAGAGATGTCTCCAAGTATCCAAGTACTTTTTGTTAGAATTAATGTCATTTTTATAGAATTCATCAAATGTATATTTGATTACATCATTATTATTATCGCGAATCTTAATCCAAGCATCACCACTAACAGTACATGTTATAGTACCCTTATCAATACAGTCCAGGTATTCTTCGTATCCCATTCCTAAAGAATAGTTGTGATGGAACACCTTAATGGAACCATCAGGCGCCTTGTTTTTATCTGAAATCCAGAATATTTCCCAATCATTGCTTTTAAGTCCATCCTCTGAGAAATAGTAACCATCACTGTCATCGTAACAGATAAAATTGTAGTTCATATATGACTTAAATGGTAATTCGCATCCAACTGAAAGATTATCGTATATAGTTTGAGAAATATGCACTTCATTAGCCTCTTCACAATCAGTGAATGTAATATTATAGGTTCCATCGCCATTATCAATTACATCTGCAATGGTTCCATAGTATCTCCACGGAATGTATGCCACTGATTCTACGCTAGTATCTTCCTCTGGCTCATCAGTTGAAATAAGATTTGTAGTCTCTTTTTTTTCTTCGGACAAGAGTTCCCCATAGAAGGCAAATGATAAACCATCTGAATAGCAATTGTCATCGCCATTTTCAACTATATCACTAGAGTATACAGTAAGAGGTCTATCTTTTGGTATGTTGTTAAGTGAACAACGCATCGTAACTTTAGAAATTGAATACTCTCTGTTACAGTCTTCCATTTCTATTGACAATTTTGATGGGAACCATTCTGTAACCTCGATTTGATTTTCATCATATTTACGCGAAACCTCACATTCGATAGCATAATCTTTATTCTTCTCAAAATAATCCTTGAGTTCTTCATGGTGGAGAGCTATGTACTCTTTTCCAATACTCGTTGCAGAATTGTCTGCCAGCTCATCCGATACCTGTTCATCGTTGATAACTACTAATGAATGATACTTTTTTATTTTATCCGAATAGTTTTTATTGCTATAATCCCATACGGCATCTATAAAAAACACTTCGCTTACTGCCGAAGAACAATCTCTTATACTTTCTACAGTAGATTCACGATTCCCACAACCAAGCATTGTTGCAATACTTATTACTGCGACAAGCATCATAGTAAAAATCTTTTTCATATTTTTAATTCTCCTTTTAAAAGCGAAACCCTAATAGGTTTCTTAGTTAACCCTGCTTATAAGCGAGGGATATTTATAGATAGCTGAGATAATATTATATGTTATATACGGTGCCATGCAATGCAGATTTCAGCTAAAATATAATATATGCGACAATATTATCTGTATAGAAATAATATGTCAAGCTATAAAATGTGTTCCTATTATTGGAAAATATATAGACCATATTCACACATGAAATGGTAATCTTGTTTCTGTAAAAAATTAAACTGTAATTAAAGAGCTTTTGCAGAATTAAAAAAAGCATTTTGACTAGAAATTTTGTCATTTTTGGTATAGTCTATGATTTAACTAGAACGAGCAGGGACAACAAGTTCTTTAGATGGAAGTATAAATTAAGTTTTAATGAGGGACAGTATAAATGCTATACAGGAATGATAGGTATGGAAATCCTATATCCATTTTAGGATATGGGTGTATGAGATTTACCACTAAGGGTGGCTCTATTGATATTGATAAGGCTGAGAAGGAAATTATGGCAGCCTACGAGGCTGGGGTGAATTACTACGATACAGCTTATGTTTATCCAGGTAGCGAAGCTACACTGGGTGCGATTTTAGAGCGCAACAATATTCGAGAGAAGATTAATATAGCCACAAAGCTTCCTCAGTATCTGGTAAAAAATAGAGAGTCACTTGATAAGTATTTTGATGAGGAATTAAAGCGTCTTAAGACAGATTACATAGATTATTATCTTATGCATCACATGACTGCTATTAATCAGTGGGATAAGCTGGAGCAGGTAGGCATTAGAGAATGGATAAAAGAGAAAAAGGAATCAGGCCAGATTAGAAATATTGGTTTTTCTTATCATGGCAATACAGAGGATTTCATTGGCATATTAGATTCCTACGATTGGGATTTTTGTCAGATTCAGTACAACTATGTGGATGAGCATACTCAGGCAGGATTAAAGGGGCTGAGGTATGCAGCTGAAAAGGGAATTCCTGTAGTTATTATGGAGCCCCTTAGAGGTGGAAAGCTTGTGAATCTATTGCCTGAAAAGGCGAAAAAGGAAATAGCTGCATCACCTAAGGGATATACTAATGCAGAGCTTGGACTTAGATGGCTGTGGAATCAGCCGGAGGTTACCTGTGTGCTTTCAGGAATGAATTCTCCCGAGATGGTAGCGGAGAATTGCAGGATTGCTTCTGATGCGGAAGCAGGTTCTTTTGATGAGGATGATTTTGCATTAATTGAACGGGTAAAGGAAGCTATACGTGAGACTGAGCGAGTGGGATGTACAGGATGTCGCTACTGCATGCCATGTCCAAAGGGGGTGGATATTCCTGCCTTATTTAGAAGCTACAATATGACTTCTCTTGAGAGTAAGTCACAGGCTAGATTTGAATATGCACAGACAGTAGGATTGAAAAGTGAGCCAGCCTTTGCAACTCAGTGTATCGAGTGTGGAAAGTGCGAGCAGCATTGTCCACAGAATATTCCAATAAGACAGATGATAAAAGAGGCTGACAGGGTGGTTCGCCCATGGCCATATAAAATAGGTATTAATATAGTAAGAAAATTTTTCTTAAAGAAGTAATTGATTAGATCCTAGAGGGCTATTTCTGGGATCTTTTTGCTTATTGTTAGTGATATTGACAGAAAAAATAAAGGTGATATAATAGCTTTTACGCAATTCAATCAAATAAAATTGAATGAAATGGGTATGGTATTATGAAAGATAGTAATTTTGACATTCAAAGCTACATGACAAAGGGTGTTGAGAGAGTTGTGAAGGACGCTCTTCGTGCCACATTTAAGGACCCAGCAGAGAGTATTTTTATGGCAAGCTTTGCTAAGTCGGCAAAGAAAGCCAGCGACATCAGATTAAAATACAAAAATGAGGGATTAAATGTTCCACCATTTTTGATTGCTTCAATTACTAGTAACTGTAATCTTCACTGTGCAGGCTGCTATTCTAGACAGAATGAGGCCACAAAAGACTGCGCTCCAGTGGACCAGATGACTGGCGAGGAGTGGGGAAATGTATTTGCAGAGGCAAAAGACTTAGGTATCAGCTTTATTTTACTTGCTGGCGGTGAGCCATTACTTCGTAAAGACGTTATAAAGGCTGCCTCAGCATATAGAGAGATTCTTTTTCCTATATTTACAAACGGTGTGTTTATCAGCGACGAGTATTTTGACATGTTTGATAAGCATCGCAACCTAGTGCCTATTATGAGTATCGAGGGTCACAAGGAAGCTACTGATAGCAGACGTGGCCAGGGCATCTATGACAAGCTTATTTCAAACATGGAGACATTTAAGAAAAAGCATCTGATTTTTGGAAATTCAGTTACTGTTACCACAGAGAATTTTGATGATGTGCTTTCTGATGATTTTGTGTCAATGCTAGGCGGTTATGGCTGCAAGGCAGTGATTTATGTGGAGTATGTTCCAGTTTCCGATGAGAGCAAGGATTTGGCCCTATCAGAGGAGCAGGAGATTCAGCTTAGAGATAGAATCGCCGAGCTTAGAGAAAAATATGAGGAAATGGTATTTATCTCATTTCCTGGAGATGAAAAATCATCAGGCGGATGCGTTGCAGCAGGCCGAGGATTTTTCCATATTAATTCTCATGGTGGAGCTGAGCCATGCCCATTCTCCCCATATTCAGATACCAATGTAAGACAGTCTTCCCTTAAGGGTGCCATTTCATCCAAATTATTTAAGGTGTTACAGGACACAGATATTCTTATGGATGACCACGTGGGCGGCTGCGTATTGTTTGAAAAGAGAGATCAGGTCGAAGCTATTTTACAAAGTAATTCATAGACTCTGCCTGATAAATAAAGGTGATAACACAGGTCGTAGTCGGTAAAGTCAATATTTGTCAGCTCTACGATTTTTGCAATTCTATATTTAAGAGTGTTGTGGTGAATATGTAATTCCCTAGCAGTGTTGGTGAGGTTTTGTCCAAACCGTATATACGTTAATAGGGAAATGACATATTCACTATTTTTTTCTTTATCTATCTTGGCCAGTGTAGTGATGGCAGGATGGATAAGATAATTGATATTGTGACTATCAGCGTAGGTAAGGATTAGCTGGTCCAGGATATGCGTTGAAAAGAAAATAAAAGTATCCTTTAGGCCAAGTCTTTTTCCCAGAGTGAGGGCAGAAAGTGCATTTAGATATTCATCTGCCACAAGTGAAAGCTCTGTAAACTGGGTGCTGATACCAGCCTGAAGCTTATACTCTTTTAAAAGTGCCATAAGAGGAGAGTAGTTGTAGTCCTCTTCAAAGCTAGTAGCTGATGTGTCAAAAAGCACTATCAAGCGATTTTGATGGATAAATACAGTTGGCCTGTTAAGGAGATTGTGGAGCTTTCTTTTTAAAAGATATAATTGCTCTACAGCAAGCTCTGCCTTTGAAACAGGTTCTATAGCTATGATAAATAATCTCTCAAGTAATCTGATATTCAAAGCCGAAAAGCGGTCATTGATATCGCTGGCATCAGTTGTCTTTCTTTCTACTAGGGATTCTAGAAATGCTTCAACTTTCGAATTTGAAAATTTATATTTGATGCTGCTGGTGGACATTAAAATGGCAATGAGATTGCTCAGGTTGCCAAGTATTTCCTTTTCTATGTCAGTGATTTTATGGTTGTATTCAAGGAGTTTTAAGTAGCCTAAAGTGGTGCGGCCCTGGATGATTTTGGCCACAAGCTGACGGTGATTTTCCATGCCGTATTCCCAGACGAATTTCTCCTCAGTGGAAATGTCGTCCTCCATAATGAGATTAGTGTATTCCTCTTTTACATATCCATTAGTGAGAATCCAGTCCCAGAATGGCTCATCCTTTACTGATTCGCCGCCGGACTGGGCGATAAAGCACATGGAAATATCTACAAGCATAAGGGGCTGACCCAGTATGCGGTGTCCCACATCCAAAAGATTTTGGATGTCATTGCTTTCATTCATTTCTTTTATAAAAGTAGAAGTGCAATTTGCAATATAAAGTTCTTCCTCTGTTTTATTCTTAAACTCCATGGAATCCTTCCTTTCTACATCAATTATATTGTAACAAGGGGGAAATGCTTTGTCAGTAGGCAACAAAAAATATTCACAATAGACAGCAAAAAGACAAAAAGATTTTGTGACAAAAAAGTCTGGAGGCAGTATTATTTAACTATAGGAAACGAAGAACTTAATATTTCTCGATGCTAAAATTAAATTACTAGTTTGTTAAATTCGTAACAGATTAACTGGCAAATGAAAAGGAGTTTAATATGTACGAGAATTTATTTTCAAGTAAGAACATTGGTACAATGACTGTACCAAACCGAACTGTAATGACAGCTATGGGTAATTATCTTGCTGATGAGGGCGGATACGTTTCTGAGAAGGACATCGCTTTTTATGGAGCAAGAGCAAAGGGCGGCACAGGTCTTGTTATTACAGAATGTACTGCAGTAGATTCAAAATCAGGATTGGGAAATGACAGAGAAATCGTAGTAGATGACGACAAGTACATTCCTGGTCTTAAGAAGCTTGCAGATGAGGTTCACAAGTATGGTTCAAAGCTTTGTGTCCAGATTTACCACCCAGGTAGACAGGGTATTGCTGTGGTAAATGGCGTGGAGTCAATGAAGTCAGCAAGTGCTACAGAGTGTCAGATTGTTCACCAGCCTACACACGAGATGACTAAGGACGAGATTAAGGAAATGGTTGGCAAGTTTGCTTCTGCAGCTAGACGTATCAAGGAAGCAGGAGCTGATGCTGTAGAGATTCACGGCGCACACGGCTATTTGATTGGTCAGTTCTCAAGCCCATATACAAACAAGAGAACAGATGAGTACGGCGGAAATTTTGAAAATAGAATGAGATTCTTCGGAGAGATTATCGATGCTGTTAGAGCAGAGGTTGGCAAGGACTTCCCTGTTATTGCACGTTTCTCAGTTGATGAACATATGGAATATGTAGGGCAGCCTCAGGAGGGCCTTCACCTTGCAGATGGTGTTGAGATTGGAAAATATCTTGAGGCCAAGGGTGTGGACGCACTTGATGTAAGTTCTGGTATTTATGAGACTATGAACACAGCATGGGAGCCAGTTGGTTTTGAGCAGGGCTGGAAAATTGAGGGACCTGCATCAGTAAAGGCAGCTGTAAATATTCCTGTAATTGGTGTGGCTGTAATCAGAGATCCTGAGTACGCAGAAGAGTTATTAAAGGATGGCAAGCTTGATTTTGTAGGAAGTGCTAGAGCATTTTATGCAGATCCAGAGTGGGCTAACAAGGCTAAGTGTGGTAATGAATGTGATATTAGAAAATGTATCTCATGCTTATATTGCATGGAGTCACTTATGTCTGCTAACGCAGAGCGACCAATGGGATGCTCAGTAAACTTCGAGGCTGGTAAAGAAAATCAGTATCAGGCTGAGGAGTTGCCAAAGAATGGTGAGGGCAGAACTGTAGCAGTAATCGGCGCAGGTCCTGCAGGTCTTGAGGCAGCTAGAATCCTTGCAATCAGAGGATTTAAGCCTGTTGTATTTGAAAAGCAGTCACGCTTAGGTGGTCAGGTATATCTTGCAAGCAAGCCACCAAAGAAGGAAAAGACAGCTTGGTTAATTGACTATGAAAAGGGTCAGTTAGAAAAGCTTGGAGTAGAAATCAGATTAAACACTGAGGCTACTGTGGAGGCTATCAAGGAGCTTAAGCCATACGCTGTATTTGTGGCAACAGGCTCAACACCAGTAATGCCTAAGTCTATTAAGGGATTAGAGGGTGAGAATGTACATACACCAGTAGAGATTCTTGATGGTACAGTTAAGGTTTCAAACAAGAAGGTTTGCGTAGTTGGTTCAGGTATGACAGGTATTGAAACTGCTGAGCTTTTAAGCGAGCAGGGCAATGATGTAACAGTATTTGAAATGGCTGATGACATTGGACCAGGTCTTTTCTTCCAGAATCTTGTGGATGTAATGTCAAGAATTGCACCAAAGAACGTGGCTATGTATCCAAAGCACAGACTTGTTGAAATCGATGGCAACAAGGTGGCATTTGAGACTACAGATACTAAGAAAGCTGTAAGCTTTGAGTTCGATGAGGTTGTTGTATCTCTTGGAGTAGCTACAAATAAGGCTGCAAATGAGGAGATAGCAGCTGCATTTGACAACGTAAGATTCCTTGGAGATGCCCTTGCAACTGGTAGAATTGCAGCAGCAGTTCAGACTGGATATCTTGCAGCCGCTGAGTTATAAGCCGAGCTAAAATAATATAAAAATTAGATTCATATTAAGCCTTCAGATTATTCTGGAGGCTTTTTTGCAAGGACCGTTTGTAAAATAAAAGCCTGCACAAGGCACTGCAAGTATGCTAGGATAAGTTTTAATTAAGGAGGTAAATATGATACAGGAAATACAACCAAAGAAATTGGTGAACGCCTATAGGGTGGGAGAAAAAGCAGGCGCCGAAAGCATCATTCTTTTTCATATAGATGGTAAATTCCTAGCTAGGATAGATGAGGAACAAAAGACTATTACTTATCCAAGGTTAAAGGATTTTAATATTCAGTTATCTACAGTATTTCTTTTTTCTATAGATGATGAAGAATTCTTTTTGGTAAATGGGGCAGATGAAATATCAGAGTTAAATTATCCGGATGGTTTTGAGCTTTGTGATATGAAGGCCTTTAGGAGAGAATATCTTTTTCCTAAGCATTATGTTTATGCTGCTTTTACAGCATTACAGCTGGCAGAGTGGTATGAGGGAACTGTCTACTGCGGAAAGTGTGGCTCTAAGACGAAGCATTCTGAGACAGAGAGAGCAAAGGTGTGCCCAAATTGCGGGAAAGTCGTTTATCCACGTATAAATCCAGCAGTCATAGTAGGGGTCACAAATGGAGATAGACTTTTGCTGACCAAGTACAGGGTGGGATATTCAAATAATGCTCTAGTTGCAGGCTTTACTGAGATTGGCGAGACTCTAGAAGAGACAGTTGAACGAGAAGTTATGGAGGAGACAGGACTTAAGGTAAAAAATATCCGCTACTACAAGTCACAGCCATGGGGAATAGCCAGTGATATTCTGATGGGATTTTACTGCGATGTGGATGGTGATGATGAAATAAAGATGGATGAATCGGAGCTTAAATACGCTCAGTGGGTTCCTAGAGAAGAAATAGTTTTGCAGCCACTTGAATATAGTCTCACCAATGAGATGATGAAAATGTTTAAAGAATCAAAAGTTTAATTTATAGCCAGAAAGTCGCCACCACCCTTTTTATGGGTGGTAATTTAAATAATTGCAAAAGCGTGGATTTGCCAGTTTTTGATTTCAATTTGAGCGATTCTGAAAGAATTGGGCATTATAATTAATATTAGTTAGTGTAAGATGTGCTAACAAAATTAATATGTAAAACTCTTTGGGGGACTGATGATCTACAAATTTGAAAATTATAAAAATGGTGAATTAAAGAGAAACCACCTTAACCTGGGCCAGACTAGAGCAGATGGGTCTAGCATCCAGGTAAATAGCCGCTACATTGAAAAGGATGGCAAACCATGGATAGCCATTATGGGCGAGTACCACTATGTGAGAGACTGCCATAAAAATTGGGAGCGAGAGCTTCTTAAAATGAAGGCCGGTGGAATCAATACGGTGGCTTCCTATGTCTTTTGGATTTATCATGAGGAGATTGAGGGAGAATATGATTTCACTGGTGATAGAAATCTAAGAGAATTTGTTGAGCTTTGCCAAAAGCATGGCCTTAGCTTTGTCCTTAGAATAGGACCATGGTGTCATGGTGAGGTAAGAAATGGTGGATTTCCAGATTGGCTTTTGAAAAAGGACTGCAAGCTTAGAGATAATAATCATGAATATTTAAGCCTAGTAGAAGCCTGGTACAGAAAAATATATGAGCAGGTTCAGGGACTATTCTTCAAAGACGGTGGCCCTATTGTTGGAATCCAAATCGAAAATGAGCTGACGGACAATTCTGAGCATCTTGGCAAATTAAAGGAGATAGCTAAGAGTATTGGTTTTGATGCTCCTATCTGGACAGTGACAGGATGGAATAGTATTTACGGAGCAAAGTTCCCACTAAAGGAATTTTTGCCAGTATTTGGAGCATACGTGGATGCCCCTTGGCTTGATCATGTAAATACATTGCCACCATCTAGACATTTTGCGTTTGATACTTGCAGAAATGATGCTGCAATAGGAATGGACCTTATAAAAGATACGGATGATGATGGCTGGAGACTACCATACGAGGACTATCCATTTGCAACCTGTGAGCTGGGAAGTGGACTTCCTGCTTCGTATATACGTAGACCATTTGTCAGCCCAATGGACGCCTATGGCCTCAGTCTTGTGAAGCTTGGCTGTGGAAACAATCTGGTAGGCTACTATATGTATCATGGGGGCACCAACAAGATTGGAAAGCTTTCGACATTACATGAGAGCAAAGCCACTGGATATCCTAATGATTACGCTATTTTAAACTATGATTTTCAGACCTGTATCGGTGAGTATGGTCAGATAAGAGGCCAGTATAAGCTGCTAAATTTACTTCATTTATTTATAAATGATTTTGGAGAAATTCTTGGTCCTATGGAGCATGTTCCTGCAGAGCAATTCGTAAATGCGGATAATGATTCAGACCTTAGATACTGCATGAGAACAGATGGTGATGGTGGATTTGTATTTATTAATCATCATCAAAGAGGACTGACACTAAAGGATGTTAGAGATGCAGTTATAGATACTGGGAAAGTGACATTTCCTTCTATGGATTTCACAGGAGATATGGCATGCATTCTTCCATTTAATATAAGCCTTGGAGAAAGTGTGCTTAACTATGCTACAGCCAAGCTATTGTGTCAGGATGGCAGCAATTATTATTTTGCAGCAGTTCCAGGGATTTCACCTAAGTATTCTATTGATGGAAAAGAATATGAGGTGGATTTGAAGGAGGACAGCTACAGCTTTAAGGCTGGTGATATCACTATTATTACATTATCCTGGGATAGGGCTCTAGAACTTAGGAAAGTAGATGGAAAAATCTATTTTGATGAGTGGGTAGAGAAGATAAATGAATATACATTGGAAGATACTGGGGTGACATTTGAATTATCATACCCTGAGATTTTTTCTTTGGGAAATAAGGCAAGTGAAGTGACCTATAAAAAGATAACTGCAAAATCTCCAGAAGGCCTAGTTGAAATAAAAGAAAAATATGATGTGGCTCAGCTATATGCTGATGGAAAGCTTGTGGCAGACAGCTTTTATATTGGAGTGCCATGGCAGATTCCTGCAGCATTAATATATGGAAGAGAGGCATACATTGTTTATAGTGATTATGACGATGTAAATGTGTATCGAGACCTATAGATTGGGACTTTTTCCTTTCTTTTTTATGGCATAATACATTTCAAAATGCAGTAAAAGAGGTAATGACATGAAAGAGAACATCGTTTTAATTGGTATGCCTGGAGTAGGTAAGAGCACTCTCGGTGTTGTTTTGGCGAAGCAGTTGGGATACGAATTTGTAGATGCAGATTTGTTAATCCAGAAGCGCGAGAATCGTCTTTTGAAGGAGATAATTGCTGATGAAGGCGTAGAGGGCTTCATGCAGATTGAGAACGATGTTAATGCAAGCATTGAGACATCTAAGACTGTTATAGCAACAGGCGGAAGTGTTATCTATGGTAAGGAAGCTATGGAGCACCTTAAGGAGATTGGCACTGTAGTTTATCTTAAGCTTGACTATGATACTCTTGATGGAAGACTTGGCAGCTTAAAAGGAAGAGGCGTAGTTTTAAAGGATGGTCAGGATCTTAGAGCTCTCTATGAGGAGAGAGTACCACTTTACGAGAAGTATGCAGACGTAATTGTAGATGAGGGTGGACTTGATCTTGAGGCTACACTTGAAGCGGTATTAGAGCAGTTATAATATTGCAATTATTAATTGGAAATCGTGGGCAATGCCTATTATTATAAAAGGAGTTGAAGCTTTATTAGCTGCAACTCCTTTTTTTTTAGCGCTCAGAAACTTTTTTGTATTCTGTTTTAACAAGCCATTTTTGGTCGATGACTTTTAGCTCCTCTCCAAATAAAATGTGAAGTCTCACAGAGGATGGCTGTTTTTCGATTTCCTGTACAGTGCCCTCACCGAATTTTGGATGGGTAACTGTGTCGCCAATTTCGTATTTGATTTTGGCATTTTCCATATTTTTAATAGCACGCTGTGTGCGGTATGTATCAAGCATTTGTACCTGCTTGTGGTCAACGCTAGGTCTTTCTAAAACAGATTCATAATCTATTTTTTTGATACTAGAATCTTCTATATAATAGTCAGCTGGGATGGCGCCGATTAGTGAGCAGCAATATTTCCATGCGCTACCATGTACGCCAGGCTGCCAGTTGTATTTATCTGGAATGCTGATATGGCGATTCATGTAGTGGGCGTATTCGTGTTTGTAAAGATTGATTCTATCCTGCTTAGATATTTGCCCATTCATGCAAAAACCAATGAAAAATAATGAGAATTGAAAATGCTCTTCCTCATCATAAGATGGTGGCATATAAGAGCCAAGTACCTTTTCGTCCATTCCGAAAGTAATAGGTACCTCCGCTCCGTGTAAGCCTAACTTGTGGTCCAAAACTGAGTAAAGAGCGGTAATCTCTGCACGTAAAACCGGTTCTTCATCGTGCAACATTTTTAGCATATCTTTTTTTGTCATGAGTTACTCCTTAAATAATGAAAAACTGCATTTCAGTATATCAAGGCATCTGAAAAGATACAATTACCAATCTTGAAAAATAGTGATATTTTTGTTAATTATAAGCTATAAATTTGACTTAGGAATTGCCGAGATATACTATGAGGGTAAGAGGTGAAATGCGCCCTTTTTTAGAGGTGACCATTATGAGAAGACAAATTAGAAAATTAAAAGGCATTATGTCCTTATCATTAATAGTGTTTGTGGTAGTAGCATTGTTAGGTGTTTCTTTGATTGCAGATGCAAAAAAGAAGTCCTCATCAGCCACTTATGCAGAGGGAGACAATATTGCATTTGGCTCCTTGGATGGAGGCATTATTAACTGGACAATTCTGTCTTATGATGAGAATACAGGCGTTGCTTTTGTAGTGTCTAGAAAGACTCTTAACTCTTATTCGATTTCCGATTACAGAAGCTCTGTTAATATGCAGATTATCCAGCAACAGGGTGGTAATACAGGATACGTACCATGGGCTAATAACTACTGGAGAGGCTGGCTGAATCAGGTGTTTTATGTGACTGCATTTAGCGATGCAGAGCGAGCAATGATTAAGCCTACTGAGCTTACTGCAGCAGCAAGCCAGACTAGCCTTATGAATTTTTATAAGGATACAACACTTGATGATTTCTATGTTAAGACAGGGGCTAAGAATTCTCTGAACCTTAGCATTTACAACAATCAGGTGACTACAACAGATTACATTTTTTTCTTATCAACAGATGAATATACAGCTCATAAGGACAGCATGAAGTATGAGACCTCAGGAACATGGCCACTTAGAACCAATTCATTTGATGATCCAGTGTTTGGTCTTTTTGTAAATGATACTTCAAAGTTAGTTGAAAAATGGGGATATTACAACGGCACAGGAATTAGACCTGCCATGTACATTCAGCTGACTGCGCCAAAGCCTGCAGAGGACACAGATGCATCTGGAAATAAGAGTGCAACTACAGCAGATGCCAATGCACAGACAGGCAACAACCAGTCTCAAAATAACCAGTCCCAAAACACTAATGCTAATGCAAACAAGACTGATGCAAATACATCAAATGCCAATAACAATAAGGCAAATGATGCCAATGCCAATAACACCAAGGCAAATAATGCTAGTGCCAATAATAACGCCAATAATAACGCAAATACTCAGGCTAATAATTCTAGCGACAACGCAAGTGGTGGAGAATCTGCACAGAAGCCTAGTGCAAACAACTCTAGAAAGTATGCTAATAACGGCACCAACATAGGAAACATTACTTTGCCAGATGATGCCAGCTACAGCCTGTCAGCAGGTAGCACCGCTCAGGTGGCTTTGAATATGGAGTACTTAAATAGTACAGATAAGCAATATACCATTACCTACACTTCATCGGATGGCAGCATTTTCACTGTTGACTCCAATGGACTGATAACTGGAGTGGCAAAAGGAACAGGCACTTTAAGTGTTAGAATGAAGAAGTCAAACGGCAAGGTATACAGCATGTCATGTCGAATAGATGTAACCTAAGCTCTCGCAAAAGCGGGAGCTTTTTTTATGTCTTTTTTTAGGATTTTTTTATAGATTTTTTATTAGTAAAATCCTGCGATAACATTTATACTAGGTATAGATATTTTAGGATTCGTAGGAGGTTAGAAATGTATTACGGATATGGTTATGGAATGGGTTATCATTTTGATTGGACAATAATCCTGGTTCTGATTGGAGCAGTGATTAGTGGTCTTGCTTCAATCAATGTAAATAGAACTTACAGTAAATATAACAGAGTTCACAATTATAGAGGCCTCACATCTAATCAGGTGGCAGAGCATATTTTACATGCAGCAGGAATTTATGATGTTAGAATCGAGAGAATCAGAGGAAACTTAACAGACCACTATTCTCCAAAGGAGAAGGTGCTTCGTCTATCTGATTCAGTGTACGGTCGCACAAGCGTGGCAGCTATCGGCGTTGCAGCTCATGAGTGTGGTCATGCTATTCAGCATCAGGAGGATTACGCTCCACTTAGAATGCGCTCAGCTTCAGTTCCACTTGCAAATATTGGTTCATGGGTTTCTTGGCCAGTTATTTTAATCGGACTTCTTATTGGTTCTACACCATTGGCACAGCTTGGAATTTTCTTATTTACATTTGTAGTATTGTTCCAGCTTATTACATTGCCAGTTGAGTTTGACGCAAGTGCAAGAGCTCTTAGGATTTTAGAGCAGGATAGAATCCTTGAGGGTGAGGAGCATAGAGGCGCTACAAGAGTTCTTAAGGCTGCTGCTATGACTTATGTGGCAGCACTGTTTACAACTATTATGCAGCTTCTTAGATTAGTACTTATTGTAAATGGCAGAAGCAGAGACGATTAATCATTTATTAGGAGATTCATTTGAAGTATTTACATGATGTAGTTAAAGTGACAGATGTAGAGTCGCTTCAGTTTGATTATCCCGATGGGACATTGATTTTAACAGATAACCAGGCCGTTATTGACCTGTGTGTTGAGAGAAAGCAGCCAGTTGTTGCCTTTGAGCATGATGGAGTTTCCATGCTTAAGTGCGACCATATTTTGATTGATCCTGATGAGGTGGATGATGAGGAATATGAGGATATATATCGTAGATGCGTAGGCATTCCACTTTTTATATCCGAGACTGACAGGACTATCATTAGAGAGTTTTCTATGGATGACTTAGATGCACTTTTTGAGCTTTATGATAATCCTGGTGTTGTGAAGTATATGGAGCCTCTTTTTGAGTATGAAGAGGAAAGGCAATATGAGGAGAATTACATCCAATATATCTATAAATTATATGGATTTGGAATGTGGTTGATTTTTGATAAAACTACTGGCAAACTAGTTGGTAGAGCAGGTATTGAAGTTAGAGAATCCTGTGACCGAGAGAATCAGGCGGAGCTTGGTTTTTGTATTTCCCCTGATAGATGGAAGCAGGGACTTGCCTATGAGGTGTGCACCGAGATTATTAGATTGGCAAGGGATAGATTTTCCCTGACTAGTCTAGTGGCTAGATGCGACCCTGATAATGTGGCAAGCAGGGGATTATTGGAAAAGTTGGGGTTTTCACATATTGGCTTCGAGCTGGATGGAGATTGTAGATATTTTAGGGAGATAGGATAGTATGGATTTAAAAGCTTATCAGCACGAGGTAGTTGTAACAGATGCTGGATTACCTTTCAAACTTTTTTCATTCGAAGGAGCAAATGGAAATTACACCAGAGATAAGCATTGGCATCGCTCTATAGAGATTTTTGCAGTTTGGGAGGGTAAGCTTGATTTTACTCTTCGTGAGAAAAAGTTCCCTCTTAGTGCAGGCGAATTTGTTATTGTTAACAGCAACGAGGTGCACAGTATAGCAGCACCTAATCCTAACCGGACTGTAGTTTTACAGATTCCACAGGATACATTTGCAGATTATTTTACAGATGATCAGTTCATCTGGTTTTCCCATGGAGACAGGGAGACAGACCACAGAGTATTTACACTTCTTCAGGAGATGTTTCTCATTAATGAAAATGGGGAGGAGGGTAATCGCCTTCAGGTCCTCAGCCTTTACTACGAGCTTTTGTACATTCTCGTTACCAAATATAGAAAGTTCAATGTAAACGAGGATATTTTAAAGAGCAATAAGCAGCTTAAGAAGCTTTCAAATATTACCAGATATATGAAGGATCACTATGCTGAGCCACTTTCTCTTGAGATGATGGCGGAGCAGTTTAGCTATTCTCCTTCATACCTTTCGAGAATGTTCCAAAAGCATGCAGGTATCAATTTCAAGGATTACCTACTTGGTATTAGACTTGAGCATGCAGTTAGAGAGTTAGAGGAGACAGGTGGTCAGATAGTTGATATTGCTCTAGGCAATGGTTTCCCTAATTCAAAGGCATTTTCAAATGCATTCCGGGATAAGTACGGTGTGTTACCTAGCGAATATCGCAAGAATAAATAATCATATTTGTTGACTTTGATATATAGTTTGGGTACAATCATTTCAATTGAATAGTTATCTTCAGGGCAGGGTGTGATTCCCTACCGGTGGTATAGCCCACGAGCCGTAAGGCATGATTCGGTGTGATTCCGAAGCCGACAGTATAGTCTGGATGAAAGAAGATGGTAGTTTACTTTTGTATTTATTGCTCTGAGATTTTATGTCTCAGAGCTTTCTTATTTTATAAGGATAGATGTTTATTGGAAAAGTATGAAATAGAAGCTACAAGTAAAGCCTTGGAGAAATCCAAGGCTTTTTCTATTAAAAGAGAGTTATGTGAAATTTAGATTAGGAGGAATGATGGAAGACAAGAGTTACATGCAACGAGCTATAGAGCTTGCAAAGCGTGGTGAGGGATTTGTAAATCCCAATCCAATGGTGGGAGCTGTAATAGTAAAAGATGGGGAGATTATAGGAGAGGGTTACCATGAAAAATTTGGGCAGCTTCACGCCGAGAGAAATGCCTTTAAGGACTGTAAGAAAAGAGGAAACTCAGCCAAGGGGGCCACAATGTATGTGACTCTAGAACCATGCTGTCATTACGGCAAGACACCACCTTGCACTGAGGCCATTATTGAAAATGGAATTAAAAGAGTGGTTATTGGAACCCTGGATGTAAATCCAGTTGTTGCAGGCAAGGGAGCTGAGATACTTAGGGCCAGCGGCATCAAAGTTGAGGTGGGGCTCTTAGAAAAAGAATGCAAGAATCTCAACAAGATTTTCAATAAATATATGGCAACTGGAAAGCCTTTTGTGGTGATGAAATATGCCATGACAGCGGATGGCAAGATAGCCACAAAGACAGGTGAGTCAAAGTGGATAACTGGAGCTGAAGCAAGGAAAAATGTTCATAGACTGAGAAATAGATTGTCGGGAATTATGGTTGGTGTATCTACGGTAATTATGGATGATCCTATGTTGGATTGTCGATTGGATGCGCCAGCTGTTAATCCAATAAGAATTGTCTGCGATTCCCATTTACGAACTCCACTTGAATCAAAGATCGTTCAAACAGCAGATAGTATAAAAACTATCATTGCAACCACATCAAAGGATGAGGCTAAGGTCGCTGAGTTAGAAAAAAGGGGCTGCTTGGTTTTAAGATTACCGAAAACTGAGCAGGGAATCGATTTGAATGCCCTGATGGTGGAACTTTCAAACAGAGGAATTGATAGCGTGCTGATTGAGGGAGGCGGAACCATAAATTATAGCGCCCTCAAATCCAAAATCGTGGATGAAATACATATCCACATGGCACCAAAGATTTTCGGAGGAAGCAGCAAAACACCAGTTGAAGGTGCAGGAATAGAAAGCATAGGTGATGCAATAAAGCTAAATCCTATTGGTACCAGCTGGCTGGGAAATGATTTGATAATAGAAAATGAGGTGATTTATTAATGTTTACAGGAATAGTGGAGGAGCTTGGCTGTGTTAAGGGAATTGTAAAGGGCCCTAAGATGCAGCGTATCTCCATTAAATGTAAAAAGATTCTAGAGGATATACATCTAGGTGACAGTATTGCTGTAAATGGTGTGTGCCTGACAGTGGTGAGTTTTGATGCATCATCCTTTTCAGCTGATGTTATGAATGAAACCATGGCGCGCTCGAGCCTAGGAAGTCTTACTGCTACAAAACCTGTGAATCTAGAGAGAGCAATGAGTGCAGATGGAAGATTCGGAGGCCATATTGTAAGTGGTCATATAGATGGCACCGGGACTATTTGCAGTATTAAAAAGGATGGTAATGCTGTTTGGTTTGAAATAACAGCCAGCAGTGAAATAATCGAGGGAATTGTGGAAAAGGGCTCCATAGCAATTGATGGAATAAGCCTTACAGTTGCAGCAGTTGATAGTAGCACTTTTAAGGTGTCAATCATTCCACATACATTAAAGGAAACCATTCTAGGTAGCAAAAAAGTAGGGGATATAGTTAATCTGGAAAATGATTTATTGGGAAAATATGTTAAGAAATTTTTGGCAAGCTTTGCAAATACAGAGACTTCAAGTGATGACGAAATAAAGGCAAAGAGTTTGACAAAAGAGTTTTTAATGGCAAACGGATTTTAGGTCTTTTAGGAAAGGGTAAGTAATGGAAAGAGAATTAATTGAAAAAGCCATCAAGGATTTGCGGGATGGCAAGGTGATTATGGTGATGGATGATGAGGACAGAGAGAATGAAGGGGATTTTATCTGTGCAGCTGAATTTGCCACCACTGAAAATGTAAATCTAATGGCTTCAGTAGGTAAGGGCCTTATCTGCATGCCTATGAGTGAAGAACTGGCATTAAAATTGGCGCTGCCACCCATGGTTAGCCACAACACAGATAATCACGAAACCGCATTTACGATATCAATCGATCATGTATCTACTACGACAGGAATCTCTGCTGCAGAGCGAGGAATTACAGCAAGAAGCTGTGTCAAAGAAGATGTAAACCCACTTGATTTCAGAAGACCAGGGCACATGTTTCCACTTGTGGCAAAATCTGGTGGTGTGATAGAAAGAGCTGGTCATACAGAGGCTACAGTTGATTTAATGAAGCTGGCAGGCCTGAAAGAGTGTGGACTTTGCTGTGAGATTATGGCGGAGGATGGCTCTATGATGAGAGGCGAGAGCCTAAAGAAGCTTGCTAAGGAGATGGGGATAACATTTATCACAATTCCTCAGCTTGTTGAATATCGCAAGGTCTACGATAAGCTGGTGGAGTGTGTGGCGATTGCCAAGATGCCTACAAGATACGGAGAGTTTATGGCGCATTGCTACATTAATAAGATAAATGGTGAGCACCATGTGGCCCTTGTTAAGGGTGACTTAGGAAGTGGGGACAATGTGCTTTGTCGTGTCCATTCAGAGTGTCTCACAGGTGATGTTTTTGGTTCCATGAGATGCGATTGCGGTCAGCAGTTTGATGCAGCCATGAAAACCATCGCTAAGGAGGGCCGTGGAGTTCTTCTATATATGAGACAAGAAGGCAGGGGAATTGGACTTGTAAATAAATTAAAAGCTTACAAGCTTCAGGATGAAGGTATGGATACTTTGGATGCAAATATAGCACTGGGATTTCCAGGTGATTTGAGAGAGTACTACACAGGAGCTCAGATTCTTAGGGATTTGGGAATTCGCTCACTTGAGCTTTTGACTAATAATCCAGACAAGGTATATCAGTTATCGGATTATGGAATGGAAATTTCTAAAAGAGTACCTATTGAAATAGAGGCAAATAAATATGATGTTTTCTATTTAAAAACAAAGAAGGCTCGTATGGGACATATTTTAGAAATGGAAGATGTTAAGCAGGGAATAATTTAATTAAAAAGGAGAATATATCATGAAGGTTTACGAAGGAAAGCTAGTATCAGAGGGAGTAAAGGTTGGCATTGTAGTAGCAAGATTTAATGAGTTCATTACATCAAAGCTTTTAGGTGGTGCTATTGATGGGTTAAAAAGAGAGAATGTAAAAGAGGATGATATTGAGGTGGCATGGGTTCCTGGAGCCTTTGAGATTCCACTTATTGCAAAGAAGATGGCTGAAAGTAAAAAATATGACGCTGTTATTTGCCTTGGAGCAGTAATCAGAGGTGCTACATCTCACTACGACTATGTTTGTGCTGAAGTATCAAAGGGGGTTGCACAGGTTTCAATGAACGCTGACATTCCTGTAATGTTTGGAATTCTTACAACTGACACAATCGAGCAGGCTGTAGAGCGTGCCGGCACAAAGGCAGGCAATAAGGGATTCGAGTGTGCTCAAGGTGCAATCGAGATGGTTAACCTTATCCGTGAAATGAAATAGCAAAAATTAATAAAAGTCAAAAAACTTACATCACGTAGTAAATTTTTAAAAGTCTCTAATACGTTAATTTTGATAATATTTGTATAACAAATCACAGTATTTTGTTAGAAATGCTGAAAGTTCGCTATTTACCGGTTAGAAAGT
The DNA here is from genome assembly GCA_017557435.1 of Pseudobutyrivibrio sp. Classification (GTDB taxonomy): domain Bacteria; phylum Bacillota; class Clostridia; order Lachnospirales; family Lachnospiraceae; genus Pseudobutyrivibrio. The sequence goes on along the minus strand of JAFYYR010000024.1, from coordinate 67,491 downwards.
GAAAAAGAAGCGAGCTTATTGTCAAACGTATTGGAGGCTTTTCCTATATAAAACGAAAGAGGGAAGGCTAGTAAAAGGAGGGTAATTAAAATGACAAACATGCCAAATGTAAAAATTGGTGTAGTAGCAGTATCACGTGACTGCTTCCCAGAGAGCTTATCAGTAGACAGAAGAAAGGCACTTATCGCAGCTTACACAAAGAAGTATGGTAGCGAGCACATCTATGAGTGTCCTGTATGTATAGTAGAGAGCGAGATTCACATGGTACAGGCTCTCGAGGATATCAAGAAAGCTGGATGTAACGCACTTTGCGTATACCTTGGAAACTTCGGTCCAGAAATTTCTGAGACACTTCTTGCTAAGCACTTTGACGGACCTAAGATGTTCTGTGCAGCAGCTGAGGAGTCAGGCAACAGCCTTCTCGATGGTAGAGGAGATGCTTACTGCGGTATGCTTAATGCATCTTACAACTTACAGCTTAGAAATGTTAAGGCATACATCCCAGAGTATCCAGTAGGTGATGCTGAGGATTGTGCTGATATGATTCACGACTTTGAGCCAATCGCTCGTGCCGTAATCGCACTTTCAGATCTTAAGATTATCAGCTTTGGTCCAAGACCAATGAACTTCCTTGCTTGTAATGCACCAATCAAGCAGCTTTACAACCTTGGTGTTGAAATCGAGGAGAACTCAGAGCTTGATCTTTTCGAAGCATTCAACAAGCATGAGGGTGACCCACGTATCCCTGAGGTAGTTGCTGATATGGAGAAAGAGCTTGGCGCTGGTAACAAGAAGCCAGAGGTTCTTGCTAAGCTTGCTCAGTATGAGCTTACACTTAAGGATTGGGTAAGAGATCACAAGGGATATCGTAAATACGTAGCAATTGCTGGCAAGTGCTGGCCTGCATTCCAGACACAGTTTGGTTTCGTTCCTTGCTATGTTAACTCTCGTCTTACAGGTGAAGGAATCCCTGTATCATGCGAGGTTGATATCTATGGATGTCTTTCAGAGTTCATCGGTACAGTTGTATCAGAGGATATCGTAACACTCCTCGACATCAACAACTCAGTACCTAAGGATATGTACAACGAGGAAATCAAGGGTAAGACAGATTACACACTTCAGGATACATTCATGGGATTCCACTGCGGAAATACATGCTCTAAGAAGCTTGCATTCTGCGAGATGAAGTACCAGAAGATCATGGCTAGAGCACTTCCTATCGAGGTTACAAACGGAACACTTGAAGGCGATATCGCTCCTGGCGACATCACATTCTTCAGACTTCAGTCTACAGCTGACAACAAGCTTCGCGCTTACATTGCACAGGGTGAAGTTCTTGATGTTCGTACAAAGTCATTCGGTTCAATCGGTGTATTCGCTATTCCTGAGATGGGACGCTTCTATCGTCACTGGTTAATCGAGAAGGGATTCCCACATCACGGAGCTGTTGCATTCGGTCACTATGGCAAGCCATTATACGAGGTATTCAAGTACATCGGAGTTGCTGTTGATGAAATCGGATACAACCAGCCAGCAGGCGTACGTTATCCAACAGAGAATCCTTGGAGATAATATAGATTAAGATTTGGCTGCCATTGGGGTTGGCTTCGCGGATCTCCCGCAGGCCACCTTCCATATCCCCCATGGGCCCTCCCGCCGGCGTGGGACCCACCCATGGGGGTATGGAGCCTTCCTGCTCGCGACCGCGTTCAAGGAAGTGGGCAGCCAATTTTTTATTTATTAATAATTATATATTAGAAACGCCTTTTGGCGTGGTTACACGAAAAGGAGAATGGAATTATGTATTACATTGGTGTTGATCTTGGTACATCTGCCGTTAAGCTTCTTCTTATGGAAGGCAACGGAGATATCAAGAAAATCGTTTCAAAGGAATACGACCTTAGCTTCCCACATCCAGGTTGGTCTGAGCAGAAGCCAGAGGACTGGTGGACTCAGGTAGTAGCTGGTATTAAGGAGCTTACTTCAGAGGTTGATAAGACAAAGGTGGCTGGTATTTCATTTGGTGGCCAGATGCACGGTCTTGTAACACTTGATGCAGATGACAATGTTATTCGTCCTGCAATTCTTTGGAACGATGGACGTACAGGAAAAGAGACAGATTATCTCAACACTGTAATTGGAAAGGATAAGCTTTCTCAGTACACAGCAAATATTGCATTTGCTGGATTTACAGCTCCAAAGATTCTTTGGATGCAGGAGAATGAGCCTGAACTTTGGAAGAAGGTTGCTAAGATTATGCTTCCAAAGGACTATATTGCATACAAGCTCTCTGGTTCTTTCTGTACAGATTATTCAGATGCCAGCGGTATGCTTCTCCTTGATGTTAAGAACAGATGCTGGAGCAAGGAGATGATGGATATTTGCCATGTCTCAGAGGCACAGCTTCCTAAGTTATATGAGAGCTACGAGGTAGTTGGCACTATTAAGCCAGAGGTTGCTTCAGAGCTTGGATTCACAAATGATGTTAAGATTATCGCAGGTGCAGGCGACAATGCAGCAGCAGCTGTTGGTACAGGTACAGTAGGTGAGGGCAAGTGTAATCTTTCTATTGGTACATCAGGTACTATTTTCATCTCTAGCAAGAACTTTACAGTTGACCCTGCAAATGCACTTCATTCATTTGACCATGCAGATGGCGGATACCATTTGATGGGCTGCATGCTTTCAGCTGCTTCATGTAACAAGTGGTGGATGGATGAAATCCTTAAGACTAAGGATTATCCAGCAGAGCAGGCAGGTATTAAGAATCTTGGTGAGAACAGAGTATTCTACCTTCCATATCTTATGGGTGAGCGTAGCCCACACAATAATCCTGATGCACGTGCTATGTTTATTGGCATGTCTATGGATACTACACGTGAAGATATGACTCAGGCAGTACTTGAGGGTGTTGCATTTGGTCTTCGTGATTCCCTTGAGGTTGCTAGAAGCCAGGGCATCAAAATTGAGCGTTCTAAGATCTGCGGTGGTGGTGCTAAGTCGCCACTTTGGCAGCAGATTATCGCTTCAGTTATGAACTTGAAGCTTGATATCCTTGAGAACGAAGAGGGACCAGGTCTTGGTGGTGCTATTCTTGCAGCTGTTGGTTGTGGAGAGTATGCATCAGTTGAGGAGGCTTGCGACAAGCTTGTTAAGGTTAAGACTACAGTTGAGCCAGATCCAGAGCTTATTCGTAAATACGAAGAGCGTTATCAGGAATTCAAGAAGCTTTATCCAACAGTTAAGTCACTTTTTTAATAAAACATTGATTAGCTAAAGAGGGCACCGTAACTATTTTGGTTACGGTGTTTTCTTTTTTTAAAAAAATTTTTAAAAAAGTGGTTGACAGATATATTATACTAGTGTACTATTCCTATAGTACACTAATACATTAGAAAAAGGAGTGAGCTATGAAGTACGATACAAATGCTCCCATCTATCTACAGGTGGTGGATGCCATTAAGCTAGATATTATTAATGGGAAGATAAGCCCAGGTGAGAAATTACCATCAGGAAGGGATTTGGCTGTGTTGTACACTATCAATCCAAATACTTCAGCTCGAGTATACACAGAGCTTGAAGCCCAGGGTATTTGTTACACTAAAAGAGGAATGGGCACCTACGCGACAGAAGACTTGGAGCGGATTAAGGAATGCCGCGACGAGATGGCTAATGAGACACTTAATAAGTTTCTTGTTAGTTTGAAACAGCTTGGCATATCAAAAGAAGAAGCAATCGATATGATTAACCAAGCAAATGACATATGCATTTTATAGGGAGGTAAAACTATGAAATTAGAAAGTATCAATGTTACAAAGAAATTTCCTGGCAAAGTTGCCATTGAAAATATTTCGATGACTTTAGAGCCAGGACACATATACGCCTTACTTGGACCAAATGGAAGTGGTAAGACTACATGGATGAAGACAGTTGCTGGACTTATTAAGGCTACATCTGGAGAGGTTAGATATAACGATGTGACAGTTAACACAGACAGCCGTAAGAAGATAGCTTACATGTCTACTGAACCATACTTTTACGATTGGATGACAGTAGGGGATGTAGGTAAGTATTATCAGGATTTCTTCGAGGATTTCTCAATGGAGAAATATGATGAGCTTCTTGCAGGCATGAGCCTTGATAAGAAGCTTAAGATTAAGACTCTTTCATCAGGTATGATGGCTAAGCTTAAGATTGCAGTTACAATGGGTAGAAATGCAGATGTTTACATGCTTGATGAGCCACTTAACGGCATCGATCTTATTGCAAGAGATGAGGTTATGAGAATGGTTCTTACCTCAGCATCTGAGGACAATATTATGATTATTTCTAGTCACTTGGTTGAGGAGCTTGAGGCCTTAGTTGACCGAGCAATCTTCATCCAGGATGGACATTTTGCTGGGATGTATGATGTAGAACAGCTTAGAGTTATGGACAGTATTTCACTAGCAGATAAGTACCGCGCAGTTTACGGCGGAGTAAGGGAGGCGTAATATGTTAAAACTATTTAAATATGAGCTTAGAAAAACACGTGACATTAAGGTAATCATGCTTTGTATCACAGCTATTTTAGAGGTGTTCTTTCTTATTGGACTTTATGGAGAAAATGAAAGAGTTTTTTCGATATCATGCTTTTTCTTATTCATCATGGCTTTTGTTGCCACAGTTATAATTGGTGTTCATAGTATGAAGCTTTTGAAAAATGATTTAAATACAAAGCAGGCATATATGCTTTTTATGACACCTAATAATAGCTACAAGATTCTTGGTGCTAAGGTAATTGAAAATGGAGTTTCTATTTTCTTGGCAGGAGCATTCTTCTTCCTTTTAGGAGTGCTTGATATGACCCTAATATTAGGAAAATATGGTGGATTGTCAGATCTGATTGAATTCGTAAATGAATTATTGGCATATAGAGACATGGATATGATTTCGGTAGGTCTTATGGCTTCATATGCATTTGTTCAGATAGCACATTGGTTATACATTATAGCAGTTGCTTTCTTTGCAATTGTACTCTCAGCTACATTCTTTAATGGAAAGAAATGGAACTCATTTGCTTCACTTGGTATTTTCATTGCAATTGTTGTTGTAGTTAATGTAATTATAAATGCAATTTTTGGTGGAGCAAGTGTGACCATATCATCTACTCAAAACCTCATAATGGCGGCAATATTCTTAGTATTGTCAGTTATTATGTACTTTATTACAGCATGGATTATGGATAATTCACTTTCAGTATAGTATTTGGCAGATTAGAGGGGCGGAGCATAGATGAACGCCCCTTTTCATTTTTATAAGGAGAATTTATGAGTAAAAGAAATAAATTATTAGCGTCACTTATGGCTCTTACAATGTGTTTAAGCTTTACCTTTAACGCAAATGTTGTAAAAGCCAGTGATGCATATACTGAACAAACTGCTATTGTGCATGTGTTTTCAGAAGAAAATATTCAACCTCTTCAGATAAGATTTTATAAGGGATTTTCAGCACCATATATTAAGCTTACAGATTACTATAGATATTTAACTGGTAAGGAAATGAGCGTTCAGAAAAATAGCGATGGGGACTACACATTCAAATCAGCAATGGGCGCAACTGCAGTTATTGATACCGATGAAAATACCCTTTATTCTTCGGATTTTGATAATTTTATTAATACCACGATTACAAAACAGGATAATGTTCCTAATGTATATTACGATGGTTATCCTTTTGTGGAAATCTATGGAGCTACACCTGATAAGGCCCCAGAGCCTAAGACTATAGATTTTGATAATTACTCAATTGATTTAATAGAGGACGAGAGTCAGGGCGATATTTGGATTCCATATCTTACAGCATCAGATATGTTCTCTGGAGTAGTTATGTATCGTATGCTCTATGATAGCAAGGAATTTTATATTCTTGATGAAAATAGTGATTATACAGCAAGTAAAGTGGTACCTTCTGAGCAATATCAGGCTAACGTAACAAATTTTATTAAAGAAGGAAAAAGAGATAAATCCTTAGCTGAGTACAGCTATAATGAGATGTGCTTCGTATATGACAACTATTTTGGATATCCAGAGCAAATGGGGCTTGGAGCAGAGATTAAAGAGAAGGGCCTCGACGAGACACTTAAACAGCATGATATATTTACTGCGCAGGCAAGAGAGTGGTTTCTATCAGATGATCCAGCTGAATACGTAGCTGCCACAGTAATACTAGATGATTATCTAAGTGATGGTGGACATACATATTTAGGCGATATGGGAGCTACTTATTTTTCAGAAGATACCATAGATGATGCAAAGCAGCTTTTGTATAGCATGGACTTTGGTTTTTCGAACACTGTAGCATTGGGAAGTAAGTATGAAAAAATGCAGTGCTTGCAGCAGATGAAGCAGGATAAATGGGGTGATGAGTATTTCCATATTGAGGGAGATACAGCACTCTTTAGCTTTGACAGTTTTGTGGCAGATGAACAGGCTTGGCGTGAATATTACGAAAATGGCGGTGAACTACCGGATGATACTGTTGGAGATTTCAAGAGAGCCTTGGATGCAGCAGCTGAAGCAAATGTAAAGAATTTTGTTATTGATCTTTCTTCAAATGGAGGTGGCTCTGCAGACGTAGTATTTTTGATGGCTTGTGCCATGACCGGTAATGCAAAGATGTCTTATCAAAATGCTATTGGAGGACAGTTTACAACAGTTCAGTATTTAGCAGATATTAATTTTGATAAGGTTTTTGATTATAAAGACTTTGAGCCTTATGACTTTAATTTTGGTGTTCTGACAAGTGATTTTTCATTCTCTTGCGCTAACTTCTTACCAGCAATATGTAAAAGCGAAGGAATTGCAATTTTAGGTGAGCAGTCAGGCGGCGGAGCCTGTGCAGTAATTCCACTTGGCACTGCAGAAGGCGGAGTATATCAGATTTCATCTGCTATGAGACTTTCTAATCCAGATGGATCTTCAGTAGATGGAGGAATACCTGTTGATGTTAATTTGGTGTCAGTAAATGCTGATGGAACTAATGATTATTCAGCTTTTTATGATTTGCAGGCACTAAGCAGTGCAATGAATGAGTTTTACGCAAATAAATAAGTAAATAAGTACAACAAAAAAAAGCACCGATTGAATCGGTGCTTTTTTTAGCAGTTCCTAGCGGAATCGAACCGCTGTTTTCGCCGTGAGAGGGCGACGTCTTAACCGCTTGACCAAGGAACCATATATTGTGTTGCCGTGCAACGAAGATAATAATACTATGAATTTCCCCATTCGTCAACAGAAAATTGAAAACTAAGTGAAAGATATGTGGACTATGTTGTTAATGGCCCTGGTTAGTGCTACAATTTAGGCGTTTAATCAGGGGGAATATTTACATATTTTGCAAACATATTTAAGGTAGGTATTCTAATGAAATATTTAAAACAGTTTCTAATTATCTTATTGATTTCCTTGTTGGGAGAGTTCTTAAAGGCGATTATTCCTTTCCCAGTTCCAGCTAGTATTTATGGAATGATAATTCTTTTTGTATGTCTTCTCACAAAGCTTATAAAGCTTGAAGATGTAAAGGATGCAGGAAAGTTTTTAATAGAGATTATGCCAGTTATGTTTATTCCAGCTGGTGTAGGTCTTGTTACATCATGGGGTGTGTTGCAGCCAATTTTAGTGCCAGTTAGCATTATCACAGTTGTTACTATATTTACTGTTATGGCAGCTACAGGTCTTGTATCTCAGATGATGATTAAAAAAGATAATAAGGAGGTGCAGTAATGAAAGAGTTTTTACAGCAGTCTTCTTATTTGGCAGTTGCAGTAAGCCTTGTAAGTTATGGAATAGGAAGTTGGCTTAAGAAGAAATTTAAGACAGGCCTTCTTAATCCACTTTTAGTATCAATTGTATGTACCATTTTATTTTTGTTTGGTACAGGGATTTCCTATGATACATATAATGAGGGGGCCAAGTTTTTGACATGGCTTTTGACTCCAGCTACAGTGAGCCTTGCTATTCCTCTCTATGAGCAGTGGGAGCTTCTTAAGAATAATGCTAAGGCAGTTATGGCGGGTATTACAGCAGGTGTAATCACAAGCCTTCTTACAGTACTTCTGTTGTCTATGGCACTTGGCCTTACCCATGAGGAGTACGTGACACTTCTTCCAAAGTCAATCACTACAGCCATTGGTATGGGTGTGTCAGAGGAGCTTGGCGGATACGTGACAATTACAGTTGCAGTTATTGTAATCACAGGCGTTATTGGAAATATTTTAGGCGAGTTTATTTGCAAGCTCTTTAGAATTAAGGAGCCTATTTCTAAGGGATTGGCACTTGGTACAGCAAGCCATGCAATCGGTACAGCCAAGGCTATGGAGATTGGCGAGATTGAAGGGGCTATGAGCAGCCTTTCAATCGCAGTGGCAGGTATTCTTACAGTTTTATTTGCCACAATTTTTGCTGGATTATTATAAGAATTATTAGATAGAAAGTTAGGACAGACATGGATATTTACTTGATGCGACATGGGCAGACAGATTTAAATGTACAGAAGAGGCTTCAGGGCTCTTCTGATATTCCTCTCAATGAAAGGGGACGTTTTCAGGCTTCAGAGACAAGAAAGTTTCTTGAGGAAAAGGGAATAAAGGTTACAAAAATCATTTCAAGTCCTCTAGAAAGAGCAATTGAAACAGGTTATCTTGCCACAGGAATCCCAATGGATGATATTAGCACTGAGGATAACCTCATTGAGATGTCTTTCGGTATATACGAGCAGCAGAATATGGAGACAGTGGACCCAGAGTTTTTGGATAGATGCTTTGACCATCCAGACACATATGAGCCACCTGAAAATGGTGAGCGTTATGATGAGGTGGTGGCTCGCGCAGGAGCAGTGGTGGAAATGCTTCGAAAGAAGATTGCAAATGGAGAATTTGCTCAGGATGATGTGGTGCTTCTTGTAAGTCATGGGGCTCTCAGCCATGGTATGTTTGAATACATGAAAAAAACACCTAGGGCTGCTTATTGGGATGTGGACTTCAATAATTGCGCTATCGCAAAGCTTGAAATAGGTGCAGACAGGTCTGAGGACGACTATTTATTTGTATCCACAGGATTTGAGAAGAATTGGTAAAAAGCAACAGAATTAACTGATTGGACACATTATTCATTTATAATCATTCTATTGCATTAATGGGGTGGTTATATGAATAATTTGGGCAAGTCGGAATTTGATAATTATATTGCTGGTGAAATCCAAAAGTATAGCGGTGTTTCAATGCCTCTAAAGGCAGGAATGCTTAGAAGAGCTTTGGTTACAAAGGTGGGATGTAAGAAATTGCATCCTAATCCTAATGACGAATTTTCTAAGCCGGAAATAGGACCTAGCTATAGGATAATTTCTGATTATGAGAAGAAATTCTTACACTTTGGATGTCCCAGCGATTTTTGTATAATGGGGCTAGATCCTATAGTTGTGGAGAGGATGCATCCTGATGGTTACATGATTTTAAATGGCCATCACAGATGGGCGGCAGCTGTAAGGCTAGGCTATAAAAAGCTTCCTATCAAAATTGTTAATTTCACCCATGAGGAGGACATCAAAGAAATTCTCGCTAATTCCAACCATGATAAGAGGGTTACTCTGGATTTGGATGAGGTTGTTTTCTCAGGTGATGATGGAGTAGGGCAGAGTGAGAAGTCACTGCCATTTCCATTTAATCGTTTTTACAAAGAAAAATTGCGACTGGGGATACCAGCGCTATTTAGATTCTTTGAAAAGAATGGATATGATATTTGGGTATATAGTTCGAAATTTTACTCAACAGATTATATAAAGTCACTTTTTAACAGGTACCATGTTAAGGTGACGGGAATTGTAACTGGTACAGAAAAGCGGAGAAACAAAGAATTTAGGGCAAGGCATGACAAGCTTATCAAGGAAAAGTATAAGCATACATTGCATGTGGATAGTGATACGGTTCTTAAGGTATACAGTAAGACTGGCGAGTTTGAGGAGTACGACATAGAAAGCAAAAAGGGCTGGTCTAAGAATGTTATGGATATTGTGGGGGCGGCTAAATAGGATGAAAAACGCAGATCAAAGTGAAAAAATGCGAATATCCTTTGATTTGGATGAGGTTTTATTTGTTTCGCCTAAAACCCACAAGACCGAAAAGGCTCTGCCATTTCCTTTTAACAAAATTTATAAGGAGCGCCTTAGACTGGGGACGCCGGAGCTTATAAATGAGCTGCAGAAATTAGGCTATGAGGTTTGGGTGTATACCTCATCTTTTCGTTCGGAAAAATATATCAAATCACTGTTTAGACTTTATCATGTTAAGTTCGATGGAATAGTAAATGCCCAAAGGCATAATAGGGAAGTTCAGGGCAGCAACAAAAACATTCTCCCTCAGAAGATGCCTAGCAAATATAGGATTTCTCTTCATATAGATGATGAGTCAATTGTGTGTTCACTGGGGCGGCAGTACGGATACAACACCTATCAGCTAGAAGCGCAGGACGATGAGTGGAAAGAGAAAATATTAAATAGAGCTGAACAGATTAGAAACATGCCAATATAACTACAGGAGAAAGTATGAAAAAAATGGAGTGTGAAGCCCTAATTAGTAATTTGAATCAAGTGATATCTTTTGTGGAAGGCGAGCTTGAAAGTCTGGGCTGCAGTATGAAGCAGCAGATGCAAATTACATTGGCGGTGGAAGAGATTTATGTAAATATTGCCCACTATGCCTACGGGAAGACTGATGAGGCAGGACAGATTATTCCTGACTCAGGAAGTGGTCGGATGAGTCTTTCTTTAGGTGCTGATAATGGACTGGTGACTTTAGTTTTTCAGGATGGAGGAGTTCCTTACAATCCTCTTGAAAGGAAGGACCCGGATATATCGCTAAGTGCAGAGGATAGAGAAATAGGTGGGCTTGGAATATTTATGGCGAAAAAATCCATGGATAATATGAAATATGAGTACAGAGATGGGAAAAACATTCTTACTATAGAAAAGCGTATTAATAATTAGTGGAGGTATGAATATGTTAGATATTAGGGGTGGTAAAAATGGGGAGAAGTTACTAATTGAACTGGATGGCAGACTGGACACTACCACAGCTCAACAGTTAGAAGAAAAGATAAATTCTGAGATTGAGGGCGTTAAGGAATTGACTTTTGATTTAAAAGATTTGGATTACATTTCCAGTGCGGGACTTAGGATTCTTTTATCAGCACAAAAGACAATGAACAACCAGGGTAAGATGATTGTTAAAAATGCCTCTGAGGAGGTTGAAGAGATTTTTGAAGTCACTGGTTTTTCGGATATATTTACCATTCAATAAAGTGTTTAAAATGGGAGGCGGCAACAACCGCCTCTTTTGTGTTATAATGTCCTCGTTATTATGAAATTTAGTTAGGAGACATTATGAATTTTCCAAAAGACCCAGTGATGTTACTTTCTGTGGTTAACACAGCACTTAGGGATTATTATAAGAGTTTTGATGCGTTGGTAGAGGATAATGAAGTGGATGGAGATGATATCATAGCACGCTTAGCCAGCATAGATTATCACTATGATCCATCTCAGAATAGGTTCAAGTAATTATGAAAAAGTTTTTTGCAGTATTAATTAAAACAGTTTTAGTTTTAGTGCTTATTTTGGCGGCCGCATGGTATGCCTTTGGTTCCGATGGTCCATTTTATGAGCAGGGGCAGCAGCTTTATGCTATGGTGCAGGACAAGCTAGGCGGCGTTAAGGAGAATGACATTAATGCAGCAGCTGAGCCAGAGGTTGAGCCTAGTACTGATGAACAGCCTGCAGAAGAGGAAATCCCACCAGAGGACTTGACTACAAGCATTGTGTTCACTGGTGATGTGGAACTTAGCGAGCATGTACAGGCTAAATATGATGCGTCAGGCATTTCTGGCGTGGCATCTCCTGAGATTCAGGCGCTTATGCAGAATGCGGATTTTACAATGATTAACAACGAGTTCTGCTTTTCTGAGCGTGGACAGCAGGCTCCTGACAAGCAGTATACATTTAGAGTTAATCCTAGTTACGTAAGTATATTGACTGATTTGGGAGTTGATATTGCAGGACTTGCTAACAACCACGTCCTTGACTACGGTCAGGATGCTTTAACTGATACATTTACAACTATTTCTGATGCAGGTATTGATTATACAGGCGCTGGAAATAGCCTTGAGGAAGCAAGCAAACTTGTCATTAAAACTGATGCCAAGGGACGTACCTATGGATTTTTGGCATGCAGCCATGTTATCCCAGTTGGTAGTTGGAATGTGGTAAATTCCCAGCCAGGAGAGTTTTGCTTTTACGATGAGACAGACCTTCTTAAGGCAGTTGAGGAGGCAGACTCCCAGGTAGATTATTTATTTGTAATGCTTCACTGGGGAACAGAGCACACAACTGAGCTTACTGACTATCAGGTCAATGACGGACACAAGCTAATTGATGCAGGGGCAGATGCAATTATCGGAATGCACAGTCACTGTCTACAGCCAGTTGAGTATTACAGTGGCAAGCCTATTTTCTACAGTCTGGGTAACTTTATTTTTAACCCTACTATCAAGTTGGGCTGCGGTGGAGCAGTAGAGTTTACAGTTGATGAAAATGATGCTGTAAGCTATCGAATTATACCTATTGTTGCTTCGGATGCATGTACTGCAATAGACCAAAATGGATACAGCTATGTGGAGAGCATTTCCACTAATGTTGCAGTGGATGAAAATGGCTTTGTAAGTGAGAAATAATTGACAAAAAGTTAACAAAAAACCCCGTAAGACTGTAGGAAAGTACTAAATCAAAAACAATTAAATTTGCCATTCATTTTTCACATAAAAGTAGTAAGATAACTATTGGTTTCAAACTACTAACACATAACCAACTCTGAATAGTTGATTAATTAAAGAAAGATAAGAGGAATTTTAAAATGGCAGGATTTGGAGCATTAATTGACATCCTAAAAAAGGATCCTAAGAAAATTGTTTTTACAGAAGGTACAGACCCACGTATTATTGAGGCATCTAGCCGTCTTTTAGGTTCTGATTTCCTTCAGCCAATTCTTATTGGTAATGAGGCAGAGATTAAGGCAGCAGCTGAGGATGTTGGTTTCAACATTCGTGGCGCTGTTATTATTGATCCTAACAACTATGATAGATTTGATGAGATGTGCGAGCTTTTCTGCGAGCTTAGAAAGTCTAAGGGCGTTACAATGGAGCAGGCTGCACAGACATGTAAGCAGGCTAACTACTTCGGTACAATGCTTGTAAAGATGGGCGTTGCTGATGCACTTCTCGGTGGTGCTACATACTCTACAGCAGATACAGTAAGACCTGCACTTCAGGTTATTAAGACAAAGCCAGGCAACAGCATCGTATCTTCATGCTTCATCATGGTTCGTAACCACTCAACAGGTGATCGTGAAGTTCTTGCAATGGGTGACTGCGCTATCAACATTAAGCCATCAGCTGAGGAGCTTGCTGAGATCGCAGGTGAGACAGCAGCATGTGCTAAGATCTTCGGTATTGATCCAAAGATCGCTATGCTTTCATACTCAACACTTGGTTCTGGAAAGGGCGAGGATGTTGATAAGATGAACCAGGCTACAAAGCTTGCAAAGGAAAGATATCCTGAGCTTGACATCGATGGTGAGCTTCAGTTCGACGCAGCTGTTTCTCCACGTGTAGCAAAGACAAAGTGTCCTGACTCTACAGTAGCTGGTCACGCTAACACATTTATCTTCCCTGACATCAATGCAGGTAACATCGGCTACAAGATTGCACAGCGTCTCGGCGGATTTGATGCTTACGGCCCAATCCTTCTTGGCCTCAATGCACCAATCAACGACTTGTCTCGTGGCTGCAATGCACAGGAAGTTTATTCAATGGCTATCATTACAGCAGCACTTGCATAAATAATATAGTTATTCTAAATCTTACGAACAACCAACAAGTCCATACATCCTATGACACGCTTTCGTTCTTGTCGTGCTCGTTGCGTTACATAAGATGCTAGCGAAGCTACCATCTAAGTAACGACGGCACTTTAAGGTCCCAGGATTGTATGAACTAGTCGGTTGTTCTTTTTTATAGCTTAAGTGCAGCTGCTCTTTATTTATGCTAGAATTGCTTAGTAATGATACGATTAATATTTACGGAGAATATGAATGAGCAAATGGATTTTACAGCGAAAAGCGGCGGACTATAAGGGGCTTAGTGAGAAGCTTAAGGTGGATCCGGTGATTGTGCGCCTTATGGTTAATCGCGGGCTTTCTACATATGAGGAGATGGAGGAGTATCTTCATCCAAGTTTAGATAATTTTCCTGACCCACATCTTTTTGCAGACATGGATGAGGCCTGTGGCCTTTTGATGGATGCCATTGATGAGGGGGTGAAGATTCGCGTGGTGGGTGACTACGACGTGGATGGAATTATGTCTACCTATATTTTGACCAGTGCCATCAAGGAAGTGGGAGGAGATGTGGACTATGCAGTTCCTCACAGAATGGTGGATGGATATGGAATTAATCCAGATATGGTGCAGGCTGCATTTGATGAAGGGGTTCGCTTCATAATTACCTGCGATAATGGTATTGCGGCTGCTCCAGCTGTTGATTTGGCCAAGGAGCTTGGAATGACTTTTGTGGTTACTGATCATCATGAGGTTCCTTTTGAGACAGCTGAGGATGGAAGTGTAGTGCAAAAGCTGCCAAGTGCAGATGCAGTGGTGGACCCAAAGCGTAATGATTGTGGATATCCATTTAAGGGAATTTGCGGTGCCCAGGTTGCATGGAAGCTGGTGGATGTGCTGTTTGAATTTGTGGGACTTGATAAGGAGATGGCGGACAAATATCTTCAGTTTGCAAGCATTGCCACTGTGTGCGATGTTATGGAACTTAAGGGAGAAAATCGCGCCACTGTTTACCATGGACTGAAAGCTATTGAAAATACAGATAATGTGGGACTGAATGCACTTCTTGCCAGAAATGAGCTGAAGGGCAAGCCTCTAAGCTGCTATCATCTTGGATTTATAATTGGTCCATGTCTTAATGCCAGCGGCAGACTTGATACAGCTTCAAAGGCTATTGAGCTTTTATTTGAAGAAGATTCTGCTAAGGCGCTTGCCAGTGCCAATGAGCTGGTGGAGCTTAATTCACAGCGTAAGAATATGACCCAGATTGGCATTGATAAGGCCAGGGACATTATTGAAAATAGTGATATTAAAAATCAAAAGGTGCTGGTTGTTTATATTCCAGAGCTTCACGAGAGTCTTGCTGGAATTGTGGCAGGTAGAATCAGAGAGACTTACAATAAGCCAGTGCTTGTAATTACAGATGCTGAGGATGGAGCTAAGGGAAGCGGACGTTCTATTCCAGCTTACAATATGTTTGAGGAGCTTACTGCTGTAAAAGATGTTTTTACCAAGTTTGGTGGACATCCAATGGCTGCAGGAGTTTCCCTTCCTACAGAAAAAGTGGAAGAGCTTAGAGATAGGCTTAATGCTAATTGCAGGCTTACAGAGGATGACATGCAGGAGGTTATAAAAATCGACTGCGATATGCCTCTTTCATATATTTCAGAGAGACTTGTTGATAGCATCGATATGCTTGCACCTTTTGGCACAGGAAATACCAAGCCACTTTTTGCTCTTAAAAATGTAGAGATAAAGGGTGCTAGTTTCATGGGCAAGGAGGGACAGTTTCTTAGATTAAATGTAGGTACAGAGGTTGGCGGAAATATGACCGCCCTTCTCTTTAGAAATGTTCCAGAATTTCAGGAGGCTGTGTCAGCAAAATATGGTAAGGACACCTTGCAGAGGCTTTTTTCTGGTAACACATCCAATGTAAAAATGGATATTATCTATGAGCCATCTATCAATGAATATAGAGGAAATAGAAATATACAGATTATGGTTGAAAATTTTAAATAGAGGATGGGGCATTTGTTGAATGTGTGGCATAAATCATTTAAAATCAATTATATTACGTAATTATTTACGGGAATTGGAAGGATAATTGTTGATGGAAAAGCTTGAGAATTATACATTTGAATCCAGTGACGGACATTCAATTATTCATTGTGTTAAATGGTTGCCAGACAGAGAGCCGGTTGGAGTGATTCAGCTAGTTCACGGCATGGTTGAATATATAGAAAGATATGATGAGTTCGCTAGATTTTTGACCTCTAAGGGCTTTGTTGTAGTGGGCCATGACCATATTGGTCACGGTCACTCAGTTGAAAAAGAAGAGGACCTTGGAATTATGACAGGCGCCCATCCATCTGATGATATGGTTGAGGATATGCTCACTCATTATTCAATGACTAAGAAAAGTTATCCTGGAATTCCTTATTTTATTTTGGGACATTCCATGGGTTCATATATGCTCAGGAAGTTCTTAGGCTGCAAGAGTGCCTATTTAGAGGAACTTAGCGGTGCTATCATTATGGGCACTGGACATGAGAAAAGCGCATTCTGCAACTTTGGACTTTTTATGATAGGCGCCATTTCTCTTTTTAAGGGCAAGAATTATCGCAGCCCTTTGATTAGGAATTTGACTTACAGCGCACCATACAAGCAGTATGATTCCTATGGCAAGGATTATGCCAATTCATGGCTCTCTAAGAATATTAAGAGCGTTGAGAAATATTTTAATGACCCTTATTGTACTTTTACATTTTCGCTTAATGCATATAAGGGACTTGTGGAGGCTACTAAATATGCCTGCTCAAAAGAGTGCGTTAGCAAGATGAGAAAAAATATTCCACTTCTTGTGGTTTCTGGCGATGCAGACCCTGTTGGCAATTTGGGTGCAGGTACAAAGGCTGCGTATGAGGAGCTTAAGAAGGCTGGAATCAAGGACGTTACCTTAAAGCTTTACAAGGGCGATCGTCATGAGATTTTAAATGAAATTGATAGAGAACAAGTATATGAAGATATATATCAGTGGGTGGATGCTCGCTGTTAAGGATATGGAGTAGTTATGGATTCTTTGGAGCATTTAATTACAAGGTCAATAAAGACATATTATAAAAATAGGCTTTATGCTCCTATTATCTTTTTGATTGTGATTTTGGCACTTGCAATATTTTTCCCTGTGGGACATATGATTGCGCCAAAGACATACGATGAGGAGAATATTAGCCTTTATCAGCTTTACAATCAAAAGGAGCTCTACGGTAAGTTCAATCTCAAAAATCTTTATTTTACAGGCTATACCAATAAGTGGCTTGATAGAACTAGAGGCTATTACTATTACACTATGATTAATTCTGAGTGTGTGGTGGTGCTTCTTTCACCAGATACATGTGAGCAGGGCTCGCCTACAATTGATAGTATTACAGTAAAGGGCAAGGTAATTTATGATTCTCACTCCACTAGGACTTTGCTTGGTAATTTGGCCAGCGATTTGAACTGGAATGAGGATGGTATTTTATCTACTGTTTCTACTTACAGCATTTCAGAACCAGATGCAACAGGGCTTATGTCTACTCTGTTTGAGTTTTTCTATATACTCTTTGCAATCTACAGTGTAGCGTGTATAATAATTTTCTCGGTTTATATTGCATTTCCAGTTCTTTCTCTTCCGATTCAGAAGACCAGGGCTTACGGAAAGCCTGCTGAGATATTGGCAGAGGCAGAAGAAGAGCTTGCCACACTTCCACAGTTGGCAACAGAGGATATGTTTATTACTGAGCATTATTTTATAGAGACCAGTAGCTATGGTGTGGCTATTGTTCCTATTGATGCCATTATTTGGATTTACAAGTATTCCACAATGCACAAGTTCCTTTGGCATCATTTTTCCATTACATACACTTTGCATATTACTGCAGGCAAGCGTCATTACATTAAGTGCCCTAAGAATATTAAGAGTGATATTGATGGTATTATGGACTACTTGGCTGAGGCTAATCACAATATTTTGGTGGGATTCTCAGAGGAGAACCGTCTCAAGGTCGAGGAAATCCAGAACGATTTTGATATTATTAGAAAGATTACTGGCTTTTTATCTAAGAGGGTTTAAAGATGGAAGCTTATACAGGTTTTGCCTCTGTATATGACAGATACATGGATGATGTGCCTTATGATACATGGGCTAACAATATTAAGACTTTATTTGAAAAATATAATATGCCGATGGAAATCGTTTGTGACCTGGGCTGCGGTACTGGGCAGATGACCAGACGCCTTAAGGCTATGGGTTACGATATGATTGGAATAGATGTTTCTTATGACATGCTGATGGAGGCACAGGCTTCAGAGGATTCCCAGGGAATCCTTTATCTATGTCAGGACATGCGCGAGTTTGAGCTCTACGGCACTGTTGGTGCTGTGGTGAGTCTTTGTGACAGTATCAATTATTTAAGAGATACAGATGAGCTTTTACAGGTTTGCAAGCTTGCCAATAATTATCTGGATCCTAAGGGACTTTTTATTTTTGATGTTAAGACAGAGCATTATTATAGAGAACTTGGGTGCAATACTATAGCTGAAAACCGTCAGGAGGGCAGCTTCATTTGGGAAAATGAATATGACGAAGAATCTCGTGATAACAGTTACTATTTGACCATTTACGAGGAGAATGAAGAGGGCACCTTCGATAGATACGAGGAGGAGCACCTTCAGCATGCCTTTACTGAGAATGAGATTATAGAGGCTATAAAATTAAGCGGCCTAGAATTGCTTGAGATATGTGATGTAAATACTATGGCCAGTCCTACTGCAGACAGTGACAGACTTTATTTTATAGCAAGAGAAATAACTAAGTAATATTTAAATGGCTAGATGATGTTTTTGTATATAGAGAGGAGTACATTTAGATGAGTGATTATATAGTTAGAGCAACAGCGGCAAATGATGCAATCAGAGCATTTGCCATTACCAGCAAGGATATGGTAGAGGAGGCTAGAGGTAGACATAATACTTCGCCTATAGTTACAGCAGCTTTGGGAAGAATGCTTTCAGCAGGTTCCATGATGGGTGTTATGTTAAAGGGTGATGACGATTTGGTAACTCTCCAGATTCAGGGTAGTGGCCCAATGAAGGGAATCACAGTTACTGCCAATAGCAAGGGGCAGGTTAAGGGATTCCCTAATGTTGCGGTAGTTGATTTGCCACCTAAGAATGGCAAGCTTGATGTTGGCGGCGCTATCGACCTTGGAATCATGCGTGTTATCAAGGATATGGGACTTAAGGATCCATACGTAGGTACAGTAGAGCTTCAGACAGGTGAGATAGCAGAGGATTTAACATACTATTATGCTGTTTCAGAGCAGATTCCATCTACTGTAGGTCTTGGTGTTCTTATGAACAAGGACAACACAGTAAATTGCGCAGGTGGTTTTATTGTTCAGTTGATGCCATTTACATCTGAGGAAGTTATTGCTCAGATTGAGGAGAATCTTAAGACATTGCCTTCAGTTACAGATATGCTTTCAGCAGGCAAGACTCCAGAGCAGATGCTTGAGACAGTATTAGCTGGACTTGATGTGGAATTTATGGAGACATATCCTGTGGAATACAAGTGCGATTGCTCTAGAGACAGAGTAATCAAGAGCCTTGCTTCCCTTGGCAAGGAGGATATGGATGAGATAATTGCAGATGGAAAACCAGTTGAGGTTAAGTGCCAGTTCTGCAATGAAGCATATGAATTTTCCATTGAGGAACTTAAAGGTTTAAGAAAAAATTAAAAAATCCGAGGAAAACTATCCATTGCGTCAAATAAAACCGGGCTTTTTTTGAAAAGTTTATATGGTTTTATGTGTTTTTTTCATGTAAACTGATTCTCGGAGTTATTATGTCTTTTTTTAGAGGTAAGATGATGAGCACTAGTAAAAAAGATAAGGGTCAAAAAAAATCTTTTAGCAAGGCGGCCATGATTAAGGCCGGCATCATAGTAGGAGCATTACTTATTATTTATCTTGCTGGATGTATTTATTTTAATGACCATTTTTATATTCGAAGCAAAGTTAATGGCGTTGGAGCTTCTTTTAAGGATGCTCAGGGCACTTACGACAAGATTATCAACAGCGCAGACCACTACAATATCACTTTTGTAGATGGTGATGGCAATGAGATTAATGAAGTTAGCTCTGCAGATTTAGGTGTTGGAGTTAACTATCAGGTGGACCAGGTTCAGCTTCTTCTTGATAGTCAGACAGGATTTAACTGGGTTGGCAGATTATTTGTTCCAGCTGAGTATTACACAGCTACAGGTAATTCTTACGATGCTGAGAAAGTTAAATCAGTTGCCGCTTCACTTGATTTCAGCGGACAGCAGTCTACTACAGAGTCTCAGGATGCTTACATTGATTTTGATGGCAGCCAGTTTGTTATTGTTGAAGAAGTATACGGAGACAGAATCGATGAGCAGGGTGTTGAGGCAGCCATTATCGATGCTGTAGAGAATCTTAAGACAGAGATTAATATTTCTGATGGCACATGTTATCACAAGCCAGCAGTACTTGCTGAGGATGATAATATCAATGCCGCAGTTGATGTTTTAAACGGATATATGAATACAGCTATCCACTATGACCTTGGTGAGGGACTCACAGAGGAAATCCCTGTAGAAACTAAGGCTACATGGTTTACATGGGATGATGATTTCAATGTGACATTTAATAGAGAGACAATTGGCGAGTATGTTAATGCTATGGGTGATAAATATAACACCTATGGTAAGGCTAAGCCATTTACAACCACATCTGGTGAGGAGATTTCAGTTCCAGCTGGTTCATTTGGTTGGAAGATTGCATACGATGGTGAGATTGACCAGATTATAGCTGACCTCACTGCAGGAGAGGATGTTACTAGAGATTTCACATATCTTTACCGTGGTACTAGCCATGGAGAGCATGATTATGGTAATTCATACGTAGAGGTTAATCTTTCAGAGCAGCATGCCTACGTATATAAGGATGGCCAGATGGTCATTGATTCAGATTTTGTATCTGGTAATATTTCTGCAGGTAATGGTACTCACACAGGCGTATATCCTATTGCCTACAAGGAAAAGGATGCCACACTTCGCGGCGACAATTATGCTACACCTGTTGATTATTGGATGCCATTTAATATGGGCGAGGGCCTTCACGATGCTAAGTGGCGTTCTAGCTTCGGCGGCAGCATTTACAAGACTAGCGGTAGCCATGGATGCATCAACTTACCTAAGGACAAGGCTAAAGAGATATTTGAAACAGTAGAGGCTGGATGGCCAGTTATCGTTTTCTATACAGGTAACACTGAGCAGGATAATTACCTTATTATCAATCCTCAGATCAAGGTGCAGCAGCTTATTGCAGAAATTGAAGCAGTTACTCTTGAATCAGAGGCACAGATTGTTTCAGCAAGAATCCAGTACGATGCCCTTTCTGATGAGCAGAAGGCAGAGGTTACAAATTATCAGGATCTTGTCAATGCAGAGCTTCAGCTTATTACACTTAAGCAGCAGGCAGGATTAGAAACAGGAGCTCAGGAGCCTGCTCCAGAAGTAGCTCCAGAGCCAGCACCTGTTCCGGCAGAATAGATTACATATTGACCACTTTTAACTAGCATTACATGAGGAAGAATAATGAAAAATTGGAAGGACAATGTTCGAAAAGTAGTACCTTATACACCTGGAGAGCAGCCAAAAGCTAAAGTAATTAAGCTTAACACCAATGAAAATCCATACCCACCAAGTCCTTTGGTGGGTAATGCTATATCAGGTGTTACTTTGGATTCTCTTAGAAAGTATCCAGACCCAGTCTGCGATGTTCTAATATCTGCTCTTGCCAAGTATCATGGATTTGACGAGGAAAACGTATTTGTTGGAGTAGGTTCTGATGATGTGTTAGCCATGGGCTTTCTCACATTTTTTAATTCAGATAAGCCTGTTTTATTCCCAGATATTACATATTCTTTTTATGATGTTTGGGCTGATTTGTTTAGGATTCCTTATGTGGTTAAGCCACTTGATGAGAATTTTAAAATTATAGCATCTGACTATCAGGGCTCATGCGGCGGTATTGTGATTCCTAATCCAAATGCCCCAACTGGTGTATCTGAGCCTGTGTCATTCTTTGAGGATATTATTAAGGCACATCCAGAATGTGTAGTTATAATTGATGAGGCTTATGTGGATTTTGGATCTGAGTCTTGTATTGAGCTTACTAGAAAATACGACAATGTACTTGTTGTACGTACATTTTCTAAGTCCCGTGCCATGGCTGGCAACCGTATCGGTTATGCCATCGGTTCTAAGGAGCTTATTAAGTATCTTTCAGACTGCAAGTTCTCATTTAACTCATATACTATGGATACCATCACTCTTGCAGCCGGCGTTGCATCTATTGAGGATGATGAGTATTTCAAGGCCAGAGTTGCTGATGTTGTTGCCACAAGAGAGTGGACTAAGGATCAGCTTAGTGAACTTGGATTTTCTTTCCCTGATTCAAAGAGCAATTTTATTTTTGCTAAGCATGAATCAGTGGATGCAGTATATATTTTTGAGGAGCTTAAGAAGAGAGGCATTTATGTCCGTCACTTCTCTAGGCCTGAGCGCATAGCAAATTATTTGCGTATATCTATTGGTACAGATGAGGAGATGCGCACATTTATCGCTGAATTAAGTGAAATAGTTAAATAGCACAGTTTTATTGTGATTTTATATTAAGGAGTTTATTTATGATTCATTATTTAATTGCTTTTTTGATTTCTATGGTACCTTTGATTGAGCTTAGAATTGCTGTTCCTTATGCTCTTAGCCATCATCTTGATGTAATACCAAGTTATATAATTTGTATTATTGGTAATATGATTCCTGTTCCTATTATTTTCTTTTATGCAAGAAAGGTTTTGGAGTGGGGCAAGGATAAAAAAGGAATAGGTAAGTTCTTTACTTTTTGTTTGGAAAAAGGCCACAAAGGTGGTGTTAAATTAAAGGAAAAGACAGGCAAAGGTTTGTATTTTGCATTATTTTTATTTGTAGGCATTCCAGTTCCTGGTACTGGCGCATGGACAGGTACACTTGCAGCATCAATTCTTGATATGGATTTTAAGAGAAGTGTTAGAGCTATAATCTGCGGTGTTGTTCTTGCTGGTGTAATTATGGGCGCTGGCATGAAGATTGTTATGTTTTTAGCTGGTTTGTTTGCATAATATAAGAGGATTTAAGATGAATGTAGTTGAATTTATTGTTAATGTTACCGCTATTTTTTCAGGATTGTTTATTTACATTGGCGCTATTAGGTCTAAATGGGGCAAGGAGCATACACACTATCAGTATTTGATAATGCTTGGTGCTGTTGTTGCTGGCGCATTAATCGGAGGAATCTTAAGATGGCTAATAGTGGTAAGGTAAAGGGCCAGACTGCTTGTGAATACTGTAATAACTTTGTCTGGGATGAAGAGGATGAACAGTATTATTGTGAGATGGACATGGATGAGGATGACTATGTCCGCCTAGTTACTGGTCATTACAGTGAGTGTCCATATTTTGTTAATGGAGACGAATATAAGGTGGTTAGACACCAGATGTAGTTATGTGTTATTATAGAGGTAAGTTTGTATAGGAGGTAGAAATGGAGATTTTAAAAATGAAAAAATTGTTTAAGAGATTAGCGTCATTTGCAATGGCGGTTGCAATGACTTTATCAGTGTCTGTTACTGCTAAGGCAGCTGCAGCAGGTATTGATGTTTCTAAATATCAGGGGGCTATTAATTGGTCAGCGGTTGCCGCTTCAGGTGTTTCTTTTACATTTATCAAGGCCGGCAGCACAAATAAGGGAATGGATCCATATTTTGTTTCTAATGTTCAGGGAGCTCAGGCAGCTGGCATTCGTACCGGTGTATATATTTATTCATACGCTACAACACCAGAGGCTGCAGCAGCTGAGGCAGAGTTACTTCTTCAGTGGATTGAGCCATACAATATCAACTTCCCAGTAGCTATTGATATTGAAGACAATGTACAAAAGGGATTGGATCCTGGTACATGTACAGCAATTGCTAACACATTCTGTAGCATTGTTTCACAGGCAGGTTACACACCAATCGTTTACACATACACTAACTTCTATAAGTCACACTTTACATCAGGTCTTGCATATGACAAGTGGATTGCACAGTATGCTGATCACAATGACACACCAGGTTGGGCTATTTGGCAGTATTCTTCAAGCGGATCTGTTCCAGGAATCGCTGGCCGCGTAGATATGAATACAGCAGCTAAGGATTACACAGCATTTATCCCAGCAGTAGGTCTTCTTGATATGGGTGCTGGCAATGTATACTTCTTCAACAACTATCGTAGACAGTTTGGTTGGGTAGATGTTGCTGGTGTTAAGTATCATACAGATCCTACAACAGGTATTGTTACAACAGGTTGGTTTGCTGATGAGACTGGTTCATATTATTTCACACCAGGCACAGCTAACGCAGCAGTAGGTCTTAATACAATCGATAATGGTATTTATTACTTCAATGAGGCTGCACAGCTTCAGACAGGTTGGTTAGAGCTTGATGGATTTACATTCTTCTTTAACCCAGCAGAAAATGGTAAGCTTTTCACTGGCTGGTGGTCAGATCCAGCAGTTGGTACTCGTTACTTAGATACAACTGATGGTCACATGCTTACAGGTCTTTCTGTAATCGGTAAGGATATGTACTTCTTCAATGAGCAGGGTCTTCTTCAGACAGGATGGATCGATGTTCAGGGCGCTACATATATGTTCAATCCTAATGACAACGGTAAGATGTACAAGGGATGGTGGACAGACCCAACAGGTACTTACTACTTAGACGCAAATGATGCTCACAGAGTAACTGGTCTTACATCAATCGATGGTTCAGTTTACTACTTCAATGAGACAGGTCAGATGCAGGTAGGCGCTGTTAATGTTGGCGGTGTTACATACTTCTTCGGTCCAGATGGTAAGATGCAGACAGGTATCCAGGCAGTAGGAGATGCTACATATTTCTTCGGAGCTGACGGTGCTATGGCTACAGGATTTATCCAGACAAAGGACGGCGTTTATTACGCAGGCGCTGACGGCAAGCTTGTAATTGGTCAGGCAGTACAGATTGGCGCAGGTCAGTACTTATTCGGTGCTGATGGTAAGATGGTTGTCAATCAGGTAGTACAGATTGGCGCTACATTATATCAGACAGATGAGAGTGGTTTAGTAGTTGCAGCAGCACCTGCACCACAGGCAACTATCACAACAAAAGTAAAATAATTTAAAATGTTATTTATTGCCACCTGGCTAGGGAAACCTGGTCAGGTGGCTTTTTTAATCATTAATGAGTAAAAATATAAAAAGTTATAAGTATTTGATGAATACCTATTGACAAGTAGTAAAATAATTATTATCATATCATCAATAACTAAGGAAAGGGTAATGGTTATGAACAAGACGCTTAATGTTATTTACGAAGAAGTAGCGGAAGTAACAGGCTTGTCAATTGATGAGCGTACAGAGACCTTAGTAGGTGTTAGCAATGGATATCATCTTACAATTGGGATGAAGGACAATGCTTATGTAATGTATGCTTCAGCTAGAAAAAATGGTAGTCTTCCAGATAAGGAATTTGCCAAGGAGGCTAGGAAGGCTATTGAGGGAGTGCGAACAGTTGCTATTCAAGGAAATAATATTGCCTTCTGGATTGCAGGAGCTTCGAAAAATAAAGTGATAGCAAATATGATAGCCGCTATTAAGGGGGCAACAGACTATTTAAGAGCACAGGGATATGAGGATGCCTGTGAGTGCTGTGGTAAGCCATCAGATAGGATTAATGCCTACAATATTAGCGGTGGTATCAGCTTCTTATGTGAGGATTGCTATGCTAAGATTAATCAGTCAATGAGAGAAGCTGAATTCGAAGAGGAGAATACTGAGGAGAATGTTTTAGGCGGTATAGCAGGTGCACTTTGTGGTAGCATCATTGGTGCTATTGTAATTGTGATTGTTGCTCGGCTAGGATATGTAGCAGCAATGTCCGGTGTTGTTATGGGTGTAGCAACAATTTATGGTTATGAGAAATTAGGGAAAAAGCTTTCAGGAAGAGGTGTGGCTATAAGCGCTCTTCTTATGATTGTCATGGTATTTGTGGCAGCAGTTGTAGAGTGGAATATAATGTTTTCTAGAGAGATGGAGATGGATTTCTTTGATGGACTAGGTGTGTTTGGTACATTCCTTGAAAATAGCGAGATTAAAACAGATTTTGCTATCTCATTGTTAGAGTCTTATGTATTTACAGCTCTTGGTGCTATACCTGCTGTTTATAGCTCTTTGAAGAAGAAAAGGGTTGCCTTTGACGCATATCAGATACAGTAATAAGAGCAAATTAAAATGACTAGCAGATTCTGCTAGTCATTTTTGTTTGCCACAGCGCACCCATTGCCGAAGGCAATTTTCAATGTGCGCTTTCCCGCATTAGTCATCATTAAGCTCGTCATCAGAAAGCTCAAGGACTGCACGCTTACGAGCCATCTCATCAGATTCAAGATACTCGTCGTATGTAGTCATCTTATCAATCATCTGTCCGTTAGGAAGAATCTCGATAATACGATTAGCTGTTGTCTGTACGATTTCGTGGTCACGAGAAGAGAAGAGGATTACACCTGAGAACTTCTGGAGACCAGTGTTAAGTGCTGTGATACTTTCCATATCAAGGTGGTCGGTAGGCTCATCAAGCATAAGTACGTTAGAATTCTCAATCATCATACGTGAAAGAAGAACACGTACCTTTTCACCACCGGATAATACCTTCATTTTCTTAGCACCGTCATCGCCAGCGAAAAGCATACGGCCAAGGAAACCACGTACATATGTAGCATCCTTAATCTCAGAGAACTGTGTAAGCCAATCTACGATTAAAAGGTCAGTGCTGAAAATCTCTGTATTGTCCTTAGGGAAGTATGACTGTGAAGTTGTAACACCCCACTTGTAGCTACCCTCGTCTGGTTCCATCTCTCCAGCGAGAATCTGGAATAATACTGTCTTAGCCTTTTCGTTAGAACCAACGAAAGCTATCTTATCCTCACGACCAACATTGAATGAAAGGTGATCAAGAATAAGCTCACCATCAATTGTCTTAGTAAGATTTTCAACTGAGAGAACCTCGTTACCAATCTCACGAGCTGGTCTAAAGTCGATATATGGATACTTACGGCTTGAAGGACGGATGTCATCAAGCTGAATCTTCTCAAGTGCACGCTTACGTGAAGTAGCCTGCTTAGATTTAGAAGCGTTAGCGGAGAATCTCTGGATGAACTCCTGTAATTCCTTAATTTGCTCTTCCTTTTTCTTGTTGGCTTCCTTACGCTGCTGGATAATGAGCTGTGAACTCTGATACCAGAAGTCGTAGTTACCAGCGTAGAGCTGAATCTTGCCATAATCAATATCTGCTGTATGTGTACATACCTTATTAAGGAAGTAACGGTCATGTGATACAACAATAACTGTATTCTCAAAGTTGATAAGGAACTCCTCTAACCAACCGATAGCATCTAAGTCAAGGTGGTTAGTAGGCTCATCAAGAAGAAGTACATCTGGTGAACCGAAAAGTGCACGTGCAAGAAGGATTTTGACCTTAAGTGCACCAGGAAGCTCTGACATGAGAGTGTAGTGGAACTCAGTGTCTACACCAAGACCATTTAAAAGTGTAGCTGCATCTGACTCAGCATTCCAACCATCCATCTCAGCGAACTCAGTCTCAAGCTCAGCTGCGCGGATACCATCTTCATCAGAGAAGTCTTCCTTCATATAGATAGCGTCCTTTTCCTTCATGATGTCATAGAGACGCTGATTACCCATGATAACTGTATCAAGAGCTGTGAACTCATCATATTTGAAGTGATCCTGCTCTAAGAATGAAAGTCTGTTACCAGGACTCATTGTGATCTCACCGCTTGTAGGCTCAAGCTGGCCAGATAAAATCTTAAGGAAGGTAGACTTACCAGCACCGTTAGCACCGATGATACCGTAGCAGTTACCTTCAGTAAATTTGATATTAACCTCTTCGAAAAGGGCCTTCTTGCCAAATCGAAGGGTGACATTATTAGCTTGAATCATTATTACTTTCCTTTCTCTATACAAAAAAACAAGTTGGAAAACTAGGCATGCCAAAGTAAGTCCAACTGAAAAATCAAAACCTGTGTAATGATACCAAAAAAATGCAAAAATGTCTAGAAAATTGCAACTTTTTGGATGTTCTAATTATTGCTTTTTGTAATGCGAAATTATATAATATTTAATAAAATTTTTGGGAAGGTGGTGATACCGTGGCAGAAAAGACAAAGACAGAATTAGAAACACTAGAACGCAAGATTTCTGTGGAAAATCGCGGTGTCATAGCAACAGCTGACTTTGTAGACCCTGAGGAGCTCTACAAGGAGCTTATTGCGCGTGTGCAAAAGTACCACCCAAATACTGACATTTCTATGATTGAGAAGGCTTATCAGATTGCGTCCAAGGCCCATGAGGGACAGATGCGCAAATCCGGTGAGCCTTATATTATACACCCACTTTGCGTAGCTATAATCCTAGCTGACTTGGAGCTTGATAAAGAGACTATTGTTGCAGGTATCCTTCATGATGTAGTAGAGGATACAATCCTTAGCAAGGAGGAGATTGCTTCAGAGTTCTCAGAGGAAGTTGCAGAGCTTGTTGATGGCGTTACTAAATTAGGTCAGTTGAGCTACGACGCTGATAAGGTAGAAATCCAGGCAGAGAACCTTCGTAAGATGTTCCTTGCTATGGCACGTGATATTCGAGTTATCCTTATTAAGCTTGCAGATAGACTTCACAATATGCGTACTCTTAAGTACATGAAGCCTGAGAAGCAAAAGGAAAAGGCCAGAGAGACTATGGAGATTTATGCTCCTTTGGCTCAGAGACTTGGTATCAGTAAGGTAAAAATAGAGCTGGATGATTTATCTCTTAAGTATTTAGAGCCAGATGCCTACTATGACCTAGTTGAGAAGATAGCTCTCAGAAGAAATCAGCGTACTGAGTACATCAATTCGCTGGTTGATGATGTTGCTAAGCATATTAAGGCAGCTGAAATTGATGCTGAGGTATACGGTCGTGCCAAGCACTTCTTTAGTATATATAAGAAGATGGTCAATCAGAACAAGACCATCGATCAGATATATGACTTATTTGCAGTACGTATCATAGTTGACTCTATCAAGGACTGTTATGCAGCACTTGGTGTTATCCATGAGATGTACACTCCAATTCCAGGTCGTTTCAAGGACTATATTGCTATGCCAAAGCCTAACATGTATCAGTCTTTACATACTACAGTCATTGGACCTAACGGAGCTCCATTTGAGATTCAGATTCGTACCTACGAGATGCACCGTACTAGTGAATACGGTATCGCTGCTCACTGGAAATACAAGGAGAGCGGTGAGGGCTCATCAGTTGTAGGTGAGGAGGAGAAGCTTTCTTGGCTTAGAGAAATCCTTGAGTGGCAGCAGGAGATATCGGATAATAAGGAATTCTCATCTTTATTAAAATCAGATTTAAATTTATTCTCAGATACAGTATTCTGTTTTACTCCAAGCGGAGATGTTAAGAATTTGCCTAATGGCTCAACACCTATCGATTTTGCCTATGCTATTCACTCAGCAGTAGGTAACAGGATGATCGGTGCCAAGGTCAATGGCAAGCTAGTGCCAATTGACTATGAGATTCAAAATGGTGATAGAATCGAGATTGTCACCTCACAGAATACTAATGGACCTAGCCGTGACTGGCTCAGTATTGTTAAGTCATCACAGGCTAAGAACAAAATCAATCAGTGGTTCAGAACCCAGTCCAAGGACGAAAATATCGCAAAAGGTAAGGAACTTGTCATTGCTTCAGCTAAGCAAAAGGGCATTGATTTAGGAGAGATTAACAAGCCAAAATACCAGGAGCTTGTTAAGAATAAATACGGATTCCATAGCTGGGATGATACACTTGCAGCTATCGGTCAGGGCGCCATCAAAGAAGGTGCGGTTATTAACCGTATGTATTCAGCATGGCAGAAGGACCACCCTGTTAAAATCACTGACGAAGAGGTCCTTGCAGAGCATTCTGGCAATGGAGAGAAGATTCGTCCTAAGTCTAAGAATGGCATTACAGTTAGCGGACTTTACGATGTATCTGTCCGGTTCTCTAAGTGCTGTAATCCAGTGCCAGGTGATGAGATTGTTGGATTTGTCACAAGAGGACGTGGTGTTTCCATCCATCGTACCGATTGTATCAATATGATTAATCTGCCTGACTTTGAAAAAGAGCGTCTGATTGAGGCCGAGTGGGCTCAGGATGCCAATGAAGAGGGACAGAAGGGCGGAGTTTACCTTACAGAAATTAATATTTACGGTAACAATCGTACAGGACTTCTTGTTGATATTACCCGTATATTTACCGAGAGAGAAATCGATATAGATTCAATCCACTCTAAGACTAGCAAGCAGGGTGTGGCTACTATCACTATAAAATTTGGTACCCACAGCAAGGAGCAACTTAGAGCTCTCGTAGAGAAGATTAAGCAGGTTGAATCAATCATCGATGTAGAGAGAACTAGAGGATAAGATGAAAGTTGCACATGTACTTCTTCCTGTCTGTGCTATGAATTGCTACATGGCAATCAACGATAAGACAGGAGAATCTATAATTGTAGATCCAGGCTCTGCGCCAGACAGAATTAAAAAGGCTGTTGAGGCATCTGGCACTAGACCAGTTGCTATCATCCTTACCCACGGACATTTTGATCATGTGGGAGCGGCAGAGGAGATTGCAAAAGAATACGATATTAAGGTATACGCCTACGAGAAGGAGAAAGAGACACTTGAGAATCCTGCCGTGAATTTGTCAGGGGACATGGTATTTTCTCCAAAGTCATATCAGGTAGATGTATATCTTAAGGATGATGAAGAGGTAGAGCTGGCAGGACTTAAGTTCAAGTGCCTTGGCACACCAGGTCACACACCAGGTGGTTGCTGCTTCTATTTTGAGGATGCAGGAGTGCTATTTACAGGTGACACACTTTTCTGTGGCTCTGTAGGACGTACAGATTTCCCGGGAGGCTCTATGGCACAGCTTGTTGACAGCATCAAGACTAAGCTTATGGTACTTCCAGATGATACAATCTGTTATCCAGGTCATGAGAGCGCTACCACTATTGGAGATGAGCGCATTTACAATCCATTTTTATAACGCTTAAAGGTCAGGCTAGCCTGACCTTAAATTATGTGCTAAAATCTTAACCAATTTACTGAGGGATTGTAACTATAGTAATAAGGAAATATAAATGATATACGTAAAATTAAACGAAGACAATTTTGAATATGATATATACTCACTGGTTAAGGCTTTCTATCCTAAGGAGGATGTGAGAATTGGTACAGATGAGGCACCTATAGATGAAGAGGTTAGCTTCACTATGGATGTGAAGTACGCAGACCATGTACTCACCCTGGATGGTCAGGAGATAGAAATCGATTACTCCAATCGCCCAGACACTAAGAATCGCCTGAAGCTTGCCATATATAAGAGCTTAAGCGAGCGCACAGGCAAGACCCTTCCATGGGGAACACTTACAGGCATTCGCCCTACTAAGATATCCCTTGGAATGATAGAAGAGGGGGCTAGTGATGATGAGATTACTTCTTATATGAAGGAGACATATCTTACCTCTCAGGAGAAGATAGACTTAAGCCTTGAGGTTTCTCATAAGGAACATGAACTTTTATCTAAGATAGACTATGACAACGGATACTCTGTATATATAGGAATTCCATTCTGCCCAAGCACATGTCTTTATTGTTCATTTACTTCATATCCAATAGGACTTTGGATGAAAAAGTTAGATGACTATATTGATGCTTTAGAAAAAGAGATGGCTTTTACAGCAGAAACATGCAAAGATAAAAGTTTAACCACGATTTACATTGGCGGAGGAACCCCTACATCTCTTGATGCAGACCATTTGGAGAGGCTCCTTTCTCTCATAGATAAATATTTTGATACTGACTCTCTACTTGAATACACTATTGAGGCAGGACGTCCTGATTCCATTACTTACGAGAAACTTCAGGTGATGAAGAATCACCCAGTATCAAGAATCTCCATTAACCCACAGACTATGAATCAAAAGACTCTAGACTTAATCGGTAGATTCCATAAGGTAGAGGACATTCATAGAGTCTACGCGTGGGCTAAGGAACTTGGATTTGAAAATATAAATATGGATTTAATTTTAGGATTACCTGGCGAGACTATAGAGGATGTACAGTATACATTGTCAGAGGTAGAAAAGCTTAGCCCAGATAACCTGACAGTTCACTCCCTTGCCCTTAAGCATTCAGCTAGACTTAACTATGACAAGGAAGCATACGAGGATTATCTTGTGGAGAATTCTCAAAAGCATATGGATATTTGTCTTGAGTCAGCTAGAAGGATGAATATGGAACCATATTATCTGTACCGTCAGAAAAATATGGCTGCCAATCTGGAAAATATCGGATATGCAAAGGAAGGCAAAGAAGGCCTTTATAATATCTTGATAATGGAAGAAAAACAAACTATAATGGCACTTGGTTGCGGCACGGCCTGCAAGTTTGTTACAGACCATGGCAAGACAGTTACAAGATGTGAAAATGTCAAGGACGTTCAGTTATACATGGACAGAATTGATGAGATGATAGAAAGAAAAAGAGAAAGACTTAGAGAGGATTTGAAATGGCTTTAAACAAGAAACCAGTTAACGGAATGAAGGATATTCTCCCTTATGAGATGGAGGTTCGCGACTACGTAACTTCTATTATCAAGGATACATATCGTTCTTTTGGATTTACTCCAATTGAGACACCAGCAATGGAGTCTATTGGCAACTTATCAAACAAGCAGGGTGGCGAGAATGAAAAGCTTATCTTCAAGGTAATGAAGAGAGGCGAGAAGCTCAACATCCCAGAGGCTACTACAGAGGAGCAGGTTGTTGACTTTGGTATGAGATATGACCTTACAGTTCCACTTTGCAGATTCTACTCTAACCATGCTAATGAGCTTACATCTCCATTTAAAGCTCTTCAGATTGGTTCTGTGTGGAGAGCAGACAGACCTCAGCGTGGTCGTTATCGCCAGTTTACTCAGTGTGATATCGATATTTTAGGTGAGCCTAGCAACTTAGCAGAGATTGAGCTTATTCTTGCTACAACAACTACTCTTGGTCGTATCGGATTCAAGAATTTTGAGATTCGTATAAATGAGCGCCGTATTCTTAAGGCTATGGCAGCTTATGCAGGATTTTCTGAGGAGGATTATGATTCTATCTTTATCACTCTTGATAAGATGGATAAAATCGGTCTTGATGGAGTATCAGCAGAGCTTCTTGAGTCAGGCTATGTTAAGGAGTCTATCGACAAGTACGTAGGGCTTTTTGCTGCACTTGAGGGTGTTAAGGATGTGGCAGCAGGCATGGAAGTTCTTCTTGATAAGCTTGGCGAGTTCCTTGATACAGAGGTGGCTGACTGGATGCGTGAGATTGCTACAGCAGTCAATGCTACTAAGGAAGCTCAGTTTGAGCTTGTATTTGATCCTACACTTGTACGTGGTATGAGCTACTATACAGGAACTATTTTTGAGATTGCTATCCCAGAGTTTGGCGGAAGCTGCGGTGGCGGCGGACGTTACGATAAGATGATTGGTAACTTCACTGGCCAGAACACACCAGCTTGTGGTTTCTCAATCGGATTTGAGCGTATTATCCTTCTTCTTATGGAGCAGGGATTCAAGGTACCAGGCGCTAGCAAAAAGGTGGCTTACCTTGTAGAGAAGGGCTACCCAGCTGAGAAGCTTGCAGAGGTTATGGCTCAGGCCAAGGCTGCAAGAGAGCAGGGACAGACAGTACTTGTTGTTCGTATGAACAAAAATAAAAAGTTCCAGAAGGAACAGCTTACAAATGAAGGCTACGAGGAGTTTGTAGAGTTCTTTAACAGATAATTATCTATATCTAATTATATATGTATGAATATGCGGCAACTGCCTTAAATTGGGCAGTTGCTTTTCATTTTTTCTTCACAGAATATACCACATTTTGGTTTATAATGACCCTAGTTGGTCTCGCTAGCTTTGTTGGGGTATATGGTTCGATCAATAGAAGGGAGATGATTAACGGAGGGTTTTCATGGAAAAGAAAAGCAAAGCGATGTCCCTTAAAGTCATGTTGATCGGTTTTGTTATACTAGCATTATTACTAGTTGGTTTTGCTGCAACACTTGTTGGTGTTATTAACCTGAGACGTGGTATGGAGGACGAGGTTGAAACAGGTGTGGCTGCAGCTTGTAAATCTTATGCAATGGTATTGCAGTACACAAGAGAGGATGATGCATCCACAACTAGCACCCTAGAGGAGGATATGTATAAGCAGACCGGATATGATTATACGTATTTTGTAGGGGATACTCGAGAACGATCTAGTATTGATGGAGTGGTCGGAACAAAGGCTTCAGATGCAGTTATTGAGGCGGTATTAAAGAATAAGCAGAGTTACTCGGCGGCTAATGTAGTGATTAATGGGGAAAAGTTCTATGTAGCTTATGAGCCTTTGATTGATGAAAACACAGGTGAGGTTTATGGCATGGCTTTTGTGGGCCAGCCAAAGATTCTTATATCCACATATATAAACGATAGAATAAAGGTGATGATTACTTTGGCAGGTGCGATTATTATTGCATCGACCATTATAATGATATTATACGTGCTTCAAATAGTGAAAGCCATTGATGAGAATGTTAAGGCAGTGCGTCAGATGGCAACAGGTGATTTGGCGATTACCCTTTCAGACAAGGTGAAAAATCGCAAGGATGAGCTTGGAGAAATGTCATCTGCCTTATTTGAAATGGCGGCAAAAATAAGAAGTGTAATCGGAAATGCCCGAGTTTCTTCGGACGAGGTAGACAATTCGGCAGAGTACTTATATACAACAGTTCAGAGCATCACAGAGACAGCTGACAATGTTACAACAGCTGTAGCTCAGGTGGCAACAGGTGCTTCTAGCCAGGCTGAATCATTGCAGTCTGCAGTAGAAAGTGTAAATGATATTAATACAGCCATAGAGCTTATTATTGATGATACTAAGCAGATGCAGGGCCTTGCAGATTCTATGCAGGAGAATTCCAAGGCCAGCCAGGATAAGCTTACAGAGCTTAGGATGTCTACAAGAGAGAGTATTACAGCTATCGACGGTATAGTTGAGTTGATTGGAAATACTAACTCAGCGGTTACCACTATCAGTGAGGCTGTTAAAATAATTGATGCAATTGCAGCTCAGACAAATCTGCTTTCTTTAAATGCCAGCATTGAGGCGGCAAGAGCTGGTGAAGCGGGCAAGGGATTTGCCGTTGTTGCAGATGAAATAAGACAGCTTGCTGACCAGTCAGCAGAGGCTGCTGGTAATATTCAAGAGGCTATGAAGGGCCTTGCTGCTGATTCCACAAAGACAATGGAAGAGGCTGGAAATGTTCAGGAGACAATTAGCAAGCAGCGTTCTACAATCCACAGGACTATCGAGCAGGTAGACGCACTTATTGGAGATATTAATAATTCGATTAATTTGACAAGAAAGATTGTAGAGAATGTTGAAAGATCAGGGGATGCAAGTCATGTTATCTCTGATACAATTACAAATCTTTCAGCTATTTCTCAGGAGAATGCTGCAAGTTCAGAGGAAACCAGAGCTTCTATGCAGGAATTATCAGATACTATGGATGTGCTTTCGAACAAGGCGAATGGTCTTAATGAAATCGCTAAGGTGCTTGATAATGAGATGGCATTCTTCCAGTATCAGGAGCAGTTATTAGCACAGGGCTAATGCCTGGGCTTAACTAATAAAAAGTAGGTTCAAAGGGTATAAATAAAAGCGCTAGAGGATAATTTCTCTGGCGCTTTTATTGTGGCTGTATATATTATCTTGCTCTTATATCAAGGATTTCGCCAATGTACATGGTGTGGAAATCATCCATGTGTCGCTCGGTATATTGCTCATCTAAAATCTTTGGATCAAGGATTGTGTTTTCTGTCATTGGCACCGCAGCAATTTTTCTGCAAAGGATGATGAAGTTGGCTCCGTCGATATATGGAGCATTTAAAGCGTGTTCGACTTCTACCTTGCACTGGGCTAATTTGTCTTCATTTCGGCCACTGAGCTGGTCTAGAACTTTCATAAGCTGAACATTATTTTTCTCTGACATATCAAAGAAGCAGGCAGAGAAATATTCACTGTCATCTATCAGCTGCTTTGTGTAGCGAGTGTTGCGCAAAAAAGCGTAGACTACATTTTTACCCCAGATGTGGCCAACCCCTCCGTTGTGGGAAGAAGTGGCATTAACTTTACCATTTGCCTCAGCCACTATAGCGATACCTTCTTCGGCAAGCTTTTTGATAGGGTTCCACTCTAGCATATCGATTGGATAAGGTTGAAATGTGTGCATATAATCTCTCCTTTTCTATAGATTGTGCTGTTGAATGAATTTTAAAAATTCATGCTCAGGAAGAGGCCTTGAGAAATAGAATCCCTGGATATAATCAACTCCCAGTGATTTCATTTCTTCAAGTGATTCTGTAGTCTCAATTCCTTCGGCTATGATTTTAATGCCCATTGAATGAGCCATTTCTATAACTGTTTTAACTATAGCTTTTGCTTTTTGATTGATGAAGTATTCGTCTGTTAAGTGCTTGTCTAATTTTACGATGGCAACTGGCATATCAATGATGTAGTTAAGATTAGATGAGCCAGAACCAAAATCATCAAGTGAAAATGATAATCCCGTTTCTTCAAGCTTTTTCATATTTTCAAAGAGACTTTCCTGACTATGAATTGAGTTGGTCTCTGTTATTTCTAAATTGATGAATTCCGCTGGAATGTTATATTCTGTTAGCATTTCCATAAATCGGTTGACGAAAAGTGGATTCTCACCCTGTTTTACAGAAAGGTTAAGCTCTATATGCTCTATTCCAAGTCTTTCTACATGATAGGATTTTAAAAAGGATAGAGCCTTTCTATAGATTGTATCTGAAAGAGGAATGATTCTACCTGAGGCTTCCACAATAGGAATAAACTCATCAGGGTATATTAAAGAATCGTCCCCAAGCCGGATACGAACCAATGCTTCAGCTGTTGTAAATTTGTTGTTTGCAATATCAAAAATAGGTTGATAGTGAACCTCTATTCTGTCAGTTTCCATGGCCTCTACAACCATTTTCTCCACAACTTTGCTGTGTCTGACGCTTGCCATGATTTCATCATTTACTATTACTTCATTTCCAGAAAGCTTATTTCTGTCACTTGGAATGAAGTTTGAAAGAAGAAGTAATAGCTCATCGGCGTTGCCTGAGATAGTTGAATTTGGAACAATGGTGTAAAAAGGTCTTAAAAGGGTGATGGCATTGCTGACATCTGGGTTGTCCTGTATGGATTGAAAATATGTGTTGATTCTGAATTTAGTGCTTTCAACAAAATCCATATTTTCAAATACTAATACGAAATATCCTTCTGCAGTATCGAAAACTTTTGCTGTATCTACTGTAAATAAAAACTCTGAAAGCTTTGAAATAGTAGTGCGGAGCAGTTTGTTTTCATTGGCAGAATCTGCAACTGTTCTGAAGGAAATCATCATTACGGAAAAATTTTTTCTGGTCTGATACAGATAATCAAAATAATCTCTGATAACTGCTGAACTGAAGTGTCCGGTACGTCTTGACAGAGAGCCCTGTGGATTTTCCAGCTCAAAATACATTATCAATGCTCCAATACAGCTGGCATAGCTTACAATAAGAATCTTAGGATTTAAAAATTGCACAATAGCTGCAACGGCCCAGATAGCCATCCAAAGTAAAAGCATGTAGGTCTTCTTAGGCTTGATGTGATTCTTGAGCACTACCGTTGAAATAATAGTTGTAAATATGTAGAAAGATACAAATATGTAAGTGGCAGTGGTGGCTGGTCCGTAGGAATAGAGCTTCACTCCATCATAGTAGGTGTATATAGGAAGATACACGGTAATGATCATTCCGATTACACATACTAATTGGTAGAGGTTTCCAAGCATTTTCTCGTGCTTGCTTCCATAGTATTCAAATACATCAGCAATGGTGTAGAAGAGGACGCTAAATGAAACTACCTGCAAAGATAGAAGATATAGCTTACATATTAAAAAAACTACAGTTTCGCTGAAACGATTTGAATGTACAATAAAGTAACAGGAAGCAATATCAAGAAGAACACATCCTAAAATTGCGTATATTGTTGTCCGAAAATGACGCTCAGAACTAAGGCCCATGGTGGGCTGGCGTCTATAAAAAAAGAGGATAGTAGCCATTATGGCCAATCCACATAATTGAGTGTAAATATTCATAATATCGCCTTCATTTCTTGTAGTTATCTGAATTATACCATTTAAAACTCTTTAAAGTATGTTCAATAGAAAGAGTTCACAAAATATTACCAAAGAGGACACAAAAATCCGGTTTCCATTCGTTAATAATTTAGCACACTAAAGTGTTGACGTGAGGGCTGAAAAGATGGATAATGAAAAAGATTATTAACAAAATGTTTATGAGATGTTCGGAGGCTACTATGGAAATCAGATTTGAAAAACGCGAAAAATTAAAGGAAAAGCCAGATTGGAAGAACCTTGGTTTTGGAAAGTACATGACTGATTACATGTTTGTTTGTGATTGGGATAGAGAGATTGGTTGGCATGATGCCAGAATCGTCCCAGAGGGACCAATCGAAATGGA
Organism: Pseudobutyrivibrio sp.; assembly: GCA_017557435.1. GTDB lineage: Bacteria > Bacillota > Clostridia > Lachnospirales > Lachnospiraceae > Pseudobutyrivibrio. The sequence continues at coordinate 28,701 of JAFYYR010000024.1, read as the reverse complement.
CCCAGCATGCATGACCCTTCATTATGCCCAGGAGACATTTGAAGGCCTCAAAGCATACCGCAGAGAAGATGGAAAGATTCAGCTTTTCAGACCAGAGATGAATGCAAAGAGAATGATTAATTCTAATGAGAGACTTTGCATGCCAGGTTTCCCTGTGGAGGATTTCGTTCAGGCTGTTTCAGCTCTTGTTAAGACTGAGGAGGCATGGGTGCCATCCGAGAAAGATACATCACTTTATATTAGGCCATTTATGTTCGCAACAGAGGCAGCTCTTGGCGTTCATATGGCAAAATCTTACAAGTTTATGATACTTTGTTGTCCAGTTGGAGCATATTATGCAACAGGACTTGACCCAGTAAAGATTTTAGTAGAAAATGAATTGGTACGAGCAGTTGCAGGTGGTACTGGCTTTACTAAATGCGGTGGTAACTATGCAGGTTCTATCGCAGGTCAGGTTAAGGCTGAGAAGCTTGGTTATTCACAGGTATTGTGGCTTGATGGTAACGAGAGAAAGTACGTTGAGGAAGTTGGTACTATGAACATCATGTTCAAGATCGACGGTGAGATTTGGACAGCACCTACAGTAGGTACAGTTCTTCCAGGTGTTACTAGAGACTCAATGATTCACCTTCTCCGTGATTGGGGCTACACAGTTCGTGAAGAGCGTCTTGCAATTGATGATCTTATGAAGGCAGGCCACGATGGCAAGCTTGAAGAGGTCTTCGGTACAGGAACAGCAGCAGTTATCTCTCCAGTCGGTGAACTCCGTTTTAAGGATGATGTTGTTGTAATAAATGGAGGTAAAACTGGCGAGCTTACCCAGAAGCTTTACGATACTCTTACAGGTATCCAGTGGGGAAGACTCGAGGATAAGTATGGATGGACGAGGGTTATAGAGTAGACTTAGAATTAGAAATCAATAATGAGGCTATGCAGTCTTTGCAGGACTCATTTTGTAGAGCCAATGACATGTACGTGATGTGCGTTGGTAAAACTCAAGGCCAAATCACTTCCTTCTCTGGTACTAAACCAGAGGAGGAATTTGTTGACCGTAATTTCTCTAGCGAGTTGCGCAGGGAGATACTAGATTCCTTTGTGGATGGTAACGTAGAAAATGTTGTGGAGCGTTACGGCACAGAGGATTATTTATTATACAGAGGAGTTGCTATCAGAGGACTAGAGGGCAAGTGCCAGGGCGTTTGGTTATGCTTTGGTGTTGCAAAAGATAAACTTCCTGATACCACTATACTTCCTTCTGAGATTAGAACTACTACAACAGAGGATTTTGATAAATCTATTGCTTTAATAGAGACTCTTACTAAGCATTATTTTGCAGAGAAAATTAAAAATCACGCTCTGCAGGTTAAGCTTTCAAATGAAAAGCAAGCAGAGACAGAGATAGAGTCTCGCCTTAAGAAAAATGAAATCATGACTGATATCTTAAGGCTTATGGAATCAGATAATTCATTCTTTGAGGTGGCTTCAGATATTCTTGTTGAGGCTGGCCACTATGTTAACTGCACCAACACAGCTCTTTTACAGATTAATGCAGATGGAATGAATGCAGACATGATTTGCGAATGGTGCGCAGAGGGCGCTGAGCCACTGCAGCCTATTTTCCAGCATGTCCCTATTCTTAGCCTGCCATTCATGAATGGCAAGCCATACACTATTTCATCAGATGCAGTTCTGCCAGAGCTTTTTGAAGTTTTATTTATTAAGTATGGAATTAAGGCAGCTATCTTCTTACCTATCAATGTTAATGATTCAGCAGAGATGTATCTTTGCTTCATTTCCAGGGCGAAGGAGCGCAAGTGGAGCGTAGAGGATTTACGTTTTGCCAATGATACAAAGCGAATCATCGGTACGGTCCTTGTTAAGAAGATTACAACTAATTCTCTTGCTAGCTCATATTCTGCACTTGAGGCAATTCTTCAGAATGCAGGCTATGGTGTAGTTGTAGCTGATTTGGCTACCAGAGAGTTCTTATATAACAATGATACATTCAGCAGAATGTTTAGCAATGAAGTAGATAGACTTGCTATTGAGGAGATTATCTTTGATAAGCGCTACACTCTTTCTGAGATTAATGGCTATTCCGCTAATGGCTCAGGGAAGTGGTTTGATATTTCTATTGCCAGCATAGAGTGGGTAGATGGTCGTCAGGTTAGACTGCTTACATTCTATGACACCACTGACCTTCGCATATATCAGAAGAAGGTGGAGAAGCAGGCCCAGGAGGATATTCTTACTGGTCTTTACAATCGTCAGGCATGTGAGAAGGACATTGCCATGGAGTTCCATGTGGCTACCAAGCTTGGCAAGGAATTTGCAGTTCTTATGCTTGACTTAGATGATTTCGCAAGTGTCAATGAGGGACTTGGTTATCAGGTGGGAGATGATTTGCTTGAGTATATTGCTCACAGCATCAATGACATTTCCTACATTAAAAATAAATGCTACCGAGTTGGTGGTGACGAGTTTGCAGTGATTGTGGACCATGCTAATATTGACAATCTTGACATGGTAATTAAGCGAATCATGAATCTATTCGCTAATCCATGGATTTTAAATGGCCAGGAATATTACTGTACAGTCAGCATGGGCTGTGTTAAGGGGCCATCGGATGTGACTGATTCGTCAGCTATTCTTACTCGACTTAATATTGCACTTCACGGTGCTAAAAATAAGGGTAAGAACAGATTCGAGTTCTACGATGCTAATTCAGATGCAGTTGTAGCTGAAAAGGTTAAGATGGAGCAGGCAATGCGCAAGGCTGTTGAGGATGACTGCAAGGAATTTGAGGTCTACTATCAGCCAATCATGGAATTTGTTAATGGAATTCCTACATGCTGTGGCGCTGAGGCTCTAGTTAGATGGAATTCACCTGAGTATGGACTGGTTCTTCCAGATCAGTTTATCTCACAGGCAGAGCAGCTTAAGCTGATTAATTCAATTGGTCAGCATGTACTTTTAGAGGCAACTAAGAGCTGTAAGCACTGGAATGATTTCGGTCATCCAGAATACAAGGTCAATGTTAATCTATCTGTAGTTCAGCTTACTCAGTCAGATTTCCTTGATAAGCTGGATATGGTTCTCAAGCAGACAGCTATTGACCCACAGAATCTCACACTTGAGGTTACAGAATCTCTTGCTATCAATGACATGGAGAGGATGATTAAGCTTTTAGATGCAATCCGTGCCAAGGGATGTAGAGTAGCACTTGATGATTTCGGTACTGGTTATTCATCACTTAATTACATCAGGACCATGCCACTTGACACAATCAAAATAGATAGAGCATTTGTTTCCGATATGAATTCTGACCATTTCTCAGAAGTATTCGTTAAGACAATTTCTGAATTGGCAGATTCTCTTGATGTAGATGTATGCGTAGAGGGAGTTGAGTTTGATAAGCAGGTTGACATGATTGGTAAATTCTCAGTCAATCTTGCCCAGGGATTTTTCTTTGATAAGCCACTTACAAGAACAGACTTTGAAAAGAAATACTTATAGGTCAAGCCCTGTTTTACAGGTTTTGTCATAGATACTAATAATGGAAAGAAATTAGGAAAGGGAAAGTAATGTACACATTAAACGACATCAAAAACACTGATGCAGAAGTTGCAGAGGCAATTGTTAAGGAGTTTAACAGACAGTCACAGCACATCGAGCTTATTGCTTCTGAAAACTGGGTATCACCAGCGGTTATGTCTGCTATGGGCTCAGTCCTCACTAACAAATATGCAGAGGGTTACCCAGGAAAGCGCTACTATGGCGGATGCCAGGAGGTTGACGTAGTAGAGGAGCTTGCTAGAGAGAGAGCTAAGGAGCTTTTCGGTTGCGAGTATGTTAATGTTCAGCCACACTCAGGTGCTCAGGCTAACATGGCAGTACAGTTTGCTGTACTTCAGCCAGGAGACACAGTTATGGGAATGAATCTTGATCACGGCGGACACCTTACTCATGGTTCACCAGCTAACTTCTCTGGGGTATACTTCAACATCGTTCCTTATGGAGTAAATGACGATGGCTTTATCGATTATGATGAGGTAGAGCGTATTGCTTTAGAGTGCAAGCCAAAGATGATTATTGCTGGCGCTTCAGCATACTGCCGCAAGATTGACTTTAAGCGTTTTAGAGAAATCTGTGATAAGGTTGGAGCAGTGCTTTTTGTTGATATGGCACATATTGCAGGACTTGTTGCTGCAGGTGTACATGAGAGCCCAGTACCTTATGCTGATATCGTTACAACTACTACTCATAAGACTCTTCGTGGACCACGTGGTGGTATGATTATGTCTACAGCAGAGGCTAATGAGAAGTACAACTTTAACAAGGCTGTATTCCCTGGTATCCAGGGTGGTCCTCTTATGCACGTTATAGCTGGCAAGGCTATCTGTTTCAAGGAGGCACTTGATCCTTCATTCAAGGAATACGGAAAGCAGATTGTTAAGAATGCTCAGGCACTTTGCAAGGGTCTTCAGGATAGAGGAATCAAAATCGTATCTGGTGGTACAGACAATCACCTTATGCTTATTGATTTAACTCCATTTGAGCTTACAGGCAAGGTTGTTGAGAAGCTTCTTGATGATGCTCATATCACAGCTAATAAAAATACTATTCCTAACGATCCTAAGTCACCATTTGTTACATCTGGTATCCGTCTTGGTACACCAGCTGCTACAACTCGTGGTCTTAAGGAAGATGATTTCGATCAGGTTGCAGAGGCAATCTCAATCGTTATCAAGGAGCAGGAAGCAGGAGTTGAGAAGGCAAGAGCAATTATTAAGACTCTTACAGACAAATATCCTCTACCAGGTTCAGAAGAATTCTGCTAGAATATATTCGTTTGATAATTAAATATTTACGGGAGCTTGTATACAGGCTGAGAGGAAGGTGTGACCTTCGACCGAGAACCTGATTTGGATAATGCCAACGTAGGGACGCCGATTTTTGCATGTCGGAAAATTGATTCGCATATACGAAATGATTACTATGGAGCATCCAGATTTGGGTGCTCCTTTTTTGTTGTAGTCTGTGCTGGCATCCCGATGTAAAAGGAGGATAATGATGGAATTTGACAGTACCCTGTATTTCATTACTGACAGCAGTAATTATGAGAAGGATGAATTCTTATTTAGGGTAGAGGAAGCATTAAAAGGTGGGGTTACTCTAATGCAGCTTAGAGAAAAGAATCGCACCACAAAGGAGTACATTGAGCTGGCTCAGGCTGTACATGAGATTTCAAAGAAATATAATGTGCCACTTATCATTGATGACAGAGTTGATGTAATGCTGGCATCTGACGCAGAGGGAGTTCATGTAGGGGCAGAGGATATGCCAGTTGCCCTTGCAAGAAAAATAATTGGCCCTGACAAGATACTTGGTGCCACAGCAAAAAAGGTGCCTGTGGCAGTGGCTGCATATGAGGCTGGAGCAGATTATCTAGGTGTGGGAGCCATCTATCCTACAACTACAAAGGTAAAAACAGTCCTTACCTCAACAGACACACTTGCTGATATTTGTAAGGCAGTGCCTATTAAGGTAAATGCCATTGGAGGACTTAATCCTACAAATATAGATGTGCTTAAGGGTATTGATATAGATGGTGTATGTGCAGTGTCTGCAATTATGAAGGCAGACTCACCAAAGAAGGCAGCAGAGGATTTAAAAAAGAGCTTTTTGGAGCTTAACAAATAAGGAGGGGAAGAAATGAAGGCGGTACTATCAATCGCAGGTAGCGATAGTAGTGGTGGAGCGGGCATTCAGGCAGACCTTAAGACCATGACAGTACATGGTGTCTTTGGGATGACTGCTATTACAGCCCTTACCGCGCAAAATACAACTGGAGTAACTGCAATACAGGAATCTACTCCAGAGTTTTTAGAGCAGCAAATTGATGCATGCCTATCTGATATTCCTGTGGATGCAGTTAAAATCGGCATGCTCCCATCTGCCGAGCAGGTGGAAGTTGTAGCTAAAAAGCTTAAGGAATACAAGGTTAAAAACCTGGTGGTGGACCCAGTTATGGTGGCTACCTCTGGCAGCAAGCTGATGAAGGATTCTACAGCATCTGTTATGGCTAAGCTTTTGTTTCCAATTAGCACAGTGATTACTCCCAATATTCCAGAGGCGGAAGCTCTTCTTGATAAAAGCATTTCTAACAAAAAGGAAATGGAGGAGGCTGCAAGAGAGCTTTCAAAGGAATACGGCTGCAGCGTGCTTATAAAGGGAGGACATTCTATAGAAGATGCCTGCGATGTGCTTTTTGACAAGGGGCAGGTCAGCTGGTTTGAAACAACTAAAATTGACAATCCAAATACTCACGGTACGGGATGCACATTGTCATCTGCTATAGCAAGCAACTTGGCACTTGGATTTGATTTAAAGGAATCGGTGAAAAATGCTAAGGACTATATAACATCAACAATTTCAGATGGCCTTAATCTAGGCAAGGGCCATGGACCGCTAAATCATATGGTGGGATTAATAAGAGAAAAGGGGGAGCTAAATGGTAGCAATCAACGGGAAAGATTATGCAGCAGCAGGTAAGAATCTCTCATCTGTTTTAACTGAGATGAAATATGATTTTAGAACTATCGCAGTGGAAATCAATGAGGAGATTGTCTCAAAGCAATTTTATGAGGAGACAATTTTAAATGATGGAGACGTGGTAGAGGTAGTTAGCTTTGTTGGAGGAGGCTGATGATGGTCAGTAAGGATGAATACTATCAGGCCTTAGTAGAGCGTCACGGCATAGATAATCAAAAGAAATTTGATAAGGCCACTGTGGCTATATGCGGGCTGGGAGGACTTGGTTCTAATGTGGCCATATGTCTTGCAAGAGTCGGAATCGGCAGGCTGATTCTAATTGATTTTGACAAGGTAGATGTGACCAATCTCCACAGGCAGCAGTACAAGATATCTCAGGTGGGCATGGCCAAGGTAGATGCCCTTAGAGAAAATCTTCTGGAGATTAATCCATTTATTACTGTAGAAACTTACAGGGTAAAAATGGATGAATCCAATAGCATAGAGCTGATTAAGGATGCGGACATAGTTTGCGAGGCATTTGATAAGCCAGAGTGCAAATCAATGCTTACAGATATCGTATTTACGAATTTTAAGGATAAATATCTGGTGTCTGCTTCAGGCATGGCTGGCTTTAAAAGTGCCAATGACATTGTCACCAAAAAGCTAACATCTCATTTTTATATTTCTGGAGATGGAGTCAGTGATGTAAATGAAGGAATAGGACTTGTGTCATCTCGTGTAATGACCTGTGCAGGCCACGAGGCTCACATGATTATAAGGCTTTTAATAGGAGAAAATAATCCATAACTAGTATTGCTAGGTGGATTTACAAAAAGGATTGTAAAAGGGAAAGGACAAAAAATGGAACAGGATAAACTGGTAATTGGCGGAAAAGAATTTGATTCAAGATTTATTCTCGGCTCAGGAAAGTATTCTATGAAGCTTATTGAAGCTGCTATCAAGGATGCAGGGGCTGAGATAATTACACTTGCAGTAAGACGAACTAACACAAAGGAAGAGGAAAATATACTAGATTACATTCCGAAGAATGTTACATTGCTTCCTAACACAAGTGGTGCTAGAGATGCCAAGGAGGCAGTTAGAATCGCCCGCCTTGCAAGAGAGTTAGGCTGTGGGGACTTCGTTAAAATCGAAATCATGAAGGACTCTAAATACCTACTTCCAGACAACTACGAGACAATAAAGGCTACAGAGATTCTTGCAAAAGAGGGCTTTGTGGTTATGCCATATATGTACCCAGATTTAAATGTGGCAAGGGAGCTTCAGAATGTGGGAGCAGCTACAATTATGCCTCTTGCTTCACCTATAGGCTCTAACAAGGGTCTGGCAACAAAGGAATTCATCCAGATTCTCATTGATGAAATCGACCTTCCTATTATTGTAGATGCTGGAATTGGCAAGCCATCTCAGGCATGTGAGGCAATGGAGATGGGAGCAGCTGCTATTATGGCCAACACAGCTCTTGCTACAGCAGGAGATTTGACTATGATGGCATCAGCATTTAAGCAGGCTATTGAGGCAGGAAGAAAGGCATATCTTGCAGGACTTGGACGAGTACTTACAAGAGGTGCACAGGCTTCAGATCCACTTACAGGATTTTTGCATTAGGAGGCTGTCATGGAAAATAATTTTTTAGTAGATTCGGATTTACTTTCTGAAACGGCCCTTGCAAGAAAGCATCAGCTGGAAAATGACCCTAGCAGTCGTATCGATCATATGAAATATTTACCAGGAATGGATGTGATTGAGTCAGATGTGTGCTCTAAGGTAATGGCTGAGATGGAAAGCTATGACTATAGCAAGTACACAGCAAAGGATGTAAGACGAGCACTTACCAGTGACAGATGTACTATAGAGGATTTTAAGGCACTTCTTTCTCCAGCAGCAGAGCCATTTTTAGAGCAGATGGCAGAGCGTGCCCAGAGGGAGACAGGCAAGCACTTCGGAAATACGGTATATCTTTTTACACCACTTTACATAGCTAATTACTGTGAGAATTACTGTGTATACTGCGGCTTTAACTGTTACAACAAAATCAAAAGACTTCGCCTTGATACTGAACAGATTGAGCATGAGATGAAGGTTATTGCAGAAAGCGGCATGGAGGAGATTTTGATTCTTACAGGAGAAAGCCCTGCAAAATCAGATGTGAAATACATAGGTGAGGCCTGCAAAATCGCCAGAAAATATTTCAAGATGGTGGGCATCGAAATCTATCCTGTCAATGTGGAGGATTACAAGTATCTCCATGAGTGTGGCGTGGATTACGTGACAGTATTCCAAGAGACCTACGATACTGACAAATACGAGAAGCTTCATCTCATGGGCAATAAGAGAGTGTGGCCATACAGATTTGATTCTCAGGAGCGTGCCCTTATGGGTGGCATGAGAGGTGTTGGATTTTCAGCTCTTCTTGGACTTTCTGATTTTAGAAAGGATGCATTGGCATCAGCACTTCACGTGTATTATTTGCAGAGAAAATATCCACATGCAGAGATGTCACTGTCATGTCCAAGACTTCGCCCAATTATTAACAACGAGACAATCAATCCTCTGGATGTGGGAGAGCGTCAGCTTTGTCAGGTACTATGTGCTTACCGCATTTTCCTGCCTTACTGCGGAATAACAGTTTCATCTAGAGAGACAGCAGAGTTCAGAAATGGTATAGCCAAAATCGCAGCAACTAAGATTTCCGCTGGTGTGTCTACTGGAATTGGAGACCATGAGGAGAAATATAGTGGGCAGCAGGAGAGCGTTGCAGGAGATGAGCAATTTGAAATCTCCGATGGCAGAAGCCTTGGCACAATGTATGTTGATATGTCAAAAGAAGGATTACAACCGGTTTTTAACGATTATTTATATGTATAAAGGAGAATTTCTATTATGAGAGAATATACAACACAGATGGATGCGGCAAGAAAGGGCATTATCACACCTGAGATGAAGCAGGTTGCCCTTAAGGAGTATCGTACACCTGAGGAAATCAGAGAGCTTGTAGCTAAGGGCCAGGTTGCAATTCCGGCCAATAAAAATCACAAGTGCATTAACCCTGAGGGTGTGGGAAGCATGCTTCGCACAAAGATAAATGTAAACCTTGGAGTATCTAGAGATTGCAAGGATTACGATATCGAGGTGGAAAAGGTAATGGCTGCTGTTAATATGGGAGCAGAGGCTATTATGGATTTATCAAGCCATGGCAATACTCAGCCATTTAGACAGAAGCTTGTGGCAGAGTGCCCAGCTATGCTTGGAACTGTTCCTATCTATGACAGTGTTATTCATTATCAGAGGGACTTGGCTACACTTACTGCCAGGGATTTTATTGATGTGGTAAGACTTCATGCTGAGGATGGTGTGGACTTCGTAACTCTTCACTGTGGAATCACTAGAAAGACAATCGACCAGATTAAAAAGCATAAAAGAAAAATGAACATTGTATCCCGCGGAGGCTCACTTGTATTCGCATGGATGTGTATGACAGGTGAGGAGAATCCTTTCTATGAATATTATGATGAGATTCTTGATATTTGTAGAGAGTATGATGTGACAATCTCTCTAGGTGATGCATGCCGTCCAGGATGTCTTGCAGATGCCAGCGATGTGTGCCAGATAGAGGAGCTTGTACGACTTGGCGAGCTTACAAAGAGAGCATGGGAAAAGGATGTGCAGGTAATGGTAGAGGGCCCAGGCCATATGCCAATGGATGAGATTGCAGCCAATATGAAGATTCAGCAGAAGATTTGTATGGGAGCGCCATTTTATGTACTTGGACCACTTGTTACTGATATTGCACCTGGTTATGACCACATTACATCTGCAATCGGTGGAGCTATTGCGGCACAAAACGGCGCAGCATTCCTTTGCTATGTAACACCAGCAGAGCACCTTGCTCTTCCTAATGTAGATGATGTTAAGCAGGGTATTATTGCATCTAAAATTGCTGCCCACGCTGCTGATATTGCAAAGCATATACCACATGCCCTTGATCAGGACAATGCAATGGCAGATGCTAGACAGTGTTTCGACTGGGAAAAGCAGTGGGATTGTGCCATTGACCCAGATACAGCAAAAGCAATCAGAGAGGATAGATCGCCTGAGTTTGACGACACATGCTCAATGTGTGGCAAATTCTGCGCAGTGAGGAGTATGAATAAGGCGCTAGCTGGCGAGTATATCGACATTTTAGGTTAAAAATATTTACTATTGTTTATTAATCTGCTATGTTTAAAGTATGAGGCGATAGTTACGCCAACGGGGGAGAAAACTTCTAGGGTAATATTTAAAGGAAGGATGATGGCATGAAAAAGAAGTTGTTGGCGGGAGTTATGGGGGCGTTTGTGTTATTTTTTACACTCGCTCCTACTTTTGTGTCTCTTGCAGATGATCCAGAACCTGTTGTAACACAGGAAAATGTTTCTGAAGATCCAGCAGAACCTGTGGACGATGGACAGCCACCTGTAGTTGAACCTACAGATGATACGGCTGGTAATCCTGAGAATTCAGGGGACCCTGAAATTCCAGAGAATCCAGCGGATCCACAAAATCCTGATGTGGTTCAGCCAGCAGAACCAAATGTACAGACCGATCCTGCGGTGGATGCTCCGACAGTTCCTCAGCAAGAGGATTTGCAAAACATTGAGTTAAACAATTATTTGTTATTGAATAATTTGGATAACTATTTGCTGGAAGAGGATATGGCACTTGACACTATTCTTGGCACTAGCCTTATGGCTACAGCAGCGCCAGTTAGTGAGTCGGATGAGAATGCTCTCATTGAAAGCGCCAAATTTACAATCGATGGCAAGGATGTTTCGGGAGATATTGAGGTATCTAAGAATTCAACATTTACCCTTGAATATAAACTAAAGGATCCTCTCTATATTAATTATGCAGAGGAAGACTATGTTGAAGGAAAGCCATTTATTGTAAACGGTAATACCTACTCACTTCCATCAATTAAAAGTGAGTATTTTGACTTGTCTAAAATTGGTTCCATTCCAGTTGTTGTAGATGGAAAGAATTTTGGTACTGCAACAGCGGGTACTGACGGAACCATTAAGTTAAAGGTAGACTACGAGGGAAAAGATCCTGAGGATATTGGTGGTGTATTTATCAGGCTTAGCTTTGGTTTAGACGGCTCAAAGGTAGAAAACCTTCAGGATTTCTCATTTGAGATTCCAGGTACATCTGGCCAGACTGTTAAAATCGCCATTGCAGAGAATCAGCCTAAGGAACCAACTATTGAAAAGACTGCTGGTGAGTTAGACGAGAATGATGATATCACCTGGACCGTTAAGGTAACTAATGCTGACAATCCAGTTACCTATGAGAGTGGATATCAGCTTGTTGATACATTTGGCAAGGGTCAGTCATATAAGGCAGGCAGCTTTAAGGTAGGGGGAGTAGATGCCACACCAGAATATGATGATGCAAGTAGAACCCTTAAATACAGTTTTACAGATAACACCGCTGGGGGAGTTACCACTATTACCTACAAGACACATGTGGATTTCCTTGCAGCAGGTTCTACTCAGAATAAGAATTCAATAAGCGTAAATGCATCTAACGATGTAAAGATATATGATGCAGGCAATCCATCAGGCAAGCCTCTTGGTGAAGTAAAGGTAGATAATTCTGTTAGAAAGGATGGACTTTCTTCTTGGCTTACTAAAGAGGGTGGACAGCTTAATGATGAAGGTGTAGCTGATTGGACTATCAATGTAAATACCAATGGCTACGGTATGAAGTATCTGACTGTCTATGATGTAATTGAGACAGATAGCACTACTGTCATGGGGCTTGTGCCGGATTCTGTACAGGTAATTGATACTGCTACGGGACAGGCATTACCATCATCTGAATATGAGGTAGTTAAGACTGCAGGCAAATCTGATAAGGGTAAGAAATCCTACTCATGGTATGTGCGATTTGGAAATTCTGCATCTGATTACGCTATTTCAGGTGATCGTAAATACACAATCAAATATAAGACTCAGATAGATGACTACATTACATTCCTTCGTACTAACCACACTAAGATGCCATCTAACCATGCATTCTTAGAGTATCAGTATGACAGAACAGGTAATGGCGATTGGGAATGGCTTGTTGGCCCTACACTTGATAAGACACCTGTTAAGGGTACAGGTGTAACAGCTAAGGCAGCCATTGAGAAGAGTTGCACTTCCTTTAATCCTGCTACACACCAGATTACTTGGAAGGTTGTAGTTAATAAGAACTATCAGGGACTTACCACTTCTTATGTGACAGAGTTTATAGGAGATGGACAGAAATTCGTCTCTATAAGTGATGCTGAAATGGTGGCAAAGTCTGGAGGAAAGTCTACTCTTGATTTACAGGATAAATACACTGTAGATGGCAAAGAGATTAAGATTAACTTTGGCGATAGTCTTAAGGAAACTCAGGCTACATTTAATGTAGTTACAGAGTTGGATGAGACACAGGCATCAATATGGGCCGGAAATGCTAGCAAGACTTATAAGAACGAAGTACAGCTTGATTCAGACCAGCAGAAGGAAATTAAGGATGAAGCAAGCTGTGAATATAAGAGTACAGTATTTGAAAAGGTATCTGGTGAGTATAACTACGATACACATGAGATTACATACACTCTTACTGTAAATAGAAATGAGATGGCCATGTCAAATGTTGTGGTTACAGATGATATTGGCTCACTTGGAATGTCTCTAAACAGTGATGTGACTTTGGTTCAGGGATATGGTACAAGCAGTGCTCATTCCACAACACTCACAACAGACACATCATCAAAGCCACATTACAGTTATTCTGACGGAGTGCTTACCGTTGAGTTAGAGGATATAACTGATGTGGGAAGTGATAATGCAATCGAGGCTATTGTATTTACAGCCAAGGTTGACGATGGAGACTTTTTCACTGCCGTAAATGGTGGAAATGTTTCTGTATCAAACACTGCTACACTTTCTACAAAAGACAATCCAGCTGGTGTGGTAGTTACCAAGAAAAACACTTGGAAGAACTCAGTAATTGATAAGTCAGCTGCAGTTGACACTGTTTCAAAGGCAGTTACATACACAGTTACATTTAATGGAAATAAGCAGCCACTTCCTTCTAGTCTTATTGTGAAGGATACACTTGGAACAAGCCTTGAGCTTGATTCTACATCGGTTAAGCTATATCTTGGTCAGATTGACCCAAGCACCGGCGAGATAACATCTACAGGTGTGGAGGAGACAGGCTATTCTGTAGAGATGTCTGCAGATGGAGATAGCACTATCTTAGAGGTTATCCTGCCAAAGGAAGAGGACAATAGAAATATTTACGTCCTTACATATGTGGCTACACCTACTGAAATTAAATCAGGCGGAGACTACAGTAACAAGGTACAGCTGGTAGGCTACTCAGGCTCAGGAAGCAATAATTCAGTTTCTAATCTGTCATACAGCAGTTTTGGTGGCGGTTGGACTGTAAAGCCTACATATCTTCTTGTTACAAAAGTAGATTCAGAGGATATAGCATTTGCCTTACCAGGTGCTACATTTGTGGTAAAGGATATGGATGGCAATGTGGTTGCAAAAATTGTCACAAAGGCAAACGGTGTGGCAAGAAGCGTAGGAAAGCTTAAACCAAATACCACATATACTATTGAGGAAATTGAGGCTCCAGAGGGATACGAGCTATCCACTGAGGTTATGACATTTACCACTGCCGCAAAGGGTGGTGCTGAGAATGCAGTAAATCTTACATTCGAAGATAAAAAGAAGAGTAAGACAGTTGATGTTTCACTTGTTAATCAAGACGGAGATGCTCTTGATGGAGGAAATCTTGAGATTTCCAGAAAGATGAGTGACGGCAGCACCAAAAAGGTTGATAGTTGGAAGAGTGATGATAGCACTCACAGCTTTGATGCAAGCTATGATGTGGAATATACTTTGACAGAAAAGGATACTCCATTTGGCTACAATACAGCAGACAATATCGTATTTAAGGTTGTAGATGATGTTCTCTATAAGAGAAATCCAGACAATACCTGGGGCGCTGTAGATTCGATTGTGATGACAGACGCCGCACTTGATACATGCTCATTTGATGTAAGCAAGGTTTCAGCAGGACAGGGCAACGAGCTTGAAGGAGCAACTCTTATAATCAGCAAGCATGATACTGTAGATGCTGCAAAGGATGATTATATTAAGAGCTGGGTTTCTGATGGAACAGCAAAGGAATTTGCACTTCCAAGTGGAGAGTATTATCTCTACGAGATTTCAGCTCCTGTAGGATTCGAGGTAGCTGAAAGCATCAGATTTAATATCACTGATGAGTATGCCCTTCAGATTTACGATGAGGATGAAGGGGACTTTGTAGATGCAGGAGATGCCAAGCTTACAATGGTTGATGACTACAAGGCAGATGAGACTGCTACATTTACCATTTCACCAGATATGTTTGGCATGAGTCCTGATTTATTCAAGTCTATGAAGTTTGCTCTTTATAGATTTGATCCTATCGAGGGTAAATTAGTAGAGGTTGAACCAGTTAGCTACGATGAGGAGACTGGCGAAGCTATCTATGATATTAATTACCAGGATGAATATCTATTGAAATCCGATGGTGAGGTTGAAGGATATGATCCAGTAGATCCAATTACCATAAAGATGGTAGGAACTATTGATTCAAATGGTGATATAGTAGATAGTCTTAAGATTAAGTCTCTTGGAGATACCGTATTTACGGATTCTTCTGTAGAGGAGTTGGCTAAGAAGCTTGAGCCTAAGCTTACACCAGAGCCTACTGAGCCGGAAGAACCTAAGCCAGCTGACGAAAATACTAATCCTGATAATGGCGGATCTGATACACAGCCTTCTGATCCAGGAAGCGGTTCAGGCGGAGATAATGGCGGATCTGGTTCATCAGGTGGTGGAAGCAGCAGTAGCGGAGGCGGAAGCGGAAGCTCTACTAATGGTTCCGGTAGTGCAAGCAGCGGTGCAGCAGGTCCTGAGGTTACAGATGATGGACTTATTATCAAAGAGAATAATATAGTTGCACTTGATAATCCTGATGGAACTGGAGCAGGACTTAACAACGGACTTGCTAAGACAGGCGGATTCATTGGAACAATAGTAGGCTATGTTGTAGCAGTAGCACTTATTGCTGTTGGAATCATACTTGCCTGTGGAAAAGAAAAAAGAGTTAAATAATGAATAAGAGATTTATTAAGAGATTAATTGGTCTTATTATGATTGCAGTGGGGCTAGGCGTTTTGCTTAGCTCCATTGGACTAAATATAAGACAATATTATTCAAAAGAAAAAACAATAAAAGAATTCAAAGAATATATAGCTAGTGGTGAGGGATTTACAGAGGAAGATATTGAGGTTCCTTCAGAGGGAGAAATGCTTTGCATTTTGCGAATCCCATCCATAGAATCAGAGAATCCTGTGCGTCAGGGACTTGAGAAAAGTATCTTATCAGATTCCCTGGGACATGATATGTCCACTACAGTTCCAGGACAGACAGGTAACTGTGTAATCGCAGGTCATAGAAACTACACCTTTGGAAAGTTCTTCAACAGACTGGATGAGGTTCAGATAAATGACTTGATTTACGTGGATACACCTACACAGACTTATACCTATGCAGTTACAGAAATCAAAACTGTGGAGCCTGACGACCTGTCAGTTCTTGAACCAACCAAAAACGAACAGCTTACGCTGTATACATGTACCCCAATATATGTGGCTAGCCATCGCCTTGTAATCGTGGCGGAAAGAGTTCAGTGAGAAATTCGTTACACTCTCAAGCCTTGGATATTACTTCGCTCAACTACATGTTTCGCTGCGCAACACCAAGAGCTTGATAGCTACGAATTTCAACCAAAGTTTACGAATCTGAACAGCGGGCGGCAAACGGTTGAGAGAAAATTAAATGCAGCTCATCAGCTGTGACGAGAGCGGAGACCTAGAGTGATCGAAGGAGAACTCTAGGTCATTTTTATTGAAGTAGTGGTAAGATGAATACCCTGTGGCCTCTGTGATGCAGTCATCCCAGGTAAGGTCCACATTGTAGTAGGCTCCATTTATTTGGACGATGTTCCAGGCGTGATTTTCGCCTTTAGAGGTGCCGGTGACATAGTAGCAAGGAATGCCTGCCTGAAGGCACACCAGCTGAAATGCTCTGGCATATCCTGCGCAAACTGAGGAGCCTGTAGCAAGTGCAGAGTAAGCACTTTGGTTTAAAGCATTTGATACATTGTAAGTGTTCATAGAGCAAATGGCGTCGAAAATGTATCTCTCTTTATCTAAATCGTTGGTGTATTGATTTGCACCAGCTACAAGGTTAGAGATGATTCTATCAAAGTTACTCTTAGCAATAGCTAAGTCTGAGGAATTAATTCCGTAACTTAATTTTATTTTGTGGACTATTCCCTTTGAATCTACAGCATATTTGTAGGATGTGTTAGCCCAAAAGATTTCTGGATGGTCGTTGAAAATTGCATTCATAGTGTCCTCTAATTCTTTTTCAGATAGAGGATCAATCATTGCAAAAAGTGATTCGTCGTGGCCGATAAGGGCAGAGTATACCTGATTATAGACGTTCCTTTCAGGCTCTGATAACAAATTTTTGTAAACGGAGCTTGGATTAATAGATTTTTCACTAGCGTGTGCTATCATAATATTTGATAGCGAAAGTGAAATTGAAAAACACAACAAAAAAGTTATGTTCTTTTTGATTAACACCCTTATTTTTTTGCTTTTTTTCATTCCTCTTCGCCTCCCCTAATTTGCGATGAGAACTTATCGTGTAATTGATTATAAGGAATATATGAATAATAAATGTGAAAAAATAATTTTTTCACAAAGAGTTCACAGAGATAATACACACCTGTGGCATAAAGATGCTTTGTATTAGAATTTATACTGCTTCAGGGGAGGTGGATAATTGACAATTTTTTATCATTTAGAGTATATTATACATGTGAAGGAAACTAATATGGCGAGTTAGAGTTTACTAACATGTGAAATAAACCACATTAAAATATAGTTACGGAGGGCTTATGTTGGACTACAAAATAATAGAAGTTAAACAGAGTATCTTTGAGGATAATGATGCTGACGCTGAGCGACTTAGACAGGAGATTAAAAAGGACAAGACATATCTTATTAATCTGATGTCTTCTCCAGGCTCAGGAAAGACTACCACATTATGCCGTACTATCAATGGTCTTAAGGACGAGATGAGAATAGGCGTAATGGAGGCTGATATTGATTCTGATGTGGATGCGGCTACTGTTTCAGAAGCAGGAGCCCGTGCAATTCAGATACATACAGGTGGCATGTGTCACCTCGATGCGGATATGACCCGTCAGGGTCTGCGTGAGCTCGGCACCGAGGATTTGGACCTTGTCTTCCTGGAAAATGTTGGCAATTTGGTCTGTCCGGCGGAATTTGATACAGGATCAACCGCTAATGTTATGATTCTTTCAGTTCCAGAGGGCGACGACAAGCCATATAAGTATCCACTGATGTTTTCAGTATGTGATGTGATACTTGTCAACAAATGTGACACCTTAGAGGTGTTTACAGATTTCTCAAAAGACAGAGTAGTAAAGCGTATTCATGAATTAAATCCTAAGGCAAAGGTGATTTTCATCTCTGCCAAAACTGGCGAAGGATTTGAGGAGTGGATTGACTGGTTGAGGGGCCAGGTATCAAGCTACTGCGAGTAGGTCTTTTTGAGGGAGTATAAAATTAATGAGCGGTTAAAGGAGGAAATAACTAATGGGAATTGGACCAGATCATTTGGGTGATTATTACCCTGATTGGGTGAATGACCTAAAGGACGAGGATGTTCGTCCTGAGATTCTTAAGCTTGGTAAGGTAATCACAGACCGAGCAAAAATCAAGCTTGGACTGCAGAAGATTACAAAGTATGATCCTGAGTATTGGGCAGTTTCAGTTCTTGCCCCTACTAAGGAGATTGCAGATTTAGCACTTTCATTTGGCGGAATCAGAAAGCCAAAGACTTTTAAGGAACTGCTTCAGATTACAGGTCTTGATGAGAAGACTCTTAATGAGAGACTTGAACTGGCAAGCTACAATGGACTTATTGAGTGGAATTATGAGAATGATGCCCACGAAAAACAGTGGGTTCTTCCTATGTTTGTTCCAGGTTCTGCTGAGTTCTCAAACATGAACAAGGATTTCCTTGCTGAGCACCCAGAGATGGGACGCTTGTTTGAGCGCATGAGCCGCCTTCCACTTGAGGGACTTACACACATGGTACCACCAGGAGGCGCTGGTATTGGTATGCATGTTATTCCTGTTGAGAAAGCTATTTCTATGGAGCAGGAAGCTATTGGCGTTGAGAAGATTTCTCACTGGCTTGATAAATACGAAGGTAAGTATGCTAAGTCACCTTGTTCATGTCGTCTTTCTAGAAAGACATACGAGGAAGGCTGTGCAGACGATCCTGAGGGCTGGTGTATCGCTATGGGTGATATGGCTGACTATGTTGTTGAGACCAACAAGGGCGGCGTTTATATCACTAAGGAAGAGGCTCTTGATATATTCAAGCAGGCTGAGGACAATGGCTTTGTACACCAGATAACTAATATTGATGGCGAGAATAAAATATTTGCCATCTGTAACTGTAATGTAAATGTATGTTACGCACTTCGTACATCACAGCTTTTCAATACTCCTAACATGTCACGCTCTGCTTATGTGGCACATGTTACAGCTGAGGATTGTGTTGCCTGTGGTAAGTGTGTTGAGAATTGTCCAGCTGGTGCTGTAAAGCTTGGCCAGAAGCTTTGCAAGGCAGATGGAAGCGAAGTTACATATCCTAAGCAGGTTCTTCCTACAGAGAAGAAGTGGTCTACTGATGAGTGGAATGATGATTATCGTGATACTAACAGAATCAACTGCTACGACACAGGTACAGCTCCATGTAAGACAGCTTGTCCTGCACATATTGCTATTCAGGGTTATCTACGTATGGCAGCTCAGGGCCGCTATAAGGAAGCTCTTGCTCTTATTAAGCAGGATAATCCACTTCCAGCTATTTGCGGACGTGTATGTAACAGACGATGTGAGGCAGCATGTACTCGTGGTACAGTAGATGAGGCTATCGCAATTGACGAGGTTAAGAGATTCCTTGCAGAGATGGATCTCAAGGCTGAGACAAGATATGTTCCAAAGAAAATTGTTCCTTCACTTAAGGGTGAGTTTACAGAAAAGGTTGCTATTATCGGTGCAGGTCCTGCAGGACTTTCTTGCGCATATTACCTTGCACTTAAGGGCTACAAGCCAACAATCTTTGAAAAGAGCAAGTACCCAGGTGGTATGCTTAGATATGGTATTCCTTCATTTGTACTTGAGAACAATGTTATCGATGCTGAAATCGATATCATCAAGGAACTTGGTGTAGATATTAAGTGTGGCGTAGAAGTAGGCAAGGATATTTCACTTGATGAATTACGTTCACAGGGCTACAAGGCATTTTACGTAGCAATTGGTTGCCAGGGCGGTAACAAGCCAGGAGTTCCAGGCGATGATGCTATTGGCACAGCTACAGCTGTTGATTTCCTTCATGAGGTTTCTGAAAATGAGGCTTATGATATCAAGGGTGATTTAGTTGTTATCGGTGGTGGTAACGTAGCTATCGACGTTGCACGTTCTGCAAGACGTGTTGGCAATCAGAAGGTTTCTATGTTCTGTCTTGAGACAAGAGACATTATGCCAGCTTCTCCAGAAGAGATCGAGATTGTAGAGGCAGAGGGCGTAGAGCTTAACTGTGGCTGGGGTCCTAAGGAAGTTCTTGTGGACGAGGCAGGCGCTGTTAAGGGTATCGTTCTTAAGAAGTGTACTCGTGTCAAGGATGAGACAGGACGTTTTGCTCCTGAGTATGATGAGAATGACACAATCACTGTTGAGTGTAAGCATGTTATTTTCTCAGTAGGACAGCGCAGTGTATACGGAGATCTCTTCAAGGGTTCAAAGGTTGTTATCGACAGAGGACCTAAGGCAGATGCTCTTACATACCAGACTGACGAGCCAGACATCTTTGTTGGTGGTGATATGTACACAGGTCCTAAGTTTGCAATTGATGCAATTGCAGCTGGACGTGAGGGTGCTATTTCTATCCACAGATTTGTTCAGCCAAACAGCTCACTTACAATCGGACGTAATCGTCGAGATTTCATTGAGCTTGATAAGGATGATCTTCGCATTGACGATTATGATCATAGCCCACGTCAGATTCCAGGCGTATCAAAGACTACAGTTGATGGAGAGCTTTCATTCAGAGATAAGACAGTAGAGTTTACAGAAGAGCAGATTAAGATAGAGACAGCTAGATGCTTGAAGTGCGGTGCTTCAGTGGTAGATGAGAATAAGTGTATCGGTTGTGGTGTATGTACAACCAAGTGCGAATTCGACGCTATCAAGCTTTACCGTAAGCATCCTGAGTGTTCTAAGATGACTCCATCTGAGGACAAACTCAAATACGTTCTTCCTTATGGACTTAAGCAGAGGGTTAAGGTGGCCTTCAAACATAAGAAATAAAACATGATATAAATACTGCATCTTCCTATAAGAATGTGGTACAATAATGCCTGCTGGGTCAGTGCGTAACGCATAACCCGGCAGGCATTAATTATCTGGAGGCGAGTTATGCATTTTTATTTGTTTGCTGAGGGATTTACCCAGGCGCTTAGAACAATTTTACTAGTTTATTTAATTCTGACTTTTATGTTTACGGTCTATTCTATAGCCAGAATGTATTGGTGTGCGCATGTGGGCTCAGATGTAAAAGGTGGCAAGGAAAGAATGCGTAGTCTTCGAAAGGAAGGCCGTTTTGTTCAGATGCCAGTTTACTCTATGGAGGAGATGGCTAAGGAGAAGCATAAGAGAGATGTGAGAATTGTGTTTTTCCCTGCTGACAAGCCTAGAGATAAGCGATTTGTTATAGTTCTTCCAGGTGGAGGATATGCTAGGGTTTGCGCCCGTCATGAGGGATATCCTGTGGCTGCTGAGCTTAACAAAATGGGAGTTAATGCATTTGTTCTTGAGTATAGAGCGGGAAGAGATTGTGCTCCATTTGGACCAATGGAGGATCTTGGAATTGCCCTTAGATTTATTCAGGACAATACAGACAAATTCGACGTAGTTATGGAAGATTATGGCCTGATTGGTTTTTCGGCTGGTGGCAATGTGGCTGGTATATTTTCTAGTCATAAGTTTGGATACTTGGATTACCAGGTTCCACGCCCAGGCATTCTAGTTCTTGGATATCCATGGACTTGTGTTAATGACTGGCTTAGTCATCCATATTGGAATATTTGGATTGGACTATTAGGTGTATGGCTTTCAAACCGTGGTAGTTATCACATGTTTGGTCTTAGACATATTAAAAAGGGCAGACAGATGCTTGATGTGCAAAAGTACATTGAGGATGACTATCCAAAGACATTTATGTTTTCAGGTAGCTGGGATGTTTTGGTTCCAGCCAGCAGACACGCAGATGTATTTGACGAGGCACTTACAAAAGCTGGCGTAGAACATAAATATGAGAAATATTTCGGCGTACCTCACGGTATAGGACTTGGAAAGCGTACAAAGGCTCAAGGATGGCTTGAGCGAGCTGTAGAATACTGGGGATAAGAGGTGCTTTTTCCTGAGTAATATTCTACAGAATGTTCATAAAAATTTTATATTTTGCTCATAACTTGAAAATCCTCGCGTGGTAAAATTACTTTAGTAATTTCCCCTGCGGGGATTTTTTGTGGGCTGTGTTTTGAAGGAGTGTTAATAATTATGAAGACAAGTATGAAAACCAAGATGCTGTTAGGTATATTTATCATTGATCTAGTTATGGTCATTGGTGTATCTATTATTGCAGTGAATTTTAGAACAGCAGTTAAATCTGCAAATACTATGTCAGACACATATTTGTTAGTTGAGCAGGACTTTGGTAACGCAAACACTAATGTGCAGAACTTAGTTAAGCGTTTCTTTGTTCTTCAGACTATGAATTATATGTATGGTGGCAATTGGGATAACACTGAAGTTAGAGACCAAATTATTGGTCTTGGCGCAAATGAGTACGGTGCTGTTGAGGAAGCTATAGCGGATTTGAAGACCCATGTGGCTACAATCAATGACAAGGAATTCACAGAAGAATATGAGGTAATGAGCAATGCTGCCTTAGGCTTTGTCTCAGAATATAAGGAAATAGAGAAGCTCTACTATAATAATGATTTTGCAGGCGCAAGTACCAGATACTTTGCTGGTTCTCATGAGATGGTAACAGTTTATGAGGAAAATGTAGGTCTTATGACTGAAAAGCTGGAGCAATTAGTACAGCAAAACGATGCAAAGCTTGCTAAGGCTGAAAAAGAAGTTCAAAAATCTATTATTATTGGTATTGTACTATTAGTCATTGCATCAGTTGGAACTATTATCATGGTAATCAGAGCGGTTAATCCTCTTGTAAGTTCAGCAAAGGAACTTGATAAGATGATTAGCGAGATGAATGCCGGCAATGCAAACTTGGCTCACAGACTTAAGAATCGTTCTAAGGATGAAGTTGGCGTATTAGTTAGTGGTATTAACAACTTCTTAGAGACATTGGAAAAGATTATTTTTACAATCAAAGACGAGTCTGGAAATATCTATACTTCAGTAGAAAACACAGTTGGAATAGTTAATTCTTCTAAGGATGATGTTAGCAATGTATCAGCAGTAATGGAAGAGCTTACAGCTAGCATGGAGACAGCCAACAATACACTCCTTTCACTTAACGAAGAGGCTGGAGATGTTAACAATGCAGTAGGACAGGTTTCTAACCAGGTATCAGAAGGAACTAACAGAGTAGCTGATATCAAGGAACATGCTACTGTTATCCGTGAGAAGACAGAGAAGATGAAAGCTTCCACAAATGAGATGGTTTCATCTATCAAAGATACACTTGAGAATTCTATTGCAGAAAGTAAGAATGTTGAGCAGATTCAGACTCTTACAGAAGATATCCTTTCGATTGCAGCTCAGACAAATCTTCTTGCTCTTAATGCTTCAATTGAGGCAGCTAGAGCTGGTGAAGCAGGTAAGGGATTCGCAGTAGTTGCTGATGAAATCAGACAGCTTGCTGAGCACAGTAAAGAGACAGCTAACTCAATTCAGGAAATCAGTAATCAGGTTATTTCAGCCGTTGAGGCTCTTGCAGATAACTCTAATGAGATGCTTTCTTACGTAAGCGAGACAGTACTTTCAGATTACGACGATTTCGAAGGTGTTGCTAAGCAGTACTATCAGGATGCTGAAGATATCAACGCAGTACTTGATAGCGTAAATGACAATACAGTAGTTCTCAATTCTACAATCAGTGAGATGACATCAGAGATTGATCATATCTCAAGAGTTATTAATGATTGTACACAGGGTGTTTCTGAAGCTACAGAAAGCACAACAGGAATCCTTGAGTCAATCACAACAATTCATGATGACTCAGAGAGTAACCGTGAAATCTCTCAGCGACTTCAGGATGAAGTATCACGTTTCTCTAGCACTGCAGAAGATGTAGAAGAAGTAGAAGAAGTTGTAGAAGAATAAAGAATAAATAAAGTGCCAAGCTGCTTTAGCAGCTTGGCATTTTTTTAACTTGCATATAAAAAGCCTCCAGTTACACTCTCAAGCCTTAGATATTGTTCCGCTTGACTACATGTCAAGCTACACAACACTAAGAGCTTGATAGCTACTGGAGGCATTATTTATACTGTGAAACTTCTATACGGTAACGATTTAGCCGTCTACTGAATAGTTAGGTGCTTCTTTAGTAATATGAATGTCATGTGGATGTGACTCCTTAAGAGAAGCAGCGGAAATCTTCACGAATTTGCCGCGTTCCTGAAGCTCTGGGATAGTAGGGCAACCACAGTAACCCATACCTGAGCGGATACCACCGATGAGCTGGAAGATAACGTCTTCAAGGGAACCCTTGTAAGCAACACGTCCTTCAACACCCTCTGGAACAAGCTTCTTAGCACCTTCCTGGAAGTAACGGTCCTTAGAACCATTCTCCATAGCTGCTAAGGATCCCATACCACGGTATACCTTGTATTTACGACCCTGGAAGAGCTCGAATGAACCAGGAGCCTCGTCGCATCCTGCAAACATTGAACCCATCATACATACTGAACCACCAGCAGCAAGGGCCTTTGTCATATCGCCTGAGTACTTGATACCACCATCAGCGATAATAGGAACATTGTATTCTTTTGCTACAGCATAGCAATCCATGATTGCTGAAATCTGAGGAACACCGATACCTGCAACAACACGTGTTGTACAAATAGAACCAGGTCCGATACCAACTTTAACAGCATCTGCACCAGCTTCGATAAGAGCCTTTGTAGCCTCGCCTGTAGCGATGTTACCAGCAATAACCTGAAGATCTGGGAAAGCTGTCTTAACCTTTTTAACTGCCTCGATGATGTTCTTAGAGTGACCGTGAGCTGAGTCCATAACGATAACGTCTACCTGAGCCTCAACAAGTGCCTCTACACGCTCCATCATGTTGCCTGTGATACCAACACCAGCACCGCAAAGAAGTCTGCCCTGGTCATCCTTAGCAGCGTTAGGGTATTTAATCTGCTTTTCAATATCCTTGATTGTGATGAGTCCCTTGAGCTTGAAGTCATCATCAACGATTGGAAGCTTTTCCTTACGAGACTTAGCGAGGATTGCCTTAGCCTCTTCAAGTGAGATACCTTCCTTAGCTGTGATAAGACCCTCAGAAGTCATAGACTCGCTGATTTTCTTAGTGAAATCTGTTTCGAATTTAAGGTCACGATTAGTGATGATACCAATGAGTGTGCCGTCTTCCTTAGTAATAGGTACACCAGAAATTCTGAACTTGCCCATAAGTTCGTCTGCTTCTGCAAGTGTGTTATCTGGGCCGAGAGAGAATGGGTCAGTGATAACGCCGTTCTCAGAACGCTTAACCTTGTCAACTTCTTCAGCTTGAGCTTCGATTGACATGTTCTTGTGGATAATACCGATACCACCCTGGCGAGCCATGGCGATTGCCATGCGGGATTCTGTAACAGTATCCATAGCGGCACTCATCATAGGAATGTTAAGTCTGATTTTTCTAGTTAAGTTTGTGTGAAGATCAATAAGATTTGGAGTTACTTCCGAATACTGTGGAACCAGTAAGACGTCGTCGAAAGTAATGCCATCACCAATAATCGATGCCATAAATTTTCCTCTCTTTCTGTATGCAAGACTGTAAATTTTTTAAAATTATATTTAACAAAGTAGTCTGTGTCAATGAAAGTTTGCGAAGAAATATGCTGATTTTTGGTCGCTTATTTTGAAATTTTTTGACATGTGCATAATAGAAAGACATTTGTCCGTCTCAAAAGTAAAAATAGCCACATCAAACATAGGTTGGAAGAGGAGATTGTTAAATTTTTAGCAATTTTATACAACAAATTAAAAATATTTAACAATTTTGTACTCCAAAATGAACAGAATTGCACTGTTCCTTTATTGATTTATTTTCTCAATAGTCCTATCATAAAATTACGGCATTATGGGGTGGGGTTCCGGTTAATTATTGACTCACTCGTGATACTATAAATGCTTATATAATTGAAGGAGGAATTTAGAAATGCCAAGAGCAAAACAGTCTATGGATGGTAACCAGGCTGCAGCACACGTAGCTTATGCGTTTACTGATGTTGCTGCTATTTATCCTATTACACCATCCAGCCCAATGGCCGATTTCGTTGACCAGTGGTCAGCAGCAGGCCTTGAGAATATTTTCGGAAACCAGGTTAAGGTAGTTGAAATGGAGTCTGAGGCAGGTGCAGCAGGTGCCGTTCACGGTTCACTTGGTGCAGGTGCACTTACTACTACATTTACAGCTTCACAGGGTCTTCTTCTTATGATCCCTAATATGTACAAGATTGCTGCAGAGCAGCTCCCTTGTGTATTCGATGTATCAGCTCGTACAGTTGCTACACAGTCACTTAACATCTTCGGTGATCATTCCGATGTATATGCTTGTCGTCAGACAGGTTTCGCAATGATGGCTGAGACAAATCCACAGGAAGTAATGGATCTTTCTCCAGTAGCTCACCTTGCAGCTATCGAGGGTAAGGTTCCTGTGCTTAATTTCTTTGACGGATTCCGTACATCACACGAGATTCAGAAAATTGAAAAGTGGGATTATGCAGATCTCAAAGAGATGGTTAACATGGATGCTATCGCTGAGTTCAGAGCTAAGGCTCTTAATCCAGAGCACCCAACAATGCGTGGTTCACATGAGAACGGAGACGTTTTCTTCCAGCATAGAGAAGCTTGCAACACAGCTTATGATAATTTCCCAGCAGTTGTTCAGAAGTACATGGACAAGGTAAATGCAAAGCTTGGTACAGATTACAAGCTTTTCAACTACTATGGTGCTGCTGATGCAGATAGAATCATCGTAGCTATGGGTTCTATCAACGACGTAGCAGAGGAGGTTATTGATTACCTCAACGCACACGGCGAGAAGGTTGGTGTACTTAAGGTTCGTCTTTACAGACCTTGGTCATCAGAGGCATTCCTTGCTGCACTTCCAAAGACAGCAAAGAAGATCGCTATCTTAGACAGAACAAAGGAGCCAGGTGCTCTTGCAGATCCTCTTTACCTTGATGTTGCTACAACACTTCGTGAAGCAGGTCTTAACGACATTACAATCTGCGGTGGTAGATATGGTCTTGGTTCTAAGGATACTCCTCCTTCATCAGTATTTGCTGTATATAAGGAACTTGAGAAGTCTGAGCCAAAGCGCAGATTTACAATCGGTATTGTTGATGATGTTACTAACCTTTCACTTCCAGAGGTTAAGCCAGCTCCTATTACATCAGCTCCTGGTACTAAGGAGTGCAAGTTCTGGGGCCTTGGTGGAGATGGTACTGTAGGTGCTAACAAGAACTCTACAAAGATCATCGGTGACCACACAGACAAGTATATCCAGGCATACTTCCAGTATGACTCTAAGAAGACTGGTGGTGTTACAATTTCTCACTTGAGATTCGGTGACAACCCAATCAAGTCTCCTTACTATATTAATCAGGCTGACTTCGTTGCTTGCCATAACCCAGCTTACGTTACACAGGGTATGAAGATGGTACAGGACGTTAAGCCAGGCGGAGTATTCATGATTAACTGCCAGTGGTCAGATGAGGAGCTTGAGCAGCACCTTAACGCAGAGGCTAAGAAATACATCGCTGATAACAATATCCAGCTTTACACAATCAATGCTATCGATAAGGCTATCGAGATTGGTATGGGTAAGCGTACAAATACAATCCTTCAGTCAGCATTCTTCAAGCTCGCTGATGTAATGCCTATCGATCAGGCAGTAGATTACATGAAGCAGGCAGCTAAGAAGTCATACGGCAAGAAGGGTGACGATGTTGTTCAGATGAACTACAACGCTATCGACGCTGGTGTAGATGCTGTACATAAGGTAAATGTTCCAGATTCATGGAAGAACCCAGCAGCAGATCCTGCTAAGCCAGCACTTGAGGGTCGTCCAGAGCTTGTTAAGATGGTTAAGAATCTTCTTGAGCCAATCTCTAAGATGGATGGTGATTCACTTCCAGTTTCAGCATTCGTTGAGAATCCTAACGGACAGTTCGAGCTTGGTGCAGCTGCTTACGAGAAGCGTGGTACAGCCGTAACAGTTCCTACATGGGATGAGACAAAGTGTATTCAGTGTAACCAGTGTGCATTTGTATGTTCACATGCTACAATCCGTCCATTCATGCTTTCAGAGGACGAGGTTAAGGCAGCTCCAGCAAACATCAAGCTTGCTGATACAAAGCCAAAGGCTTCTGAGTACAAGTACACAATGTCAGTATCTCCACTTGATTGTATGGGATGCGGCGAGTGTACAACAGTTTGTCCAGTTGGTGCTATTACAATGGTTCCACAGGCAGAAGAAGCAGACGAGCAGCCAGTATTCAACTACTTAGTAGCTAATGTTGGACGTAAGGAAGCAGCAGGTTCTGACCTTACAGTTAAGGGCTCACAGTTCACTCAGCCACTCCTTGAGTTCTCAGGATCATGTGCAGGTTGTGCTGAGACTTCATACG
>JAFYYR010000023.1 GCA_017557435.1 Pseudobutyrivibrio sp. | reverse complement strand
TAGACAGCGCTCTTCGTAGATTTAAGAGAAACTGTGCTAAGGCTGGCATCCAGCAGGAGATTCGTAAGCGTGAGCACTATGAGAAGCCTTCAGTAAAGCGTAAGAAGAAGTCTGAGGCTGCTAGAAAGCGTAAATACTAATCAGTTTTACAGCTTACAAACTATGAAGTTATGGCCTATATCGTTGCGACGATATAGGCTATTTTTCGGTTTGCAATTATTAAGACGATTATAAATATTATGTGAGCCTGTGGTTATCAAGCTTTGAGTGTTGCTGAAGTTCACATTTTAGTGAATGAAAGCAATATCAGGCTTGAGAGTGTAACAGGCGGATTTAGGCTACATGGAGGTTATAGATGGCTTATACAGTTGAGCAAGAGATAAAGAGACGTCGTACATTTGCGATTATTTCCCATCCCGATGCTGGTAAGACTACACTTACAGAGAAGTTTCTTTTGTATGGTGGTCAGATTAATTTAGCAGGTTCGGTTAAGGGTAAGGCAACAGCTAGACATGCAGTTTCTGACTGGATGGAGATTGAGAAGGAGAGAGGTATTTCTGTTACTTCATCAGTTCTTCAGTTTGAATATGATGGCTATTGCATCAATATTCTTGATACACCAGGACATCAGGACTTCTCAGAGGATACATATCGTACACTTATGGCTGCTGACTCTGCAGTAATGGTTATCGATGCATCTAAGGGTGTTGAGGCACAGACTAGAAAGCTTTTCAAAGTCTGTGTTATGAGACATATTCCTATTTTTACATTCATTAATAAGATGGATAGAGATGCGAATGATACATTTGAGCTTTTAGATGATATCGAAAATGAGCTTGGTATTGCTACAGTTCCTATTAACTGGCCAATTGGTTCTGGTAAGGAATTTAAGGGTGTATACGACAGAAATGAGCGTACAGTTCGCATGTTCTCTGATACTCAAAAGGGTACAAAGCAGGGTGAAGAGCGTATTCTTTCTATCGATGATCCTGCTCTTAGGGAAGAAATCGGAGATGAGAAGTATGAGCAGCTTATGGAGGAACTTGAGCTTTTAGATGGCGCAGGTGCTGAGTTTAATCAGGACCTTGTTACAAAGGGTGAGCTTTCACCAGTATTCTTTGGTTCTGCTCTTACTAACTTTGGCGTTGAGACATTCCTTGAGCATTTCCTTCAGATGACATATAGCCCACTTCCTCGTATGAGTGATGCAGGTGAAATTAGCCCATTTTCAGAGGATTTCTCTGCATTCGTATTTAAGATTCAGGCTAACATGAACAAGGCTCATAGAGATAGAGTTGCGTTCCTTCGTATTTGTTCAGGTACCTTTGATGCAACTAAGGAATATACTCATGTTCAGGGGGGCCGTAAGTCTAAGCTTTCTGCACCACAGCAGATGATGGCTGATGAGCGTAAGATAGTTGATAAGGCGTACGCAGGAGATATTATTGGTGTATTTGATCCAGGTCTTTATAGCATTGGTGATACATTTACATCAGCTAAAAAGACATTCAAGTTCGAGGGTATTCCTACATTTGCACCTGAGCATTTTGCCCGTGTTCGCCAGATTGATACCATGAAGCGTAAGCAGTTCATGAAGGGAATCACACAGATTGCCCAGGAGGGTGCTATCCAGATTTTCCAGGAGTATAATACTGGTATGGAAGAAATCATCGTAGGTGTTGTAGGTGTGCTTCAATTTGACGTACTTAAGTACCGTCTTAACAACGAATACAATGTAGAGATAGGTCTTGAGAATCTTCCATATGAGCACATCAGATGGATTGAAGGAGACTACGATATCAACAAGATTTCCGGTACTTCAGATATGAAGAAGATTAAGGATTTGAAGGATAGACCGCTTCTGTTGTTCGTTAATTCTTGGTCTGTAGGCATGGTTCAGGATAGAAATGAAGGTCTTGTTCTTTCTGAGTTTGGTAGAGACTAATTTGGACTTGACGATATAGATAATCCCATGTATATTAAAGGGCAGTGGCAGTCGCCACTGTCTTTTTTGTTTTTTTCTTATTTTTTCCCAAATTTGTTGTTGACTTTTATTATGTGTTTATCTATTATTATATTTAAAGAACGAACAGTTGTTCCGAACGGAGGTTTTATAAAATGGCAAACGAAGATAAATTAAGAGCATTAGATGCGGCGATTTCACAGATTGAGAAGCAGTACGGTAAGGGTTCAGTTATGAAGCTTGGCGAGGGCGCTAATATTCAGGTAGAGACAGTACCTACTGGTTCTATCAGCCTTGATATTGCTCTTGGTCAGGGTGGATTCCCTAAGGGCCGTATTATTGAGATATATGGACCAGAGTCATCTGGTAAGACTACACTTGCACTTCATGCAGTAGCAGAGGTTCAGAAGGCAGGCGGTATTGCAGGATTCATCGATGCAGAGCATGCCCTTGATCCTAAATACGCTAAGGCTATCGGTGTTAATATTGACGACTTGTACATTTCACAGCCTGATAATGGTGAGCAGGCTCTTGAGATTACAGAGACTATGGTTCGTTCAGGTGCTATGGATATTATCGTAGTTGACTCTGTTGCAGCACTTGTACCTAAGGCCGAGATTGATGGTGATATGGGTGATTCTCACGTAGGTCTTCATGCACGTCTTATGTCTCAGGCTATGAGAAAGCTTACAGGTATTGTAGCTAAGACTAATTGCGTAGTTATCTTTATTAACCAGCTTCGTGAGAAGGTTGGTGTTATGTTTGGTAACCCAGAGACCACTACTGGTGGTCGTGCTCTTAAGTTCTATGCTTCAGTACGTATCGATGTTCGTCGTATCGAGGCATTAAAGCAGAGCGGAGAGGTTATCGGTAACAGAACTCGTGCTAAAATCGTTAAGAATAAGATCGCACCTCCTTTTAGAGAGGCAGAGTTTGATATTATGTTCGGTGAGGGTATCTCACGTGAGGGAGATATTCTTGATGTAGCTACTAACTTAGACATCGTTCAGAAGTCTGGTGCTTGGTATGCATACCTTGGTGAGAAGATTGGCCAGGGTCGTGAGAATGCTAAGTTATATCTCAAGCAGAATCCTGATGTATGTGAGGAGATTGCATCTGCTATCCGTGACCATTACGCTGAGGCAGATGAGACTGAGATTGGCTTAGTTGGTGGAGAGAAGGAAGATATTCCTGCAGAGGTTATTGAATAATCATGTATGTAAAGTCTCTTGTTAAGTTAACAAAGGGAAGAGCAAAAATCTGTCTCGATAGCGGGACAGATTTTGTTCTATATAAAAAAGAATATGAAAGCTATGGCATAGAGGAAGAGTCAGAGTTGTCTCTTGAGGATTATCAGGAGATATGTAGAGATATCCTGATTCCTCGTTGTAAGAAGAGGGCGCTTCATCTTTTAGAGAAGCAGGATCGCTCAGAGAAGAATCTTAGAGACAAGCTAAAAGAGGGAGGCTATCCAGCGGATATTATTGATATTGCCATTGATTATATAAATGATTACGGCTATCTTGATGATTATCGTATGGCTTGTAGTCATATTCGTTTTTACATGGAATCTCGAAGCAAGCGACGCATTAAGCAGGACCTTATGAACAAGGGAATTAAGCCTGATGTTATAGAGCGAGCTATTGAGGATGAGTACGCATGTGATGAGACAGATCAGATTCAGCGTTTATTAGAGAAGAAGGGATATAATCCTGATAATGCCACCTATGAGCAGAAGGCTAAGATGTATCGTTTCTTAGCTGGCAGGGGATATTCTTCTGAATCTATAAGTAGAGTATTGAATTAAAAGTTAATTAATGGACAGATACCAGTGGTACTGTGTATTACTTATTGTATAAATCTTTTGTTAAGGCCCTGTGGGACTACTATATCTAGTATACTAGTCTTGACAGACGTACTTTAGAAAGTTAAACTAAATGTGTTGAAGTTTATAAATGAGAGCAGTATAGCTTTTATTTTATATTCAAATTAGAAAATTAAATAAGGAGGTGCTCCTGTGGACGTAGTAACGATTATTGTTGCAATTGTCGTTGCTGTTGTAGCAGTTGTGGGTACTCTTATTGTTTCTAATAATATTCACGAGAAACAAGGCCAACGGAAGATTGGCTCGGCTGAGGAAAAAGCTCGTGAGATTATTGATGAGGCAGTTAAGAGCGCGGAGGCTAAGAAGAGAGAGGCCATGCTCGAGGCAAAAGAAGATGCCATGAGACAGAAGAACGATCTCGATAAGGAAATCCGTGAGCGCCGAGCAGAGATTCAGAGAAGTGAGCATAGAATTTCTCAGAAGGAAGATAACCTTGAGAAGAAATTAGATGCATGCGAGAAAAAGGAGGCTGAATTTGCTCGTCAGGAACAGCAACTGAACAAGCAGCGTGAAGAGGTTGCTAAGCTTAATCAACAGCGTATACAGGAACTAGAGAGAATCTCAGGACTTACCTCCGAACAAGCAAAAGAACAACTTTTAAAATCTGTAGAAGAAGACGTCAAATTAGACGCGGCAAAGCTTATTAAGGAAAGTCTTGCACAGGCTAAAGATGAGGCTGACAAGAAGGCACGTGATATCGTTGTAAGTGCTATTCAGAAGTGTTCAGCTGATCATGTTGCAGAGACTACAATTTCTGTAGTGCAGCTTCCTAATGATGAGATGAAGGGACGTATCATTGGTCGTGAGGGACGAAATATTCGTACTTTAGAGACTATGACAGGTGTAGAGCTTATCATTGATGATACTCCTGAGGCAGTTATTTTATCAGCATTTGATCCAGTGAGACGTGAAATTGCACGTATCGCACTTGAAAAGCTCATTGTAGATGGACGAATTCATCCAGCTAGAATCGAGGAGACAGTAGAGAAGGCTAAGAAAGAAGTTGAACAGCAGATCAGAGAAGAAGGCGATGCAGCCGCTCTCGAGGTTGGTGTTCAGGGTATTCACCCAGAGCTTCTTAGACTTTTAGGTAAGATGAAGTTCAGAACCAGCTACGGTCAGAATGTACTTAAGCATTCTATCGAGGTTGCTCAATTATCAGGCTTACTTGCAGCTGAGCTTGGACTTGATGTCCGTATGGCTAAGCGCGCCGGATTACTCCATGATATCGGTAAGGCTGTAGATAGAGAGCAAGAGGGTACTCATGTACAGCTTGGTGCTGATTTATGTCGCAAGTATAAGGAGTCACAGACAGTTATCAATGCTGTTGAGGCACACCATGGTGATGTTGAGCCAGAGACACTTATAGCTTGTATTGTACAGGCAGCTGATACTATTAGTGCAGCTAGACCTGGTGCTCGTCGCGAGGCGATGGAGACATACACAAACAGATTAAAAGAACTTGAAGAAATTTCAAACGGATTTAAGGGTGTTGAAAAGTCTTTTGCTATTCAGGCAGGTAGAGAGATTCGTATCATGGTGGTTCCTGAACAGGTAACAGATGCCGATATGGTCATCATGGCTAGAGATATTTCAAAGCAGATTGAGTCACAGCTTGAGTATCCTGGACAGATTAAGGTTAATGTTATTCGTGAGTCACGAGTTACTGATTACGCAAAGTAAAATTTGGCGGGTGGTTATCCACCCGCTTTTTTTGAACCCATTTTTATGGGCGGTAGTAGCGGGAGGCGGTGCGTTACTGCATGTAGAGTATTTTGGGATATAGGCAGTAGGAAAAGTGAAAATGGGTACTGCCTGAATTGGTATTTTTAGAAAAAGGGTTGAAATTTATGAGCTAGAGTAGTAGACTACTACCTATATTGCGGATTAGTTTTTTTATCACACGCTAACTACGAGTGAGAAAGTATAAAAAAAGATGAGGAGAATTAAGACTTGAAAGAAATTAAAAGAATTAATAGGGAGTTGATCCATTCGGGAGCAATTCTTGATATTTATGAGGATACTATGCAGCTTCCAAATGGAAAGACAGAAAAGTGGGATTTTGTAAGCCACAGAATGGGGGCAGCTTGTGTGCTTGCTGTTAAGCCAAACGGCAAAATCCTTATGGTGCGTCAGTACAGAAATGCAATAGACAGGGAGACTCTAGAGGTACCTGCTGGTAAGCGTGATTCAGTAGAAGAGGATACTAAAATCTGCGCAGAACGTGAATTGGAAGAGGAAACTGGATACAGAGCTGGAAAGTTGGAAAAACTTTTATCATTAAAATCCACAGTTGCTTTCTGTGATGAGTTTATCGATGTATATTTGGCAACTGAGCTGGAAAAAGTTGGCGAGCAGCACCTTGATGAATCTGAAGAAATCGATATCGAAGAATGGGATTTAAAAGATCTTATGGATATGTGCTATAGAGGAGAACTTCAGGATTCAAAGACTGTAGCTGCTATTATGGCATATGCAGCAAAAGGGAGTTTTTAAGTGAAGGCAAAAGATAGAGACATCTTAGTAACAGTAATACGAGCATTGCTTATTTTGGTGCTTGTAATACCGACTATATTTAGTTTTATAATTCCTAGAATAATAAAGCCACTAAGGCTTAGGGTTTCATTTTGGAATGAATATGGTACTTTCGGCAAGAGTAAGCCAGAGGATGGGACTTACACTGATAAAGACGGAGAGGTGAGTTTTAAGATAAGTTACAATTATGACGAGTCGTCTTGGGGTGATGGGTATGCTGACTATTACTACAGCAAAGATTATATTTCCTTTGTAAGAAATGTTTCTGATAAGTATTATGATGATGCGCTCATCATTGACAATTTTTTTCTTTCACAGCCTCATTTCTATTGGCATAACATAGTAAATGTTGATACCTTTGAGGAATATTGCAAAGTTGGAATCAGGCATATTATGTGGGTTTATTTGTCTGAGGATGACGATGTATCAAAAGTGGATGATATGTTAAGCGACATTGCTGATTCGGTAACATATGAGAATTTAGCTGTTGTTGTCATGAAGGTTCCGGACAATATTTACGAGGCTAACAAGGATATCAGTTGTTACACGTCATATGATGGACTTGAAGAACAGTTTGTGGAGGAATTGGGGACAGCTGATTTCAGAACTATCACTTCAAATGAGTATATAGTTGGTAGCTATAATCTTGCTTATCATAGTTGGAATAATGGTAAATTAACCTACGATTATGATTATGAAAATGATTATACCCCCGTTGGATACTATAGAGGTTACGTAACTGATATTGTTGAAGAAGAAACGGAATATGGCGCTATAAATCACTATTTACATGTAGGCTCGGATTTGGGAGATGATTCTGAATATATATCGTTTTTTGTAAATGACGAGGAAGAATATCAAATTGGCGATGAGGTGGTTTTTCGCGCAGAGGTAATATGTGATTACGATGAGAATAATATTGTTACAGGGTTCTATCTACCAAATAAAGAGATATCTAAGGGCTTTAGTGAAATAGGTGCTAATGAGAAGGATATTAAACCTGTTGAAGAATTGTTTAATATGAAGGGACAACCCTTAGAACAGCCAGTTTATAGAGCGACGGGCAAGCTTTTCTTAGTGTGTGGAGATTACAGGTTATATAGTGATTTTGACCATGATACAGGAAGCTATATTACAATATTATTTGCTGATGAGGACGATGAAGAAAAGTATATGTCACTTTTAAATAAAGATGTATGTGTGGAAGGCATCTTTAGAGAAAATGAAATGGATTGCTTTCTATATTCGGCTAGAATTGTCCAGGAGTAGAAATGGAAGAAATAAAATTAGGTTTTTTTGAAAAAATAGGATTAGTAGTTTTGCTACTTGCAATTTTGATTATATATTTCGCATTTCATTTTAGAGAGTCTTTTGGTGAATGGAGAATAGAAAGTCAACTTCATGATAGGTATGGTGGAGATTTTAATATTACACACGCATCACCGGAAAAAGATGATAGTGGTAAAGTAACTGGGATAATTTATTATTCAGTTGAGGATGGAGATGGGATTCATTTTTCTGTTAAATATTCTAAGAAAGAAGGAATAATAGAAGATGAGTATAGTGTTTATTATTATTCATCAAAGAAAGCGGAAGAGGTAAAGGCGATTACTGATGAATATCTGGATGATTATTTAATTATTCCTAATTATTTCATGGAAACAATTCCTTATATTCCATACAATCAGTCCCGCTCCTTTGAAGCGTATGATTCATATGTTACAGATGAAAATATGAGATTTGAATTTTCTATTCTTGTGAAGGATGGCACGGATATATCAAAGGTTGATGATTTGATAAAAGAATATGCTGATGATTTTTCTGATAAGAATTACAGAATAGGAATATCACAGGTTCCTGAGGAAATATATCTAGATAATATAGATGTAAAGTATTATTTAAGAAACAGGAATTATAAATATGGCTATTCTGAAAATACATATGACAATTTGTTAATAAACGATTATCAGTTCGTCAGCTTTATGAAAAAGTTTGGAACAGCAGATTTTATGGCTTTGGGAAAGAATAATCCTTATTTAATTGCTTATTATTCTTTAGATGGTTGGCTGTATGGCTGGTAGTCTGAAATGGGCTATATAAAAGATACTTTGATATTTTTTTGAAAAGGGTTGAAATTTTTTAGAGAGAGTAGTAAACCACTACCTATGTGAGAGCTATTTTATCTATCGCAAACCAGAAGATAAAAGGGAGGTATAACAATGTCAGAAGATAAAATTAAAAGTTCAAAAAGATGTTCAATTATTTCACTTGTTTTGTTAGTGGTGAATATAATTGGAATGGGTGTTATTTCTTCGATTCGCAACTCCTCAGGGTTGTCTGAATCAGCAAATGGATTTATAGGATTACTTTGGTTTGGATTATTTATTGCAGGTCTAGTATATATGATTATTGCAATGGTTTATAATCCTAGGAATCCAATTGCTATCGTAGCGCTGGTTCTTTATTCCTTAATAGTATTGTTGTTTGTTATCGGGATTCTTTATGCCATTTATATTATGAATATGATGGCAAGCACATTAAATCAATGTGCCAGCGCGGGTGTGATGCAGTTATTTTTAATATAGGAAATTTATGTATTTATTATTAATTAGTATTTCTTTATTAGTGGGATACGCAGTCGTTGCAGCTGATTTGATAATGCACAAAGTAAAGCTGGAATATGTAATATATTTTCTAATGATCTTATTTATTTTGGTTCCTTGTGTAAGTCTAGGGATTCCTTTGGCGAAATCTGGATTTACATCTATGGGATTTTATTCCCTTGGAGGTGTGTTAGGGGGTTATATTGCATATGTGATAATGGGAAAAATAACACCAGAATATAAAAGAGAGTATTTAGAATCTTTTGTAATAGCAGCACCAATTATGTATGGAATTGGTAAAATAGGATGTTCCATTGGAGGGTGCTGTGGTGGTAGATTAATTCATGGAGCTATCTTTCCGGTGCAGAAGGTGGAAGCTGTATGTTTCATTATAGCTTTTGTAATATCTTGCATGTTTAGAATTAAAAATAAATATGATGCTTATGCAGCGGTTATCGTATATACGTTATTGAAAATTGTATTAGATTTCTTTAGATTTACCCATAATGATAGCTTGATATCAATGAATCAAATATTGTGCGGGGTAATTATCGTAATTACGATGGTTTGCCGTAATTTTAGATTTAAGAATATATGGAGTATGTAAAAAGTTATGGAAAATAATCAGATGAATGATTTAGATAACGATTTGAACAACATGGGCACGTGCAAAAAACGAAAAATAATAAATATAAAAAACATTTTATTATTTGTGGGGATTGCAATTCTATTATTAGGCATATTTACGGGCAATAATGTGCGGGATAATTTCACAATTGCTTGTATGATTGGATTGATTGTCATAACATTTAAGCTTATGACAAAATGTATGAGATGGGGCGCGCATAATACTTTTGGGAATAAGGCATTAAGCATAGTCATTACAATATTTTTGTTTGTTATAAATATTTTTATGATAGCAATGGTGGCTATGTATTTTGTAATAGAATCAGTTTGTGGCAGTTTTGGCATCTAATAAAAGGTTATAAGATAAAAAATCCTCGAGCTTTGGGAAGCTCCCCAAAGCTCGAGGATTTTTGTATTAGTTTCGTTCTGCAATTGTATAGAGTAAGTGTCTTGTGTCTTCCCAACCAAGGCATGGGTCTGTGATTGACTGGCCGTATGTCTGGTGGTCTGAAATAGGCTGATTGCCCTCTACTAAGTAGCTTTCTATCATGACACCCTTTACAAGCTTTTTAATGTCGTCAGAATGATTTCTGTTGTGCATTACTTCTTTTACGATTCGAATCTGTTCCTTGAACTGCTTGTTTGAGTTAGAGTGGTTAGCGTCGATGATGCAAGCAGGATTAACAAGGTCCATTTCCTCGTACATATTATGAAGACGAATAAGGTCCTCATAGTGGTAGTTCTGAGTGCTGTTGCCGTGCTTTGATACAGCTCCACGTAAAATTGTGTGGGCAAGTGGGTTACCGCTAGTCTTAACCTCATAGCCAGAGAAAGTGAAATGGTGTGGATGCTGAGCCGCATATACGGAATTAAGCATTACACTGAAATCTCCGGATGTAGGATTCTTCATACCTGATGCAACGTCAAATCCTGAAACAGTAAGGCGGTGGTGCTGATCCTCTACAGAACGAGCGCCAATTGCTACATATGAAAGTAAATCATCTACATAGCCCCAGTTCTCAGGGTAGAGCATCTCATCAGCAGGTGTAAGCTCAGACTCTGTCATTGCACGGATATGCATTTTTCTCATTGCAATAAGTCCGGCAACCATATCAGGAGCTTCGTTAGGGTCTGGTTGAGAAGCAATTCCCTTGTAGCCACTGCCTGTAGTACGAGGCTTATTAGTGTAAATTCTAGGTACCACAAGTACCTTGTCTTTTATGTCCTCAGCCACACGAGAAAGCTTGTTGATGTATTCGCATACAGCGTCCTCATTGTCAGCTGAACATGGTCCGATGATACATAAAAATCTATCGTCCTTGCCTGTGATAATATCAGCGATTTCCTTGTCACGCTGCTTCTTAATCTCTTGAAGCTTTTCAGAAACAGGAAGCTGTTCTTTGATTTCCTCAGGTGTTGGCATTTTCTTTAAGTAATTGAAGCTCATTTTATTCCTCCGCGAAGCATTTTTCTTTAATTAGGTCAATTGGCATGTCTTTTTGGGTCCAGAGCTTGAAAGCAGCAGCACCTTGATATAAAAGCATGTATTTACCATTCATAACTTTACATCCAGCTTTTTTAGCGTCCTGTAAAAGACGTGTATATGCAGGATGATAAATAACATCAGTAACAATTAATTCCTTGTAAAGGAACTCAGGTGGGATGAGAGATGAGTCATCATCGCCCATTCCTACATTAGTGGCATTAATGAGAATGTCACTTTCCTGTAGACAAAATTCAAGTGTGGTCATATCTGCAATATCAAATACAAACACATCACAATCTGTAGCTCTAGTAATTCTGTCAGCAAAATCCACCACCTTATCAAAAGAAGCGTTTTTTCTTTTGAAGATATTGATTTTGCTAACCCCATCAATGGCAGCCTGAACAATGATAGATGTGGCAGCGCCACCTGCTCCAAGAACAGTGAGAACCTTTTCTTTGTATTCGATTCCGCTGTCTACCATGGCCTGTAAAAAGCCAATACCGTCTGTGGTATGTCCTATTAATTTGCCATCTTCAATGACGCAAGTATTAACAGAGTGGGATAATCTAGCAGCCTCTGACATCTCATCCAAATATGGGATGATGGCTGTCTTTAAAGGCATAGTAAGATTAAAGCCTCTGCAATTGAAAAGGCGAAGTCCATCGACTGCTGTTTTAATATTTTCCTCGGAAACATCAAATGCCATGTAGCTATAATCTAAGCCCAGGGCATCAAATGCCGTGTTGTGCATTGCAGGGGAAATACTATGGCTGACTGGACTGCCAAGAAGACATGTAAGTCGAGTAGTACCTGAAGGATTCATAACATTTTCCTCCTACTAAATAGTATGAAAACTTTGTATTATTGTATTTAATTAGAACGCTTTAGTCAACTAAACTATTGCTTATAATTTCCCCTTGAATTATACTTTTATATGTTAGTTTTTATGTTTTAATTGGGAGATTATAATGTCTAAAGAACTTATCATAAAGACACAGGAGCTTTCATCGCAGAAAGTTAGCATCTGTGTACCGGTGGTTGCTTCCACAGTAGATTCAGTCCTTCAGCAGGTTAATAATTGCGTGGATGTCCAAGTTCCAATGATCGAGCTTCGAGCTGATTATTTTGATTTTTTAGAAGACAGAGATGTGCTTGAAGACACTCTTAGGAGAGTGGCCGAGATTACAGCTTCTACAATGGTTTTATTTACAATTAGAACCGATGTGGAGGGTGGTGAGATTGCTATTGCGGAGGATCTTTACCGAGATATTATTTCTTTTGTGTCAACTACAGGATATATTGATATAATAGATTTGGAGATTTCTCATATTGATGATGCAGCGGATTTCATCAATATACTTCATAATAATGGAGCCTATGTTTTGGCTTCTCATCATGATTTCCATGAGACACCAGAGCTTCTTGATATGATTGATTTATATGGTCAGATGCATAATACAGGTGCGGATATATTAAAGCTTGCTGTTATGCCAAATACTAGAGACGATGTGGTGCGTTCTTTGCAGGCGGCCAATATGGTCAACGAAGAGATCGAGGATGCTCTTATTTGTTCTATTTCCATGGGTTCATTGGGCAAGGTTTCTAGAATCGCAGGTTCATTAGTTGGATCATGTATTTCCTTCGCAGCTTTGGATGCAGCATCTGCACCTGGGCAGCTTAGTTATGGAGATATGAATACCATCATCAAAATATTAGAGAAATAATTGGAGAATAC
Organism: Pseudobutyrivibrio sp.; assembly: GCA_017557435.1. GTDB lineage: Bacteria > Bacillota > Clostridia > Lachnospirales > Lachnospiraceae > Pseudobutyrivibrio. The sequence goes on along the minus strand of JAFYYR010000023.1, from coordinate 15,481 downwards.
TTATGAATAACATATATTTGATTGGCTTCATGGGCACAGGTAAGTCTACTGTGGCAAAGAAGCTTCAGAGATTTTTGCCTTTTCAGGTGGTAGAAATGGATGAAGCTATCGAGCGAGTTGAGGCCATGAGCATCCCTGAGATTTTTGAGAAAAAGGGAGAGGATGGCTTTAGAAATGCTGAGAGCCAGTTGTTATCTATAATTGCTAAGGAAAATAATCAAATCATTTCTTGCGGCGGAGGAATCGTTCTTCGGCAGGAGAATATAGATACAATGAAAAGCAGTGGTACAGTAGTTAGATTGGATGCAACTCCAGAGGTTATTTTTGATAGGGTTAATCGCAATGACAAGAGACCACTTGTAAAAGGAAAGACTCTTGATGACATTAAAAAGATGATTTCAGATAGAGAAGAAGCATATAAAAACGCAGCAGATATTACAGTTGACGCAAGCACATTAAATGTGGATGAAGTTACTTCAGAAATCGTTAAACAGCTTGCTTTAGCGGGTCGCTTAAATTGACTTATTGCCGCGCCTTTGTTACAATAATTCGGCAAGTTAATTAGTAGGCGTAGCGTAGCTGGATAACGCATCGGACTCCGACTCCGAAGATCGCCGGTTCGAATCCGGCCGTCTACAGTAATTAAATTTGGAGGGCACATGAATTTTCAAGATTTAAAAACAAAATTTAAAAATATAGTAGATATTTGCGTAGAGTTCGTAATTAAAAATAAAAGATACTTTTTAGCAGGTTGTATTTTCATAGCCATGGCATTGGTGTTATTTATAGGCACCAGCCCATATACAGGCGACAACGGGACAGCAGGTGTATACAGGAAATTCAAATCTAACAAGAATACAGAGCTAGATAAATTAATAAACGATTATTACACCGCATTTGCCAGTGGTGATATAGATACACTTAAGGCTATAGCAGTTCCTATGTGTGATAAGGAAGTTAGCTACACAGCTTTATATAGCCAGTACATCGAGAGCTTCAATGATGTTAAGATTTACACTAAGCCAGGTCTTACTAAGGACTCATATTTAGTTACTACAGAGGTATCATTGAAGTATGCCAATATCGACACATTGGTACCAGGTCTTGATTTCTTCTACGTAGAGAAGAATGATCAGGGTAAGCTTTATATTAACAATACATATGGTACATTTAACCGCAATAACAATGTATATGAGCTTGACCCACAGATTTCTGAATTATATGAGCTTTACATCCGTCAGGATGATTTACGAGACAAGAGAAATGATGTTCAGGATAAATATGATGAGGTTCTCAAGAAGGACCCTGCACTTGCGACTCTTATGAATGAGACACTTCATGAGGCAATTGTTCAGTGGAACAAGGATTACGATGAGCAGGCTGCAGCGGCAGCAGAAGCTCAGGCACAGGCTGAACAGGAAGCAGCAGAGGCTGCAGCGGCAGAGGCGGAAGCAGCAGCTGCAGAGGAAGAAGCTCAGGCTGAACAAGAGGCAGCAGCAGAGGAAGAAGCTAATTCATATACAGGTAGAACTAATGCCAGAGCCAATGTTAGAGCTGAGGCTGATAAAGAAAGCGACAAGCTTGGCGCAGTAGAAGAAGGCACTACAGTTACTATTTACGGTGAAGAGGGTGACTTCTACAAGTTTGATTACAACGGAACTACTGCATATATTACAAAGACAGCTATTGATCTTGATTCTGAGGCAGGTGCTGATGATGGAGCAGCTGAGGAAGAGACTACTACAGGTGGTAGCGTAGCTGAGGGTACAGTTATTACTCTTACTTCTACTACTAATATTCGTTCTCAGATGGATCAGTCATCATCTAAGGTTGCGGTTGCTTATTCAGGTGAAAAGGTAACAGTAATTATGAGTTATGCTGAGGGCTGGACAAAGGTTAAATATGGCAAAAAGGAAGGCTATATCAGAACAGATTTGTTACAGCAATAATAGATTTAATATGAGCTTTATGGAGACCATGTATTTGGTCTCCATTGTAGTATTAATGGAGGCTTTTTGTGGAAGAGCTTTATAGATTAAATAAGTATTTGTCTGATTCAGGGGTATGTAGTCGTAGAGCTGCAGATGCTGCTATAGAGGCAGGAGATGTAACTGTCAATGGCCAGCTTGCTGTAATGGGAATGAAGGTCACTGCTTCAGATGAGGTCAGATACAAGGGGCAGCTTGTTTCTAATGTAGGCAAGAAAAATATTCTTCTAGCCTATAACAAGCCGGCAGGAATTGTATGCACTGCTGAAAAACGTGAGAAGAATAATATCATAGAGCACATTAATTATCCTGAGAGAATATACCCTGTTGGGCGACTTGATAAGGATAGTACAGGATTAATTCTTTTGACTAATCAGGGTGATTTGGTTAATAAAATCATGAAGGCGGTTAACGCCCATGAAAAGGAATATATTGTCACTGTAGACAAGGATATTACAGGTGATTTCATTAAAAATATGTCTAGTGGTGTCTATCTAGAAGAGCTGGATGTGACAACTAGAAAATGCAAGGTGACTAAGACTGGCCCTAGGGAATTTAAGATTATTCTCACCCAGGGATTAAACCGTCAGATTCGTCGTATGTGTCAGGCTTTTGGATATAGAGTTAGGACACTAAAGAGAATTCGCATTATGAATATTGAATTAGGAAATCTGAAGGAAGATACCTATCGCGATGTGAATTCAAAAGAAATAAAAGAGCTTATGAAGATGCTAGAAGGTTCTAAGAACTAGATTGCCTTCGCCCCGAGTTCTTATGTAAAAGGAGTAGTAATGTTATTAGAAGAATACAAGAAGCTAGTTGATACAATCGACTATCATATGGATAAATATTATAACGAGGATGAGCCGGAAATCAGCGACTTCGAGTATGATCAGTTGATGCAGCAATTAAAGGCTGCGGAGAAGGAGCATCCAGAATGGGTAACACCTGATTCTCCAACCCAGAAGATTGGTGGAGTAGCTAAGCGTGAGGCTGGTGTTAAGGTAACACATGATGTTCCTATGCTTTCAATTGAGGATGTTTTTAACAAGGAAGATGTGGTTTCCTGGGTTGAAAAAGTTAAAGCAGTTCATCCAGATGCTAAGTTTTCTGTTGAGGCTAAAATCGATGGTCTTAGTATGACTCTTCGATATGAGAAGGATTCAGCCGGCAAGCTTAAGATGACCCTTGCAGAGACCAGAGGCGATGGATTAATTGGCGAGGACGTTACCGTAAATGCGTTAGTTATTCCAGATGTTAATAAGTATCTTGATTTTCCATACGATTCTCTACAGCTTCGTGGAGAGGTTTACATGGCCCATGAGGACTTTGATAGATATAACGAGCAGCAGGAACTTAATGGTGGTAAATTAGCTGCTAATCCTCGCAATTTGGCTGCAGGGACACTTAGACAGCTTGATGCTAGTATCACTAAGGAGCGTGGCCTTAGGATGTTTGTATTTAATGTACAGCAAGGCCCTGAGGAGCTTACAAATAGTCACTGTGGAGGCATGGATATTTTAGAGGCTCATGGAGTACCTACAGCATTTCACAGATTATGTGTAGATGCTGATGAGATTATCGCTGCCATAGATGAGATTGGTGAAAAGAGAGCAGAATTTGATTTTGATATAGATGGTGCTGTTGTAAAGATTGATCAGGTTGCTTACCGCAATGATTTTCCTACCAGTGCCAAATACACAAGCGGACATATCGCTTACAAGTATCCGCCAGAGGAAAAGGAGACAAAGCTTCTTGATATAGAGCTTTCTGTTGGTAGAACTGGCAGAGTGACACCTACAGCAGTTTTTGAGCCAATACGTTTATGCGGTACATCTGTAAGCCGTGCTACGCTACACAATCAGGACTTTATTAATGATTTGAATGTGGGCATTGGCGATACTATAGTGGTATATAAATCAGGCGAGATTATACCAAAGGTTAAGGAAGTAAAGCATGATAAACGTCCAGCGGGAGTTAGCACTTTTGTAATTCCAAGTGTTTGTCCTGTATGCGGTGGCCCTGTTTCTAGAGATGCAGATACTGCTGATATGAAATGTATGAATCCTAGTTGTCCAGCTCAGTTGGAGCGTCATATTATTAATTTCGTTTCAAGAGATGCTATGGACATTAAGGGATTTGGCGAAGTTTATATCATTGACCTTGTGAGAAGAGGATACATTAAAGATATAGCAGATGTTTTCGCTTTAAAGGATAAGAGAGATGAGCTTATCAGTGAGGGAATCATTGGTAAGGAGAAAAATACCGATAAGCTTCTTGCAGCCATTGAGGCTTCAAAAGAAAATGATGCTTACAGAGTTTTCACTGGCTTTGGTATTCCAAATGTAGGAAAAGCTGCAGCTAAAGCATTGCTTAGTCAATTCAAGGATATTAAGAAAATAATGAATCTGACGGCGGAAGAACTTATCCAGGTAAATGATATCGGTGAAATTAGTGCAAAATCTATATACGATTATTTGCACGATAGTGTTAATATGGATATTATTAATCGACTTGCAGATGCAGGGGTTAATATGATAGAGCAAGAAAAAGAAGGGGCTTCAGATAAGTTTGCAGGTCTTACTTTTGTTATAACAGGAACACTTCCTACCATGGGCAGGAAAGAAGCGCAGGAGCTTATAGAGTTAAATGGAGGCAAATGCGCCGGCTCTGTTTCAAAGAAGACCAACTATCTAGTGGCAGGCGAAGCTGCTGGTAGCAAACTTGATAAGGCAAATGCCCTTGGGGTAACAGTTCTTGATGAGGCTGGATTACTTGCAATGATTAACAATTAGAACTAGAGAAGATTGACGGATTGGATGGGAGATTGTTATGCCAATTAGAACACAAAATGATTTGCCTGCAAAGGCTATACTTGAACATGAAAATATATTTGTAATGGATGAGAATAGGTCTACACATCAGGATATCAGACCTATTAGTATCGGTATTTTAAATCTTATGCCACTGAAGGAGGCTACAGAGCTTCAGCTTTTGCGTTCTCTTTCAAATACACCACTTCAGGTGGATGTGACATTCCTTACTGTAGGCAGTCACGAGAGTAAAAATACTAGCAAGACTCATTTGGATACATTCTATGAGAAAATAGAAGATGTGTATGATAGATATTTTGATGGACTTATAATTACAGGTGCGCCACTTGAGCAGATGCCTTTTGAAGAGGTGGACTATTGGGATGAGCTCTGTAAAGTGTTCGAATGGACTAAGACTCATGTGACATCTACACTTCATTTGTGTTGGGGATGTCAGGCTGGTCTTTACTACCGCTATGGCATTGACAAATATGATTTGGATGCTAAGAAATTTGGCGTATTCCCACATCATGTGCAGAATCGTAAGATACCTTTGGTACGTGGATTTGATGATATTTTCTATGCTCCACACAGCCGTCACACCGGCGTTAGCACAGAGGCTATTGAGGCTTGTGAGGACTTGGTAGTTTGTGCTAAGGGTGACGAGGCAGGCGTATTCCTTTGCATGTCAAAGGACGGCAGCAATATATTCGTAATGGGCCACCCTGAGTACGACCGATACACACTTGATAGCGAGTACAAACGCGATAGAGACAAGGGCCTTGAAATAGCCCTGCCTGTTAACTATTACCCTGATGACGACCCAGAGCAGAGACCATTCTTGCAGTGGAGAAGTCATGGCAATATTCTGTATTCTAATTGGTTGAATTATTACGTATATCAGAACACACCTTATGAGTGGAATAAGATTTCAGAGAAATAGCGTATTTACGGGATTTGTAGACGATTTTAATATACTTTATATCGCTTGATATCGCTTTAATTAGTTTGATTTTGCATGGCGTAGAAATGGCGTAAAATCAACATTTCTAAACATGGTCCCGTGAAAAATGGTGTAAAAATGGTGTATGACCAAAGCAAAATGGTGTACGAAAAAACTCAAAAAAATCAGTACATAGAGCAATTATTCAATTGAGTAATTGCTCTTATTTTTTGCCCTTTTTTAGGGTATATTAATCATTTTTTTAAGGAGGTATACACCATTATGTTGAACTACGAACAATTTAAAGAGCAGTTCAAAGATGACCTTAAGAAGAGTCTTGAGGCCGAAGGGTATAAGATTGAGAGAATCGATGTTATACCAAATGCAAAACTACAGCATGGCGAGTATGATGCCATTACTGTAAGACTTGAGGATTCAATGGTAGGTCCTAGTGGAAATCTTGAAAACTTCTTTGATATCTACGAGAAGAGCAATGGTAACTATGATACGGTTTTAGGTCATGTTACCGAGAAGTTTGCTGATGCCATTGAAAATGTTCCAGGTTACGATGTTAATCAGCTAAAGGATTATGAGTTTATCAAGGATAAGCTAGTGCTAGATGTGGTAAATGCAAAGAAGAATGAGGCTATTTTAAATGAGATTCCTCATAAAAAGCTAGCAGATCTAGCTGTAGTTTATAGAGCGCAGCTTGGTCGTGATGGTGATGGCATTGCCACAGTTTTGATTAACAATATGATGCTTGAAGCTATGGGGGTTACACCAGAGCAGCTTCATAAGGATGCAGTAGCCATAGCTCCAGAAATCAGACCTGTAGAAGTAAACACTCTTATGGGGGAGATTATTGAGCTTACTGGCGCAGAGATTCCTGGTCTTGAAGTTGGAGGTCCAGAGGAACAGATCCTTGTTGGAACAGTTAGGGATAAGATGCATGGTGCATGTGTACTTGCATATCCTGATTTCCTTGATAATATGGCATCTCAGAACGGTGGCAGCTTCTATATTATCCCGTCATCTATCCATGAAGTTTTGATGGTTCCTGAGAGTCTTGGAACTGATCCAAAGGCATTACAGGAGATGATTGAGACTGTAAATGCTACAGAGCTTAGACCAGAGGACATCTTATCAGATAAACTTTATCACTATGATGCAAATGAAAGATTGTTTGAGCTTGCTGATGATTATGAAAAGAGGCAGGCAAAAAAGGAGCATAAACAGGAAAGAGAATCGGCTGTAAAGAAACTTAAGGATAAAGAGCTTGCCAAGGCGAAGGAGCCTAAAAGAGAGATAAAGCCTAAAGTTAAGGACAGAGCCGAACAGGTAATATAGCCTACGCGACAAACTAAATAGGAAAGGTGAGATTTTATGTCTAAAAGATATTTTTATGGTCGGCGGCAAGCTGACCTTTTTTCATTTGTAAGATTACCCAAGCTTTTATTTTCAGAAGATAGATTCGACAAGCTTTCTGTTGAAGCGAAGGTTTTGTATGGTTTTCTTCTGGATAGGATGAGCTTATCTGCAGTGAATGGATGGTTGGATGATGAAGGTAGAGTATTTGTTTATTACACCATTGAAGAGGTCATGAAAGACTTCAAATGCGGTAATAAAAAAGCCTGCAGTTTTCTTCAGGAGCTTGAGGATTTCGAGCTTATTGAAAAAAGGAGACAGGGGTTAAATAAGCCAAATCTCATCTATGTATTGGACTTTTCAGAGGAAGTGTCGGATGGACACTTCCGGAAATGTCCAAATGACACTTCTGGAAATGTCATAAGCACAACTCAAGAAATGTCGGATGAACACACTAATAATACTAAGTTTAATAAAACTGAATTTAGTGATACTGAGTCTAGTCCAGTCTTGTCTAGAAATGAAGGTTTGAAAGATGAAGGAAGACAGGACGGGACAGGACTTGATAGCAAATACTCAGCAATCAGGAGCTATGTTGCAAATCAGATTTCACTTGATGCATTAAAGGTAGATTATCCAGATAACCCACTTGTGGATGATCTATATGAGTTGATTGTTGAGGTTGTCAGCTCAAACAGGAAAGATATTGTGATCATTGGAGAAACGAAGCCTATGAGTATTGTGAAATCACAGTTTATGAAACTAAACATGTTCAATATTGCTTTTGTTTTAGACAGGTTAGAGGATTCTAAGCCTGATATTAAAAACATTAAGCAGTATTTGTTAGCAGCTTTGTATAATTCAATTTTTACAACTGATTCTTACAACACCACCAGGTGCAATCATAACATGTATAAAGCGTATGAAGGAGGATTTTAAAATGAGTAAACCTGTTGTAATGGCACTAGTTAATCAGAAAGGAGGAACCGGCAAAACCCAAAGTACAGAAAACCTTGGGATTGGGTTGGCTAATGAGGGAAAGAAGGTTCTTCTTGTTGATCTGGACCCACAGGGTTCACTTACCATCAGCCTTGGGTATCCAAGAACTGATGAGATACCGGTGACGGTCAAGGATATCATGGCTAAGGTTCTGAATGAAGAGCGGGTAGCAGAAGGTGAGGGGATTCTTCACCACAAGGAAGGTGTTGATTTGCTTCCAGCAAACATAGAGCTTTCAGGAATGGAGCTTTCACTTGTGAACTATATGAGTCGAGAGCGAGTTTTAAAGGAATACATTGATTCCGTAAAAACGAATTACGATTACGTGTTAATTGACTGTATGCCATCTCTTGGAATGCTTACCGTAAATGCGTTAGCAGCTGCAGACCAGCTTGTTATTCCAGTTCAGGCTCAGTATTTGTCAGCTAAGGGCTTGGAGCAGCTCCTTCAGACTGTAAACAAGGTAAGACGTCAGATTAATCCAAAGCTTAAGATTAATGGAATTCTCCTTACCATGGTGGATAACAGAACAAACTACGCTAAGGACATAAGCAGTCTTATTCGTGAGACTTATGGCAGCAAGCTAAAGGTTTATAAGACAGAGATTCCTCATTCTGTAAGAGCTGCTGAAATCTCAGCTGAAGGAAAGAGTATTTTTGCTCATGACCCAAAGGGTAAGGTGGCTGAAGCATATAAGAATTTGACTAAGGAGGTATTGAAGAATGAAGAGAGAAAACATTCAATTGAGCAGTTACGATGATATTTTTGGAGCACCTGATTCAGAAGTCAAGGAGTCCACTAATGGAGATGTAGTTGTTCAGATACCTCTTGGTGAACTGCATGCTTTTGAAGGTCATCCTTTTAAGGTTAAGGATGATGAAGATATGGAAAAGACTGTCGAATCTATCCAGGAGTTTGGTGTTTTGCAGCCAGCTATTGTAAGACCAGATGGAGATGGTTATGAAATTCTTTCAGGCCATAGAAGACATCATGCCTGTGAAATAGCAGGATTAGAAACTATTCCATGCATTGTAAGAGATTTGGATGATGATGCAGCTACAATTTTGATGGTTGATTCGAACCTTCAAAGAGAAGAGATTCTTCCTAGCGAAAGAGCCTGGGCGTTTAAGATGAAGTTGGATGCGATGAAAAGACAGGCTGGTAGACCTTCAATTAATTCTGGTCAACTTGACCAGAATTTAAAGGGTTCAGTTTCAAGAGATTTATTAGCCGAGCAAGTAGGAGAAAGTTCAAAGCAAATTCAACGATACATTCGTCTGACAAACCTCAAACCAGAGCTTCTTGAAATGGTTGATGACAAACGTATAGCCTTTAATCCAGCGGTTGAACTTTCATTTTTGAATGAGACTCAGCAACAGGATTTACTTGATGCTATGGATTACGCCCAGGCAACACCTTCATTATCCCAGGCACAGCGAATCAAAAAGCTGGCTCAGGAGAATAAGATTACAGCTGAGGGAATGGGAATCATTCTTTCAGAGGAAAAGAAGCAGGATTTGGATAGAGTAACTTTGAAGCATGATACTTTAAAGAAATACTTTCCAAAGAGCTACACTCCAAAGATGATGGAGGACCAGATAATCAAGCTGCTACAGCAGTGGCAGAAGAAACGAGATAGGGATATGAGTTTATAGGAGGAAAACACTATGAGTTCTTATGAAGTAAGTCCTAGTTTTGATGATATTGAAGATCAGGAGAAAAAGGAAAAAGCTAAAAGGCTGGTTGCATACCAGTCTTTAATTTCCAAGGCAACTGAAGAAGATGATAAGAAGTCAGCTACGAGGAATGTTCCTCTTATGTAGCTGATTTTTTATTGAAAGGAGGTGAGATTTTTGCAGGAAGAAATTGAAGAGAGAACTGTCCGGCTAGCTGTCACAGGAACAAAGCTAACGGCAAGAGCTTTAGTTAATGCCATTAGAATGTATCTTAGGCATAGGGCTAATAAGAAGCTAAATAGCATTGATGAACATATCATTGGTAAACAGAAAATTGATGAGCTTATTAAGCAGAATCAGGGTGTTAGCAGCATGGTTGTTGGTGATAAGGGAATCAGGCAGTTTGAAAGGATTGCTAAGAAGTATGGAGTGGATTTTGCAATTGTAAAAGATAAATCAAAAGATACTCCGGTTTATACAGCTTTCTTTAAAGCTAGAGACACTGATGCACTTGAAGCTGTAATGAATGACTATGGTGCTAAGATGATGAAAATCAAAGAAAGACCTAGTGTTAGGGCAAAGCTTCAGCATTTTATTGAAAAGGCAAAAGCTAAACCTAAGAAAACCAAGACAAAGAAGATGGAGCAGGTAAGATGACAAAACAGCAGAAACGATTAATTCTGCTAAATGTACCTTACGTGTTGATAGGACTATTCGCAACAAATCTTGGAGAGGCCTGGAGAATTGCGGAAGGAGCAAATATATCTGAGAAGCTGGATGGAATATTTTCAGCGTTACAGATTGCTCTTTCCAATTTTCTTCCAAGCTTAAATCCATTTGATTTGGTGGTAGGTATTGTTTTTGGTGTTGGTATGAAGGTTGTTGTTTATGTTAAGGGGAAAAATGCTAAGAAATATCGCCATGGTGCAGAATATGGAACAGCACGATGGGGCACTCAGCAGGATATAGAGCCTTTTATGGCTCCCAAGTTTGAGGATAATATCATCCTCACTGAGACAGAGCGATTAATGATGAGCAATCGCCCAAAACAACCTAAATATGCAAGAAATAAGAATGTACTTGTAGTTGGTGGTTCTGGATCTGGTAAGACCAGGTTCTTTTTACTTCCTAACCTTTTGCAGATGCATTCAAGCTATGTAGTCACAGATCCAAAAGGGGATGTGGTTGTTAAAGCTGGAAAGACTCTTTTGAAGCATGGCTACAGATTAAAGATTTTTAATACTATCAATTTTAATAAGAGCATGCACTACAATCCCTTTGTTTATATTCACTCGGAAAAGGATATTTTAAAGCTTGTAAATGCGCTTATTACTAATACAAAAGGTGATGGTAAAGACGGGGACTCCTTCTGGATAAAAGCTGAAACGCTTCTTTATTCAGCCCTTATTGGCTATATCCATTATGAGGCTCCTGAAGAAGAGCAAAATTTCAGTACTTTGCTAGACTTCCTTAATTCTTGTGAAGTAAGAGAAGATGATGAAGACTATGAAAACCCCGTAGATGAAATGTTTAGAGAGCTTGCAAAAAAAGACCCAGAGCACTTTGCAGTACGCCAATATAAAAAATATAAATTGGCTGCTGGCAAGACGGCAAAATCTATCTTGATTTCATGTGGTGCAAGACTTGCTCCATTTGATATTAAAGAGCTTCGTGAGATTACAGAATACGATGAATTAGAGCTGGATACTCTTGGGGATAAGAAGACTGCATTGTTCCTTATCATGAGTGATACAGATTCTACATTCAATTTCTTAATCTCATTGATTTATACTCAGCTTTTCAATTTACTTTGCGAAAAGGCTGATGATGTTTATGGTGGAAGGCTTCCTGTTCATGTACGCTGCCTTATTGATGAGACAGCAAACGTCGGACAAATCCCAAATCTGGAAAAGCTGGTAGCCACTATCCGAAGCCGTGAGATAAGCGCATGTCTATTTCTACAGGCTAAATCACAGCTTAAAGCTATCTATAAAGACCACTGTGACACAATCATAGGTAATATGGATTCACAGCTGTTTTTAGGCGGCTCTGAGCCTACAACCCTTAAGGACTTAAGCCAGGCTTTAGGTAAAGAAACTATTGATATGTACAACACTGGAGAAAGCCGAGGAAACAATCCTTCTTTCTCTACTAACTATCAAAAGACAGGCAAAGATTTGATGACAATGGATGAACTGGCAGTTATGGATGGTGATAAATGTATCCTGCAGCTTCGTGGTGTAAGACCATTTTTGTCGGACAAATATGATGTTACCAAGCATCCTCTATACCAGGAGACTAGCGAGTATGATGATAGGAATAAGCTGGATATTGAGAAGTATTTGAAGCAGGGAATGAAGTTCAAGAAAGGTGAGATATTTGATGTAGTGAGCATGTGATATTTTGCACCTCTTCAACCGTAAATACGTTATAATATAAGGCGGTTGAAGAGGTACTAGGAATGTACCTTAGTATATTTTATTAAATATGGGAGAAGCATAATGTACGAGGAAGAACTAACAGGAATATTAGAAGCATCAAAGGCTAATAATTTAACATTTTTCGTTGGAGCGGGAGTATCAAAACTTTCTGGAGCTCCTTCTTGGAAAGAATTAATATGCACTGTCAGTGATAAATTGGATATAGATAAAAAGGATGTATATTCATATGATGATTTTTTGAAAATCCCGCAGATGTTTTATAACTCGGTTTCAAACAAAAATGATTACTATAGAACCATACAAGCTTGTCTAAACAATAAACAATTGAAACCAAATTGTATTCATCAAGAGATGATGAGATTGAATCCGGTATCATTTGTTACAACTAATTATGATACTCTTTTGGAAGATATAGCCCTTAAATATTGTCAGGATTATATACCTGTTTCTAGTAATGAGGATGTACCTAGCATATCTGGCAGTAGATTTATTCTGAAAATGCATGGAGATTTCAAAAGAAACAATTTTGTTTTACGAGAGGATGATTATCTTAATTATAGTGAAAATTTTAAACTGATTGAGACCTTATTAAAATCGATATTTTCAACTAACACTGTTGTTTTTATAGGATACGGGCTTAGTGATTATAATATAAGATTAATTCTTAATTGGACAAAAGAGCTTTTAAAGGATAAATTTATAAAACCTATATTTCTTTATACAGATGATACTGATTTGTCAGAAGAGGAAATATTGTATCACAGGAATAGAGGAATAAGAGTTGTAGAGTATAGAAAATTACTTGGTGCTAAAGCAGATTATACTAAGCGATATATGGCTTTTTTTGATTCAGTAAATAAATTGAACAGTTATGATATTAATGGAAAAAATAAAGATGAGTCTTTTGAATGTTTGTATAATTTCTTAAAACCATTAGATAAGTTAAAAGCAATTCGGTATAAAGATATTGCGAAGAAATTGCATTTTAATGAAGTATATATTGATAAAGCTGGTGTTATTCATCAAATAGAGAAGACTGCTTTATTTGATTTATTTATTGAAATTGACCAGATGAAGCAAATCGAAAGGGAAAAACTGAATGATAATATAATCCATAAATACCAAATAATAAAGAGCGTTTTGGAAAAGGCACATATTAAGGGAATAACAAAAAAAGATGAAAAAACGATTAACATTTCATATGATGAAGATAATTTTGGTGACTCAATATGTTTATCTTTAGATTACAAAGCGATGACCAAATATGTTAGGAAAACATATGTAGATACAGGGAAAAATTTTAAAAAAGCTTTCTATTTATACATGTTACATTATTACGATGAGTCATTGGCTATATTTTTAGATGTAGCAAAAGAATCATATAACAAAAAAGATTTTTTGATGCATTATTTTGCAATGTCGAATTGTATTTCCTTAAAAAAAATAATAAAAAATAGTAATAGATATTTTTCTTGTTATGATATGTCTTTGGTCGACGATATTGTACCGGATGATGAGCAAATTGAATTTTTATTTGAAAAACTTCCTTATAAATTCAGAAAGGATTATTCATCTTTAAAAGATATCAACAGTTCGATTTTGTTATATAAATACGCATATGAATCTGTAGAAGTTGCAAATAAAGTTAACAAGGTCATAGAAACTAATACTTTAGAATGTGGAATACCGGCTTTTGAAGAGGCGTCTAGCGGTATAAATGAGTATATTCATTTTTTGCAAAGTAATGGGATTATTGGAGAAGGATATGTGCAATATAAGACTGCTATAAAGAATGTTTTAGCAGCTCTGGTTCATAAATATTCAGTTCAAATGGAAGAGGATTTGGTGTTAAATGAGTATTTTGGATTAACTAATGCTGAAGTAATTTTTGATGAAATAGATTTTTATTGTTTCATAAAAAATTTTAATGACAAAGAGTTAATACGTTTGTTTGATAAAAACGAAGTAAAGAATATTACATTTAACAATATGGATAGGATTGAATTACTTATTAATAATCTTTTAAGTTATTACGAAGATATAGAAGATAGTAAGATACCATACTGGAGTTTTATTAATATTCAATCTGAAATAAAAAATGTACTAGCTATGACATGGTATATGGATCTTTCAATAGTTCTTGTGGAAAGAATATGTTCTTTTTTATTTGCAAGAGAATTTAGGGATATTTTGATTAATGATAAGATTAATTTTTTATATTATCAGTGTTTTAAGAGAGGCAACTGGAGCAAGAAAAATGCAAAAACGGTAGAAACAGCTTTAATCAAATATATTGATATGCATGAGGATTCTATAAATAATGGAACACCACTTAATATATATAGTTCAAGTGTTAATTGCCATTATTCTGATTTGGCACACTATATTAAGATTAACACTGGCAAGTATGTATCTAGAAGGTTATCCGACAAAGTAACAAGTATGATTGATAATAATCAGATAAAACTATTTTCAGGGAAGTATTATTATCATATATCCTTACCTGTTAAACGTAGAGCAATTTCTTGGGTGGCGGAGTATTTAGAAGAAAATTTCGATTTTAATCTTTTTAAGCTTTTAATAGAAGAAGAATATGAGATTAATGATAAGATAAAGGCGCAATTATTAAATCATTTACGAGAAATAACAAAGGATAAAAATACAACACGCGGAATAACTATGATACCTGTGAGAGACAAATACAGCGATCTAATATATGTGGGTAGATGGTGCTTGTTGAATCGTTTAAAAGCTGAAGATTATAAGGAATTTATCGGACTGTCAGATAGATTTGACTTTTATTTACAGTTTGAGACATTTGATTTTGAGAAATTTGATGTTCGATGGATTGGAAACTTTAACGATAATATATGGAATATAATTTTTTCAAACCCAATTGTAGATAACAAAATTAAAGAATGCATTTTAGATTCACTAAAGTCTAATGATTATTCAAAGAAAGATAAGGCTGCTATAAGGAATATATTAATAAAATATTATTTTAAAGCATAAGAATACATAGACCAGAACTCTGGGGACGCCCAGAAGATTCTGGTCTATTATTATGCCCAAAATCAGGCGCAGGTTTAGGCATGAGACGAAACTATAAACTATATTTTTAAGAAAGGAAAATTCGGAGGCTTACTGCTTCCGAATGAAGGTGATGAGGATGATGGTAAGATTCCGGATGAAGGAATGTGGATGATGGTGAGGTTCCGAACCAGGTATCAAAATGGCATTTTTTAATTCAGGCGTA
>JAFYYR010000022.1 GCA_017557435.1 Pseudobutyrivibrio sp. | reverse complement strand
CATCGTGTCTCAGCGTGACCACTGCTGCCGCCGTCCTAGCGGCAGCTGCATATATATTACAAAACCTGCTTTATATTTTTCTAAGCTCATTCCAAAATCGCCCCAAACACCCTCAGAACCATTTTTAAACTGCCATCTAAGTGTACAGTGTGTCCACACAGAAGCTACTTTTTTGAAAACTGTGGAGGCTTGAAAAAGACACATGCCTATAAAAGATGTGAACTTTGCATATATGAAAAACATAATATTCTTGCAAAGTTACCAGCCAGGGGTGCCGGCAGGGCATGGGCCAGGGCCTAGGAACACACACTTGGATTTGCTGTGAATCCTAGAGGGTAATTAATTATAGCCTCGGAATCCTTTGCCTATGATTTCGCTACTGTTGGTGATTGCTATAAATGCGCTAGGCTGGTTTCTTCGGATGAAGTTTTTAAGTTCCACGGCCTGTTGTCTTTTAAGTATTGTAAGTACTACGGTCTTTTCCTGGTGGCCGTATGCGCCTACGGCCTTGTAGACTGTGGCGCCCTTTCCTAAGTCCTTCATTATGAAGTTGACGATAGGCTCTGGGTCATTACATATAATAGTGAAGTACTTGGCAAGGTTAATATTCTCGATGGTTTCGTCCACCACTAGGGACTTGGCAAGTAAGCCAACTAGCGAGAACAGACCTGTCTCTACGTTGAAAACTAAGCATGCACTTATGACGATAAATACATCTGACATAAAAAGTGCTGTACCAATGTCTACTTTGGTATATTTTTTTAGAATCATGGCCACAATGTCAGTACCGCCTGATGATGCGCCAAGATTGAAAAATACTGCTGATGCAAAAGCTGGAAGTGCAATTGCAAACATAAGCTCTAGTACTGGCTGATCAGTGAGAGGTCCATTCATAGGATGAATCTCCTCTAAGATGCTTGGGCCAAATGATACAAGCAATGTAATATAGGTAGTCTTCACGCCAAAGTTCTTACCGAAGACAATAAAGCCTAAGATTAAAAGAATAATATTTATAACCAGGTTAATGTAGCCTGGTGTCTGAGGCAAAAGCTCAGACAACACAATAGAAAGACCACTGACACCACCAAATGAAAAGTGGTTCGGGAATTTAAAGAAATAGATACCGATTACCATCACGATGGATGCTACGGTAAACATGATGTATTCGTAAATTTGTTGCTTGTGCTTGTATATTCTATGTATCATACTTTTCTCAATCCTTTTGGATAATGATTTTTAATTTGGCCTTTTACAGCCTTACCCCAACCAATAGAATATCCGTCCACAGTGATAAGAGTCCAACCATCTGATACATCTCCCATTAATGATTGGCCCTTAAGATAGTCATCGATTTCTTTGCTGTCCGATGACACATTAAAACTGCGCTTTACCTCCTCTGCCTTTAAGGCAAGTGCTAGCGCATGGCTTGGCTCAAATCTGTTCTTCTTCAATGTCCCCATGAAAAGACCTCCCCTTAGTACATGAAGTCCTTCGAAATCAGGACAACCTTCAGGAAGCATGTATAGCAAGTCCCCAAGAAGAAGTAGATTATCACGCCATTTGTCATTTAAAGTATCTTTTATAAATATTAAATAATCATTTAATATTTTATCATTAATTTTCTTAAAGCTAAAGGTCTCTCTTTCATCTCTTAAGTCCTCTGCCCTATTTTCAGGGTCAGCTTTTTCAAGAAGAGCTGCATAGTGGCCTTCGCCCTCCACCTCATGAGGCCAAAGTCGCTTTTCCTCAATGAGGGTCATATCTGGATGACGAGAGATAAAGGCAGCTACTGCCTCCTCGTCCTCAAGCCTTGCAAAAGTACAGGTACTGTAGCAAATTCGACCACCTGGTATAAGCATCTCGTAGGCTCTATCCAAAATCTCAGCCTGACGAGCAGCACACATCTCAACAGATTCAAGGGACCACTCTGTGCAAGCATCATGGTTCTTTCTAAACATACCCTCGCCAGAACAAGGGGCATCCACCATAATCTTGTCGAAGTACTCTGGGAATTTCTCTGCCAGCTTGTCTGGGTACTCAGAAGTAACTATGGCATTTCTGATGCCTAGTCGCTCCACATTCTCAGAGAGAATCTTGGCACGATTTTTCATAGGCTCGTTAGAAACTAAAATGCCCTGACCATTTAAATATCCGGCTATCTGGGTAGATTTGCCTCCTGGTGCCGCACATAGATCAAGGCAATAATCACCAGGCTTTGGAGAAAGCATCTCCACTGGAAGCTGGGCCGATGCATCCTGAATATAATAGATTCCGCTGTGATGATATGGATGTACCCCAGGACGACTATTTTCATCATCATAGTAATAGCCGTTAGGACTCCACTGTACTGAGCCTGTCAGCATATCCTTAATTTTTTCTATAGCTTTATCGTCTGCCTTAATAGGATTAAATCTAAGGGCAGATATCTTACTCTTCTCATAAGAACGCAAAAACGCATGGAAGTCAGGACCTAGGTCCTGCTCCATGCGATTAATAAAATCAATTGGTAAAAAAGATGTATCCATTTACATACGCTCCGGTGCATTAAAGCCGAGAAGTTCGATAGCCTTTTCAAGCACACCTCTTGTAAGCCATAAGAGCTTCAAGTAGCTAGCCTTAACAGCTTCATCTTCTTCAGCCAAAATCTTAGTATCATGGTAAAATCTGTTGAAAGCATTTGCTAAATCGTAAATGTAAGCACAAATTTTGTGAGGAGCCATCTCCTCGTAAGCTGATGAAAGAGCAGCCATGAACTTAGTAAGCTCAAGCTGAAGAGCTCTCTCTGAATCTGAGTGAGCAGGAAGAATCTTGCCATCGAAAGTGCTTACTCCTGCCTTTGTAAGGATTGACTTACATCTAACGATTGTATAAAGGATATATGGACCTGTGTTACCCTCGGCAGATGTAAATCTATCGATATCGAAGATATAATCCTTTGAAGCCTGGTTAGAAAGGTCACCATATTTAACAGCTGAAAGACCAACAATAGCTGCTGTCTTCTCAGCATCCTCATCATTCATTGTGCCATTCTCTTTAATCTTCTCAAGCATCTTATCCTCAACCTCCTGAAGAAGATACTCAAGTCTCATAACGCCACCCTGACGTGTCTTAAATGGCTTACCATCCTTGCCATTCATAGTACCGAAGCCTACGAAGTAAAGATTAGTGCTATTTGGAACGATACCAGTCTTTTTCGCACATCTAAATACCTGTGTAAAGTAAAGCTCCTGTCTCTTATCTACTACGTACACGATAGAATCTGGATTGTAATCCTTCATTCTCCAAACCATAGTAGCAAGATCTGTTGTATTGTAAAGTGAAGCACCATCTGACTTAAGAATCATACATGGTGGAACTTCTTTTGTATCTGTCTCTTCCTTAACATCAACAACAAGTGCACCCTCTGAAATATAGGCAAATCCTTCATCCTTCATCTTCTGAACCATGTCAGGAATGTAAGGCTGTGCGTCTGACTCACCCTTCCAAAGGTCAAATGTAACGTCAAGCTTCTCATAGTTACGCTTCAAGTCATTAACTGAAACATTAAGAATATGTGAAAGAAGTGCCTGATAGCCTCTTCTACCATGCTGAAGCTCAAATGTAGCCTTAAGAGCTGCCTCCTTATAAGCCTCGTCTTCCTTTGACTTACCAGAAGCGCATGGATAAATCTCCTCAAGCTCTGAAATAGTAAATGGAGCCTCTGTTGGATACTCTCCATCATAATTCTCATCGAAATATACAAGCTCTGGCTTACGAAGCTTAAGCTCAGTAATGATGAGACCCATCTGAAGACCCCAATCTCCAAGATGCACATCACCGATAACCTCATCGCCCATAAAACGAGCTGTACGTTTAATTGACTCACCAATAATAGCAGAACGAAGGTGACCAACGTGAAGTGGCTTAGCAACATTAGGTCCGCCATAATCAATCATAACCTTTTTAGGTGAAGAAACTTTGTCTACACCAAAGCGCTCTGTATCATCAGCCATAGTCGATACGAACTCAGAAATGAATTCATCCGACAAATTCATATTAATAAATCCTGGAGGACATGCCTCACACTTAGAAAACATAGAATTAGCAGAAAGCTTCTCCACTACCTCATTTGCAATAGCAATAGGAGCCTTCTTGTATTCCTTGGCAGCTGCCATAGCACCATTACACTGGAACTGGCAAAGGTCTGGTCTATTGGAAAGCGAAACCATACCGTACTTCTCATCATAGCCCGCAGCCTTAAAGCCCTCGACTACGACCTCCTTAATCTGCATAAGAATCTCTTTCATCGTATCCTCCATCTATAAATAATCACAATAATTTATACAAACTCACGGAGAGAAATTATAACACAAAACCCATGTTTCCACAATCTCCCATCCACTTTATCTTCGCCCCTTCCACCTGCCCCTCCAACTCTCTCCCCGGGCCGCCTGCCCCTATTTGCAAAAAATAAACACGGACCCACCTACTATCTAAAAGGGTATCTTGCTATCACAGCATGAATATTTGGTTTTTCTAATACGCAAATTGACGCCGCTATTTCGGTGTCTTTTGTAGGCCTGTACAATTTTCAAAAGTGTAGTTTATGTGCGGACACTAAAAAATACTGAAAATACAGCTTCCAAATGATTCTCAGGGGGGGAGGGGCGATTTTGGAATGAGCTTAGAAAAATATAAAGCAGGTTTTGTAATATATATGCAGCTGCCGCTAGGATGGCGGCAGCAGTTGTCACGCTGAGACACGATGTCGAATGTGCCACGGTGCAGATATATACAAAACCTGCTTTTTAATTTTTCTTAGCGAATGTATAATGAGCCCCTCCCCCCCTGAGAACCATTTGTAGAAGCTGTATGAATAATTAATGTGTCCGCACCTAAATCTAACACTTTTGAAAAAGGTTCATTCCTCAAAAGACACCCGGCGTCGTCAATTTTTGGCGTAAAGAAAAACTACAAATATTCGCTGAATTGATAGCAAGATACCCTTGGACAGCAGGTGGGTCCATTCCAATCATATAACAGGGGCAGGCGGCCCGGGGTCTTCTTTGGGAGGCGGGGCAGATGGACTTGCGCCGAAAAGTGGATAAATGCGGAAACATGGGTTTAATTTTTCTCCGAAGGTTTTATAATGAGTTTATATAAAATATGATTAAGGAGATAATTTACTATGCTTGAGATTGGAATGAAGGGGTCCGCCGAAACTGTTGTGACTATTGATAATACTGCTAAGGCATTTACTAGTGGAGCCCTGGAGGTTTTTGCTACTCCTGCTATGATTTCACTGATGGAGGAGACCTGCTGGAAGATGATTCAGCCAGAGCTTGAGGAAGGACTTGGATCTGTAGGCACAAAGGTTAATGTAAGCCACATGGCACCTAGTGCAATAGGTAAGACTGTTATGTGTGAGGCCACTCTTATAGAGATTGACGGTCGTAAGCTTACCTTTGAAGTTGTTTGCTCAGATGAAAACGGTATGGTTGGTATGGGTACACACGAGAGATTCATTATCAACAACGAGAAGTTCATGGCTAAGGCCGAAGGACATAAATAAAATATTTAGCATTTAAAAAGGCACCGCAGATGCGGTGCCATAATTTTTGATTAAATTACTTTTTGATTGAGCTCATGAAGTCTGGCATTTTGATGTTAAGCTCAGGTACGCTGCTCTCTGTAGGTGCTGTAGGAGTAACAGGTCTCTGTACTGGATTAGGTGTAACTGGTCTGTTAACAACTGGTGGTGTATTAGTAACACCTGCCTGGCTAGCCGGAGCTGCATTTCTCATGCCTGAAAGCATATCAGCGCCTGTTGGCTTAGGCTGTGAATTGTATAACATACCTGTAGATGAACGGAATGAACCTGCTGGTGTAGCAGCTGGCTCACCAAGTCCTGTTGCGATAACTGTAACAGATACTTCGTCATCCATATTCTCATCAACTGTGATACCAAGAATGATGTTAGCATCAGCGCCAGTCATATCCTGAACGTATGATGTAGCCTCATTAGCATCGTTAAGTCCAACGTCACCACAGATGTTAACGATAACATCAGTAGCACCCTGGATGCTTGTCTCAAGAAGTGGAGAAGCAACAGCAGCCTTAACAGCCTCAAGTGCCTTCTCATCACCCTTAGCAGAACCGATACCTACATGTGCTAATCCCTTGTCCTTCATAACTGTCTGAACATCAGCGAAGTCAAGGTTAATAAGTGAATTCTTAGTAATAAGGTCTGTGATACCCTGTACAGACTGGTGAAGAACCTGATCAGCCATTCTAAAGCTCTCACCGATGCCCATAGACTTGTTGCAGATCTCTACAAGCTTCTGGTTAGGGATAACGATAAGTGTATCTACACTCTCCTTAAGTCTCTCAATACCGTTAAGGGCATTGTTCATACGAGGCTTTCCTTCGAACTGGAAAGGCTTAGTAACAATACCTACAGTAAGGATACCCTGTTCCTTAGCGATTCTAGCTACAACTGGAGCAGCACCAGTACCAGTACCACCACCCATACCACATGTGATGAATACCATATCAGCGCCCTTAATAGCTGCAGAGATATCCTCTGCGCTCTCCTCAGCAGACTTCTGGCCTACCTCAGGGTTAGCACCTGCGCCCTTTCCACCTGTAGTTTTCTCGCCTATAGCTAAAAGAGTAGGCGCCTTGCATAAATCAAGTGCCTGCTTATCAGTGTTGATTCCAATAAACTCAACTCCCCCAATACCCTCTTCAACCATACGCTTTACTGCATTGTTGCCTGCTCCGCCGACGCCTACAACAATGATTCTGACAGGAGCACCTGTCTCGTCAGTCGTAATGTTAATCAAAACCATATCCTCCTTTTTATTAAACCTCTAAGGGAGGTCGAAAAATCTCTAATACCAAAAACAGAGCTACGAAGAGATACTCTCCGCCTCTATACAAAATACTATTATAATATTATAGTTTTTCGACCTATTACGCAACCGTTTTTTATCAAAAATATGATTTTATTGCTCAGCCTCAGTATCTTTTTCAAATACAATATCTGTGTTTTGATTCGAATAATTCTCTAGATGTAGTGTACCTTGCATTCCTTCTATTTTAGGAAGTATCAGCATCACTCGCTCTATTTTCTCCTCTAAACGAGAGCGATTACCAAGGGAAATATTATAGGTATCATACACAAGTGTTATATGATTATTCTCATCGTAAGAAATCTCATTTGGCATCAGCGAATTCTTTTTTAAAATTTTAATCAACGAAGTAAGATAGCCAATCTGATCAGAACCTATAGAAAGCTTATCTCCTACTTTTGGCTCCTCACAGGTCACTCCATCAACTTTCATGTAGCCACGTTCAATATAAGTCTCACTGATTTCTGCAATTTTACCTTCGTAGTTAAAATAGACATATTTACCATCATCTTGAGTCATGTATCCCAGTATTGCCTTTTCCTTGCAGACAATATTCACAGAATGCATGCCTGTAATCTGAACATCAAATCGTTCAATAAACTCAGCATCCCCTTTTGGAAACAGCTTGTTTTTAACAAATACATAGATTGTGTTACTAGAATACTTATCATCTAAAATATAATCAGAAACCTCTTTAGAGGTATAAAGATCTGTTCCCTCGACAGTTACTTTTTTCAACGGGCAAAAAAAGTAGGCTGCCATAGCTAGTAGAGCGCCAATAATTACAATGGCAAGTACGAACTCAATTATGGCAATCACAATGCCTTTATTTTTACGCTTTTTTCTGCGCCTAGACATCGTCATCCTCCTCAAATTCCATGTTCTTAGATACACTAAGAGCTAATCCTAGTTCTGTAAGTAATATAGCAACAGATGTACCACCGTAGCTTATCAGTGGTAAGGTAACACCTGTATTTGGAATCGAATTAGTAACAACGGCAATATTAAGAATTACCTGAAGAGCAACATGTGCCATAATGCCTACGCAAATATATGAGCCAAACATATCTTTTGCGTGATTGGCAATATAAAGCAATCTATAAAGCATAAGAATATAAAGCAAAATGATACATACCGCACCAAATACTCCTAACTCCTCGCAAATAATGGAGAAAATCATATCGTTTTGAGCCTCAGGAACTATGTATTTTTGCATACTTCCGCCAAGGCCCTTACCGAATAATCCGCCACTACCTATAGCATATAATCCCTGTAAAATTTGGAATCCATTGCTATCTATAAAGTCCTCAGGATGAAGCCATGCTCCAATACGACCTGCTCGATAACTCTCAAAAGCTATATAAATAACAATAAGTGAAAAGCCTGCAGCTGCAAGGCCAAGGAAATATCCATATTTTGGAGAAGCTATAAATACCATTAAAAATGCAATACCAAGGATAATTACAGCTGTAGAAAGGTTACTATACGCGACAATTGTAAACACTGGAATAACAAGTGCTATTGTCATAATAGAACCCTGAAATGTCCTCTGGGCCTTTGGTGCCCTATCAATAATACTTGCAATAAGTAGAATAACCGCTACCTTAGCAAGCTCTGATGGCTGAAAGGAAAGGCCTCCAATACGAAGCCATCTGGTTGAATCATTAATTGTAGTACCTGCAAAAATAACCAAGATACAAAGGGCTGTAGCGACTAAATATATTGGCCAAACAAGAGCCGCCCATCTTCTATAGTCTATTTTTGTAGAAAAAAACATACCAACAAAGCCAAGAGCAGCTGCTACTGCTTGTTTTTTAAGGTAGAAAACAGAATTACCCATCTTGAGGGATGCAGCATAGGCTGAGGTACTATAAAGCATAACTAGTCCAAAAGCGAGAATAAAGATAACGATTAACAGCAATGTGTAATCGAAGTTCAAAAGCTTTTTAATTTTCTTTCGCTGCCTGGCTTCCTGCCTAGATGCAGCAAGCTCTCTGTCTTTAGCCATAAACTCTATCCCCACTCTTTTAAACTAGATAATAAGCAAATATGCATAAGAAAATTGTAACTGTTGTAAATACAGCAACTACCTTGACCTCTGACCATCCACCAAGCTCATAGTGATGGTGAATAGGTGCCATTCTAAATATTCTTTTGCCACCTGTCATCTTGAAATATCCCACCTGTAAAATTACAGAAAGAACCTCTACAAGATAAATTAGTGCAACAATGATTATAAAAATAGGCATCTGAAGAACATATGCTGTACTAACAACAAATCCGCCAAGGGCAAGGGAACCTGTATCTCCCATAAATATTTTTGCTGGGTGAACATTAAACATCAAGAATCCAAAAAGTGCCCCCATCATACCTGCAATCGCTGGTGTAATGCCAGAGCCAAGTGTCAATGAAACAACGCCCCAAAATCCTGCAATTGCAAGAGTTACTGAAGTAGCAAGTCCATCAAGTCCATCTGTAAAATTGGAACCATTAACAGTACCAAGAACAGCTAAAAACAAAAGAGGAATTGTAAGCCACCCTATGTCTACGTATGCTCTTGTATATGGAATTCTAAGTTCCATTGAAATATCTGAAAATCTTGTCATGAAAACGGCAAATCCTGTTGTAAGAATAAGCTGTCCTGCCATCTTCTGCCAAGCCTTAAGACCATCAGAGCTCTTCTTGATAGCCTTAAGAAAATCATCAACAAATCCAAGAACACCAAATCCTAGTGTAAGGAAAAGAATTGGATAAATCTCTTTGCAATCAGCTGCATAGTAAAATCCAACAACTGCAAATCCTATAAGAATCATTATGCCACCCATAGATGGTGTGCCATTTTTAAGCTTGTGCTCCTTAATATACTCTCTTTCAGTATTTCCCATTTTTAATCTGCGAAGAACAGGAATAACAAAAGGTGAAATAACACAAACTATAATAAACGAAACCAACATAGGTAAAAAAACTTGTAACATAATATAACTCCAATTTCTCGTAGTCTGAGACTACATATTCTTATTAATTATTTTCTTCTTCAACTTCTGGCTCTGGGACTGCTTCAGGGTTAGCTGTTGGAGCTTCTGTCTCAGGTGTATCATCTGTTGCTTCCTCAACAGGTGTCTGAGCCTGCTCTGTAAGACTGGCTGCAGCCTCTGCCTCCTCCTCTTCTGAAAGAGAAGACTCAACTCCCATATATGGTAAAATCTGCTTAAAAATCTCATGACAGATTTCCTGAGCGAAACTACTGTGGGCCTGATTATTTCCAATAGCTCCTACACCCGGCTCATCTATAATTGCATATACAACAACCTGAGGATTATCAACAGGTGCAAATCCTATAAAAGAAACTAAATATTTGTGGTTACCACGAGGTAATTTCTCGGCTGTACCTGTCTTACCACCAATTCTATAACCATCAACACGTGTAGCCTTACCAGTACCCTCAGCTACAACGTACTCAAGATAACCCTTAAGCAATTCTCCGGTCTCATCAGATATTGTGCGCTTTAAAACGGTAGGCTCAATATCCTGAATTGTATTACCGCTAGAATCAGTTATTTTGGTAACCAGATGAGGCTCATACAAATATCCCCCATTAACAAGGGAACAAAAACCTGTGCCCAACTGTATCATGGTTGTATTAAAGTTCTGGCCAAATGAATTAGTAGCCAAGTTAAGTGTTTTGGCCAAATCAGCCTGACTGTAAATAAGTCCTGCGGTACTAGCCTCTCCGGTAAGATCAATACCTGTCTTTTGTCCAAATCCAAAAATCGACTGATATTCAGCAAAAGTCGTAGCACCAATATCATAAGACATCTGCATCATAGCATCGTTGCAGGAATTAGAAAGTGCATCAGCAATCGTCTGCTGGCCATGACCATTTCTATTAACGCAGTGAACAAAATAATCAGCAATCTGCTCGCCTCCATCACAGAAGTAAGTCTCATCACCATTTAAGGCTCCTGTCTCAAGTCCCATTGCAACTGTAAATGGCTTAAATGTAGAACCTGGCTCGTATGTATAGGTAATACAGAAATTCTGCCATATCTGATTAAGCCTATCCATCTTCTCATCCTCTGTCATAGCACTTATATCCTCCTCGGAATAATAAGTACTCAAATCTCTAGGATTATTTAAATCAAAGGATGGATACTGTGCCATTGCAAGCACTTCTCCATTGTTAGGATTCATAACAAGTACTGCTGTATGCAAAGAACCAAAGGCCTCTGGCTCGTCAGGATGTTCTTCGTTCCATTTATCCATAGTCTTTTTGTTCCAGTCCGCAACGGCCTTTTCAGCAATAGTCTGGATATTAACATCCAAAGAAAGTACTATATTGCATCCGTTAGTGGCATCAACAGTAGTCTGCTCCAAATTACTGTCAGAATTAAGATAGCCATAGGTACGACCATTGACGCCATTAAGTACGCTGGAATATTTATTCTCTAAACCAATAACACCCACATTACCACTGCTGGCATAACCAATGGTAGATGCTGCAAGTGTGCCATATGGATATTGTCTAATGTATTCCTTTTCAAACCAAATTCCAAAAATACTTCCCTTGTGGGCTTCATCTTCCTTTATTTCCTCAAACTTAGCCATCTCCTCATAGGAAACCTTTTTAGCTAAGATAAAGTACTGGGAACCTGGATTGTCAGATAACTGCTTTTTAATCTTATCCTCGTCGATTTCCTCAAAGCACTCTGTAACAAGCTTAACCGTAGAAGCAATAGTACCTGGCTTTTTGCTTTCCTTAGCATTAAGCACCTTGCTATCTAGGATTACATTGTATACATCAACCGATGTGGCAAGTACTGTGCCTCTAGCATCGATTATGTCGCCTCTTTGGAATGGGATAATGGTACTATCGTAATGCTGCTGGGCAAGTATGATTTTCTCGTACTTGTCTCCGCTAGTATATTGGATAAACATTACGCGACCTATAAGAATAACAAAAAGAATACAAACAACTCCAAATACCAGCCAGAGCTTGCGTTGCATTCTTTTTAAAATTTTATTATTTGGTTTTATCCTTCTTCGTTTATTATTATCAGCCATAACTGCCACTCAATTCTATGGAATGTCATGATACTGACTCATGTAGTCAGAACCATCTACACTATAATACACTATTTGGTTGCTAGTTGCATACACCATTCCAAGGTCATTTATGGCTTTATCCTTAATTTCTGAAAGATTTGTTGTTGTAGCTATTCTGCTCTCTGCTGCTTTGTTGTCTGCATTGACCTTTGAAAGCTGGCTTTCAAGCTCTGCAACATGATCCATTCTAGTAGAAACATTTGTCTGAAGTGCAACATATCCTACCAACATCGATACTGTAGCAATTACTGCAACAATCATATATCCTGTTAAGAGTCTATTTTTTCTAAGTGCAGCTGCTCTTTTTCTATCTGTAATCTTCTGGCGTCTTAAAGCTTCCTCTCTCTTCTCGCGCTCACGCTGCTCTCTTGTAGGCAGACTTCTAGTAGGACGCACATATACTTCTTCTTTTCTAACTGCATTTCCCTGATTGTAATAATAAGTCTGTAATTCCTGCATAATAAAACTCCTAAAACATTGCGTATCTAAAACTAGTTATAAAGAATTGCTTTAAAGTGTTCCTCTCTCAAAGACTCTAAGCTTTGCACTCTTGGAGCGAGAATTCACTGCAAGTTCTTCTTCGCTTGGCAAGATTGGCTTTCTAGTGATTACCTTGCCTTTTGATTTTTTTCCACAAACACATACTGGAAAATTCTTTGGGCATGTGCATGGGTCTTCGTTTCTCTTAAATGCTACCTTTGTGATTCTGTCCTCCAGTGAATGGAAGGTGATGATACATAACCTGCCTCCTGGATTTAACAAATCAATCATGTCATCTATATGATCCTCAAGAACTGTAAGTTCTCGATTAAGCTCAATTCTAAGTGCCTGATAGGTTCTCTTCGATGGATGTCCCTGACCTACCTGAGCTTTCTTGGGGATGCTCTCAGCTATTATCTTGTTAAGCTGTCCTGCTGTAAGGATTGGCGCCTTTTCTCTTGCCTTGACGATGTTCTTAACAATCTGCTTTGAAAACTTCTCCTCGCCGTATGTATAAAGAACTCTCACCAAATCCTCTGGAGAATAGTTGTTAACTATATCTGCTGCTGTCTTTGGATTGTCCTTGTCCATTCTCATATCAAGAGGAGCATCATCAACTCTGTATGTAAAGCCTCTCTCTGCCTCATCAAGCTGGAAACTTGAAACTCCAAGGTCAAGCATGATTCCGTCTACCTTGCTAACACCAAGCTCAGCTAAACGCTCCTTCATAAATTCATAATTGCTATGAATCCTCGTTACGGTATCTCCAAAAGGAGCTAACCTCTCACCTGCTGCCTTTAATGCATCGGTATCCTGATCGAATCCATATAAATGACCAGTGGTAAGTCGGCTTGCAATCTCGTATGAGTGACCGCCGCCCCCCAATGTACCATCTACGTATATGCCATCAGGTTTAATATTCAGATTGTCGATTGTCTCATTTAAGAGAACTGAATAATGATTAAACTCCATTTAAATTCCTAAACCTAACTCAGCCATGTGCTCGGCTATCTCATCCATGTCATCATAAGTGCCCTCTGTGGTCCATCTTTCCTTAGACCAGATTTCAATTCGATTGAGAACACCTACAGAAACAACTTCCTTATCTATCCCCGCATACTCTTTTAAGTTTCCAGGAATAAGAACTCTGCCCTGCTTATCGATGTCACACTCTGCAGCTCCTGCGAAGAAGAAACGTGAGAACTTTCTAGCGTCCTTGGTGGTAAGTGGTATCTCTCTAAATTTCTCCTCGATGGTCTGCCACTCACTAAGTGGATAAACGAAAAGGCAACCATCAAGTCCCTTAGTGGCTACGAAGTGCTCTCCCAACTGCTCACGAAACTTAGCAGGCATAATAAGACGATTCTTCGCGTCTAGATTGTGACTGTATTCGCCCATGAACATGAGACTCACTCCTCCTTTCCACCACTTTGTGACACTTTTCTACCACTTTCCTCCACTTTTAACTACATTTTATACCATTCGGCAGGTGATGACAACCCCTAAACCCGTGAAAAATCAATGTTTTTTGCCTGTGGAGACAAGTGGTGGGAATTCCCCAAAATATAGTGGTGAAACTTAAAAAAAGACACAAAAAAAGACATCGGATTAACCGATGTCTTGGATTGTATCTAAAAAAATACAAATTACTCTTTATTTTCTTGTTCTTTTTCTGGCTCTTCTTCTATTTTCTCATTCTTAACAGTATCTACGCTCACTGTAGAAACCGTCGCCCCGCTCTTAAGGAAATACACATAAAGAGCTGTACCTAAAACAACTAATAAACCAGCAAGAAGCTGTGAAACTGGAAGTCCCGAAGCCCATAGCTTCAACTGGTCAGTTCTAAGTCCCTCAATCCAGAATCTTCCTGCACCATAAATAATCAAATACAAGATGAATATCTGGCCATCAAACTTCTTTTTCTTTCTAAGGAATAAAAGAAATACAAGAAGTCCTAAATTCCAAAGAGACTCATATAAAAATGTAGGATGAACAGAAATAAAATCAACACCATTAATAGATGTAACATGCTCCATCATCTCTGCAGTAGTATCATCCAAAGAGCGTATAGCATTAAGTGGAAGCAGCATTGCAAAAGGTCCATCTGTGTAAGCACCAAATGCCTCTCTATTAAAGAAATTGCCCCATCGTCCACATATCTGACCTATGATTACGCCAAATATAGCCACGTCTGCAACAGCTAAGAACTTAAGCTTCTTCAGCTTACAAAGGACCATTACACTGGCAATACCAGCAAGAATACCACCATAGATAGCAAGACCGCCTTGCCTGATATTAAAAGCACTGAGAGGATTAGACTTGTAGTAATCCCATGCAAATATTACATAGTAAAGCCTAGCTCCAATTACGCCAACTATAATAGTGATGATACAAATATCTAAAAAGCCATCCTCGTCAAATCCAACTCGCTTAGCTTCTTTTAATATAAACGAAACACCCACAAGCATACCAATTGCAATAATAACGCCGTAAAAAGCAATGAAAAAGGATCCAATATGGAATCCTTTTTCAACGTTATTCAATGTGATATGAAGATGTGGGAAAATAATACTAGTATCCACTTAACTACTCTCCCTCATTACAACTACTCTACATCATTAAAGAGCTGATAGATTTCGATTTTTAATGCGTCTGTGTCAGTCATGCCTACGAAAATACATCCGTATTCATAAACATCATTCTCAAGCTTGTTCACACGAACCACTTTGAAAATAGTGTCGATTGTCTCCTTAGTCCAAATCTGAATTCTAGCATCAAAGCATGCCCCAACTTCAAATTCAACATCTGGTACCCTAAAAGCCAACCCTGTCTTAGATATATTCGTAACCTCAACCTCCATGTACTTAACAGTGGTGATGTTAGCCTCATCGATACGCTCGATTTCAACCTTTACGTCAATATCCAGACGCTTATTTTTTCTCTTCTCTTCCATGCTCCGCCTCCCAATACAAATAATTGTAATTACGCTTTAAGATTTATACCCTTATTCTTAAGCTTCTCAATAATTTTATCAACTACAGTCTGAACTTCCTCGTGAGTAAGTGTACGCTCATCATCACCAAAGAGAAGTCTAACTGTGATTGACTTGCTGTTTCCATCATTATATACATCGGCAACGCCAACTTTTCTAAGAATAGATTCAGCACTCTCCTTTATTGTATCATTTATTTCAGAAAATTTCTCTGCTACAAATGATAAATCTACTTCAATTGATGGATATTTCGAAGGCTCAACATACTTAATTGGCTCAGCTACAATATTTGCAAGGCTTTCGATATCGATTTCTGCAAATACAATAGATGCCTTTTTATCAATCTTTTTAGAAACAAGTGGATGTGCCACACCAAGCTTACCAATTACTGTATCATCCAAAACAATAGCGTTAAGATTCTTTGGATGCTCGTATGAATGGTTAGCCTCAAGCTTCTTGTATGTAAGTGGCTTATGTCTAATATCATCAACCACCTCAGCAATCATATCTCTGAGCTCTAAGTAAAGGCTCTCAAGTGACTTTGTCTTAGAGAAAAGTGTAATGCAAAGCTTTTTCTTCTCATCGCAAAGACCGTCTGACTTAAGTCCCTCAACCACATGGCCTACCTCAAAGATACCGAAATCTGTAGCATAGCCTGTGTTGTAATTAACCTGGCAAAGCTGTGTAGGAATAATTGAGTTTCTAAGAGTCTCAATATTAGGATTTGTAGAGTTAGCAAGCTTAATGTTCTCCTCTACTTCCATACCAAGTTTCTTGTACTCATCAGCATACTGCCATACATAAGAGTGAACCTCATGTATTCTAAATCTCTTAACAAGAATATCCTTAATTCTATCCTCTACATTTTTGTCCTCTGCCATGCGAACTGGATAAAGAGGAGCTGTAGTTGTAGAAAGCTCGAAATTATCATATCCGTAAATACGTGTGATTTCCTCAATGATATCTGCCTTTAAGCTGATATCCTTGGTAGCACGGTATGAAGGTACATCAACATGGAAGTTATCTCCATCCTGTGTCACACCAAAGCCAAGTGCTGTAA
Organism: Pseudobutyrivibrio sp.; assembly: GCA_017557435.1. Lineage (GTDB taxonomy): Bacteria > Bacillota > Clostridia > Lachnospirales > Lachnospiraceae > Pseudobutyrivibrio. The sequence goes on along the minus strand of JAFYYR010000022.1, from coordinate 18,596 downwards.
GTGTATTTACGATATGCTCATTTGTAATCTCAATACCTGTATACTTATCAACAAACTTCTTATCGAAATCAAGTGCAATCTTTGGATAGTGGAATGCATACTCATCTGTAAGAGCAGAAACGACCTTAACACCTGGGTCAATCTCAAGAAGAAGCTTCATGAAACGAGCTATAGCAACTGTAGTCATCTCAGGGTCAAGACTCTTCTCATAACGAGCAGATGCATCTGTACGATGAGCAAGACGAACTGCACTCTTTCTAATAGAAGCAGCATTGAATGTAGCTGACTCAAGAGTAAGTGTAGTAGTGTCCTCCACAATCTCAGAATCAAGACCACCCATGATACCTGCAATAGCAACTGGTGTGTTGTCGTTGCAAATCATAAGAGTGTTCTCATCTATATTTCTCTCAACACCATCAAGTGTTGTGAATGTAAATGGCTTATCAAATCTCTTGATACGAATCTTGCCAACCTTACGAGAATCAAAAGCATGCATTGGCTGACCCATCTCAAGCATAAGGTAGTTAGTAAGGTCAGTAAGAAGATTGATTCCTCTCATACCACAATAGTAAAGACGAATTCTCATGTTCATTGGAGCAACATTCTTCTCAACATTCTCTACCTTAATTGAAGAATATCTCTGGCAGAGCTCATCCTCGATCTTAAGATCAATCTTCTCAAGATTATCGTACTGGCTCAAGTCAATTGTAGGAAGCTCCTTAAGAGGACGCTTTGCAATTGTAGCGAACTCTCTTGCAATACCATAATGTCCCCAGAGATCTGGTCTATTTGTAAGTGACTTATTATCTACCTCGAAGATAATATCATCGATTTCATATAAGTCTTTAATATCTGTACCATTAGCTACATCCTCAGTGATGTCCATGATGCCGTCATTGTTATCAGAGATACCGATTTCCTTTTCAGAACAGCACATACCAAACGAGTCAAAACCAGCAAGTGGTCTTGGAGCAATAGTAATGTCTCCAATCTGTGCACCTACCTTAGCAAATGCAGTCTTCATACCAACGCGTACATTAGGTGCGCCGCAGACAACATCTGTAAGCTTACCATCACCTGCATCTACCTTTAAAAGATGAAGCTTCTTAGATTCAGGGTGCTCCTCCACTGACTTAATCTCAGCAACTACAACACCTGATAAATCCTCACCCTTGTGGAAAATATCATTTTCAACCTCTGCTGTTGAAAGAGAAAACTTAGCAATAAGGTCCATCTTATCAAGACCACTAAGGTCAACGAAGTCAGAGATCCAATTCATTGAAATAAACATCTATCTAGCCCTCCCTTACTGCTCATCATCTGTGAACTGAGCTAAGCTATTAAGATTACCGCTGTTCAGATCACGAATGTCTTTAATACCATATTTCATCATTGCAAGTCTTGTAAGACCAAGACCGAAGGCAAAGCCTGTATATTTCTCAGGATCAATTCCGCCCTCTTCTAATACCTTTGGATGAACCATACCGCATGGGCAAAGCTCAAGCCATCCAGAATGCTTACATGAAGGGCATCCCTTACCGCCACAGTTAAGGCAGTTGATATCAAGCTCAAAACCAGGCTCCACAAATGGGAAGAAACCAGGACGAAGACGTACCTTAATATCACGTCTAAACACTTCTGAAAGCATAGTCTTCATGAAGTAGATAAGGTTAGAAATAGAGATATCCTTACCAACCATAACACCTTCCATCTGGAAGAAAGTGTTCTCATGACATGCATCAGTAGCCTCGTTTCTAAAGCAACGTCCAGGGAAGATAGCCTTAATAGGTGTGCCATCCTCGATAAGCTGCTTACGATACTTTTTATAGATAGCATTCTGAGCCGCAGTAGTCTGTGACTTAAGAAGCTGACCATTTTCAAGATAATATGTATCCTGCATATCTCTTGCAGGATGATATTTAGGGATATTTACTGACTCAAAGCACTCATAATCAGTAACAACCTCGCTATAGTCCTCAACTGTAAATCCCATAGACTTAAAGATTGTCTCGCACTGACGCTGAACAAGTGTAATTGGGTGATAGCTTCCCTGATCAAACTGCTCTGGAAGGGAAATATCAAACTCAGGAACCTTGTCAATCTCACGCTGAAGCTCAAGCGCAGCTAACTCTTCTTTCTTAGCAGCGATTTTGTCTGCAACAGAATTTTTAAGAATGTTAATCTTCTGGCCAAACTCTTTTTTCTCCTCTGCAGAGAGCTTGCCCATTTCCTTCATGGCAGCTGTAACGCTACCCTTTTTGCCCAGATATGAAACACGAATATTCTCAAGTTCTTCAGAATTCTTGATATTCGAAAGCTCAGTCTCAAACTTGGTGCTCAATTCAGATATGATGTCTATCATAGCTTCCTCCCTAAAATCATATATTAAGGCTTAATAACCTACTCAACTAAATAAAAATTTTATCAGTTAAGTATTGTAAAAACAACACTTAACAGTTATCTGCCTATCAAAAGACAGCTATATTTAAAAGGCTTATTTTAAATCCGCAATAAGCATGGCATCTCCAAAGGAGAAGAATCTGTATTTTTCCTTAACAGCCTCATTATAAGCCGCAAGCACATGCTCTCTTCCAGCCAAAGCCGACACAAGCATAATAAGTGTAGACTGTGGTAAATGGAAATTAGTAATAAGTCCATCAATCACCTTAAACTCATAGCCTGGATAAATAAATATCTGAGTCCATCCACTCTTTGGAGAAAGTGGCTTACCAGGTTCTGCTGCCGACTCTAATGTACGAGTACTTGTGGTACCAACAGAAATAACTCGCCCTCCATTTGCCTTAGTCTCGTTTATAATATCGCAAGCTTCCTTAGTGAGCTCATAATACTCAGAATGCATGTGATGATCTAAGACTTCTTCTTCCTTAACCGGTCTAAATGTACCAAGTCCCACATGAAGAGTAACCTCGGCAATTTTTACTCCCATCGCTCTCACTTCATCTAAAAGCTCTGGTGTAAAGTGAAGACCTGCTGTAGGAGCAGCTGCCGAACCATCATATTTAGCATATACAGTCTGATATCTATCTCTGTCCTTGAGCTTGTGTGTAATATATGGTGGAAGTGGCATCTCTCCAAGCTTATCAAGTATCTCCTCAAAAATACCATCATAGCTAAACTCAATGATACGATTGCCCTCATCAACGATGTCTACAATCTTTCCTATTAAAAGACCGTCGCCAAAGGAAATCTCCATGCCAGGTCTTGCCTTCTTACCAGGCTTAACCAGACACTCCCACTGATTGTCGCTAATTCTCTTTAAAAGAAGAATCTCTACCTTTCCACCGGAACCAACTCTAGCTCCATATAATCTTGCTGGAATAACTCGAGTATTATTGATAACCAGGCAATCACCTGGCTTAAGATATTCCTTGATATCATAGAAATGACGATGAGAAATCTCTCCCGTATTTTTATCCAAGACCATTAATCTTGAATTGCTTCTTTTTTCCAAAGGATCCTGAGCGATAAGTTCCTCAGGAAGTTCATAATCAAAATCTTTTACTAACATAACCCACACATTCTATCACAATAGGTTTAATTTTTCCACTTTGGGCGGCCTTTCATGCTAAGGTTCTTCTTGTGATTTTCCCATGCCAAACCAAAGGCATCAGAAAAGAAAACATTGGCCTCCGCCGCCATCAACATAAAGTACATACAAAAATATAGCCAGAACATAAACAGCATCATGGTAGCCAGTGCTCCATACATAGAAAAGTTATTGAACACTCTCACCCATCCAGCCAAAAGCAAGCTAAATACATACCAGCTCACAGCGCAGATAACACCGCCTGGCAACTGACTAAAGAATGATAGATGCTTATTAGGCAATACTGTAAATAAAAATGTAAAAACTATAACCAAGAATACAAATACAAAAGCGCCCCTAAAGAGAGGTCTGATTCCTACAACATATGCAAGAAAGCCATAATAATTCTTAGCATAGTACTGAAGCTGCTGAGTAAAGACCATCATAAACATGATAACCACAATGACGCTAAGAATAATCATAGTGTAAAAAATAGCTCTAAATCTACGGCCAAACCAATTTCGAGTTTCCTCGATTTTATTAACCTGATTAAGACCTACCATAAGATTCTGAAAAGCCTTACCAGAAGCCCAGATTGCCATAACAACCGCAATAGAAATCATACCAACAGAAGCCTGCGTAATCATGGCATAGACCTTTATCATATATGGCTCAATTGTATCTGGAAGCACATTATAAACAAGCTCATTCATATACTGCTTAATAGGTGGCACGAAACCCGCTATATATACCAAAAGCATCATAAATGGAATAGATGACATAATCATAAAGTATGCTGTCTGAGCAGCATACGCACCGATATTATCTCTACCGCACTTATCAAGATATGTTTTACCGTAACCTAAAAAAGTCCACATAAATAATAATCTCCTTAATCACAGATTCTACCAAAATCGGTGACTTTATTAAAGTGTTAGATTTCCTAATGTTCGTAACTTTATTATTCAAAGTTCTCTCACCCAATTCGAGTTTTATTATTCAAAGTCTGCCCATCCCATTCGTAACGTGGCCGTTACTCATGGAATAGGCGAACTTATTCAAGTTAGCAAAAAATAAGAGTTATCTACTTCCCAAATAAATTTGGAAGATAGATAACTCTTATTTTTTACTACTTTGAATAATAAAACCTAACCCAAAATGCCGGGCCTATCAATTGACTCCTAGCTCTAGCTAGGTGGATCGCCGCAACTAATCTTTTGTCTTCCACTGCAAAGGAGGCCTGACAGCCAATTAGAAATATAGGCATTCCGTTTAAAGTAAATGTAGGTTCAAAAAGGATAAGTTAAATCGTACATCCCAGGTTAGGAAAAAGTCGGTATCTTGTACCTGCAATTATATTACACCATAAATGTGTTTAAATAAAGAACTATTTTTCAACATAGTTACTTAAAAGTATAGTATTACAAATAAAAACCCATCTTGTAACTTTCGTCACAAGATGGGTAATAATACCTATACAAACAATTCAGCACCAATTCGAAAAATCGCAGTTACACTGCTTTCCTTTTGCTCATTAGTGTGTTCTCGCTAAATAAATTGTTTTAAAGCTGTGGACCTGCAGAAACAAGTGCCTTACCAGCCTCATTTGTTGTGTACTTAACAAAGTTCTTGTTGAATCTAGCAGCAAGATCCTTTGCCTTCTCTTCCCACTCAGAAGCGTTAGCGTATGTATCTCTAGGATCAAGGATCTTAGGATCTACACCTGGAAGCTCTGTAGGAACTTCGAAGTTGAACATTGGAATTGTCTTTGTAGGAGCATTCTTGATATCGCCATTAAGGATAGCATCGATGATACCTCTTGTATCCTTAATTGTGATTCTCTTTCCTGTTCCGTTCCAACCTGTGTTAACAAGGTAAGCCTTTGCACCAGACTTCTCCATCTTCTTAACGAGCTCCTCAGCATACTTTGTTGGGTGAAGCTCAAGGAATGCCTGGCCGAAGCAAGCTGAGAATGTAGGAGTAGGCTCTGTGATACCTCTCTCTGTACCAGCAAGCTTAGCAGTAAATCCTGAAAGGAAGTAGTACTTTGTCTGCTCTGGTGTAAGGATAGATACTGGAGGAAGTACTCCAAATGCATCAGCTGAAAGGAAGATAACATTGTCTGCGTCTGGACCTGCAGAAACACCATTTACCTCAGCTGCAATATTCTTAATGTGATCGATTGGGTAAGATACACGAGTGTTCTCTGTAACGCTCTTGTCATCAAAGTCAATCTTACCAGCGCCATCAACTGTTACGTTCTCAAGAAGAGCATCTCTCTTGATTGCGTTGTAGATATCTGGCTCAGATTCCTTATCAAGACCGATAACCTTTGCGTAGCAACCACCTTCGAAGTTGAATACGCCGTTATCATCCCAGCCGTGCTCATCATCACCGATAAGACGACGCTTAGGATCTGTAGAAAGTGTAGTCTTACCTGTTCCTGAAAGACCGAAGAAGATAGCTGTGTGCTTTCCATCCATATCGCAGTTAGCTGAGCAGTGCATTGAAGCCATGCCCTTAAGTGGAAGGAAGTAGTTCATCATAGAGAACATACCCTTCTTCATCTCTCCACCGTACCATGTGTTGATGATAACCTGCTCACGAGATGTAATATTGAAAGCTACACATGTCTCAGAGTTAAGTCCGAGCTCCTTGTAGTTCTCTACCTTAGCCTTAGATGCATTGTAAACTACGAAATCTGGCTCGAAGTTTGCAAGCTCTTCTGCTGAAGGCTTAATAAACATATTCTCAACAAAGTGAGCCTGCCAAGCAACCTCAACGATGAAACGAACTGCCATACGTGTATCTTTGTTAGCACCGCAGAAAAGATCTACTACATAAAGGTCCTTGTTTGAAAGTTCCTTCTTAGCGATTTCCTTAACAGTTGCCCATGTCTCCTCTGACATTCTGTGGTTGTCATTTGGATACTCCTCAGATGTCCACCATACTGTGTTCTCTGAGTTCTTATCTACAACGATATACTTATCCTTAGGAGAACGTCCTGTGTAGATACCTGTCATAACATTAACAGCACCAAGCTCTGTCTCTGCGCCCTTCTCATAACCCTCAAGAGAAGAATCCATCTCTGCCTTGTAGAGATCCTCGTATGAAGGATTGTGAACGATGTTAGTTGTTCCTGTGATGCCATACTTTGTTAAATCAACATTAGCCATCTTGTCTTACCTCACTTTTCTAATTTTATTTAATTATTTATTAGCTAACCCCGTATAATAAGGGCTAAAAACTAATTTTCGCTAAATAACATTTTATATATTCGTTATTTTATTGTCAACGAAATCAGCCAAAAACTGTTTTCCGATTTGTACAATTTTCGTGCCCATTTTTGAGCAAATTGCCAAGTATTAACTTTTTCTAAAATTTGCCCAAATAACTTGCAATCCTACTCCTAAAAATGGCACAATTTTACTTGTATAATTACATATATTTATGTTACTATACTTTAAATCGCAATTTAGCACGCTAAAGTGTAAAACAATTATACTTAGACTTTATAAGGCCATATTGTGATAACACTTGAAGGAGGACAATATTTTAATGGTAATTGAAAATTATAGCGAGATTACTCCTGAGTTGGAAAAGCTTGCTGAGCTCTCCAAGAAATCATCTTATATAGATCCAGAGCTTTACACTACTTACGACGTAAAAAGAGGACTTCGTGATTTAAATGGTAAGGGTGTTCTGGTTGGTATTACTGAGATATCTGAGGTTAACTCAAAGAAATTCGTTGACGGGAAGGAAGTTCCTTGCGATGGTCAGCTCTTCTATCGAGGCTACAATGTAAGAGACCTTGTTAAGAATCTTCCAAAGGAGCAGCATTACGGATTTGAGGAATGTGCTTACCTTTTACTTTTTGGTAATCTTCCTACCACAGATCAGTTAGAGGAGTTCAAAGACATACTTGCAAGCTATCGCTCTTTACCACCAAATTTTGTTCGCGATATGATTATGAAGAGTCCATCACAGGATATGATGAACTCACTTGCCAGATCAGTTCTTGCACTTTACTCATACGATGACTATGCTGATGACACATCAGAGCCAAATGTACTTAGACAGTGCTTACAGCTCATTGCTAATTTCCCACTACTTTCAGTTTATAGCTATGCAGCATACGATTATTACTACAATGAGAACTCACTGATTATCCATCAGCCAAGACCTGATTATTCTACAGCAGAGAATATTTTGCACTGCTTACGTCCAGATAGCAAATTCACTCCACTTGAGGCTAAGCTCCTTGACGTGGCATTGATTTTACATATGGAACACGGTGGCGGTAACAATTCCACATTCACTACTCACCTTGTTTCATCATCAGGTACAGACACATACGCTGCTATCGCTGCAGCACTTGGTTCTCTTAAGGGACCTAAACACGGTGGTGCTAACATAAAAGTTGTTAAGATGTTCGAAGACATGAAGGCTCATCTTAATGACTGGGAAGACGAGGAAGAAGTTGCAACTTATCTTCGTGCCCTTCTCCATGGAGAGGCCTTTGACAATGCAGGTCTTATCTATGGTATGGGACATGCTATTTATTCAGTATCTGATCCTCGTGCTCTTACATTCCACTCTTTCGTAGAGGATCTTGCTAAGGAAAAGGGCATGGAAAAAGAATACAATCTTTACGAGCTTGTTGCTAAGCTTGCTCCAAAGATCATCGCCGAAGAGAGAAAAATCTACAAGGGTGTTTCACCAAACGTAGACTTCTACTCAGGATTTGTTTATCAGATGCTTGGCATCCCTGGAGAATTATTTACTCCTATCTTTGCCATTGCACGTATCGCTGGTTGGAGTGCTCACCGCATGGAAGAAATCTGCCACAAGGGCAAAATCATGCGTCCTGCCTACATGACAGTATGTCAGCACAAGAAATACATTCCAATCGAAGACAGAATTGTAGATTAAAGAATAATAAAAAAGAGACATCCTTTTAGGATGTCTCTTTTGTTATTACTTTATCATTATACAATAGGCACACAGTGCTTATCATTGATGTCGCAAACCTTCTGAACACGGCGACGATATTTTTCTTCCATAAGTGGTTCTGTCTTAAGCCATGTCTTTACCACTTCCATAGCCATAAGACCTCCAATAATTTTTGCTCCAAGGCAAAGGATATTGGAATCTGTATGTTCTCTAGCAAGTGTTGCACAAAGAGGATCCTGACATACCGCTGCGTAGCAACCATTAATCTTATTTGCAATTAATGCGCTTCCATAGCCTACCCCATCGCAGAATATTCCTCTATCGCATTCACCCTTTGCTACTGCAAGAGCTGCAGGATAAACAAAATCAGATAAATCGCAGCTATTCTCATCATAGGTTCCAAAGTCCTCTACTTGGTATCCTTCTTTGATAAGATAAGCCTTAATCTCCTCTTTCATTTGTGTACCAGCGTGGTCATTTGCCATTGCAATTTTCATACTCTTTCCCTCCTGTTTCCATGTTTTTAATACTCATAATCCATGGAGTCAAAACTATAACTATCTAATTTAGTAAAACCTATTTCAGCCAAAACCTCAGCTGTCTTCTGGACATAATTAAAGCAAGATGTTATTACTGCCTTTTGGTGACATGATATACTATTTATTGTTATTAGTATAACATCCACATTTTCAATCATCCATTCGTTTTTACGAATACACATTGTCAATTGATGTGTGTTCTCTATTCTATCTATATTTACGTAGATAAATGTTGGATCGTGCAGTTTCTTTCTTAATCCTTCTGATATTTTCTTACATAATATCTCTAAAGATTCATTAGAACAGCGTTCCATATTAGTAATTGTACGAACTAAATTCATGTCAATAATCCTCTAACATATATCTTTTGAGTCAAGCACAATAGTAAATGGACCGTCATTCAAAAGGGATACTTTCATATCTGCTCCGAACTCTCCTGTTTCAACATGAAATCCTCCCTGGCGGCATTTTTCAACAATGTACTCATACATTTCATTTGCCATGTCAGGAGCGCCTGCCTCGATAAAGGATGGGCGGTAGCCCTTCTTGCAATTTGCATAAAGAGTAAACTGAGAAATCAAAAGTAGCTCTCCTCCAACATCTGTAAGAGAAAGATTAATCTTGTCATTCTCATCATCGAATATACGAAGTCCCAAAAGCTTCTTCACCATCTTGTCGGCAATTTCTTTTGTGTCATCCTGACCTACACCTATAAGGACTAAAAAGCCCTTATTTATCTGGCCAATTATTTTGCCATCAACCTTTACAGAAGCTTCATTTACTCTTTGAATTACAAATTTCATAGGTATTCCTACTTTCCATCTGGTCCATGTACTGAACCATACTTTTCTAAATTGGTAGTCTGTCTCTGAATCTCTGCATCATATCTTTCAGTTACACCATCCCAGTACTTCTCAAGTTTCTCCTCACCTCTACGGTCAGGAACATTAAAATCATTAGAAAGAATCTGTCCAAAATACTCCGAAAGCTTTTCTGCACCAGAAAGATTCAAATGAAGTCCACCATCATAAGTATCCTTATCCCAGTCAAGTCCAATGCTGTCCTGATATTCAAGGAAGTTGATATAGGTTAAATCATTTGCTGCAGCATAGTCTTCCATCTGCTTATCCCACTGTGGATACCAGTAAGGGAAAAGACTAGGCGCCTTCACAAGAATAAGTTCAATGTCATTGTCCTTGCAAAGCTTTGTCAGCTTATCCAAATACTCGTATGATGTATCACCGAATTGATAATCAAGTATAGGTCTACCCTTTGGAATGTTATCCTCCGCAGGATTCTCATCAACACGCATATAATAGCCATTAAATGTAACCTTATCCCTATGGAAAAGATACTTGAAATCATCAGAATTTAAATCACTCCAACGGCTATGATATCTAAGAATTGGGAAAATATACTCTATATAGCTTTCCTCCTCAGTCATAGAAGCCTTGATGGAATCCACCTTACTGCTGCTCCACTTCATGCCATCTAGAGTCATTCTGTTGTAAGCCTCATTTTGAGGAGTATTGTATTTCATAGAAAGGACATTAAAGACTATTACATCAGGATGTTCTCTTTCTATTGTCTCCTCTGCCAAATAATATGACTGCCATATCAACTGCTGGGCACTACCACGTATATACGAATTAATACCGAAATTCTCCCAGAGATATACTGGAGAAATATTCTCGTATAACTCACAGTCTCCAATGAAAACCACATTGTGATCTGTTGGGTCATCGTAATATTCAGCAATCATGGCTCCTTCCAAAATACCACTCATGTACTTTGGCATAAGTAATCTAGTTGCAAACCATAGTCCAGATATCGTAATTACGATAGAAAGAACTATTGCCAATAATTTTTTCATCAAACACCTCTAAAACTGATTATATATAAACTGGCTTGCAGAATAACCAATTCCGTAAGCTCCAAAAATCAATGTTGCCATGAAAAGAACATACCAAATAATAAATCGAACCGGTGCAGCTGTGGCTGCAATTTTTTCTCTAACAGAACCGCTTCTCTGAAGAAGGCTGACTGTTACAAGAACAATAAGTCCTACAAAAACTACAATGTAATCGTCTATGGTAATTCCCATTGCAACAAAAGCTTCTGGATTAAACTGCCACAAATGTGTATCTGTAAAGATGCTGCCAAACATTTTAATTGTAAGAGGTACATCTCTATAACAGTCAAACATACGAAGTGATGACATAATAAGCACAGTTCTAATAACCTGGAATAATTTCCAACCGAATGTACCTGCCACATTTACCTTGCTATGGAACCATCTATAGAATGGCTCAAGCTCCTGAGAAATCATGATAACTACAAAGTTACCAAGACCCCATACTATAAAGTTCCAGCTAGCTCCATGCCAGATACCCGTTGTAAACCAAACAATAAAACTTGAAAGATATACAGGAACTCTCTTACCTAGGTTATTGCCAAGGCGAGCTCTTGATTTCTTAGAAAGTTTCATCATAAACTGGCTGGCTGAAATTGGGTAGAAAATATAGTCAGTAAACCATGTACCCATTGTAATATGCCAACGATTCCAGTATTCCTTGATGTTCTTTGAAAAGTATGGGCGAATAAAGTTCTCAGTAACCTTAATACCCATAGTCTCAGCCACACCAATAGTAATATCGATTCCACCTGTGAAATCGCAGTAAAGCTCTAGGGCGTAAAACATAGCTCCCGCAAATACATAAAATCCTGAATAAGCATCAGTATCAGCAATGATTGCCTTAACTGGAACTAGGATTCTATCTGCAATAACAAGCTTTTTGAAAAAGCCCCAGAGAATTCTCTCTAAACCAAATGAAACTGTCTTCCAGTTAAATCTATGCTCCTCATATAAAGTCTGGCTTAAATCAGCATATCTACTGATAGGCCCCTGTACAAGCTGAGGGAAGAATGACACGAAAAGAGCAAACTTCAGTGGATTCTTCTGAGCTTCAAACTTACCATTGTAAACATCAATCAAATATCCCATAGACTGGAATGTGTAGAAGGAAATACCCATTGGGATAACCAAATCTACAAATGAAAGTCCATCTGCCCTGCCAAAAGCACTAAGCAGTGAGTTGATGTTTGAAATGGTAAAATTGGTATATTTTGTAACTGCAAGAATACCTAAGTTAAAAAGCAAGCAGCAAAGGAAAATCTTTTTCTCAAGAGAATGCTCCTTAGCTTTTGCAGCCTTTTTCTCCTCTTTTTCCATTTCCTTTTTATGTTCTTTAAACCAAACATCAAAGGATGCCTTATGGTCGGAAATGGATTTTGCCGCAAGGAAGGTACTTGCAGTGGTAATCATTATAAAAATAAGATACCTAGGATCTGCCATAAAATAAAATGCATAACTTGCAATAAGCAGGAAGGACCACTGGGCCCTTCCTGGCAATAAGTAATACATTACAAAAACTACTAACAGAAATCCTAAGAATTCGTAGCTTGTAAATAACATCTATTAATCCTCGTCGTCTAACTTTGCCTTGATGAGTTCGTAAATTGCCTCTGCAGAATTGAAATTCTCTGGAGTAAGCTCTGCTGCACCGATTGTAACATCAAACTCCTCATTAATCTCTGAAATAAGCGATACAATATCAAAGGAATCAAGGATTCCTCCATCTACTAAATTTGTGGCTGTTGAAAAATCAACCTCTGGATGTAAATCACTTAAAATCTCTAATAACTCGTTCATTTTATTATCCTCCTTAGTCCACCAGTTACATTAACAATCCTGAGAGCCTCTTACGATGACTAATGTCATTCTCCAGAGGCCTCAGAGATTGTTAACTACTGACTCATTTAATAATATACTTTACTTAATAATTTTATTAACCATTATACATCTTAGTTAGCTTTACACGGTCGATTTTGCCGTTTGCTGTAAATGGCATCTCCTCTAAACGATTGACCTTGTTTGGAAGCATGTAACGTGGAAGCTTTGTCTTCAGTGCCTTGATTAGATCTCCCTCTGTAATATCACCTACATAGTAGAGAACAATTTTACCCTGCTCCTTGGCATAAATGCAACCAGAAAGCTTAATCTCTGGAACAAGGTTAACATTAGCCTCGATTTCTCCAAGCTCAATTCTGTGTCCCATGTGCTTAATCTGGAAATCCTTACGAGAATGGAAAATAAGCTCTCCTCTCTCATTGAGATGACCTATATCTCCAGTTCTATAAATGATTTCTGGGTAATTATTATTTAAAGGATTCTGTACATAAGACTCGCTGGTCTTGCCTGGGTTATTGTAATAACCAAGTGTAACAGAAGTTCCTCTAATGCAAATCTCACCTTCCTCACCATCAGCGGCAAGTGTATTGTCATCCTTAAGAAGTAAAATCTCAGTATTTTTAAATGGGAATCCTACTGGGATAACCTCGTCATCTGCAAAATCTCTGTCTACAGGGAAGTAGCAGCACATTCCTGTCCCCTCTGTAGGACCGTAGAGATTAAAGAACTTAGCCTCAGGTACTGCTGCTCTCCAAAGTCTAAACTGTTTAATAGGAAAGACCTCACTACCAAATGCTATAGTCTTAAGTGTATGTGGCACCACTGTATCAAATGTGGCAAATGCACTAATCATTGTAAGAGCTGAAACAACCCAGCAAACTGTATTGATATTGTGCTCATTTATATATTCCACAAGCTTGATTGGGAACATAAAATATGAATGTGGAATCAAGTATGTGGTTGCACCAAACTTAAGTGTTGGGTAAAGCTCTTTTAAGCAGGCATCAAAGTAAAGTGGTGTCTGATTACCAAATATTGTCTCCTCACTGAAACCAAGAGTCTCAGATAATTGCTCAATGTAATCAATAACTGAGCGATGGCATGCACACACACCCTTTGGCACACCAGTAGAGCCTGATGTAAATACAATATAAATAGGGTCAGTGTCAATTGCCTTTTTCCTAACAAGAGCTAGAGCCTCAGCATCTGCTACAGTTTCGCTAATCTCAGAAAAGAGAACGATATCTGCCTGATAATCAAATCCCTTTGCAATTTCTACTGTGCTATCATCACAGATAATAACCTTTGGCTTGCAGTTATCCAAAATCAGATTAATTCTGGTAGCTGGCATCTCACTATCAATCGGAACATAGTAGCATCCAGCATTAATTACTCCAAAAAATGTAGCAATAGTATTTGGACTTTTTTTCATAAATACGATTACAGGCTCTCTGCTGCAACCCTTATTTAATAATCCTGTTCCAACAGAATCCATAATCCTCTTAACATCTGCAAATGAAAGTTGAACCTCATCATCCGCATATGCGATTTTATCTGGAACTCTTTTTAAGCTGTCATCCAGATAATCTAGTACATTATTTTGCATTTAATTCACCTCATATATAAACAGGGCTATGCCCTAAAAATAAGCCTATTTAGTAATAAGACTTTGACACTCTGGTCTTGCCACAGCACATTTATTTACACAATCTGCTGCAAGCACATCAATAATATCAAGGACTCTAGGTCCCACCTCATAGTCTCTCTTTAATATAGATAGTTCAGTGCAACCGAGAATTATTACCTCAGCCCCAGCTTCAAAAAGCTGCTCCTTAACTGTGTCAAACTCTTCCATGTTTACCCTGCGACCAGCCTTAACATCATCATAGATAATGCTCATAACCAGCTTTTGGCATTCTATATCTGGGTAAACACACTGTATATCAAAATCCTTGAACACTGAGTCAAAAAGATGCATCTGCACAGTGCCATCAGTAGCCATAACGCCTACCTTTTTAACTCCAGCTGAAACCAAATACTCAGCTGTCTCCTTGATTCCATTGCCCACCGGCACAAAAACTGCCTTTGCTATCTGTGGGTGGAAATAATGAGCTGTAATACATGGGATTGCTATGTAATCCACATTTTGCCTCTCAAGCTCATGGGCTAACTCCAAAATCTTTGGAAGAGGACTCTCCTGGCTTCTGCCAAGGATATATCCTGTTCTATCTGGAATAGATGGGCAATTATATACAACCATCTCAATATTCTCTTGATCGCTTTCAGCGTCTGTAAGTTCAATTATACGCTGCATAAAATATGCAGTTGCCATTGGTCCTAAGCCGCCTATAATTCCTAATTTTTTCATATCATTATACCTATAGTGTCCCTATGGACTAATTAAAATATGGATAAATCTCCCTATCATAATTATGAGAATGATAATGCTGATCTGAATAAGCCATCAAATCCTCATCTGTAATATAAAATCCCTTAAATGATTTATCAGTTCTAGGGGTTGTATCAAAATGACGCCATCCTTCGCCACAGTCTATCACATTCCAATAATGATGACGAGTGGCTGTAGGGATAATCTCTATATCTGCATTTTTAATACCTGCTCTAGTAAGAAGCGCTTTGCTGACAGCATAGAAATTGTAGCAATCACCATGACGATTCTTAAGGCCGTCATAGGCACCCTTAAGCCAGTCTCCGCTGTCATCACTCTCACTATATCCTATATTACCCTGAACCCATACATAGATTGCATGAGCCTTATCATAATCAGACATGTCCTCTGTTATGATTCCGCTCAATACCTCATCAGCAAGAGCGTATACTTCCTCTTCTGTATAAAGCTGCTCAATTACAGTAATAACGCCCTCTGCCAAATCAACATTGCCCATGGAATCAGTGGCAGTATAAGTAACTGTGTATTCGCCAGGTGTATAAATATCTACGTGACTGCTATCAACCTCCACCTGAATATCCGTATCTACGTTATCCTTAACAACTATTCCATTTTTAAAGCTGACTCCATCCCCAACATAGACTACCTTATCCAGCTGTCCCTCTATTACAGGAGGTTCAATATCGTATTCCTCCACCAAATTAAGTACAGCATCAGCCTCAGTACGATTTCCAGATGCATCTACAGCAACAACAGTTATATTTTTAGTGCCGTAGGTTTCTGAATCAAAAGCCTTTCCATAATAAATATCAACATCACCAGAAAGATCAAATACTGTATCTACAAAATCTGATGCAGTTGGAATCTCTTCTTTTGTACGAGTCAAATCCTTGGTGGTAAGTTCAGGTGCCACAGTATCAGTTACCTCAAGTGTACAGTGGTAGGTGAAATAATCTGACTTAATCCCTACCTCATATGTGCCTGCTCTATCAGTGGTAAACACAGTGTCATCAGTAAACTCAGCTGGCTTATCAGTATCCTTCAAAAAGTCTGTTGCCTTAACCTCTGTACCTAGCTCAACTACACAATTACTGTAGACTCTTTCCTTATAATTGTAATAAAAATAGGCCCCCACGCCCAAGCACACTACGAGAAGTACTGCGAAGGGCACGAAAAGCCTATAGGTATTTTTTCGTCTTCTATATCTTCTTCTATGTCGATTAGTTCTACGTCTATTTCCCATGACAAATAAATCTCCCGAGTTAATACTCGAAGTCCATTTTAACAATCATGGGTCTTATAGTCAAATTACTTGAGAAGTGTATTAAGTAAACCTCTAAACAACTGGGCTCCTGTATTTCCTCCCAAGGTCTGTCCAAACTTGCCAAATTTCTTGCCAACAGTCTTACCAACTTCTCTACCTAGTGTACCAGCCACAGTAGTTCCAACTGATTTGGCAGCACGTCTTTTTCTGTTAGCTTCCTTTTCCTTTTCACGCTGCTCAGCCTTCTCTTTGGCTGCCTGCTCCTTAGCTTCTAATTTAGCAGCCGCCTCAGCTTCCTTAGCCTCTGCCTCAGCCTTAGCCTTTTCAACTCCCATTCTAAGGAGAAGCTCATAAGCTGACTCAGGGTCCACAGCATTTGCATACTTAGTATAAAGAATGCTTCCCTTAATAGCAGAATCTCTCACCGAATCATCGATTCCACCCATAAGTGACTGTGGTGGAAGGATAGCCACCTTCTCAACTATACTTGGTGTACCATCTTCCATCAAAAATGAAGCAACAGCCTCACCTGTACCAAGAGCCTCTATCACATCAGCTGTCTTAAATGCAGGATTTTCTCTAAAGGAATCAGCTGCAGCCTTAACTGCCTTTTGCTCCGCTGGAGAATATGCATGAAGAGCATGCTGAACCTTATTACCAAGCTGCGCCAACACACCATCTGGAATATCACGAGGGTTCTGTGTAACAAAATAAACGCCAATGCCCTTTGAACGGATAAGCTTAACCACCTGCTCAATCTTCTCAAGCAAATGCTTAGGAGTATCCTTAAATAGCAAATGTGCCTCATCAAAGAAGAACACCATCTTAGGCTTCTCAAGGTCTCCAACCTCTGGCATTATCTCAAACAGCTCAGAAAGCATATAAAGAAGGAACATAGAATAAAGTGTTCCATTATTAATAAGGCTCTGGCTATCGAGAATATGAATCATGCCTCTACCCTGCTCGCCAGTAGAGAACCAATCTCTAATATCAATTGCTGGCTCACCAAAGAAAGTCTCTCCACCTGCAAGCTCAAGAGAAACAAGGGCACGCATAATAGCGCCAACACTCTGCTTATTAATATTGCCATAATCAGCAGCAAACTCACCATTATTCTCAGACACATAATTAAGCATTGACTTCAAATCCTTGGTATCAATAAGAGCTAGATTATTATCGTCTGCAATCTTATATACAATAGTAAGAATATCTGTCTGTGTATCATTCAAATCCAGAATACGAGCCAACAATGTAGGGCCCATCTCAGTAATTGTCGTTCTAAGCTGGATACCATTCTTTCCAAATACATCCCAAAGTGTAGTTGGATAATTATGGTAACTAAAACCAAACTGATCAAGACCAAACTTCTTAATACGGCCCTGCATATTCTCGCTATCCACGCCAGGGCAAAGCATACCAGCAATATCGCCCTTTACATCAGCAAGAAATACAGGCACACCCATATCCGAAAAGCTCTCAGCCATAACCTTAAGCGTAATAGTCTTTCCAGTACCTGTAGCACCTGCAATCAAGCCATGTCTATTAGCCATCTTTGGCAACAAATAAACAGGCTCTCCACCTTCGTTATTAGCTAACCAGATTTTACCATCTCTAATCATAATAACCCTCCCGATTTCTTCTCAACTAGATACTAAACATTATATCAAATATGGGAATTGGCCATCAACACTGAATAGGTGGCTCAGGCTACTTTTTGCAGCCTCATCACTTTCTCAGGCCAGCCATGACCCCTTTCCGCTGGAAGACCGTGGGGTAGGAACAATTTTTGCGAATATTATAGTTTTTCAATATGCAAAGAGTGAACATCTAGCATGCGTCTTTTTAAGAATACATTGTTTTCAAAAATGTAGCTGACCTGTGTGGACACCTATTGGTAACAATGGCAGTTTTACAAAATGATTCTTAAGAGGGTGTTTGGGGCTCATGATACATTCACTAAGAAAAATTAAAAAGCAGGTTTTGTATATATCTGCACCGTGGCACATTCGACATCGTGTCTCAGCGTGACCACTGCTGCCGCCGTCCTAGCGGCAGCTGCATATATATTACAAAACCTGCTTTATATTTTTCTAAGCTCATTCCAAAATCGCCCCAAACACCCTCAGAACCAT
>JAFYYR010000021.1 GCA_017557435.1 Pseudobutyrivibrio sp. | reverse complement strand
CTGTAAAGATTGATTCAACACTTACAGGAAAGCATGACCTTTACCTTGTAGTAACAAACGGTGTAGCAGATATCGATTCACTTAAGTTATTACCAGGAAAGACAACACCAGATCCAGTAAATCCAGACCCAGTTAACCCAGATCCAGTAACTCCAGCAGTTACAGATCCATATTCAGATTTCCAGGCTGAGGCTGCAAACGTAAAAGAGGCAGCAACAGATGCAACAGCTGGTGATGCAACATATACATCAATCAAGGCAAATGGATATATTGCATTTAAGGATGTAGATTTAACAAAGGGAATCTCAGGTGTAATGCTTAATGCTAAGTCAGCAGCACCAAACACAACAGTAGATGTACGAGTTGATGGTGTTGATGGACAGTCACTTGGAAAAGTAAAGATTATGTCAATGGGTGCATTTAAGAATGCAGCTGTAAAGATTGATTCAACACTTACAGGAAAGCATGACCTTTACCTTGTAGTAACAAACGGTGTAGCAGATATCGATTCACTTAAGTTATTACCAGGAAAGACAACACCAGATCCAGTAAATCCAGATCCAGTAAATCCAGATCCAGTTAACCCAGATCCAGTTAACCCAGACCCAGTTAACCCAGATCCTGTAGTTACTGAGGGATTAAATGTTAGATATGAAATCAACAGCTGGGGAACAGGTTATGTTGTAAACTTCTTCGTAGATAATCAGTCAGGTTCTACAACTAACGGTTGGACAGTTAAGGTTAGAAAAAATCAGGTAAGCATCGACAATAGCTGGTGTGTAAATATAAGAGAAGAGGGTGACTACTATGTAATCACTCCACTTGATTGGAACAAAAATATTGCAAACGGACAGTCAATTCAGTTTGGTATTATCGGCTCAGGTAGCATCGGAAATACACTTGATGTGACAGTTCAGTAATTGTAAAATTATTGCCTAAATAAAAGTACGATGGCATCTGCAAGTGATTGCAGGTGCCATTTTTATTGTAAAAAAGTAAAAAAGGTCATATAAAATGTCAGCAAAGTAATACTTTCCCTTTTTTCTAGTTAGTATAATTTTAATTAGAAAAGTAATTGGATAAATGAGGGGGTACAATGGGAAAATATTTTGCGGCGGTAGATATGGGTGCATCTAGCGGTCGTCTTATACTAGGCGAGAATGACAATGGAATAATAAAGCTAGAGGAAATCCATAGATTTGAAAATGGTTTGAAAGACATTGATGGTCATTTGTGCTGGGACACTAACTATTTATTTGGAGAGATTCTTGTAGGACTTAAGAAATGCAAGGAAATAGGCAAAATTCCATCTTCAATAGGCGTGGATACCTGGGGAGTGGATTTTGTCCTTCTGGATGAAAATGATGAAATTATTGGCCAGGCAGTGGGATATAGAGATAGCAGAAATGATGGTATGGATGAAGAAGTCTATAAAATTATTTCTGAGGAGGATTTATACTCGAGAACTGGAATTCAAAAGGCGATTTATAATACGATTTACCAGCTTATGGCAGTTAAAAGGAATAATCCTGAGTATTTTATTAAAGCAAAATCCTTTCTTATGATGCCAGACTACATGCACTTTCTTTTAACGGGCAAAAAGGCTCAAGAATACACTATTGCTACCACAAGTCAGCTTATTAATCCATGGACGAAAGATTGGGATTATGAGCTGCTGGATATGCTGGGTTACCCTAAAGAAATATTTCAAAAGGTTGCAACTCCAGGAAGCAGCCTTGGACATTTGCGGGGTGAGATAATTAAGGAAGTGGGATTTGACTGTGAGGTTATTTTGCCTGGCTCTCATGATACGGCATCAGCGGTTCTTGCAGTTCCTTCCAATGAGAAAAATACCCTGTATATAAGCTCAGGCACCTGGTCACTTATGGGTGTTGAGGCTATGAGCCCTGATTGTTCAAAAGAGTCCCATTCTCTTAATTTTACAAATGAAGGTGGCTACAGTTATCGTTTTAGATACCTGAAAAACATTATGGGTCTATGGATGATTCAGAATCTCAAGAAAGAGCTAGATAACAAATATTCATTTGCAAAGTTATGTGAGATGGCGGAGGAGAGTAGCTGTGATTCTATAGTTGATTGCAATGATGAAAGCTTTCTTGCCCCTAAGTCTATGAGGGCTGCAGTAATGACGTATTGCATTAATTCTAGCCAGGCAGTTCCAAAGGAACCTGCTGATTTTGCCAGGGTTATTTATCATAGCCTAGCTGTATGTTACAAGAAGACTCTTAAGGAGATTGAGTCTATTCAAAAGGTAAAATACCAGAAGCTTTTCATAGTAGGAGGCGGCTCTAATGCTAAGTATCTCAATGAGCTGACTGCAAAGGAGACAGGACTTACTGTATCTGCAGGCCCTACAGAAGCTACAGCCATTGGAAATATAATTGTGCAGATGTTAGCACAACATGAGTTTTCATCCCTTGAGGAGGCACGAAGTGCAGTTGCAGAATCTTTTGATGTAAACATTTACTAAATATAAAAGGCGCTTGGCTTAGCCAGGCGCCTTTGTGGTTATAAACGGTGGGTATTTTTACTGATTTGCGTTAGACCAGATTTTGTATTCTACATTTGGGTTAACACCCTTTATCTGGAATAATTCGCTAACAGTAACAAAAGTATAACCTTGATTCTGAAGACCTTCTATTATCTGAGGAAGAGCCTGAACAGTCTTGCTGTTTCCTTGGAAATCGTGAAGTAGGATAATGTCGCCATCCTTTGTACCTGAAAGTACAGAGTTCACGATTTGTGAAGAAGAAGTTCCTGATTCCCAATCATTGTGCATTGTTCCCTGGATAAATGGAACATCTATGTTTTGATACATAGTGTTGCTCACTGAAATATATGGTGGGCGGAAAAACTTAGGCTCAACTCCAACTGTGTTGTTGATGGCTGATGATGTCCAATAGATTTGATTTCTCACATCATTTGCACTCATATAAGCCATGTCTTCATGTGTATATGAATGGCTGGCAAGCTCACATCCCATGTTTACCTGGCGCTGCATAGTAGCCATAGTATTAGAATTTACATTCTGGCCAATAAGGAAGAATGTAGCCTTAACATTATATTGCTGAAGCACATCTAATACCTGATCGGTAGTGCTGCTAGGCCCATCATCAAATGTGAGGGCCACTACCTTCTGGTTGCCATTGTTGCCGCCAGGATTGCCATTTCCCTGATTTGGATTTGGTGAAGGAGAGGTGCCGCCTTGTGAGCCGATTCCACCGATTCCAAGCCAGTCGATATAAGCATCCCATTGGCCGTCGTCGGCTGTTACCACAAGTTCTACAGTCTGATTTCCGGTTCCGTGGCTGACATTTTTAATTGTATATTCCGCTGGATAAGAGTCACCGTAATAGAATGTTCCCTTGTATTGTCCTCCGATTTTCAAATCCACTCTAGCCATATTATTGTTGTTAGAGCATCCTCTAAGTGTGAAGTCATGAGTTCCACTTGTGAAATTCTGGTTGAATTTTACAGTGTCATTGTTGGCATACAGAGCAACTCCGCTGAAAGGAGAGGAGATGTTTCCTGCATACTGACCACTCTTTGTCATGTTTTCACATTGAATCTTATCGGAATCATTAACCGTTACTAGATTGTTTCCGGCGTTAGTGTTTCCACCGTTGTTTCCAGAATTAGAACCCTGATTTCCGGAATTATTAGAACCGGATGAAGAGTTACCTCCGATAGTCATATTGTTTTTATAAACATTTGCATATCCGCTACTTTGGTAGCCTTCGATGTTCAGAGCTGCCTCATATAGCTTTCCACATGGTAATCCCATATTTTCCCATGCTTTAAAGTGCTCTGAAACGCTAATTGTACCACTGGTTCTTTTTGTTGTGCGAACGCTAAAGTACTGTGTAAATGTAGTGTCTCCCTGGATGGAAGGTGCATTTTCACGGGTGGTAACATATACGTCATAAGTACCACCATCTACCTGGATTTGTCCCCTTGGAGTTCCTCCTGGTGGACGCCAAGAGCCCCAACTGTCTACGATGTAGTACTCAACAAGTGGGTCTACAGTCCATCCGTAGACACAAAGATAAGAATTTCCATTTGGATTGTAGTCACAACCATAGTCAAAAGAAATATTTCCTATTTCCTTGTATGTCTTTGTGCTATCAAACTTCTTACCTTTACGGAAAAGAGCATTGTTAATATTGCTCCATGAGCATTCGAATGTTCCCCCAGCATTTAATGTCATGCTTGTGTTTCCCGTATCTTTCCATAATTCCCAATCGTAACCATCTTGGTTACCGGTGTCGTTGTTGTAAATTGTGGTAGCCGCTTTAACCGTAATAGGTGTGAAAAGCATGGTGGCTGAAACCGCAACCGACAACAACGCCGCTGCTAATTTTTTCTTCACTAAAAACCTCCTTCTAAATATTACAAATGTTTATAACCACATAATAAAATCGTAACAACGGGGAAATAAAGATGCATTATAAAACTTGCCATAAAATTAAAAAAATGTGCTTTAATTACGGATTATTGGGAAAAGAGGAATATTACACAAAGTATTAACAATTGAAATCTGTTTTAGTGAGGTTTGGATAAACAAGTGTGAATGTGTCAGAATAATTGTGTAATAAGTGTGAATTTTCAGAAAAAATATAGTGTTCATATATGCACGAGGCTATAATGTAGATAAATGGACACTTGGGGATAAATAAATGCTATATTAAGGAGTTTTCACTGATAGTGTTACCATTCTAAAATAGAGTTTATGATAGGGATAGTTTTTTATTGGGGGGTATTAAAAATGAGTATTACATTTGAATTGACTGAAGATGTTAAGGAAATCCGTGTAAGTAATGGCGCAGAAAATGAAATTATTGACATATCTAAAGGGCCAGCTAATAATTCATTACTTGTTTTAGAGCAAAAGAAAGCGCTAGTAGGACAACTTAATACAACTGTTTTATTTAATAATCTATCAATATGCGGAGATTTATTTGGGATAGCTTATGACGCAGTGAATGGAAAGCCGGTGTTACAGAGAGATGTTTATACTTTAAGACAACATATGATTGATGCAACAGGAGATAGTGCAAATGACGTGAACGGTTTTGAAAATATAATTGAGGATGTTGGTAAGATATATAAATCAGGAATTATGAAACTTCTAAAAAAGCCGGCTGATAAGGAGGTTGCAAAAAAACGTTTTAATGAGATCTCAAATAAAGCAGGTGTAATAAGTGATGGGGCAAAAGATTTGGTTGAATTATTTGTAAAGCTAAGGGCTGAGGCATCGAATATTGCGACTGAAATGATAGATGCCAAAGTTTTAAATTTGGAGCAGAATAAGCAATTGCAAAAGAATATGGATGAGCTCAATGCTAAAATTAGTGGGTTGGAAAAAGTTCAAGAAGGTTTAGTGGATGATATAGAGCAGTTAGATGAAGACTATAATAGGATTTCGAAGAAAATAGATAAGGCAGAGGATAGGGCATTCATTATGGGAATTGTATCGGCTGTTACCGGGGCAATTGGCACTGCAGTTAATGGTTATGTGTCGGCTACGAATGCTGGTATGGTATCAAATGCCACTAAAAATTTGGCGGAAACGAGTGGTCAGAATCAGGGTAAACTGCCGAAAAATGTAATGAGTAGTACACAAAATTATCTTACTTTAACTAATGACAAGATTCAAAAAACTGAGGAAAAAATAGCAAATTTAAAGAAAGATATTGAGGAAAAAGATAAAGAGATTTCTGAAGAGAATGATTCAGACAAAAAAACAAAGCTATTAGATCAGAAGAAACAATTATATACATTGAAAGAACAAGAAGAAGCGTCCTTAATAACTTTAAAATCTGAGGCCAACGTATATTCTGCGACTCTCAGTAGTGTTGGAGCTGGTTTTTCTGATGTTAGTAGTAGATTGGAGGCACAGGGGAGTGCTTTACAGGATACAGTAGCAGGATTGACCGCTATGGCCGATTCGATTTCAGAAAGGCGATGGCAGTTAAAAAAGGAAAAGAGAGAAATCTTAAAACAAATTGCAGAGTATACATCACAGATTGAAACTTCTGTTGCTACTAAAGATTCTCTTGAACTTGCAATTGCTGCAATGAGTGCAGGAATAGGAGCGATGAATTATATACTGTCTGTACTGAATGATTTCAAGTATTTTTGGGATCGAGTTACACAATATACAAAGAATTTATCCGAGAAAGATATGGATATGGAGATAGATGATATAGATGATTTAGATGTAATAGGTATTGATTTATTGTGCACGATAGCAACTAGTATGTGTCAGTGGGTGGCACTTAAACTTGTACTAGAAGATTATGAAAATGCTTTCGTTAATGTCCGTGAAAAGCTTCAGGCCCAGTATAAAGAAGATGAAGATCCGGATCCAGAAGTTATGTGGAATAGAGCTATTAAAAAAAGTAAGGGAATGAGTGAACTTATAAAAGTCCAAGCGGAGGGTGTTTAATCATGGAATTGTTCAGTATTTCAGATTTATGCGAAGCAGTTGATAAAACCCAAAAAAGTATTAGTGGACAAGGATTATTGATGGGATTTACCTTTGCAAAGGAGCAGGGAGGTAATGAAAGCGTAGGGATTAAAGGTATTGAATATAAAAGGAAAGAATTAGATACTCTTCTAGATGAAGTTTTGCCTAAAATTTTAGCACAGATTGAGCTTAGTAAGCAGGTTTTGGAGACATATTTACAGTGGAATACAGGCTATATGGATTATCGTGCAGGCATTTTGAGAGAAATTTCGTCCTTGGAAGAGGAGCAAGTGGTAAATTGTGCAAGTTTGGAGGCGTTAGTTGAACAACATAAAGAATTGTGCCGAGAAAAAGATGCTTGCATCGAAGAAATAGCTGAACGAGTAAGAAAAGTCAATAGAAAGTGTGAAAAAGTAAATAAGTATTGCTGGGTTCCGTTTTATAGCTTGTATTTACTTGCTGATTACGAAAATGAAGATAGCAAATACAACGAGAGGTTGCAGGTGATACAAAAGGATATTGAACGAATCGAAAATGAAATTAATGAAGTAATGGGGCAAGCGTCATTTAAAGAAGATAAACAACATAATATGCTTGCAATCATGGATTTGCTCAATAAAGATTCTTTTGACTTAAACAAAAAGATAAACGAAACGAATAGAAACATGTACGAATGGAATCAAAACTATGATTTTTTTCTTCGGCTAAAAACAGATTTGTGTACACTTGATGAGTTGGAAGAACCACTTGCTAAAGCGATTGAACATTTAACAGAAGTTGAAAAAAGTCAGAATGAGATGGATTATTCAATCTTGGGAGTTAAGAAACATTACTTGGGGAGTTATGTGATAAAGAGTCCAGATGGAAAGGTTGCTTGTGTGTGCAATAATATGCAAATGACAGGTGAGACAATTACATCGTCTGAAAGGTCTATTTCGGAGGTGATTGGTGCAATTTTGACATTTGGTATCAGTTTGCTTTCCGAGCGACACCACAAAATAAAACCATTTTTGGTGATAACTTTATTAAATGGAAAAAGTCTCATTGTAAATAAGGATTTTTATGTGGCGCACTATGATAGTGATCAATCGGTATATTTTGATAATATAATTTTAGAGGAAGATGGACTCGTACCTGGAGAATGCTTCCATATAGTTCCAGATTCGGATAATGATGATTTAGTTAAGATTGTGTCCTGCGAGAGCGGATTGTGTATGAATATTACTCCAGTAGGAATTGACGATAATCGTATATCTTTGAGTAATGACATGGAAAGTAATAATACAAAATTTGTTTTTGAGAAAAATGATTGATTGCGTATGTAGGAAGAGTAGGATTTATTTCCTACTCTTTTTATTGAGAAAATAAGTCTATAACACAGTTCTTCTATGTTAAAAAAATATACAAAATATGGTATAATTTCCATCAAAGTGTAAAAGGCGGGAGAATAATATGAGAAGCTTAATTTTACTGGCAACTGATATTACAAATGGCACTATTTCGGCTGATGAATTGGTAGAGGACATTCAAAAGGGTGTCATACAACAGCAAATTGAAAAACTCATTCCTCAGTTCTGGAGTTTTCTTTGGTGTGTTGTGCTTTCTATAGTTGTATTTTTTATAGGTTCTCAGATTATAAAGGGAATCATAAAGCTGACAGCCAAGGCTTTGATTATGAGAAATGTTGATACAGGTGTAGCTACATTTTTAGAGTCAGTGCTGAGATGGATTTTATATATTATTTTATTTACCATAATCCTTGGATTATTTGGAGTAACTACCACATCTATTTCTGCTGCTGTGGCAGGACTTGGTGTTACCATTGGTCTTGCGCTGCAGGGAGCTCTTTCAAATTTCGCCGGTGGTATTTTGATTCTTGTAATGCATCCATTTAGAGTAGGAGATTACATAATTGAGCATGCTACTAATCAGGAGGGCAGAGTAGAGAAGATTAATATTATCTACACAAGCCTTAAGATGATTGATGGTAGAATTGTGCAGATTCCTAACGGTACATTGTCATCAGCTTCTCTTACTAACTGTACTTCTATGACTAGGAGAATGTTTAATGAGACAGTTGGCATAAGCTACAGCTCTGATATTAAAAGAGCTAAGGAGATTATGGAATACATTGCTACGCAGCAGGATCACCGCATTTCATCTGAGCCTATTTCGGTGTTTGTTTCTGAGCTAGGAGATAGTGCGGTACAGATAGGTCTTCGTTTTTGGGTTGAGACAGAGTACTTCTGGGAGACAAAATGGAGAGTTTTAGAACAAATAAAAGAACGTTTTGATAAGGCAGGGATTGAAATCTGCTTTAATCAGTTAGATGTTCACATAAAAAAAGAAGAATAATTAGGAAGGACCCATATAGGGTTGGGCAGGAGTTTTGAACAAGGCATACGATTTATTAAAGGAAGAAAAGCTAGAGGGGATTGATTCTCTAGGATTTATCTTTGAACACAAGAAGACAAAGGCAAGAATTTGCTTTATTTCTAATGATGATAATAACAAGGTGTTTTATATAGGATTTAGAACACCTCCAAAGGATTCTACAGGTGTTGCTCATATTGTAGAGCATACAGTTTTATGTGGCTCAGATAAGTATCCAGTTAAGGATCCTTTTGTTGAGCTTGTAAAGGGAAGTCTTAATACATTTTTAAATGCAATGACTTATCCAGATAAGACAGTTTATCCTATAGCCAGCACTAATAATACTGACTATATGAATCTTATTGATGTATATATGGATGCTGTTTTCCATCCAAATATTTATAAGTATCGTGAGATTTTTGAGCAAGAGGGATGGCACTATGAGATGGAAGATGCGGACAGCGAGCTTACCATCAATGGTGTTGTTTACAATGAGATGAAGGGTGCATATTCATCACCAGATGATGTGCTTTCACGTCAGATTCTCAATTCATTGTTCCCAGATACCACTTATGCTATTGAGTCAGGTGGTGACCCTAAGGTAATCCCATCACTTACATATGAGGATTTCCTTGCATTCCACAGCAAGTATTATCATCCTAGCAACTCATACATTTACATCTATGGTGATGTAGATATCGATGAGATGCTTGAGTACTTAGATAAAAAATATCTCCGCGATTACGATTATTTAGAGGTTGATTCTGAGATTCAGATGCAGAAGCCTTTTGATAAGCCAGTGGATATTACCCTTGATTATTCAATTGCAGCTGACCAGGATGTGGAGAACAATACATTCCTTTCCTACAATGTGTGCATAGGTGATGTTTTAGATCCTAATATGTACAGAGCTTTCGATGTACTTAACTACGCACTTGTTTCAGCGCCAGGTGCTCCTCTTTATCAGGCGCTTATTGATGCTGATATAGCAGAGGATGTAGAGTGTTCATTTGAGGCATCTCAGAGACAGATGTACTTCTCAATTGTGGCTCGCGGTGCCAATGAAGAGGACAAGGAAAAGTTCGTAGAGACAATAGAGTCCACCCTTAAAAAAGAAATACAAAAGGGAATCGATAAGAAGACCTTATATGCATCTATAAATGGTGAGCAGTTTAGAGCTAGAGAGCTTGATTTTGGCAGTGCGCCAAAGGGACTTATTATAGGTCTTCAGCTTCTTGATAGCTGGCTCTATGACAAGGATAGACCATTTATTCACCTTCATGCAGTTGAGGTATTCGACAAAATTAAATCTAGAGTTGAGAATGGTTTGTTTGATTATATTGCTGATGTTTATTTGCTTTCAAACAATCATAAGTCAATTGTTACACTTCGTCCTAAGCAGGGACTTACAGCTAAGGATGATGAGGAGCTTAAGAATAAGCTTGCTGCTAAGAAAGCATCCATGACAGCTGAAGAGATTGCTGAGATAGTAGAGCATACAGCATATCTTAAGGAATACCAGCAGACACCTAGTTCAAAGGAGGATTTGGCTAAGATCCCAATGCTTAGCAGATTTGATTTGACTAGAGAGGCTCGTCCAATAGATTTAGCAGTGTATGAAGAAAATGGCACTACAATTTTACATCACAAGGTTAGCACTAATGGTATCCACTATTTCAATATGGTGTTTGATATCAGTGATGTGACATTATCAGATATTCCATATGTTTCCCTGCTTGAGCGTTTTATAGGACTTATGGATACTAAGAACTATACATACACTGATTTCACAAACGAGATGTATCTGCACACTGGTGGGATTACTACATCTACCACAGTGCATGAAGTTTTTGGTGAGCACGATAAATACAAGATTACCTTCGAGGTTCGCTCTAAGTTTATTTACGAAGAGGCTGAAGCTGCTAGAGATTTAGTTATGGAGATGCTTCGCAATACACTTTTCTCAGATGAAAAGAGATTAAGTGAGCTTATTACAGCAGAGAAGTCCCACATCGAAGCCAATCTTAATGCTAAGGGCAATCAGCTGGCTGCCACTAGAGCAAGAAGCGGGTTCTCAAAGAGGGCTGCTATCTCTGATATGTCAAGTGGCTTAGAGTTCTACAGATTCCTTGTGGACTTAGAAGAGAATTTTGACAGCAAGAAAGATGAAGTTATATCTAAACTTAACAAACTCTGCAATACTATTTTCTCAACCCAGAGATTTATTATTTCCACTACAGGAAAGGCAGAGGCATTAGAGCAGGCTAAATCTCTTGCAAATGATATCAGACCTCTTTTATCTCAGGATAAGATACCATTTGAGGGTCAGGATAACTATGAGCCTCATCAGGTTAAGGAAGGCTTGAAGGATGCATCCCAGATTCAGTATGTAGCCATGGCTGGAGATTTTGTTAAAGCTGGATTTAAATATGATGGTGCATACAAATTATTAAATACAATTCTTGGATATGACTATTTCTGGATAAAGGTTCGTGTTCAGGGTGGTGCCTATGGATGTAGCATGAATTGCAGCCGCCAGGGTGATATTGTATTTGTATCTTACAGAGATCCAAATCTACTTGAGACAATAAATGTATTTGAAGCAACAGGCCAGTATCTTGAGAATTTTGATGCCGATGAAAGAGATATGACAAAATACATCATTGGCACAATCAGTGGTATGGATACACCACTTACTCCTTCACAGAGAGGTATTCGTGGTCTTAATTGTTATCTTTCTGGAATAACATACGAGGATTTACAGAAGACTAGAAACGAAGTGTTAGATGCTACAGTTGAGGATGTTAGGGCACTTGCCAAGCCTGTAGAGGCAGCTATTTCTCAGAAGTACATCTGTGTAGTTGGAAATGAAAGTGCAATAGAGGAGAATAGTGACATATTCACATCTATTGAGAGTTTATATTAATTATGAATTATTAGATGAGCTGGTAGCTAACAAGCTCTTAATTCACTCAAGGGAATCGTGTTAGATG
Source organism: Pseudobutyrivibrio sp. (assembly GCA_017557435.1). Taxonomy (GTDB): domain Bacteria; phylum Bacillota; class Clostridia; order Lachnospirales; family Lachnospiraceae; genus Pseudobutyrivibrio. The sequence goes on along the minus strand of JAFYYR010000021.1, from coordinate 81,277 downwards.
AGTGGAGAGAATAAAGGCTTGTTAGTGTAACCAGCAGATTAGAGGTATTTAATGAGTGATAATTTTAAATCCGGTTTTGTAACAATAGTTGGTCGACCAAATGTAGGTAAGAGTACATTGATGAATCACATCATTGGTCAGAAGATAGCCATCACAAGCAACAAGCCTCAGACAACAAGAAATAGAATTCAGACAGTCTATACTGATTCTGAGGTAGGTCAGATTGTTTTTCTGGACACACCTGGCATGCATCAGGCGAAAAACAAGTTGGGCGAGTATATGATGACTGCAGCTAAAAGCACTATTAATGATGTGGATTTGATTCTCTGGCTTATTGAACCTGATACAAAGGTTGGAGCAGGGGATAAGAAAATTGCAGAGCTTCTTGCTACAGCTGAGGCACCAGTTATTCTTGTTATCAACAAAATAGACATGGCTGATGGTGCTAAGGTAGGTGAGACCATACAGGCTTTCAAGGATTTATGTGATTTTATTGAGGTAGTACCTGTATCTGCTCTTCACGGTGAGGGCTGCGACGATTTACTCTCTACTATATTTAAGCACCTTCCTGAGGGACCAGCCTTTTATGATGAGGAGACTGTTACCAATCAGACTCTCAGAGAAATTACGGCAGAGATTATTCGTGAGAAATCACTTCACGCATTAAATGACGAAGTACCTCACGGTATCGCTATAGCCATTGACACTATGAAGGAGCGCCCTTGCAAAAAGCCTATGTGGGATATAGAGGCCACAATTATTTGCGAGAAGAATTCCCACAAGGGAATTATAATAGGTAAGGGCGGTGCCATGATTAAGAAAATCGGCACTAACTCACGATATGAAATCGAAAAACTATTAGACGCCAAGGTTAACCTTAAGCTATTTGTTAAGGTTAAGAAGGACTGGAGAGATAGCGACTACGAGCTTAAGAATTTTGGCTATAAAAAAGAGGACATTTAATCAATGGGACTTGTGACCATTACTGGAATTGTATTATCAAGCTCTGATGTAGGAGAATTCGATAAACGTCTTGTGATTCTTACAAAGGAATCAGGGCGAGTTACAGCATTTGCAAAAGGGGCTAGAAGACCTAATAATCCCCTTGTTGCAGCTTGCTCTCCATTTTGTTTTGGCACATTTGATGCCTTTGAGGGACGAAATTCTTACCACATTAGCAAGGCGAACATCACTAATTACTTTAGAGAGTTAGTTACAGACTACGAAAAAGTATGTCTTGGATCTTATTTTTTGGAAGTTGCTGATTATAATTCAGTTGAAGGGGTGGATGAGACAGCTAGACTAGCTCTTTTGTATCAGAGTCTTAAGGCTTTAGAATCGGGCAAATTTTCGAATAGACTTCTTAAAAATATATATGATTTAAAGTCCTGGGTTTTAAATGGAGAATATCCAAATGTATTTCAGTGCATGCTCTGCGGGCACACTGATTCCCTAAAATATTTTTCCATAAAACATCATGGCATGCTCTGTAGCGAGTGTGGTTCTATTGAAGCAGGGATAGAAATAGGACAATCAACCCTATATGCTATGCAATTCATTGTTTCATCTAAGATAGAAAAGTTGTATACTTTTGTTTTGAATAATGAAACTGAAGAAGAATTGACTAGAATTTTAGCGAGTTATCGATTAAACTATATCTCGCATAAATATAAGAGTGAGGATTTTTTATGACACGTAAGACAGCTGGAGGTAAAACTTCCGGTATGCGTAGCAGAAGTACAGCCGCAAGACCTGCCGCAAGACCTGACAGGCAGGGGGCACTTTCACAGCAGTTAAAGGAAGCACGTAGAAAAAAGAGACAGAAGCAGGTTATGCGCAACCGACTTATTTTCGTCGGAGTGTGTATAGCAATCCTACTAATAGTTATTCTATTAATTGTTAAGTTATTTGGATTTATTTCAGGAGTAGGCAAAAAGGCAGAGACATCTACTATCACATTTGATAAAGATGGCAAGGTAGTTTTTGAGGAAGTGGTAGACTTCGACACAGAGACCTATTCTAAATCTGACTTAAAGGACTATACTAATGATTTAATAACTAAATATAATGATAGTCATGAGGATGATGACATAGAATTAGATAAGGTATCAGTTTCAGATAACAAGGCATATGTTAAGACTACATATAAGGATGTAGAGACATACAGTGGATTCACCTCATACCAGACTTTTGATGGCACTTATGAGAGCGCAATAGAGGCTGGCTATGATTTCAATACTAGATATTCAACGGTTACAGCAGGCACAGAGGATGCAGCTCCTACACTTTCAGAGAGCCAGTCAGTTGATACTGATACAGCTTTTGCCGGCAAGAGAATAGTGGTAGTTAATGAAAATGTCACTGTAGTTGTGCCAGGTATAATTGAATATGTATCTGATGCAGATGTTGAGGTGATTTCAAACAACACAGTTAAGATTTCTCCTGCTGATGGAAACAATGATTCTACAAGTCTTGTATACATTGTTTACAGAGCAGAATAAATAAAGATACGAGAGGAAATATAATTTTATGGAAAAGACAATGGACAAAATTATTGCTCTTGCTAAAGCGAGAGGCTTTGTATACGCAGGTTCCGAGATTTATGGTGGTCTTGCAAATACATGGGATTATGGCAATCTTGGCGTTGAGCTTAAGAACAATGTTAAGAAAGCATGGTGGCAGAAATTCGTTCAGCAGAACCCATACAATGTTGGTGTTGACTGTGCCATCCTTATGAATCCACAGACATGGATTGCATCTGGACATCTTGGTTCTTTCTCTGATCCACTTATGGATTGTAAAGAGTGTCACGAGCGTTTCAGAGCTGACAAGATTATTGAGGACTTTGCAGCTGAGAATAATATCGAGCTTAAGTCATCAGTAGATGGTTGGAGCAAGGAAGAGATGAAGGAATTCATCGACAGCAATAATGTTCCATGTCCTACATGTGGCAAGCATAACTTCACAGACATCCGTGAGTTCAACCTTATGTTTAAGACATTCCAGGGTGTTACAGAGGATGCTAAGAATACAGTTTATCTTCGTCCAGAGACAGCACAGGGTATTTTTGTTAACTTCAAGAATGTACAGCGTACATCTAGAAAGAAAGTACCATTTGGTATTGGACAGATTGGTAAGTCATTTAGAAATGAGATTACACCTGGTAACTTTACATTCCGTACTCGTGAGTTTGAGCAGATGGAGCTTGAGTTCTTCTGTAAGCCTGGTACACAGGATGAGTGGTTCCAGTACTGGAGAAGCTTCTGCCGTGATTGGCTTATCAGCCTTGGCATGAAAGAGGATGAGATGCGTCTTCGTGACCACGATCCAGAGGAGCTTTCATTCTACTCAACAGGAACTACTGATATTGAGTTCTTATTCCCATTCGGTTGGGGCGAGCTTTGGGGAATTGCCAGCCGTACAGATTATGACCTTACACAGCATCAGAATGTATCTGGTCAGGATCTTACATACTTTGACGATGAGACAAATGAAAAATATCTTCCTTATGTTATCGAGCCTTCACTTGGAGCAGACCGTGTAGTTCTTGCATTCCTTTGTGCAGCATACGATGAGGAAGAAGTTGGTAAGGATGGAAAGAGCGATATCCGTACAGTACTTAGATTCCATCCAGCACTTGCACCAGTTAAGATTGGTGTGCTTCCACTTTCAAAGAAGCTTAATGAGGGAGCAGAGAAGGTATTTACAGAGCTTTCTAAGAAATACAATTGTGAATTTGATGACAGAGGAACAATCGGAAAGCGTTATCGTCGTATGGATGAGATTGGTACACCATTCTGCATCACATATGACTTCGATTCTGAGGAGGATCACATGGTTACAATTCGTCACCGTGATTCTATGGAGCAGGAAAGAATCGCAATCGCTGACTTAGATTCATACTTTGCAGATAAGTTCGAATTTTAGTATAGGAGGAGAGATGCTATGGAAAACGTTAATGTTGCGGGAGTAGACTACAACGAAGTAGAGATTTCTAATACAGAAAAGCCAGCTGAGCCACCAGTACAGCCAGTTCCAACTGTGGCTCCAGCTGTTGATAATGGCGAGGATTTATTAATCGCCCAAATAGACGCTTTCAGAGAAAAGGCTACACAGCTTCAGCAGCTTATTGCAGCAAAAGAGCAGAAGGCAGCAGAGCTTGAAGCCCTTGTAAAAGAAAAGGAAGCAATCAATGTTAAGCTTCAAGATGAGCTTAGCAGAAAACAAGAAGAAGCGGACACCTTAGTTGCTGATGTTGAGACTCAGGTTGACAGAATGATGCAGGTTGTTAAAAACAACATGGATCAATTAGAGCTTGACATTAAGGGACAGGTGAACGATAATCAAGAGTCCTATGAAGAACACAATAGAAATCTTCAGGACACATTACGTAGTGTCTCAGACGGCTTAGATACAATTCAGAGCGAGCTTTCAGAGAAGACTCACTCAGAGTCTGTTCATCTTTATCGCTTGATTCAGGATTTACTGAAGGAGCATGATAACAGCGAAGAACAGGCAGTACAGGCTTTAGAACACTACGGCTCACTTAAGAAATTATCAATAGTTATTATTATTTTACTTTTACTCACAATGGGTGTTTCAGTAGCAGCATTTATTTTTTCGCTTGGTATTTTTTAATTAGCCCCCTGAGTAGAAGTGAGTCATGGAGGTTTTATGCCAAATAAGGTTTTTGTTATCGGTCACAAGAATCCAGATACCGATAGTATTTGTGCAGCAATAGCTTATGCTAACCTAAAGAATACTTTAAGCTCAGAGGAAGAATTTATTCCTAAGAAGGCAGGTTCTCTTAATGCGGAGACCCGCTATGTATTACAGAGATTTAATGTGGATGAGCCAGAGACTATATCAGATGTAGGCGCTCAGCTCATGGACATTGAATATAGACGCCTTGAAGGTGTCGATGGTCATATCTCCCTTAAGAAGGCTTGGGAGAAGATGCTTGACAAGGACGTAGCCACACTTCCAGTTGTAGGTAAGACTGGAAAGCTTGAGGGCGTTATTGTTAATGGTGATATTGCATACTCTTATATGGATGTTTATGACAATAATATCCTTTCTAGAGCACGTACACAGTACAGCAATATCATTGGTACTTTAAATGGAAGACTTGTTACAGGTAATCCACACGCTTATTTTGTAAAGGGTGCAGTAGTAATTGCATCAAATAACAGAGAAGGTCTTAAGGAAGATATCAATCGTGACGATTTAGTTATTGTTGGTAGCATTCCTGAACGCCAGATTATTTGTATTGAAGCTGGTTGTAGCTGTCTTATTGTTTGCGGTTGCAGCGGTGTAGAAGAGAGAGTAGCTCAGCTTGCTGAGGAGCATCAGTGTGTTGTTATCACAACTGAGTATGATACTTTCACAGTTGCCAGACTCATTCATCAGTCTATGCCTGTTCGTCAGTTTATGAAGACAGAGGACATCATTAGTTTTGAGCTTGATGACTATGTTGATGACGTTAGGGATATTATGAAGACTGTTCGTCATCGAGATTTTCCAATTCTCGATGAGCATAGACATTACGTCGGTATGGTATCACGTCGTCTTCTCTTAAATATGCAGAAGAAACGAGTGATTTTAGTAGATCATAATGAAAAGACTCAGGCCGTAGATGGTATTGACCAGGCAGAGGTTCTTGAGATTATTGATCACCATAGACTTGGTTCTTTGGAGACTGTTTCTCCAATTTTATTCAGGAACCAGCCACTTGGATCTACAGCTACAATTGTATCTCTCATGTATGGTGAGAGAGGAGTTGAGATTCCAAAGCATATTGCAGGATTATTATGTTCTGCAATCTTGTCAGATACCTTGATGTTCAGATCACCTACTTGCACAGCAGTTGATGAAAAGCAGTGTAAGATGTTGGCTGAAATTGCCGGAGTTGAAATCGAGGAGCTTGCTACATCTATGTTTGAGGCAGGTAGTGATTTCAAGGACCGCACAGCTGAGCAGATTTTCAATCAGGATTACAAGGTATTTTCTAGTGAGGATGTTAAATTTGGTGTGGCTCAGGTAAGTTCTATTTCTAAGAGCCAATTAAATTCAATAAAGTCCGATATTCAGGCTTATATGAATACCGTACTTAGCTCATCAGATTTGAATGCTGTATTCGTTATGCTTACAGATATTCTTGATGAGTCAACAGAGCTTCTATTCGTTGGCGGGGAGGCTGACAAAATAATTGCCGATGCTTTTAGAATGCCTGTTGCTGCAGAGAGTTATGTCTTAAAGGGAGTTGTTTCTCGTAAGAAACAGCTTATTCCAGCTATCATGGAGTCTCTGCAGGAATAGCTAAAATAATAAGTATGAGGCAATGCACTATGACTTTTAATGGCTATAATATTGCGGCAGAAGAAATTGATTTAATATTCGCCCTTGCGGTGTTTTATCTTACAGTGGTTAGTCGTCCTAGACAGACCGCTGTGTTTTCTGTCGTATTTTATGGCCAACTTTTATCTATAGCTAATATTGTTCTACACATTTCCAGCATTTTACTGCTGGACTTTTCTACTTCTTTACAGGGTATTGCTTTTAGAATAGTGGTGATGCTCTACTACGTTTCATATCTTGGTATACTTACCCATCTGTTTTCATATATACATCTTCTCAGTGTTAAGCAGCGAGAAAATCGAGATTTTCTTAACATTTTAATAATTATTATGGCAGCAGCATATATGCTTACTGTGGGTGGCGTATATATTACAGATGCTTATATTAAAATAGATGGTGATGGATATGTATTCACAAGACTTTTTAACTGCAATATTATCTTTGCAATTGTGAATCTGTTTTTGGTGACACTATCGGTTATTGCTAACAGAGATGCAATACCAAAGATTGTCATGAAATATCTTTATATGTTTATACCTGTGGAGTTGGTTCTTTTGCTTTTTCAGTTGAGCCATCCTAAGCAGGTATTCTTAAGTGTTACTTACGTATTGCCATTCATTTTATGCTATATCATTTTCCATAGTATTTTGTTTGATGAGGTTACAGGTTGCCAGAATAAATTGGCCTTTGAATCACATTTTTCTACTCTTAAGGCCAAGAAAAAAGAGTGCGCTGTAATCTATATTAAGTTGCCAAGGCTTGAGATTGTGGAAAATATAGAGCTTATGGATGTGGTTAAATCCAAGATGTCCACAGAGATTCACGCTCTTGAGACTAAAAACAAGAGAGCCTTTTTATATCAGATTAATGATTATACATACGCTATTATTTTTGAGCGTGTGTCTGATTTTGAGACCAAGGATACCATCAAGTACGTTAAAAAGAGACTTGATGAGACTATGATGAATTGGGAATACTCTAATAGACCTGAGTACAAAATGGTTGTAATCGACCATGCTAATACAATTGGCACTATCAATGACCTTGCATCATACAGTGGATTTTTATTCGGTCACGAGAAGCTTAAGAAGAGCAATTGCTATGAGGCTACTCCTGAGGATTATGCTGATTGCATGGAAATCAGACGTATCGAGCGAGTAATTGTTGATATCAGAAACAAGGACAATCTAGAAGACCCTAGAGTAATTGTTTATGTTCAGCCTATATTTGATGTATTAAACGGCGGATATAGAAATGCTGAGTCTCTTATGAGACTTGATGTTGATGGGGATATTATTTTGCCAGATATTTTTATTCCTTTGGCTGAGAAAGTTGGTTGTGTGCATACACTTACAAGAATCATTCTTAACAAGGTATGTAAGAGAATTTATGAGATTCAGGATTACTATGATTTTGATGCTGTCTCTGTAAATGTTTCTCTGTCAGAGTTTATGGATTACAATCTCCATGATGAGCTTATAGAGATAATTAAGCGAAATGGTGTGCCATGTGAAAAGATTCGTCTTGAAATGACAGAGACTATGACAAGCGATGAGTATGATGCCATCGCTCACAACATGGAAGAGTTTAACAATGCGGGAGTTCATTTCTATCTAGATGATTTTGGAACAGGTTACTCTAATCTAGAGCGTATTGTTAGCTTGCCATTTAAGACTATTAAATTTGATAAGACACTTCTGTATAAATCAGAGGATGATCCAATACTTATGCAGCTGATTCAGAACATGGTAGATATGTTTAAGAATCATGGACTAGTAGTGCTTGTAGAGGGCGTTGAGAGCGAGAAACAAGAGATGCTTTCTATAAAACTTGGATTTGAATATATCCAGGGTTATCGCTTTGCAAAACCAGTTCCTGTAGAGACAGTTCAGGATTTCTTTGAGAAAAAGGGCAAGAGATTAGCCTAATTTTAATTGTTTACAGAAGTGGGATTTGAGTATATAATGCATTTATCATCAAAGTTTAATTCATTAGTCGATTCGACTTTTAATTCCACAAAATGTTAAATGTTGTTAAATTTTTTTAAGGAGAGATGAATGAGAGAAAAATACGAGAGTTTAGCTGTTGCCGTATTACGTGATTTAGCTAAAGCTAGAGGAATAAAAGGCGCATCCTCTATGAAGAAAGCTGAATTAGTAGAAGCTATGCTTGCACAGGACGAAATCGATGCAGCAAAAGCAGAGGCAACTACAGCAGAAACAGAAAAAGAAGAGAAAACACCTAGAGCGGCAGCTCCTAGAAGACCTAGACGACCAGAGGGGCCTACAGATAGACCTGAGCGTTCAGATAGAGCAGAAAAGCCTGTTTCAAATGGTGAGAAGGGTGAGATTCCAGCAGATATTCCTACTGATGGACTTATTCCAGCTCGCGGTATCCTAGAGGTAATGGGGGATGGCTTTGGATTTATTCGTTGTGACAACTACATGCCAGGAACGGAAGATGTGTATGTTAGTCAGTCACAGATTAAGAAGTTTAACCTTAAGACAGGAGATATTATCGTAGGAAAGAAGCGCTTTAACAATCCTACTGATAAGTTTGCTGCCTTGATGATTATTGATACTATTAATAATTATTCACCAGAGGCTGCTACTAAGCGACCTAATTTCGAGGACCTTACACCGGTTTTCCCAAATGAGAGAATTCGTCTCGAGCGTCCACATAGCTCTGTAGCTATGCGTATCGTTGATTTGGTGAGCCCAATTGGTAAGGGACAGCGTGGTATGATTGTTTCTCAGCCAAAGGCTGGTAAAACTACACTTTTAAAAGAGGTGGCAACATCTGTTAATTACACACATCCAGATATGCACCTTATTATTCTTCTCATTGATGAGCGTCCAGAGGAAGTTACAGATATGAAGGACACAATGAGAAACAGCAAAAATGTAGAGGTTATCTATTCTACATTTGATGAAAGCCCAGAGCACCACAAGAGAGTTGCTGAGATGGTTATTGAAAGAGCAAGACGTCTTGTTGAGCATGGTCAGGATGTTATGATTCTTCTTGACTCTATTACAAGACTTGCCCGTGCATACAACCTGACAGTACAGCCATCTGGCCGTACACTTTCCGGTGGTCTTGATCCAGCAGCGCTTCATATGCCAAAGAAATTCTTTGGTGCTGCCAGAAATATGAGAGAGGGCGGTTCACTTACAATCCTTGCTACAGCACTTGTTGATACAGGTTCAAAGATGGACGATGTAGTATTCGAGGAATTCAAGGGAACTGGTAATATGGAACTTGTCCTTGATAGAAAGCTTTCAGAGAAGCGTATTTTCCCAGCTATTGATATTACAGGTTCGGGCACACGTAACGAAAACTTACTTCTTTCGCCAAAGGAGCTTGACGCAATGGAAATCATGCGTAGAGCTATTAACAGTGCTCGAAAAGAGGATGCTATAGAGACTATACTTAACATGTTCGCTCATACTAAGAACAATGATGAGTATATTGATATGGTAATTAGAAAAAGAGTTATTTAATGTATTAAGAAGGGGCCCTTTAGGGAAGATTTCTTAATACATTAAACTGCCCATTGCCGTAGGCAATTATAATGGCAGTTATTCAACTGATTTATTTATAGAAGGGAGAATGTCATGGCATCAATTGACGAAACAGCAGTATTTTTACACAAGCAGTGGAACGGAAAAATCGAGACCACTTCAAAAGCACCAGTTAAGAACAGAGAGGATTTATCAATCGCTTACACACCAGGTGTAGCAGCTCCTTGTCGCATTATTGCAGAGGACAGCGAGCAGGCTTACAATTACACCCTTAAGGCAAATACAGTAGCGGTTGTATCTGACGGTTCTGCTGTACTTGGTCTTGGCAATATTGGACCACTTGCAGCCATGCCTGTTATGGAGGGTAAGTGTGTACTTTTCAAAGAGTTTGGCGGTGTCAATGCATTCCCTATCGTTTTAGATACTCAGGATCCTGACGAGATTGTAGCAGCTGTTAAGGCTATTGCACCTACATTTGGTGGAATCAATCTTGAAGATATTTCAGCTCCTAGATGTTTTGAAATCGAGGAGAGACTTAAAAAGGAATTAGATATTCCAGTATTCCATGATGATCAGCACGGTACAGCTATTGTTGTTCTTGCCGGTATCATCAATGCTCTTAAGGTTGTTGGCAAGGACAAGGAGTCATGCAAGGTAGTTGTTAACGGTGCAGGTTCTGCAGGCGTTGCTATTACAAAGCTTCTCCTTAGATATGGATTTAAGGATGTTACAATGTGTGACCGTCAGGGCATTATTGGACCAGACTATCCAGACCTTAACTGGATGCAGAAGGAGATGACAAAGGTTACTAACCTTTCTCATAAGACAGGTACATTAGCAGATGCTTTAGTTGGGGCAGATATTTTCGTAGGTGTTTCAGCACCAGGTATCGTTTCTAAGGAGATGGTAGCTTCAATGGCTAAGGATTCAATTCTTTTTGCTATGGCTAACCCAACACCTGAGATTATGCCTGACCTTGCCAAGGAAGCAGGAGCTAGAATCATCGGTACAGGTCGTTCTGATTTCCCAAATCAGGTCAACAATGTAGTTGCATTCCCTGGTATTTTCAGAGGTGCTCTAGAGTGTAGAGCTACAGCTATCACAGAGGAGATGAAGCTTGCAGCAGCCAATGCTATTGCAGGTCTTGTAGAGGACAGTCAGTTATCAGATGACTTTATCCTTCCAGAAGCTTTCGATCCAAGAGTAGCTGTTGCCGTTGCAAATGCTATCAAGGCATGTAAATAGAGGATAGGCTTAGCTATTTTTTAGCAGCTGGCTTCTTTGATTTTTAGATATATTTTTAGTTACACAAGGAGGGGGATACCATGGCTGAACCAACCATGATATACAAGATTACAATACTAGAATTACTTCAACGAAGTGGTTTCCCGCTTAGCAATAGTCAGATTACAGATTTCTTTTTAGAGGGAGATTTGACCGACTATTTTACAGCCCAGCAGGCTATTAGTGATGATGAGGATGCAGGACTTATTGTTTCCACCACTAATCACAACAACACAACTTATTCCATCACAGAAGAGGGCAAAAAGACACTTGAGCTTTTTAAGGAGAAAATTACTCCAGCCCTTTCTAAGGATATTAATAAATATTTAAAGGCTAACTCCATAACCATGAAGGAAGAGAATTCCTACAAGGCCACCTATTTCAAGGCGGATAGAGGCGGTTATGTGGTACAGCTTCGCATCACTGAAAATGATGTGCCTACAATGGATTTATCCTTCCATGTGGCATCCAAGGAGCAGGCAGAGACCCTTTGCAACAATTGGAAAGTGAAGTCAGATGATGTGTACATGTCTATTATGGACATTCTTATGACCTAGGATTATTCTGAGGAGACAGTAATAGGCATCAGTATTGTCTATGTAACTGTCGACCAGAAAGTGCTTGATTTTTGTGATTGGGCATGTTATAGTTATAGAGCTGTTAATCGGGATGAAATGCGAGGACCTCGCATTTAACAGTACTTTCGAGATTTTATCTCACACTTACAGTTGGAAATTGTAAACATTATTAAATGAGAGGTGAACTAAATGAGACAGGGTATCCATCCAGATTATTATCAGGCTACAGTTACTTGCAACTGCGGTAACACATTCGTAACAGGTTCTACAAAGGAGAGCATCCACGTAGAAATTTGTTCTAAGTGCCATCCATTTTACACAGGCCAGCAGAAAGCTACACAGGCTCGTGGACGTATTGATAAGTTCAATAAGAAGTATGGTATTGACGCAAAGTAGTCTTTAGTATGGACATTTAAGGGTTGAGATGAATTGTCTCAGCCCTTTATTACGTTAAGGAGAGGCAATGAAATATTCGGGTATAGGCGGTCAGGCTGTTATGGAAGGCGTTATGATGCGCAATGGTAAGCAATATGCTGTTGCTGTCAGGAAGCCAGACAAGGAAATAGTCGTTGATGTTAAAAATACAAAAGATATAAATGATATCTGGCATAAGATTCCAATTATCAGAGGAGTGGTTTCTTTTATAGAGTCCCTTGTTATTGGTATTGGCACTCTTATGTATTCAGCTAGCTTTTTTGAGGATGAAGAGGAGGCAGTTGATAAGTCTAAGCTCTCTGAAGAGGAACTTAAGAAGCTAGAGAGAAAAGAGAAGGCTGAAATAGGAGGCACACTAGTTGTTTCTTTTGCCCTTGCTCTTGGTATTTTCTTTGCACTGCCATATTTTATTGCTATGGGCCTTAACCATTTTGCTCTATCAAATGCAGTTATTGCTTTTGTGGAGGGCATTATTAGAATCGCTATCTTTATTGGATATATAGTTGTTATTTCCAGAATGGAAGATATAAAGCGCACATTTATGTACCATGGTGCAGAGCACAAGTGCATTAATTGTGTAGAGGCAGGACTTCCTCTTACTGTTGACAATGTTAGAGGAGCTACCAGATTTCACAAGAGATGTGGTACCAGCTTTATATTTATAGTTTTTATTATTTCTGTATTTGTATTTATGTTTATTTCTTTTGACAATACCTGGATTAAGCTTTTGGCTCGATTGCTTTTGATTCCTGTTATTGCAGGTATCTCTTACGAGTTTATCAGGCTTGCAGGACGTCATGAGAATAAGTTTGTTGATATTTTTTCAAAGCCAGGACTTTGGCTGCAGCGTCTTACGGTTATGGAGCCAGATGACGACATGATTGAGGTTGGTATAGCTTCAGTAGAGGCAGTCTTTGATTGGCATGATTTTATTGAGAAGAACAAGGAGTGTTTTTAAATGACACTTAAGCAGGCTTTGGATGAGGGCGTTTTATTGCTTGAATCAAATAATATAGGCGATGCTAAAATAGATGCCTGGTATTTGCTTTCATTTATCACAGGTATTACTAGAGCTGACTATTTTTTGAGACAAAATGATGCAATAGATGAAGAGTCTTATGCTAGATATCAGGAGGCTCTTTCTCGTCGAGGTAGTCATATTCCTCTTCAGCATATTACTGGTGAGCAGGATTTTATGGGCCTTACTTTTAGGGTTAATGAGCATGTTTTGATTCCACGTCAGGACACAGAGACACTTGTTGAACAGGCACTAAAAGTTATACCTGAAAAAAGCCGAATTTTGGATTTGTGCACCGGCAGTGGATGTGTTATTATTTCACTTGTTGTTTTAGGAAAAGAGCTAACTGGAGTCGGGGTGGATATTTCTGATGAAGCCCTTGCAGTTGCAAAGGACAATGGCGCCAGATTAGCTGGAGATAGAGTTGAATTTATCCACAGTGACCTATTTAGTTCTGTGGCAGGTAAATATAACTGTATAGTTTCCAATCCACCATATATTCCATCGCAGGTTATTGAGGAGCTTGAGCCTGAGGTTAAGGATCATGAGCCTAGACTTGCTTTAGATGGTACAGAAGATGGATTGCTTTTCTATAGAAAGATAACAGAAAAATCCCCTGATTATTTAAATGAGGGGGGCTGGCTTTTGGTTGAGATTGGATATGACCAAGGAGAGTCAGTTTCTCAGTTGTTTATAGATAATGGATTTAAAGAAGTAGAGGTTATTAAGGATTTGGCAGGAAATGATCGTGTCGTCAAGGGACATTTGTAGCTTCTCTATATTTGATTAGTTACAGTTCATTGATTGATTTTACGGAGGTATAGGAATGTTTGATAGATTAGAAGATTTGGTTTTAAGATACGAGGAGGTTATGAACCTTCTTTCTGAGCCAGATGTAGCCAATGATAATGCGAGATTTAGAGCTCTTATGAAGGAGCAGTCAGACCTTGCACCTATCGTTGAGGCATACAAGCAATATGCACAGCACAAGCAGAATATCGAGGATTCATTAGAGCTTCTTGAGATGGAGTCTGATGAGGAGATGAAGGAGCTTGCCAAGGAAGAGTTAAAGGAATCTCAGGCTGAGGTAGAGCGCCTTGAGCAGGAACTTAAGATTTTACTTCTCCCTAAGGACCCTAATGATGACAAGAACGTTATCGTGGAAATTAGAGCAGGTGCCGGTGGAGAAGAGGCAGCACTTTTCGCAGCAGAGATATATCGTATGTATGTACATTATGTAGAGTCTCGCGGATGGAAGGTAGAGCTTCTTGAGGCAGATGAGACAGGTATCGGTGGTATGAAGAACATCGAGTTCATGGTTAAGGGAACTGGTGCATACTCAATTCTTAAGTATGAGTCAGGTGTACACCGTGTACAGCGTGTTCCTGAGACTGAGTCACAGGGACGTATTCAGACTTCTACATGTTCAGTAGCAGTTATGCCTGAGGCAGAGGAAGTTGATGTTCAGATCGAAGAGAAGGATATCCGTATCGACGTAATGCGTGCTTCTGGTAATGGTGGTCAGTGTGTCAATACAACAGACTCAGCTGTACGTCTTACTCACTATCCAACAGGTATTGTTATTTATAGCCAGACTGAGAAGTCACAGCTTCAGAATAAAGAGAAGGCTTTCGCGCTTCTTCGTGCAAAGCTCTATGATTTAGAGATGCAGAAGCAGCAGGATGCTGAGGCGGCAGAGCGTCGCTCACAGATTGGTACAGGTGATCGTGCTGAGAAGATTCGTACTTACAACTTCCCACAGGGACGTGTAACAGACCACAGAATCAACCTTACACTCTACAAGCTTGATAAGATTATGGATGGAGATATCCAGGAAATATTAGATGCACTTATTGCAGCTGATCAGGCTGCTAAGCTCGCTAAGATGAATGAGAAGTAAATCAAAAAAGACCCTTGCAACTGCAAGGGCTTTTTTAATTTACCACGACGCAGCCCATTTGCCGAAGGCAAATCTTTAATGGCTGCGTCTTCCCGTGCTTCACGCCCCGCCCCGCAGTCCATTTTTTGCGTAATTTTGCAACAAAGTGTAAAATGATATAAAGAGTAATGAGAATTAATAGGGATAATTTACTTTTTATATAGGAGGAATAGTTTATGAAAAAGAAAATGGTAGCAGTTTTATTGCTTTCATCTATGGTATTTGCAGGTTGTGCAAAAGAGGAGGCTCCTGAAGTGGTAGAGCCTACTGTAGAGGCAACTGATGATTCAAAAGAAGAAGCTAAACCAGAAGAGGAAAAGGAAGAAGAGGCACTCTTTGATTATGACGCTCTTGGCATAAAACCAGTAGAATATGGTGATGAGTTTGAAATGGGTGAGAACCTTAAGGCGGGTCTTACAAACCTTATATATCCTGATTATGAAGATGGAAAATGGGATAATAGCAAGCTAGCAGATGACCAGAATTGGAAGGATTCGTTTATTAATTCATATCTTCAGAATAGCTGGTTTTCATTTGACTATATGAATTATGTTGGAGAGAACTCTGATGGATTCATGTCTAAGGAGCAGGTAGAATATGCCCAGTATTCTCTTACAGGCACATATATTGAGTTTGATGATGGAGTAGATTTGAGTCAGGCTTCTAGTGGATTTGGTATAGGTGAGATAGACTCATATACAGTTGATAAATATGAAAAGGAAGATGACACAGTAGAAATCACTGTTAAATATTCTAAGTATGAAGAAATAGCAGCTTCTGAATCAGGTGACCCTGACCATGCATTTGATGTAAAGGTTGTACTTAAGAAGGATCCATATAGCTGTTTTGATGGTTACAATGTAGTTTCTTTAGAGAAGACGGAGACAACTGAGTCGCTTGAAGCAGACAACAAGACACATTATGTGTATGGTGATATTTTAGATTACGATTTGACAAACAATTGGATTTATCTTGAGTATCCTTATGGTGATGATTACACTGCTGGCAATGCATACTTCGACCACTTCCTTACAATAGATTGCTCAGACAATCCTGGGCTTATTGATGAGGCTAAGGCTTTACAGGAATCAGGTGTTTGGCAGATTAAAGTAGGCTTTACATTTGATGGCTCTGTTAAAGTTCCTTTTGAGACTATAAAGGGAACTTCTGTAGATGAAGCTGATAGATAAGCCATTTATAAAGAATAGAACTTCAACACATAAAGTAGGCGCGGCACATGTTTACTTGCGCGTGATTTAATTTTGAGTTATTTTATAACCATGATTAATGTATGTATTGTAGAAGATGAATTAGAACAAGCTAATTTGCTTAAGAGCTATATTGAAAAGTATAGTGCTAATAATAATGAGCAGTTTTCCATCCATTATTTGCCTGATGGAGTAGATTTAGTAGATGACTATGATGGTCAGTTTGATATTATTTTGCTGGATATACAGATGAGGCATTTGGATGGAATGGCAGCTGCCGAGAAGATTCGCAAGGTGGATCCTGACGTAATTATTATTTTTATTACGTCTACAGTCCAGTATGCGGTTCAGGGCTACTCTGTGGATGCACTTGGCTACGTGTTAAAGCCAGTACCATACGCTCAGTTTGAACAGCTTTTTGATAAAGCAATTGTGCGAGTTAAGGCTAAGCAGAAGCATGTATATGTAAAAGTATCTGTTGATGACAAGCAGTTAAAGCTAGATTGCGATAGCATTTATTTCATAGAGAGCCAGCGAAATAATGTGATTATTCACTGTAAGGACCAGGATTACGTTACGGCAGGACCTTTAAAGCGATTTGAGGAAATGCTACTTAGTCATGGATTTAGTAAGTGCCACAATGCATATCTTATCAATTTATCTTGTGTAGAGGCAGTACAGAAGGAAGAGGTAATACTTACTTCTGGGGTGATACTACCAATCAGTAGAGCCAAGAAAAAGGAATTTATGGCTGCACTGACTGAGGATATTTTATAAAAATGGTAAGAGGTTAAGTTCTATGGATTTTACAGCTTTTTTAACCCCTGCTAATTTGCAGGACACACCTAGATTATTTACCGCTATAGCTGAATGGCTGGCGGTTTTTGTTTATTTCAATATCTATAAAAGACGCCATCATGATAAGGTGTTTGTTTTTCAATGCATATTCACCTTTATCTTGATTGGGGCTTTTCAGTTCGTGGCAGGTATTTTGCCACTTAGTTTCTGGATTCCTACAATGATAGGCGCAGTAGGACTCATGTATGCATCTCTTTATTTTGTCCTAGAGATTAAGCCAAAAGACTGTGGAGTTATCACTACCCATGCATTTGTTTTAGCTGAGTTTGCAGCCAGCTTATACAAGCAGCTCTTTGTATGGTTTGTGGCCATTACAGGCAGGGATGGTTTTATTTCTTCGTTTGTCATTATGGTTATTGTCTTTGCCCTGACCTACATGCTTTACTACAGGATTGAGAAGGGCAATATTGCTCCAGACAGAAATATCAATATTAATAACAGAGAGCTTATAAGTGTACTTGCAACAGGTATTGGTGCCTTTATTATGTCAAACATAAGCTTTGTTAATACCCGTACACCATTTTCAGCTACAGAAAATATGCTGTATGTTAGAACTTTAGTTGATTTCGGAGGCATGCTTATGCTTATGACTCAGATGGGTCGAAGAAATGAGCTTACTCTGAAAAATGAAAGTAATGAGATTAACCAGCTTTTCCAGAAGCAGTACGAGCAGTACAAGCTTGCGGTAGATAATTCTGAGGCTCTTCGCAAGGAAATGCATGATATGAAGCATTATGTTATGGCTCTTAAAAACGAGGATAATCCTGAAAAGAGAGCGGAAGTTCTAGACGATATGGAACAGGCTATCGCCATTCAGGAATCATTTATGAATACTGGCAACAAGGTCCTTGATGTAATTCTCACCACAAAGAGTCTTCAGTGCCAGAAAAAGAAAATAACTTTAAATGCCATGATAGATGGAGATTTGCTGGCTGATATTCACGTAAAGGATATTTGTTCTTTGTTTGGTAATATTCTAGACAATGCCATAGAAGCCACACAGCAGCTGGAGGATGAGGAGAAGAGAATTATCACCCTTTCAGTTAGAAGGCGAAATCAGTTTATTATTGTAGAGTGCGAGAACTGTTCAGACAGTGCCAATGTAAGACTTCGTTCTAGCCATACTAGACGGAGATTCATAAAAGATAATCTCCCTCACACCACCAAAAAAGATAATGTTAAGCATGGCTTTGGACTTAAATCCATTGCTCAGGTGGCGGAAAAGTACGGCGGAGCAATGAATTGTTCATATGAAGATGGTTGGTTTAAGGTGAAAGTGCTGCTGGCGACAAAATTTTAAGTTACTATTCACAGTTCCTCCACCCTCATTCATAATGGAAGTCTTTCAGACTTCTTTCCCAGTACTAAAGCACTTAACAAATTTTATATTGCAAGTTATCCTTGATTTTTTACAAGTTGTCCTTCGGGGCAACTTTTTTTTTGACCCCGTGCTAAATTATTCTCAAGCGTATGTTTAATATGTATGGAACTAACGGAGGAATTAAATGAACGCAAAAGAAATAATTGCACAGCTTACTTTAGTTGAGAAAGCTGCTCTATTAAGCGGAAAAAATGAGTGGGAAACAAGAGATATCCCACGACTTGATATCCAGTCAATTTCTTTCTCTGATGGACCTCACGGTCTTAGACGACAGGAAGGAGCGGGAGACCACCTAGGTCTTAATGCTTCACTTCCAGCAACATGCTTCCCAACAGCAGCAACAGTTGCTAACAGCTGGGATGAAAAGCTTGGAGAAGAAATCGGTGAGGCGCTTGGTGAAGAGGCATTAGCTCAGAAGGTAGATGTACTTTTGGGACCAGGACTTAATATGAAGCGTTCACCTCTTTGTGGTAGAAACTTCGAGTACTTTTCTGAAGATCCTATCTTAGCAGGTAAGATGGCTGCATCTTATGTAAGGGGAATTCAGAGCAAGCACGTATATTCTTGTCCAAAGCATTTTGCTGTTAACTCAAGAGAGTATCGTCGAATGGCAATGAATGCAGTTGTGGATGAGAGAACTCTTCGAGAGATTTACCTTACAGCATTTGAAATTGCTGTAAAAGAAGGTGGGGCTAAGACAATCATGTCAGCCTACAACGAGGTAAATGGAAAGTATGCCAATGAAAACGACCATCTTCTTGTGGATATTTTAAGAAATGAGTGGGGATTTGACGGCCTTGTTGTAACTGACTGGGGCGCAAGCAATGACCATGTTGCAGGTGTAAAGTGTCAGTCAAATGTGGAGATGCCAAACCCAGGACTTGATTCTGCAAGAGAAATTATAAAAGCAGTTACTGAGGGTGAGGGAAGAATCACTGAAGAGGAAATCGATAAAGCAATTCTTCCAATTATAGAGGCAGCTATCTACTTTAAGGAAAATGATCATAATAAGGGATTTGATAAGGATGCTCATCATGCTATAGCTAAAAAAGCAGCAGTTAATTCTGCAGTGCTTCTTAAGAATGATGAAGACATTCTTCCGCTTAAGGCGGGAACAAAGGTCTGTTTGAGGGGACCATTTGTGGATAAGCCTCGTTATCAGGGGTCAGGCAGTTCACAAGTTAATTCTACAAAGGTAGAGACAATCGCAGAGGAAGTTAAAAAGTATGACCTTGTGATTGAAGACAATCCAGAGGCAGCAGATGTAGTGCTTTTCTTCTTTGGTCTGGATGAAATCGCTGAAAGCGAAGGAGCAGATAGAATGTCTATCGATGTTCCTGAGTATCAGATTAAGGAACTTGAAAACCTTACAGTATTTAACAAGCATATTGTAGGTGTAATGAGCGCAGGTTCTTCTGTAAAGATGCCATGGCTTGATAACCTTCAGGCATTGCTTCATGGATACCTTACAGGTCAGGCAGGCGCATCAGCACTTCTTGATCTTATTACTGGAAAGGAAATTCCTACAGGAAAGCTTTCAGAGTCATATCCATTTGCCTATGCTGATTGTTCAATTGTTAATTACGCAGATACAGAAAAGAGAAATCTTCAGTATCGCGAGGGACCATTTATCGGATATCGCTATTACGATACAGCAGATGTGGCAGTTCAGTTCCCATTTGGATTTGGACTTAGCTATACAACATTTGCTTACAGCAACTTAACAGTAACTGATAGTGGAGTGAAATTTACCATAACAAATACTGGAAAGTGTGACGGTGCAGAGATTGCTCAGCTATATGTGGGCAAGGAAGAGACAGGTCTTATCCGCCCTAAGAAAGAGCTTAAGGGATTTAAGAAGGTATGGATTAAGGCTGGTGAGTCTGCAGAAGTAGAGATTCCATTTGATGACAAGACCTTCCGTTATTTCTCAACTGTTTCTAACAAGTGGGAGATTGAGGCAGGAGAGTATCAGATTTACGTTGGAGCAAATGTAGCTGATATTAAGCTTACTGGCACAGTTTCAAAGGAAGGAACTATCACAGAGTTACCTTACGACATAGATGATTTGCCAAGCTATAAGAGTGGCAAGGTAAGAAATGTTCACTATGAGGAATTCGAAAAGCTTTATGCTAGACCACTTCCTGAGGAAAAGGTAGGTCCACTTGATATTAATGATGCCCTTTGCCAGATGAAGGATGCTAAGAGCGGACTTTGCAGATTGGTTTACAGGATATTGAAAAATAACCTTGATAAATCATACGAGAAGGGTATCCCAGATCTGAACACAATGTTTATTTACAACATGCCATTTAGAGCTATGAGCAAGATGACAGCCGGAGCAGTATCACGAGATATGGCTGAGAGCATTGTGACAATAGCAAATGGACATTTCTTCAGAGGACTTGGTGGTGTAATCGGTGGCTTCTTCAAGAACCGCCGTGCTAACAAGAAATACGAAGCACACCTTAATCATGTGGAGTAGTTACCGTAAATACGGATTAGTGAAGGAGTAAAAATGAAATTTTGGAAGGATTTTGTAGAGAAGCATCCTGCTGTAGCAAAGTGGGTTCGAGAAGGCGGTTTGTTTGTAATTGTTAGTAACTTGATTACAGTCTTCAAGTACTTACTTCTTACATTTTTACCTGCAGCATTTGCTTTTATGGGTGACAGGTCATTTGGATGGCCGGGAATACCCCTTACAATCGCTGGAGAGACATTCCAGTGGAACATATTAGGCTATGACCAAGCCCATGGCGGATTGGCATATTTTACAGCTTATATGATTGCAATGGTAATTGGTGAATGTATCAATTTCCCAATTCAGAAATTGTTTGTTTTCCGCAACCATGACAAGCCAGGCAAGCAGATAGCATGGTATATAGTCGCATTTATTATTATCACTTGCATCGTAAACTCAATTAATTGTATCTGGGTTGCAGTTGCAGGCAAATTTGTTGCTCCATTTGTATACAACATCGGAACAACAGTATTAAACGGCGGTGTTTCAATGATAGTCTTCTTCTTCGTGAACAAGATTATTTTCCCAGAGACACCAAGAGACTAAGTGACACTAACAAACGAAATGACACTAACATATGGTATTCCGTCAGTTACGTCGACAATCCTTAGTATTTCTTCGCTCATCTAACACGATTCGCTTAAGAAATCTAAGAGATTGTCTACTACTGACTGGTATATACAGGAGCTGGTAGGCATCAAGCTCTTGAGTCTCTGGAAGATGACGTTTAGTCATCGGAAGAGACTTCAAGGCTTGTAGCCGTAACCAGCGGAGAGAAGGAAGGAGAAGAGAGATGTTAGGTATCAATCCTGAGGACGTGAAGGCGGTCCTCCAACAGATTCAGCCACAGCTTATTATTTTAGGCGTGGTACTTGCACTTGCGATTATTATTACTATCGCAGTTTTAAAGGTGAAAAAGCCACTTCGTGGGCTCATTAGAAAGGGTTCATGGATAGCTTTTGCACTTACACTTGTACTTGTTGTTTCAAACATTTTGCTTTCGCCACTTTACTCAATGGTAAACATGGCAATGGGCGGTGGAAAGATTTCAGGCAAGTCTATTGATGAAGCCCAGGCTTTATGTACAGAAATTGCAGAAGAGGGTATTGTTCTTTTGAAAAATGAAGAAAGTGCTCTTCCATTTGCAGAAGGAACAAAGGTAAATGTATTTGGATGGTCATCTACTAATCCAATCTATGGTGGAACAGGTTCGGGTGCTCTTTCAGCAGCATATGAGACAGTTGATTTTCTTACAGGATTAAAGAATGCGGGTATTGAGTACAATCAGGAGCTTGTAGATTTCTACACAGGTTGGAGAGATACAAGACCAACAGTAGGTATGATGGGACAGGATTGGACAGTTCCAGAGCCACAGCTTTCAGAGTATGGCAGCCTTATTACAGACGCTAAGAATTTCTCTGATACAGCTATTTTCTTCATCGCTCGTTCAGGTGGTGAAGGTGCCGATCTTCCAATGGCATACGATGGTGAGGATACATTCCATGATGATGGTTCAGGAATGTTTGGTGTTACTGGTGTTCGTTATTCTGAGTATGAAGATGATTTGGATGCTTCTAAGTCATATCTTGAGCTTACAAACAGAGAGCAGGCACTTCTTGATGAAGTAACAGCTAATTTTGATAAAGTAGTAGTTGTTGTTAATTCAGCTAATGCTATGGAGCTTGGCTTTGTAAACGACTATTCACAGATTAAGTCAGTAGTATATTGCCCAGGTACAGGTCAGACTGGTTTCGATGGACTTGGCGAAATCCTCGCAGGTCAGGTTAACCCTTCTGGTAAGACTGCTGATACTTTCGTGGCAGACTTGCTTGCAACACCAACAACAAACAACTTTGGTGATTTTGATTACACAAACATGTCTGAGTTTGGATATGAGAACATGTTCGCTGAAGGCGGTATGTCATATCCTACATTTGTAAACTATGTAGAGGGTATCTACGTTGGATACAGATTCTATGAGACAGCTTACGCAGAAGCACAGGCTGGCAATATGGAATTTGATTATGATTCACAGGTTGTATATCCATTTGGTTATGGCTTATCATATACAACATTTAGCCAGGAAATGGGAGCAATCTCAAATGATGGCAAGACAGTTTCATTTGATGTAACAGTAACTAACACAGGTGATGTGGCTGGTAAGGATGTAGTTCAGGTATACTTCAATCCTCCATACACAAACGGTGGAATTGAAAAGTCAGCAGCAAATCTTGTTGCATTTGAAAAGACTGGTGTAATTGAGCCAGGTAAGTCTGAGACAGTAAATGTTTCATTTGCAGTAGAAGATATGGCATCTTATGATGCAGATGGCGAAGGCTGCTACGTACTTGATGCTGGCGATTATGAGATTTCTATCAATTCAGATTCTCATAACAAGATTGCTACAGATAATGTAAATGTAGCTTCAAAGGTTGTTTATAATGAGTCAAACAAGCGTGAGTCTGATCAGGTAGTAGCTACAAATCAGTTTGATTTTGCAAAGGGTGAGAATTTCACATACCTTTCAAGAGCAGATGGATTTGCAAACTATGATGAGGCTACAGCAGCTCCTACATCATTTGAGATGGGAGATGAGCTTAAGGCTACATATTTCAATGAGACAAATTACGACCCAACAGCTTACAACAATGATTCTGATGTAATGCCTACAACAGGTGCTGACAACGGAGTTAAGTTGGCAGAGCTTCGTGGTGTTGATTATGATGATGCTAAGTGGGATGAGCTTCTTGATGAGCTTACAGTTTCTGATATGAATACACTTATCGCACTTGGTGGTTACGAGACATCAGCAGTTGATTCAATCGGCAAGGTAATGACATACGATTGCGATGGTCCTGCTTCTATTAATAACAACTTTACTGGACAGGGTTCTATCGGATTCCCAGCAGCAGTTATGATTGCCTGCACATGGAACAAGGATTTAGCATTTGCATTTGGTAATTCAATCGGCCAGATGGCAGATGAGATGGATGTATCTGGATGGTATGCACCAGCAACAAATACACATAGATCTGCATTTGCAGGACGTAACTTTGAGTACTACTCAGAGGATGGAGTTCTTGCAGGTTGGATGTGTGCTAGTGCTGTAAATGGTGCAAGAGAGCATGGCGTATATTCATACGTTAAGCACTTTGCTACAAATGATCAGGAGACAAACCGTACAGGATTCCTCTGCACATGGCTTAATGAGCAGTCGCTCCGTGAGGTTTACTTAAAGTCATTTGAAATCACATTTAAGAACTCTAACCCAGCTGCAACAATGGTAGCATTCAACAATATTGGTACTATCCCAGCTGAGGCTTGCTCACCACTTCTTAACACAGTACTTCGCGATGAGTGGGGATTCAGAGGTCTTGCAGAGACAGATTACTTTGGTGGATACGGATATCAGGATTCTGACAGAATGATTAGAAATGGTTGCGACCTTATGCTTGCAACATATGAGACTCCACAGTCTACAGTAACTGATCAGACATCAGCTACATCTGTAGTCGCTATGAGACAGGCTTCAAAGAACATTCTCTACACAGTTGTTAACAGCCGTGCTTATGAGAAGGAAGTTATCTCAGGCAAGCCTACGTGGGTTAAGATTGTATACGCAGTTGATGTAGTATTAATTGCACTTCTTGCATTCCTTTGCTACAGAGCAATTAAGAAGTATCTTAAGCTTAAAAAAGAAATTGAACCTCAAGTAGAAGAGGCATAAAAATTAAGGGACGGCCAATTGGTCGTCCCTTTTTTATATAATAATTATAATTTCATATCCACAGCCTGATTATCATCATCTGAGATGATAGTTCTATCAGATTCGATTTTCGAAAGAATAGAATTTTTAAGAAGAAGCTTACTTTGCTCAACTTGTCTTTTAAGTAATGAAAGCTTCTCATGCATTCCCTTTTGCTCGTAGCAGTGGGCTAGAAGTGTGTAGCTTTCGCTTATATCAGTGCCTACACCTACAGCAAATTCAAGAACTGTGATTACATCATCAACTCGTTCAGCCTCCATAAGTGCATGGGCGTAAGCGTTTAGAAGAACGCAAACTCTGTCGAAATCATCTCCTATTTGAGACATGGTCTGAAAGTTAGGGACACCATATGTAAGTTTCAAATCTGTATTGGTTACACCTATAAGGTTTAGTAGCTTGTGGGTAGACAATTCTTGTAATTCTTTTTCGATTTCAATTACTTTTTCATCATTACTAAAATTTAATGGAAATTTTTCCATTGGAATGGTAATATATCTTAGATTTGATATATCTTTTGCAGGGGTTACATTGGCCTGGCGCTCCTTAGCCCAGAAGTCATGTTCTTCCTGTTCTTGCTTGGCATCAAGCTTTCGCAAGCGAAATGCCAGCCATACTAAAAAGATTAAGAAAAAAGGTAAAATTGGGAAGCCCATGGTTTCTCCTTTACTAAATGTGAGGTATTATAATGAAGCGTAGTAAAAGACAGCAAAGATTTGCAGGAGTAGTATTGGTTATAGTTGTTATCTGCATGTTATTTACCACTATTGCCGCTGCATTACTATAATATATTATACTAAATTATAGAGGTTGTTATGAAAAAAATAAAAGTATTTTTTGCAATTTCATTGTGTTTAAGTAATTTTACTTTATTTATGGGAACACCTACTACTGTCTACGCAGCAGAGGCATCTGATGAGGAGCTTTTAAATGACGAGGCGGAGGCTGTGGTAGAAGAGGAAGCAGAGCCTGATAATCGCATCATTCCTAAGGGTGTTACAATCGGAGGAATGGACGTGGCAGGTCTTACAGTTGACGAAGCTAATGCCCGCATTGATGAGTACTATTCTCAGTATGATTCAGTTAATTTTACACTTAATGCCAACGAGCAGAGTTTTACAGCTACTGGCGCTGACCTTTGTATAGGTCCTAAGAATCCAGACGTTACAGTTAAGGCTGCTACATATGGTTCATATGGTAACTTCGCAGAGCGTTTTAAGGCATCAAAGGATATGGAAGAGGGACGTACTAAGGACTTTGCCCTTTCCACAGGAGCTAACAAGACAGGTCTTATTACATATTTGAATTCAGCTTCCGAGCAGGTTAATGATGAGGCCAGCGATGATTATCTCACTAGAGAAAATGGTGAATTTGTTTTCCATGAGGGTACATCTGGTGTTGTAGTTCAGGTTGATGAATCTGCTGATGTACTTGTTGATTACATTGAAAATAAGTGGGATGGTGGTGATGCCACAGTTGATCTTGTTACAGAGGTTAAGGAACCTAGAGGAAGCAAGGAAGAGCTTGCAGAGATCAAGGATTGCCTTGGCTCATTTAGTACAGATTACAGCTCATCATCTGCTAATAGAAAGCAAAATGTTGCCAATGGTGTTAGTTTTATAGATGGCACTATTTTATATCCAGGAGATGAATTCTCAGTACTTAATGCAATTACACCATTTACAGCTGAGAATGGTTACCAGCTTGCTGGTTCTTATGAAAATGGTACTACAGTAGAGACATATGGCGGTGGTATTTGCCAGGTATCTACCACATTCTATGGAGCAGTTCGTGAGGCAGAGCTTGAGGTAGTTACTAGAAATTGCCACTCTATGATTGTTACATACGTTCCTGCATCTCAGGATGCAGCTATTTCAGAGTCTGGCGGCAAGGACTTCCAGATTCGCAATAACAAGAGTTATCCTATTTATATTGAGGGATACTGTGATGGTGGTCATGCTTACTTCAATATCTACGGTAAGGAGGAGGATGACCCAGGCCATGAGGTTAAGTACGAGACAGAGATTACAGCTGTCAATGTTCAAAATACAACATGGGTTGCAGATGCAGCTAGACCACTTGGTCAGATGGCTACTACAGTAAGTGGACATACAGGTGTTTCAGCAAAGCTTTGGAAGATTGTTTACGAGAATGGTCAGGAAGTTAGCCGTACAGTATATAACAACAGTAAGTACAATCCATCAAACAGAACTGTTGTGGTAGGTATTGGTTCTACAGATCCTAACCTTTCAGCGGCCATGCTTCAGGCAGTTTCTACTCAGGATGCAAATACAATTGCGGCGGCTATTGCTACATACGCACCAGGAGTTACTAATTCTACGCCATTTGTAATTACACCTAAGTATCAGGTTACAAATCCAAGTGGCACAGATTCTCAGCCTGCTGAGCCAGCGCAGCCTGCGCCAGCTCCAGCACCAGCTGATACAACAGTTCCAGACACAACAACAGTAGACACACAAAATGCACCTATATAGGAAATAAAATGGAAATCGGAAAATTACCAGAGAGCGTTTTAAAGCGTTCTGTCATAAAACAACTTCATGTCACACGCCCTGAGGTTACTAGTGGACCGAATGTGGGAGAGGACTGTGCTACAGTGGCACTAGGTCCTGATGAGGAGATGGTTCTCTCTACAGACCCAATCACTGGTACAGCCTCAGATATCGGCGAGCTTGCTGTGACCATTTCTGTTAATGATTTGGCATCTGCAGGTGCTGAGCCTGTGGGCATACTTCTTACAGTGCTTCTCACTCCTCGTATGCGTGAGGCTAAGTTAAAGGGAATTATGGAGCAGGTAGATGCTGCCTGCAAGCGATATAATGTCCAGGTTATCGGTGGACATACAGAAGTTACTGAGGCTGTTACTCAGCCACTTATTTCGGTTACAGCAGTTGGTAAGGTGAAAAAGGGTCAGATGATTTCTACTGGCGGGGCAAAGCCTGGTATGGATATTGTCCTTACTAAGTGGATAGGCCTTGAGGGTACATCTATCATTGCCAAGGACCATGAGAAGGAACTTTTAACAAGACTTCCTGCATCACTTGTTGATACAGCTAAGTCATTTGACCAGTATTTGAGTGTTTTACCTGAGAGCAGGATTGCAGTTGAGCACGGAGTTGCTGCTATGCACGACGTGACAGAGGGCGGCATATTTGGAGCCCTTTGGGAGATGGGTGAAGCATCAGGTGTTGGTATTGATGTTGATTTAAAGAGCATTCCTGTTAAGCAGGAGACTATAGAGGTTTGTGAGTTCTTTGGAATAAATCCATACGAGCTTATTTCTTCTGGAGCTATGCTTATAGCCACAGAGGACGGTAATGGTCTAGTTAGAAAACTAGCGGACGCGGGGGTAGCATCCGCCATTATCGGGAAGTCCAACTCTTCGAATGATAGACGCATATTAAGCGGTGAAGAGGTTCGCTTCCTTGAACCGCCGAAAGCCGATGCTTTATATTCAATTAATTAATGAGCGTAACAAGCGTATAGGAGGGATTTGAAATGAGAGAAAAAATTTTAAGTTATATAGAACACAATAGTAGAATTGACCTTGAGGATTTGGCAATGATGCTTGGCACAGAGCAGGCTATGATTGTTAATGAGCTTGAGGCTATGGAAAATGAGCACATTATCTGTGGCTATCCTACACTTATCAATTGGGATAAGGCTTCTGTTGAAAAGGTGTCTGCACTTATTGAAGTACGTGTTACACCACAGAGAGGTATGGGTTTTGATAAGGTTGCAGAGCGCATCTACAATTATCCAGAGGTCAATGCAGTTTACCTTATTTCAGGAAGCTATGATTTCATGGTTTCTATTGAGGGACATACACTTAGAGAGGTTGCTGATTTTGTTTCAGCAAAGCTTTCTCCACTTGATTCAGTGCTTTCGACACAGACCAATTTCGTTTTGAAGAAATACAAGGATCACGGCATCATTATGGCAGAAAAGCATGTTGATGAGAGGGAGAAGGTGAGCTTATGAGAAACCCTCTAAATAAAACAATTACAGAAATTAAGCCATCAGGCATTCGTAAGTTTTTTGATATTGTAGCTGAGATGCCAGAGGCTATTTCACTTGGTGTTGGTGAACCTGACTTTGATACACCATGGAAGGTTAGAGATGAGGCAATCTATTCTCTTGAGAGAGGCCGCACATTCTACACATCTAACTCAGGTCTTAAGGAGCTTAGAATAGAGATTTCTGAGTTCTTAAAGCGTCACTATGATTTGGATTACGATCCACTTACAGAGATGCTTATGACAGTAGGTGGTTCTGAGGGTATCGACGTAGCACTTCGCGCTATGCTTGACCCAGGAGATGAGGTACTTATTCCTCAGCCATCTTACGTATCATACGAGCCATGTACAATTCTTGCTGGTGGTGTTCCAGTTGCAATCAACCTCAAGGAGGAAAATGAATTCCGCCTTAAGCCAGAGGAATTAGAGGCAGCTATCACCGACAAGACAAAGATACTTATTATGCCATTCCCTAACAATCCAACAGGGGCAGTTATGGAAAAGGCTGATCTTGAGCCAATTGTTGAGCTTGTTAAGAAATACGATTTATTTGTTCTCACTGATGAAATCTACGGTGAGCTTACATACACTGGAAGCGGACATGTTTCAATTGCCAGCTTCCCAGGCATGAAGGAACGCACAATTTACATCAATGGCTTTTCTAAGAGCCATGCTATGACAGGATGGAGACTTGGTTATGTCTGTGCACCACAGGTGATTATTCAGCAGATGACTAAGATTCACCAGTTTGCAATCATGTGCGCACCTACAACTAGCCAGTATGCAGCAGTTACAGCTATCCGTGATTGTGATGAGGATGTGGCTAACATGAGAGAGGAGTACAATGACAGACGTCGTTACCTCCTTAATCGCTTTAAGAAGATGAATGTTAAATGCTTTGAGCCTTATGGCGCATTTTACATTTTCCCTTCAATTGCAGAGTTTGGTATGAGCTCAGAGGAGTTCTGTACTCGCCTCTTAAAAGAAAAAGAAGTTGCGGTAGTTCCTGGCACAGCCTTTGGAGACTCAGGGGAGGGCAATGTACGTATATCTTACGCATACTCACTTGAGAACCTTAAGAAAGCCATGGACAGAATCGAAGAATTCATCAACGAACTTCGAGGTTAGAATTATTAGAAAGAGTAAGCTGGTATGTCACAATCTCTGAGGTCTCCGGAGAATGACATATAGTCATCGGAGGAGGCTCTCAGGATTGTGAGCGTAACCAGCGTAGGTTTTAAAATGCTTAATATAGTTTTGCATGAGCCTGAGATTCCTGCTAATACTGGGAATATTGGGCGAACATGTTGCGCCACAGGCACTAGACTTCATTTGATAGAGCCACTAGGTTTTGTTCTTACTGACAAGACTGTAAAGCGCGCAGGCATGGATTATTGGGATAAGCTAGAGGTGTTCCGCTATGATGATTGGGAAGACTTCAAGGCGAAAAATCCTGATGCTAAGGTCTATATGGCCACCACAAAGGCTAAAAAGACACACACCCAGGTGAATTATGAGCCAGACTGCTACATAATGTTTGGCAAGGAGAGTGCAGGTATTCCTGAAGAGATTCTTGTTGACAATGAGGAGAATTGTGTTCGTATTCCAATGGGACATGATATTAGATCACTAAATTTATCAAATTCGGTAGCAGTGATTCTCTATGAAGCACTGAGACAAAACGACTTCCTCGGCCTTGAGACTGAGGGTAATTTACATAGACTCAACTGGAAGGAATAGTGGGTACCGATGTCAATTATTCGAGCAAAAGAATTAGTTCATGAATATATTAGACGTGACGAAGAGGGCAATGTTGAAGCAATTCAGGTTGCCCTTGATCACGTTAATCTTAATGTGGAACCAGGCCAGTTTATCTCTATTTTAGGTCACAACGGTTCTGGTAAGTCCACATTCGCTAAGCATATTAATGCACTTCTTACACCTTCAGAGGGTACACTTTACGTAGATGGTATGAATGTATCTGATGATGAGTATACATTTGCAGTGCGTCAGACTGCAGGTATGGTTTTCCAGAATCCAGACAATCAGATAATTGCATCTGTAGTTGATGAGGACGTGGCATTTGGTCCTGAGAATATTGGCGTGCCAACTGAGCAGATTATTACAAGAGTAGAAAAGGCTCTTAAGATGGTTGGCATGTATAAATACAAGAGTCATTCTCCAAACAAGCTCTCAGGTGGTCAGAAGCAGCGTGTTGCCATTGCTGGCGTTATGGCTATGGAGCCAAAATGTATTATTTTGGATGAGCCTACTGCTATGCTTGACCCAGACGGAAGAGCAGATGTGCTTCAGGCTGTTCATACCCTTAACAAGGAAAAGGGAATTACAGTTATTCTTATTACACATTACATGGAGGAGGTTGTAGACTCTGACTATGTATTTGTAATGGAAAAGGGTAAAGTTTTCATGGAGGGCACTCCTAGGGAGATTTTCAAGGATGTTGATTTATTAAAGCAGCACAGCCTTGATGTTCCTCAGGTTACACTTTTAGCTCATGAGCTTAAAAAGGCTGGACTTAACTTGCCTGATTGTGTCCTTACAAGAAAAGAATTACTTGAAGCATTAAAAGAAAACTATGGTCATTTAATCAGAAATCAGATTGGTGGAGGAAAGCTTGATTTTCCAGAGAGTCATCCTTCTAAGAAGAATCCTACTGATAATGTGATGATTCTTGACCATGTATCATACAAATACAGCCCAGGAACCAGCTATGAGGTTACAGCCTTAGATGATGTTAGCCTTAATATAAAAGAGGGCGAATTTATCGGTATTATCGGCCATACAGGCTCAGGTAAATCTACATTGGTTCAGCATCTTAATGGACTAATCAAGTCCACTGAGGGCTCTATTTATTATCGTGGACAGGATATCTATGACAAGGATTACGATATTAGAGATTTGCGTACTCAGGTAGGTATGGTATTCCAGTATCCTGAGCACCAGCTTTTTGAGACTACAGTATTTAAGGATGTTCAGTTCGGTCCTAAGAATCAGGGACTTGATGAGAAGGAGCAGATTAAGAGAGCTTATGAGGCTCTTGGATTGGTTGGCCTTCCTGAGGAGTTTTTCCTTGCATCCCCATTTGAGCTTTCAGGTGGTCAAAAGCGCCGTGCTGCAATAGCAGGTGTTATTGCCATGAAGCCAGCAGTTCTCATTTTGGATGAGCCGACAGCAGGTCTTGATCCAAAGGGTAGGGATGATATATTAGGACTTATTTCTGATATGCATGAAAAGCGTGGAGATACAGTTATTCTTGTATCACATTCCATGGAAGACGTTGCCAACTATGTTGACAGAATCATAGTTATGGACGGTGGTAAGCCAGTATATGATGGCACACCAAAGGAAGTATTTGCTCACTATAAAGAGCTTGAAAAAATAGGTCTTGCAGCCCCACAGGTTACTTATGTAATGAACGATTTAAAGGCTGCAGGCTTTGAGGTAAAGACAGACGCCACTACAGTAGAAGAGGCAAAGGAAGAGATTTTATGTTGCGTGAAATAACATTAGGACAATATTATCCAGCGGATTCAGTTCTTCACTCACTTGATCCTAGAGTGAAGCTGTTTTCTACGCTTGTTTTTATAATTACGCTGTTTGCTGCTAACAATGTGGTGTTATTTGCAATTGTTCTTGTGACTTTATTTGGAATTATCCGTATGAGCCATGTGCCTTTTTCATTTATGGTTAAGGGCCTTAGGTCCATTGTTATGCTCTTAATTATCGCAGGTCTTTTTAATTTATTTTTGACACCTGGAAAGACACTTGTATCATTTTGGATTTTTTCTATTTCTGATGTGGGTCTTAAGAATGCTGTTTTGATGACAAGCAGAATGATTCTTCTTATCATTGGTACATCTATTTTGACTCTCACAACTACACCTAATCAGCTTACAGATGGTTTGGAGAAGTCTCTTGGATTTCTTAAGAGGATAGGAGTTCCTGTTCATGAGATTTCTATGATGATGTCAATTGCCCTTAGATTTATCCCAATTCTCATTGAGGAGACAGATAAAATCATGAAGGCGCAGATGGCTAGAGGTGCTGATTTTGAGACAGGTGGACTTATCAAAAAGGCTAAGAATATGGTGCCACTTTTAGTGCCACTTTTTGTTTCAGCATTTAGACGTGCCAATGATTTGTCTTACGCCATGGAGGCAAGATGCTATAATGGTGGTGAGGGCAGAACCAAGATGAAGCCACTTCAGTACAGCTCCCTTGACCAGAGAGCTTACATTTGCATTGGGGCTTACATAATTGGATTTTTCGTTGTAAAAGGAATTTTATAAGATGCGAGTTATGATAGTAGTTGCCTATGATGGCAGTGGATATAGCGGCTGGCAAATCCAGCCTAATGGAGTGACAATAGAACAGAAGCTTAATGAGGCCCTTACAGATTTATTGCAAGAGCCTATTTCTATAATGGGAGCAAGTCGTACAGATGCAGGAGTTCATTCCCTTGGCAATGTGGCAGTCTTTGACACTAATTCAAGAATGCCTGCTGATAAAATCAGCTTTGCTCTCAATCAGAGATTGCCTGACGATATTGTGGTACAATATTCTTGTCAGGTAGATGACGATTTCCACCCTAGGTATGCTCCATGTCGAAAGACATATGAGTATAAAATTTTAAATCGTAAAATGCCAGATCCTACAAAACGTAAGGATACATTCCATTATTACTACGATTTGGATGTAGAAAAAATGAATGAGGCAGCTGCCTACCTGATAGGTCAGCACGATTTTACTTCTTTTTCTTCTGTAAAAGCACAGGTTAAATCTCGAGTACGCACTATTTATACTGCAAGGGTGTACAAGGAAGACGATGTGATTCACATTCGTCTTACAGGTGATGGTTTCCTTTATAACATGGTTCGTATTATTGCAGGTACCCTCATTAAGGTGGGCGCTGGCGAAATGGACCCAATGTACATGCTTGAGATCTTCCGCGGCCGCAACCGTGAATTAGCTGGTCCTACTGCACCGGCTCATGGTCTAACAATGATAGGTATCGAATATGAGTAAATAGCCAGTAGCTATCAAGCTCTATGTGTTGCGTAGCGCGACGTGTTAGTCAAGCGGAGCAATATCATAGGCTTGAGAGCGTAACTGGCGGATTGATATCAAGTATTAGTAATGTATAGCCTGTAGATAACAATCTCTGAGGTCTCTGGAGACTGACATGTAGTCATCGAAAGAGACTCTCAGGATTGTGAATGTAACAGGCGTAATGTGGTATTGAATATGGCAAAAGCGAAATATGAATCGATTTATAGAGATTTAAAACTGAAGATAGAAGATGAGGAATATGAGTACCAGAGTATTTTGCCATCGGAGAGTACTTTGGTTGGAGTGTATGACTGCTCCAGAAATACGGTAAGACGTGCTCTGGCTCAGCTTGCAGAGATAGGCTATGTTCAGGCTATTAATGGAGTGGGTGTTCGAGTTATCTACCAGCCTTATGACAAGGCAAGCTTTATCATCGGTGGTATTGAGACCTTTAAGGAGACTGCTGCTAGAAATAAGCTAAATAGCAACACTGAGGTAGTGATGTTTGCTGAGATAGTAGCAGACGCTAGAGTTGCTAAAAGAACTGGATTTGCTGAGGGTACAGAGCTCTACTATATCCAGAGACTTAGAAAGCTTGATGGTAAGCCTTGCATCATGGATATTAATATGTTTGACAAGTCCATTGTCACAGGTATTACCAGGGAGATAGCAGAGAAGTCAATCTATGACTACATTGAAAATGAGCTTAAGATGGAAATAGGCATGAGTAAGCGAAAGATGACAGTTGAGAGAGTCACTGAGGTGGATTCCAAGTATTTAAGCCTTGGAGACTACAATTGTCTTGCGGTTGTTACCAGCCAGACATTTAACGGCATGGGTATTATGTTTGAATATACCCAGTCACGCCATGTTCCTGAGTACTTCTGCTTTATGGACACAGCTGTCCGCAGCAGCTCTACAAATAAATAGAATTATAAAAGTATCTAGCATTGCTAGGTACTTTTTTGTTATTGGGGAATATGATATAAGTTAAAAATTTTGTGAAATGTATTGACCTGTTTAAACAGCTGTGATATAAAATAATTATAATACCTGTTTAAACAGGTGAGACCGTGTGGAGATTTATAGAAAAAGGAGATTGTCATGGGAAAATTTACAGAGGAAAGTAAGCAATTACTCGATTTGATTGGCGGAAAGAGTAACATTGCAGCAGTTTCACACTGTGTTACGAGAATGAGATTTGCTCTCAATGACCCTGCAAAGGCTGATATTAAGGGGATTGAGAAAATCAAGGGTGTGAAAGGTACATTTACTCAGGCTGGACAGTTCCAGGTTATTATTGGTCAGGAGGTTCAGGAATTCTACAACGACTTTGTTGCAGTAGCAGGTGTTGAGGGAGTTTCTAAGGACCAGGTTAAAAAAGCAGCGAAGAAGAATCAGAATCTACTTCAGCAGATTATGTCTTCAATCGCAGAAATATTTGCACCTATCATTCCAGCTCTTGTAGTCGGTGGTTTGATTTTAGGTTTTAGAAATGTAATTGGTGAAATCGACTTTGGTAATGGTACCATCGTTTCTCAATCACAGTTCTGGGCAGGTGTTCACAGCTTCTTATGGCTTATAGGTGAGGCTATTTTCCATATGTTACCTGTTGGTATCTGCTGGTCTATTACAAAGAAGATGGGAACAACTCAGATTCTTGGTATTGTACTTGGTTGTACACTTGTATCTGGTCAGCTCCTTAACGCTTATGGAGTTGCAGGTGCAGCAGCTGATGCTATTCCAAAATGGGATTTTGGTTTTGCTCAGGTAAATATGATTGGTTATCAGGCTCAGGTAATTCCAGCAATTCTTGCAGGTTTCTGCCTTGTGTTCCTTGAGAAATTCTTTACAAAGATTTGTCCAAAGGTTATTTCAATGATTGTTGTGCCATTTTTTGCACTTGTACTTGCGGTTATGGCATCACACTTTATCTTAGGACCTATCGGTTGGAAGATTGGTTCATGGATTTCAGCAGGTGTTCACGCTGGTCTTACAAGCTCAGTTAACTGGTTGTTTGCAGGTGTATTCGGTATGTTCTATGCACCACTTGTTATCACTGGTCTTCACCATATGACAAACGCTATCGATACACAGCTTGTTGCTGATTTCGGTGGCACAATACTTTGGCCAATGATTGCACTTTCAAACATTGCTCAGGGTTCTGCAGTTTTAGGTATGATTTTCCTTCAGAAGAAAAATACAAAGACTCAGGAAGTTTCCATTCCAGCATGTATCTCATGTTACCTTGGTGTAACAGAGCCTGCTATGTTCGGTGTTAACTTAAAATATGGTTTCCCATTCTTCAGCGCTATGATTGGTTCATGTATCGCAGCTATTATTTCTGTAGGTAGCGGTGTTATGGCTAATTCAATTGGTGTAGGTGGTATCCCTGGAATTCTTTCAATTCAGACAAGATATATGCTTATATTTGCAATCTGCATGCTTGTTGCTATTATCGTTCCATTTGCACTTACAGTTGTTGTTGGAAAGAAGAGACTTACAACAGAAGACATTTACGGTGAGAATGAGGATGAGGAAACTGAGGAAATAATCAAGGTTGCTGATGTTGATTTAACTACTGTTGTAGCTGGAAAGGTTATTCCACTTGAGCAGGTTGAGGATGAGGTATTCTCTAAGAAGCTTATGGGTGATGGAATTGCTATTATTCCAGATGAAGAAGTAGTTCATGCTCCAGCTGATGGCGTTATTGCAGTTACAATGGATGACAGCAGACATGCTATTGGATTGAAGCTTGATAAGGGGGGAGAGGTATTGATACATGTTGGTATCGATACAGTTCAGATGAACGGCGCTGGTTTTGAATATTTGGTAGAGAAGAATCAGGCAGTAAAGGCTGGCCAGCCACTTCTTAAATTTAGTAAAAAGGAGATTGCAGCAGCAGGCAAGTCTGATACAGTAGTCTGCGTTGTAATGTAAGGCAGTTAAATGTTAGATTTCAAAGATAAAGTTGTTTATCAAATATATCCTAGATCATTTTATGACACCAATGGAGATGGTTTCGGCGATCTGAAGGGTATCACAGCTAAGCTTGACTATTTAAAAGACTTAGGGGTTGATTTCCTTTGGATTACACCATTTTTCATTTCCCCTCAGAGGGATAATGGCTATGATATCGCTGATTATCGCCAGATTGATCCACGATTTGGCACTATGGAAGATTTTGAAGAGTTATCAAGTGAGGCTAAGAAACGGGGCATAGGCATAATGCTTGATATGGTCTTTAATCACACTTCCACAGAGCATCAGTGGTTCAAAAAGGCTATTTCCGGTGATGAGAAATACATTAATTACTACAAGTTTGTAGACGGACAGCCAGATTGTCCACCTACAAACTGGGTGTCAAAGTTTGGAGGCAATGCCTGGGAGTATGTGGATAGCCTGAAAAAATGGTATTTGCATTTATTCGACGTGACTCAGGCAGACTTAAACTGGGACAATCCAGAGGTTAGAGATGAGCTAAAGGATATCATAAGATTTTGGAAGGCAAAAGGCGTTAGTGGATTTAGATTTGATGTAATCAATTTAATTTCAAAGCCTGATAAACTGGAGAATGATTATGAGGGTGATGGTAGAAGATTCTATACAGACGGGCCAAGAGTTCATGAGTTTTTAAAAGAGCTTGTGGCAGACACAGGTATAGCTGACATGATTACAGTAGGGGAAATGTCATCTACCACAATAGATAATTGTATCAAGTACTCAAATCCATCTGAAAAAGAGCTTTCAATGGTATTTAGTTTCCATCATCTCAAGGTGGATTACAAAAATGGAAACAAGTGGGAGCTTATGCCTTATGACAAATCTGCTCTTAAGAAGCTTTTTAAGGATTGGCAGGAGCAGATGTCAAAAAATGGCGGATGGAACGCAGTCTTTTGGACTAATCACGACCAGCCTAGAACTATTTCTAGATTTGGTAATGAGGAGAAATACTGGAAGGAATCAGGCAAGCTTTTTGCAGGAATTATCCACTTTATGAGAGGTACTCCTTATATTTACCAGGGCGAGGAGATTGGAATGCTTAACACTCACTTTACTGATATTAGCCAGTATCGTGATGTGGAAAGCCTTAACTATTTCAAGATTCTGCAGGAGGAAGGAAAGACTTCTGATGAGGCGCTTTCAATAATCAATGAGCGCTCTAGAGATAACTGCCGGACTCCAATGCAGTGGGATTCCTCTGCAAATGATGGATTTACAACAGGCACTCCTTGGATTGAAGTGCCAGAGTACGGCAAGCGCATTACAGCAGAGTCTCAGATTAATGATGAGTCCTCGATATTTGCCTTTTATAAAAGACTTATTTCTCTTAGAAAGCAGTATAAGATTATCTCAGATGGAGAAATCGCATTTGATGAGAGCCCAGATGAGATAATTAGCTATGAGAGAAGGCTAGGGGATAAAAGACTTCGGGTGGTTGGAAATCTATCAGAAAAAGATGTTGCTTATAGCTGGTCAAGTGATGGCTATGATGTACTTATAGGCAATTACGATAGTACAGTAGATACATCTAATGGACAGATAAAACTTAGACCATACGAGTTTGCGGTGTTTAAAAATTTCTAGTATAATGGGGGTGCTTTCGGCACCCCTTTTTTATTTATTTTTTTGTTGACGAAAGCTAATTCCTATTGTAAAATGTAACGGTTGATGTAGTAAGGTAACTTGCGTCCATTAGCCCGGAAGCGAGTTTTACTATAATTATCCTTGCAGGTGCCCGGACATCACCGGCTTGGAGCTTTAGATTTATTTAAGGAGGAATTCTCAATGAATACTTATATGCCAAACCCATCTCAGATTGAGAGAAAATGGTATGTAGTTGACGCTGAGGGCCAGACACTTGGTCGTCTTTCAGCAGAAGTTGCAAAGGTTTTAAGAGGTAAGAATAAGCCAGTCTTCACTCCACACGCTGATTGTGGTGACTATGTTATCGTAGTTAATGCAGAGAAGATTAAGGTTACAGGTAAGAAGCTTGATCAGAAGATCTACTATCATCACTCAGACTATGTTGGTGGTATGAAGGAGACAACTCTTCGTGAGATGCTCAACACACACCCTGATAGAGTAATCGAGCACGCTGTTAAGGGCATGCTTCCAAAGGGACCACTTGGTCGTCAGATGTACACAAAGCTTTTCGTTTACGCTGGACCAGATCATAAGCAGCAGGCACAGAAGCCAGAAGTGCTTACATTTTAATAGGAGGTAGATCATGGCTAAGAATACAACAAAGTATTACGGAACTGGTAGAAGAAAATCTTCAGTTGCTAGAGTATATCTTGTACCTGGCACAGGTAAGATCACAATAAATAAGAGAGATATTGACGAGTACCTTGGTCTTGAGACATTAAAGGTAGTTGTTCGTCAGCCACTTGTAGCTACAGGCACTGTAGAGAAGTTTGACGTTATCGTTAACGTAAAGGGTGGCGGATACACTGGCCAGGCTGGTGCTATCAGACACGGTATTTCACGTGCACTCCTTGAGGTAGATGCTGAGTACAGACCTACACTTAAGGCTGCTGGATTCCTCACAAGAGATCCACGTATGAAAGAGCGTAAGAAGTACGGCTTAAAGGCTGCACGTCGCGCACCTCAGTTCTCAAAGAGATAATCATCTGCTATTGCAGATTACAGAAGACTCGGTACATTTGTACCGGGTCTTTTTTGCATGCCGGGGGAGTCAATGGGGACGGTTCTGTTTGACTCCCTTAATGATGTGATAAGGGTTATGCGATTAACCTATTGTGAATATGGGATATTTCTCTTATCATTTAATCAAATGATAAGGGGGTTTTTATGAAAGAGTCTTTTGAAAAAAAGGTAATAAGTATAGCGATACCGGTAGCGCTTCAGTCGATGCTCCAGTCGTCTTTTTCTATGATAGATCAGATAATGGTGGGACGGCTTGGGGAAAAGAGTATAGCTGCAGTAGAGATAGCAGGGAAGCCCGGATTTATCTATTCATTTGTTGTCGGTGCAATAGGCACTATAGCAGGAATCATGATATCCCAGTATATTGGGAAAAATGACAGGGAGACTGAGGAAAGAAGTATCTGTGTGAATTTTCTTGTAATGCTACTGACAGGAATAGCGTTCTTTTTTCTGTCAACGGTGTTTCCTTTACAGTTCATCAAGATGTTTACTGATGATGTGAGCGTCATTAATGAAGGAAGCGCATATCTGGGAATAATAGGGTGGACATTCATTCCGCTTGGTATAAGCAATATTTGTGGTGTTGCCTTAAGATGCAGAGGAAAATCCTCATGGCCATTATATGCGGGTTTTATTTCTGCGATAATTAATACAGGTCTCAACTATTGTCTGATATTCGGAAACTTTGGTATGCCGATGCTTGGAGTCAGGGGCGCGGCCTTTGCCAGCGTTATTTCCCAGATAGCAGGGGCTGTCCTGACAACCGTAATGTTTTTTGTCCTGTATGGCAGGATTGGCTTCTCGGTTTCGCTGGGAAAAGAAAGATTCTGGCAGTATCTGGCCATGCTTATACCTGTTGTATTAAATGAATTTCTGTGGTCTGTTGGTCAGAGCATCAATACCTTCGTATATGGTCATATGAGCACAGACGAACTTGCCGGAATGTCACTTACGGGTTCGGTTCAGGGACTTACTATTGGGGCACTTAGCGGAATTGCCCAGGCTGCAGGAATACTCGTAGGAAAGCGTCTTGGTGAAAGGAAGTATGATATAGCATATCAGGAATCAAAAAAGCTATGTGTGTATGGTTTCGCTGGCAGCATCATACTGTCAGTAACAATAATAGTATTAAAAGCTCCTTATGTGCATTTGTTTAACGTGGTGGATGATGTAAGAACCATTGGCTTAGCTCTTCTAACCGCTTTTGCAGTACTTATGCCGATAAAGGTTCAGAACATGATACTTGGAGGAGGCATCATACGCAGTGGCGGCAGAACAAAGTACATCATGATGATAGATATGCTTGGCACTTGGTTGATCGGAGTGCCGCTTGCTCTTTTGACAGGTCTTGTATTCAAACTGCCCATTGTTTGGGTGTATTTTATTCTGTCACAGGAAGAACTGGTAAGGTTCATAATTTCAATATTCATGTTCAAGAGCAGAAAATGGATGAATACCATTGAGTGAGGAAGAATATGTGGGATGAAAATAAAGTAAGGATAGTGGACGTGGCTGATGCGTTGGGGTTAAGTACTGCAACGGTGTCCAATGTAATACATGGTAAAACCAAAAAAATCTCTGATGGTACTGTGCGCCGGGTTCAGGAGAAACTCCGCGAAATGGGTTATATTCCGAACATGGCTGCAACGCTTCTTGCGCAGAATAATTCCCATATCATCGGGGTTGTAGTAAATGATCATATAAAGTATGAAGGGCATGTTCTTGAGGACCCTTTTGTCAGTGCTGCCATCAATTCATTGTCGGATGAGATTGAAAAGGCGGGATATTTTCTGATGCTAAAGAAAGCAAAAGATATCATGGATACAGTGTCTTTTTCATCAATGTGGAATATGGATGGCATGATTCTTCTGGGATTCTGTGCAGATGAGTATCAGGTTTTAAGGGACCGAATTCGTATACCCTTTGTTGTATATGACGGATTTTTTGAGAATGACAGAAATATATGTAACCTGGTGTTGGATGATTACGATGGTGGGCGACAGGTTGGAGAGTATCTCAGAAATCAAAATTGCCTGAAAGTGCTCTTTGTAGCTGACAACAGGCTGAGCC
The DNA here is from genome assembly GCA_017557435.1 of Pseudobutyrivibrio sp. GTDB lineage: Bacteria > Bacillota > Clostridia > Lachnospirales > Lachnospiraceae > Pseudobutyrivibrio. The sequence continues at coordinate 39,567 of JAFYYR010000021.1, read as the reverse complement.
CTGATTTTGACAGATATACAGGACTGTGTGATGGGCTTGAAAGGAGAGTGGATTTTTGGGAAATACCCATGCATAAGGAAGAGCGAAAGAAATATTATGCTGTCAGAAAAAAAGAATTCGCAGAATATGGCGCTGTATTTGTGGCATCTGATTATTATGCGATAGAGCTTCTATACTTTCTGATGGATAATGGATACAGAGTGCCTGATGATATCTGGGTGATAGGATTTGATGACATTGCAGATTGTAAAAATGTAAGACCAACACTGGCTTCTGTGAGACAGGATGTCTTATATAGAGCGAGAAAGGCTGTCAAATATCTTACTTATATGAAAAAAGACAGCGATTATTCGGCAACAGAGAAGATACCGGTAGAGTTTATACCAAGAGGCAGTTGCGGGACAGAATGATAAAAATAGTAAGTATCGTGATCCTTTGGAACTAGGAGCGTATATAAGGGAAAGATGCTTAATGTGAAATTATTAAAATGAGGGGCGGTACAATAAGTATCTTCTTGTAGAGGAAATGAGTGGTTGTTGTCATAGGACAGTTATTTCGAAAGAGAGCTGTCCTTTTTTTATTAGCACTTTTGAATTGTGTATTCCTTACTGAATGAGGATTCTGTATAATTGAAGACAATGAAATTAACAAATCGGAATTTTTAGAGGCAAATTATATTCCAGTTTAATGCACTATGGAGGCTTTATGGATATCGTAATATATGGATCACAATATGGAACAGCAAAACGATATGCTGAGGAATTGGCAAATCGCACAAGGTTCGTTCTTAAATCTTATGAATATGTCGAAGATATCAATACATATGAAACTATCATTTATATTGGGGCCTTGTATGCCGGTGGAGTTATGGGCATGAAAAAGACCTTCAAGAACATGAAAGATTGCGGAAACCATAGAATAATAATCGCAACGGTAGGACTTGCCGATCCAAGCGACAAAGAAAACACGGATACGATAAAAAACGGAATGAAAAATCAACTGTCAAAAGAGGTTTATGACAAAGCAATGATTGTTCATTTGAGAGGTGGAATAGATTACTCAAAGCTTGGATTTAAGCACAAGACCATGATGAGTATGCTTTATAAAAAAGCTGTAACACTACCGGAAGAAAAGAAAACCGCAGAAGTAAAAGCCATGATTGAAACGTATAATAAACAGGTGGATTTTGTGGATTTTAATAGTCTTGATTCAATAATTCACGAGCTTTGAATTTCAGGATAATAGACTAAGACAAAGCGAGATTTGTTGGAGGAGTATATGGAACTAAAGAAATTGGAATATGATTTGACTGTTTGCAAGGTTGAGGCGATTACGGACATTGATATGACTGCGGACTTTTTCTTTATTGGAAAAACAGATGAAGAAATGTCCTTGGTTTGTAAGACCAATGACGTACCGAAAAATACAACAGAGCGGGATGATGGATGGAAAGGGTTTCGTATTCAGGGCGTTCTTGATTTTTCTCTGATCGGCATCCTATCGAAATTATCGGGAATTCTCGCTGAGAATAATATCGGGATTTTTGCGGTATCAACTTTTAACACGGATTATATTCTCATTAAGACAGAAAATTACGAGAAGGCTTTAAGTGTACTGTCTGCAGAAGGATATACTATTGTCTAAATCGGCATTTGTAGAGCTCTTATGTTAGAGAAAGAGCTCTACAACTTCCGGTCTATCGACTTGTTGTTAACCAACACATAATAAAAAAGACTTGTTTTTATATTTATAGAAAGCTCCCACTAATACCGTAACCACATAAACTTCTAAAAATACATCCCAAATGGGAATTTTATAGTTTTGGGATGGATACTAATGGAGTTTGTTTTGAAGTAATGCATCCCAAACGTATTTTTTTTATTTTGGGATGCATAGCTTTAGAGAAGATTATACAGAGATGCATCCAATGGGCGATTTTTGAGATTTTGGGATGTATAGGTTTTGATGCGATTTTAAAGTAATGCATCCCGTAGGTAAGATTTTGGTATTTGGGATGAAAAGGTATTTAGTGCTATGCATCCTAAATGTTGACTTTCATTCTATGGGCTGCATACATATATAAATTTAAGTTTTTATAGAAAACGGGATGCATCCCAATGTTGAAGTTTTATTACTGGGGCTGCATGCTTGGTCATTTACTAAGAAGAAATCGCTAACTTCGGATTTGTCGGGATGAACGATAGAGCGTTATCCATGCTTTATCCGTTGATGGAAGCAATACGGAGCGGCGGTGATCTTGAAAATCTGGGTGGCGACGGTAAATATAGCAAGACGATAGTTTGCCCGGATGGTTGTGTTGTGTTTCGATTAACAGCAGAGCCACTTGGAAATGAGAATTTTCATAAGGGTGGATTCTGGAAGGATCCGGAGGAATAATAATGGCATCGAGCAAAGATTATTTGGATTTCATATTAGAACAGCTTTCAGAGCTGGATGATATAACTTACAGGGCTATGAGTTCAATTCCTTGTTTTGCAGGAATTCTCACCTCTCTGCTATAATAATTCAAATGATGAAATTATTATTTCACTTCAGGGGGAATTATGGAAACTAGAGAAGAAGCATTAACCTACGGCCTTTCATTTCCAGACACATATCAGGATGCACCTTTTCATGATGCAAACTGGCAATTAGTCAGATACAAATACAATAAAAAGGCTTTCCTTTGGACATATGAGAGGGATGGATTTATAAATCTAAATGTCAAGGTGGACCCAGATAATGCCTACTACTGGCGTAGAATATATGAATCTGTGATTCCTGGGTACCATCAAAACAAGGACCATTGGAACACTATAATCCTTGATGGAAGTATCCCTGAAAAAGATATTAAGCTTATGATTGCTGAAAGCTACGACCTTATATCAGATAGCCCTTCAAAGCGCATATATGAGGCGGTGAAAAAGATTCCAAAGGGTAAGGTGGCTACCTATGGTCAGGTGGCAAGTGTAGCTGGAGATAAGAACATGGCCCGTGCTGTGGGAAATGCCCTTCACAAGAATCCAGACCCATCCAGTATACCCTGTCATAGAGTTGTAAATGCCAAGGGAGAGTTGGCAGGCCAGTACGCCTTTGGCGGCGCATGGAAACAGGGAGAAATACTTGAATCCGAGGGTGTAGAAGTGGTTGATGGTAGAGTAGATTTGAAAAAATACCAATGGAAAATGGACTAGGGGGACGGGGTTAGTGGTCCACTAAACATTTTCAATTAATTGACGATATAGTATAATAGAGAATAATTGTTAGCTAGGACAGCGAATATTTCAACGGAATGAAGTTGTATTTCAGAAGGAGGATAAATTTAATGAGTACAATTCATAATTCCTATGAATATTACGAAGGAAATCAGAGTCTTCTTAGTATGCTTAATAAAAAGAAGACAGGGAATAAGTTAATCAATCAGATTATTTCAGACAATGAGGCTGCCTTTAAAAAGAAGATGGAGTCTATGGGAATCTACTCCGATTCCTCTAAGGATAAGTATTCTAATGTGGCAAAGGCTTCTGATAGTCTACTTGATGCAATTGAAGATGTAACAAAAGAGGAGTTGTACAAGGCCCAAGAAGGAAAAGAATACGATAAGTCTTCTTTACTTAAGAGCATTACTAATTTTGTTACAGCATACAACAATGAAATCACAAGCTTAAATAACTGCGGTGGAGCATTGAATGCAGAATTTGCCAAAGAATTTGCTGCATCTTATGCTTCTAATAAAGATGCTTTAGGAGAGATTGGAATTACAGCAGGAGAAGATGGTAAGCTTACTATCGACCAGGAAAAATTATCTGGGGCTCCTGGCAACAAGCTTAAAACTGTATTTGGAGATAATTCAGGATATATCAAGTCAGTAACAGCAAGTGTTGATCCAATCAATGATATATTAGGCAAGGTAAGAGCTTTGAGATCTTCAAACTACAATTCTAAGGGCATTATGTTCTAGAATAATAATTGATTTTCGGCACCTATTTCATTAATTGAGATAGGTGCTTTTTTACTTTAAATGTGGAGCTGGTATTAGTAAAATGGTTTTAGATGTTATCCATTTAGAAAGGAAGTCGTATGAGCAAGAATATTGTAGTTTTATTTCCAGGGATTGGTTATCACAACGATAAGCCACTTATGTACTATACAAAAAAGATTGCTAAAAATGTTGATTATGAAATAGTTGAGGTTAGCTATGAATTCAAGGAGCTTCCCACTGATTTGAAGAAGAATCAGGAGAAAATACAGGAGGCCTATGAAGATGCTTTTAAGCAGGTAGATGAGCAGTTGAAAGCTATCAATTTTAGTGAGTATGATAGGGTTTTGTTTGTAGGAAAGAGCATTGGTACTGCTGTTATGGCTAGATACAATATGACCTATGAGCTTGATGCAGATATGATTATTTATACTCCTATTCCAGAGACATTTAATTATGTTTCAAATTGTGAGGGTCTTGTATTTCATGGAAGTGCTGACCCATTCTGTGATACTGATATGTGCGTCCAGTTGTGCGAGGAATTATCACTGACATATGCAATTATTCCAGAGGCGAATCATTCTCTTGAGACAGGTGATGTGACACGTGATATTAAAAATCTAGCAAGAGTAATGGATACAGTTGAGAAATTATTTCTATAAGCCTAATGTACAAGCCTGATTAAAAGGAGGATAATAGTAGCCGGCAGTTCATTATTATTTAACATAAATGTAGTATTCTGATTCGGTAATGAAAATAGCCCTAAGGCAGAAAAATGGACCAATAACCCCGTCCCCTAGGCTCACTTTGTGGGACTAAATAGGTACACCTCTATAGGTTATTATTTACACAGTTAATAAAGTGTAAGTCATTTATGGAGGTATTACTTATGAAAGGATATGTTGTTTCTGCTGGATATATGGGGCTTGTAGATGGTAATTATGAATTGTTTGCCACAGAAGAGGATTACTACGAATACATGGCAGCATAGATGAGGTGATATATGGTAGCGCAGGTATTACTTGGACTTTTGATTCCATTTGCAGGTACTGCAGCAGGCTCAGCCTGCGTAATATTAATGAAAAACGAGCTAAAGGATAAGGTGCAGAGAGCTCTTACTGGATTTGCCAGTGGAGTCATGGTGGCGGCATCTATCTGGAGTTTGCTTATACCTGCTATGACACAGTCTGAAGAGACTATGGGACGTCTGGCTTTCATGCCAGCCGTAGTTGGATTTTGGCTAGGTATTTTATTCCTGTTATTACTTGATTGCGTTATCCCCCATTTACATATGCATGCTGATAAGGCAGAGGGTCCTAAAAGCAAATTAAAGCGCACCACAATGATGGTACTTGCGGTGACACTTCACAACATACCAGAGGGTATGGCAGTAGGTGTTGTTTATGCAGGTGTAATTACAGGCAGCGGTATTGTTACAGTTGGCGGAGCCCTTGCTCTTGCTTTGGGAATCGCTATTCAGAATTTCCCTGAGGGCGCTATTATTTCTATGCCACTTCACAGTGAGGGCGTTAGTAAGGGTAGAGCTTTCTTGTATGGTACATTGTCAGGGGCAGTTGAGCCAGTTGGCGCATTTCTTACTATTATAGCAGCTGGACTTGTGGTTCCTGCTATGCCATATCTTCTCAGTTTTGCAGCTGGAGCTATGATGTATGTAGTAGTTGAGGAATTGATTCCAGAGATGTCATCAGGTGAGCACTCTAATATAGGAGTTATTATGTTTGCCTTGGGATTTACCCTTATGATGGCACTTGATGTGGCTCTGGGTTAGTTATTCTTACATTTAATTATTTAAAAATGCTTTATTAATACAGGGATTAGCACGGGGCTGATCCCTGTATTTTGTTTAGAACTTTTACACTTTTTGGTGGTAAAGTATTCGGGGTTATAGTAGACTATTTAAGCGAGATTAAATAATTGAAGGGAGTATTATTTTGCAACAAGAGAAGCGTAGTTCCTTTTCAGGAAAAATAGGATTTGTTCTGGCTGCGGCTGGTGCCTCAGTAGGACTTGGAAATATATGGCGTTTTCCATATTTATGTGCTAAGTATGGTGGAGGAATCTTTTTACTTGTATATATTGTATTGGCATTGACTTTTGGTTATACAATGATTATTGCTGAGACAGCTATTGGACGCTCTACACAAAAGAGTCCGGTAGGTGCATTTAATATCCTCAGCAACAATAATAAGCTTATGAAAATAGGTGGATGGATAAATGCCATCATTCCTATACTTATTGTTCCATATTATTCGGTAATTGGTGGCTGGGTGTGCAAGTATTTGTTTGAATTCATTAGAAGCGATATCAACCAAATAGCCACAGATACTTTCTTTTCTGATTTCATATCAGATGGATGGAGTACAGAAATCTGGTTTATCGTATTTACGATACTAGTTCTTGCAGTCATATATATGGGTGTAGAAAATGGTATAGAGCGTGTGTCTAAAATAGTTATGCCTATACTTGTAGTTCTTGCAGTTGTTATCTGTATTTATTCAGTTACAAGACCAGGAGCTATCTCAGGAGTGAAGTACCTATTCATTCCTAACTTTAAGCATTTTTCTATTATGACCTTGGTGACAGCAATGGGACAGATGTTTTATTCACTGTCTATTGCAATGGGTATTCTTATTACATTTGGTTCTTATGTAAAAAGAGAGGTCAGCATCGAGAATTCTACAGAGCAGGTTGAGGTCTTTGATACGGCCATTGCTATATTTGCCAGCCTTATGATTATCCCAGCAGTATTTGCCTTTTCAGGTGGGGATGAGGGACAGCTTAATGCAGGCCCATCTTTAATGTTTATTACAATGCCAAAGATTTTTGCCAGCATGGGATTTGGAAAGTTGATTGGTATTTTATTCTTTGCACTTGTTCTTTTTGCTGCTGTTACAAGTGCTATTGCCCTTACAGAGAGTGCAGTAGCTACATTTGCCGATGAGTTCCACTGGGATAGGAAGCGTGGAGTTAATGTAATAGCTATTATTATGGTGGCACTTGGCAGCCTGTCATCTTTAGGGTACGGACCTTTAGATGATGTACGTATTATCGGAATGCAGTTTTTGGATTTCTTTGATTTCCTTACTAATTCAATTATGATGCCAATAGCTGCTCTTGCAATTTGCTTATTGGTTGTTAAATTCATGGGAATCTCAAGGTTAGAGGAAGAGGTGGAGCAAGACAATCACCCATTTAAGCGTAAGATGGTTTTTCGTTTTATGATTAAGTACCTCTGCCCTCTATTTGTTATTATTATTTTAGTTAGCGCCATATTGAATGTATTTGGAATCATTCAAATGTAAAAGAAAAGTAAATAATAGTTGAAATGTATCCCCCTGTAGAAGTATCTTATTATAAAGACTTTTACAGGGGGATTTCTTTAATGAAATTAGCAATTATAGGAACTGGAAAAATAGTTCACGAGGCCCTCTTTGCAATAGAGGAATTATCTGAGATTGAAAAAGTGGCAATATTTGCCAGACCTCACAGCAAGGAAAAAGCTGATGAGCTGGCTAGTCAGTATGGAATTAAGAAAGTTTACACTGATTACGGCAAGCTACTTGCAGACTCAGCCTGCGATACAGTGTATATAGGACTTGTAAATAGTGCCCACTATCAGTATTCAAAGGAAGCACTTCTTGCAGGTAAAAATGTTATTTTAGAAAAGCCATTTACAGACACATTAGAACAGGCCTTGGAGCTTAAGACCATTGCTGAAAAAAAGGGACTCTTTTTATTGGAGGCAATCACTGTGCTTCATAATCCTGTGTTTGATAAGGCAAAAGAAGCCCTTGTAGAGCTTGGTCCTAAGAAGATGTTTATGGCCAATTATTCTCAGTATTCAAGCCGCTATGATGACTATAAAAATGGTGTTGTGGCACCTGCCTTTGATCCTGCTTTAGGAGGAGGCGCTCTTGGCGATATTAATGTTTACAATATCCACTATGCTGTAGCTCTCTTTGGTATGCCAAATGAGGTGAAATATTATCCTAATAGAGGATTTAACGGCGTAGATACTTCAGGCATGCTTATTCTATCCTATGATGGATTTAGCGCTATGTGTACAGGGGCTAAGGACTCAGACAGCCCAAGCTTTGTATCCATACAGGGTGAGGATGGATATATGACAGTCAATGGCAAGCCTAATTCAAGTGATAGCCTGACAATTGTTACAATGAAATCTACAGGTGACACCACACTTGATGCAGCAGGTTCTGTTAAAAGACAGGTCCATGAAGAGAAATTTACAAAGCCTGAGATGAGACATAGAATGACTCAGGAGTTTATTGATTTTGCGGAAATCATCGATAGTAAAAATTCTGATAAGGCAAAAGAATTACTTGAAGAATCAATTATGGTAGTTGAGGTACTTAAGAAAGCGAGGCAAGAATAATGTACGATAAGATTTCGAGACTGCTTATGTTTGGAGATTTAAGCGAGGAAAGCATTCTCTATCAGTTGGGCAATGTAATAGATAAAGTTGAGTCTGGAGATTATAACAAGCGTGAAGTGACAAAGGATATTAATGCTGTGTCAAAGCGACTTTTAATGCTTGCCACAGACTATGGTTTCGATGACAACCTATGGCACAACTATATAGCCTTTTACATTATTACAAATGAGAATCCATTTTCTCTTGTTACAGAAAAAACAGACGTTAAGCCAGGCTCTGTAAATTACCTGGTGGAAAATGATTTTAAGCTTTTAAAAGAGCTATTTGACTATGATTTTAGTCCTCTTGAAAAGGAGCTTGGAATTGGTTCATTTTCTGTATTTACTAATTATAGCGCTGTTCATAAGAATGATCAGATGTACAATCGCAATGTAAGCGAGAAGGTGAGAAATCTATCTAAGGCACTAGAGGCAGCTACTGATGAAAAGCAATTCTTTAACGTAATTACGGATTTTTATAAGTCATATGGCGTTGGAATGTTTGGTCTTAATAAGGCCTTTAGACTAGAGGAAATCGGCGATAATGATATTAAATTTGTTCCAATCAACAACATGGACGAGGTGGTCTTAGATGATTTGATTGGATACGAGTATCAAAAGCAGCAGCTTGTTGAAAATACTGAGAGCTTTGTGGCTGGCAAGAAGGCTAATAATGTGCTTCTTTTTGGTGATAGCGGCACAGGAAAGTCTACAAGTATCAAGGCTATCGTTAATCAATATTACAATGATGGTCTTCGCATGATTGAGATTTATAAGCATCAGTTTAAATACTTGTCTAAGATAATAGCTACCATTAAAAACAGAAACTATAAGTTTATTATCTATATGGATGATTTATCATTTGAGGAGCATGAGATAGAGTATAAGTTCCTTAAGGCTGTTATCGAGGGTGGCGTAGAGACTCGCCCTGACAATATTCTCATATACGCTACATCTAATCGTAGACATCTCATTAAGGAAACATGGAACGATAGAAACGACCAGGATAATTCAAACGACAGACATCACTCAGATACAGTGGAGGAGAAGCTTTCTCTTGTTAATCGTTTTGGTGTTACAATCTGTTACTCAAAGCCAATGCCAAAGGAATACGTTGTGATTGTTACAGAGCTTGCTAAGCGAGCAGGTATTACAATGGATGAAGAGCAGCTTATTGCTGAGGCAAAGCAGTGGGAGCTTAGCCATGGCGGCATATCAGGTCGTACAGCCCAACAGTTCATTAATCATTTGTTGGGAACCAATTAGATTATCTAATTTAAAGCGACAACCATTACTGGAATGGCTGTCGTTTTTTATATTTATAAAACGATTGACAGGGTAATGTTAGAGTAGTAATATAATACTCAATATACAGGGAGGACTATATCATAATGATCTGTGAAAAGTGTGGTGCTGTAATTGAAGATGGACATATTATGTGCCCAAAGTGCGGCGCACTTGTTACTTTAGGAACAAAGAATAATTATGGAATCAACTGGGATACTGCACCAGCTGATAAGGTGTCAGAACCTTTATCTGAACAGCACGATAAAGAAGATATAGAAGATGTAGAAGTAGATATTGTAGAAGATATTGAAAGTATAGAAACAGATGAAGAGCTAGATGAGTATGGAAAACATATACCTGCAAGACTTATTTGTTTGCTTGTATTAGCTATCATAATTTCAGTTGGAGCTATATTGAAAGGAAAATCATTTTTTGAACAAAGAAAAGAAGAAGATTTGATTAGCCTATCATACGATAATGAATGGGCCTATGAAAACCAAGAAGAGTCAGATGGTAGGATTCGATACTATTCATTTAACAATGGTATTTATGACAGCAATGGCAAAATGTATTGTAGTAAGGCTAATATAGATGAACAGAAGACCACTGTTTTATTTAATTATTCCAATACTAGATGTCGCTATATTGATTTTTCAGATTCAAAAGATGGTGAATCAGGGACTCTATATTTATGTGCCGACGGTGAAGAAAAAAGTAAAATAGCTGAAAATGTATGTGAAATATATGGCATCGGAACATATGGAGAAAAGGATAGTTATTATCGCACCAAAGATGGTGAAATTTATAGTTATGATGACAAGACATGCAAAAGCACACTACGCTATGAAAATGTTATGTCTATGGCAGTTGATGAACTGGGGGATTCGGTAGCATATCTGTGTGAGGATGAAGGAGAATATGTAGTAAACTACACTGATGAGGATGCCGTAATCGAGATAGTAAGAGGAGAAAAGAAGCTGGCTCCTTTTGGGATTTCGAAGCGTTATCATGGTAATTATATTTTTCTAAGAGATATGGATAATGGAGAAATATATAGATTTTCTTTTTCTACAAAAGAAATTAAGGATTTGGAAATAAATGCACCTAAAATGTCAGATGCTGTTTTTAACAATGCCACAAAATGGCTGTTGGTTAACTATGATGGTGCACTTTATTGGTGCAAACCTGATACAAAGCCTTCTATTGTTGCAACGAATTTTGAAAATATTTTTTATGCAAATTATCTTGTGGATGGTTTTGTATGTACTTTTGTTGCTGATAAAAGTATCTTTCAGTACAGGCTTGAAGTCAGTCTAGATAAGTATTATCTAAATCTAGAAGAGAAGAGAGATGATTATGAAATTGAAGATTATGTTGTTGAAAGGGATGGAGATGTGGTCTTCTTATCTGAAGGTAGCCTATATTGGTCTAGGTATGCTGCAAGTGATCCGGTAGAAATACTAAGTGATGTTAAAGGTTTATATCCTGATGAAGGTTCATTTAATAATTACACGGCGGTGGTGTTAACTGAAGATGATGAATATTATTTATGGGTGGATGGACAATTAATTGAGCTTGATAAATCCCCATATTAATAAAGAAATTTGCCAAACAACACTGGATTAGCAATAATTAAATTTGGTGTACAGGGAGGATTATAGAATAATGATCTGTGAAAAGTGTGGTGCTGTAAATCAAAATCCGATATTATGCTAGGTGATTTTAAAGTAATTAGTGGAAGTCCATTTTAATTAATGGATTGTTTTTCAACAGTGGGCATAAACTAAAGGTTTATGCCCACTGCTTTTTTGTTGATGTATAGATAATTAGGGTAATGTTAAAATATTATCAATAAGAGCAATTAATAAACCCGGGACATATTGGATTGCTTTAGCTAGAATATGTAGTAGTGAAATTACGTATTAAGGAGAATAATAATGAATTTAGACAAAAAAAGATGGATTATTTTACTGGCAGGATGTTTTATTAATCTTTGCCTAGGTTCTATTTATGCATGGAGTATTTTTTCTTCAGCAATGGCTGACTATTTCAACACTTCACTTGGTATGAATGTTACAGCCCTTGATTTAGGTATTGTATATACTATAGCAAACTCGGTTGGCCCTATCACAATGATTTCAGGTGGTTGGTTCAATGACAAGATTGGACCTAAGAAAGTTATCCTTGTAGGCGGTATCATGTGGGGACTTGGTATGTTCCTTTCAGGCTTTGCTACAAGCATTAATTTCTTAGTAGTTACATACGGTCTTATTGGTGGTCTTGGACTTGGAATGGCATACGGTAGCACAATTTCTACATGTGTAAAATTCTTCCCAGACAAGCGTGGACTTATTGGCGGTATTACAACAGCTGTATATGGATTGGGCTCAGTTATTCTTCCTCCAATCGTAACAAAGGTTGTTGCAAGCACTGATGCTACATTTGCATTTAAGGCAGTAGGTATTGCATTCCTTATTCTTATTGCAGTATCTTGTCTCTTCCTTGAGCAGTGTCCAGAGGGATACAAGCCAGCAGGATGGGAGCCAGCAGTTTCAAAAGCTGGAGCAGCTCCTAAGAATCTTGACTGGAAGGGTATGGTTAAGACACCAGTATTCTACACAATGCTCCTTCTTCTTACATGCGGTGCATTTACAGGTATGATGGTTATTCCAATGGCTTCACCTATCGCTCAGAATATGGTTGGTATGACACCAGAGGCTGCAGCAGTAGCAGTATCTGTTTTAGCACTTTTCAATGCTTTCGGTCGTATTGTAGCAGGTACACTTTCTGACAAGATTGGTAGAATCAATACTCTTACACTTGCATGTGTTTTAGGAGGTGCAGGACTTTTGTGTCTTTACTTTACAGGTGCCGGAGCAACAGCTCAGTTCTACGCAGGCCTTTCAGTAGTAGGTATCAGCTTTGGTTCTTTCATGGGTGTTTATCCTGGATTTACAGCAGATCAGTTTGGACCAAAGAACAATTCAGTAAACTACGGTATCATGTTTATTGGATTTGCATTGGCTGGATACTTTGGACCAATGATTATGAAAAACACTGTAGCAAAATACGGTGTTTACCAGAGAGCATTCCTTATTGCATGTGTATTCTCTGTAGTAGGTGTTCTTTTCACTGTGATTTACAGAGCACTTAATAAAAAAAGCAATTAATTTCATTTGAATTTTTTAGGCGGTCAAGTTTTCTTGACTGCCTTTTTTGTTGAATGAAAATTTAAGTTTTTGAAAAATGTTGAAGTCTTGGACGTTATCTTAAACCTTTAAGTAGAAAAAAGATTGTGTAAAACTGACAAATAGAGGACTGAAGATTTTGCTAAAACGTAAAAATTGCTTTTGGCATCTTTACAACTGTGAATTTTCTGTGTAAAGTAATCACGTAAACAATAAGTTCGGATTGTTACTGCAAGGCAGGCAAGACTGAATCATCCACTACACATAGTCTAGGATTATGTTATTATGTAAGGGATTGATTTGGTCATTTTTTTTACATATTTTTAATGAAAGACTCACTAGAATGAAGATTAAAAAGATTTTTAATAATAATGCAGCCTTGGCCTTAGATGACAAGGGAAACGAAATAGTTTATACAGGATGTGGGCTTTGCTTTCAAAAGAAAGTGGGAGACGACATCGATGAAAGTAAAATAGAAAAAACTTTCGTCATGGAAAAACAAAACGAACAGTTCAAACAGCTGGTTTCAGAGATGCCATATGAACAGATTCAGGTGGCGGATGAGATTATTACATATGCTGGTGATACATTAAACAAGCGTCTTTGCGATAATATCTACATTACTCTTACTGACCATTTAGGATATGCAATTGAGCGAGCAAAGACGGGAACTGTTTTAAGGAACAAGCTCCTGTGGGAGATCAAGAATTTCTACAAGGCTGAATATGCTATTGGATGTCATGCACTTGACATGATAAAAGAAAGTCTTGATGTTACACTTCCAGATGACGAGGCAGGATTCTTTGCACTGCATATTGTAAATGCGGAGCTTGATGGTAACATGCATCACACTCTTGAGACATCAGAGGTGATTAGCGACATAGTTAGTATTGTAAAATACACATTCAATACTACACTTGATGAAAATACATTGTCATATGAGAGATTCATTACTCACTTAAAATACTTTTTACAGAGAGCTGAAAAAAGAGAGTATTATCCAGCTGATAATGTAGACATGTTTAACATGATGATTAATAAGTTTCCTGAGGCTTATAAGTGTGCGATGCGCATTAAGAGCTACATGGAATCCAAATTTCCAGAAGAAATTACCGACGAGGAAATGCTTTACTTGGTAGTGCATATTTCTCGAATTACCGATAGAAAATAGATTAATGGATAGTTACGGCGTTTTAGCCGGCTAAACCTGTACGAATATATAGAGTATATCTATGTCTTTGTGCGGGTTTTTTTATTTGAATTTTACAGATCAGTGCGCAGGATCTGGAAAAGAAATAAATAGTTATAACAAAGAGAGGGAATTAAAATGGCAAGCAAATATGATGGATTAGCTCGCATTATCATTCAGAATGTGGGTGGAAAAGACAACATCACAAGCATTACTCATTGTATTACAAGACTTAGATTTAAGCTTAAGGATGAAAGCAAGGCAAACACAGAAATCCTTAAGGACACAGACGGAATCGTTACAGTAATTCAGTCTGGCGGACAGTATATGGTAGTTATTGGAAATCACGTACCACAGGTATTTGATGCAGTAATTAGCGTTGGTCACCTTGAGAGCAAATCAGCATTAGCTGGTGGAGGAGAAGAGGGCGAGAAGGTAAAGCAGAGCCCATTTAACGCATTTATCAGCGTAATCACAAGCGTATTCACACCATTCCTTGGCGTGTTATGTGCATGTGGTATTTTAAAAGGTTTATTAGCACTTCTTACAGCTACAGGTGCTATGTCTGATGCAGGTTCTACATATACATTCTTGTACTCACTTGCTGACGCAGCATTCTACTTCTTACCACCAGTACTTGGTGTTTCAGCAGCTAAGAAGTTTAAGATTCCAGAGATGGAAGGTTTATTACTTGGTTTGGCACTTGTTTACCCATACCTTACAGATGGCGCTCACGCGATTACATCACTCTTTGGTATTCCAGTATCAATGCCACCATCAGGAAACTACACATCATCAGTTATTCCAATCATTGCAGCAGTAGCATTTGCTGGATGGTTCGAGAACAAGGTTGTTAAGAAAATCGTTCCTGACACAATCAAATTATTTGCAGTACCACTTATCACAATGTTTGTTACATATGTATTGACATTGTTCATCATTGGTCCAGTAGCTAGTGGTCTTGCTAATGTTCTTGCATTATTCTTCAATACTATTAATGATATTAGCCCAATTCTTATGGGTGCAGTTGTTGGTTTCTTCTGGCAGATTCTTGTTATGTTTGGTCTTCATTGGTCACTTGTTCCAATCGCATTATCAAACCTTGCAACAACAGGTCAGGATATCATCCTTGTAGCAATGCTTGGTACAACATTTGCACAGACAGGTGCAGTAGCAGGTATTTGGCTCAAGACAAAGGATAAGAAGCTTAAGTCACTTGCTCCAGCAGCAGTAGTATCTGGTATGGCTGGTGTTACGGAGCCTGCAATTTATGGTCTTACACTTCCAAAGAAGGCTCCATTCTTCCGTACATGCGTTATCTCAGGTATTGCAGGTGCAATCCTTTGCTCAATGGGCGTTAAGGCTTACCAGATGGCTGGTATGGGAATTTTTGCTTACCCAGCATTTGTAAACTCAGCAACAAAAGATACATCAGCAATGATTATTGCTATTATCGTAACTGCTGTTTGCCTTGTAGCAGGCTTTGTTATGGAATTAATTTTCTACAAGGATGATGCTCCAGCATCAAAGAAGGCAATTGATTCATCAGCAACTGTTAACGGCGAAGTTCTCCTTGCTCCACTTGATGGCGAGGTTAAGCCTTTATCAGAAGTTGCTGATCAGGTATTCTCATCAGAGGCTATGGGAAAGGGTATCGCAATCGTTCCTACAGAGGGAAAGGTATACGCACCAGCTGACGGCGAGGTTACAGCATTCTTCAATACAGGACATGCAGTAGGCATTACTACAGAAAAGGGTGCACAGATTATCATCCATGTTGGTATGGATACAGTTCAGCTTGAAGGCCAGGGATTCTCTCCTAAGGTTAAGCAGGGCGACAAGGTAAAGAAGGGTGATCTTCTTTTAGAGTTTGATATTGACTATATTAAGGGTCAGGGCTATTCAGTTGAGACACCTGTTGTAATCACAAACTCTGACAAGTATGCAGACATTATTCCTACAGATGCAAAAGCAGTTGTTAATGGAAATGATTTGATTACATTGTTATAAAAAATATTTATAATATGTATATAAAGAAATAAGTTAGAAAGAGAGGCACATAATGGGAACATTTAGAGAAGATTTCTTATGGGGAGGCGCTGTAGCCGCTAATCAATTCGAAGGGGCATGGAACGTAGATGGTAAAGGCGCATCTGTTTCGGATATGTGTACAAATGGTAGTCACACAGTTCCAAAGAGACTGACAACAAAAATCGAGGAGGGCACACTTTATCCTTCACATGAGGCAATTGATTTCTATCATCACTATGAGGAAGATATCGCTTTATTTGCTGAGATGGGATTCAAGGTGTTTAGAACATCTATTAACTGGACAAGAATTTTCCCAACAGGAATGGAGAATGAGCCAAACGAGGCAGGTCTTGCCTTCTATGACAAGGTATTTGATTGTTGCAAAAAGCATGGAATTGAACCACTTGTTACAATTTCTCATTATGAGCTTCCTTATGCACTTGTTGAAAAATACAATGGCTGGGAGGGCAGAGAGCTTATTGAGTATTTCATGAATTACTGCAAGGCTATCTTTGCAAGATATCAGGGCAAGGTAAAGTACTGGCTTACATTCAATGAAATCAATGCTGGAACAATGCCACTTGGCGCTGTCCTTTCAACTGGTACAGTAAAGGGTTACTCAGGTCCTGTTACTCAGGTTCCTGATAAGCCACAGGAGAGATTCCAGGCTCTTCATCATCAGTTTGTAGCTTCAGCTAAGGCTGTAAAATATGCTCATGACAATTATCCTGAGTACAAGATTGGTAATATGATTTGCTTTGTTACATCATATCCAGCTACATGTAATCCAGCTGATATTATTGAGAATCAGGCTCATATGCGTGAGGTTAACTGGTACTGCTCAGATGTAATGGTTCGTGGCGAGTATCCAGCTTACGCTCAGAGCATTTGGGATAAGCACGGCATCACAATTAAGATGGAGCCAGGAGATGACAAGATTCTTAAGGAAGGTACAGTAGACTTCTACACATTCAGCTACTACATGTCAAATGTAATAAGTGCAAATCCTGATACTAATAAGGGAGATGGCAATCTTATTGCTGGTGGTAAGAACCCATATCTTGAGGCTTCTGATTGGGGCTGGCAGATTGACCCACAGGGACTTAGATACTCTCTTAACGAGATTTATGACAGATACAGAATCCCTCTTATGGTAGTTGAGAATGGACTTGGCGCAAGAGACGAAATCGAAGCTGATGGTTCAATCAATGATGACTATAGAATTGACTACCTTAGAAAGCATATCTCAGAGATGAGACAGGCTGTTAAGGACGGTGTTGATTTGATGGGTTACACTCCATGGGGATGTATCGATCTTGTAAGTGCTTCAACAGGTGAGATGGCAAAGCGTTACGGATTCATCTATGTAGAGAAATACGATGATGGAACAGGCACACTTGCTCGTAGAAAGAAGAAATCCTTCGATTGGTACAAGCAGGTTATTGCAAGTAACGGAGAAAATTTATAAATGGGAAAGATCTTATTTATAGATGTTGATGGCACTCTGGTGGATTATGAAAATAATCTGCCAGAGTCTGCTATTTTAGCTATTAGAAAAGCAAGAGAAAATGGTCACAAGGTGTTTATTACCACAGGCCGCAGCAAGGCTGAAGTATATGACAATATATGGAATATCGGTCTTGATGGCATGATAGGCGGTAATGGCAGCTACGTGGAGCATGATGGCCAGGTCATTATGCATCAGATGATTTCTAAGGAGCAAAGCAAGCACATAGTAGATTGGCTACATGAAAAAGGACTGGAATTTTATTTAGAAAGTAATAATGGTCTTTTTGCCAGTGAGAATTTTGAAACCGGAGCTTTAGAGGCCTTAATCAAATATTCTGCCAACAAGGGGAAGCAAAACATAGGTGATATTACTGTGCGAGATATTTTCCCAGAGATGATATTTGATGGGCAACTCTATAGGGACGATTTGAACAAAGTTAGCTACGTGCTTACTTCTTATCAGGATTATTTAGATGCATGTGAAGAATTTCCAGATTTACAGAATGGTACCTGGGGTGGAGCCGGAGAGGAAGCCCTATTTGGTGACATTGGTGTAAAGGGAATTACAAAGGCGCGCGCCATTGATGTCTTGCTTAATCATCTAAATGAAAAGCCAGAGGATACCATGGCATTTGGAGATGCGCAAATTGATATCCCTATGTTTGAGTGTTGCAGTTACAGTGTATGTATGGGGAGCGGACGTGAAGAAGCAAAAGCTGCAGCAGACTACATCACTGATACAGTGGCAAATGACGGACTATACAAGGCATTTGAGCACTTAAATCTTATTTAAAGATTCATCCAATATATTACTATAAAAGCTTAGCTAAAGGGCTTTGGCCCGGATGCTAAGCTTTTATATTACGAAAATATTACATTTTCGAGATTTTTACGTAATAAAGTGTTCACAATCAACTCCAAATGTGTTATCATTTTACATGTACTGATCAGTCAAACTAGATTTTGAGACAAAAGGAAGGAATTTGTTAATGCACAATAGAAGTAAGATTTTTGCTTCACTCTTTCTCACTGCAGTTTTAGCTTTAGGTTGTGCCCCTAGCAATCAGGAAGTGAAGGCTGCGACAAATAAAATAACAGTAGGTCAAGACGCACCTACTATTTCAGATGCTATTGATATGGCTGTTTCTGGCGATACTATCGTCGTTCCTGCAGGAAACTATATCGAGCAGCTATATATTGAAACTGATGGGATTTCAATCGTCGGTGAAGATGGAGCTATCTTAGATGGCTCAACAATAACCCCTACCTCACGCGACAGTTCGATGATATGTGTTAAAGCCTCAGATGTTTCAATTAGTAATCTGGAAATCAAAGAATTTAAGCTTGATGGACCATCCACATCAATTGTACCAATAGGAATTGAGGTTGATGGCGGCTCAAGCGACATAACCATTTCAAATTGCAAAATTCACGATATGGGTTGCATTTATACTAGCGATACAGTTGACTATAATGCACATGGGATTCTTGTTTCTGCTCCTGTAGATGAACCTATAGAGGGGATTACTATTGACGGATGTGAGTTATATAACTTAAGTCTTGGAAATAGCGAGTCCCTAGCTATAAACGGTAATGTTTCCAATTTTATAGTTTCGAATAATTATATTCATAATTGCGATAACATTGGCATCGATGCTATTGGCTATGAACAAGCTGAAGAATACGATGAAGCTGATAGGGCAAGAAATGGTGAGATTGTTTCTAATATAGTTGAATACATTTCATCAGATCCAGAAGTCAATGTTACCTATGATGACAAATGTGCCGGTGGTATTTATATTGACGGCGCTAGAGACATTGAAATATACGGAAATAGCGTATCATGCTGTGATATTGGAATAGAGGTGGCTAGTGAGCATGTTGGTACATTCGTAACAGGTATCAATGTGCATGACAATGAGTTGAAAAATAATAATGCGTTTGCCGGAATAAGTTTTGGCGGTTATGATGTATCAAACACGGGGAGTGCGACAAGTTGCGTATTCAAAAATAATAATATATTAAACACCGCAGGAACTTGTTTCAAGGTTCAATATGCATGCAATTCCTCAAATATTATTTCAGACAACGTATTCGATGCACAAGGTACAGCTGTCAAATATCAAGAGATGTTTGGAAAGTACAGCGCAGGAAATACGGTTGTGGGAAATAACTAATTAACCTCCCTTATTTTATAACATACAAAAAGTGCTGCTAATGCAGCACTTTTTTTGTTACTGTAAATTCTATTATAATTTCATATCACCAGGTTTTACCCAGCCTGAATTCTCAGCGAATTTATTAAAGAGAGGACAAAGTATTGCTGGAGCAATAAAGCATATGATAATTAATCCGGCCCAATCCATAGTGGTAATAGCTGATTTAGAACCAGAAGCAATATCATTTACCCAACCGGAATATACACCGATTTGTCCTACAAGTCCGCAGGTTCCCATTCCAGATGAAACAGCAGGTCCATTCATTTCCATTTTAAATAAGCAGGTAGCTAGTGGTCCTGTAATAGCAGAGCAAAGAATAGGAGCAATCCAGATTCGAGGATTTTTAATGATATTTCCCATCTGAAGCATTGAAGTGCCGATGCCCTGAGAAATAAGACCACCCCATTTATTCTCCTTGAAGCTCATTACTGCAAAGCCAACCATCTGTGCACAGCATCCTGCTACAGCAGCACCGCCTGCAAGACCTGTAAGGGAAAGAGCAGCACAAATAGCAGCTGATGATATAGGAAGAGTTAGAGCTATTCCTACGATAACTGAAACAAGAATACCCATAATAAATGGCTGCTTTGTTGTTGCCCACATAATAAGGTCACCTACGTAATTGGCAGCCTTGCCAAGTGCTGGTGCCCACCATGCAGAAAGTGCAATACCAATACCGATTGTAACAAGTGGTGTTACAAGTATATCGATTTTAGTTTCTTTTGAAATTGCCTTACCTGCTTCGGCAGAGATGATGGCGATAAATAAAACAGCAAGGGGACCGCCTGCTCCACCGAGAGCATTAGAAGCAAAACCTACTGTTATTAATGAAAAGAGTACAAGTGGTGGAGCCTGAAGTGCATAGCCGATTGCGATGGCCATTGCTGGACCACTCATTGCCATTGCAAGACCGCCGATGGTGTATTCGACACCTGCTATAGTGGCAACAGGATTAGTTAGGAAGTCAATGTGAAGCTGATTGCCTAATGTATTGATGATAGTTCCAATCAAAAGGGAACAAAAGAGTCCCTGGGCCATAGCTCCTAAAGCATCAATTAAGTAACGCTTTACAGAGATTTCAATATTTTTTCTTTGTAAAAATGATTTCATTATTTTTCTCCTAGATTTTTATAAATAACAATTTAGATTTTATATTATTACCCAGTTGGACGCAATATATTAGAAAGCCTTGAAAATAAAGGGGTTTAGGAGTTCATAAAA
Organism: Pseudobutyrivibrio sp.; assembly: GCA_017557435.1. Classification (GTDB taxonomy): domain Bacteria; phylum Bacillota; class Clostridia; order Lachnospirales; family Lachnospiraceae; genus Pseudobutyrivibrio. The sequence continues at coordinate 18,492 of JAFYYR010000021.1, read as the reverse complement.
AATACACGTGACAGAAATCTTGCAGGGTGTTATAATAAATGCAAATATTGCGTCAGAGATAATTTCTATAACTAAATGATTGGAGATAGGGGTATGACAATTCAGTCTGGCATTAACACAGCTCAGTATAAGAATAGTTTTAATCAGATGAATACTGTAGAGGCTAAGCACAGCAAAGCAACTAGAGAAATTTCTACAGGAAAGGAAATAAGCAAAGGGGCAGAGGATTCAGCTGCATCTACTTTTATGAATAATAAGAATGAATCTAGTAGTTTAAATACTAACAGTAATGCTATTAAACAAATCGATGCTCTTTCACTTATGTCTGAGCTGGAAAATTTTAATATCTAATATAAGGAAATACTCTCGAATTACATTAATCGAGGGTATTTTTTGTTGCTGTCCATTTTTTCACGAAAATAACATACATGGAGTTTAAAATAATTACACTGGTGATTTATAAAAAATAAATACAAGGAGATTTATTATGGATGACAAAAAAGTAAAAAGAGGAAGACTTTCAATTCATTCTATTTATGTGAAGATTTTAGTTTTAATCGTTGTAAGTATTATTGCTTTCATTGTGCTTAATCTTGCATATATTATTCCTAGCGCCAAGAAGACAATAAAGACTGTTAACGAGCATAACATGCAGGATCTTGCAACTCTTTGCGCCGAGCTTGTTGAGCAGGAGATTGATGCTAATGGCGTAGATGGAGTTACTTATGAGGTCCTTAAGCCTGTACTTGAGGGTAGAGGTCTTAATGGTTTTGAGTCTAGTTACATATATGTAATTAATGAAGAGGGAACTTTCATTTACCATAAAAAACCAGATAAGTTAGATACTAAGGTAACTAATGCTGCTATTAATGAGTTGCTTACAAAGATTCCAACAGGAAGTTATGTAAGTGCAGATATTAGCCATTACACAGATGAGAACGGCGTAGTTAAATACAGTGCTTATCAGGTAATTGATTCTACAGGTTGGGTTACAGTTTGTGTAGCTGATGATACTGAGATGATGGCTGAGATCAATCAGATTAGAAATCTTGGCTTGCTGCTTTCTTGTATAGTAGGTGTGATTATCTTCGTTATTGGTATAATATCTGCTAGAGGAATTACTAACCCTATAGCTATCATTACTGATATAATAGGTAGAGTTGGTAAGCTTGATTTTACTTCTACAGATGCTCTTGAGAAAATCGAGCACAAGAAGGACGAGACAGGTATTATGGCTCGAGCTGTAGGAGATATGGAAGTCAGCCTTAGAAATATAGTAGAGCGTATAGCTAACACTTCTGTTGATTTGGAAGGACATGCCCTTAGACTTAAGGACATTACTATGGAAATTGATTCTGCAAATGCAGACAACTCAGCTACATCAGAAGAGCTTGCAGCTAGTATGCAGGAAACATCTGCTACAACAGACGTTATCAGTGAGAGAACTACTAGAATAAAAGAAAATGCTGATGAGATTGCTCAGGAAGCTAAGACTGGTGTTGAAGATGCAGATAAGATAAAAGCAAAGGCTAAAGAAGTATATATCGAGACTATTGCAGCCAAAGAAAAGACAGAAAAGATTTACGAAGAGATTAATACAGAAGGACAGGAAGCTCTTGAAAAATCAAAGGCTGTTACAAAGGTTAACGATCTTGCTATTGCCATCCAGGATATTGCCAGCCAGACCAATCTTCTTGCTCTTAATGCATCAATAGAGGCAGCCCGTGCCGGTGAAGCTGGTAAGGGATTTGCAGTAGTCGCTACAGAAATCGGTGGACTTGCTACTCAGTCAAGTAACACAGTAGCAGGTATTATGGAAATCGTTGCTGAGGTACAGTCATCTGTTAATTCAATGAATGCTTGTCTTACAAGAACACTTAGCTACATTGAAAATGATATTGCTCAGGATTACACCAATTTCCTTAAGATGGCTGATGATTACAAGCTTGATGCTGAGAACTTCTCAGAGATTATGTCTGATATTTCTGATAAGATTGATGAGCTTCAGGAATCAACAACAGAGATTTCACAATCAGTAGAGGAAATCTCAAGAACAGTTGGTGAAGCAGCTGCTGCTGTTACAACAGTTGCAGAGAAGGCAACAGACGTTGCGAACCTTTCAGATGGTGTTGTAAAGGTAGTAGGAGAGACCGAAGAAAACTCTGATGAACTGAGAGAAATCAAGGATTCTTTCACAATTTAAAAAAAATTAAATACACTGTTGACAAATGCAATTAGATTGTGTACAATTCAATCATAGGATTGATTGTGCACAATCTTTTGCTTGTTAAGAGTGGAGGTTATCAATGGAAAGATATGATATCGCAGTAATTGGCACTGGCCCTGCAGGATTAGAGGCAGCCATTACAGCAAAAGTTAGGAATAAATCCGTACTCCTGCTTGGAAGCAAGAGTTCGTCAGATAAAGTGGCTAAGGCCCATACAATTCAGAACTATTTAGGATTACCAGATGTGCCAGGAGATAAGATGGCACAGGCATTTTTAGATCACGCTAAGGGAATGGGCGTTGAAATTACAGAAGATAAAGTTAACGCAGTGTATTCCATGGGACAGTATTTTGCTATACAATGTCATGGAGGAGATTACGAAGCAAGCTCAGTAATTATTGCAGCAGGTATGACTGCTATGAAGCCATTTCCAGGAGAGATGGAGAATTTAGGAAGAGGAGTCAGCTATTGCGCAACATGCGATGCTGCTTTATATAAAGGACGCACAGCTATTATTCTTGCATACAGCAAAGAGGATGAAGAAGAGGCAGAGTTCTTAGCAGAGCGTGCAGAGAATGTTACATATATTCCTCAGTATGAATACGAAGGCAAGCTTGGCGGCAATATCATAGTTAAAAAGGATGTTAAGCCAGTATCTATAGAGCAGATTACTAATGGAATGCAGCTTACAGCAGAGGATGGCACATTTGTAGCTGATGGAATTTTTATTCTTAGACAGCAGATTGCACCTTCTCAGCTTGTTCCAGGACTTGCTATGGATGGTAATCACGTTCAGGTTGACCGTCAGATGACTACAAATATCCCAGGATTATTTGCAGCTGGTGATATTACAGGTACACCATATCAGTACATTAAGGCAGCTGGAGAGGGAAATGTTGCAGCACTTTCAGCAGTTTCTTATCTAAACAGCCTTAAAAATAAATAACAAAAAATGATTATTCACAACAAAATTTGATTAATTTCGAAAGGAGTTATACAATGGTAAAGAAGATTAATACAGAAGAATTTAATTCAATGGATAAGTCAGGTGTTTTAGTATTGGATTTCAATGCAACATGGTGTGGTCCATGTAAGATGCTTGCTCCAGTTCTTGAGGAAGTATCTGAGGAGCTAGCTGGACAGGCTAATTTCTATAGCGTTGATACAGATGAGAATCCAGATTTAGCTAGAGAATATAGCATTATGAATATCCCAGCGCTTGTTGTATTAAAGGACGGTCAGAAGGTAGATATGAATGTTGGCTTCGCTCCTAAGGATGCGCTCAAGGAATTCGTGTCTAAAAATATATAATCAGAGGTGAACTAAGAATGGGCGAAAAATTTGATTGCTTAAGAATTTCAAACCAGTTATGCTTTCCACTTTATGCATGTTCAAAGGAGATTGTTAAAAGATATAAACCATATCTGGATCCCCTTGATCTTACATATACACAGTACATCACTATGATGGTTGTGTGGGAAGAAAAGGAAATAACTGTTAAGGCTCTTGGAGATAAGCTATTTTTGGATTCAGGAACACTTACACCTGTCCTTAAGAAGCTTGAGCAAAAGGGATATGTTAAGCGTGTTCGTTCAAAGGATGACGAGAGAAATCTGATTATTACTTTAACTAAGGAAGGCGACGAATTAAAAAAGCAGGCATCTGAGATACCTGCTAAGATGGGCCATTGTGTTAAGCTTTCTCGAGAAGAGAGCTCACAGCTCTATAATCTCCTTTACAAAGTATTAGGCCAGATGGAGCCAGAGGCTTAGAAATCAAATAAATCGACGTTTTTACGAGCTTGTTCAATGACATCGTCTACAAAAGAGGCGGTGTCATTTTTTATTGTGTCCCAATCGATAACTTCTACGTTAGAAAAATCAACTCCAGCATTTTCAAATACATCACCCATATTTTCATTTTTAGTGATGCGTCCTTTAATATATCCTTCGCAAAGTACTTCCTTGTTCCTTTTTACAAGGATATTTGATAGCTCTAATTTGAATCCTTCTTCTGTATAGTTGAGATAGCCGTTGCTATCTATGGTGTATACGTTACCAAAAGAAGTGTTGTATGTAATATTGTTGATGTAGGCATTAGTATAGTTATTTGTTCCGTCACGCTTGATAGTACATGTAAATGACTCATCATCTGGAAGAGGGACGTAGATTTCCATGCTGTTGCAATCATTTCCATATATGGCCACATAGGCACCCTTGGTCTTGTAGGAAAGGTCAAATACGACCTTTCTTGTATGACACCATTTATCCAAATAAAGGGAACATTTAATATCGTGATCAGGAGGATCTATACCAAGAAGCTCCCATATGAAATCTCCCTCACCTTCTGGAACGGTAATCTGATATTCGCGTGCTTTTGTACCATCTGCATCTACAAAGAACTGGTCAGTTTCTTCAATATCAATACTTCTGACGAAATTCCAGATATTCATTTTGTTTTCGTGGAACCATTCTCTAGTAATATCGTAATTGAGATTTGGAGCCTTAGGGAAAAGATCGTCATTTGTATCAAATCCATATGATAATCCCCCTAGCATAGGAGCAACTAGATAGACAGTGTCATTCTCCGCATAGGCATTAAGCATACCTACATCTAAAACTAATACATTAAGATCGGATTCGCAGGAGAATTTCTTTTGCTCCGGAGAACGCTGGCCTTTTATGGAGCCGCTAACAGAGTAAGGGAAGCCCTTGACCTTTTTTAGGTATGCAGAGCCCCTATAGTTAATATCTGAATTTGTGTAGTTTCTGAATAAATCCTTTAAATCTATTCCGTATGCCAGATAATCCGAGCTGGTAAGAGTAGATTCAGAGAAATCGATGATAGATAGCAAGACTCTTATAGATGGATTAAAGTCCATCTGAGCCTTGATTAATAAGAAAAATATAAAAATTATTAGTATAAGTATTTGATGCTTCTTTTTCATAACAAGAATATTATAGTAACTCTATCGGAGTGTCGGCAATAGACAATGCGATGGCAGTGTCCATCTCTTGGAGATGTTTTGCAGCCTCTTTACTAGACAAAGCGATAGAATTTTCTGCGTATTGAACGCAGGCCTGATGGTATTTTTCTTTTTCATCAGCATCCTTATAAATCATCATATAAAACTTGGTAGCATGAAGCTTGAGATAGAAATCACCAGATAAGGTGCCATATGAGTCAAGGCTTTGTGCCACAGCTTCTGCCTTTTCATATTCCTTCATACTGCAGAATGTTTCGATGATAAGTTTTATATCTTCAATATAGTCATTGATTGTGATATTGGCCCCTTTTATAGAAGAGACCAGTTCTTCTATATGGTCGTACACATATTGGTTGTCGCCGATTTTGTGGTGATAGCTAGCCTGAAGAACTGTAAGGCTTAAGTCATGAATATGTAAGTCGTTTTTGGTAGCTATTTCTCTGGCTCTTTTGATGAAGGCTTCGGCATCACCAAAACGATTTATATGTAGATATGAATAAGCTAGATTAAGGCAGGCACAGAGATAGTGATTAGGTGTATTATCTTCGAACTCGTCACCGTGATCCTCTAAATCCTGGAGAGCCATCCTTCCGTAATTAATAGCGCTATCATAGTCTTCTAGAAGCATGTAGCGATTGCAGATAGTAGTATAAAAAAGATGCTTGGCACCTTTGATTCCATTTTTATCAAGAAGTGAAAATGCATCCAAACATTTATAAAGCATCTTGGTATCATAACCCATGATTCCATATGCTACAGCCAAACCTCTTAAGGCTAATACATACTGAACTGTATCTCCAAGTTCCTCGTATATACTCTTTGCCATGTTCAGATTGTTGATTCCCATCTCTATGTTATTGGCACGAACAAGGCTCATGCCTTTGTCGTAGTATTCTTTTGCAATTTGCTGTGTACTAGCCATAAATAACTGCCTCCTATTAATCTAGAAAGTTACCAATTCTTCAATACCCACTAATTCTTAATTGTAATTATAACATTATTCCCGAAAATTATTTCAAATAAATTGTGACTATTTTCGTAATTTGTTGTTTTAAAAACTCCGACAAATTATAATAAATTAAGGGCAATTTTATTGTTCTTGGGGATAAAATAATTAAAATTTTGGGGATTAAAAAATGAAAAAAACTAGCAGTTTTGTTTATGATTTGGTTTTGGTAATAGGTGTTACCGTCTATCTTTTTATAACTGGTTTGTTGCTTTTTGGAGAACAGGCTTTGCCTGATGAGAGAACATACACACCCCTTGAAATGGAAAATTTTTCTGATGGCTGGCAGAGAGTTATGTCAGACGGAACTAGGACAGATATTGCAATTCCAGGACAGTATCAGCCGGAGGAGGAAGCGCCATTTGTAATAGAGAAAAGTATTGATGGTATTACAAGAGATAATGCCTATGTATCTTTTAATACAGCTAAACAGGATATTAATGCGTATATTGGGGATGAATTGCGTTACAGCTATTCAACCCAAAGTACTCGTTTATTTGGAAATCATAGCCCTGGTATAGCTACTTTTATTCCACTATATCCAGAAGATAATGGCCAGACACTTAGAATCGAATTCATCGGTCATAACAATTACTCCGGTGTTATTGATAGGATTACCATTGGACCACAGGCTGCTATTTTTAGAATGGTATTTGATGGTGAAAGATATGTTTTACTTCTCACTTTATTCTTACTTGTGCTTGGCATTATTGCATTTATAATCGGTGTTTCTGTAAAAATCGCTTATAACAAAACTCTGCCTTTATTCTTCGCAGGCTGGGTTACTATTTGCGCCTCTATTTGGTCCCTTGCGGAATCTAACTGCAGGCAGTTTTTTGTTCCAAATTATTCCCTCTTATCCTATATGACATATCTGAGTCTGTTAATGCTTTCATTTACAATGGCTCTTTATTTTGACCGCCTTCAAGAGGGCAGGTACAGATTCTTTTACATGGTTTTAGGTGTACTGGATATGTTTGTGGCTGGTCTTGGAATAATATTACAGTTTGCAAATAACACAGATTTAAGTGGCATTCTAGTATATGCATTTATTTCACTTGTCATTACCATGGGCGGATATATTGTGACAGTGATTCCTGATATTATTCAGGGCAGAGTAAAAGAATACATAATGGAATTTATTGGCATATTAGGCGCTATGGTGGCTGGTCTTATTCAGATATACGTATATGTGACAGATAAGCCAATGACAATGAATGGCATGATTTTGATGCTTGGACTATTATTCTTAATTGTTATGTCTTACTTACGTGCCCTTAGAGATATTCGAAATATGGAACGCAATATTTTTGCAGCTGTTCAAGCTCAAGATGCAAGTACAGCATTTTTAACAAGAATGTCTCATGAAATGCGCACACCAATAAATGCAATACTTGGCATGAATAAAATGATTCTCAGAGAAAGCAAAGAGGAGAAGATCCTTGATTATGCTAGAGATGTAAATGGCGCTGGCAATTATTTATTGGGAATAGTAAATGAGGTCCTTGATTTAGCAAAAGTAACTGCAGGGAAAATTGAAATAGTGCCTGATGATTACGATCTTATGGATATGGTGAGAGAGTGCTATTCAATGGTTAGACCAAGAGCCAAGGCTAGTCGCCTTTCTTTTGAGGTGGATATGAGTGATGTGCTTCCAGCAAAGCTACGAGGGGATAAGGAGCGCATTATTCAGGTGATTACCAATCTTTTGACAAATGCTATTAAGTATACTCCTTCAGGTAGAATTTGCCTTTCAATCCAAGGAAGTATATCTGGTGGTCGCCTTATGCTTAAGATAATGGTAAGTGATACGGGTATAGGAATAGCAAAAGAAAATATTCCTTATCTATTTGATTCATTTAATAGAGTTGGGGAATTCCAAAACTATAAGATAGAAGGTACAGGACTGGGGCTTACTATCACAAAACAGTTAATTGATTTGATGAACGGAGAGATTACAGTGGAATCTGAGCTGGGAAAGGGAACTACATTTACAGTGGTTATTCCTCAAGAAATCCGTACAGTAGAGCCTTGTGGTATTTTTTCTATGGGCCCTAACGGGGACAGACGTGTTGCAGATCGCTCCGAGGTCTTTGATGTAATTGGGCGAATCCTTGTAGTAGATGATGTTGCTATTAACCTTAGAGTATTTACGGTGCTTCTTAACAATACAGATATAATTGTAGACACTGCAATTAGTGGCCAGGAGGCCCTTGAAAAGATAAAGAGAACAAAATATGATTTGATATTTATTGACCATTTGATGCCGGGAATGGATGGTCTGGAACTCAAGGATATAATGGGTAGAATGGATGACAATCTTAATAAAGATACTCCACTTATTATGCAAACCGCAAATGCGATAGTTGGCGCAAAAGAAAAATATGAAGCTTTAGGATTTGCCGATTATATTGCAAAGCCTATAAAGGAAGAAGAGTTGCGTAAACTACTGCGTCAGTATATGATATAAGAAGGGATTAAAAGTATAGTAATCCTTGTGTTATGAATAATTTGAAAAGGAGATTATCATGGGATTTAATCCAGCAGATTTATTTAGAGTAAAAAATGCGGCTGCGAAATTTAATGCCAATCATCCTAAGTTGATTCCATTTTTTGGAGCAGCAAAAAATAAGGCTATGACACCTGGCTCGGTCATCGAAATTTCCATCACTGACCCTAATGGAGAGAGGATTGAGACCAATCTTAGAGTGCAGGAATCTGATGTGGAATTCATCAATTTACTCACTGAGATAGCCGCTAAGAATCAGTAAAACCGTAAGGAATACAAAGCCGTAGGGCATAAGAAAGCCACCATGTAGCTATCAAGCTCTTGGTGTTGTGTAGCGAAACGTGTTAGTTGAGCGCAACAATATCCAAGGCTTGAGAGCGTAACATGGTGGCGTTTATTATTTAAATTCGAAGAATTTGGTATCCAGTTCTGGGTAGGCCCGCTTCATAGAGATAGGCGCTCCTGTTTTGTTGACGAAGCAATGGCGGGTTTTGGCTATGGCTCTGTCCTCACCAGTTGACTTATCGTATATACGGTAGGCTATTTCCATTTCGTGGCCATCGTATGATAAGAGCTTTGTGTCGATTACGATTGTTTCATCAAATTTTATATTGCTTCTATATTCTATAGATTGAGAGATTATAGGAGAGCTGATTTCCATATCAAGCATTTGCTTGAATCCCAGACCCATCTGCTCCATTAAATGCATTCTAGCATCCTCCAACCAGTTGAGATAATTGGATGGATGAATAATTCCCTGTAAATCTGTTTCATGAAATTTGGTGTGATGCTCAAAAGGGGTAATTTCAAGCTGCCTCTTTGCACCAGCAATTTCAATTTCTTGTTTTGACATTTGCTTTACCTCCTGATGAATATTCTAACTTAATTATATCACTATTATTCTTAATGGAATCCTGTTTCTGATTTTTTTATGGATAGATATGGCTTGAATAGGGGGATAGGAGCATTAGACAAGTAAGTAAAGTTGAGTTTTTGTTGAAGAGATAAGCCATAAGTGGTAAAATTCTATGTAATTGATAATTATTTAACGAGCGGAGGTAAGTATGGATTTTCAGGCAGAATACAAAAAGAAATTAACTACTGCAGCAGAGGCTGTTAAGGTAGTTAAGAGCGGGGATTGGGTAGATTACGGTTGGTGTACTGGCACAGCTGATGCCCTTGATAAGGCCCTTGCAGCGCGTACAGACGAGCTTAGAGACGTTAAGGTACGTGGTGGTATCGTTATGAAGCTTCCAGCTATTTTTGAGCGTGAGGACGCTGGAGAGCATTTCACATGGAATTCATGGCATATGGGTGGTATCGAGAGAAAGCTTATCGCTAGAGGCTGCGCATTCTATGCACCTGTTAGATATTCTGAGCTTCCTAGATACTATCGTGAGCACATCGAGCCTAATGATGTCCTTATGATTGTTACAGCTCCTATGGATAATCATGGTTATTTCAACTTTGGTCCTAATGCATCACATCTTATGGCTGTAGTTGAGAACTCTAAGCACGTTATTGTTGAGGTTAATAAGAATATGCCTCGTTGCTTAGGCGGTTTTGAAGAGGGCGTTCACATTTCAAAGGTTGATGCTATCGTTGAGGGAGATAATCCTGCTATCCTTGAGATGGGTGGTGCTACAACTCCTACAGAGGTTGATAAGGCAGTTGCTAAGCTTATCGTTGATGAGATTCCAAATGGCGCTTGTTTACAGCTTGGTATCGGTGGTATGCCTAACACAGTTGGTGCTATGATTGCTGAGTCAGATCTTAAGGATCTTGGTGTTCATACAGAGATGTACGTAGATGCATTTGTTGACATTGCCCGCGCAGGCAAAATCACTGGTGCTAAGAAGAACATCGATAGATTCCGTCAGACATACGCTTTCGGTGCTGGTACAAAGAAGATGTACGATTACATGGATGAGAATCCAGAGCTTATGAGTGCTCCTGTTGATTACACCAATGACATTCGTCAGATTTCTGCACTTGATAATTTCATTTCTATCAACAATGCAGTTGATGTTGACTTATTTGGTCAGATTAATGCTGAGTCAGCTGGAACAAAGCACATCTCTGGTGCAGGCGGACAGCTTGATTTCGTTCTTGGTGCATACCTTTCTAATGGTGGTAAGAGCTTTGTATGTCTCTCATCTACATTTACAACAAAGGATGGCACAGTAAAGAGCCGTATTCGTCCTACACTTGCAGAGGGTTCTATCGTAACAGATACTCGTGCTAACACACATTATCTCGTTACAGAGTACGGTAAGGTTTGCCTCAAGGGTCTTTCTACATGGGAGAGAGCAGAGAAGATTATCTCAATAGCTCACCCAGACTTTAGAGATGAGCTTATCAAAGAAGCAGAGAAGATGAACATCTGGAGACGTTCAAATAAATAGAATTAATATTGCGCTTACCTATCAAGGTAAGCGCTTTTTTAGGGATAAAAAGGGGCTTGGTCAATTGACCAAGCCCTGTTGTTTTGTTTATTTGTACTCTGGTGTAATTGTCTGTATTGTTCCATCTGGATTGTATGTAAGCTCACAGTACTTAACGCATCTACGATGGTTAATACCCTTTGAATACTCACAATCGTGATAGAAGAGATACCACTTGCCATGATACTCAACAATTGAGTGGTGTGTGGTCCATCCAATTACCGGCTCAAGGATAACTCCTTGATAGGTAAATGGACCGAGAGGGTTATCGCTGGTTGCATAAACGATTTTATGTGTTGTACCAGTTGAATAAGAGAAGTAGTATTTACCATTATATTTATGCATCCATGGACCTTCAAAATATCGTCTATCCTCATCACCGGAGAGGAGAAGATTACCGGATTTATCAAGGATTTGGATATCAACAGGTGTTCCTTCGAACTCGCTCATGTCCTCCTTCATGATACCGCATTTTGGACATACAGCTGGCTCGTTTTTTGGAGGCTCACCTCCCTGTGGATCGAACTTTCCGGTTCTATATTTTTCTAACTGTCCACCCCAGAGACCACCAAAGTAAATATATACTTTGCCGTCATCATCGATGAAAGAGCAAGGATCAATACTGAAGCTGCCCTTAATGTAATTATCTCTAGGAGAAAATGGACCTTCTGGCTTTTTGCTTTCTGCAATACCAAGTCTGAAGTTACCATCCTTATCCCTTGCAGGGAAGAAGAGATGATAGATATCATTTTTGTATACTACGTCAGGTGCCCACATTTGCTCACTTACCCATGGTACCTGATTCTGATGTAATACTTCACCATGATCGATTACTTCATCGCTTTTGTCATCCATTGACAGAACATGATAATCCTGCATTTGATATTCGTCACCGTTGTCGTTGTCTTCTCCATCATGTGGAATATCATGTGAAGGGTAGATGTAGATTCTGTCGTTAAATACATGGGCAGATGGATCTGCTGTAAATATGTCTGTAACTAATGGTGTGTTTTGCTTTTTCATATATTATCTCTCCAAGTTTTTTATCCTTTAACGGCCCCCGCAGTTAAACCATCTACAATCTGGTTAGAGAATGCACAGTAAACTATGATTGTAGGAATGATTGCAATAATGATAGCTGCGAACATCTGAGTATAGTTTGTATTATATGGTCCTACGAATTTTGAAAGAGAAACAGGAAGTGTTTTCTTTAAATCGTCGGAAATAAATACCATTGCAAGTAAGAGCTCGTTCCAGTTTGCTACGAATGTCATAAGTCCTGTTACGAATAGACCTGTCTTACCAAGAGGTAAGCATACGCCGTAGAAAATCTGGTAGATAGTAGCGCCATCGATACATGCACTTTCAATCAATTCATTTGGAAGACTTTCAAAGAAACCAACCATAATGAAGATTGTTACAGGAAGTGAACATGTAACGTATGGAAGAATAAGTCCTACTAAACTATTGTTTAAGCCGAAGCTTGAAAAACGAGAGAACAGTGGTATCAAAACGCAGTGTACAGGAATCATCATTCCAAGAAGGAAATATGTAAGAGAAAGCTTTGCAAATTTCCAACGGAGACGAGCGATACCAAATGCTGCCATTGAACCGATTAACATACTAAGAATCAATGATATTGTACATACCAAGAATGAATTCAAAGTTGCGATACCAAGCTTTCCAGCTGTCCATGCAAATACAAAGTTGTCAAAGGATGGAGACTGTGGAAGAGAGAATGGTGCAACCATAAGCTCGTGATTGTTGTCCTTAAAAGCTACAATTAAAACCCAAAGCAATGGAGCCAGGTAAATAATAGCCATTATGATTAGGAATACATATATAACAATTCGTATTGGTTTAATCTTTTTCATAATAATAAAACTCCTTAATTTAGTACGTAAAAACGTATCACCTAATGATATTTTTACATTTCATATTGCTCTGTTTTTACAACCTTGTTAATGAAAGCTGTAACAAGAAGACAGAGGATTAATAATACAACACCGATTGCACTGGCATAGCCATATTTGCTGTACTTGAAGCCCTGCTGATAAAGATGTGTTGCAAGGACTTCAGTTCTGTGGTTTGGACCACCTTCTGTCATGTTGAATACTAAATCAAAGAACTTTAATGAACCGATTGCATTAAGTGACATAGCTGTTGCAACCATTGGACGGATCAGTGGAAGAGTGATGTAACGGAAACTCTTGGCCTTACTACATCCATCAATGTAGCTTGCTTCGTAAAGTGATTTGCTGATACCAGAAATCTGAGCCATGTAAAGCATCATAGACTGTCCAACGTACTGCCATAATGCAACAAAGGCGATTACCCACATTGGAAGAACAATGAAGCCTTTTGTATCCATTAACCATAAAGGTCCATTTTTAACGAAGTCTTGTACGCCAAATGTCTCAATAAGCTTGTTGATACCAAACTTTGGACTGAAAATGAACATCCATAAGAGACCTAAAGCAGCAGAAGAAAGAACACATGGTAAGTAAATAATATTCTTAAACAAGTTTCTTCCTTTATCTATATTTGTAAGAAGGCCTGCAAGGAACAAGCCCATAATAAGCTGAGTTACACATGAAAATACTAAAAAGAAAAATGAATTTTTTAAAGCAATCCAAAATGTATCATCTTTAATCAAGTCCGCATAGTTTTTGAAACCGATGAATTTAGGACCTGTAATAGATGTAGCCTTGTATTCACAGAGTGAATAGTAGATAGACTGACAAATTGGAACAAAAAGTATAAGAGTAAATAATATTAATCCTGGTGCCATAAAGACGATTATGGCTTTTTTATTTCTAAGTAATTTATCCATAACACTACTTTCCTTAATAACTAATTAATAGGGGTTTTGAAAAATATAGGGGCGCCGGCGAAAGCGCCCCCTATCACTAAAGAATAGATGAGAAAGAGATACTATCTGCAGTTTTCGTTGTAATATTCTTCCATGTCTGTAGCTGCTTCAGCAGGAGTTGTATCTCCAAGGAATACTGAAACCATTAAGTCATCGAAGTGAGCGCCTGTCTCTGTTGTAGGCATTGACTCATTATAGAAACCGAATGTACCCTTTGCATTTGCAAATACATCCATTACGTATGAAAGCTGTGCAGGTGCCTTTGAAGCATCGTACTCAACGTTTGTTACAGGAATCTTTCCACCAACTTCTGCTGTGTACTTCTGAGCTGTGTCATCTGTGAAGTACTTAAGAAGTGCGATACAAGCCTCTGGGCACTTTGTATCCTTGCTTACGCAAAGTGAATCAGACTTAGCGATAAGTCTCTCACAACCTGGGAACTGGAATACACCACACTTAGACTCGAAGTCTGGGTTCTCACCGTTGATCTGACCAATTGCCCATGAACCCTGGATAAGGATAGCAGCTTCTTCGTTGTAGAAGTTTGCTGTAGCAACATCGTTTGTATCACCCTGAGCTGTAGGCTGGAAGTACTTAGAAAGCTTTAAGAGATTCTCGCAAGCCTTCTCAAGCTTACCATCTTCCCATGAAGCAGAACCATCTGCAAGTGCTGCAAGATCTACGCCTTCTTCTTCACAAAGGTAACCAGCTACCATAGATAAGCACCATGATGTACCAGCTGAGATTGTGATTGGTGTATAACCCTTAGCCTCGAGCTTGTCGCAAGCATCAAGTAACTCGTCGAAGTTTGTAGGAACCTTAGCGCCGGCGTCCTCAAACATCTCTGTGTTGTAGAAGCAGCAAGCAGCAGCTGTGTTAAGTGGGATAGCATATACTGATCCGTCGTATGTCTGCTGTGTGAATACTGCGTCGCTTGTGAATGTGTTCTTCCATCCATCAGCAGCGAGAGCATCATCAAGGTTCATGCAAAGACCATCTGCAGGAGCAACTCCATCAGGAATTACATAATCTGAAAGCTGTGGTCCTGGGCTACAGATGAATACGTCAGGTGCGTTACCACCCTGAATCTCTGCGTTAAGCTTTGTGTAATACTCTTCAAGGTTTGTTGTAACTACGTTAACGTGATACTGACCTTCGTAGTCCTTGTTGAATCTCTCGATTGTCTCTTTGTATCCGAGAGAGATCAAATCCTGTGTTGCATCAAGGTCATCCCAGAACATCCATGTGATTTCCTGAACACCGTCAGCAGTTGTTCCTGAATCTGATCCATTGCTTCCACCGCAACCTGTTAATAATGAAGCGGCCATGAAAGCTGATAACGTAGTAGCTAAAATCTTTCTTTTCATATTACCTTCTCCTCCAAAGTATTTTTTGTTTGGTGCCCCAAACCCTTTCCTAGGGCACTTGTTATCTTATGTTTTTAATTTAGCACACAGTTTAATCACATTCTTTATAATTGTTGTTTCTTGATTATCAATTATTGCTGTTGTATATAACACATCTATTGTAGGATTGTTTAATATTTCTAAATAATAAGGCTTGGAAATGTAGAAAATTACTAAAATCAAACGATTTAGTTTTAATATTTCGAAAAATAGGCTTGATTTTTTCGTCAATTAGAGCAAAAATTATGACTAGTGTATATTCCTAATTATTGCTCGAAAGGGGGGAGTAAAATGATTGAATCCTTAGATGGAATTTTTGAAACCGTCAACTATAAGCAAAGTACCACATTAAAGCTTTATGATAATACAGAATATGAAGACTATCCTATGCATTGGCATCCGGCTATTGAAATCATTATGCCAACTGAAAATGGATACAAGCTTACTTTTTCTAACTCAGAGGCAGCTCTTAGAGAGGGAGATATCTGCGTGGTGTGTCCAGGTTGCGTTCATTCTATAGAGGCACCTGAGACAGGAAGAAGAGTTATTTTTCAGCCAAGCACCGATATCTTAAGGTCTATGAGAGATATTGAAACTCTTATTTCATTTATGTCTCCTTACACGGTTATCACACCGGAAGAATATCCTGATATATATGGTAGGCTCAAGACTCTTTTGACAGATATTAGAGACGACTATATGGCGGGCATGCCTTTTTCTGAAGTTAATATATATAGTAAGCTTCTAGAAATGTTTGTGCTTATTGGACAGAGATTATCTATCAATAATAATGAACACAAGGATGATTCATACGGCGTCAAAGGTGAGTATGCCTTCGTGTTTATGGATATTTGCGATTATATTAATTCTCATTGTTCGGAGGATTTAAAACTAGATGATATTGCTGATATGAGTGGATTTAGCAAATACTATTTTGAGAGATTATTTAAGCAGTTTGCCGGAACAAGCTTCTATAAATATGTTAATCAAAAAAGAATTGCTAAAGCTCAAGAGCTACTGATTGAGCCAGGCAACTCCGTCACAGATGTGGCTCTTAATTGCGGTTTTACATCTATATCATCTTTTATAAGAATGTTTAAATTACAGAAGGGGTGCACACCTACTGAGTTTAAAAATATGTACTGGGGTATAAGAAGAGGAGAACAGAATAATAATGATTAGATTTTCAGTTGCAGAAATTTTTGGAAATGGAATGGTATTGCAGCGCAATAAGCCAATCCATATCTTTGGCCAGGCTGAAGAGGGGGATCGAGTTAGAGTTAGTATTTACGATTATCACGGCAGATTAGTAGACGAAATCAATTCTGTAAGTGATAGATTGGAGAAATGGCAGGTTACCCTCGCTTCAATGGAAGCCTCTAAGGATAACAAAATTGTAGTTGAAAATACTAGCAGTCAGGAAAAAATAGTTATTAATAATGTTAGCGTTGGAGAAGTTTGGTTGGCCGGTGGCCAGTCCAATATGGAATTCTTCAACAAGTACGACAAGGATTGGGAGAGAACAAAGAACCTCCCTAAGAATGATTCAATCCATTTTTACAATGTGCCACAGAGAGCCTTCGAGGGCCATGTTACTCACAATGGAGAAGGCAGAGATGGATACGGCAAATGGCTTAACGACAAGGATGCTGGCTATGAAAATTTCTCAGCTCCAGCCTACAGCTTTGCCAGAAGAATTCAGGAGAAGCTTCAGGTTCCTGTTGGAATCATCGGATGCAACTGGGGTGGCACAACAGCTATCGCCTGGGTGCCAGAACAGGTGCTTCACACCAAGGAGCTTAAATATTATTTAGATGAATATGACGAGGCGGTAAAGGCTTACAGCAAAAAGGAAATGAAGACAATAAGCCTACTTGCCTGGGAAAAGATAGATACACCTTCGGACTACAAGAATTTCGAGCCATTACTTTATGGACTCGATAGAGAAGCTCAACTAGAGTACATGGAGAAAAATGCAGATGGTCCTGTAGTTCCTCTTGGACCATACAATGAAAATCGACCAGCTGGCCTCTACGAGACCATGCTTCAAAAGGTAATTCCTTACACAATAGCAGGAGCTCTATGGTATCAGGGTGAGTCAGACAGTGGCGACAGAGCCAAAACCTACGACTTGCTTTTATCAGGGCTTATCAAGGCTTGGCGCAAGGCATGGGACGATGAATTCCCATTTATACTAGTTCAGCTTGCACCATTTGGTGAGTGGCTGGCATGCACCAATGACGACTACAGTCTAGTTCGCCAAAAGCAGCAGCAGGTGGCAGACACCATGGATGGTGTTTACATGACAAGCATCATGGATATAGGAAACTACTACGATATCCATCCTAAGGAAAAGGTGGAAGTAGGCCGAAGGCTTGCACTTTTGGCCCTCAGCCACGTATACCACAAGCTCCCTGTGGAAGAAACAGAAAATCCTAGATTTGAAAGTGGAAAAGTAGATGGCAAATCTCTTATCCTAGAGTTTACAAACTCAAAGAATCTATCAGTAGCAGATAAGAGCGACATCCAGGTAACTGTGGATGGTAAGGCTATCCTTCCTACAGAAGTCACCGCTGAAAATAATACAGTTACCCTCACTATCGACCAGGAAATCCCAGCCGATGCCAAGGTAACCGTCTCCTTCGGATGGGCCGACTACGCCGTAATCAACATCAAAAACGAAGAAGGCCTCCCTATCGCACCATTTCAGGCTACTCTTTGCAGCTAGTAAGTGCTAGGCCAGCCATGACCCCTTTTTCCGCTGGCAGACCGTGGGGGTAGTAACTTTGCAAGAATATTATGTTTTTCATATATGCAAAGTTCACATCTTTTATAGGCATGTGTCTTTTTCAAGCCTCCACAGTTTTCAAAAAAGTAGCTTCTGTGTGGACACACTGTACTCTTAGATGGCAGTTTAAAAATGGTTCTGAGGGTGTTTGGGGCGATTTTGGAATGAGCTTAGAAAAATATAAAGCAGGTTTTGTAATATATATGCAGCTGCCGCTAGGACGGCGGCAGCAGTGGTCACGCTGAGACACGATG
>JAFYYR010000020.1 GCA_017557435.1 Pseudobutyrivibrio sp. | reverse complement strand
TCGTAATAGATATCTTCTTTTCCCTTGACCAATCCCCTCACGATGCTATCACATATCTTTTTTTCATCTTCATTTGGATTATACATTTTTTCATACTCCTATGGTAATGAGCTCAGGGGACGGGGTTAGTGGCCCATTATTTTATTGAAATGCATTCCATTTTCACTATAATAACGGGGTAATTTAATGCATCTTGGAAATGGAGTTTGTGGTATATTTCATTCAAATATTTTATCAATTACGATTGACGTTTTTTTCTGATATCCCATGTAAAACAGGGATAAAACATTATAATTATTAATAAAAATATGTCCATCTCTAGCCTGCTTTTTTACATTTAATTCTAACCATCCATTTTTGATGCCAATCATCGCATTATTATTTGAAACCATAAAATATACTAATGCCCCTGCTATTTCCATCAATAAGTCTTTAATTGCATCAAAATCTTGTTCAAACAATACTTCCATATTCTTCTTTGAACAATTGCGAAACTCCATACTATCGGCATTAACATCTATATTATTTCTTTCAAAAAATTTATTAGCATATTTCAGGTAATTATCAGAAAACAATGCCGCATCTTCCTTTTGAAACTCTTTTCCCTTTAATGCATCATCCATTTTCTTATACCCAATAGTATTCATATATTCAGCAAACTTTTTCATTGCTGTTTCAAATGATAATTCATCTCTATACTCTGTATCTATCTTCTCCCCCATACATACAAGACTTATTTTCCCTTTATGTAATAAATCTTCATAAATATCAAACCTTTGAGCCTTCCCTCTAGTTTTCCTGTTAAATATCGCCAAATAATGTGTTAACTGCCCTTTTCTTATTGAATCACAATTAAAACCCCTGTTTTTTGCTTCTTCACCTATAATTCTATCTATTATCTCTTTTTTGCATTTATCTGTTATTATCATGCTTCTCTCCTTTCATTATAAAACTGGCACTGGAACTTCAAATGGTGTCATTCCATACGTGAAAAAATCTAAAAGATTAAACATCTGTTGCTGCCGTTCATAACTTTCTTGCATTTGCTCACACGCTTCAGCATATTCTATCTCAAAAGAATTTTCATTAAACTCGCGTATTAGTATCCATAAAATAAACGCCTTTACTGCTAATTCTTTTTTACGCTTTATATTCTGGAATTTCTCTTTCAATTCATCAGAAACAATTATTTCCGTATAGTTTTCCGGAACTCTATCGCTATCCACATATTCGTAAAAAATCAGCCCGTCGCCCTCTGTGTAATATTCAATATACATATTCGGATGAAGCTCAGATTTTGCATAAAAATGATTAATAGAACTATCTATACTAGTACCCCTCTCTGCTGTAATTCCCCCCATATTTTGCATATTACTATATTCTGGATTATTAAATGCCGAAATATAGTTTTCTAATTGGTTATCTGCAAGTATCCTTCTATATCCTTTCGCATATGTCACTGGCTTTATCTCATATATTTCTGCATATAATTCACTTACAACAACAATATCTGCGCGTCCATACTTATCCGTTCCATGAAAACTCCCACCTTCAATTGGATATTCTATTTTAGCATCAAAATTAACCACTGCATACTCTTGTAATATCTGATGCGCCTCTGCGCCCTCTAACGGCGTATATATTATATTTCCAGTTGGGTCTATATAATTTAATGGTCTATTCTCTGAATATGAATATAAATTTTCTGTTTTACTATTATAGATATATATGAATCTCTCTTTATCTCTAGAAACAAACCTACCCACCTCAGCATCATAGTATCTTGCCTGAGCATAATAATTGCCAGTCATCTCATCCTGCTGATATCCTGTGAATGCTAGCGGCTGGATGATATTTCCACTTTTAGTGTAAGCAATTCCTTCATGCTTTCCACTTCCTGGATTAACAGTTCTACCGAATTCATCGTATGCAAAAGTTGAAACAGCGGCTCCGTCTGTTCCAGTCAGATACATACCAGTTCCAAGCTCATCTAACATGTAGAAATAGTCTTCTCCCGATTTTGACATTGATACTATATTGCTATCATATATGTATGATTCCGCCTCACCATTTACAGAACGCTCTAGCATGTTGTGGTAGTCCTTTGTTAAATCAAGGAGATACTCTATCTGCTCATCTGGCTTGCTTATAGCCATGCGTTTTCCCATACCGTTGTAGCTATAAATAGCCTCAACTTCTTTGCCACTTTCAACCTTTGAAAGCATATTCGTGGCATCAAATAAAAACCTCTTTTCTAATATTCCATTTTCAAATTCGGCTACCCTATTTCCTCTTCTATCATATTCATAAGAAATAGTCTTTGAGCTGTTTACTGTTTTAAGAAGCCTATCTATATTATCATAGCTATAGGTTGTTTCTTCTTCATCATCTATATATCTGCTTCGATTTCCAAATGCATCATATTCGTACTTACGAATAAGCTTGCCATCAAGACTTACATCTGTAAGCCTGTTTTCTAAATCATATCCATAAATATATTCGCCAGAAACATTCTCTAAATCTCTTCTAAATCGATTTACCTTAGTTCGATTACCTTTGTTGTCATATCCATAGGTATATCTATCCATAAGCCCATTTGAATCATACATTTCAAGAGACTTAAGAAGTCCTCCTGCAAAGTAATCAAAGGTCTGTGCATTTCCATTTGGAAGAGTCTTTTTAATTAATCTACCATACGCATCATAATTATAGCTTGTCTTATCATCACCTGATACAAGCTCTGTGAGTCTAAGTTTATCATCATACCTGTAATCTACCTTTTTACCATCTGGGTAGACTATTGCTGTTCTTTCATTTAAACTACCGTAACCATAAGATACGGTCTTGTCATTATAGTCACTTACAGAAATAACTCTACCTAAGATATCTCTTTCAATTGAAGTCGTACCAAGCCAATCTGTAAACTCATCTAATCTGCCAAGTTCATCATAAGATAAAGCCACAGACTTTCCATCTGCATAGTCTACTCTTGTTACTCTTCCCAAATCATTGTAGCTATAGGCTGTAGAATAGTTATCTCTATCTACCTTTGTAACAAGTCTTCCGTACTGGTCGTACTCGTAAGTTTCCTTTTGCCCTAAGGCGTCTGTTACCTCTGTAAGCTGACCTGCTAAGTTATAAGAGTAGATTGTCACATGACCATCTTCTCCTACCTTTGGAAGTCTATCCTCTTTAGTCTCACTAGCATCAGCAAGGCCATCTATTCTATGGATACTCTTTAGGTTATCCAGTGCATCGTATGTGTAAACCGTCTCATTTGAAAGAGCATCGACTACACTTTTAAGTCTGCCTGTAGCTGTGTAGGTATAGAGGGTATCTTTATCTCCATCTGATACCTTTGTTGCTCTTCCCATAGCATCATACTCATATGACACTGCTCTTCCATCAGTTCCATTTACTTTTTCAATTCTACTTAAGGCATCGTAGCTATATGAGATTTCATATCCATCAGCAAATGTTCTTTTAGAAACTCTTCCGGCAGCATCATAAGAGAGAGCCTGTTCTAGCTTATCGCAAAAATAAATAGCTGTTAGCTTTCCGCCTCTTGTGTACTCAAATCTTCTTACTCTATTTGCTGCATCTGTGATGGTCTCTATATTTCCAAGCTTTGTATAGGTATAGCTTGTCTCATTTCCTAGAGGGTCTATCTCTTTTGTTACTCGTCCAAGGAGGTCATATTCTCTAGTACTCTTATTTCCCAAAGTATCTGTTACTGAAGTAACAAGGCCTGCCTCATCATAGGTAAAGCTTCTAGTGTGACCAAGGGCATCTGTCTCCTTTGTCACTCGATTCATCACATCATACTCAAGGGCTCTTACTTTTATATCCCCTATGTACTCAGCAACTACATTTCCATTTTTATCATAGTCATATCCCCTGGTTCTTCCCTCTGGGTCTGTGACTTTTGTAAGTCGCATAAGTGGGTCATATTCATAAAGAATCACACCACCATTAGGCAAGCATACCTTTTCCTGCTTACCCATTACGTTATATTTAATTTCAGTAACTCGACCTGCCTGATCTACTACCCTAGAGACTTTTCCCATGACATTTATGTCAAAAGTCCTCGTAGTCTTATCTGGCTCTGTTACTGATGTGACCTTACCCGCAGCATCGTATGTATAGATACGCTCATTACCTAGGGCATCTACTGTCCTTGTGATTCTATCTGCACTATCGTACTCAAAGGTAGTTACTTCTCCGCTAGGGCTTACGGTTTTGATGACACGATTAAGCTCATCATACTCATATGATGTCTTAACACCATCTGGGTCTTCTACCGTATTTACGTTACCTCTTTCATCATAAGAAAATAAAGTGGCTGCCCCATTTGCATTTTTTGCCTTAGCAAGATTTCCATTTTTATAGATAAATCTATTGGTCTCATTAAGTGGATTTCTTATTTCAAAAAGCTTTCCATCTAAATCATACTCATAGTGGTACTCCTCGCCCTTGGCTCCCTTTACAGCAAGTGGCTTACCATCTGCTCTATAAGTAATACTTGTTTTATTTCTTAAAGCATCTACCACCTTTGTCAGATGGCCCTTATTATCATAAGAAAATCTTGTTGTATTTCCTCTTTTATCTGTATAGCTTGTCTTTTGATTTCTGTTGTTGTAGGTATATCTTTCCTCACCATCATAGTAGGTAGTCTTTGTATGACGACCTAGCTCATCATGGGTATAGATGACCTTATTTCCATTCTGCTCTGTAGCAGTGCAGGTCTTTTTTTCATCATCATACTCATAAGTCATAACAGTCTCATCAGGGAAGCTCTGCTTTACAGTACGTCCTTCACTGTCGTACTCATTTGTGATAGATGTAATCCCCTTTGGATTAATCACATCCTTGATTCTATTTTCACTATCGTATGTGAATCTTCTTGTAGCTTGATCTGGTTCTTTGATTTCTACAAGTCTTCTATCTTCATAGGCATAAAAAACAGACCGGCCTGTCTGGTCAGTCACCTTTTCTATAAGTCCTAGATTTTTTCCATCTTTAAAATAGGAGAATGTTAATGTATTTGAATTCTTTGCTACTACTTTTGATAAAAGTCTTTTTCCTTCAGACTTTTCATAGACTAAAGAAACATTTTCTCCATCATTATCCCCAAAAGCTATCAGATAGCCTCTTACATCATATCTTTCAAACTCTCCGCTATCCTGTCTTAGTACATATCCATCTGTCAGCTTTTCAAGGATGCCCGGCTCACCATGTTCTTCCATGTATAGCTGCTTCTTTGCATTTATACATGCAAATGAACCAGTACTTCCATCTGGATAATCTATTTTTAATTTATCATTATCTTCGTATATACGTTTTTCATAGGAGTGGGTCCAGCCTACTCCAAGAGACTTCTCCGAAATATCCAGCGCATTGTAAAAGCGCTTAAACTCAAGCTTGAATCTTCCGCCCAAAGATATGTCTGTATGCTCATTGATGTAATTACCATTACACATGTTTACAGGGTCATACTTATATACAGCACATCTTGGCTTTACACCTCTAAGATATGCATCCATATCTGTAACGTACTGCACGTACTCGTCTAGAGCCTCGCCCTCTAATTCATTTACAGGATATCTCCATGCAAGACTCTCTCCAGTCTCATTGTAGGTGGTGATGTCGTAGTACTTGCCATCACCTAGTCCTGCCATGAATGAGCTGATATTGGCTACTATTGTGTCATAAATAGTCTTGTAATCACTAGAGGCTATATCTGTCTTGTGAGCTGCATCAAAATCCTCTAGAGCCTTTTTGGTCTCAGGCACAACTCCAGTCAGTCCATCTCTACTAGAGAGCTTCTCCATCTCGTCGTAGTATGGCTGATAGTCTGGCACTGTGTAGGTTCCTACTTCACTGCAGGTCTCTGCTAAGCCTTCTGCCAGGCCTTTTATCTTGTCACCGATTTCCTGTAAGTTATCTTCTAGGCCTACAAAATCAAGCATTACCTGCCTCAGATGCGATGTGCTTATCTTGGCTGCTGTAGAGGAATCAACATTTTCCTCAAAGGATGTCATCAAGTTTTCCTGTAAATCCTCTAGCTTTTGTATATCATCCACGATATCAACTAAAAGTGGTATCTGCTTTTCTGTAACAAAAGCCTTGGAACTATCAGCCTCTGGTCCTGTATGTTCCTCGTCATTTGCATAGGATTCAAATGCCTTTATCAGTCCATCTGACATAGACAAAAAGCTATCGTATGTTTCCTGACATTTATTAAAATACGAGCGAAGTCTTGGAGTATCCCACTGAATATCCACTTCTCCTCGCTCGATATTTCCACTAGCATCTGCTCGTGCCATAACAATTTCTCCTAACTCATTATTCCTAAACAGTATGACCTGTATACTTCACTTTAGTATCATCGTAATTAACGCTACGAGTTGCGTCCTCATCTACAGCTACATAATTACTCAATACGTTACGCATGGTCTCAGTTACCTGAGTCACCTGCTGCTTTAAACTCTTAAGCATATCGTCAATATTTTCATTAGCTGTAACAAAAGTTGGTACTGTAGCATTATTGTTTGTCTCAGCATCAATTTCTGCATAAGTCAAACTATCCTCGACTATAAGGTCTCTCTGTGTCTCAATATCTTTTACACTTTCTTCAAATAGATCAATATCTAAAGCAACTCTCGCTGCTTTGCCGCCAGCAGCAACAGAAGCATTTACCGCCCCTGTTACCGCTCCACCTAAGGTATTTGAACTACTATTTGTCGTCGACATAACTATCCTCTTATCTTATAACTGAGCTCTTAAATTTCTTATATCTTCATTCAGACTATCTCGTCGGCTGTACAACTCTTGTAAAATTGAATTGGTTTTATCTATTGCATTTGATATATCAGAATCTAACTGCTCTACTTCAGTTACGTAATTGTCTTTTTTATTTTTAATGAAATCCATTTCACGCCAGGCCTTTGTGGCCTCAAGCCCTGACCATGTAGTTCCATCTTTTACATCATAATTAACTATTACATCATTGATATCTGTTTCTAAATCCGCCTTATAGCTGGCAAGAGTTGTCTGAGACTCTGTCAATGCATTCAAAATCGCCTCATACTTGGCTATTTCTGCATTTACTCCATCCAACTCTTTCTGCTTTGCATTTATCGCTCTTTCTATTGCAGCTCTTCGTTCTCTTTCCCTGCGGGCACGTTCTTCCGAACTCATCTATAATCCTCCAAATAATCCACGTATGCGGCGAAGATAAACTCCCCGCCGCCACATAGATTACAACTATCTCTAGCCCAGCTCGTATGTGATTGACTGCTGTGCCATCTGATCAATTTCAGCTAAATTTGACGCTGTAATTTCAACATTTGATCCAATATTAGCTAATTCTGCTACATATGCTCTTAAATCTGCATCAAGCTGAGTATATACCTCTAATAACTGTGGAGATGCATCTCCAAATGTTGCGCCTGCTACTTCGTTAACTACAGCTTGAATAGCATCTAACTCGTCCCTTAAACTCTCACTAAAAGTTGAAAGGCTGTTACTAGTAGCAGCCATCTCATCAACTTCACCAAAGATATTTGCATTTATATCGCCCATTTTTAAACCTCCTTAGTTGTATGCACTAGCACCATTATTCGCTTCATCAATATAGTTATTCATTGTAGTCTCTGCCCAACCATGAATCTTCATGATTTCCTCTGACATAGATGCCATCTTTGTTGAGAGTGCATTTAAATAGTCTACAGCAGCTGCTGCATCTGCACCGCCCCATGCCTCTGACAGTGGTGCTGCTAAATTGTTTACCCCTGTCGAAATGTCATCTAAGTTACCAGCTTTTGATACTAAATCTCTAAGCTTATCGCTTACAATATCTGTTTCCATACCTGCTTTTGCCATTTTCATAATCCTCCTTAAAATATAATTAATATATCCTTATTAAAAACCAAACTCTATATTGCTAGATAAATGGTTGATAATACTAAATTTCAGGCAAGTCATTTTCTGTTCCAGTAATGATTATCTCTTCTTGAATTTCAAATCCCTTATCTTTTTCTTTTGGAGATTCAATTCCTGTTTCTTTTTCTTCTACAGAAGTCTCAACGTCTTGCTCGTTTTCTTCCTGAAGCAAAATGGTCTCTTCTAATAGAATCGTCGCTTCATCCTCATAGGACTCTGGGATATTTTCTTCTGGATTTTTGTCTAGCATTTCAGAAGTATTCCAATTCAACACCGCATTGGATGTTCTGCTAACCCTAACATTTCCAAATGATTGAATATCCTTTGATGCTCCAATTTTAGTGAGAACCTTAATTGAATGGGGTATTTTAAATACAAACCATAGCACTATGGCTAAAATACCAAAACAAATCGCCAATACAATCATTCCAGTTGTCAACAGGTCTAATATTTCTTTCTGATGTAATACTTCTATCATTTACTTATCTCCTGTTTGTTAAGAGAAATAACTTGTCTTGCTTTTTCAATATTTTTTTCTAACTCTGCTTCTAGTTCAACTATTCTATCTGTTTTTTCTACCTTGGCTTTTTCGATGTCATCCTGCACATGGTTCTCAATTTCTATAAGTGCTAATTCCATCTCACCATAGGAAACTCCATCTCTATTAAATCGATCTGCATAAACACATATCTGGGAAGCTACCTCCTTGTAAATGACTAAGGCGGTAGTAGCATTGTCATCTTTGACAATATTGCCCTCGGATACACTGGTCAAATCTGCCCAGTAATCCTTGAAGGACACCTTGCTATCTCCAGTCTTATCCATCATACCTAAAGATGTATAATAGTCTGCTATAGCGCCTAGTCGGGCTGCTCTAGCTGTCTGGCTCTCTGGCAATTCTCCCTCGGCTGCTTTTTTCAACCAATAGGCCGAAAGCTGCTTGTTACCTGTGCCCTCATAGTTATAGAAATAAGCCAGTCCTAACTGGTAGGAAAACATCTCATAGCCTAATTTATTCTTCTGCAATAACTCCTCGTATGTATGGCCATTGCTCTGATTAATTAGTATACCTCTAATCTCAGATGCCTCATCCTCGGAAAAAACATTATCCTCCAAATATACTCTTTCGATTAGACGTATATATGCATCAGCTTCCTCAGGATTAATGGAGATACTTTCAATATAGGCCTCTCTCATATCATCCAGCGATTGGCCCTTCTCCGCATCAACCAAATAATTCTCATAAGCATTGGTCTGAACATGCTTGCCATAGAAATGACATGTGGCTGCGCCAATTGCATTGGCGATGCAAAGAACTACTACAAGGATAAAACTAATAAGCTTAATCTTCTCTTTTCTTCTGTACTCACTGTCCAATTCATCATAATGCTCTAAATCATACAAAAGAGAATAAGCATTTTGATATCTGCGATTTGGATCTGCCTGGGTACATTTTATAATTATCTTTTCTAGACCTTGAGAAAAGGACTCATCCCAATATCTGATTGGATAAATTTCATATGGTGGTTCGCTAGGATTTTTACCTGTCAACAAATGGTAGATTGTTGTGCCAAAGCAATAAATATCAGTCCTGGCATCAGTCTGTCCATATCCACCAAACTGCTCTGGGGCTGCATACCCTCTTGTACCTAAGCATGTGGTATCTTCATTATTCTCAGTATTAAAACGTCTTGCAGTTCCAAAATCTATCAATACTATTGTGCCGTCAGGCTTTAACATAATATTGCTAGGTTTTAAATCTCTATATATGATAGGTGGATTTTGAGAATGTAAATATCCCAAAACATCGCATAATTGCTTAGCCCATTGAATAACATATTCCTGTGGCTGTGGACCATATTCTTCCAAGGCTTTTCTAAGGGTATTGCCTTCGATATAATCCATTACAATTAAAATGCTACCTTCATAATCGATGATATCTATTATACTAGGCAAATTTGGATGAGATAGATTTTTCAGAAGTTCAGTCTCACTTCTAATACTATCGTAAACAATATCTTCATTTGCGAATTTTTCTTTTCGAATTTCCTTTATAGCCCACTGTTTATTGGCTCTTTCATTCATAGCCAGATAAACTGTGCTCATGCCGCCGTGACCTATCTCATTAAGTATTTTATATTTGTTATCTACAACTGAACCTATTTTTAACATATCTTTTAAACTGATATCAATAAACTTGATATATTGTCTGTCTCGCCTCGTGCAACAACTGCGTCTGTCAGTTTCTCCAATCCATTCTGCTCTTTACAAACTTCAACCATTTCATCATCTTCTAACTTACGCCAGAAACCATCTGAACATAAAAGAAATTTATGCGGAGTATTTGCGTATCCCTGGTAAAAATCAGGGATTACTACCTCAGAGGCTCCAACACACTGTAGAAGAAGACTTTTTTTATTGCTATTCTGAGCCTCTTCCAAAGTCATGTTTCCTAAATCTATTTCTCTTTGAACATAACTATGATCGTGAGTCAATAGCTTTATCCGTCGCTCATCTAGCTCATAAGCACGTGAGTCTCCTACATTCATCACCATGTACTCATCATTTATTATTATGATGGCAACAACAGTAGTTCCAAGTTCGATTCCTCTGTCCCGTCCATATCGCATTAGGCGCTCATTTGTCTTTTGAATAATACCTTGCCACTGGGCTTTTATCTGTCCCCAGTAATGACTGTATGCATCCGCTTCTAGTGTTAAATCCTCTGTAATATCACTAGTGGACAACACTCGTGGAAGTTCATTTTTAAACCATTCATCCATGCGCTTTACAAATGCAGCGCTGGCAACTTCCCCCTGAGATAAACCACCCATTCCATCACAAAGACACGCCATACATACATTACCCCCGTCAGCAGTCTTAGCCTGCTTAATGATCAACGCATCCTGATTAACTTTCTTTTTCACCCCTATAAAACTAAAGGCATCTGTTTTATAACTCATATTTAAATTCTTCATTAGAAATCTTTACCATATCCCCGTTTGATAGTTTCACTCGACTGCCTTTATTTAATCTAACATTGTTTACCCAAGTACCATTTGTCGAGTTGCAATCCTCCAAATAAATGCCATCACCCATTTTTCTAATAGCTGCATGCTGTCTACTAATAGTGCCATTATCTCTAATAGAATAATCTACGTGTAAAGTATCCTTACCTATAGAAAAATACGCTTTGTTCATGGTAATTTTTTCATTTGTCTTAATCCTAATAAGCTTTCCAAGATTAATCTGACCTGAGAAAGATTCAGATTTTCCAAGAATACTTGTCTCGGCGCCGTCATTGGACAATATATTAGTATCCACTGACTTGCCCACAGCTTCCCTAGGCTGGGCCTGACGCATCGCCAAATTAGGTCTATTGACAAATTGCTCTATAGCCTGGCTTTCTTCTTGCTGTATTTCTTTTTTGGATTTAACATCTCTATTTCTATTGCTCGATACTTTCAAAACAATGATAGTTATTATCAAAGCAATTATTACTACTGCACCAACGCAAAGAATGATTATTAAATATAAAGGTACAGTCTCTTTTGTCTCCACCTTTGTAGGTGGCTCTTTTACTTCTTCAGTTTTAGGATTCTCGTTTACCTTGGTGTATTTAACTCCAAGACCATCGAGAACCTTGGCAATCTTGGTTGAATCCAAGGAACAACTATACATGCCATCCTTTACCAAAAGATTCATGCCAATTACATAGCCATATTCATTTACAATAGGACCACCGCAATTATTAGGTCCTACCGAAGTATCACTTTCAATTACCTGCACACCATTCAAGCTCAAAAGATTAACAATGCTACCTGCAGTCATAATCACCTGTGAATCAGAATAGTACTGTACAGGAGAATCAAATCTGATTTCATCTGGATAGCCCATTGTGAAAATCTTTTCTGTAGTGCTGTAAGGCAAAGAATTAGTATCGTAATCCTTTGATGTAAGAATAGTCAAAGGCGCTCTTGTGTATATAGGCTGAGAAAGTTGTAAAACAGCCAAATCCAATTCGTCACTTGTATTTAAAACAGTGGCACTTACAACTACATCTCCCTCAAGAACAACCTCTGTCTCGTATCTAGTATTGCTTAGAGTATCCTCTTCCACTGGAATCTGATAAAACTCAAAAGCAGCTAGCTTCATTTCATCTGAAGGGTTTACAGTGTGGTTGCATGTAATAACATACTCTGTATCCTCGGCATCTCCAACCAAAAAGCCTGTTCCACCATAGACGATATGCTTTTGATCTGCATCGTCCGTAAATACGGTATTTACTTGAACCACACCATTCTTTGCATCCTCAGCCTTTGGCTCTTTTTCAGCAGCCCATGCCACATTAGATGGCAACAACAGCGAACCTATAACTAGTAAATTAATGCAAAGATTTCTCAATCCCTTCATTTTAGCAATCTCCCTTTTCGTTAATTACTTTATTTTTCTCTTTCTGAAAACAAATACTCCAGCAGCAGCTGATACTGATGCTACTGATGCAAACACACCCCAAACAATAGGTTTACTAAAGAATCCAGCCACTGGCACTATTTCCTCAGGAACTATTTCTGTCTTCTGAATAATTTTACTATCAATTAAATCCTCTGCTTTTTCAGAAACGAGAATGTTGTTGCAGCTGAGCTTTGTCTCATTGCCTGCAACGTCCGAGCAAACAATTACAAGCTGCTGATAATCGTCCTTACCAGGAATTGTGATAACTTCTGTACCACCATTCTCCTGAAGCTCCTTTGCAGAATAATCTGCAAGAATATCATCGTTCAAGTATACCTTTAATCCATCAAGACCAATTGTATCAGTAGCATTAACTGAGAAATTATGCTCTGCCTCCTGATATACTCCATCGCTCTCTACACCAGATACGATAACACTTGGTGCTGTAGAATCTACAAGGAATTCAATATTAGCATCCTTTGACTTGTTACTCTGTGTGTTAGATGCCTTATCCTCTGAGTATACAGAAACTGAGTAAAGGCCATCATTTCTAAAATTAGAAGCATTAATTGTATAACTAATTGAATGCCATGAATTCTTGTTAACTGTGTCTGTTGTTGTATAGTCCTTTCCATTAGAAAGGTCCTTTACGCTTCCGTCGTAAGTTATTGAAACTTCCTTGTATGTCAACTCATCAACATTGATCTCTGTGATAACCACATTCTGTGGCTTTGTAACATAATAGCTATCTATCATGCCTAAAGTACCATCGCCAAGAACATATACAGAACCAAATCTGTTTACTGAATACTTGATTTCTTTTTCTGTTACATTTCCAGCTAAGTCAGTGATTTCTGCCTTTAAGATGTAGAGATCATCGTTAGCTTTCACATGTGGTAAATCAGAAATCTCAACTACATAGCCACCATTTGATGGTGTTGTAGAGCCTACAGTTGAGACAGTACCCTTGTTGGCACCTGTAAGAGTAACCACAACATTCTCAGCCTTTAAGTTCTCGTCCTTAGTAGTAATGATTGGCTGAACAACTCCATTGTTAGCTGACATATCAGCTACGCCAGTAATATTTACCTCTGGAACAACTGTATCAATTACGAATACGCTACTTGTGTATGTCTCAGCTACATTACCTGCCAAATCCTGACATGTAATTCTAAATGCATACTTACCATCTTTTTCAAAATTCATTGATGCTGAATGCTTTTTATCTGAATCTGAGAATCCGCTAACACCTGGTAATGATGAACTAGCTCCGTCCTCACCAGTCTTTTCAACTACTACAAGTTTAGAATCAAAGTTAGCATCCTCTACCACGATAGTTGCCTGTCTAGCATCCTTGAAGTAGTACTCATTTGAAGATGAGTTATTATCAAAGTTAACATCGATAGTAGGTACACTTGTATCAATTACAAACTCATCTGCTGATACAGTTGAACTAGCATTTGCAGCCTTGTCCTTGCAAGATACTGTAAAGCTATATACACCATCTGCATCAAAAGTGATTTTCTTAGTGTAGGTGCCATCACCTGACTTGTCCCAACCACCTGGAGCAGCCTTGCCATCTTTTTCAGAAATATTCTGTGTGATGTACTTATCATCTGGCTCAAAGTTGGCATCTTTTACTGTGATTGTTGCTACTCTAGCAGCATTGTAGTACTTGCCATTTTTAGCTTCGGTATTATCGAATTCAAAACTAATCTCTGGATTTGTCTTATCAATTGTAAATGACTCTTGCTTTTTAAGCTCTACAGAATTATCAGCCTTGTCCTTAACCCAGCCTTCTACATGGTATTTACCTTCTGATGAAGCTGTCGCAGAAAATACGTATTCATCTCCACGCTTTTCCTTCAATGTAAGAGGTTGACTTCCTGCACCTTCTTCTACAAGCTTTAAGTCATCAAGTCTATCCTCATTGACTAAGTTCTTTTCATTTACAACTAATTCTACTTCCACATTCTCGTTGTAGTATCCTGTATCAGCCCCTGAAGAACCTACTGGAGTAGAATTGCCATTGTATGAGATTGAATCAATAACTGGTACTGTGTTATCCACATAAATTGTAATCTCAGTAGACTCTGTATGGCGTGAATCATTACCATATACAACCTCATATGTATGCTCACCTTCTACTGTTGTAGGTATCTGGCATGTGTATTTTATCTTGTAGAACTGCTTATCTTTGGCTCTAGGTTTTGTATTATATTCATATTCATAATCAACTTCGTTTCCATCCCACACAGGTTCGACATTTTTAAGCTTGCCCTTTACATCTTCTGTAAGATTATTTATAGCTTCTGCTGGAAGTTCTTTTCCATTGTCATAAACAGTGAAATAACCTATATCATAGTTTCTTGTAACAGCTGCAAATGTCAGCTCTAATGTATCTGGATATCCTTCTATTGATGATGAATACCAGTTATCAAAATAGAACTTGTCATCATCATAAATCCATACTCGGTCTCCTGCTTCATTAGAAGCTTCGATATAAGCCACAGGTCCTTTAACTTTCATATTAGTAGTATTGACCTCGAACTGACATGCTCTTTCTACATATATAGAGCCGTCATAATCATTTGTGCAGCCCTTCACTTTATCTATGCTATAGTAGAGCTCGCTTCCAGAGAAAGTATATGAATACTTAATAAAGCCTTCATCATCTGGGTCACCATCTTGAGTTAATTCAAAAAATACATCCTCTGATGTATTCTCATCAAATCCCTCTAATGTGTATGTTGCACCACCTTTAGCCTTGCAACGAGCCTTCACTGTAACTGTTACATCAGATTTGTATAAATCAATATTATTAAAATTCTTTTCAGCATCAGTGCTAAACTCTATAGACTCAATTTCAGGCTTAGGATCTACGCTTGAGAATTCATGCCCACACACCTTGCAACGTGTGACTTCAAAGCCATCAATAAGAACCGTCTCTTTCTCGCAGTCTCTTACATCTTTTTCCTTACATCCAGGGAAAGTACAACTAGCTGCATGCTGATCAACACCTTCATCGTTTGTTCCTATATATTCATATTTACCAAAACAATGAAAGTGGCATGGTACATATGTATTAGATTGTTCCTTGACCAATATTGGATTACCGTCTTCACCAACCATGCGAATGCCATTTATGCATAAGTAGCCTTCTTCATCTTCAGAATAAGTAGCTTCCTCATCTATAACATAGTTGCCATCCTCGTCCTTAATAAATTCACCGTTTTCATCTACCTTATAGAATTTAAAAACTTTTTGTCCTTCTTCATCTACTGTAAAAGTACCAATCTCTTTTGATTCACCAGACTCATCATCTTGAGAATATACATAGTGAATCTGATTTGTATCTACAGTTTGATTTGCACTCATAAGGATGTAATTTCCACTATTGAGTAAGTAATCAGAAGTAGTGTTAAACAAGCTAGGATCCATTGTTAACACTTGATATGTTAAATTAGTCTGATCATCTGCTGCACTACCAGCTGCCGAGCCACTGTTAGTCTCGTCACCTGTTGTAGGATTTGTGCCATCAGTCGACTGCTGGCCATTAGCAGAGGCTTCTCCTGCAGAATTCTGATTGTCATTTCCGGTACTATCTGTTGAATTCTGGCTGCCTGTTGTATTCTGGCCTCCTGCTGAATTCTGGGTGTCTGCTCCTGTGCTGCCCTCAGTAGCATTTGCGTCTCCGGCTGGATTTGCCCCATCTGTGTTTTGGCTATCTCCAGCAGCATTATTATCTGTAGATGAAGAGCTTCCCCCATCATTAGAATCTCCTGATTGACTGCCAGAAGGAGCAGGTGCAGTATCTACGCTCTGAGATACACTGGTATTCTCAGGCTCATCTGCAGACACGAAAAATACCGCATTGCTAAACATCAATGCGGTCATCATTGTCAATGCTACAATTCTTTTTGTAACTTTGCGGTGTTTAATTTTTCTCATACCATTTCCTCTTTTCATTAACTCCCTAAATGTGTATGTGTTTTCACACTTATAACACATTTAAAACGCACTCCACTGTCTTTTATTCACACTCAAAGATTTTTGTTCCCAATCAATTTTTTTCAGCCTTCTCGAGTTATGTACAGTGTTTGAAACATTTTGCATGTACTGCATTAGGCATAATTACTACATTTATCAGCTATTTCTGTGTAATATGCCACAAATTTTCAAGTTTCTTATGCACGTTAGCATAATAATGTTACAGGTAGTATCATAATACCCTCACGCACTTCTGTCAACATATTTTTTATTAATTCACACCTGTAGAGTATTTCTCATTTTATCATGGTATGGACAGGGAGTATTTATTGGCTGCAAGCCCTTTGTTTATAAGACTTTTCTCGGGTTCGCAAGTCGATTGTTTCTCAATAACCCCGAGAACAATTACCATACCAAAAACATGAAAAATTTATACATTCTCCATGCTATCAAAATCTTTTGTATGAACATTTTGTGTCGAGAGTTTTATCATGTAATTTTTTATGTCAATCACATGGCATTTCTGGCATTTTCCGTTTCCGATCTACAAACCCATATTTTGCGT
The DNA here is from genome assembly GCA_017557435.1 of Pseudobutyrivibrio sp. GTDB lineage: Bacteria > Bacillota > Clostridia > Lachnospirales > Lachnospiraceae > Pseudobutyrivibrio. The sequence goes on along the minus strand of JAFYYR010000020.1, from coordinate 18,822 downwards.
TGTCCACGGACAATCCCACAAAAACAAAAAAGCCACCAGCACCCCAGGTGCCAGTGGCTTCATATAATCTTCCTATTCCTATGCCTGTACAAAAGCTGGTGTATCAGCTGGTGCTGCAAGCAGCTTCTTCAGCTCATCATCCACTTTGAGAAGTGTGATAGAAAAGCCTTCCATATCAAGAGATGTCATGTAGTTGCCAACAAGAGTTTTTGCAACTTTGATTCCCTTAGAATCCAAAACTTCCTTAATATGCTTGTTTGCTACAAAAAGCTCCATCAAAGGTGTGCCGCCCATTCCGTTGACCATGACAGCCACCTCATCTCCTGAATTATAAATGCCCTCAGCAAAAATCTTGTCAAGAAGCTTGTCTGAGATTTCATTGACTGTGCCAATCTTTTCTCTATTAACACCTGGCTCCCCGTGGATACCGATACCGATTTCGATCTCGTCCTCCGCTAAGTCAAAGCTAGGTTTTCCTGCTGCAGGAACTGTACATGCATCAACAGCCATACCCATTGAGCGTACATTTGCAATAACCTTTTCTGCCACTCTCTTAACATCAGCAAGGCTTCCACCTGCCTCAGCGCATGCGCCAGCAATCTTATGAACAAAAATAGTACCTGCTATTCCACGACGACCTGTTGTCCAAGTACTGTTTTCCACAGCTACATCATCAGCTGTGATAACCTGATCAACCTCGATGCCCTCATCACGGGCCATATCTGCAGCCATCTCAAAGTTCATTACATCACCAGTGTAGTTTTTGATAACAAGCAATACTCCCTTGCCACCGTCTGCAGCCTTGATAGCTTCATATACCTGATCAGGTGTAGGAGATGTAAATACTGCACCAGCAATTGCTCCATCAAGCATACCCTTTCCAACATATCCGCCGTGGGCTGGCTCATGGCCACTACCACCACCAGATACCAGTGCAACCTTGCCCTGTGAGCCACCAGCTCTAACCACTACATCAAATCCATCAAGACGGCGTAAATACTGTGGGTAAGCTGCCACCATACCATCAAGCATCTCATCTACTATATTATCAACTTCGTTAATCAGTTTTTTCATATAATATTACCTCCTCCTATATGGCGCCTGTTGTCCCCTCAAGCCTATCCCTCGCTTATAGTCACTACATGTTCCTTGCAGCAATCATAGAGCTTGATAATTACAGGCTGTCTACGCGAAAAATCTTATAAAACTTTATTCGCACCACGGGTGTCTTCTGCGGCTTTCAATACAGCATCGATGTTACTTCCGCACATAGCACTGACAGCGGCTGCAATTGTGCCTTCCACAATCGGAGCATCTGCAAGTCTCACATCTATGCCTTCATCCTCAATAAGCTCTATTGCTGTCTCAGAACTCATGACACCACTTCCCAAATCAGCTAATACTATAACCCCATCGCCATCATTGGCCTCTTTTATCGCTTCGGAAATACGAATTGCATCTGTACCTATGGTTTTGTCCTCCAGACCAGCTGCACATACTATTCCCTTGTGGGTAGGTGCAATTTCGCTAGTTAAATCCTTAAGTCCCTCAGCTATTTTCCAGCTGTGAGACACAAGAACCAATCCAACCATTATGTCCCCCTTTCCGCTACATTATCCCTTTAAAAAATCTCTTATAGATTCTAAAGTCATTGTAGCTGAAGTAGCACCAGGATCCTGGTGACCAACGCTTCTCTGTCCAAGATAGCTTGCACGTCCCTTTGTAGCTGCAATAGTTTTGGTGTACTCCACACCCTCTGCAGCTGCTGCACATGCTGCATCCAGTGCCTCAATTAAATCAGCTCCTGCATCAACCTTTTCAGAGAAAGCATCGTAAGCTGGCATAAGGGCATCAAGCATTGTCTTCTCACCCTTTACAGCCTTGCCACGCTTTTGAATACCAGCGATTGCAGCTTCAAGAGCAGCTTTAAAGTCCTCTGGGGAAACGGCAGTTTTTCCCGCAAAAACCTTTGCAGCTTCCATGTAAGCTGTACCGTAAAGTGGTCCGGATGCTCCACCAACGGTAGATAAAAGTGTCATACCTGTTTTCTTAAGAGCGGCCCCAATATCGCTCTCGTCTTCAGGCACTTTTTCCACTACTGCTGCAAATCCACGAGCCATATTTACCCCATGGTCTGCATCGCCGATTTCTCTATCCAAGTCGGTCAAGAAATCCTTGTTGGCCATTATCTTGTCGCCTATTTCTTTTAGGCAGTCATATACTCTAGTAGCCATAAAACTAGTCCCCCTTCTCATAATTTTTACCACCAAAGTCTTATATGAGTATTATACCAAATCCAAAATTGGCCGGCGAAATTTTTTCGTTGTATTTTCGTACAAAAAGAAAAAGGGTCACCCGTACATTTTGCACGAGTGACCCTGGTATTCTTTAATTAAAGATTCTCATCAGCATATTTCTGGATGTTGCTGGCATTGGCATAGCGAGTAACCTCGTCACCATTTACAACTACAAGAGTAGGTGCCTGCATAACTCCATATTTCTTAGTTAAATCCTGCTGCTCCTCAGCATCTACAAGGATGTAATCCTCATCCTCTAAAATTTCCTTAGCTCTAGCGCAGTTAGGACATGTCTTTGTTGTGAAAAGGTATTTTACACCAGTGTCCTTTTCTTCTGATACAATCTCAAGATTAACCTGTGGCTGTTTTGCTGCAGCTGTCTTCTCACCAGCACGTCTGCATACAGAACCTGCAATATCGTAAAGCTTACGGTTCTTGTATTCCTGAGTCTTACCCTCATTCCAGTTCTGAACTGGACGATAGTAACCAGTGATTCGGCTGTAAACCTCTGCTGTCTTACCGCAGTGTGGACATGTGTAATGCTCACCAGCTATATAGCCATGCTCCTTACATACTGAGTATGTTGGAGAAAGTGTATAGTATGGCAATCTATAATTCTCAGCAATCTTGCGTACAAGGTTGGCAGCTGACTCCCATGTAGGAAGCTTCTCACCAATGAATGCATGGAATACTGTACCAGATGTATAAAGTGTCTGGAGCTCATCCTGTACCTCAAGAGCATCAAAAATATCTGATGTAAACTCAACTGGCATGTGTGAGCTGTTTGTATAGAAAGGAGTGTCTCCTTCCTTACCAGCTGTGATGATATCTGGGAACTGCTCTCTATCATGCTTAGCGAATCTGTATGTAGTAGACTCAGCAGGTGTAGCCTCAAGATTATAAAGGTCACCATACATCTCCTGATAATCAGAGAGTCTCTCACGCATGTGATTGAGAACGTCCTTAGTAAATTCCTGAACTCTCTTATCTGTCATATCTGCACGAAGCCAATTAGCATTAAGACCAACTTCGTTCATACCGATAAGTCCGATTGTAGAGAAGTGATTGTTAAATGTACCAAGATATCTCTTAGTATATGGATATAATCCCTCATCAAGAAGCTTTGTAATAACGCCTCTCTTGATTTTCAGTGAACGAGCACTGATATCCATAAGTCTATCTAAACGAGCATAGAAATCTGCCTCGTCCTTAGCCTGGTATGCGATACGTGGCATGTTAATTGTAACAACACCAACAGAGCCTGTACTCTCGCCTGAGCCGAAGAAACCACCTGACTTCTTGCGAAGCTCTCTAAGGTCAAGACGAAGACGGCAGCACATAGAACGAACATCGCTAGGCTCCATATCTGAGTTGATATAGTTGCTGAAATATGGAGTACCATATTTTGCAGTCATCTCAAATAAAAGTCTATTATTCTCTGTGTCTGACCAATCAAAATCACGAGTAATAGAATATGTAGGAATTGGATACTGGAATCCACGTCCATTAGCATCACCCTCGATCATAATCTCAAGGAATGCCTTGTTGACCATATCCATTTCCTTCTTGCAGTCCTTGTACTTGAAGTCCATTTCCTTGCCACCAACGATAGCAGGAAGCTCAGCCAAGTCATTAGGTACTGTCCAATCTAATGTGATATTTGAAAATGGTGCCTGTGTTCCCCAGCGGGAAGGTGTGTTAACGCCATATATGAATGCCTCAAGGCACTTTTTAACCTCTTCGTATGAAAGATTATCAGTCTTAATAAATGGTGCAAGATATGTATCAAATGATGAGAATGCCTGAGCTCCAGCCCATTCATTCTGCATGATACCGAGGAAGTTTACCATCTGGTTGCAAAGTACTGAAAGATGCTTAGCAGGAGCTGATGTGATCTTGCCTGTGATACCACCAAGCCCCTCCTGGATAAGCTGCTTTAATGACCATCCTGCACAGTAACCTGTGAGCATTGAAAGATCATGAATGTGGATATCAGCGCTGCGGTGTGCATTTGCAATCTCCTCATCATAAATCTCTGAAAGCCAGTAATTAGCAGTGATTGCACCAGAGTTAGAAAGGATAAGACCACCTACAGAATATGTAACTGTAGAGTTCTCCTTAACTCTCCAATCCTCTACCTTAACATAACTATCTACTACATTTTTATAATCCAAAACTGTAGACTTCATATTGCGCATCTTCTCGCGCTGCTTTCTATATAAAATGTATGCTTTTGCAACATCTGTATATCCGGTCTGCTCAAGTACATTTTCTACAGAATCCTGAATGTCCTCCACAGTGATTTTGCTCTCTTTAATTTTTGACTGGAAATCAGCCGAAACACGAAGCGATAATAAACCGATTATATCGTCATTGTATTCCTTTCCAGTTGCCTCAAAGGCCTTTGCGATTGCGTCATTAATCTTCCCCAAATTAAACTCTGCAATCTCACCATCTCTTTTTACTACGTCAAACAATTTTCCTCACCAATTTCCTTTCTCTAGTATCCTTAAAACATGTCAAAAAAAGGACTCCCCCTGTAACCTTTTTGCTTTGCCAGCTAAGTGTTGCATTAAGGTACTTTCGACTTGAATATATGTTATCAAAATATAGGGTAAAGGGTCAATGTTTAATCACTATATATTGTGCTTTTCGTCATTATTACCTAAAATACCATTTCACTTTTGAATATTTTCTAGGTAGAATTACGATTCAACACACACAATATTTGGTATTTAAACATAAAAAAGACACACTACATATTGTAGCGTGTCTTAAGGGTTTTTATCGTGTTTGAAGGAATATTAGCTCCTTCTTTGCCACCTCATCATTGGGGTAGGATTCAAGATATTGTGTCAATGCATCACAGGCTTCAGTGAATCTACCAAGGTGTTCTAGGGCTGAAACTTGTCCCTTCATAAGGTCAGGCATATTGTCTATTGATTCAAGACTCAACCCAGCTTCATAATATCCCAATGCATTCTCATAATTGCCATTGGCCATCTCAATATCGCCTAGAGTAGCAAGGGCCTCGCTAGTTACATCCTCTGATTTAGCATACTCTTCCAAAAGTCCCTGGGCCTTCTCATAGTCGCCCTGGTCCTGATATATTTTAGCCAAATATAATCTAGCTTCTACGATGTCCTTATCCACCGCCTTCTGTAGCAACTCCTCTGCCTGAGAAGTCTGACCTAGCATATAGTTGATTCGTCCCTTGTAGTAGCTACCCTCCGCCGATTTATCTGAAATCTGCAGAGCATTGTCCAAATAGACCTTACCCTGATCTGTATAACCAAGAGAATCCAGATTCTCATAGATTTCTATATAAAGAAGGTAGTTCTTCTTATCTACCTCAACAGCCTTGTCGTAATCCAATATAGCCTTTCCTACTTCACCCTCAGAAGCGTAAATGCTTCCTCTCAAAAAGTAAGGCTCATAATTGTCTCCGTCATATTTAATCAGTGCCTCGTAGGTTGAAGCCGCAGCCTCGAAATCTCCTGACTTAAACTGAGCTGCCGCCTTGTAATAATTAATATCTATTTCCAAGTCAGTAACCTTACCAATGGAACAGCCCAAAGCCTTGTTAAATAATTTAATAGCGGTCTCATAATCTCCTGCATCAAGAGCTTCCACTCCCTGGTCACGCAGGTCAATTTCCTTTTGATTAGGTCCGCCGCAGGCCACCATTGTAGCTGCCATATATAAAGTTAAGCCTATAATAAGAAGTCTCTTTTTCATAAATTATTTCCTAACTATAAGTATTAGAGTCACTAACACCAAATCCCCTCGGTGAAAACTCACTTACCTATTTACTTTAAAGCAAGTCCACCGAAATTGCCACACTAAATGTGCATTAATTCAAGTTCATCTTCTAGAGATTTTATTAAGAAAGAATAAATGCTATAATCATAGCTAATATTTAATATGTATATACGGGAGGTTTTTATTTGGATTCACACACGACAATTCGTTTTGTAATTCTATTTATTTTGTTGGCTCTATCTGCTTTTTTCTCATCAGCAGAAACAGCCCTTACAACAGTTAATAAAATAAAAATCAAGACCATGGCTGATGACGGTGATAAAAAAGCCGAAAGAGTTTTAAAGGTTATCAACCGCCCTAAGAAAATGCTTTCAGCTATTCTCATAGGAAACAACATTGTGAACCTATCTGCATCTTCGCTAGCTACTACTCTTGCAATAGATTTGCTTGGAAGCAAAGGCGCCGGCATCGCAACAGGTATTCTCACTTTGCTTGTATTGATTTTTGGCGAGATTACTCCAAAGTCACTTGCCACTAGCTATTCCACCAGACTTAGCCTACACTTTGCCCCAATCATTGGCGGTATAATGTGGCTATTCACTCCTGTAATCGCTGGTGTTAATTTCCTTTCAGGACTATTCATCAGACTATTTGGTATAGACCCTGATTTCAAAGACAACACCATTACAGAAGAAGAAATTCGTACAATGGTTGATGTCAGCCATGAAACTGGAGAAATAGAAAGCGATGAGCGCACCATGATTCACAAGGTATTTGATTTTTCAGATGCCACCGCAAAAGAAGTCATGATTCCTAGAATCGACATGACTATGGTAGACGCAGACATTTCATATCAGGAATTAATAGATGTATTCAAAGAAGACATGTACACAAGACTTCCTGTTTGTGAGCCTGACACTGACAAGGTCCTCGGAATTGTCAATATGAAGGACTTCTTAGGGCTTACCCCTACTTCAGACTTTTCCATCAAGGATTACCTACGAGACGCTTATTTCACTTATGAAATGAAAAACGTATCTGATCTTTTCGATGAGATGCGAAAGGAGGCAGCTTCTCTCTCAATTGTCTTGGATGAGTATGGTGATTTATCGGGAATGATTACTCTCGAGGATTTGCTAGAAGAGATTGTAGGTGAAATCCGTGACGAATACGACGAAGATGAGGAAGACCCTGTTGTCCGTATAAGCGATAGAGAATATCAGGTTCTCGGTTCTATGAACCTGGAGGATTTGTGTGATATCATCCCACTGGGATTCTCCAGCGAGGACTATGACACCATTGGAGGTTATATCGTAGGTGCATTTGATCACTTCCCAACTGTGGGAGAGACATACGTATCTGAAAATGGCATCATAGTCAGAGTGCTTGCTGTTGAAAAGAAGAGAATAACTAAGCTTAGAATAAAGCTTCCTGTTCAAGCAGACGAATCACAAACAAAGTAATATTTACAATCAAGCCCGTGCCACCGGATATTTGAAACATTTCACGTAGCCTCTTATCTTTGGCAAGGGCTCTTTTTTTGCCCTTATTTCTTCTTGCAAGATTTCCTTCACGCTTTTTCTCATCTACAACACAGCAATCATAATCCAGAATAATAAAACTCACCAAGCCAATTGTATTTACAACTACAAAAATTAACAGGGTAATATCATTACTATATTTGAGATAAATTAGTAGATTGCAGAATAATAAGACAGATTTTTCAAATAACAGTTTAGTCCTCTGCTTTCTCATATAAGTTAGAAATTTATCATTTTCAGTTTTCCACAATAATATTTGCTGCTGGGCTGCAGCTTCTAAGTCTTTAATATCCACAAGACTATAGTCTCCAACTTTAAGCTCATTCTCCGCTAGATATCTGTGAATATAGTTAATGGGAGCGCATCCTATTTTGCCTTCTATATAAGAAAAGCCTGCAGCCACGTAAGTTCTATTATCAAACTGCTTTTCCTGATGCTTTATAGCTCTAATCAAAATCTTCCTAAGATACTTATTATTTCCAAAGCTATAATAAAGCTCTCTCAGAAGCTCTATACTATCACCGCACTTGGGCAAAAGCCGAATAACACGCTTAATATAAAGCTCCTTCATAACTCTTTTCTTTTGCTCTCTAAACCTTCTTAAGGCGCAATAAACGATCGAACATAATTCCACTGCGCCCCATAATATAAAGCTAATAGCAATTTTGTTAAATTTAAATTTCATTTATCACATGGGTATAGATAAGATAGTAATAAGAAAAAACGACACGCGAAACGCGTGCCGTAATATTAACATAACATTTCTAATATTTCAACTAGAGCGAGAACATCAACGCATTTATAATTCTCTCCGGAAATAGCACTGATAATGGCAATAGTTATTTTAGCATAGCTAAAAAACTATAGCTTTTCTGGTTCTGGATAATCAACGCCAAATGTCTCTACAGTAACCTTCTTCATCTTCTGCTCTGTAAGAGGTCTATCTGACCAGTCTGTATCAACCTCAGCGATTTTGTTCACAACATCCATACCCTCAGTAACCTTACCAAATGCTGCGTAATCTCCATCAAGATGTGGACTGTTCTTATGCATGATAAAGAACTGGCTACCTGCTGAATCTGGGAACATTGTACGTGCCATAGAAAGTACGCCTGGCTCATGCTTTAAGTCATTCTTAAAGCCGTTGCTTGAAAACTCGCCCTTGATTGAATAACCTGGGCCGCCCATACCTGTTCCGTCTGGATCCCCACCCTGGAGCATAAAGCCCTTAATAACTCTGTGGAAGATAACTCCATTATAGAAGTCATGGTTAATAAGACTGATGAAGTTATTAACTGTATTTGGAGCAATCTCAGGATAAAGCTCTGCCTTGATAATATCTCCATTCTCCATCTCAATTGTAACTACTGGATTCTGTGCCATAATTTAATCTCCTAATCCGGATGGTTTCCACCTTTTTAGCGGCTGTTACTTTCACAAGCATTATGATTTCTACGCTCAGCATAAAAAGCTTCGCTTAAGAAATAATAATAGCTTGTTAAAGACAGCCTATTTATATCTGCGAACCATCCTCATTTATTATATATTAACATCTGTTATATTTATTAATTCTACATTTATTTTAACCAAACTGACTAATCACTAAAATCAGCCCATACGATCAAAATTAAATATACAGGCTATATGCCCTTAAAGCGTCTTGGAGACATTCTCAAGTACCGCTACGGCATCCTTGAGATATTCGTTGTCCAAGTCGTAGATACGACCTGCGTCTGCTGCAGTGGCGAAGCTTCTATCCATAGGCATCTTGCCAAGTACTGGAATATTAAGACCTGCTGCCACCTCGTCGATATGGCTCTCGCCAAATATCTCGATTTTCTTACCACAGTCTGGACATGATATGTATGAATAATTCTCCACAAGGCCAAGTACTGGGATGTGCATCATCTCAGCCATGTTGTATGCCTTCTTAACAATCATCTGAACCAATTCCTGTGGACTTGTAACAATAATAATGCCATCCACTGGAAGGGACTGGAAACATGTAAGAGGTACATCACCTGTTCCAGGTGGCATATCTACAAATAGGTAATCCACATCGCCCCACTGAACATCTGTCCAGAACTGCTTAACTACGCCTGCGATAACAGGACCTCTCCAAACAACTGGAGACTCTTCGTCATCAAGCATGAGGTTAATAGACATTATCTTTGTGCCATCCTCGGCAACCTCTGGGAAAGTACCCTCGTCATTACCTGTAGCTGGTCCGTGAACTCCAAACATCTTTGGAATAGATGGTCCTGTAATATCAGCATCTAACACACCAACAGAATAACCGGCGCGGGCCATAATGCCTGCAAGTGATGATGTGACCAGTGACTTTCCAACACCACCCTTACCTGATACTACTCCTATAACATGCTTTATATTTGAATTCTTATTAGGCGCCTCAAGAAATGCTGTATTTCTAACACCCTTTTTAGCTGCTGCAGCAGATGGACAACCCTCACATGAGCCACGACTGCATGAGCTAGCTGATGAACATGAACTACTGTCTGCCAATTTTCTTACCTCCATTTACTATCGTACGAGCTCAATTATATCACACATAATATGATTCCGGTATCAAACATTTATCTCTTACTACTTTCTAAATGTTCTCCTATTTATTCTACTTAAAATGGGGCAATTACCTGGTCTTTTCTATAGTTGGTACACGCGCCAACTTATCAACCGACTTATCCACAATATCCACAATCATTTTTTTTAAGTTGAGGATAACTTCACTTTTTCAATTATTGCTGTGGAAATCAATTTTTCCACATTTTTGAAAATCCTTTAATTTAAAGGGCTTGCAGAAGTTTTCCACAATAGTGACACTTCAATCAACAAGCAATTTTTACCCACAATGTTATCCACAATTGTAAATAAATAGGATTTGGTTGAAAAAATAATGTTAATATTGGATAATCAAAAATAGAGAAATTAAGAAACAAGGAGATAACATGACAGACACAAAAAAGGTACTATCCTTTGCAGTTGAATTAGGAGACATCTTACTTCGAAACGGAGCAGAGGTGTATCGAGTAGAGGATAGTGTACTTGCAGTTTTAAATTCATATGACATCACCGACTGTGACGTATATGTACTTAGCAATGGAATATTTGCAAGCGCAGATGAAGTGACAGAACATGCCAGTTCGATGATTAGACATGTGCCTATGTACCCAATGAACTTAGGTCGAATCGCAGCACTGAATCATTTGTGCAGAGAAGTATGCGCACATAATATTTCAATAGAGGATGCATGGAAGAAATTAGAAGAATGCAAAACACTACCAGGATATAGTCAGCTTACATTATTAATAGCAACCGGAATCGGCTGTGGTGGATTTGCATATTTATATGGAGGTACACCACTAGATTCAGTAATGGCTATTTTAGTTGGAATGGTTCTTAGAGTATTTCTTATGTTCCAGAAGAAGTCCAACAGTAAGACCATGACCAATGTATTTGGTAGTATAGTGGTTTCCCTCACAGCAATCCTACTATATGCCGTAGGCTTACCAGTTCATTATGATAAGATAATCATCGGTGGCATAATGCCACTTGTTCCTGGAATACCACTTACAAACAGTATCAGAGATTTTATCAACAGTGATTATCTATCAGGTTCAATCAGATTAATCGATGCATTGCTGACAGCCTTCTGCATCGCCGTTGGTGTAGGTATTGTAATCACCATCGGACATTTAATAGGAGGAGGTGCCTACATCTAATGTTAGTAGATTATATTATTCAATTCATCATAGCAATGATTGCAACACTTGGATTTGCAATTGTTTTTTCCGCACCAAAGTCAGAGTTATTGTACTGCGGAATATCAGGCGGAATAGGATGGATATTCTATTTCATCATTACCCAGGCGCTTGGAGCACCTACCCTTGGCAATGTTGTAGGTTCATTTTTGCTTACAGTATTTTCCAGAACATTTGCAGCTAAACGCAAAAATCCCGTCACCGTGTACCTTATAGCAGGAATTTTCCCACTGGTACCTGGTGCCGGAATCTATTACACTTCTTATTATTTAATTACAAATGATATGGCCATGTTCTCAAGCTACGGCCTGTCCACAATAAAGACAGCCGGAGCCATTGTTATGGGAATCATATTCGGTATGGCTTTTCCACAGAGCTGGTTTAATAGAGCTTTTGCACCTTGCGATCGTAAGTAATGAGGCCATTAACCTCCTCTTCCACATCAGTAGCTTGAGTAAATACAGCTCCTGCAAGTCCCTCTTCCTGGAGGGACTTTATTTTTGCCATAAGCTTATCATAGTAAGCCTGTAAATCCTTTGGCTGAGAGAATCTCTTGTATCCATAGAGATAATCCTTTTTCACATGACCGCCAACCTTTAGAGATGGGCCGCCATACTCAGCAATTACATATGGTCGAGCTCCCTTTTTCACACGAAGCTCCTCAAAATACAAGTGTTCAGAATAAATATCACCACAACCCTCGTGGAACCAACCTGAAGCTGCATCAAAAGGTCTTGTAGTATCGTATTTCTTAGCAAACTCTAGATTAGCATTAGCATCAAACTGACCCCAACCCTCATTAAATAGGCACCACTGACCTATGCAAGGAACACTATAAAGCTGGTTCATGATATCTGCACACTCCATGCGCCACAATTCCTTGGATTTCTCGGTGTTTCTGCCTGTAAATTTAAGGAATATCTTGTTCTTATCCTTAGTGCTTCCAAAAGGTCGAACTAAAGTTGGAATATTACAAATCATATTCATATTGTATTCAGTTCCACCATTTACAATATCCTGCCATACAATCATGCCGATTCTATCACAGTGAAAATACCAGCGCATAGGCTCAAGCTTGCAGTGCTTTCTAATCATGTTAAAACCAAGGCTTTTGATAGTCTCTATATCAAAAATCATAGCGTCATCACTAGGTGGAGTCATAAGACTCTCAGGATAATAGCCCTGATCCAAAACACCATTCATAAAATATGGCTTGTGGTTAAGTGTCAGTCTTGGAATACCCTTTTCATCCACCTCAACTCCGAAATGGCGCATTGTAAAGTATGTAGAAAAGCTGTCCTTGCCATACTCTACATTTACAAAATAAATATTAGGGTCCTCTGGAGACCATAGCTTGTATTTATCAAGCTCGATATGTGCATATATATAGTCATCGCTGATTTTATCAACGCTGTATCTCTTAATTAAATCCTGATTAGAGGAACTGATAGCTATATGTCCCTTCATTTCTGAGACTCTAAATATAAAATCCACCCTATTCCTGTCTATATCAGGTGTGATTTTCATATCAGTAACATAAGCCTTTGGAACCCACTCCATCCAAACAGTCTGCCATATACCACTTTGAGCTGTATACCACATACCATGAGGATTCAAGCATTGCTTACCTCTGGCATAGCCCACCTTATCTGTGTAATCACGGACTTTTACCTTGATTTCATTATCTCCCTCAACTACATATTCAGTTATATCAAATGAAAATGAGGTATAGCCACCCTCGTGGGTGCCAAGAGATATTCCATTTATCGATACATGGGCTACCTGGTCAACTGCTCCAAAATGTAAAATGAGATTTTTAGATTTCTTCACCTTCTCAAGTGTAAAAAACTTTGTATATTCTAAAGTCTCTTCTGGAAGAAGCATGTGCTGCTCTGTTCCAGAAAGGCTAGTTTCAGGCGAAAATGGCACCTCTATTGGTCCCTGACATATAACCTGCCCCTGACCACTTAAAATCCTATAATCCCATTTTCCATTTAAGTTGATATAGGACTTACGCTGTAACTGTGGTCTAGGATATTCCTGTAGACCTGTATATTTAAATTCCGTTGAGAGATCATAGGAAACTGCATTTTTCCTAGGTCTGCTCATTGCATGTAACATAGATTTAAAATCCATCCAATCCTCCCCGAGCTATATTCTAATTTCGCTATTTTTCCTTTTAACCCAAGCTTTATAAACGATAATCAAACAAATACTGTGAACTGTAAGTGTAAGGAACCAGCTACCTGGATAGCTGAAAAACAGTACTGACTCTGTGTGATGACTCTGGAAATATGTAGCAATCCAAATAAGTCTAGTAACGCAAGCGCCAAGCAATGATACAACCATAGGAACTGTAGAATGGCCCAAACCTCTAAGACCACCACAGAGGGTATCCATTATTCCGCACAAAAGATAAGGGCAGCATACCCAAAGCAGTCTCACGGTACCTGCAGCTACCGCTCTTGTAATATCCTCATTGCTATCCATATAAATCGGCAACAATTGAGGCGCAAAATGATATGCAAGATTTCCCATAGTGAGACCTACAACACTAACAATTGCTAAGGTATCAAAAATAACTCTCTTAACTCTCTTCTCATCACCTGCGCCATAGTTTTGACCAACAAATGTCACAGTGGTCTGAGATACCGAGTTCATAGAAATATATACAAATCCCTCTATGGAAGATGCCGCTGCAGAGCCTGCCATAACAGCTTCTCCGAAAGAATTAATTGCAGATTGAATAACTACGTTAGATAGTGAAAACAAGGAGCCTTGAATACCTGCAGGCAATCCCATGGTAACTATCTTTTTAAGAATCTTGCCGTCTATAGATATCTTAGTAATATCGAGCTTAAGGGAGTCATCTTTTCTCATCAAAAAGACCACAAGCATTCCACAGGAAATGTAGTTTGATGTAACAGTTGCAATAGCAACGCCTGCAACTCCAAGCTTAAATCCAATTACTAAAACTAGATTTAATAATACGTTTACTATACCTGCTATTGTAAGAAAGAAAAGTGGATGCGCTGTATCTCCAGATGCTCTTAAGATAGCAGCTAAAAAGTTATAAAGCATTATTGCTGGCATAGCAATAAAATATATCTGCACATAAAGAACAGCTAGATTAATAACATTGGTAGGAGACCCCATAAGTAAAAGCATTGGGCGGGCTCCAAAAACACCAACAAATATTAATACTATTCCGCATATAAGAGAAAAGGCTGTGCTTGTATGAATTGTTTTCTTAACATCAGCTTCATTATTGGCACCATAGTACTGAGCAGCACATACATTAGCACCAACAGACATACCTATAAACAGGTTAGTCATTAAATTAATAAGTGAAGAAGTGGAACCTACAGCACTAAGGCTTGCCTGACCGGCAAATCTACCGACAACGATTACGTCAGCTGCGTTAAATAAAAGCTGCAATACACCTGACAAAATAATCGGAATTGTAAAGATTATTAATTTGCCCAATAAAGGGCCATGTGTCATGTCTAGTCTTCTACTTGTATTCATAGTAATGATTTTATCACTTAACTTCCAATTCTACACTAACAAATTGGTCTGAATTTTCACTATTTGACAATACTGTTTCTACACATACATTAACGTCATCATTTATGCTAAATTCTGTTGAGGCGTCTACTGCAAATGAATCACCTACATTGTGATATGTACCATCATGCACCGAAGCTACTGCATCGGTTCCTATCGGCATTGTAGGTAAATCAACTACTGTAACATCATCTGACCTATCTACATTTATTTTAATATTTTCACCAGGTTTGTAGCCTGCAATATATTGTATTTTTTCTTCATTACTAGCTTGTGAAGGAAAATCATAAACAACTGTTACAACAAAATTAGAACATGTTTCTGGAGCATGTTCTGAGGTTGGTTCATAATCTCCCGAAACACTATATTCATCAGAAGATGTCCAAACTAATGTCAAATCACGTCGATCACCTATACCTTGATATGCCCCATATACTGACTGATCATTTTCACTATGTAAAATATAATAATATACTGTATCTCCAGGCTCCATTTGTACAACTATTGGACCTGAAGGAGTTGGTGCAGGATTAGGCGTTGGAGTAGGTCCAGGCGATGGTCCTGGTCCCGGTGTTGGACCTGGGTCTGGTGTTGGAGTAGGTTCAGGCGATGGTCCTGGTCCCGGTGTTGGACCTGGGTCTGGTGTTGGAGTAGGTTCAGGCGATGGTCCTGGTCCCGGTGTTGGACCTGGATTCGGTGCCGGGTCTGGTATTGGTGCTGGATTAGGAATTGGAGCAGGAGCTGGACTTGGTGTTGGACGTGGAGTCTCCACTGAAGTTACTTCAATCCTCTTTCCATAAACTACCTCAGCTACTTCATAAAAGCTTTCAGTACCAAATAACTTTGCAGCAAAATATACTACTGGTGTTATTATAATAGATGAAGCAGCCAATGAAACTACAGTGACATTTCGTGTAGCACATACTTCAAGTGTTGCATCTTCTCTATTTTCACCATCACTAAAAATCAAATAATGCTCGTAGTATTTCACCGGATTAGCGCCAAAAGCTAATAACAAATCAGGATTCAAAGCACCATACGCTGATGGATTGAAATAGGAGCAACAATCTCTTCCTTCAAATACACCTTTAGTCACAAAGTGATTGAATAGAGCTTCATAACTATCACCATAATCATCTACCACGTCACTATTATTTTCTTTATAAAAATCATAATCAAAGAAGACTCTTAAAATGTTAATCTCATCTTCATTTAGAATTCTATAATTAACTCGAGACATATTTTCAGCCTGAGTTAAAGTTCTAGCTTCACATTCAAAAGGCGCAATAAAGAAAGCAACCATTACAGTTACCATCATCGATAATACAATTGTTATCCATCGCCTCTTTTCCATTCGCAAGTCCTCACACTAAACCTATGATAATATATATATATATATCAATCCATATCTGTGGCGAAAGAATGTGTAAACAGGAAACATTCGATGAATTTACACCTAAAATTACTTAAAGGCGAGTCCATCTGGACCCGCCTTTAATAAAATTAAAGAAAGAAATTATAGGAAAAATCTAATCTTCGGAAAGAGTAGATATTGCCCCATTTTTAATTCGACCGAATTACTTGTTAGCTAACTCAGCCTTAAGTGCCTCAGTAAGAGCTGGAACGATCTTGTTAAGATCACCAACGATACCGTAATCAGCTACATCAAAGATAGGAGCTGTCTCATCCTTGTTGATAGCGATGATAATATCTGACTCTTCCATACCTGCTGTATGCTGAATAGCACCAGAGATACCGATAGCAAAATATACGTTAGGACGTACAGTCTTACCTGTCTGACCTACCTGAAGATCCTTTGGCTTCCAGCCTGAATCTACAACGGCACGTGAGCAAGAAACTGTAGCACCAAGAACCTCTGCAAGATCATCAAGAAGCTTGAAGTTCTCAGCAGAACCAACACCACGACCACCAGATACAAGAATCTTTGCATCCATGATATCTACTGTTGTAGCAACGTTCTTTACGATGTTAAGAATCTCAACAAATCTGTTGTTCTCTTTGATTTCTGGGTTGAAGTTGATAACTTCTGCCTTGCGGCCAGCAACCTTATCAAGCTTCTGCATAACACCTGGACGAACTGTAGCCATCTGTGGACGGTTGTCTGGGCATGCGATTGTAGCGATTGTGTTACCACCGAATGCTGGACGAGTCATAAGAAGCTGATTGTGCTTCTGCTCCTGACCTTCTCTAGCCTGAAGTGGGAAATCACCAATCTCAAGTGAAGTACAGTCAGCTGTAAGACCTGTCTGAACTCTAGCTGAAACTGTAGGACCAAGATCACGACCGATTGCTGTTGCACCAACAAGCATGATCTCTGGCTTGTACTCATTAATATAAGCTGTAAGAGCCTGTGCATAAGGCTCTGTACGATATGTCTCAAGTGCTGGATCATCGATAACAACAACCTTGTCTGCACCGTACTCACCAAGCTCATCTGCCAGGTTAGCGATACCCTTACCAAGTACTACTGCTGTTACGTCTGTTCCTAAATCTGCTGCAAGCTCGTGTGCCTTGCCGATAAGTTCGAAGGCAATTGAGCTAAGTTTATTATCAACCTGCTGAGCGAATATAGCTACGCCCTTGTATTCTTCTAATGACATTCTATTTGCCTCCTCTTATTAAATTACATGCTTTTCTTTAAGCTTGCTAACGATGTACTCTACTGACTCCTTAGGGTCAAGAGCTACCTTCTCGCCAGCGCCCTTACGTACCTTATCAGATGCCTTAGCAATCTTTGTTGGAGAACCAGCAAGACCGATGTTTGCATCATCAAGATCTGTAAGATCATCTCTACCCCAAACTGTTACTTCCTTATCGAAAGCATCGAAAATTCCGCCTGGAGTCATATAACGTGGCTCGTTGAGCTCTGCAAGAGCTGTGATAAGACAAGGCATCTGAGCCTTAATCTCATGATATCTATCCTCATACTGACGCTGAACGATAACGCTGTTACCCTCAACTTTGATAGCCTCAGCATATGAGATTACAGGAAGGCCAAGGTGCTCAGCGATCTGAGGACCAACCTGTGCTGTATCACCATCGATAGCCTGACGACCTGTAATGATAAGATCGTAATCAAGCTTCTTAAGACCAGCTGCAATTGTAGAAGAAGTTGCCCATGTATCAGCACCACCAAGGCGTCTATCTGTGATAAGAACTGCCTCATCAGCACCCATAGCAAGAGCTTCACGAAGCATATCATCTGCCTTTGGAAGACCCATTGTTACAACTGTTACCTTTGCACCTGTCTCATCCTTAAGACGAAGAGCAGCCTCAAGACCTGCCTTGTCATCTGGATTCATAATTGCGAGCATTGAAGCTCTATCAAGAGTTCCATCTGGGTTAAACTTTACGCCGCCCTTTGTATCAGGAACCTGTTTAATACATACTACGATATTCATGTATTTAATCTCCTTTAACTATAAAAGTGTTAATTACTTGAGCATTGCGCCAGAGATAACAAGTCTCTGAACCTCAGATGTTCCTTCGTAAATTTCTGTGATCTTAGCATCACGCATCATACGCTCAACATCGTACTCTCTTGTATAACCGTAACCACCGTGAAGCTGTACAGCCTTTGTAGTAACAGCCATAGCTGCCTCAGCTGCAAAAAGCTTAGCCTCAGCTGCCTCGATAGAGTAGCTTGTTCTATGATCCTGTGTATAAATGTCCTTTGTACATGCAGCATTGTATACAAGATACTTAGCAGCATCCATACGAGCCTTCATATCAGCAAGCTGGAATGCTGTGTTCTGGAATGCAGCGATTGGACGACCAAACTGCTTTCTTTCCTTTACGAAATCGATTGTTGCATCGATTGAGCCCTCGCCAATACCAAGAGCCTGAGCAGCGATA